>DATMOC010000060.1:0-306412 GCA_035568415.1 Bryobacteraceae bacterium | reverse complement strand
TCCATCGAGCTGGTTGCGCGCGGCCACATGTTCGACGGGATCGTCGCGCTGGTCGCCTGCGACAAGACTATTCCCGGCGGCGCGATGGCGCTACTGCGGCTGAATACTCCGGGACTTGTCCTGTATGGCGGATCGATTATGCCGGGGCATTACCATGGTCGGGATCTGACGGTACAGGATGTTTTTGAAGCCGTCGGCGCGAACGCCGCAGGCAAAATCACGGATGCGGAGCTTCTTGAGATCGAAAATGCCGCATGTCCGGGCGCGGGCGCATGCGGCGGGCAGTTCACGGCGAATACTATGGCGACCGTGATGGAGATGATCGGTCTCGCTCCCATGAATACGGCCGCGGTTCCCCAAGTCGATGCGCGAAAAGCGCTTGTGGCGTTTCGATGCGGCCAAGTCGCCGTCGATGCCGTGCGCGCCGACCGTCGTCCGCGATCCATCGCGACGCGGAAGGCCTTCGAGAATGCCATTGCATCCGTCGCGGCAAGCGGCGGATCGACCAACGCCGTGCTTCATCTGCTCGCCATGGCTCGCGAGGCCGGAGTCGAGCTTTCCCTCGACGATTTCCAGAAGATCAGCGAGCGGACGCCGCTGCTGGTGGATCTGAAACCCGCGGGCCGCTTTGTCGCCGTGGATGTGGATCGCGCCGGTGGGATGGCGGTGATCGCAAAACGGCTCGCGGATGGCGGATACGTCGACGGATCTGCCATGACCGTCACGGGACGCACCTTCGCCGAAGAAGCCGCCGATGCGCAGGAGACGCCGGGGCAGGAAGTGATTCGTCCGCTGTCGAATCCGCTGAAGACCTCGGGCGGCCTGGTCATCCTGAAAGGAAGCCTCGCGCCGGAGGGTTGCGTCATCAAAGTGACGGGGCTCGATCGGAAGAGCCAGCGCGGTCCGGCTCGCGTATTCAATTGTGAAGAAGACGCGATGCATGCGGTCACCAGCGGCAACATTCGCGAAGGCGACGTGGTCGTGATCCGTTATGAAGGCCCGCGCGGCGGTCCAGGAATGCGCGAAATGCTGGGAGTGACCGGGGCAATCGTCGGTGCGGGCCTATCGGAAAGCGTCGCGCTGATAACAGACGGCCGCTTCAGCGGAGCGACCCGCGGATTCATGGTCGGCCACGTGGCTCCGGAGGCTGCCAGCGGCGGTCCCATCGCCGCAGTTCGTGAAGGAGACTCGGTATCGATTGATATTCAAAAACGTACAATCGAGCTGGAGATTCCGGCGGAGGAACTGACGGCAAGGTTGTACTCATGGAAAACGCCTGAACCAAAATACACGTCGGGTGTTTTTCAGAAGTACGTGAAGCTGGTCGGGTCGGCGGCTCGGGGCGCGGTTACGGGATGACTGGTGTTGAACCGCTCCCTGTGGTCACGGCTCGGGTCCGCATTCTGAGCCGTGACCAAAGGGAGCGGTCCAACGGTAGATCTTGGAGATTAGCTGACGACCTTGGCGACGTGCGGTTCGAGGATCTTCAGCAGTTCCGCCTTCGGCATCGCGCCGACGCGCTGCTCGACCACTTTGCCGCCTTTGAACAGCAGCAGGGTCGGGATGCCGCGAACCTGGTAACGCATCGGCGTCGCGGGATTCTCGTCGGTATTCATCTTTCCGATCTTGATCTTACCGGCGAACTCCGTCGCGAGCGCATCCACGGTCGGCGTCATCGCCTTGCAAGGACCGCACCAGGGCGCCCAGAAGTCCACCAGAACGGGGACGTCCGAATTCAGGACTTCCTGGTCAAAAGCGCTGTCTGTAAATTGAAGGGTGTTTTCACCGGCCATATGTTTCTTGTTTAAGCTCCGCTATTTATGATGCGCGATGGGGTGGTTTGGATGCAAGTCTGCTCGGCATCCCCAGGCCTGCGTGAGTTTCGCCGCGCCCGGGCAGTACTGATGCACTCCAGCCCCAAGCGCAATGGTCACAACCAGGACCAGGCCAAGCGGAATCCAGGTGGCCCGCAGAACCGGCCGAATCCAGCCTACTTTTGAAGCTTTCGCAAGCACTGCAGGCATCAGAGCCGCGAACGCGGCTTCCGGGAGGACTTCAGGCGCCGTGTAAATAAGATAGATTCCGCTCCCGCAAATGACCGCAATGAGCGCCGCGAGAAGGATTACGATCCAAACGGCTTCGCCCGGGTCGAAGTCCACACCGACTTCGTGACTTCCCGCGCCCGCCGCTGATGAGTCTGACGATGCGAACGAATCAGATGCGCCGCCCCCGCCCGAGTCGCCACCGCCAAATGAGAAGGCATCATCAACCGGAAGATCGCAATCGGGGAGATCCAACGACTCCCAAAGACTGCGATCGCCCAACGCGATATAGCTGATCCAAAGCCGCGTGAGCGCGATGAATCCGAACACCGCGACGAGAGCCGCCGCCGGATACCGCGCCAGAACGTTCGTCAGGCCGGCCATCAGGAGAAGCTTGCTGGCGATCACACCCAGCGCCGTCGCCGTGGCGACCATGATCGCCATGTGAAAACGCAGGAAGTACCGGCGCACTAGATATCGTTTGAACCGATCCACCTGCAAGGAACCTACGCGGGGGAGCAATCCGCAGTTCCCTTAACTTCGATACAGTTCCTGATACCTTGCCGCGGCAACGTCCCATGAAAAATCCTTAGCCATTCCGCGGCGCATCCGATCGATCCAGCCGTCGCGATCCTGAAAGGCAGCCAGCGCATCCAGAATCGCCGCGAACAGGGCCTGCGGCGAGTAGCCGTGGAATTTGAAACCGGTCTCGGCATCCACCGAGTCCTCCAGCCCGCCGGTCGCACGGACAATCGGGACCGTCCCATAGCGGAGACTGTACATCTGGCTCAACCCGCTCGGTTCATAGCGGCTGGGCATCAGGAACATGTCGGAGCCGGCTTCAATGAGATGCGCGATGGCGTTGTCATATCCGATGTGGACGCCAAATTTGTCGGGACGAACGTAGGCCAAGTGGCGGAACATCTCTTCCATGGAAGCATCGCCCGAACCGAGCACGGCCAGCGCGACATCTTCGCCGGCGAACTGCCCCGCGATTTCCCCGAACAGGTCGAAGCCTTTCTGATGCGCGAATCGGGAAACGATACCGATCAAAGGGCGATCGAGGTTGGGCGGCATTCCCAGGGTCTCCAGCAGCGCCAGCTTGCAGGCGCGCTTCCCGGAAAGGTCGGCGGAAGAGTAGTGCGCGCGAATGTAGGGATCGTTTTCCGGGTTCCATTCCCCGTAGTCGACGCCGTTCAGGATGCCTGAAAGCTTGTAGGCGCGCGACCGCAGCAACCCGTCGAATCCAAACCCAAACTCGGGCGTCTGAATTTCACGAGCATAGGTCGGACTGACGGTGGTGACCGCGTCGGCCCAGACGATGCCGGCTTTGAGAAAACTGAGGCGTCCGTAAAATTCGAGGCCTTCTGGATGATACAGCGATGGATCGAGCCCCAGATCGCCCAGCGTCCAGGCAGGAAAGTTTCCTTGATAGCCCAGGTTGTGAATGGTCAGAATGCACTTCATTCCGAAAAACGTAGGGTCCCCGGAGAATTCCGCGCGCAAATACAGCGGAAGCAGGCCGGCTTGCCAATCGTGAGCATGAAAAACGTCGGGCCGGAAAATGTTGCGCGCGATTCCGAGCGCGGCCTGATTCAGCAACCCAAAACGGATATGGTTGTCCGTATAGTCGACACCGGATTGGTTATAAATCCCCGGGCGGTCGTACAGCGGAGGACAGTCGACGAATAAATAACGGACGCCATGCCACATGACCTGATCGACGGCGATGGTAAACCGGTGCGCGCCCAGACTGAGCGGCGTGGAGTACCAGATCCGATCGGAATGCGAAATCTGGGCGCTGCGGTAGCGCGGCAGGACCACCGCAACTTCGTCGCCACGCCGCACCAGCGCGGCTGGAAGCGCTCCCAAAACATCGCCCAGGCCGCCGGTTTTAACAAACGGCGACGCTTCGGAGCCGACCATTAGGATTCGAGACATGCCGCCACCTATTCCAAAAGCAGCGCGTGAAATCCTGCCTGCTGGAAATGGCGATCCATCGTCAATGCGTCGGTCAATCCGCGCTCGCGCATGATGACGAACGACGCACAGTCGGTCATTCCCCAGTTTTTGTCTTCGCGCTCCCGATAGAGAGAAAAAGAATCGTCGAACAGACGTGTGGACGCCGGCACGATTTCGACATAGTCGCTGGCGCGCAACGTTGCGATCGCTTGGACCGCGCGGTTTCGATGATGCAGAGCCGCCAGTCCATTGGCGATCTCGACCAGAACGAACTCCGAAGTGAGTAGCGTCCGCATCTCGGACACAACCCGCACCTGCCACATCACGGCTTTCTCATGCCATTCGTCGCGCGTGTTCATGAGCGCGTAGACGAAAGCGGTATCCAGGAAAATTGGTGGACTCAAGGGCTTCAATGGGTTGACGGATTGCTGTCGCGCCGCGCGTAGTCATCATGGCGTTCAGCCAGATCGGGAACACCCAGGTCCGCTGAGATGTTGACCAGCGTGGCCAATGGATGCACGTCCTGCTCAGCATCCTCGACCGTCAGAAGATACCGTCTGTTCGGCTCCAGACCCGCGGATTCCTCCGGCTGAAGCGCACGTCCGTCGAATACGGCGTGAAGAGTCCGGGCCATTACTTAAGTCTACTCCGTTCTGGCCGGTGCCAGAAGATGTTTTTGGATTTTCCCCATCGCGTTGCGCGGCAGAGTTTCGAGCGTCTCAAACCGCCGCGGAATTTTGAACGACGCGAGCTTGTCGCGGCATCGCGCTTCGAGGATGCCGAGATCGAGGGGAGTGCGCAGCACCACATACGCTACCGGAACCTCGCCGCGAACGGCATGAGCTTCGCCTACGACGGCGGCTTCGGCCACCTCTGGCTGTTCCATGAGAAATTCTTCGATCTCTCTTGGATAAATATTGAAGCCGCCGGAGATAATCAGATCGCTGCGTCGGCCGCACAGCGTGTAGTATCCGTCGTCGGATCGTGTGGCGATATCGCCGGTCCTGAACCAACCATCGACGAACGCTGCGCGCGTGGCGTCTTCACGTTTCCAATATCCGGCGAATACATTGGGGCCCTTCACCCACACTTCTCCGGTTTCGTCCAGACGCACCGAGACGCCCGGTAGCGGCAGGCCCACCGTTCCTGGTCGCCGTTCGCCCGCATACGGGTTAGAAATATTCATGAGCGTTTCGCTCATTCCATAGCGTTCGAGAATGGTGTGGCCGAAGAGCTCGCGAAAATCCTCAAGCACCTGTGCTGGAAGCGGAGCGGATCCGGAAACGAACAAGCGCATGAGACGGCCAATCTCATGCGCAGCTTCCGCCGGAGTCTCGAGCAATCGAACGTAGACCGTGGGAACTCCGAAAAACAGTGTCGGTCGGAAATCGAGGAACTGATCGACCGCGGTCTGATGATCGAATCTTTCCAGCAGCCGCATGCGGCAACCGGAAACCAGCCAGCAATGCAGGCCATTTCCGAGGGCGTGGACGTGAAACAGCGGCAAAGCGAGAAGAAAACGGTCGCGATCGGCAATCTGCCAGCACGCGATCAGGTTGGCTGCGTTGGACGCGAAATTATTATGTGTAAGGATCGCGCCTTTCGACGTTCCGGTGGTTCCCGAGGTGTACACCAGCGCGGCAGGCGCGTCGCCATCGAGTGCGGGGAAATCATGCGCCTCACCTGTTTGTGACGTTAGTTCGGGTAACTCACGCTCTGTGATCGTCAATTTCGGCTCGGCATCGGTCAAGATATGCGAGATCTCGCGCTCGCGATAAAGGATGTTGATCGGAACGAAGATCACGCCCAGCTTGACACACGCCAGGAACAGATCGATCATCTCGATCCGATTGGCAAGCTGCACACACAGCCGGTCTCCACATCCCAGCCCCCGCGCCGCCAAAGCGTGAGCCATCCGATTGCTGCGCGCGTCGATCTCGCCGAAAGTGTACTCGCGGCCTTCCCACTCGAGTCCGACTTGATCGCGACGGTTCACCAGGGAAACGTCGAACAGCTGCCGGAGATTCATGACCCCAGTGCCGCCCCGCGCTCGATCATTTTTGCGATTTCGGATTCGGCATAGCCCAGATCGCGCAACACTTCGCGGGTATGCTGGCCGATCTCCGGAGCCATGCGCGGCGTCTGCTTCTCCAGTCCTTCAACACGGATCGGATTTTGAACCGTCTTCAGGCCGGGCCGGATTTCTTCGAAAACGTGATTCGCGTGAAACTGCGGATCGTGTGCGACATCCCAGGCCGGAGGCACCGGTCCCCAGATCAGGTCGTATTCCTTCAGGATTCTGGCCCAGTGCGCCAGATCGTGCTGCGCGAAGGCGTGATCCATTCGCGCGATCAACTCCGCGCTGTTGGCACGACGGCCCGCCGGCGTGTTGAGACGCTCGTCTTTAATCAGTTCTGGAAATCCGAGCGCATTGCACAGGTTCGGCCAATCGCGCGTGGGCTCCAGCAGGCAAAAGAAAATGCGATGCCCGTCGAGCGTTACGTAGTGATTCACCAGGGGATTGATGGCGTTCTTGCGGGTCCACTTGGGCATGAACTCCGCGCCGCAAAGAGCCGCCTGAATCGAACATGCATTGGACCATGCGCCGTTGGCCATCAGCGACGTGGTGACGCGGCTGCCCTCGCCAGTGAGTTGCCGTCGATACAACGCCAGCATGATTCCCGCGAAGATCGAGACCGACGTCGGATGGTCGCCGAACCCCGCGGGGGATTGCACTGGCTCCGCATCGCCATTATGCATCGAGTACATCAAGCCGCTGCGCGCCCAGTACGCGGTCGCATCGTAACCGGGCTTTTCGGCATCGTCGCCGTTTTCGCCGTAACCGGTGACCGAAGCATAGATCAGGCGTGGATTTATGGCAGAAAGGCCGGCATATTCCAAGCAGAACTTGCGTTGGAGCTGCGGCTGATAGTTGGTGATGAAAATGTCGGCGGTACCCACCAGTTTCACCAGCGCTTCGCGCGCCTCGGGATCGCCCAGGTTCAAGGCGACGCTCTTCTTGTTGCGGCCGTCCAGAATCCAGCAATAGTTCTGATCGGAGACCGGCATGCCTGGAACTTGCACCAGGTAGCGATACGGATCGCCATACGGAGGCCGCTCGATCTTGATCACGTCCGCGCCGAAATCCGAAAGAATCACCGCGGCGGCTGGGCCGGCGATGTACGTGGAACAATCGATGACACGAAGACCGGAAAGAATTCCCTGTTGCATGATCAAAGGAATTCTACCAGCCTGGATCTTACCAACCCAACTTCGAGTCGACTCCGGCCACCGCCGCGGCATCGCGACGCCTTGAATTTCCTGATAGCGCGTCGTGTGAGATTGGCGATAATACGAGCGCGAAAAGAGAACGCCGCTACGGCTGCGGCGGTGTGGGCCCGCCAGTCGGATTCTGCGGGGTTTGTGGAGTAGCCCCCGTCCCCGGTTGCAGTGGACCCCCAGGTTGCTGCTGGCGGTTCTGCTGGCCTTGTTGGCCCGGCAGGCCCGTCTTCATGTCGAAGATGAATTCCCACTCCTGATATTTCTGGCGGTCCTTATAAACCTTGATGCTCGCGCCCTTGTAATTGCTCGCGACGCCCACCAAGCCTCCTGCCGCCCCGCTGTTGTTGGTCGACGCGCCAGGATCGGTACGTGGAGTGGTCAGCAGAGTGTTGATCGCCGTCGTCGCGGCATTCGACGTAGCCCCAGGCGTCAGTGCCCCAGGCAAGCCGGTCGGATTCATCCCCTGACCGGGGATGTTCGGGAACCCACCTGGCTGTCCGCTCTGGAGTCCGGGCGTCAGCTGATTCAAAACCTGCTGGCCGGGAAGGCCCGGTTGAAATCCTGGTTGCCCAGGAAGCTGTTGTCCGGGAAACGAAGAAAGCTGACCCTGCCCAGGAAGCTGCTGTCCGGGAAACGGAGGAGGCTGGCCCTGCTGTCCAGGAAGCTGCTGTCCGGGATACGGAAGCTGACCCTGCTGAACGGGCAACTGCTGCCCGGGAAATTGTTGGACGGGAAACTGCTGGCCAGGCAACAGAGGCTGGCCGTTTGCGCCCGTTGCACCCGAGGGCGTGAGCGTGATTGCAGGCCAGTAGCGCGGATCGTTGGGATCGATATTCTGTTGCTGCTGGGACCCCGGCCCGCCGTTGGCCGCAACCAACGCGCGATCCCGCTGCTGTTGCCGGAGGACCGCTAAATTGACCTCGGGTGGTCCGTCGGCGCCAGTCGCTCCCGACGCACCGCTGGCCCCCGTCGCGCCGCTGGCGTTCGACGCATTTGATGCATTCAGGGCACCGCCAGTGCCGGGGGCCGGTGGTTTAGTTACCAGCGAATCGGTCAACTGGCCCGCGCCATTTGCGTGGACCAGACGCCATTCGTCCTTGCCGGTCATTGGATCGATATAGCGCTTCCGCAGGTAGCGCTTGTTGTTGGTGTTCTCCAGGTCTTCGATTTTCGCGGGATACTTTTTGTACGCGACCACGTAGATTTGAATGGCGCGCTTATACTGCTCGCCCCGGCTGATCAGCAACTGCTCTTTTTCGCGTTCACTCTCGAAGGCCACGCGCGGGATCTGCGAATACAGCATGATCGCGACGGCGGCCGCCATCAGAAACACCAGCAGCAGCGCGAATCCACGCTCGCCTTTTCTTGCACCTGCTCGCGGCTCGGTTGACTCACAGGCATTAGATATCGCCGACCCAGAGCCGTGACCAGAGGGAGCGGTTAAAACGCGCAGCTGTGAAACACGCTTCATCCCGCCAGTTCCTCGACCAGCGGCAGCGTCTGCTGGCTCTTGAAGTTCATATCCTCCACTACTACCGAGTTTACGCCGATCTTGACGATCTTGTAGCGATTCTTGATGACGTCATTCTCCGTAACAACATTGATGTCTTCACCGTCGAGAAAGAACGCGCGCTTCGGTCCGCCACGCGGCGTGTTGGAATAGCCGTAAAACTTGAGCGGAATGGGCGGCGCCGTCGGAGTGGACGGCGGCGCCGGCTTCGCATCCGGAGGCGCCGGAGGATTCGCGCCGGGCATGGACCCTGGCGTAATGGTCGTCTTCGGGCCCGGCGGAGGCGGCGGTGGCGGCGGTTCCTTCCCGAACGCGAACACACTTCCGCGCGAGCCCGTCTCCATCGAAACGTTGCGAACTTTAGCCAGTAAATCCAACTTGATGGTTGGATCGATCTTGGCGACGTCCATTCCGTCGGGCGGCTTCAAACTGGGCTGAAAGTTTTCACCGCGCTTGGCCGCGGCACGGCTCTGGGGTCGCTTGGCGACCGCCGGCATTCGCGGAACCGTCGGGTCCGACACCGTTGCGGACCGTTGCGGCGAGGCCGGAGACGGTGTGGATGGACTCCGGTTCACCAGATAGGCGATCAACGCCACAACCAGCAACCCTCCTAGGGTCGCCATCTGCTTCGGACTTCCGCCGAGTTTACTGGGAGCCAGCTTCACGCGCCTGGTCCTCCCGAACGAAAGTGTTCAACTTCATGCTGACCGATAGAATGTCCGAATTTTGCTGCGGAGCCGCGGTCAGCGATTCAATGATCAGCAGCCGCTGCGACTGGTCGATCGCGTGGACGAAGCGCATCAAGTCGGCGTATTTGCCTTCGAATCCGGCCGTGATGCTCATCATGCTGAGCGTGTCCGAGCCTTCCACCGGCTCCATCGAAAACGCGTTGTCGCGCGGTTTGATCTGGCTCTGCTTGGCCGCGCTTTCCAGCTCCGAAAGCAGCGTCGAAAACGCCGTGCGATTCGCCAGGAAATACTGGCTCAGGAATTGATCGCCTTCGGCGCGTCCTTTTTCGACGGCGTCGGCGTGCTGCTTGATCAGTTCGACTCTTTCGCGCAGAGTGCGCACTTGCCCGATCAAAGTCGCGCGCTGCCGTTCGAGTTCTTCCGCCGATCCGCCTGGTGGAAACAACACCAGCCCCGCCGCGATCACGTTGGCTACGCCCAGCACCATCACCACGGTGCGCGCGATCACCTTGGGATCGCCCAGCTTCAAGCGAGGACTAAAGTTTCTGCGCATAGTTCACCGTCACGCGGTATCGATACAGCGGCTCATTATTCGAAGGCGGCAGCGAGCTGTGCCCTTCCACCGGTCCAAACCGAGGCGACTCCTCCAGCTTTCTCAGGAACCCGATCACGGGTTCCGGCGAGGCCGCGCCCACCACCATATCCAGCAGCACTTCGTTATGCGAATTGATCGCCGGCAGACGCACCTGGATCAGCTTGACGTTGTATGGCATCACGCTTTCGAGATCGGAGAAAATCTTGATCCAACTGACCGACTTCCGTTCCACCAGCGTATTCAGCAGCAGGCTGCGCTCCAGCACTTCGGCGTTCGCGGGCTGACGGAGCAGTGCGTCGTACTTGGCTTGCTCGGCTGCGATCGAACGCATTTGCGAATTGAGGCGGTCGACTGCGACGCGATTTTCTTTCGCGCGGGCTCGCTCGGAAACAATCAGCAGAATCAGTACGCACAGCGACGCTGCCAGTGCTACGCCAGCCGCGCCGAACAACACCAGGATCGGCCGGTCGCGCCGGAAAGGTTCGCTTGAAAGATTGATCGGGACGCGCATCAGTTCTGCACCAGTTCCATGTATCCCAGCAGTCCGGCATTGAACGCGCCGGGATTTCCATAGCGGCTGCGCAGCGCTTCAACTTCGCATCTGAGACCCGAGGGCGTGTGCTGGAAGCCGCACAGGATCAGTTTGCTGACGGGCGTGCTCAGCTCATCTTCCACATACGCAAACGTGGGTTGCAGCACGGCGAGAATCTCGGTTTCGCTGGGCTCGTCCAGCGTGACGCAGCGGAACAATTTGACGGTATTTCCAGCGATCACCGCCACCGTCACCACGTTACCCGAAAGTTTCGCGACGATGGCAACACCGTCACCACGATAGAGATTCAGCGCCGCGATGGTCGAAGTGGTCACCACTCCGGGATGAAATCCCGCGCCGCGGAACAGCGCTTCGTATCGCGCCATCACTTCCATGGCGACCGTCACCGCCAGCACTTCGATCCGTTTACTGGCGGACGCCGGCTGGACAAAATAGCTGACCGCGGCCGCTTCGATGTCGAAAGGAATGGTCTTCTTGACGCGAAACCTGATCAGCGAAAGCTGTTCTTCGGGTGACGACGGGAACGAATCGAAATCGAGCACCGTGACGCGGGCAGCATAATCGGGTAGGATCACTGCCGCCGGCCTCCGCTTTTTCGCGCCAGCGGCCGGAGCGAACTTTCCGATCATGGACGCGACCGCATCCGGCCGCAACACGTTGTCCTCCACCGGCGAAGCCACCAGCGTTCCCGGTTCGAAGGGCAGAAATCCGGCCTGTCCGGCTTGCGAGAACGCGATGCCCGCCTCCGACAGCTCGAACAAATGGCTCGGCGGAGGGTCCTTAACCAGTCTCGTAATTTGACTCAGGAACGACATTTCGTTTTAATTTGGACCGCCAACGCCTGCGACCCGCGCGGCCGTCAGTTGAGGCGCGACAGTTATGGAGCGCGTTGGTGTCTGTTTACTCTCAGCCTTCAATGAACGTCACCTTGTTGATCTCTTTCAGCGTCGTGATCCCAGCCCGCGCCTTCTCCAGCGCCGATTCGCGCAAGAACGTCATGCCCTCTTCGCGCGCCATCCGCCGGATTTCGGAGCTCGGCCGCTTGTTCAGAATCAATTCGCGAATCTGCTCGGAAAGATCCAGCAGCTCATGAATCGCGCTACGGCCACGGAATCCCGTGCCGCCGCACTCAAAACATCCGGCGCCTTCATAGAAGGTAACGCCGCGCCAGGTCTCCGGATTGAGTCCGCTTTCGACCAGGTACTCGTCCGGATATTCCACGGTTTTCTTGCAATGCGCGCAGATGACGCGAACCAGCCGCTGCGCCAGAATGCAGTTCAGCGCGGAGACGAAGTTGTACGGCTCCACGCCCATGTTGAGGAAGCGTCCCAGCACATCCAGCACGTTATTGGCGTGAACCGTGGTGAACACCAGGTGACCGGTGAGCGCCGCGTTGATGGCGATCTGGGCGGTCTCCTGGTCGCGAATTTCGCCGACCATGATTTTATCGGGATCGTGCCGCAGAATCGAACGCAGCCCGCGCGCGAACGTCAGCCCCTTTTTTTCGTTCACCGGAATCTGCGTGATGCCCTTGATCTGATATTCGACCGGGTCCTCAATGGTGATGATCTTGTCTTCGTCGTTCTTGATTTCGCTGAGTCCAGCGTAGAGCGTGGTGGTCTTGCCGGAACCCGTCGGACCGGTGACCAGGACCATGCCGTACGGTTCTTTGATATAGCGCCGGAACTTCAGCAGGTCGTGATCGGAAAAGCCCACCACGTCGAGCGAAAGCTTCGCGAACTTCTCGCTCATGGACTCTTTGTCGAGCACGCGCAGCACGGCGTCTTCGCCATGGATCGTCGGCATGATCGATACGCGGAAATCGATGAGGCGGTTCTTATAGCGAACCCGGAAGCGCCCGTCTTGAGGGACGCGCCGCTCGGCGATATCCAGTTCGCTCATGACTTTGATGCGCGAAATGATGGTCGAATGCCAGTCTTTCGAAATCGGCGGCATGGCGTAATGCAGCACGCCATCAATGCGGTACTTGATAGCCACTTCCTGATCGCGCGTCTCGATATGAATATCGCTCGCGCGCCGTTCCAGCGCGTTGAAGATGGTCGTATCGACCAGCTTGATTACTGGCGCAATGTCGGAATCCGTGCCCAGTTTATCGAGCGAGATGGTTTCGTCGGAGTTCTCTTCTTCACCGACTACGTCCAGCGTGAAGCCTTCGGTGACTTCTTCGAGCACGCGCTGGGACTGCTCGGTTTTCTTCAGCAGATCCGAAATCTGCGAAAGTGTCGCGACTCGGACGCGCAGTTTCTTGCTGAGCAGGACCGACAGCTCGTCGATCAGGTTGAGGTTGCGGGGATCGGCCACCGCGATCTCCAGCGACCCGTTGTGCCCCTGGATCGGCACAAAGTTGTAGCGGAACATCAAGTCGACCGGGATGGAATGGAACAGGTCGTGATCGATCCGGACCTCGCGCAGATCGACGAATTCGTGATAATAGCGCTCCGCCAGCGCCTTGGAACGCGCCGCTTCCTGGATGGGATCCAACGGGAGATGTCGATCAGTTGCCGCCATAGCTATTTAGAATCAGTCGCTTACATCGATCGACCAAGATCGACAGACTGGCCTCTAAGTCTAAGACGCAATTGAGCGCGGTCCCGTGCAGATGCTTACGACCGGATCGAATCGGCCAGAGAAAAGATGGGCAAGTACAGTGAAATGAGAACGAAAGCGACAAAGATGCCCATGAAAATCATGATGGCCGGCTCGATCAGGCTGAGTGCGGCGGTGGTGCGGTTCGCCACGTCGTCTTCGTAAAACTCGGCCACGCTGCCGAGCATTGAAGGCAGGGCGCCGGTCGATTCGCCGACTTCAATCATGTCGATCGAAAGGCCCGGGAAAACCTTGGTCTGCCGCAACGCTTGCGAGAGCGATTGCCCTTCACGGACCAGCTTCACCGCTTGCTGCAGAACTTTTTTCAACACCTGCGTGCCCAGTGAATCCGCTGCCGTGTCGAGCGCCTGCAGCAGCGGGATGCCTCCGATCAGCAGCGTTCCCAGCACGCGCGAAAATTGGGCGACTTGATATTTCAGCCACACTTCGCCCGCGTAAGGGAGCTTCAACAGGAACCGGTCGACCATCTCGCTTCCCTTGGGCGTGCGCGACCAGTAACGGAACCCGACGATTCCCGCCACCAGCAACGCGAACCCCAGCAGCACATAATTTCGCGCCGTGGTTCCGATCGCGATCAGGATCTGGGTGGGCATGGGCAGGACGGCGTTCATGCTCGAATACAACTGCGCGAAATTCGGGACCACGTAGGTCACCAGAAACACCACCAGGCAGATGACCAACGTGATCAGAACCGATGGATACATCAGCGAAACCAATAATTTCTTGCGAACCGAAAGCGCCAGCTTTTGATAAGTGATGTAACGCTCGATCACTTCCGCCAGCGATCCGCTGCGCTCGCCGGCCAGGACAGTAGTGACGTAGATGGCCGGAAAGACTCCTTGCCGTCCGAACGCGTCGGAAAGCAGCGAGCCGTTCTTGACCTCTTCCCGGACGCCTTTGATGTACTGCGAAAGCTTCGGATCGGTCAAGCGTTCGGCCAAGAGATCGAGGGCTTTCAGAATCGGCAGCCCGGCGCGAATCAGCGTGACGAACTGCTGATTGAAGATCAGGAATTTTTCGACGTTGAGTTTCTTGCGGCGCGGCCGGGAGACGATCCCTGTCAGCTCGGACCGCGGTTTGACCGAGTAGACCAGGAATCCTTGCTGTGTATACCGGTCGCGCAATTCGCGCTCGGACCCGGCTTCGGCCACTTGCTGATGAATTTCACCGCGCGCGTCCGCGTATTTGAGCGTCCATTCAGCCATTCGACACCATTCTAAGAGATAGACGGCAGACGGTGGCCGGGCGTGGAGATCTTCTGCGGCCCTCCGCGGCCTCTGCGTCTCTGCGAGATGTCTTTCGCGACTTCACGCAGAGAGCGCAGAGGGCCGCAGAGTACGCGGAAAGTTCCGTACACTGACGTTATGCGCTTGGTTTGGATCGCGATGAGCCTGTGGTTGGCTACTTTGCTCCTATTCGCGGAAGGTCCGGGGTTCCGCAATCGCCGCACCTTCGACGAGCATTACGCCAAGCACGGCCGCGAGTTCGGCAACATCTCGCAGGACGAATATCTTCGCCGCGCACAGACCCTCCGTGATACACCGTCAGGAGGTCCGATTCTCGAAGCCGATAAACCCGGCGGCATCGTCACTAAGTTCGACCGGCGAAGTGGAGCCTTTATCGCCTATAACGCCGATCGCACGATCCGGACTTTTTTTATTCCCAACGATGGTGAACGCTATTTCCGCAGACAGGCCAAGAGACCCGAATGACAGACGCGGAAATTCAAGCCTATTTACGCGATAACGGCTATCCCGAGCACATCGTTCGCGACGGTCGCGCCGGGCTGCTGCTCCGCTGGCGCAAGTTCGTCGAGCAAGTAGAGCGCGGCTATTCGCTCGGGCTGGAGGATTACCGCAACGACCTGGACGTCCGCGCCATCATCGCGCTTGCTGGTGTCGAAGATGATGAGATCCGTGCACTGGATGAACGATTCGAAAAGATGCTGACGGTTCGGACGGTTCGCGTCTGGGAAAGTGGGGCGGGCGATCCGTTCTGGGATTTCGGATACCCACAAAATGCGGGACCGGATTTGAAGGAAGATTTACGAGCCGAAGATCTTGGCCGTTAATTAACGTGAATGAACATGAATCCTTTAAGCCCCAAGCATGAACACGATGGTTGCGACCCGGTTCAGCCCCATGTGGGGAGTTGGCAAGCTGTGCAGGCAGTCATCTAGGATTTTCCAGCGTAACCGTTAACATCGGCGGAGGTTGGCGATCGGGTTGCAATTTGCCGGGCATGCTTCATCGCAAGAACCGCATTCATGAACTACGTCATCTCTGCTCGGAACTCGTATCTATCGTGTGTACGTCCGGCGATCAACCTGGAGTCATGGTCACCGCAAATCTTGAAGAGATCGGCCAGTCGAGCGCACAAGTATTGGCCGACGCGCCCATCAGGACAGGTGTCAGAGTCTGGATCGCCTGTGAAATGCATCAGTTAAAAGGACGCGTGAAATCCTGCACGTTTCTGCAGCGGCTGGGCTATTCGATCGAGGTGGTGCTCGATCCGGATTCCTGCTGGTCGCCGATGTGGTTCACGCCGAAACATCTGCTGCAGATTTTCGGGCGCATCGCGCCTGCCCCGCCTAAGTATTTACACTTAAGGAAAGCGTCAGGTACCTGAGAAAATCCTTCGTGCAAATTCTGCCGAACCAGGTAAGGGATTCTACTGCCCGAGCTCCTTCAACAGCTCCGCCACCGCGGATTCGAGCTGGCGATCCTTCCCGTTGAGATTGTCTTCGGGTGAATTTTCGACGCGAATGTCAGGCTGCACCCCGTAATTTTCCATGTTGGTGCGCTTCGAATCGGCCAGGAACACGCCGACGCCAGGAGTGCGCACGGTCGAGCCATCGATTAAGGAATAACTACCGGTTCCGATCACCGCGCCCATGGTGGGAGTGCCGATGGTCTTGCCGAGCCCTAGGGCCTTAAATCCAGCGGGGAACATTTCGGCATTCGACGCCGAGCGCCAGTTTTGCAGAACCACTTTGGGTCCGAAGAATCCGGCGAACGGGCGACCGGTCGGCTCGGTGCCGCGAGGCTGCCAGATCTGGTATTCCTTCTGGACCAGGATCGCCAGCAACTCCTGTTCGATGTTGCCGCCGCCGTTCCAGCGCTGATCGATAATCAACGCTTTCTTTTCGCGATTTTCGCGAATCTCTTTTTCGAATTTGGTGAGCGACGGTTGATCCATCGCCTGGATATGCAGGTATCCGATCTTGCCCCCTGAAAGCTTGTCCACTTCAACGCGCCGGTCCTTCACCCAGCGTTCGTAGCGAAGCTGGCTGTAAGCCATCGTCGTGATAGGTGAAATGCGCGTCTTCCATGCCCCGTCTTCGCTGGGTTTGCTGTTGAATGTCACCGTCACCCGGGGATTCAGGCGCTCATTGTTCAGCAGCTTCCAGTAGTTGGTTTCGGCGAGCACCGGTTTGCCGTCGATGGCGATCAGATAGTCGCCGACGTGAACCGTGACCCAGTCCTTATCGGATGGGCCGTTTTCGTAGATGTAGGCGACCTTGTAGCGCCCGGCCTTTTCGTCAGGCTGCAGATCGATGCCAAGGTGTTGCGTCTGGATGGCGCCTTCTCCGCGTCCGCCCGGTCCTGGAGCAGCGCCCGTGTGCGACGCGTTGAGCTCGCCGATCATTTCGTTGACGATGTTCAGCAGCTCGTACTTATCGGCGACGTACTCGACCAGCGGCTGATATTTGGCGCGAGCTGCATCCCAACTGTAGCCGTGCATGTTGGCGTCGTAGAAGCGGTATTTCATGGTGCGCCACGCGTCGTCGAACATCTCGGCCCATTCGGCGGGCTTGTTGATGCGAACCTTCGCAGTAAATGTAATCTGACGGCGCGCTGCGGTTCGATCCGCGGCCGCTGCTCCCGCGCCGCCGGCGGGGAGACCCATGGAGTAAATGGAGCCGCCTTCCATGTAGAACAGCGTGCGTCCGTCGCGCGAGACATACAGAGTGTTGATGCCCCCGAATCCGCCGCGACCGCCTCCGCGACCGCCACGGCCTCCATCATCGCCGCCCGCGGCCGGCGCGCCGCCGAGCCGGTTCAGCCGCTTGCCATCGTCCTGGATGGTGTACAGCACCGGAGTATTTCGCAGCCCGGCTGGTTCGCTGGTCACGAAGATGACGGTCTTCGAATCGGTGGAAGGCGTGTAGCTCTGCACGCCGAACGGCATGCGCGTCACCTGGCGAGTCCGGCGCTTCAAGCCATCCCAATCGATGTTGACGTCTTTGACCGGTTGCGCTGCCGCGGCATTGCCACGTCCGCCACGGCCTCCTGGCGCGGGTTGATCCTCGGAATCAGCGCTGTCCGTGTCATCCGGATCTTTATCCTGCTTTTCGAGCGATACGACGTACAACTGGGATCCGCGACCTCCGCCGAATCCGCCGCCTTCAGACAAAGTGAAGTACAGTTTCTTGCCATCGGCAGAGAAGCGCGGCTGGCGCTCGCTATAGGAATCGAACGTAACTTTGTGCTCGGTGCCTCCGGTTGGTGAGACCAAAAAGATGTCCGTGTTGCGCGTCTGATCCACCTTGGCATAGGCGATCCATTTTCCGTCGGGCGACCAGAGTCCGCCGCCGATCCCGCCGTATTTCGAAGATGCCACTACACGTGTCTGCTTGGAGCCGGTTTCATACACGTACAACTTGTCGTCGGTGGTCAGGAAAGACAGAGACTTGGAATCGGGCGACCAGTTGATGTTGTTCTTCAGTACGTCGAGATCGGTGATGCGCTGTGCATCGCCTGAGCCGTCCGAGGCCGTGATGTAAATCTCTTCGCGTCCGTTCCGATCGCTGATGAAGGCAATTTGCTTGCCGTCCGGTGAATAGGTCGGCTCCTGGTCGCGCGCGGGATTGTCGGTGATCTGGACCAGGTCGCCGCCGGCGGCCACGGGGGTGGTGAAGATTTCACCATGCGTCGAAAACGCGATGTGGCGCCCGTCGGGAGCAAGATCGTATTCGTCGGCGCGCGAGCTGAGCGTCCGCATCTCGGTCATGTTCTCCTGGGTTTCGGCGGAGATGTCGATCTTGATGGGCGCCACCTTTTTTGTAGCCACGTCGAGCTTGGTAATCCCGAAATCGTGCTCGAATACGATGGTCTTTCCGTCGCCGCTGATGGAGGGAAAGCGCACGTCGCCGGACTTGAATGTCGTCACCTGCTGGGCGTTCCCACCGCCTTCAGGCACGCGCCAGATGTTGGTCAGACCAGTGTTCGATTTTCCGTCCTCGCGATCGCTGACGAAATAGATGAAGCCGTCGTGGGCCCACATCGGCCAGGAGTCCAGACCTTCGAACGTGGTCAGATCCGTAAACTTCTTTGCCGCGAGATCCATCACCGTGACATCAGTGTTGTATGCGCCGCGATAATATTTGCGCCAGTACACTTGCCCCTTGCGATTGATCGCGATCTTTTTTCCGTCGGGCGAATACGATCCCGCGATGCCCATGTCTGGTCCGGCGTTATGCTCCATGCCGCCGTCGATCGAAACCGTATACAGCCGAGGCATAAAATCCTCGTTGCGCTGGCTCGAAAAGAGCACGCCCCGCGAATCCGGGGTCCAGCCAAGCACGTTGTCGTCGGCCGAATGCCAGGTGAGCTGTTTCGCCTCGCCGCCGCGCGCGGGGATGATAAATACGTCCAGATTCCCGTTGCGGTCGCTCGAAAATGCGATCCACTTTCCGTCCGGCGAAAAGCGCGGATAAATATCCCGCGCCGAATGCACCGTGAGGCGCTGGAGGTTCGCGCCATTTTCATCGGCGGTCCAGATATCGCCCATGAAGGAGAACGCAACGCGTCCCTGATAGTAACTGGGGTAGCGCGTCAGCTTGGCTTCGCGGCCGAACGCGGCGACACACAGCAGGGTCAATACAAGGGAGACAGTTTTCATGGTCGACACCTCAACTTAGGTTGTAAGGCGGGTAATCCTCTTGTTAGGTTACAGTACTTGAGGCTGGGACCAATGGAAGCCTGCATGGATCGGGAGCCGGTCTAATTCGCGGCCGCTCCCGGAATCAAAAGCTCAGCCCCCGCAGGAATCTGGAACGCGGCGGGCATGATTCCGATGATCGTGAAATCCAGGCCGGTGAGCTGAATCTTGCGGCCGATTGCACTCGGATCGCCACCGAGCCTGCGCTGCCAGAAGGAGTTCGCGACCACCACGACACGTGGTTCCCGCTTCCGAAACTCTTCGGGAAGAAAAACGCGTCCGATCAGCGGCCGGGCTTTGGTCTCCGCGAGGAACTTCTCAGAGATTTCGGCTGCGCGAATTGTCTCAGCGGCATCGCCCCGGCCGTACTGAAATTCGCGGAGACTGTACGTCGGAGTGGGTAGGTCGTCAGAACGCCGGCATCCTGCAAGCGCGATGCAGAACAAAAAGGCGAGCGCACATCGCATTTCTACTGAACGCTCCAGCGCGCGAGCGATTTCAGATCTTTGATTAGAAACCCGTCAGCGAGAATCACCGGATGAGCCCAGGTGGGGCTGTCGGCGACGTCGTATTGGCGGATCTCGCCGAGTCCCTTGGCGGTCGGCTTGGCGATCAGCAATTTCGCCTCCGAGGTGAGCGAATAGAGGGTCGATGCGCTGGCGAGCATGGCTGCGTTGTCGCCACCGCGCGGCGATCCGGTCCACAGGGTCGCGCCCGTCTTGGCATCGAGGGAAAAAATCTGACCTTTCTTGAGATGCGAGAATCCGATCACCATATCCCCCATGAGCACTGGCGAATTCATGTACATCGATGCATCTTTCGTTTGCCAGACCGTCTGAGGGGTGGCAGTCCCGTTGAGCCGCACGGCGAAAACTCCTTTGTCGATGCCCGAAAAGATCAGCGTGTCTTTGAAGACGACGGGTGTCACGATGTTCTGCTCGTATGCCGTGGTGAACGGGATCTTCCAGAGCAGCTTGCCGGTGGATTCCTCCAGTCCGACGATGTTCTGGCGAGCCTGCGTAATCACCTGCCGCACGCCGCCGAGCTCGACTACGATGGGCGTTGCGTAACCGGGAGAATCGCCATCCCAGGTCCACTTCACATTGCCTGTGGCCGGATCGAAGGCGGTGATCGCGCCGGTTTTTTCGCCGCCGACGTGCACGATCAGCAGGCCGCGATCGAGAATCGGAGACGTCGCGGTGCCGAAGGTCGGGGCGCGTTCCGGCTGGTCCTTCGAAAACTCCTTGCGCCAGCGCAATTTTCCGGTCTCTGCATCGAACGAAGAAAGCACCCCGCCGATCCCGAACGTGTACAGCTTCCCGTCGGCATACAGCGGAGTCGATTTGGGCCCCGGTCCATGCGAGACGGCCGCGCCATTCATTTTGTAGGGTGCCGGATACTGCTGCTGCCAGCGCACTTTTCCGTTGGCTGGATCGATCGACAGGATCGTCTCCTGCTCACCCTGGCGCGCGAAGTCGTAAATGCTTCCGGCGGCGAAGATCGGGGAGGCGTGGCCCAGGCCGACTTCAATTTTCCACTTGAGATTTAGCTTTTCCGGAAAATTCTTGGGTTCTTCGGTGACGATGGCGTCGTGCTGGGGTCCTCGCCACCCGGGCCAATCGGCGGCGAGGGCGAGGGATGCGATGAGGGTGAGAGAGACAGTGCGCATTGTATTTAGGACGGGCGGGCGGGAGAAACGATTTTCTGTACGACCAAACGAACCCACGGGTTAATAACTCCTGTCATATGTTGGTTGTACCACGGTGGTGATTAGCCAGGGCCGGGGAAAATCGCAAGAGATTGCAAACATGGATCGAAGGACGGGAGGATGACGGGGGACTGGGGGCGAACCCACTTGGTTATACTCTGACAGGAATATGAAGATGGTCGCGATCGCTGTGTTCCTCACCTGCCTGCCGGTCTTTGGATTCGTTCACCACGCGACAGCCGAATACAAGCTGATTCCAGTCCAGGGGCATGCGGTGTACTTAAGCCCTGAAGCGGTGGCGGACGGGGCGCTCCTGGAGCAAGTGGTCGCGAAGCTGGATTCGGATCTCGCGATGATCCAAGGTCTGCTGCCCAAGGCGGCGGTCGGCGAACTGGTCAATGTCGCTTTCTGGATCGAGCATGACAATCCTGAAACCCCCGGCATGACCTATCATCCGAACCCGGTCTGGCTGAAGGAGCACGGCTATAACACCGACAAAGCCAAGTCCATCGAAATCGGGAACCTGCAGAATTTTCTGGACTGGCATAGAGAGCAGCCATTTTTCGTTCTGCACGAGTTGTCGCACGCGTATCACGACCGTGTCCTCGGGAATGACAATCCTACGATCCGCCGCGCGTACGAGTTGGCGGTTGCAAGTCACAAGTACGAATCCGTTGGGTACGTCAATGGCCAAAAGCTGAAAGCGTATGCGTTGAACAATGCCGCGGAGTATTTTGCGGAGTTATCGGAAGCATATTGGGGGAAGAACGATTTTTACCCGTTCGTGCGGGGCGAGCTGGAGACGTTCGATCTTGACGGATTTCAGATGGTCGCGAAGTTGTGGCTGGGCGGGTAGACAGAGACGAAATCGCGAAGTTATGGGAAATGAATGGGGGGCGGGCTTTAATCCCGCGCGGAGCTTTAGCTCCGCAAGAGGAGGCGTGGCTGAAGCCACGCGCGGGATGAATCCCGCCCCCCTTAATCAGCCAGCTGTGCCACACTACTGCGTCCGTCTATCCACTCGGAATGCGTTCCTTCAGGACGCGAACCAAATCGTTCGCCTCCGCTTCACCGATTCCGGATCCGAAGCGATACGTTTTAGGACCATACTCGAACGCGATGGTACCTGGGGGCGTGGCGGTTGGACTCGTCACAAGAACGGGCGAGCAACGAAGGTTATGCACTTTATTGGCATCAAACCGCTTCGCACGTCCCAATGGTCCCAATTCATCACGGATGGAAAGAGTCAACCCATCAATCGCAACTCGTTCTCGGCCAACAAGCATCCACATGAGGCTGTAGAGGGCGCCGATTCCTCCGGCGCTCCAGCCGACGAACCATATATATTCTAGAAGCGTCGCCTTGCCCTGTATGATCTCGATTCCAACGTGATACTCACCGAAGGCCCATCCTGCAAGCCAGACTGGCAAGAAGAAAATTGCGACTCCGATCCATGGAGCACGGATGATGACTTCCACGCGACCGTTGGCGGAAACAACGGTCGTTCTGGGAACGCCGGACTCGAACAAATCAGATGAGCGCGGGTAGCCGGATCCATCGCAGAACTTACATGCGCCAGTGCCTGCACAGCGATCACACTTTGGCTCGAACGCATTCAGATGGAGATTTTGACCAGTCCCCTGGCACGTCGCGCATCGGCCATTCCCCGGACGGTCGCACCTGGAACACCTCAGTCTGCTGCTACCGGGCACTTACTGCTCCAGGTACGTATACCCGTTTAGCCCCTCTTCATAAAACCGCAGAAGCGAGCCTGATTCTTCGTAACCGATCCGTCCTTCGCGAACCGCGCACTCAACGTCTTTGCGGAACTGTTCGAGCAGTGTGTTGGATTTGAACTGCACGTAATCGAGCACTTCGCGCACTGTGTCGCCCTTGATTACAGCGTCGATGACCACCGCGCCCTTGTCGTCCAGACTGACGTGGACCGCATTGGTGTCGCCGAACAGGTTGTGCAGATCGCCCAGGATCTCCTGATACGCGCCGACCAGGAATGCCCCCAGGACGTACGGCTCGCCATTGAAAGTATGCAGCGGGAGCGTTTTCTTCACGTCGCGGCGATCGATGAATTGATCGACTTTACCGTCG
Organism: Bryobacteraceae bacterium; assembly: GCA_035568415.1. Taxonomy (GTDB): domain Bacteria; phylum Acidobacteriota; class Terriglobia; order Bryobacterales; family Bryobacteraceae; genus Palsa-187. The sequence continues at coordinate 283,394 of DATMOC010000060.1, read as the reverse complement.
GAATCGCACGAAATATCGCCCAGGATGCCGTGGCGGAACGGTTCCTCCTGCAGCCGGTGGATCGGCATGATCGGAAAAAGCTGCTTCACTGCCCAGCTATCCGGCAAGCTCTGGAACAGTGAAAAATTGCAGAAATAAGTGTCCGAAAGCAGGCTGTCCAGTCCTTCCAGTTCTTCCGGATAGTAGTCCAGCTCCTTGGCTAGCTTTTGAATCCGCCGGCACACTACCCAGTAGACGCTTTCCGCCACGCTGCGCTGTTGCAGCGGCAGGTAGCCCAGGCTGAACAGATTCAGCGCCGAATCGAGCGCCTGCTGCGCGTCATGAAAGCTCTCCAGAAGATTCTTGTTGGAAAGACCCCGGAGCGTTTCTTTCAAATCGATCAGCGGCTGCTCGACGTCGTCCGGAATCTCGGGCAACGTTTCCGCGTCGCCGAATCCTGTAACACCCAGTACGTTAAACACCAGCACGCTGTGGTAGGCGGCAACCGCGCGGCCGCTTTCAGAAACAATGATCGGGTGCGGAACCTCGGCTTCGTCGCACACGCTTTGAATGTGATACACGACGTCGTTAGCGTATTCCTGCAGCGTGTAGTTGACGCTCGATTCGAAGTCGGTCTGCGAGCCGTCGTAGTCGATCCCCAGCCCGCCGCCGACGTCCATGTACTGCAATCCCGCGCCGGCGCGTTTCAGCTCGACGTAAACGCGAACGGCTTCCATCACCGCGCCCTTGATCTGCCGGATATTCGTGATCTGGCTGCCCAGGTGGAAGTGCAGAAGCTCCAGGCAGTCTTCCATTCCGGCCGCTTTCAACTGGTCGAGCGCGCGCAACGCTTCGGTTATGGTGAGCCCAAATTTCGAACGGTATCCGCCGGAGGACTTCCAGCGTCCCGAGCCGCGGCTGGCCAGCTTGATCCTCAACCCGATGGTGGGCCGCACGCCGGTTCGCGCGGCGTGCTTCAGAATCAGGTCCAGCTCAGTGTATTTTTCCACCACCGGAATGATCCGCCGGCCGATTTTGGCGGCCAGCATCACCATTTCGATGTATTCGTCGTCTTTAAAGCCGTTACAGATGATAGGCGTCTCGTTATCGGCGATCGCCAGGACCGCGAGCAGCTCCGGTTTCGATCCGGCTTCGAGGCCGAATTTGAAGGGCCGCCCATATTCGAAGACTTCCTCGACCACCTGGCGCTGCTGGTTGACCTTGATCGGATAGACGCAGCAATAGCTGCCTTTGTAGTTATGCTCGGCGATGGCGTTTTGAAATGCTTGATGCATTTCACCCAGCCGGTGTTGCAGAATCTCGCCGAAGCGGATCAGGATGGGCAGCAGAATTCCGCGAAGTTGCAGGTTGTCGACCAGCTCTTTCAGATCGAGCGAGCGGGTGGCGTCCTTGTTGGGATGGACCCACAGGTGTCCGTTCGCACCGACGGAGAAGTAGCCTTTGCCCCAACTGGCAACGTCGTAGAGGTCTCCGGCCTCGGCCGTGGTCCAGCGATCGGCCGGTTCGCGCACCGGAGCTCCATTGGTGAGTACTGTTGCCATGAACCTTTAGTTTCCTTCGATTTGACGCAGAGGGCAAGAGAAAAGTTCATGAATTTTCGGGTTTGAAAGCACGCGGACTCAGTGGCGAGAATACTCGAACACCGTTTTTCCGCTCTTGTTGATGTAGGCGACGTGCTTTTCATCCAGGAGAATCGACGCCAAACCTTGCACGAACGGAGTCGCCTCGCGGAACGGTCCTTGGATCGCGACCCGACCTGAGCGGTCGATGAAGAACTGTCTTTTATCCGAGTTGACGAGAGAAAAGGACTCAGAAAACGGCTCGACCGAGTCAAACCCCGGTTCGATTACCAGCGCGCCGGAGCGATCGATGAAGCCCCACTTGCGACCAATCTTCACCGCGGCCAGCCCTTCGCTGAAAGATTGAGTCTGTTGAAAGCGAGGAGCGACAGCGAACTTCCCATCACGGTCGATGAATCCCCACCGGCCGCCAATCCTCACCGCAGCGAGCCCTTCTTGAAAATCCTGACCGGACTCAAACTCCGGCGGAATCGCGAACGCGCCGTTCCGGTAGATGAAACCTACCTTGCAAATGGTGACCGCATCGTCTGGCGCGCCACCGCAGGAGGTCGGATAACCGCTCGTAGGACTCCCCTCTTTCCCGTTGTCCCAGGTGACGAGATGACAATAGCCATCGAGGGCAGCTCTTGCGAGGCCGTCAACAAAGGGACCGACATCGGCGAACGTAGCTGGGATCGCAACATTTCCCGTTGAGTCCAGGAAACCTTGGAGTCCTGGAAAATCGCGGTAGTCGAAGTGGCCGGGCTGCCAATTCCGAATTGCCGGCTTACCCTCCGATTCGAAGGCCACGAGACCTTCAGAGAAACTACGCAAGCGAAGCCTGGGGACGCGGGCCACGATCGAGCCGTTACGATCCAGGATCAAATCGAGCTGCCAATACTCGCGGTCCGGATCGTCGATGCTCGCCCGCGCGAATCCACCCGAGAAGTCTTCGAGCCACCGGTAGTTTCCCTTGAAGGCCCATTTTCCCGTTTCATCGATAAACCCCTGAGTCCCAACTCTGGCAAGTCCATTTGAGAAATCTCCGACGTCTTCGATTGCCGCCTGAATCTCCGGAGGTATCACGACTCTTCCGGTGGGATCGATGAATCCGACGCGTCCATTCCGCTCGAAAGCAAACAGCTTGGACGTTGAGTGAGCCAGCTTTGACCTGAGCTTTCGCGGGTAAGAGACACTGCACGGCTGGATGGCGAGTGCGATCAGAAGCAATCCCGCGGCGATGCGTCCGCCGATGGTAATCGCGCGAAGAGCCATCTCGTATTCAGTTTATATTGCGAAGGGCCAGCAAAGAGGAAAGTTCATGAAAATCACGCTTCAGGCGGCACGGAACGCTGGACCATGCCGAGAAGCTGGGGGCCGCTTTCGGCTTCGAAGGCAGATCGCGCCGCTTCGCAGCGCTGCTTCGCGGTCGCGAAAACGCGCTCGAAATCGGAATTTCCGCGCAAGCCGGCGAGCCATGGATCGGACACCAAAGCGGGGAAACAGAAGTAGCCCCCGTCTACGCAGCGCGCGAGCGACTCGAGGGCGCGGCCAGTTTCACCGACGTATGCCAGTTGACGGCACAGATAATACCAGCCTTCGGGATCGCTGAATCCCGCCGCGAGAAGATCGTCGGCCGCGCGGGCGCATTCTTCGCGATTTTTTTCCAGACTGGCTCGCAGCGAGATCAGGTGCAACTGACCGAGCCGCCATGTGATGCTCGACTCCTTACTCCGCAAGAGATCGATCGCTTCATCGACGCGGCCCAGCATGGCCAGGGAAACGCCTTTGCCGTATCCAAATACATCGTCACTGGTGGCGAGAGCGTTCGGATAGTCGCCCGAAAGGAAATAGGTCTGGGTTACGGTAGTTGCGACGTGCGGATCGAAGTGCCGGGCCCGCCGGTGCGCGGCGAGGGACGCGTCGAACAACCCGCAGTAGCGGCAGGCGTGCGCGAGCGCGGCGAACAGCTCTGGATCGTTTCCGGTGGTGCGCGCTCGTCTGACCAACCGGACCATGGCGTCATGGGCGTGGCCCTGCTCCGCCTGAACCATCGCGTACAGGTTATGGGCCAGGGGCAGGTCCGGATTCAATTCCAGAGCCCGGCGCATGGCCCGATCCGCCTCCGCCTGCCTTTCCGTCGATCCGCCACTGTATTTGTCGGCGAGCCAGATCGAGCGTCCCAGACGCGCCCACGCGGGCGCATACCCCGGATCGACCTCCACGCATTTTCGAAGCATCGCCATGGCTTCGAGATACTTTCTCTGCCTGGCCAGTTCGTTCGCCTGGAGATAGAGATCGTAGGCCGACGCGTCCGCCGGAGCATCGTGTGCTAGCAGACGCCGTTCACCCGCGGTCAGAGGCAACGCCAGCGATTCGACCACGGAGCCGACCAGCGTGTCCTGTAACTGGAAAATATCGCGAAGTTCCACTTGTAGAGATCCGGACCAGATCAACGTGCCAACGGGAGCAGCGACGAGTTGCGTCGCGAGGCGGAGTTGCGTGCCCGCGCGCAAAAGCGTGCCGGTTAGAACGACGTCGACATCGGCTTCTTTCGCGATCTCCTTCAGATCGGGCGCGGCGCCGGAGAACCGGGCGGCCAGGAGCGTGGAGCGCACCACCAGCGAACTCAGGCCCGCCAGCGAAGCTGCGATGGCGTCGGGAAGGCTGAAGGCCAGAAAATCCGTCTCCGGATCGGGGCGGAGCGGTTTGAACGGGAGAATGATCAGCCGCTTCACGGGCCGAGCCTCCACGCTAGAGGTGTGTTCCAGGCCACGGGCTGCGCGCAGCTCCGTCGCCATTCCATCCGCATCGGAATAGCGTTCCTCGGGCTTCTTGGCCAGCGCACGATGAAGGACCCGGTCGATGGCGGAAGCGGCCGCGGATCCGGTCAAGGCCGGCGGCGAATCGTACAAGATCGAATGAAAAATTTCCAGCGGAGAACTGCCGGAGAAGGCCGGCTTTCCCACCAGCATCTCGAACAGCACGGTCGCGGCGGAAAAGAGATCGGAGCGTACGTCCAACGCCTTGCCTGAGATCTGCTCGGGCGACGCGTAGCGCGGCGTCCCCACAATCATTCCCGGATTCGTAAGCTCGGTCTCCGTCGGGGTTTCGTTGTGGACTTCCGCGACAGGTTTGGCGAGTCCGAAATCCAGCAGCTTGACGCCATGAGTGGAAAGAAAAACATTGGAGGGCTTGAGATCGCGATGCAGAGTCGAGCAGCGATGCAGCGCAGCCAATGCGGACAGGACGCTTAGCGTCACGTCGACGGCTTCCACCAGCGGCACGGGGCCTCGCGATAACCGGGCCGCCAGCGACTCGCCTTCGAGCAGCTCCATCACCAGGAACGGAAACCCATCCGCTTCGCCGATGTCGTAGACGCGGCAGATATTGGGATGATCGATGCTGGCCGCGGCGCGCGCTTCCCGCAGGAATCGCTTCTTGAGACTTTCGTGATCCCCGGATTCCCGGATCACTTTGAGCGCAACCGTGCGATGCAGACGCTGGTCGTCGGCTTTATACACGACGCCCATGCCTCCTTCGCCCAGCTTCGCGAGGATTTTATAAGGACCGATCTGTGCCAGCGGCTCGAACATGAACCCGTCTAGATAGTTTAGGTTTTCTGGGAGCAGAAAACGGTAGTGGGTCAGTTTCCGAGATGCGCGCTTTTCATTCATGAGCCGCTCAATGTCTCGCCGCCTTGTAAGCGTCAGATGGGCTGAGCCGAGGCGGGTTGGAAGGGACGTGATCACCGAAATTCAGTTGCTCATGCCCATTTGCATGTAAAGTCGGACCACTACCCAGAAAGCGCGTGTTATATTGGCATTTGTAGCCTCGAAAATGGGCGGCTAGCTCAGCTGGGAGAGCGCTGCGTTCGCAATGCAGAGGTCGGGGGTTCGATCCCCCCGCCGTCCACCAACCCTTCAATGTCCAAGAAGTTAAGCTCGGAAGTGACGATAGGCCAGCAACTCGAAAACATGCGCAAAGACTGGGACGCGCGGGCTCGCGAAAACGCGCGCCACTACGTCGATACCAGCCGGACCGACTGGACCGACGAAACCTTTTTCGCTTCGGGCGAACAGCAGATCGCCGAGGACATCCTGACGGACACGGTCAACATTTGCCAGGGTAAGGACCCGAAGCAGATGCGGATTCTCGAAATCGGCTGCGGCGCCGGACGCCTCACGCGCGCGTTCGCCAAGCTGTTCGGAGAAGTTCACGCGGTCGATATCAGCGGTGAAATGGTGGCGTCGGCTCAGAAAGCGCTGGCGGCTTTTCCAAACGCCCACGTTTATCAGAACAACGGCTGCGATCTCTCGGTGATCCCCAATTTAGAGTTCGACTTTGCGTACTCCGCCATCGTGTTCCAGCACATTCCGAGCCGCGAGATCATCGAAAATTACGTTCGTGAAGTGAATCGTCTGCTGCGGCCGGCAGCTTTGTTCAAATTTTGGGTGATGGGCGACCCGCGCGCGAAATCGAGTCCCGATGAGACCTGGGTCGGCGTTGCTTTTTCGGATGCCGATGCCGTAGCGATGGCCGATCGGTGCGGCTTCGAGGCGCGCTACCGGCATGGGGCGGGGGAGCAGTACTTTATTCTGTGGTTCTTCAAGAAGACCGAGGCGTTGGCGGCTCGTTAGTAGTTTGTCCACTGCCCCACGTCGCGAGCCAAGCGGCGACTTCCTCGTGACGTACTACCCTCTCGGCTTCTACATCGGCAAGTCCTTCTTCGATCTCAACAAGTTGCCACTCTCTCAGGTTCACGACCATAGAGTAACCGATCTGCTATTTCTTCGGCACAAAAAACACCTCGGTCGAACACGCCCCGGTTCGGACACTTACACGGCGCGTCCCAGCCAGCCGTTCTCTGTCCTCAGGACGATCGACGTCGAAAACCGACAGATCATATATCCCGGCCTCCACGCCGTCAAACACAAATCGGCCCTCGGCATCGGTGGAGGAACGGCGCGCTCGATCGATCGAGCGCAGCTCGACAGTCAGGTTCGCGAGAGGCTCCGATACCCTGTCCCAGTAGCGCGGCGTTTTCATGTCGCGCTCGTTACCGCTCACGAAGCCGTACAGCCGAGCCGAGGCCGTTCCGCCGTGCTCTAGCAAATAAAAATACGCCAGGTCGGAGCCGGCTTCCGACAACCGACTGGTTCGCGAGCAGGCGCCGGTCGTAAGCCGGTCCCCGACGAGGTTGGCATAAACCAGGTACGTCTCACCTTTCTGAAACCGTATGCCACAATCGCTGAAGTCTGTCCAGACTTCGATGGTGTCCTGCTGTGCTCCTCGAAAAACATCGCTGACGCGGATGCGCACCTTTTTACCTTTGTCCATAGCGGATTCAAGAGCCGCGGACATTTGCGCCTCGGTCGACGCCGCCATAATGAGACCCCTGTGTGGTTCCGGCCACACCTCCGCCCAAAATTCCTTGAACTTTCGTAGAGTCTCCGGCGGGATATCGGTGCCGTCTAGATTATCGAGTTCTTCCTTTGAAAAACGCCCCTGAAGTTGCTCATAAAAGGTTGGGTCGTACACATCTATATCGGGCTCCATCGATTCGACACGTCCGATGAAGACGTGGTCGGCTGCGGCGTAGGCTCCGCAGACGGAGGGGCCAGCCACGCATTTGCACGCGAGTAGCGGATGCGCGCTGAAAACCATCGCCGCCCACAATAGGTAACGCATGTGTTCACATTAGCCGAAAGGCGCGGAGAGAATCGATCCCGTCGGGACGTTACTTCGTCAGGAACGGCCAATGCCGGATCAGATGGAAGTGATACCGCGTGATCATCAGCCACACGATTCCAGCTCCGATCAGCAACAATACGCCGATGACACCCAGCACCTTCAGCCACGGGAATCGCTGGCCTTCGCGCCTCAGGACTAACAGGTACCCGGCGAAGACGCCGACGAAATACAACGCGCACATCGGCACGACGACCAGCATCATCGTAAACGCGTCGGTAGTCGGCGTCACAGCCGCGGCCAGAATCACGATCCCTAAAATGGCGTAGCGCGAGTTGGCCATCAGCCAGCTCGGCGTGACGATCCGCAGCAGGATCAGGAAGAAAATGACGATGGGCAATTCGAACACCAGCGCGACACCCAGAATTACGTCGACGAAAATGTCGAAATAGCTGGTGATGGTGACCATCGGTTCCACGCCGACGTCCAGCCCCACGCCCAGCAGGAAGGTCAGTCCCAGCCGGAATGCAACGAAGTAGGCGAATAGTCCGCCGAGGATGAACAAACCGGCCGTGGTCAGGACGAATGGAATTGCCCATCGCCGTTCGCGCTTGTACAAACCCGGCGCGATGAAGGCCCAGATCTGGTACAGAATCCATGGCGACCCGACGAACAGGGCGACCACGATGGGCAATTTGAACCAGATGATGGTCATTTGCTCCAACGGCTCGATCGCCACCAGGTGCGGATTCTTGATGCCTAGTTTGGTTAGCGCGTCGATCGCCGGTGTGCTGATGACGGTCCACAAGGGCTTGGAAAATCCGAACGACAGCGCGAACGCCACGGCGAGTCCGGCCAGCATCTTGATCAGACGCGAGCGCAGCTCTTCCAGATGCTCCAGGAAGGACATACGCAGCATGCCGCGTTCGTCTGCGTCTTCTTCTTCGTCGGCAGGCGGCGGGGGCGGAGGCGTACGTGTCCCGCCGCCCGCCGGAACCACTGAGGTTACCGGCGGTTTTGGAGACAGCTCTCCGCCCTTGGGTTCATCCATGTTTCAAAATGCGCCTCAAACTCGCCGATTTCAAACGCGGGGAACAGTGCCTTCCACGCCGGGCGTCGCCGCCGCGGTCTCCTGTTCGGACGGTACAGCTTCGATTTCAGGAGATTCAGGAACGGTCCCTGGTGATTCGGCGCCCGGAACTTCGGAAGCGCTTACCGTGGTTGAATTCGTTGCGGTGTCGTTATCGTACGTTTCCGGGATGTATTCCGCGAAGTCGTTGTACGAATAATATTCGGATGCTGAGGGCAGAGCCTTTGCAATGGACTCTGTGGTTTCCTTCAGCTCCGCTTCCCGCTCCAGATTGTGCATTTCACGCTCGAACGACGACTTGAGGTCGCTGGTCGCGCGACGGAACTCGGTAAGTGCTTTCCCGATTGTCCGCCCCAGTTCTGGAAGCTTCTTGGGCCCAAACAGAACAAGGGCGACGATGAAGATGACAATCATCTCCTGGACGCCAATGGGACCCATCGTCTGCCTTGCTCCTTCCGTATCAATGATACCAAGGCGCGGTTGCGCCGCCTAATTCGGGGCGATCGGGTATCGCGAAGAACACGGGATTGATAACATGGTTCGCGATGAAAACTGATTTAACGGTCGGACCCATTACCGCCAAACCGGGCGCCATGGCTTCCGGATTTCTGGACGAGACGATTCCTGTGACGATTTTCAATGGCCGCGAAGACGGACCGGTGCTCGCGCTGGTGGCGGGGAATCATGGATACGAATATCCGCCGATCCTGGCGTTGCAGATGCTTCGGCCCAGACTGAATCCGAAGAAGCTGGCGGGAGCGGTGATCCTGGTGCACGTTGCGAACATGCCGTCGTTCCTGGGCCGAACCGTGTACTTCAGTCCTATCGATCAAAAGAATCTGAATCGCGTTTATCCCGGCAAGAAAGACGGCACGATTTCCGAGCGCATCGCGTACGCCATCACCACCGAAGTGATCGCCCGCTGCGACTACCTGCTCGACCTGCACTGCGGCGACGGGAATGAATCGCTCCGGCCGTATGTGTACCAGATCGTGACGGCGAGCGAGGACATGAACGGACGAATCGCGGCGCTGGTGACGCAATGCGGGTTCGATCACATCGTGATCGATCGCGGGCGGCCGCAGGACCCCGAGAATTCGATGTACTGTTCGAATACAGCGATCACTCGCGGGAAGCCGGCGGTAACCGTCGAGGCCGGTTTTCTGGGCGTTCCCGATGAAAAGTCGGCCAAGCTGATCGTCGAAGGTATCGAGAATGCGATGCGCTATCTGCGGATCACCCCGGGGAAAGCGAAGTCCGTCAAGCGGCCCGTGTATCTGGATCCAGCCGAGGTGGTGACCAGCCCGGAAACGGGGATTCTTTATCCGCGTGTCCACAAGGACGAGAAGGTGAAAAAGGGCGCGCTGCTGGCGGTCATCACCGATTTTTTCGGGAAGAAGATCGCAGAGGTGAAGGCTCCGGTCGCGGGGATCGTATTGTACATCGTCGCGACGCCGCCGATTTCGAAAGGTCAGCCGATCGGGTGTGTGGGGGTGCCTAGAAGGTAATTATGCGCCCGGATATTCGACGCTGACCAGAAACAAGCCGCGCGCCGGCGCAGTGGGGCCCGGCGGAATCGCGCAATCCGGCGAAAAGCGCGCCAGCAGATCGGCGCTCGCGAGATTTCCCTTTCCGATTTCGAGCAGCACTCCCACGATGTTACGGACCATGTGCTTCAGAAAGCCGCTGCCGCGGACGCGATAGATCAAGCGGTCGCCGCAGCGCTCTAATCGCGACGAAAAAATGCGCCGCACTTTCGAGTGGCCCAGCTCGTCGCGCTCATCGGATGCGGCAAACGCGGAAAAATCGTGCGCGCCTTCGAGCAGCGGAGCCGCCGCGATCATGGCGTCTTCATCCAGCGGATAGGGATGATGATGGACGTAGCGGCGCTCAAACGGCGGGCAGACTTCGGCGCGCAGGATGCGGTATTCGTAGGTTTTCGCAATGGCGGCGAAGCGCGGGTGAAAGGTCTCCGGAACTTCCGCGGCGTCGAGCACACGAATATCGCGCGGCAGTACGCGATTCATGGCTTTGCAAAGATTCGCGGCCGGAATGGGATTCACCAGCGAAAACGCCGCCACCTGCGCCAGCGCGTGCACGCCCGCGTCGGTCCTTCCCGACCCTTCGACTTTCACCGGCGAGCCTTCGATTTCGCCAAGTATGGATTCGAGCGTTCCCTGAATTGTCGCGAGGCCGGGTTGCACTTGCCAGCCGTGGAAATCGGTCCCGTCATAGCTGACGGTGATCCGGATGCGCCTCATGCAGTCGGCCGTGAACCGGGTTTCTCCACCGGAACGCCTTGCTTGCACATTGGGCATTCCTCGGGCGGATACGCGACCACGTTCAAAGTCGCCAGAGCGACGCGGGGAACGCCGAGGTCGACCTTGCCGCCGCTGCGGTCGATGATCGATCCGGCGCCGAGCACGCGTACTCCGGCGGATTGAAGGAGCTCGATCACTTCGCGCGTGCTGCCGCCGGTGGTGACCACGTCTTCAATCACCACGGCCGTCTCTCCAGGCTTGACGGAAAATCCCCGGCGCAGCGTCATCTTGCCGGATGTATCGCGCTCGGTGAACAGGAACCGCGCGGCACCTAGGGCACGGGCGACTTCATGTCCGATGATGAGTCCTCCGATCGCGGGCGAGGCGACCAGGTCTACTGGTGCGAATTTCGACGCCAGTTCGCGACCTAATTGTTCCGCGATCGCGGGATGCTGAAGCACCAGCGCGCACTGCAGGTATTCTTCGGAATGCAGGCCGCTGGTTAATTTGAAATGACCTTTCAGGTAGGCGCCAGTGGCGCGGAACCGCTCCATTACGGTGTCGGACACGAATCAAATATAGCATTGAGATTTTGTGGAGCAAGCTGCAGCTTGCAGCGACGGCTTTAGCCGTCGTGACACGTCGATGCTGACGTGTCTCGAACGACGCCGGAAGCCGCCGCTGCGGAAAAACTCAAAATCAAGTAGATTTTCGAAGCTTGGGGGGCGGACCCCCTGGTCCGCGGCCGATCCCCCGATCGGCCTTTGCGCGTGTCCGTCGGCCGGAGTTTACTGGCGAGGCAGCGCGATCAGGGGATCGCGCGCGGACCAGGGGGTCCGCCCCCCATCGCCGCGAGAGTGTTTTCGGCAATCTCTGAAGCTTGCTCCACGATCTTACTTGCGGTGAGCCGAAAAATCCAAATAGGTTTTGTATTCCGATTGCCCGGGTGCGCTCAACTCGAACTTGCCGTTGACACGTTGATCAGAAGGAGTGTAGCTGAGCCTGTAATGCGGTCCTGGTTCACCCGCTTCCGATTCGAATACCAGTCCGCCTCTGGCCGGCGCGACTGTATACCGGATCGTATGGCCTTCGGAATCGAAATAGATCGCGCGCGGGCTCTTGGATCGATCGTCCAGATAAATAATCATGAGGTCTTCATGGTGCACCGCGGGCCGGCCGTCCTGGGCAGGATAGTCGGCGAAGTTCTTGCGCACCAGGACCTGGCGCTGCAGATCGAACTGCAACGAGAATCCTCCGCCGCCCTGACCCGGACCGCCGCCTCCTTCGCCGACCCACTCGCCCATCAGAAATTGGAACGGCTTCCAGGGATCGGCATTCTTAGTCTGTGCTGCCGGTGTCTGCCCTGCGGCCGTGATCGCCAGCAGCGCAACTCCCATAAGCATTTTCATCGTGTCTCTACCTTTCTCGCCGCGCGGAACATCCTGCGATTGCTCTCCTCGGGACTGACAATCTCATTCACCGAGCAGATCGCCCACAGGTATCCGAAGGGATCGCGTACCCATCCATAGCGATCGCCCCAAAACATATCCGTCAGAGGCATGGCCGGAAGAGCGCCGGATCGAACCGCGCGATGGTACACGTCGTCGGCATCGGGAACGCAGATCTGGAATACACAGGTTGTTCCGTGCAGCGTTTCGGGGGACGCCACGAAAGCCAGTTCCGGTTTTTCGGGACGCTCGACGGGCAGCTCCGCGGAAACCAGGATCACGGAGTTCCAGATCTTTAAGCTCGCCAATTGCCCGAACTCGGCGGTCGGCGGCGACCGGTACAGCTCGATCGCCCCGAATGCCGCGCAGTAGAAATCGATAGACTCATCCAGATTCCGCACGGCGAGGTGAGGAACAATCGCCCCCGGCGTCCATTCCGACCCTTGAATCGCCATTTCTCATTCCTCCTTCTTGGGAATCGGGCCGATGGCCCACTGGTGCCCTGCGGGATCGGTGAATCGATGGAATCCGTTCACCCAATTCGCGACCGCGCGGAGCGGCGTTGGATTCAGACGATAGCGGTTTTCCCGGTGCACCCTACGGGACGTGACCAGCTTGGCCGTATGCAGCTCGCTCAGATGCTGGGAGACGGCTTGTTGCGTGATGGGAAACGATGCGGTCAGTTCCTTAACCGAGCGCTCGGAGTCCGCCAGAAGGTCCAGTATGGTGCGCCGCGTGGGGTCGGCGATGGCGCGATAAACCAGATTGTGGGCTGCATTCTTCATACAAGTAATGACTTGTGAAATGTAGTCTAACCCTTTTCCGGCGATGGTGCAAGCGAAAAGGCGCAATCGCACCTCCTTAACTCCTGGATGATAGAATGAAACATTCTTTCCCCGTGGATCGCCCTTAAGGTACAACTCATGAAAAAGTCGCAATCGTTGATCTCCGTTCTATGTGTCTGGCTGGCCGCCGCGCCGTGGACCTATGCGCAGCAGGATCGCAAAGAAGACACGGCGCCGCGTCTCGACTCCGAGAGTCCGCACTGGTATTCCCGGTTCTCGAATCCATATCAGCCGCGAGTCATTCCGCCGGTGAATGTATCGAACACCACGCGCCTCGATTCGCTGCTACGGGCGGGAAATCTATATCTTTCGCTGGCGGATGCGATCGCCCTTGCGGTCGAGAATAACCTGGATGTCGAGGTTCAGCGCTACGAATTCGAATATGCCAACGCGGACCTGCTGCGCGCCAAGTCAGGTGCGTCGATTCAGGGCATTCCCACCAACGTCGGGAGCGGCATGCCGACCGGCGCCGGCGGCCTGATCGGCAATCTCAATACGGGTCTGGCTTCGAGCGGCGCGCAGAGTTCTCTGCCGGCGGGCGTCAGCTACGATCCGACGTTCACCGGGTTGGTTAACTGGGGTCATGCCAGCACACCTTTGTCGAACACGGTCGTTTCCGGATTGACCGAGCAAATCGCCACCACCAAGCTCGCCAACTTCGGCATCACGCAAGGATTCATTACCGGCGGATCCGCCACGCTGGGGTTCAACAATCAGAACCAGTTCCAAAACTCCTTCACCAACACCTTCAATCCGGCGACCACCTCCAGTTTGGACTTGTCGATCTCGCAGCCTCTGCTGCAAGGCTTCGGGCTAGGCATGAATCGCCGCACCATCCGCATCGCGACCAACAATCTGAAGGCTGCGGACCTGGTCTTTAAGCAGCAGGTGATCAACGTGGTGGCAAACGTATCCGAACTGTACTGGAACCTAGTGTATTTCAACAACGATCTGGACGTAAAGCGCCGCGCCATCGCGGTATCCACCAAGTTGTTGAACGACAACAAGGCGCAGGTGGAAGTAGGGACGCTGGCGCCGATCGCCATCGTCCAAGCCGAGGCGCAAGTCGCCAGCGACGAGCAGGCGCTGGTGCTATCGCAAACCAACGTGCTGCAACAGGAGACCATTCTCAAGAGCGCGTTGAGCCGGAACGGCCTCGCGAGCCCGGCGATCTCCAGCGCGCGCATTGTCCCCACAGATCGCATCCAGGTTCCGGATGTCGAAGCGATCGAGCCGATTCAGGACCTGGTCGAACGGGCCCTGGACCGTCGTCCGGAACTATCGCAGAGCCGCATCCAGATCGACAACACCAAGCTCAATCTGCAGGGCATCCGCAACCAGATGCTGCCGTCCATCAGCGCGGTGGCGGATGTGCGTAACAACGCGCTTTCAGGTACGGTCAACTCGCTGGTGAATCCAAGGACCGGATTCTCGGTGGCGAACCCCAATCCGGCGCAACCGCAAACTACCTTCCCGGATCCTTTCTTCGTCGGCGGATACGGCACGGTTCTGGGGCAGTTGTTCGGGCGGAATTTTCCGAACTACAGCGTGGGCGTGCAGTTGAATATCCCGCTACGAAATCGCTCGGCGCAGGCTAATATGATCACGCAGGAGTTGAATCTCCGGCAAAACGAGCTTTCAGTACAGCGCCTGATCAACCAGATCCGTGTCGATGTACAGACAGCGCTGACGGCCGTTCAACAGTCGCGGGCGCAGTATCAGTCGGCCGTCAAGGCGCGCATTCTTCAGACCCAGACCGCGGATGCGGAGGAGAAGAAGCTGGCGGTGGGCGCATCGACGCCCTACAACGTAATCCTGATTCAGCGCGATATGTGGACGGCTGAAGACGCCGAAGTCCAGGCGCAGGCCTCCTACGCGCTCGCCCGGACGCAGCTCGACTGGGCCACCGGCATGATCCTCGAAAAGAACAACGTCGTGATGGACGAGGCGAAGGCTGGACGCGTGAGTCGCGTTCCCGACGCCGTGCCGCCGGTCAACAACAACCGCTAGTTGGCCCGCGGCGTCCATAACGATCACCAACGCGCTCCATTACTGTCGCGCCTCAACTGACGGCCACGCGGGTCGCAGGTGTTTTGAGGCGCGACAGTGATAGAGCGCGTACTGCGGCGCGAAGTGGTGGAAATCCACCAGTACAAACGCAGCCTTAGCGGCAACGCTTTTTCGGTACTTCTTTCCGCCTTGGTACACCGGGTTGCCGGTCATAGAGCACTCCTATTTTCATTTCAACCGTTTGCATGATGGAGCTGGTTGGCACCGGGATTGCTTAGTTGAGGGGCGTATGAAGACGTTGAGAGCTCAAGGAACCCCGGTTGCCCCTCTCGGCAGTTTCCCTAAGCAGTTCCCCAAACCCCTATCCCTCTGAAAATCCTCAGTAGCCTACCCAGCCGGGATCCTTGAGCCCTTAAGGGGCTCAATTTTATCAACGTGTGCCCTTAAGGGGCTCAATTTATCAACGTGTGCCCTTAAGGGGCCTAGTAAAGAGTAGATGTTGATCCGCCGATGATCTCCCATGGACTCCCGCATGGCCGCGCAAAACGAGATTCAGTTTGTATTGAGCCTGCTGCACATCAGCGCTCCAGGCCAACCCGTTACGAGACAGATCGAGGCTATCGCAGAGCTCCTTTCCGCGACCTCCAAACGCTAAGAGCTAAGATTGGAGGCATGCGGATTGTCTCTCTCATCGCCAGCGCGACCGAAATGGTGCACGCACTGGGGCTGGGCGAATTTCAAGTCGGCCGGTCGCATGAATGCGATTATCCGCATGCCGTAACAGCGCTTCCGGTGTGCACGGAACCTCGCTTCGAGGTGGCCGGCGACAGCCGCGAAATCGACCAGCGTGTGAAATCGACACTGGCCAACGCCACCAGCGTTTATGAAGTCTTCGATGACGTGCTGGAGCGCCTCGAGCCGACGCACATTGTCACTCAGACGCAATGCGAAGTGTGCGCCGTCAGCCTTAAGGATGTGGAGCGCGCGCTCAGCGAACGGTTCACCGCGCGTCCGCAGGTGGTCGCGCTCGAACCCAACTCGCTGGCGGATATCCGCACGGATATTTCCAGGCTCGCCCATGCGTGCGGTGTCGAACGGCGAGGCAGGGAACTGCTGGAATCGATCGATTCAAAGATGGCGGCGATCGCGAATAAGGCCAGTGCGCGAAACGGCAATTCCAGACCGCGGGTAGCCGCGATCGAATGGCAGGAACCGCTGATGGCCGCCGGAAACTGGGTCCCCGAGCTGATCGAGATGCTGGGTGCCGAAAACCTGTTCGGCCAGGCAGGCGGACACTCTCCCTGGATGAAATGGGAGGATCTGGAGGCATCGGACCCGGACGTCATCGTCTGCATGCCGTGCGGCTACGATCTGGCGCGCACTCGTGCGGAAATGCACTGGCTGACGGATCGTCCCGGCTGGCCGGACCTGCGCGCGGTACGTGAAGGGCGCGTGTTCCTGGCCGATGGGAACCAGTATCTGAATCGTCCCGGTCCGCGGGTGGTGGAATCGCTTCAGATTCTGGCGGAGGTGATCTATCCTTCCAGGTTCGATCCCACGCTGCGGGGAATTGGATGGGCCGTTAATGAACGTGAATAAACGTGAATGTACGGCTATAATCTGGTTAGGTCCTTCTATGCCTCTCCGGGTCCTTCTCGGTCTTCTGATTGTCTTGCAGGGATTTGCTCAGCAACCCATCAAGGTCAACGTCAACGAGGTCATCGTGCCCGTGACCGTGACCGACGACAAGGGTAAATTCGTCTCCAATCTGGAACAAAAGGATTTCCAGATCTTCGATCAGGGCAAGGAGCAGAAGATCTCCTTCTTTACGCGGGAGCGCAACCAGCCGGTGGTAGTCGGGTTCCTGATGGATCTCAGCCAGAACAGCCGGACGCAGTGGAAGAACTGGGAAAACGCCGCCGAGGAGATGGTGGTGCAGATGCTCCCCGACGATAAGCCCGAGGTGAAAAAACGCTTCGCGGGCTATCTGATTGGATACAGCAACGAGGCGGAGCTGATGGTGGACACCACCAACGATCCGCAACCGCTGTTGGAGAAGCTGCGCAAAGTGAAGCCGGGCGGTGGGGCGGCGTTGTACGATGCGATCTACATGGCCTGCACTAATCGCAAGCTGGTGCAGGGCGAGCCGGTAGAGCCGCGGCGCATCATCATCATCATCGGCGACGGGAACGACAACCACAGCAGCAAGACGCTCGATCAGGTGCTGGAGCTGGCCCAGCGCAACCTGGTGACTATCTACGGCGTCTCCACTATTTATTCCGGCTTCACCAGCGAAGGGACGGAATCCTTGCGCCGTCTGGCCGAGGAAACCGGCGGGCGTGTGGAGTATCCGCTGGCCAATCCGTATAAGGACGTCGCCGGATTTCTTTCGCAGCCTCGTGATGAAGGCAACTACGCCATTCAGCCCGGCACCGGCGGATACGCGGCCGCGGTGGCGACAGCGATTTTCGGTTCCATCAATAATGTGGTGGGCGAAGTGACCACGCAATATATCCTGCGCTATACGCCCGATGCGGCCGCGCAGGATTCCTCCAAGGTGCAGCGCAGCCTGGAGGTGAGAGTCGCGCTGCCGGGTGTGAAGGTCCGGGCGCGCAAGGGATACTATCCGTTCCCTGTCCAGTAGAGTGTCCAATACATGGTTCTAGTGGAGACCCAATCCGCGGGGTACTCGATCGTCGTCATCGAGCTGCCGGGGAAGGATCCGGTGAATGCCGGGGTGCTGCTCGAAGATCCCGCCTCGGACCGCCTGTGGATCCGCATGCGGCGCGATTGGGATCAGTTTGCGCCGGAAGAAGCCGAAGTCTTGTCCGAGCTGGAAGGCGACTTAATGGCCAAGAGCGCGGAACTGGGCGCGGCGCGGCTGCTCGAATCGCTGGAAGATTCCGCGTCGAACACGGTCCGCGTCGGCGACCGGCGCGATGTGATGGTGCAGGATTTCGACCGCGCCCTGGCGCGGCTGTATCGCGAACATGTGCAATCGAACGTGCTGCGGTTCGTGACGCATTTGCCGCGCTATTCGCTGGCGGTCGCGGCGGGGCGGTTTCTGGAAAATCGGGAAGTGACCGAGGAAGGGTGGGAAGAAGCTCCCGCCGATTTACGGCTGACGCCGGAAATGTTCGTGGCGCATATCGCGGGCCACTCCATGGAGCCCAAGATCCCGGACGGCGCGTTATGCGTGTTCCGCCACGGTGTGACGGGATCGCGGCAGGGACGGCTGGTGCTGGTGGAGCGATCGGGCGGCGGCTCGAACGATCGCTACACGGTGAAGCGCTATCGCAGCGAAAAGCGGCAATCTCCCGATGGGACGTGGTCGCATGACCGCATCGTTCTGGAATCGCTGAATCCCGAGTTTGAATCGTGGGAGCTCGAGGCGGAGGAAGAGCGGTTCAGGATCGTCGCCGAGTTCGTGCAAATTCTTTAGCCGTGAATGAACGTGAATGCACGTGAATAAGAAAAACTATCCAGCGCGGGAACCGTTGGGCACCGGATTTTCCGGGATCGCCAGCGATGGTTTCACGCCGTCCGCGAAGCCGATGTCGAACAGCATTCCTTCGCTGAGCATTCCTCGCATCTTGCGCGGCTCCAGGTTGACCACGAACAGCGCCTGTTTGCCTTCGATTTCGCGGGGATGAGCCCGTTCCTGTTTCATCCCCGATAAAATGGTGCGTTTGTGATCGCCGAAATCGACGCGCAGCGCCACCAGCTTGTCGGAATTGGGCACGTCCTCCACGGACTCGATAGTGCCGACGCGAATGTCGATCTTTTCCAGAACCTCGCTGGTGATGAGGGGCTTGATCGGGACGGGTGTCATGCCTCAACGGTTTCAAGCGCAGCATAGTGCCGCTCGACGTAGTCATTCAGGATGGCGATGAACTCGGCCACGATCGCGTCGCCACGCAGCGTGCATTTCAACTTGCCGTCCACGTATACCGGCGCGACGGGTTCTTCGAACGTCCCTGGCAATGAAATCCCGAGGTTCGAATGCTTCGATTCTCCCGGTCCGTTCACCACGCAACCCATCACCGCGACCTTCATTTCCTCAACCCCGGTAAATCGAGTCTTCCACACCGGCATCTGCTCGCGTAAATAAGTCTGGATCTGGTCGGCCATGTCCTGGAAAAATGTGCTGGTGGTACGGCCGCAGCCGGGGCACGCGGTCACCTGCGGGGTAAAACTGCGCAGCTCCAGCGCTTGCAGGATCTGCTGGCTGACGATCACTTCGTCGGTGCGGTCGCCGTTGGGAAGCGGCGTCAGCGACGCGCGGATGGTATCGCCGATGCCTTCCTGCAGCAGCACGCCGATGGCGGCGGTGGTGGCGACGATTCCCTTCGATCCCAGGCCGGCTTCGGTCAACCCGAGGTGCAGCGCATAATCGCACTCGGCTGCCAGCATGCGGTACACGCGGATCAGGTCCTGTACGCCGCTCACCTTGGCGCTGAGGATGATCCGGTCGCGCGAGAGGCCGTAGTGTTCCGCCGCCTTGGCCGATTCGATCGCGCTGACTACGATCGCCCGCAGCGTGACCGTCTTCGCGTCGAGCGGCTCGGCGAGAAGATTATTCTCATCCATCATGCGCGTGAGCAGGGCCGAATCGAGCGAGCCCCAATTCACTCCGATGCGCACCGGCCGGCCGTATTCGACGGCGGCTTCGATCATGACGCGGAAATTATCGTCGTGCTTCTTGCCGATGTTCACGTTCCCGGGATTGATGCGGTACTTCGCCAGGGCGCGCGCCATCTCCGGATATTTCTTGAGGAGCAGGTGGCCGTTGTAATGAAAATCGCCGATGACCGGCACGCGTACGCCGAACTTATCGAGGGTATCGACGATCTTCGGCACGGCTTTAGCGGCGTCCTCCGTGTTGACCGTAACGCGGACCAGCTCCGAGCCGGCATTGGCCAGCGCCATCACCTGATTGACGGTCGACGTGACGTCCGCCGTATCGGTATTGGTCATGGACTGGACTACGATAGGGTGATCGCCGCCGACCTTTACCGGTCCCACGCTGACGGCGACTGAACGCCGTCGCGTTTGTGCTGCCATTTTGCCTCCAGAAGAGATTGAACTTCCATTGTAAGCCGCCAACGCGCTCCATGACTGTCAGGCCTCAACTAACGGCTTTGAGGCGCGACAGTCATGGAGCGCGTTGGTCGGCCTCTTGACAGCGGAACGAGCTTCGCGCATACTCCTATCAAGCGTCTATGGGAAAAGAAAAAGGCGAGCTCATTCAGGGCACGCTGGACATGCTGATTCTGAAAACCCTGTCGCGTGGCCCCCAACACGGATGGGGGATCGCGCAACACATTCAACAGGTTTCCGGCGAAGTGCTGCGCGTGGAGGAGGGGTCGCTCTATCCCGCATTGCATCGTCTGGAACTGGACGGGTTCATCGACTCCGAATGGGGTCTTTCCGAAAACAACCGGCGCGCGAAATATTACCGTCTGGCCGCGCCCGGACGAAAGCGGCTCGTCAAAGAAGCCGGCAACTGGACCCGGCTGGTGGAAGCCATCGGGCGTGTGATGGAGACGGCCTGATATGCGTTTTCTGAAGAAACTACACCGGCGCCGCCAGTTGGATCGCGATCTGGAAGATGAATTGCGATTCCATCTCGAGATGGCCGGGAATAAACAATTCGGCAATTTCACTGCGCTCAAGGAGGCTTGTCGCGAAATGTGGGCATTTACTTCCATCGAGAGCTGGTGGCAGGATGTTCGCTACGCATTGCGTATGATTGCCAAGAGTCCCACCGTGACGATTGTGGCCGTGGTCGCCCTGGCCTTGGGTATCGGCGCGAACACAACTGTATTTACCGTGGTGAGTTCGGCGCTCTCATTCGATTTCGGCGTCGAGCACCCTGAAAGACTGGTCGCCATATTTCCATCCGACGCCATGGGCCGGAATGCGGCGGTCACATTTTCTGCGATCCTCGATCCGCAATTCCGGCTGAAATCGCTGTCGACGCTGGCGGCGTACCGGGATACGTCGGCGAACGTGAGCGATGCTTCCGCGCCTCCGGAGCGTTACTGGTGCGTGCAGATGACCAGCGGAGGATTCAGTCTGTTTGCCAGACAGCCGGTGCTGGGACGCGCGATCGGAGCCCAGGACGAACGGCCGGACGCCACTCCGGTCGTGATGCTGACCCATCGCGTGTGGCAGAACCGGTATGGAGGGGATGGTTCCATCATCGGCCGGACGCTGCGCGTAGACGACGTGCCTCGAGTGGTGGTGGGAGTCATGCCCGCGGGATTCCAATTTCCCGAAGATACCGACCTGTGGATTCCGCTGATCCCTTCACAGCTTGGGACCGCCCGCATTCCCGTGTTGCTGGGCAGGCTGGCGGACGGAGTGAAATTGTCCGCGGCGCGAGCCGAAATCGATGCCGTGGCACGAAATCTTTCGAGCCAATATCCGGATCGTTATCCGAAAGCGATTGGGGAGGTGCGGCCTTTTCTGGAGCTGATTGGAATTTACGACATGCGGAATCTTCTATACGCCATGTTCTTCGCGGTGACGTTTGTCCTGGCGATCGCTTGTGCGGATGTCGCAAATCTTCTGATGGCTCGCGCCTGGTCGAGATCCAGAGAGATTTCCATTCGCGCCGCGATTGGCGCTGGGCGGGCGCGAATCATTCGCCAGCTCCTGATCGAGAGCGTGGTGCTTTCGGTCACCGGCGGATTCTTCGGGTGGCTCGTCGCTCTCGGAGGGCTGCGCTGGTTCGACTGGTTTACGGCGAAGGGCGTAAGACCGTCCTGGATGGATTTCTCGATGAATGCGAAAGCTCTGATCTATCTGGGCGCGATTTCAGTGGGCACCGGGATTCTGTTTGGACTGACGCCGGCGCTTCGATTATCCAAAATCGACGTCAATAGCGCCGTCAAAGATGGCGGCCTCAGGGCAGCGGGCGGAACGCGTGGAAGCCGTCTGGCCGGGGCACTGGTAGTTTTTGAGCTGGTTCTGTCTGTCGTACTCCTGACGGGCGCCGGGTTGCTGATTCGCAGTACGATTCACGTGTACAACGCGTCGCCCGGCGTGAATCCTTCCGACGTCCTGACGATGCGCGTCAACCTTCCAGAGGCGAAATATCCACGCTGGCCGGATGAGATTTCGTTCCATCGTCAATTGAAAGCCCGCGTCAACGCGGTGCCAGGCGTTGAAGAAAGCGCGGCGGCTTCGCATCTGCCGAGCGGCGGCTGGATGGGGTTGACCGCCGAACTGGAGGGCGTGCCGGCTTTTGGGATCAACGCGCTGGTCATTGATGCGAATTATTTCCACGCGATGCAGGCGGCGTGGGTGCGCGGCCGCGTGTTTAGTCCGTCCGATGGCGTGGCAGGTCCACCGGTAGCGATTGTCAACGCGGCGTTTGCGGCGAAATATTGGCCGGGGGAAGAAGCGCTGGGGAAGCGCATTCGTCTGACGGTCCGGCAGGAAGGCCGCCCGTGGATGACGGTGGTCGGCATTGCGGGAGATATCCAGCAGAATTTTCGAGGGATCGCGGAGCACACGCCGCTGGTTTACATTCCGTATGCGGAGGAACCACAGCGCGTCATGTTCATCGTCGCGCGAACTCGCGTTCCTCCTTTGACGCTGGTGGATGCGTTTCGGCGCGAGGTGCGGCAGATGGACGAGAATCTGCCGGTGTTTGAGGTGGGCACGGCGGAGCGGCGGATCGCGCAGAGCCGCCTGAATGTCGGGGCGTTCGGGCTCCTGTTCAGCGTTTTCGCGCTAGTGGCTCTGGTGCTGGCATGGGTGGGGCTGTATGGCGTGATGGCGCATTCGGTGAGCCGGCGGACGCAGGAAATCGGAGTGCGGCTCGCGCTGGGGGGAACGCAAAAACATATTCTCTCGACGGTGCTCGCGCAAGGTATGCGCCAGGTTGGGCTCGGCATGGCGATCGGGATTCCCGTAGCGTTTGCCGTGACACGCGTGTTGCGGTCGACGCTGGTGGGAGTGGAGCCGGGTGATCCGGTGACGTTCGCGGGCGTAATCGCGCTGCTTACGATTGCAGGGTTGCTTGGGTGCGCGATTCCGGCGCGCCGCGCGATTCGCGTCGATCCGGTGGATGCCCTGAGGCATGAGTAAAATCGTAGGGTGCCGACCAATGCAGAGGTGATGGCGAAGACGCTCGCGGAGCGTGGCGTCGAATATGTATTCGGCCTACCCGGTGGTGAGATTGTCGCGTTCATCGACGCCTGCCGCCGCGCGGGCATTCGATTTCTGCTGACCGGCCACGAATCGAGCGCCGCGTGGATGGCGCAGGTGCTCGGCCAGATCACCGGCATCCCAGGAGTTTGCGCCGCGACGCTCGGTCCGGGTGCCACCAATCTGGTCACTGGAATCGCCAATGCATTTTTAGATCGCGCGCCGGTTGTGGCGGTGACGGCGCAAATTCCGAAGCGTGCAATGCCGACCATGACGCATCAGCGGCTCGCGCTGGACGCGTTATTTGCGCCGATCACGAAGGCATCCATGGCCGTCGGCGAGGAAGATACGGCGGGGCTCATACTCCGCGCGATGGATCTCGCGATCGCGCCGCGGCCTGGGCCGGTACATGTGTCACTCGCGAGCGATCTCGCCATCGAGGAAGCTCCATCCAAACCGTGCCGCGCCGATCCTGCGCGCGTCACGACTCCGATCGATCCGATTGCCCAGCGGCTCAACGCCGCGCAGCGTCCACTGGTGTTGATTGGACTCGGCGCGACGCCTCACGATGCGCCGGCCATCCGCGCGTTGATCGATCGCCTGCAAGCGCCGTTTCTTGTGACGCCGAAAGTCAAAGGAATCGCTTCCGAGGATCATCCGATGTTTCTCGGTGTCGCATCCGGCATGGCGATCGATCGAGACATTCTCGAAACGATTCGCGCCGCGGACCTGGTGCTCGCCATAGGATTCGATCCGGTGGAATGCGACAAGACATGGTTCGCCGGCACGCCCATCGTGTCGATTGACTCAGCCTCGATGGCGGAAGGCGACTACCGGCCTCTCGAAGCGATCGGCAATATCGCCGTGCTCGTTTCTCAACTTCAAATTGACTCGAAACCATGGCCGCCCGATCTGCTCGCGCAACGCCGCGCGGCAATGGGGGGCGGACCCCCTGGTTCGCGGCCGATCCCCGGATCGGCCTTTTCTAGCCATCACCAGCGCGATCAGGGGATCGCGCGCGGACCAGGGGGTCCGCCCCCCATTGCTGCAAGCGGAATCTCACCGCTGCGGATGATCGAGGAATTGCGTGCCGTTTTTCCACGCGATGGCATCGTGACTTGCGACGTCGGATCGCACAAGCTCGTTATGGGGCAATTCTGGCGATCCTACGAGCCCGGCACGTTTTTCATGTCCAACGGACTTTCCGGCATGGGGTTCGGCATCCCTGCCGCTGTCGCCGCACAGCTTGCGCATCCCGAAAGGTCGGTGATGGCGGTGGTCGGTGACGGCGGGATGCTCATGATGCTGCACGATCTGGTACTGATCCGCGAGCTGGGATTGCCTATCGTAATCGTGGTGTTCACGGATCGTAGCCTGAGCCTGATTCGCGTCAGTGAATCGCGCCGCGGCATCGAACCGTACGGCGTCGATTTCTGCCCACCTGATTTCGCGGCGGCCGCGCAGGCGTTCGGCATCGCGTCTCATAAATGCGCGACGATTCCGGAAGCAAGGGCAGCCGTGGAACGCGCGCTCACCGAGCGTGTTCCGTTCCTGGTTGACGTCTCCATCGATCATCGCGAATACTACGATCTGGTCTAGTGCATGAAGCTGGTTCTCGCTCTTATTCTCACCATCCCGGCGTTTGCGCAAAGAGGCGCACCGAAGGCGCAATCGGCGCCGGAACCGGGAATTCCGGTGACGGATCCGCTGGTGATCGAAAAATGCAGCGGCTGTCATCACCAGGATGACCAAGGCAACCTGTCGCGCATTTCATGGGAACGCACCACGCCAGAGGGTTGGGAACAGGCGATCAAACGCATGGTGCGGCTCAACGGGCTGACTCTCAAGCCGGAAGAAGCGCGCGCCATCGTCAAGAGTCTTTCGGCCACCCACGGGCTGGCTCCCGAAGAGGCGCGGCCGGTGATGTACATTCCGGAGCGCCGCTTGATCGACGAGTCCGTGCCGAACGACAGCATTCGCCAGGCCTGCGCCTCGTGTCATCCTATCGGCCGGGCGCGGTCGTGGAGACGTTCCAAAGACGAATGGGATTTGCTGGTCGCGATGCATCGCGGATATTTCACCGTTGCCGAACAATCCTTCCGCGGCGGCGGAGGGCGCAACGGGCCGCAGCCTGCTCCTCAATCAACCGAGAATGCCCGTCCTGCTGTCGATCAGGCGATCGAATATCTTTCTAAGGATTTTCCGCTGTCGACGCCCGAATGGGCTGCGTGGCGTGCTCGCATGCGGGCGCCGAAACTTTCCGGACGCTGGCTGATCAGCGGATATCAAGCCGGGCGCGGAATAGTCACCGGCGAAATGCAGATCGAGCCCGGCGCATCCGAAGACGAATTCGCCGCAAACGTGAAGTTGACTTACGTCAAGGATGGCACGGCTGTGACGCGTTCCAGCAAGTCGGTGGTCTTCAGTGGCTATTCGTGGCGCGGGAGATCTTCCGATTGGCGAGAGGTGATGTGGATCGCACCCGATCAATCCGCCATGGAAGGCCGCTGGTTCTGGGGAGCCTACGACGAGTTCGGCATGGACGTAACGCTTCGCCGGGCTTCAGACGGGGTCAGCGTTCTGAGCGCCGATCGCAGCATGCTCCAGGCTGGCTCGACCGCCCAGCGGGTGCAGATTTTCGGCGACAATTTTTCGAATCTCATAGTGGCGGATCTCGACTTCGGCTCCGGAGTCTCGGTGAAGCGCATTGTCGACCAGGCGCCGCAACGCGTCACTGTTGAGGTTGACGTCGATACGAAGGCCATCGCGGGGAAGCGCGACATCTCGGTCCGCCGCGCGGTTGCACCGAATGCGATCGCGGTTTACAACGCGATCGATCACATCAAAGTCGCGCCGGATACAGCCATCGCGCGGCTGGGCGGAACGACGTTTCCCAAGGGATTTCAGCAGTTCGAGGCGATCGCTTACGATCACCAGGTCGAACTTGGTCCGGTGGACGCGGAGTGGTCGGTCGAAGAATTCTATTCCGTGTACGGCGACGATGACAAGGAATTCGTCGGCACGCTCAGCGCGTCGGGATTGTTCACGCCGAACGTCGAGGGACCCAATCCAAAGCGCCGCTTCAGCCGCAACAACTACGGCGACGTGTGGGTGGTGGCGACGTACAAAAACGGGGATACGACGCTGACGGCGAAATCGTACCTGGTGGTCGCGGTTCCGCTGTATGTCCGGTGGGATCAGCCAGAGGTGGCGCAATGAAGTGGGGCGACGGGGGCCGGACTTCAGTCCGCGCGGAGCTTCAGCTCCGCTTGAGAAGCGAGGCTAAAGCCTCGCGCGGGTTGAAACCCGCCCTCCAATGGGCTGCGATCGTTGTCGCTTGTGCTTGCACCGCGTTTGCCCAGGGGACGCTGTACATGGGCGCGTGGGAAAAACAAATGCTGGTGGTTGACGAGACGCAGCAGAAAATCGTCGATCGCATTCCGCTCTCCACCGGAACGCCGCATGGCGTGCAGCTCTCGCGCGATCGCAAGACCATCTACGTGTGGACGGTCGATCATAACGGCATTGAAGTGATCGACGCGGCGACGCACAAAATCACCAACTCCTTCGTGCTCGATGAAGGCAACAAAGTGGTGCGCTTCAGCTCCTGGGCGCCAGACCCGCAAGGAAAGTTGCTGTATCTGGTCACGGAAGTGGTCGAAAAGAAGATCGACCGCTTTGAAATCAGTCCACTCAAATTCGCGGTGGTCGATCTGGAGCAGAAGAAAATCGTCCGCACGGCGGATTTTCCGCGTGAAGAAATCCAGGCGCAGCGCATGGGCCGTGTGAACGCGAACATGCACGTCTCGGCCGACGGAAAATACCTGTACCTGATGCGCCAGGGGATTCTCGTATTCGACACCTCGAATTTCAAGCTGGTGGAGAAAATGGATCTTTCCGAGCCTGAATCGGGTCTCGGCAGCGTGGGCATGGGCCAGCAAATCGATGCGCTGCAGCGGCCTGGCGAGCTGGTTGGAATGTTCACGGCGATCGATCCCATCGTGCATCGCCAGGTGTTCGGAATTGGCCGTTTCGATCTGGATAAGCGCAAGTTCCAGTTCGCGCCGGTGGGTCCCATGAGCGGCGGAATGACGGGACTGCACGTCACGCCAGATGGAAAAATCGGGTACACGGTGACGACCAACGGAACTGGCGGCAACAAGCGCTCCGAATTCTGGGTGTTCGATCTGGCCAGCAACAAACTCGTGCGCAAGGGCGAATTCGACGGGCGGGCGCGCTATAGCTTCGCAGTTTCCAGCGACGGACGCGACCTGTATATCTACGCCGCGGGTTACGAGATCGAGGTGTACGACGCGGCGACGTTGAAGCTTCGCAAGACCATCGACGTGAATGCCGACATCACTACGGAGATGATCGTCCTGCCTGCTCACAGATAATACAGATAATGATAATAGGGTCATGCGCGCAATCGCCCTCGTTTTGATCGGCGCGAGCCTTTGCCATGCGGATTGGCTGCGCCTGGAATCGCCAGGGATTGAACTGTTCACCGACGCGGGCGAGAAAACCGGGCGGCTGCTTGCGTCGCGTTTCGAGCAAGTTCGCGGAATTTTCCATCAAGCCGGAATCTCCGATGGACCGGTGCGCGTGCGCGTCTTCGCGTTCGCCTCGCAGCAGGAGTTTCACCGTTATCGCGCCGATTCAGACGGATTCTTTCAAAGCGGCCCGGATCGCGATTACATCGCTCTGTATGCCTGGCCGGACGCGCGTCGCGTCGCGTTTCACGAATATGTGCACCTGGTGCTGAATCATTCCGCCGTTCCGCTTCCCCGATGGTTCGATGAGGGTACGGCGGAGTTTTACTCGACCGCGCAAGTGGAACACGACCGGCTGCGTGTCGGCGAGCCGATCGCGTCACATATAGCCTTGCTTTCGCAAGGCCAATGGTTGAGCGCGGCCGACCTTTCCGGTCGCGCACATGGCGGGATGTTTTACGCACAGAGCTGGGCGCTGGTGCATATGCTGAATCTCGCTCCGAAATGGCGCGACGGGATGCCGCAATTCGTGCTGCTGCTGGCACAGGAAAAGCCGGCCGAAGAAGCATTTCGCGAGGCGTTCGGAAGCACGCTGGAAGACGCGCTGAAAGTGCTGCCGGTCTATCTGCGATCGCTGCGCCCGGCGAGCATTCCAGTGGCGCTGGATGAGCCTCCTGAAGCGGCCCGCCTCCACCGCTTGAATGCCGAAGAAAGCGCGGTGGCGCTCTCCGGGCTGGCCCTGAGCGTGAACCAGCCTGCACTGGCGAAGACGCTGCTCGATCGGATGCTGGAGAGTCCTGAGATCGAGGGAGCCCGCGGCGCGGTCGCGCTGGCGGAGAATCGGCGAGAGGATGCCCGCCGCCATTTCGATCGCGCCATCGCGTTGGGCAGTCGCGATGCCGGGATGTACTTCGAGTATGCGAGTCTCGACCGCGCTGGCGAGATGGGCCTGCTCCGCAAGGTGCTGGAAATCGACCCCGAGTTCGCCGATGCGCTGTACCTGCTGGGAGTACGCGAGACGGATGACGGCGATTACGCCGCCGCAGTCGAACATTTGCGGGCAGCGACCCGCGCGCGGCCGGGACGTTCCACCTACTGGCACGCACTAGCCTACGCGCAAGCCAAAGCGGGGCAGCGCGCGGTCGCGATCGTATCTGCGCGGCGAGCCGTCGCCACGGCGGAAAGCGATCAGGAAGAAAACATGGCGCGTGCGCTCACAGGGCTCCGCACGGAACCTTCCGAACCCCGCGTGAACCGGCCGGCGGTCACTACGCCGCCATCGTGGGAGCGCCGCAAGGGCGACGCGCGGATCGAAGGAACTTTGACGCGCTTCGATTGCGACAGCGCAGCGCCGCGGCTTCAGATCCGGGATTCCACCGGACTCTCGATCACGCTAGTGTTGCAGCACCCCTCGGAAATCGAGCTGGTCAACGCCCCTCAGAGTAGTCTGCAGCTCCCGTGCGGGAGCCTGAATATGCACGTCGTCGTCGACTACGTGCGCGCTTCCGGAGACGTGACGCGAATCGAATTTCGGCTATAATTCGAAGCGGATGAATCCGTCCGTGAAGACCAGCTCGGGACTTGCGCGGCCGGCGGCGGAGACCGGCGTACGGCTGTTCAGCCTTCGGCCAAAGCAGAAGCGGCTGCTGCGTTACGCGCTGGTGTTTGTACTGCTTGCCGGAGTGGGTAGCGCTGTCTACGCGTACATCTCGACGGCGCCGCAACGCGCGGAAAACCAGTTTCACAACGCAATGAAGTTGATGAAGCCCGGCCATTATGAGGAAGCCATCGCCGGGTTCAGCCGGGCGGTCCGAACGTGGCCTGAACTAGCCGACGCGTATTTCGAACGCGGCAACGCTTATCATGTGCTCGGCCGCGACGATGAAGCCCTCGCGGATTTCGAAAAAGCCACGGATGTGAATCCCAATCTGGCGCTTGCCTATGCGGCTCTGGGCTCGATTTATCGCGACCGCAAGGATTACAAGCACGCCATGGAAGCCTACACCAAATCGATCGACAGCAAGCCCAATGTCGACGTTTATTTCGAGCGCGGCCAGACTTACGAGTCGCTCGGCGAGCACCAGAAAGCGGTTGACGATTTCGACAGGGCGATCCTGGAGATGCCCCTTTCACCGGAAGTGTATCGCTCGCGCGCGGCTGCCCGGCGCAATCTCGGCGATCAGCCTGGTTATGAAGCGGACCGCGACACCGCCCGGCGCATGGAGCGCCGCCGCTAGGAAATTATGTTCGTTCCCCTTACCCCGTTGCGGTGCTTGCACCGCGCTATGGATTTATTCGGTTCCAAGACCGGCGTCGTTTCAGGCGACCGCCAGTTCACTTATGCGCAGTTCGGCGACCGCGCGCGGCGGCTCGCCACTGGACTGCTGAAGCTGGGCGTGGAGCCGGGCGATCGCGTCGCCTATCTGAGCTTCAACAATCATCAGCTGCTGGAAGGCTACTACGGCGTGGTGCAGGCGCGAGCCATCGTCATGCCGCTGAACGTCCGGCTTTCCGAAGCCGAGCTGACCGCGATTCTGAATCACTCAGGCGCCAAGCTCCTTATCTTCGAAAACGACTTTGCGCCGATGATCGAGAAGCTGCGCAAGAACTGCCCGGATGTGAAACGCTGGATCACCGTCGACGAAAAGATTCCGTGCGCCGATCTGACTTATGAAGAGATCCTCAGCCAGGGCCATCCCGAGCGCGCCGATATTTTTTCCTATGACGAGCGCGCCATCGCCGAGTTGTTCTACACCAGCGGCAGTACCGGCACGCCCAAGGGAGTTACGCTGGCGCATCGCACTTTGTACGTCCATGCTCTGGACGTGGGCGCCATTTACGAAAATATCGACACCATGGTCGACCTGCACACGATTCCGATGTTTCACGCCAATGGCTGGGGACGTCCGCAGGCGTCCACCATGCACGGAATTAAACAGGTGATGGTCCGCCGCTTCGAGCCCACGTTTGTTTTCGACTTGATTCAGGAACATAAGGCAACGGACATGTGCCTGGTCCCGACCATGGCGAACGCGTTGCTCCACGCGCCCGACATCGCTCGGTTCGATTTATCCAGCATGCGCCGCGTCATGATCGGCGGCGCGGCGTCGTCACCAGAATTGGCCGAGCGCGTCGAGAAAGCGATTCCAAGCTGCGAGTGCATCGCCGGCTATGGACTCACCGAAACCTGCCCGGTGCTGACTTCATCGCGATCCAAGGGATTGGTCTATAGTTCCGACGCCGAACGGTTGAAGCGCCAGGCCACCGCGGGCTGGCCCGTCCCCGGCGTCATGATTCGCGTGGTCGATCTGGATATGAACGATGTACCGCGCGACATGAAATCCATCGGCGAAGTGGTGGCCATGGGCGATCACGTCATGGAAGGATATTTCAAGGAACCTGAAGCGACCGCCGCCGTCATGAGCGGCCCCTGGTTCCATACCGGCGATATGGCGGTGTGGGATGAAGAAGGCTACCTCCACATTGTCGATCGTAAAAAAGAAATCATTATTTCCGGCGGAGAGAATATCTCGTCCATCGAGGTGGAACGCGCCATCTTCTCGCATCCAGCGGTGTTCGAATGCGCCGTGGTCGCCGCGCCGC
This sequence comes from Bryobacteraceae bacterium, assembly GCA_035568415.1. Taxonomy (GTDB): domain Bacteria; phylum Acidobacteriota; class Terriglobia; order Bryobacterales; family Bryobacteraceae; genus Palsa-187. The sequence goes on along the minus strand of DATMOC010000060.1, from coordinate 252,234 downwards.
ACGATCAGTGGGGCGAAGTTCCCGCCGCCATCGTGGTCCTGAAGCCGGGTGAAAAACTGACGCAGGAAGAGCTGATCGCGTTCCTGCAAGAGCGCCTCGGAAAGTTCAAGCTGCCGCGCATCGTCGAATTCATGGCCGATCAGCTCCCTAAGACCGGCACCGGCAAGATCCGCAAGATGGTGCTGAAAGAGAAATTCTGGATCGGTAAAGAAAAACGCGTCCAGGGCTGATGTATATCGTTCTGGTGGACGAAGACCGCCTCACGGAGTTGTACGATGCCGATCCCGCTGGCATCATCGAGCACGACGGCTGGTATGAAGCTTTCTTCGACGATCGCGAAACCGCGCAGCGTTTCGGCGAACCCATCGTATGTCCCGAGACTGACTGGGTCCAGCACACCTACGATGCCTGGCCGCCGGTGCTGGTGGGCGAGAAATTTTTCGTGGTGGCCCCCTGGCGCGACGATCCCACGCCTCCCGGGCGTTTTCGTTTGGAACTGAATCCAGGCATGCAGTGCGGGACCGGCCAGCATCCCTGCACGCAATTGTGTCTCGAGGCGATGGAACGGATCGTGCAACCCGGCGATTCGGTGCTCGACGTGGGCAGCGGCTCCGGAATTCTGTCGATCGCCGCGCAACTGCTGGGCGCCGGCCGTGTGATCTCCTGCGATATCGACGCGGAAGCCGCGAAGTTTGTGCCGTTTTTTGTCGGCAGCGTGGACGCGGTGCGCTCGAACGCGTTCGACGTGGTGGTGGCCAACATCAACGAATCGGTCATCGAAGAACTGCACCCCGAGTTCGTGCGCGTGGCGCGGCACCACATCCTCTCAGGATTTCGCGACGACAAGGGTGCATGGACCTGCGTGGTGGAGTGATTCATGTTCATTCACGTTCATTAACGGCCATTACGGTTTTTCCGGCCACTTGTGTTTCGGGTACCGCCGCGACAATTCCCGCCGTACTTGCGGATAGAGCCGCTCCCAAAATCCCGCCAGATCGCTGGTCACCTGCACTGGCCGATGATTCGGCGCCAGCAGATGCACCACCACGGACGAGTTTCCGATGCGCGGCGTCTCCCGCATTCCGAAGAAATCCTGTAGACGCGATTCGATCCACGGCGGCTTGCCCGGTTCGTAATGAACCTTCACTTGACGTCCACCGGGGAGCTTGATTCGTTCCGGCACGATCTGATCGAGTCGCGGAGGCCGCAGCGCCGCGATCAGCCCGGCGTCAGCGAGCGACGCAAAACTCGACCGTCCCCGGCACAGTGCCCGGAGAGTTCCTGCAACATCCAACTCGATCCCGCCGAACACCGCGCGAGCGCGAAGCTGATCCAATTCGTCGCGATCGGCAAAACGTCCGATGTCGGTTTCCAGGGCCTTCTCCGCGAGCAGTGCCGAGGCTTCTTCGGAATCCGGCGCAGGCGCGCGAGTCTCCTCGATCACCAGCTGGTCGTACATCAACGCCGAGACCTGCTCGACGCGTTCCGCTGCGCGATTCCATTCGATGGTGGTCCTTGCGACGGCGCCGTCCAGCAGCCACTCCGGCTCGATCGGCGCAGCCAGGCGGACCAGCGGCATCCCATGCTCGCGGCGCTCCTCAATATCGACTGCGATCAAGAATTCATACCGGCACCCTGGAAACTTCGCCGATCCGCCTGACGACAACAGTAACTCGCCATCGCGCCGATGCCGTGCGACACGATCGGGAAACCCGGCGAGCACTGACCGGAGCAACTCGGCGTCGCCCGCGCGGTCGCGCCCGGGAACCAGGCGGCGAAGCTGATCGTACACGCGTTTGGTTTGCAGTTGCCATTCGGATTCCGCCAGTGTCAAGAGATCAGATGACCCGCGCTCGCCCGTGCTCAACACTGCTGCGGCAGCACAACCCTTTTCGGGCACACCCAGCCGCGCGCCCTCGGAGACCAATTTCGCGAGCCGCGGGGGAAGCGGCAGCGCGGCCATGTCCGGTGTGACGCACAACCGGTCGAGCAATGCATTCGCGGCTGAAAGCGCGGCGTCCGGAGGCGGTTCCAGCCATTCGATCGAGGATACCTTCATCGCTCGGAGTTGCAGAACGATTTGCGACAGCTCGCGGCGGCGAATCTCCGGCGGATCCGCCACCGGCCTGCGATGAAAATCTTCGGCGGTGTACAACCGGATCACTCGACCCGGCGCGGTGCGTCCTGCGCGGCCCGCGCGCTGTGTGGCCGACGCCTGGCTGATGCGCTGAACGTTCAGCGAAGGCACGCCCGTCCACGGCGAGTCGACCGCGACCCGCGCCAACCCGCTGTCGATCACGGCCGTGACGCCTTCCACCGTGATCGAGCTTTCCGCGACGTTGGTCGAAAGAATCACCTTGCGCCGATCGGCCGGCATGACGGCGCGATCCTGCTCGGTTGGCGAAAGATCGCCATACAGAGGCAGAACCAGCAACCCGAATCGCTCGATCGCTCGCGCCGCGCGCCGGATTTCCGCGGCCCCCGGTAGAAATACCAGCACGTCGCCGTCGAGCCCTTCTTTCGTCAGCCGCTCTAGAGCATTCGCGACTTGCTGTTCGAGCGGTGCTGCCGAATGCGGCGTGTAGTCGACGCGCAGCGGGAACAACCTGCCTTCCGACCGCAGAATGGGACAATCTCCCAGAAACTTTGCGATTGGCGCTGCATCGAGCGTCGCGGACATGACCACCACGCGCACGTCGAGCCGCTTCACCAGCGCCAGCGCCAGATCCGTGTCGAGATGCCGTTCGTGAAATTCGTCCAGCACCACAACCGACGTCCCACGCAGCTTCGGATCGGAGAGCAACCGGCGCGTCAGGACGCCTTCGGTGAGGAATCGAAGACGCGTTCGCGGTCCGGTGACGTCTTCGAATCGCACCTGATAGCCCACGGTTTCGCCGACGCGCTCGCCCAGTTCGGATGCCACGCGGCGCGCGGCCATTCTCGCGGCAAGACGCCGCGGCTCGAGTATCAGCACGTCGCCGAACTCGAGCAGGGCGGGCGGTACGCGCGTCGTCTTGCCAGCGCCGGGCGGGGCTTCGATCACGACGCTCTTGGATTGGCGCAGCGTTTGCAAAATCTGCGGCAGCTGGTCGTCGACCGGAAGTTTCATGTGACGGCTTCGATGGTCGCCGGCGCATTCCCTTCCAGCCGATTGTTCACGAAAATGTAGGCCGCCTTGCGTTCCTCGCGCATCCTACGAATCAAAGCGCGCAACGCTTCACGAGCTTCGTCATTTTCGTCGCGCACCTGATCGTAAGGTGTGAACATGCGCACTGCGTCTTCATAGGCGCGGCCCGGCCGCAGCAGCGCGCGCACCACGCTGAAATCCGCGGTGAATACTCCAGGGATCGCCATTTGTTCCTGCAGCGGCGGCATACGCGTCCACGAATTGAACACGTGCGCGACGCCGTGCGCTTGCAGCGTGTCGAAATAGCGCGGCGCCAGAAACTCACTGTTGCGGACTTCCACCGAGTAGCGGAACGTCGCAGGAAGCCGATCGAGAAACGTGGCAAGGGAGTCGATGAACTCGATGGGCAGCGTGCTCCTCTGCCCGAACTCGAATATCAACGCCGATATCCGACCTGCATAGGGCGTTAGCAGATCGAGAAACAACCCGCGCAGCGCCTCAGCATTGAGAAACGCTTCGTTCACCAATCCCGCGCGCGGCCCATAGCGAGGATGTTTCGGAAACACTTCGCAGGTGACCTCTTCGGGCACTTTCAATGCAAATTTCAGCGACGCCGGCGCAGACGCGAACAGTTTCTGCCAGAACTCGGGAGAAGGAAACTGATAGAAAGAAAAGTCACCGCAAACGACGGGAAAAATCTCGGCGTACTCCGCCAGGCATTCGGCTTCGAAACGCTTCTTGGAGAATTTTCCGCGTGAGACGTAGCGGTCGCGTGTATAAATCTGGTCGAGCCAGCCTTCGTATTTCCAGGAACTAGTGCCAATGAAGATCCGGTCGCCAGCCAACTCCTGCAGCCGCCGCGAGAGTCGCGTCCGGTCAAACGAAGGCTGTTCATCAAAGAGATTCAGGTTCACCAGGCATGCGCCGACCGGTTGTAGTACGGATCCGCGCCGGCCTCGATCACACCGTTGGGCAGCACTTTGATGATCACCGGCGCCGCTCCGTTGTTCCAGCGCGACTGCGTGCTCACATGATGCCCGCGCTCGGCCAGGTCCGCGACCGTCACCGGCGGAATTCGTTCGTCGAGAATTAAATCCCCGCGATTCCACGCGTGATTATCGAAGCTCGAAATCAGGTGGCGGGTCTGGAACCTCGGCGCCTCCACTGCATTCTGAGCGTTCAGGTTGAACTCCATCGCGTCGAACATGATCTGGATCAGCGCCTGATCCTGGTTGTCGCCGCCGGGTGTCGAGAGCGCCAGGAAGGGCCGCCCGTCGCCATAGGTCACCAGCGTCGGACTCAACGTCACGCGCGGCCGCTTCCCGCCCGCGAGCTCGTTCGGATGGCCCGGGATCAGCACGAAACTTTGCGCGCGCTCGGTCAGCGGAATGCCGGTGTCGCCCGCGATCACGCTCGGGAGCCATGCACCTGAAGGCGTCGCGCTGAACACCATGCCGTCATGATCGATCGCGTCGACGCAGGTGGTGTCATGCGCCATCAGAATATCGTCGATCTTCACCACTTGCGCGACTTCCGCATCCGCCGGATGTTTTCCGGTCTTGCCGCGAATCTTGCCCGGCAGAAACTCCTGGGAAGCTTTCTCGGTGATCGATTTACGCCGCTCGCTCCCGTACTCTTTCGAAAGCAGGATGTCCGCGGGAATCTTGCTGAACTTCGGATCGCCATAGTAGGTATCGCGATCCGCGTAAGCCAGCTTCAGCGCCTCCGCCAGCCGGTGGATGTATTCGGCGGAATTCAGCGGCGCGTTGCGGGGATCGAATCCTTCCATGATGTTCAGCGTTTCGATCATGGAGGGCCCCTGGCTCCAGAATCCGGGTTTGTATACTTTGTATCCGCGATAGGTCGTCGAGACCGGCTCCTCCGGCTCCAGCTTGAACGCAGCCATGTCTTCGTAGCGCAGCAGGCCGCCATTGGCTTTCATGAACGCATCGATTTTGCGGGCTACCTCACCGCGGTAAAAATAATCGCGAACCGCATCGATCGCGGCTTGCCGGGTCGCGCCAGCCGCCAAAGCTTTCTTCTCGGCTTCCGCCATGGATCGCAGCGTGTGCTCCAGATCCGGCTGCCGGAAAATTTCGCCGACACGCGGACTCTGCCCGTTCGGAAGAAAATGGGCTTTGGACGTCGGCCACAGATCGAAAAAGCGACGGCTCGCGGCAATACTCTGCGCGCGCATTTCATCTAACGCGAATCCCTCCGCCAGTTCGATCGCCGGCGCGATGATCTCGCTGAACGGCTTGGTCCCGAATTCCCGCAGCGCGACCAGTCCCGCATCCACCATGCCCGGCACCAGCGCCGGCATGATCCCGGCCACCGGAACCATCCCTTTCAGGCCGCCCGGTTCCGTCTCCAGAATCTCGCCGATCTTCAGCGGCCGCGTGCGAAACATATCCGCGTTGGCCAGCTTCGGCATGGTCCCCACGCCCGCGATCGCAAATACTTTTCCCGCCTTCGTGCGGATCAGAATCGGCGCTTCGCCGCCCATACCGAAATGCGAAAGCTCGGTGACCGAAGCCGCGAACATCGCCGTGACGCCCGCGTCCACCGCGTTCCCGCCCCGATAGTAGGTGCGCATGCCCGCCTCGGTCGCGTACTCGCTTCCGGCGGCCACCGCGCCATGCACTCCGCGAACGGCTTGCCGGACCGGATGATCGGATTCGCGGCGCGTTTGAGCCGCGCACAGGCTCGCGATTGTGAGCGCGGTCAGAAGCTTCTTTGGTAACATCGCTGCACTTATTATAATGGTCGCGTGGAACAGCCGGTCGAACAACAAGCGGCGAGTGACGATCGCGAGCCGATCTTATTCTGTCCCGTCTGCAGCCGGCGTCTCACCGAGCGAAAATGCAAGCTGCTTTGCGAACAGTGCGGCTACTACATGAGCTGCGCGGACTACTATTAAATTCATGAGCGAACTAGCAGATTTGTTGGAGCGATTCCGCCGCGGCGCGGAACTGCTCGCCATGGCCACCACGGGAGCGGCCGGACCCGAACTCGATTTCAAACCCGACGGCAAGTGGAGCGTGCGCCAGTTGGTCTGCCACCTGGCCGATACTGAAGCAGTCGGCGTGATGCGTTTCCGGCAGCTTATTGCCGAAGACAATCCCACGTTGGCTGCCTGGGACCAGGAGGCCTGGGCCTCGAAACTCGACTACGACAAGCGAAAGATTTCCCAGGCTCTGGAAATCTTCCGCGTCCTGCGCTCCGCGAATTTCGACCTGTTGAAGAATCAGCCTGAGACGGCGTTCGCGCGCCAGGGCACCCACACCAAGCGCGGACCGCTCAGCCTGAAGGACATGCTTCGGATCTACGCAGAGCACATTGAGAATCACGTGAAGCAGATTCAGTCGGTGCGCGCAGCGTACAAAGAGCATCGCGCGAAAACCGTCGTCCATTAACACTACCAGTGGTGTTGTGGAGCGGTGATGCCGAATTGTCCATCATATTCCACTGTTACGATATCCAAGGATGCAGTTCACCTGTAACGTCTGCGGCACGCTGTGCGAGCGTCCGGCCGAACTCGGACGCGAACTTGAAAATTGTGCCGAGTGCGGATCCACGGTGCGTTTGCGCGCCCTGATCGCGCTTCTTTCGCAGGAAATGTTCGGCGTCCTGATGGCGCTTCCCGAATTTCCAGTGCTTAAGGGAATCCGCGGCATCGGTATGAGCGACGCTCCGGGGCTCGCCAATCGCCTCACCGAAAAATTCGACTACACCAACACGTTCTATCACCAGGCGCCGCGATTCGATGTCACCCATCCTGACGAACGCGATCGCGAGCGCTACGATTTCATTCTGTCGAGCGAGGTGATGGAGCATGTCCCCCCGCCCGTCGAACGCGCTTTCGCCACCCTTCACGGCATGTTGAAGCGCGATGGCCTGCTGCTATTGACCACGCCTTACAGACTGGGCTGCCAGACTGCGGAGCATTTTCCTCAACTCCACCAGTACACGCTCGCCGAACTGGGTGGCCGCACGATTCTGGTGAATCGCCGCCGTGATGGCTCGATCGAAACGTTCGAGAATCTTACGTTTCACGGCGGCCATGGATCGACGCTGGAGTTGCGTGTGTTCACGGAAGATTCCCTGCGCGCGATTCTCGCCGAAGCCGGGTTCGATGCCGCACACTTCGCGGCCGAAAGTTATCCCGAGTTCGGTATCGAACATTCCGAGACCTGGTCCCTTCCCATCGCGGCTCGCAAAGGCAATTTTCGTCCACCCCCAGGTGAACTCGCCCTGAAATATCGCGAGGCCTGCCGGTTGGCTGCGCGTAAAATCCACGACCTCAAAGCCATCACCGCGGAATATGAGCGCCACATCGCGCATCACCTTTTGGCGCACGACCAGTGGCTTCGCGAAACCGAACAGCGCATCGCGTGGACTCACAAAGTGGAAGCCGAGTGGAAAGAACGAACCGAATGGGCGGTCCAACTCGAGGGCGAAAAGAACGACGCGATCTCCGCATTCAATCTTGCGAAAGCATCCGAGACGGAAGCCTGGCAGGCGGTAGCGGCACTGTCCAAACAGCTTGAGGAGGCGCGCACGGAACTAGAGCGCCTGAAGGCGAGAAAGTGGACACGCCTCGGCCGCCGGCTCAATGCGATCGATTGAGGAGATCTTTGCGCCTTGGCGTCTTTGCGTGAATCCGAAAAAACCTTAACCCCGCGTCGGCATCCGCACTAACGTATATCCAATACTCAAAAACACCGCCAGCGACAGCCATCCGCCCGCGGTCGCCAGCCACGAAAACTCGTCGGCGCCGGCCAGCAACCTCGTGATCGAGGGTACCCCGCCCAGAAACGTCGCGGCGAGCAGAATACCCACGATCGCCTCCCCCGCGATCAGCCCCGAAGCGATAAATGTCCCCTTGTCCTCGGCCTGTTGTTTCTCTTCCGGCGTCCTGCGGGCCATGACACGGTCCGCCATCCACTTGAGTATCCCGCCCACAAAAATCGCCGACGATGTATCGAACGGAAGATACATCCCCACTGCGAGCAGCATGGGCGCGCGAGCTCCGCACAGGATGAACACCACCCCCAGCGCCAGCCCGATTCCCAAGAGTCCCCACGCCATCTGTCCGCCGACGATTCCCTTCGCAAGTTGCGCCATCAATCCAGCTTGCGGCGCCGGAAGCGCGCGCCCACCGATGCCTCCGGTCGCCAGGTTCGCTTCATGCAATGCAATGATCGGCAGCATCAGAAACAGAGCCAACAAAGCCACCGCGAGCATTTCCACCAGTTGCATTTTCCACGGCGTTCCGCCGAGCAGGTGGCCCGCCTTCAAATCCTGAATCAACGATCCCGAAACCGACGCCGCAATCGAGACCACCGCAGCAACGCCTAACACCGCGGCGACGCCGGGAGCGCCCGTCACCCCGATGGTCACCATCAGCAGCGCCGCCAGAATCAGCGCGCCCAATGTCAATCCCGAAAGCGGCTGATTGGAGACTCCCACCAACCCCACTAGGTATCCGCCCACCGCGGTGAGAAAAAATCCGCTGACGGTCATGACGATCGCCGCGCCGATCGCCGCCGCCCAACCGTGCGTAAACGCGTAGTAGATGGAAACGATGGGGACCAACAATACAAAAATTCCGGCGATGACGCCGCGCAGCGGAAGATCCCGCTCGCGCGTTTCCAAATCGACAGAGGCCGCGCCACTCTTAAATGCTCCACGCACTGATTCCATCAGCGACTCGCGCATGGAAAACAACGTATACGCCGCGGAAACCAGCATCGCTCCCACCGCGATCGGCCGTACGATGTTCCGCCACACCGCCAGGGCGTCTTCGGCGCCCGCGTGCGATGGATCAAAAAACTGGATCAGCGGAATCATGATCCACCACGCCATCAATCCGCCCCCAAGAGTCACCGATGAAAGCTTTGGCCCGATGATGTAACCGATCCCGATCAGCGCCGGAGATAGTCCCGGCGTCGACCACGAAATGCCTCCGCCATGTTGGACCGGAGCGGCATTGGGAGCATATTGAATCGAGGATCGGGGGAACGGCAGAAATCCGGAAAGCGAATCCTGAAAGACCTGCAATCCTTTGCTGTCCTTCAAAACCTGAATCAGTCCGCCGAACGCCATCGACCCGAAGATCAGGCGCGAAGCGTTACTGTGTCCCTCATTTACGCCGGCGCGGAGCACTTCCACGCTCGCGACACTTTCAGGCCACGGCAGCGATTTGTCCGCGAACAGCGGACGGCGGATCAGAACAGTGAACAGCACTCCCAGCATCCCGCCCGTCACCAGCAGCATCGATGCCTGCCAGTAATGCTGGCGAAGATTGGCCCACAGCGGATGTCCGTCCATTTCGACCATCAGAAAGGACGGAATGACAAAAATGGCTCCGCTGACCAGCGCTTCGCCCACCGAGCCCGCCGTGCGCGCGATGTTCATTTCGAGCAGCCCGCCGCGCAGCGCCGGAATGCGGAACACCGTCATCGCAATCACCGCTGCCGGAATCGTCGCGGCCACGGTCTGGCCCGCTTTCATTCCCAGATAAGCGTTCGCGGCCCCGAAAACAAAGGCCAGAAGCAGGCCCAGCAGGATCGCTTTCGGAGTCAATTCGCGTTCCGGGTTGGACGGCGTTTTGGGGGGTGAGTTTGGAGATATCGGAGGCAATGTAGCAGTGTATCCTTTATTCATGCGAACCGCTGTTGCACTCCTGTCCCTGGCTCTGGTGCACGCACAGGACCTCGTCTCCAAAGCCGACTCCATCGCGAAACAGAACGACTTCATGGGCTCCGTGCTGGCCGCCAAGGGCGGAAACGTGGTGCTGAAGAAAGGCTACGGGATGGCGAACATCGAGCTCGACGTGCCCAACGCGCCCGATACGAAATTCCGCCTCGGCTCCATCACTAAACAGTTCACCGCGACGGCGATTCTGCAGCTCGCGTCCCAAGGCAAGCTGAGCGTCGACGACAAAATTTCAAAATACGTCGCCGATTCGCCCGCGGCATGGCAGGATATCACCATCCATCACCTGTTGACCCACACTTCTGGAATCCCGAACTTCACCGGGTTCTCCGACTATCAGAAAACCATGCGTGAGACGGTCACGCCCGTGGAGTTGGTTGCCCGCTTCAAGGATCGGCCGCTCGATTTCCCGCCTGGATCGAAATTCAAATACTCCAATTCCGGATACGAGGTGCTTGGTGTCATCGTCGAAAAGGTTTCGGGTGAGAAGTACGAGGATTACCTCAAGAAACACGTTTTCGATCCGCTAGACATGCAGGCGACGGGCTATGATCACGACACGGCCATCATCAAACATCGCGCGTCCGGCTATGAGCGCGGCAAAGACGGCAAAATCCGCAACGCTGAATACATCGATATGTCGATCCCTTATTCGGCGGGATCGCTGTATTCCACGGTCGAGGATCTGTACCGCTGGGACCGCGCGCTGTACACCGACAAGGTCCTGACTCAGCAGTGGCGCGACAAGATGTTCACGCCCTTTCTCGACAACTACGCCTATGGCTGGTTCGTGAAAGGCGCCGGCGCGGACAAAACCATTTCGCACAATGGCGGCGTGAACGGATTCGTCACCTCTATCAATCGCTATCCCGCACAAGACTCCTGCGTGATCGTGTTGAGCAACGGACCGGGTCCGGCACTGCTTGCGATGGTGAGCGGCCTGAACGAAGCTCTTCTCAGCAAATAGCTGTGGCGCACGCACTCGTGCGTGCCGCGTCGACACTTGTGTCGACGCCTCCTGGTCTTACAGGCGAACAGGTGTCGAGAAAGTCTCGACACGGCACGCACGAGTGCGCGCGCCACGAGAATAACCCTTGACCGGCGCAATCGGATTGTGTATTCTTCTCCTAGACGTCTAGGAGTCGCATGGGAAAAGCCAACCCCGACGTGCTGCAAGGCACACTCGACCTTCTCATTCTGAAAACTCTGACGCGAGGTCCGCAGCACGGCTACGGGATCGCCGTCCACATCCAGCAGGTATCGAATGAAGCCCTGCGAGTCGAAGAAGGCTCGCTCTATCCCGCCCTGCATCGTATCGAGCAGGAAGGCTGGATCCGCGCCGAATGGGGTCTTTCCGAAAACAACCGCAAGGCGAAATTCTACGAGATTACCGCCGCCGGCCGGCGCCAGCTCGCCGCAGAAGAAAAACAATGGGCGAGCCTGACCGCTGCCGTCACGTCCGTCCTGAGGTTTGTATGAGGTCGTGGCTGAATCGGCTGATCGCAACTGTTCGACCGAAACGTCTTGACGACGATCTGGACGCCGAACTGCAATTCCACATCGAACAGCGCACCGCCGATCTGATCGCTCAAGGCGTGCCACCCGAGGACGCCCGCCGCGAAGCTGCAAGCCGTTTCGGTAACCGCACTCTGCTCCAGGAGCGCACCCGCGACCGCGATGTGCTCATCTGGCTCGAAACCACGTTGCAAGACATCCGTTATGCCCTGAGGACGTTCCGCCGCAATCCTGTGTTCGCGGCCACCGCGATCGTTTCCTTAGCCCTGGGGATTGGAGCCAACACCGCGCTGTTCAGCCTGCTCGACGCGTTACTGCTGCGATCCATGCCAGTGCGCGAGCCGAACCGCCTGGTCCGTCTGCGCGTGAATATCCCGCCCGATCAGACCACGAGTTTTTCTTATCCGCTGTTCGACCTGATCCGCAAACACGCCCATCTGTATTCCGGCGCGATCGCGGTCGGTCCGCGCGGCGATTCGATTCTCGAACAAGGCGAGAGCGTGCCCGCGTTGGTCGAAGCCGTCTCCGCAGAGTATTTCGAGGTACTGGGCGTCTCGGCTTCGCAGGGACGAATGTTTCGCGATGCTTCCGAACCGGTCGCGGTGATCAGCGATTCCTTCGCGCAGGCGCACTACCATTCGTCGGCCATCGGTGCGCGTTTTCGCGCGAGAGATCGCGATTACACTGTCGTCGGTGTCGCCGATGTGCGCTTCCGCGGCACGCTTCTCGATCGCCCCGCCGACGTATGGATTCCCATCGAGCAGATAGTACCCGCGAATTCTCCGCAGCGGAGCGCGAACTGGAGCTGGCTCGACGTGATCGCGCGGCTGGCGCCGGGCGCATCGGAAAAACAGGCGCTGGATGAAGTCAACGCGCTCCAGGCGCAGTTTCAGCAGGAACTCGTTCCGCAGTCGCGCTTCGATCATCCGCAGCAGCTCGCGAAGTTTCTGGCGCAGCGCATCGAGTCCGAACCAGCGGCGGCGGGAATCTCCTATCTGCGCGAGCGCTACGGCAAGCCGCTGATGGTGATCCAATGCATTGCCGTCATCGTTTTGTTGATCGCCTGCGCGAGTCTGGCCAATCTGCTGCTGTCGCGCGGCACGTCTCGCGAGCGGGAGCTTTCCATTCGTCAGGCCATTGGCGCAGGACGCGTGCGGCTCATCCGGCAGTTGTTGACCGAAACGTTGGTGCTGTCGTTGGCCGGAGCTTGCGTCGCATTTTTGCTGGCGCGGTGGCTCAGCGTCACGCTGTTGCGATTTCTTCCCGAATCCTCGCCGGCGCTCACCAATCTGTCGTTCCGTGTCGATGCTCGTCTACTGCTGTTCATGACCGCGGCCACGCTCGGCGTCTGCCTGCTCGCCGGACTCGCGCCAGCGATTCGCGCGACGCGTAGCGGCTCCGCACGGCGCGCGCTGGGTGGACGAATCCTGATCGTCGCGGAAGTGGCGATGTGTACGCTGCTGGTGGTCGGCGCGGGCTGGTTCCTGCGCACGCTGCTCAACCTGCGCACGTTGGACGCTGGATTCTCGCGCGATCATGTGCTGGTCGGCATCGTGGGACCGCCGCGTGAATATTCGGGCGCGCAGGCGCTCGAGCGCTTCGAACGGCTCCGCACACGCCTTGCGGCGCTGCCGCAGGTTCGCAACGCCGGGTACAGCAATTTCTCATTGATGGTCGGCGATGGAATCACGTCGGACGTCGAAGCCGAAGGCCGCGTCCCACAGGCCAACCAGGATCGGGGTTCGGTCGAGCTTCGCGTCTCGCCTGTATTCTTCTCTTCCATGGGCACGGCGATTCTGGCTGGGCGTGACTTCGACGATCGCGACGATTCAAACGCGCCGAAAGTCGCCATCGTCAATGATGCTTTCGCCCGGAAATTTTTCGGCGGCGACGCGATCGGGAAATATTTCGGACTCGGGGGCCCCAAGTCGAGCCATGACATCGAAATTGTCGGCGTCGTGAGGGATACCAAGTATTTCAATCTTCGCGAAAAGCCGACGGCGATTTTCTACCGCCCGTTCCGGCAGATTCACCAGGATACGGGAATGGTCATCGCGATCCGGGCGTCAGGCGATCTTTCCGGCGTCGCAGCTCTTCTTCGCGACACGGCGCGCGAGGTGGACCCGCGCCTGACTTTGCGCGGGGTGTCGCCCTTCTCCAACCTGATCGACACGTCGCTGACGCCAGAGCGTATGCTCGCGCAGGTTTCCACCGGCTTCGGATTGCTCGCGCTACTGGTCGCGGGAATCGGTCTCTACGGTGTCCAGGCGTACCGCGTGGCACGTAGAACGCGGGAGATCGGCATCCGCATCGCGCTCGGCGCTTCGCGTGCGGGAGTGCAATGGATGATCCTCCGGGAATCGGTCGCGCTGCTGATTGCGGGATTCGCCATTGGCATTCCGTTGGCATTCGCCATGACGCGATTCGTGCGGTCGATGTTGTTCGGCTTGACGCCCAGCGATCCGATCACGATCGGTGCGGCGATCTTCGTCCTCGCAGTGGTCTCGTTGACTGCCGCCGCGCTCCCCGCCCGCCGGGCATCGAAGGTGGACCCGATGATCTCCCTACGGTGCGACTAAGGTACAGTAGAGGGCCAGGAGCAACCCATGCCCGACCTGTCTGTGCTGCCCATTTTCGTGATCATCATCGTGATCTACCTGCTGTCCAGCATCAAAATCCTCGCCGAATACGAACGCGGCGTGATTTTTCGCATCGGCAGGATTCGTCCCCCTAAGGGACCCGGTGTGATCCTGGTCTTCCGGCCCATCGATAGAATGGTGCGCTTGTCACTCCGCACCGAAGCCCTGGAAGTTCCTGCGCAGGACGTGGTCACTCGCGACAACGTCACCGTCAAGGTCAACGCGGTAATCTATTTCCGCATCATCGACCCCACCAAAGCGGTGATCGAGGTTGCCAACTACCTCTATGCGACGTCGCAGCTTTCGCAGACGACTCTGCGCAGCGTGCTGGGTGAAGTCGAGCTGGACGATCTGCTCAGCCAGCGCGAAAAGCTCAACGTGAAGCTGCAGGCAGCGCTCGATCAGCACACCGGACCGTGGGGCGTGAAGGTCGCGCTGGTCGAGGTGAAACAGGTGGACCTGCCCGATCAGATGATCCGCGCCATCGGCCGCCAGGCCGAAGCCGAGCGCGAGCGCCGCGCGAAAATCATTCATGCCGAAGGCGAAGCCGGCGCTGCGGCGAACCTGGAAAAAGCCGCGGAAACGCTGGCCCGCCAGCCCGCCGCCATTCAGTTGCGATATTTGCAAACACTGGTCGAGATCGGGTCGGAAAAGAACACCACTGTCGTGTTCCCCCTGCCGATGGATATACTGGCTTCTGTAAGCCAAGTTTTGAAGAAGTTGGCAGGTCCCGAACCGTCCTAATATGCCCAAGAACGAAGACGGAGAGTTTGAGCTGATTCTGGGGAATCGGCAGCTCCTGAGTGTATTTTTCATCGTGGTGGTTCTGCTCGGCGTGTTCTTTACCATGGGATATATCGTGGGCAGGAACTCGGGACCGCTGGCTCCCGCCGAAGTGGTCGCGACGCGGAAAGAACCGAAACCGATCGTCATCGAATCGCCCGTTCCGGCTGCGGAACCCAAGGTCCAGCCCCCGGTGGAAACCAAGCCTCAGGTGCCCGAGACTAAGAAACAGCCGGATCCTCCCAAGCAGCAGCCCGCCAAAGTTGAACAGGCGAAGCCTGAACCGGTCAAGCCTGGACCGTTCAAGAAATTCGAGCCGGCGACAAAAGCTCCGCCCCCTCGCGTCGAGCGCGCCGAACAACCGGCGACCGGCCAAACTTATTTGCAACTTACCGCGACCTCACAACATGAGGCGGAAGTCTACGCCGACGTCCTCAAGAAGAAGGGGTTTAATGCCATCACCGCCGTGGTCCCGGATAAGCCTGGATTGGTTCGCGTTTTAGTCGGTCCGATGCCGGAGAGCAGCGTCAGCAAGACTAAGGCGGATCTAACGGCTGCCGGATTTCCTGGCGATCAGGCCATCAAGCGAACGTTGTAGATGGACGCATTCGTTCAGCTCGAAACTCCCCAGCCGCGCCTGCCCGAATGGCTGCGCAAGCATCGCACGCACTTCGAATCGGTCCACACGCTGAAAACGGAGCTGCGCCGGCTCAATTTGCATACCGTGTGCGAATCCGCGCGCTGCCCCAACATGCACGAGTGTTTCAACCGCGGCGCGGCGACGTTCATGATTCTGGGCAATCTGTGCACGCGCGGCTGTGGATTCTGTTCGGTACCGAAGGCGCGGCATCCAGGTTCACTCGATCCTGACGAGCCTGCCAACGTCGCCCGCATGGCCGCGTCCATGCAGTTGCGTTACGTCGTAATCACCAGCGTGAATCGCGACGATCTGGACGACGGTGGGTCGCGACACTTTGCGGAGACCGTGCGTGAAGTGAAAAGAGCCTTGCCCGAAGCCCGTGTCGAAGTCCTGACGCCCGATTTTTGTGGCGATCTGGATGCGGTCGCGCGCGTTCTGGACGCCGGCCCGCACGTGTTCAATCACAACATGGAGACAATCGGGAGGTTGTATAAACAGGTTCGGCCGCAAGCGAACTATCGCCAGTCGCTTGACGTGCTGCGGTTCGCCAAACGCTATCGTCCGGAATCGCTCACGAAGTCGGGCGCGATGGTTGGGTTGGGCGAACAGCCGCACGAAGTCGAAGCGCTGCTCCGCGATCTTCGCGACGCTGACGTCGATGTGGCCACGCTCGGCCAATACTTGCGGCCCACGCGCCGCAATCTTCGCGTCGCCGAATACGTCACGCCCGAGCGGTTCAACGCGTATCGCGACTACGGTCTCTCCATCGGATTCAAGATGGTGTTCAGCGGGCCGCTGGTGCGTAGTTCCTACATGGCCGATCTGGTCATCGACCAAGCTGCTCATTCGTGATCTACTCTCTGGCGTCGGCGCTGCTTCTGATCGCGATTTTTCCGCGCTTTAATCTGACTTGGCTCGCGCCGATCGCGTTGACTCCGCTGCTCATTGCATGTGCGCGAGAATCGGCCTGGAAGCGCCGTTTCCTGAATGGATGGCTCGCAGGATTCGTGTTCTGGTTCGGCGTGTGCTACTGGATCCAATTCGTCCTCGAAGTCCACGGCGGCCTGGGACGATGGGGCGGCTGGGGCACCTTCACGCTGTTCGCGGTCCTCAAAGGCCTACACATGGCGATTTTCGCCACGCTCGCCGGATTTCTGATGAAGCGGTGGTGGGCGATCCCCACGGTCGCCGCGCTGTGGACGGGACTCGAGCGGACGCACGGCCTGCTCGGCTTCACCTGGCTGCAACTGGGGAACGCAGGAATCGACATGCCGGTGCCGATGCGTATTGCGCCGATTCTAGGCGTCTACGGACTATCGTTCATCTTTGCGATGCTCGCGTGCGCGGTCGCTCTGGTGATCCTGCGCCGCCCGCGTCGCGAACTGACGTGGCTCTTCGTATTGCCGCTCCTGCTGATCCTGCCTGCTGCGCCAGCATCTGAGAAAGGACCCGAGCACGCTCTTCTGGTCCAGCCCAACGTCGATACGGAACTCGATTGGACCCAAGCCTCGCTTGCCCGCGTGGAGCGCGACCTGACGATTCTTTCGCACTCGCCCGGCGTACCGCTCATCATCTGGCCTGAAGTGCCGGCGCCGTTTTATCCGAGCGACCCTGCATTCCGCGTCTTTGTCGAATCGATCGCGCGCAGCGAGCACGCTTATTTTCTTTTCGGCGGAGTCGCCTACAATCCTCAGCGCGCGCCGCTCAATTCTGGATTCCTCTTCGATCCCGACGGACGCCTGCTCGATCGTTACGACAAGATCCACTTGGTCCCCTTCGGCGAATTCGTGCCAGACATTTTCGGTTGGGTGAATCGGATCACTAAAGAAGCCGGCGATTTCGCGCCTGGCGAGCGAGTGGTCGAATTCCCCATCGGCTCGCACAAACTCGGCGCATTCATCTGCTACGAATCCGCATTTCCCGACCTGGTCCGCGAATTCGCGCGCGGCGGCGCCGAGGTGCTGGTGAATCTGTCGAATGACGGATATTTTGGACACACTTCGGCCCGGGAGCAACATTTGTCGCTGGTCCGCATGCGCGCCGCCGAAAACCGCCGCTGGATTCTTCGCGCAACTAATGACGGAATCACCGTGACCGTCGATCCGGCTGGCCGAATCGTTTATCGTTCCGCGCCATATCAGATGCTCGCGGCCGATGTGACTTACCGGTATCTATCGAACCTTACGCCATACACGAAGTACGGCGATTGGTTCGCGTGGACGTGTCTGTTGCTCGGATTGGTCATCGCATTCCTATTTAGGAGGCCTCCAGAGCCGCTCAATTAACCCTCACGGCGAAGAGTCCGGTTGAATGTACCGGCAAAACAACCATCACACGCAAACGTCGCACGGCTGAGTCTAGAACGCCGCGGTCGGTTGAATCGGTTCTCTGATGGCAGAGCACTCAATCTCCTCGGTTGTATTTTCAGGGGGGTGGGGGATGGGGGCCAGAGTTCTGAAATGCTAAGTTGTGGGGAGAATTGGGTGAAGAATTTTGTTAGGCGGTGTGACTCACTTTGGTGGCGCGCGCACTCGTGCGTGCCGCGTCGAGACTCCTCTCGACGCCTTTTCGCGGGAAATGGACCAGGCGTCGGCATGAGTGCCGACGCGGCACGCACGAGTGCGCGCGCCACAATGCACGGCTCAATTTAGATTAGGTTGTTCAGCGGGACCGCTTCGCCTCGCTCGTCTTCCCTGAGGGATTGACGTGCCATCCGATGGATCACGTCGCGCTTTTTCGGCGAAGCGCATTTTTCAGGCGCTCTCGTCGGCTAGGTCGCGGCTCGGTTTCGGCTTTAGTGATTAGCGAGTCATTCAGGAACAGAGCCGTTTTAGAGACTCGATGACGCCGTCGTACTGATCCGTGACCAAACCTACTCCGGCGTGGAAGCGGAATCCAGAATGCTCAAGATTGGCAGCCGCCAGGGCCTTCTGAGCATGTTCCCTCGCATCGGCGACCTCCCCGCACTCGGCCGCGATCAGGGCCCATGCCGCATTCCAACGAAAATGATCGACCGGGAACATCAGTCGGGTCTGATGGTTCCCCAAGAGCTCTATCGCATCCTTGTATCTGTCTCGCACGCCGTGCGTAGCGATGATGTATGGCAGCTCCAAAAACGCCATCGTCAGGCTGTTGGGAAACTCAACTTCACGCGCCAAGGCCGCCTTGAACGATTCGATGGCGTCATTCGTGCGCCCCAAACTCAACAAGGCCGTGGCGCGGTCAACGTGTGCTTGGGCATGATCGAATTTGTCATCCAGCAAAAAATGTCTATCCAGGAGTTTGAGCGCGACCTCTGGATTAGACCGAGCTAACATGCCCGCTTGGATGCGAAGGTATTGCGCCTTCCTCCTAGCTCGATGCAGCTTTTCGTTAAAGCGCCGCTCAATCGCCGCGTCCCAGATCCTGTTGCGAAACCAATCTTCGCTCATATTCGTGTGACGTTAACTATGCCGAATCACCAACACGTCGCCATCCTTGACGATGTATTCTTTGCCTTCGAGGCGCAACAAGCCCTTTTCTTTTACTCCCGGATAGCCATCTAAATCGACCAGGTTTTTCCAATTCACGACTTCCGCTCGAATAAACTTCTTTTCGAAGTCGCTGTGGATGGCGCCTGCTGCTTTCTGAGCGGTGCTGTTGATGGGGACGGTCCAGGCGCGAACTTCGGTTTCGCCGGCCGTCAGGAAACTCATGAGACCCAATAGAGCGTAGGTCGCGGAGATCAGACGTTCCAGGCCGGAATCTTTCAGGCCGTAGCTCGACATGTATTCGGCGGCTTCGGTCGGGGACAGTTCGGCGAGTTCGGCTTCGATCTTGCCACAGATGGCGGTGACTCCGGTACCGGGGCGATCTTTAAAGGGGCCGGTGCGATATTTTCCTTCCACTTCGTGCAGACGAGCGGCATCTTCTTCGCCCAGGTTCAGGACGCACAGCATGGGTTTTTGCGAGAGGAACTGGAAGCCTCGGATGGTCTTTTCTTCTTCGGGCGTGAATTCCAGGCCGCGAATAGCGTGATTGGCTTCGAGCTCGGCTTTGATGCGGACCAGCAGTTCGAATTCTTTGTCGAGCTCCGGGGCGCGGGTTTTCTTGCGGTCGCGATCGACGCGGTCCATGCGTTTTTCAACGACGACCAGGTCGCTGAGGATCAGCTCCATGTCGACGTCTTCGAAGTCGCGCATGGGGTCGACCGATCCTTTTTCGTGCGGGACGGTGTCGCTTTCAAAGACGCGGATGACGTGGGCCAAGGCGTCGACCACGCGCAGGCTGGCGAGATAGCTGGGATCGCGCAGGGATTCCTTGGAGATGGACGGGAAGTCGAGATACTCGACGGTGGCATGGGTAATCTTGGGCGGCGCGAAAATCTTCGCGAGCTGGTCGAGACGCCCGTCGGGGACTTTGGTGACGCCGACGCGGGCTTCCAAGGTTCCGACGCGGGCGGATTCATGAACTCCGGTCAGGATCGTGAACAGACTTGTCTTGCCCACCATCGGCAGGCCAACGATTGCAGTTTTCATTTTTCTTTATCGTCGCGAACGCGCTCCATGACTGTCGCGCCTCAACTGACGGCCGTCAGCGTTCGTTATAGTGGCACGTCCACCAGCGTGAGGATTTCACCCAGGATTTTCTCGGCCACTTCGGCGGACCTCTGCGAGATTGCGATGCGCGTATTCACCATCACGCGATGCGCGAAGACTGGGACGGCCAGACGTTTTACATCGTCGGGCGTCACGTAGTCGCGGCCTTCTACCGCTGCTAGCGCTTGCGCCGAGCGATACAAGGCTTGAGCGCCGCGTGGGCTGACACCCATGGACAGCGATTCATGCGAACGCGTCCGTTCCACAATCGCGAGCATGTAATCCACCAGGGCGTCATCGACGGCGATCTGCGCTACGGCGTCCTGCAACGCGATTAGTTCTTCTCCCGAAATCACTGGCCGCACACGATCGTGCGACGGAGCGCTTTGACGCAAAATTTCCCGTTCCGCAGCCATATCCGGATAGCCGATGCGAATGCGCATCAGGAAGCGGTCGAGTTGCGATTCGGGCAGCGGGTAGGTTCCATGATGCTCCACTGGATTCTGGGTGGCGATCACCATGAACGGCTGCGACAGCGCCCAGGACCGCCCGTCGATGGTCACCTGCAATTCGTTCATGGCTTCGAGCAGCGCCGATTGCGTCTTCGGCGTGGCGCGATTGATTTCGTCGGCCAGCAGAAAGTTCGTAAAAATGGGACCCTGCTTGAACTCGAACTCCTGGCTGTGGGCGTTGTAAATGGTGACGCCTAACACGTCGCTCGGTAACATGTCGGAGGTGAACTGAAGCCGGTGAAAATTAGAACGGACCGATCGCGCCATGGCCTGGGCCAGCGTGGTTTTTCCGACACCAGGAACGTCTTCAATGAGCAGATGGCCGCGCGCCAGCAGACACGCCAGCGACAGGCGCAACACTTCTGGCTTGCCGCGGATCGCTTCGCCCAATGCCGATTCGATTTCGGATAACCTGGAGAGCGAAACGGGCGGGGTGTATACAGAATCCCGCTGGACCATCACTGCCATGATATCGAAAATACTCGTATGTTTCGCGATTGTGACGATTTGCGGCGCGCAGACGCCTGGAGCCGAGGCGCAGATTAAGGCCGTCCTGGATCGCCAGGCCGTCGATTGGAACCGCGGCGACACCGAAGGATTCCTTCTCGGTTACGACGCTAAAACGGTGTTCGTCGGCGAAAAAATCACGCGCGGACTGGAGGAAGTTCGCGTGCGCTACCAGACTCACTATCCGACGCGCGCGTCCATGGGGCACCTGACTTTTTCCGACGTCGAAGTCCACTTGATCGATTTGACGCACGCTTATGTGATCGGCCACTGGAGGCTGGAACGGGACAAAGAAGCCGGCGGCGACACGGGCGGTGTCTACACTTTGTTGTTCCAGAAAACTGTCAAGGGATGGAAGATCATCCTCGACCATACGTCATGAATGAGATTCGCTATGCACTTCGGGGCCTGCCCCGCAATCTGCTCTTAAGCTCGCCTCGGCAAGTCTATGAGGCTTTCGCTTTCTTGACTTCTTCCACCAGCGCCGGCACGACTTCGAACAGATCGCCGATGATGCCGTAGTCGGCGACTTCGAAGATAGGCGCGTTGGCGTCTTTGTTAATCGCCACGATGGTCTTCGCGCCTTTCATGCCGACCAGATGCTGGATCGCGCCGGAGATTCCGATGGCCATGTAGACCTTCGGCGCCACGGTCTGGCCAGAGCTGCCGACTTGGCGCTCCATGGGCAGCCAGCCTGCGTCGCAAATGGGTCGCGAGGCGGCCAGCTCAGCGCCCAGTACTTTCGCAAGCTCTGCGACCACCGGGATGTTTTCTTTTTCCTTGATTCCGCGGCCGACGGAAACGATGAACTCGGCAGCCGTCAGGTCCACCGCGCGCGCGGATTCCCGGAAGGGAGCTTCGGGCTTCTGACGGATTTTCGCGGCTTCGAGCGACGGTGCGAATACTTCTACCGGCGAGGAACCGGATTCGAGCGAATCGGCCCTCCATGCCCCGGCTTGGAGCGATGCGAAGCAGGGGCCGCTGCCGGTAACGCGCACGTCGCCGTTCAGTTTGCCCTGGAACAGCAGGCGCACAAACACAGGCGATCCGGAATCGAGCCGTACCGAAATAACGTCGCTGATCAGTACCTGGTTGAAGCGCGTGGCGAGCTTGGGAGCGAAATCGCGGACCTGATAGGTGTGTGGGAACAGAACCAGAGTCGGATTGGTTTTGCGGATGAGGGCTTCGGCGGCGGCCGTGTAGGCGTCAGCCGTATAGTCCTTTAGAAGTTCATGCTCGACGGCGTACACTTTGGCGAGCTTTTTCGTCGCGGCTTCCTGTGCGAGCGCCGCGGACCCGATCACCGCGGCTTCGACGGGCACACCGAGCGCTGCGGCGAATTGCTGACCGGCTGCGAGCGTCTCCCAGGACATGCGGTGCCATTTGCCGCCTTGTTGTTCGAGTATGACTAGTACACTCATTGCGTTTCCTTCTGCGGCCCTCCGCGTACTCTGCGTCTCTGCGTGATTCCCCTGCCCGACTCACGCAGAAACGCAGAGTCCGCAGAGGGGCGCAGATCAGATCACTCGTACTTCGAATTTCAGTTTCTCGACCAGCTTCGCTGCCGCCGTTTTCGCATCGCCTTCGAAAATTTGAGCCTGCTTGGTCTTGTGCGGCACGTAAATCTTTTCGATCACCGCAGTCGATGCCGGAGCGCCGCCCAGCTCGGCGACCGTGACGCGTTTGATTTCTTTCGTCTTGGCCTTCTTGATCCCCATCAGCGTCGCGTAGCGGAGCTTGTTGATGCCGCTCTGGATGGTCAGCACCGCGGGCAGCGGCATGGCGATGTTTTGGAACCAGCCGTCTTCCAGCTCGCGCTTTACGGAAATGTTCGATCCATCGACATTCACTTGCATGATGATGGTCGAGTGCGGCAACCCCAGCAGCTCGGCCACCACGACGCCGGTTTGTCCGTAACCCAGATCGTCGGATTGAAGTCCGGTCAGGAACAGGTCCGGGTTTTCTGTTTTCGCCGCGGCAGCCAGGAGTTTCGCGACGCCCAACGTATCCAGCGTATTGAGATTCTCTTCTTCGATGTGGATGGCGCGATCGGCGCCTTTGGCCAGCGCTTCGCGGATGGTTTGGCCGGCGCGCGCAGGTCCGGCGCATAGCGCGATCACTTCGCCGCCGTGCTTCTCCTTCAACTGGAGCGCTTCTTCCAGGGCGTAGGCATCCGGTTCATTAATTTCGAAGCTCAGGTCGGCTTCCTGAATCCATTTGCCGGCCCCATCGACGCGAAGCTGCGAATCGCGGACCGGGACTTGCTTGATCGCAACAATGATCTTCATGGTTTTTTAAAGATGAGGCATCCGTTCGTCCCGCCGAAGCCGAACGAATTGGACAGCGCGTAATCGATCTTCATCGGACGCGCGTGGTTGGGGACATAGTCCAGATCGCACTCCGGATCGGGGCACTCGTAGTTGATGGTGGGCGGAGCGATCTGGTCGCGGATCGCCAGCACCGAAATCCCCGCTTCCAGGCCACCCGAGCCGCCCAGCAGATGGCCGGTCATCGATTTGGTCGAGCTGACCGCGACTTTCGCCGCATGCTCGCCAAAGACGCGTTTGATAGCGGTGGTTTCGATGCGATCGCCCAGCGGGGTGGAGGTGCCGTGAGCATTGATGTAATCGATCTGATGCGGCGCGATTCCCGCGTTGTGAATGGCGTTCTTCATCACCCGGTAGGCTCCATCGCCGTCCTCGGACGGCGAGGTGATATGGTAAGCGTCGCCGCTCATGCCATAGCCGACGATCTCCGCCAGAATCGGCGCGCCGCGCCGCTGCGCGTGCTCCCGTTCTTCGAGGATCAGGATGCCCGCGCCTTCGCCGATCACAAAACCGTCGCGCATTTTGTCCCAAGGACGGGAGGCGCGCTCCGGATCGTCATTGCGCTGCGAAAGAGCCCGCATCGCGGCGAATCCGCCTACGGCGAGCGGCGTGATGCACGCTTCGGCTCCGCCGCAGATCATCACGTCGGCATCGCCGTACTGAATCATACGGAATGAATCGCCAATGGAGTGTGCGCTGGTGGTGCACGCCGTCGCTGTCGCGGAATTAGGGCCCTTCGCGCCGGTGCGGATGGACACGTAGCCCGATGCGAGATTGATGATGGTGGCCGGAATGAAAAAGGGCGACATGCGGTCGGGCCCCTGTTCCAGCAGGATTTTGTGCTCGCGCTCGATGACTTCAAATCCGCCGATGCCGCTGCCGATATACACGCCGGTGCGCTCGGCCTCATCGGGATTGACTTTGAAGCCGGATGCTTCGAGAGCAAACTCCGCCGCCGCGATGGCGAACTGGATGAAGCGGCCCATCTTTTTGATCTCTTTTTTCTCGATATACAGGGCGGGATCGAAATTCTTCACCTCGCCTGCGATGCGGCATCTGAACCGCGTGGCATCGAACGCGGTAATAGGGCCGATCCCGTGGGCGCCGCTCTTGATAGCCGACCACACCGGTTCCGTGCCGGTTCCCACCGAAGTCAGCAACCCGACTCCGGTAACTACGACTCGACGTTTCAAGCGGAGGCCCTTACGACTTCTTTTTCGACTCGATATAGTCGATCGCGTTCTTCACCGTCTGGATCTTTTCGGCGTCTTCATCGGGGATGTCGAGGTCGAAAGCTTCCTCAAATGCCATCACCAGCTCTACGATGTCCAGCGAGTCTGCACCGAGGTCATCGACGAAGCTGGCGGTGGGATCGACCTGCGCCTCATCGACGCCAAGCTGTTCGACGATAATCTGCTTGACCTTCTGCTCAACAGACATGCATCCTCCACATTTAGTTGGAACGACTGCGATTGGAAACGCTTTGATTCTAGCGAGGATTGAGATCGAATCGCAACTCAAAGTCGCATTCTGAGGCTAACCCTCAGACTCTAACGACGTTAACGACGATACTTGCCACCAGCCCCAGCACCACCAGCAACCCTATGAACTGCATCAGAATCAGATTGCTGGACCGTTCCGGGGCGTCTTTGGTGAACATACGGAACCCGGCGAGCGCGGCCACCAGCAGCAACATCCCGACGTCCGTAGCCAGCCACATCGCGACCGCCACGCCGGCGACGATTCCACGTTCGCGGCGTGCCAGGGCGCGAAACGCATGGCTGCCGTCCAGAAACCAGATGGGCGAAAGATTGAACAGGTTGATCCACGCCCCGGTGCGCGCGATCGCTCCCCAGACCGGGCTATGGGTTGCATAGAACACGGCGAGCGCGAACAGCGCAGCGCCGGTTCCCCACAATGGGCCGGCGAGTCCCACAATCGCGTCCTGCTCCGCATTTTTCGCCGCTTCTTTTTGCCAGATCAGCGCGCCGAAGCCGGGGATGAACATCGGCGCGGTAGCCGCGATTCCGAAGCGCCGCAGCGCTGCCACGTGACCCATTTCATGAATGTAGATCGAGAGCACGAATCCGGCGGCGAACATCCATCCCCACGCGGTCCAGTAGACGCCGAAGGACAGGAGCATGGTCGCGATCGTGCTGAACTTGGTGAGACCGAGCAGAATAAACTTGCCCTTCGCCACGACCAGCAAGGCGATGGTTTTGAATTTCCACAGCAGGACGCCGAGCGGGCTCAGCTTCCCCAACCGTTTTCCCCAGGCGCGTTTCTGTGAAGTTGCGGCTTCGTGCGCCACGATCTGGGAATCGAGATCGCCAATGCGGCCCTCGATGGTCCGGTATTGCACCGTTTCTTTCGGCAATAACTGGAGCGTTTCGAGCCAATGTTGGCGCGCCGCGGAGAGATCGCCCGACTGGGTGGCGAGCTTGGCAAGATTAGAAAGCTCCTGCAATCGAGCCGAGTGAAGCAGTTGGCCGCACGACGAGCAACTGAGCGCGTCGTCTGGCAGGCGTGTATCGCATTGGGGGCAGTACATCAACTAAAGTCCTGAGCCGGATTCACGCAAAGACGCCAAGACGCAAAGGCCGCCAAGGGTTTTCTTTGCGATGCTTTGCGCCTCTGCGTGATTCTTGCATTTGCTAACTTGATTGTACGGAATACGGTCCCACGATTACCGCTTTGCTGACCGCCATCGCGCGCCAGGCTTGCAGCAATCCGATCACGATGATGACTGCGCCGAGGATTCCGGACCCGCTGGCGATTCCCAAAAAGGGAGCTGCCAGGCAGAATGCGATCAGCACGCCGACTGCGGTGAGCATCCCGACATTCGGACGCTCGACCGGGGTGGTCTTAGGCTGCTCTACCTTCGCCTTATCGCGCAGCTCGATGATCACACGGGGGAGATAGCTGGTCGTGATCGCGGCGTAGGTGAGCAAGACCGCGACGATCTGAAATTTGAGTCCACCCGCGCCACCCGAGCCTTTGCGCATAGTGCGTCCCACCAGCCATCCGCAAGCGATCGCGAGCAGGCTGAATTCGATGCCGGTGGCAATGGTGACAATCGAGTAAAGCGCCCAGCCGGCGGCTGCTCCGCCCAGGCCGAATAACGTTGCACGCATCAGTTGCGCGTGATTGCCTTCACGGTTCGCGGCCTGGAATCGCGCGGCGCATGCGGGACAAACATTGTGGCCGCCAACCTGGTAATAGGAATCGTTCATGACCGATTTGCACAGGGCGCACTTTTTTGCATTGGGGTCTTCGAATTCGGCGCGATGGAATTGCAGATCGTCGGCGTCGGGCATGGCGTCATTTTAGCGGAATCGATGTAAGATCTTCTCTCCGGTTTTGACGTCTGGCGGTCACATTTGGATCTCCCGGGCTCCGTCGGGCGTAAATCCCTATAGAAACAATGATTTAGCTCACGACGACACGGCAACGAAGTTGCTCAAGAACAGGTATGAGCCAACTTTCTGCCTTTTTCAAAGGGTCGGACACGCAGCTCGGAGTGTTCTATCCGGAACACTATATTGTTGCGACGTTCGATTCCATCGATCGGGCCAACAATGCAGCTGCCACGCTGCGACGGGCCGGATTTTCCGAAGACGAAGTGATCGCGGTATCGGGCCAGGATTTGGTCAATCTGATGAATGAGGAGATCACGCCACTGGGCGTAGTGATGACGGCGATTTCGCGCTTCCTCGACACCGAGGCGCATTATTCAGACCGCGACGTGAAAGACGCCAAACACGGCGCCGCGACTCTGGCCGTGTATTGCGCGCATGACCGAACCAAGCGCTCGGCCTGGAAACTGATCGCGCCGACTGCTCCGATTCGGGCGCGCTACTACGCGTTCAGCGGAGTGGAGCATCTGGCGGGAGAGTCTTAGGGCACGAGCTGCGGAAAGATTCTCAATTCGCAGACTCTTGCCATCGCTGGGAGGCGGACCCCCGGGTCCGCGGCCGATCCCCCGATCGGCCTTTCCGCGTGTCCGTCGACCTGATTCTATTGGCGAGAAAGCGCGATCAGGGCGCGCGGACCCGGGGGTCCGCCCCCCATAGCTAGGCCCATTTGGACGACGAATCCGCGCTGACCGCTAAAGTCTCGCGCGGCGATTCCACATTGAAGTAGGACCACGGTCCCTCGATCCACGGATAACGCCAGATGACGCTTTCGTCGACGTCGACGCCGAGGCCGGGGCCGCGCGGGACCACCAGGTCCCCACGCTCGATGGTCAGCGGCTGTTTGACGATCTCCGACGCCAGCGGGAAGGGGTACATGAACGCGCGAGTATCGGTCGAATAGCAGGGGTATTCGAGCCAGCGCACCACGTGTTCGGGCCAGCACACGCCCAGGTGGGCAGCGGCGATCACTTCAAGCGCAGTGCCCCAACAGTGGAATGCAAAGCGCAATCCTGCGCGCGCGATGTCGGGAAACAGGCGGCGGGCCGTGGCATAACTGCCCTGCGAAACCACGTCCATCTGCACGTAATCGACCGCGCGATTCTCGATCAGGTCGAGAAAACGCAGCTCATTCGGCTCGTGCTCGCCGCTGGCTAGCGGCACGATTTCATGCTGTTTCAGCCGCACATAGGATTCGTGATCGTCGGGCGGAAAAGGTTCTTCCAGCCAGCGGATGTTGAATTCGGCCATCTCCCGCGCGATGCCTTCGATGGTCTCGGTCGAATAGCCGCGATCGCCCATGCGCCACCAGGTGTGGGCGTCCACCATGATGTCGAAATCGGGACCGACGGCGTTGCGGACCGCGCGCACGGCTGCGACGTCCTCATCCGCGCCGCGGCCGGGGCGCATTTTATAGGCCCGAAATCCGGCTTCCCGCACGCGTACTGCCTCGGCTGCGTAACCCTCTGGGGGCATGTACATTCCGGCACTGCCGTACAGACGAATCCGATCGCGCACGCGTCCGCCGATCAGCTCACTGACGGGCAGATCCCGCGCTTTTCCCAGCAAATCGTAGAGCGCGACCTCGACGGCACAATAGATCCTGCTCACCTCGGCGTCGGCTCCGGGACCCTGTTGGAACAGGACGCGCAGCGCATCCGGATCGCCGAGGGTGCGGCCTGCCAGGAAGGGAGCGATCAAGCGATCGATAAGCTGTTTCGCCCCCTGGGTGGCTTCTCCGGGCGCGTATCCAATGATTCCTTCGTCGGTGGAAACACGAATCAGCATCGCGTCCCGTTTGACGATGGTCCGCTCCCCACCCAGGTAGCGCAGCCGAAGTGGTTCGGGGAAGGGGAAAGAGAGCAGATACGTTTCGACAGCCGTAATCTTCATTGCGAAGGAAGAAGTCGCTTCAATTCTACAACGAGTCGCTTCGAATGACTATGTGAATGCGAGCGATGGTCGCTTCGATTGGCTCGCCCACTTCGAATAAGGACCCGCCGATTGTGAAAGTACAGTGGGGCAGGCTTGCGGTCCGCCCCCCTTAGCTGCGAAAGTCTACCTGATTTGGGTTTTTTCGCAGCCACATCCACTAGTCTCTTCGTAACGCGACTACCGGGTCGATCCGCAGCGCACGCCGCGCAGCCAGGCCGCAGGCTGCGAGCGAGACCAACGTAAGCAGGATCAGGACGCCTGCGAACGTCGCCGGATCTTCGGGAGAAATCCCAAACAGGAAGCTCGACAGGACGCGAGTGAGAGCGAAAGCCCCAGCGAGGCCGATCAATTGGCCCGCGCCGATCATCGTAAATGCCTGACGCACAATCATGCCCAGGATGTTCGCGGGCTGTGCGCCGAGGGCCATGCGAATCCCGATTTCGTTGGTGCGCTGCGAAACCGACCAGGCCACCACGCCGGCGATTCCGATGACGGCGAGAATCAGCGCCAGCGCGGCGAACGCGCCGATCAACATGGTCCGCAAGCGCGGTTGCGAAACGGAGTTGGAGATTACTTCATCCATGGTGCGGATGGCGGCCACGGGCTGATCCGGATCGATGGAGAGAATTTCGCGGCGCACGGCGGAGGCGATGTTGACTGGTCCGCGAGTGATCAGCCACATGGTGAGGAACGGGCGCTGGCGATACGGGACATAGAATTCTTCATACGAACTCTGGTCCCCGAGGCCGCCGATTTTGACGTCCGCGGCAACGCCCACGATTTCGACGTTGATGGATTCGCGCGCGTAGATCACATGCTGGCCGATGGGATCCTGCTTCGGCCAGAAACGGCGTGCCATCGTCTCGTTAATGATCCCTACCAGCGGGCTGGAGGCGGTATCGGCGGCGGTGAAGCTGCGGCCCTTGAGAATCGGGATCGCCAGGGTTTGAAAATAGCTCGGGCTGATGCTGTGCAGCCAAAAACCCGGGGCCTTAGTCGAATCGAGAGCGGGACGCCCAGCGATGTTGAAAAAATATCCAATGGCGCGACTCATGGGAAGAGCATTGGCGACGGCGGCATCGCTGACTCCCGGGAGCGCGGAGGCCTTTTCCAGAACACGATCGAAGTACGCGCTGCGCTGCGCCGGTTGCGGATAGTGCGCGCCCACCAGTCCGACGCGCATGGTCAACAAGTTTTGCGGCTGAAAACCGGGATTGACGCTTTCCAGGCGCAAAAAGCTGCGCATCAGCAGGCCTGCGCCGGTCAGCAGGATCATGGCCAGGGCAACTTCGGATACGATCATGACTCCGCGCAGCCGTCCGCCGCCGGCAAGACCGCGGCCGCTGGCTTTGAGAGCGACATTCAAATCCACACGAGACGAGTGCAGCGCGGGGCCCAAGCCGAAGATGATGCCGGTGATCGCTGCGATCGCCATGGTGAAGAGCAGAACGGTGACGTCGACGTGGATTTCATCGACCCGCGGGAGGATATTAGGACCGATACCGGTGATCAGCCGCATGCTCCATAACGCCAGCAGCAGGCCGAGCCCGGCTCCGGTAAGCGCCAACAGGACGCTTTCGGTGAGGAACTGAATGAGCAGCCGCGACCTGCTAGCTCCAAGCGAAGCTCGAATGGCGACTTCTTTCTGACGGGCGATGGCGCGAGCCAGCAGAAGATTGGCGACATTGGCTGAGGCGATCAGCAACACGAACGCGACGGCTCCCAGAAGCACTAGAAGCGTCTGGCGGATATCACCGACCAGCGATTCGCGCAACGGCGTGATGGCCATGGAGCGGCCTACGTCGCCGAAACCCGCGTGCGATTCATCATATTGCTTGGCCAGAGTGGAGACTTCTGCCTGCGCACTGCGGATGTCGACTCCGTCGGCGAGACGGGCATAGTAGACCAGGTAACTTGCGCCGCGCTGGATCTGCAGCGGCGTGATGACGGTGTGCTCGTAGAATTTGGGGGTCCAGATTTCGGCGCGGTCGGGATAATCGAAACCGGCGGGCATCACGCCGACGATGGTTGTGGCGATCCCGTTGATCGTGACGGTGGTCCCGACCGCCCCGGGATCCGAGGCGAAGCGGTTTTGCCACAACGTATTGCTGATCACGGCGACCGAATCTGCGCCGGGTCTATCTTCATTTGCGAGAAACGTCCGCCCGGATGCCGCCTTCGCGCCCAAGACCTTAAAAAAATCGGCGGACACGCGAGCGCCAAACACGTCGGCGGGCGCAGTGGAAGCCGGCCCGCTGATCTGAAATCCCGCTTGGCCCGTGGCAGTGAAGGCGCTGAAGCTGCGGGCGTGCTCGTGAAAGAAGGTGAACTTGGGATACGACGACGTAATATTCGCGCCGGTGATGTGGATTTGATCGAAAACCTGGACGATGCGGTCGGGTCTGTCGTAGGGCAGCGGCCGCAATAGGACGGAGTTGACCACGCTGAAAATGGTGGTGTTGGCGCCGATCCCCAGCGCGAGCGTCACCAGAGCCAGTGCGGTGAATCCAGGCGATTTGAGAAGTATCCGGATACCGAAGCGGATGTCCTGCCACATGCGCTCAGGATAATTCATGTGGGGCCGGCAGTCGTGCCGGCTTGTATTTCTGACTCAGTCAAGCCGGCCTGCCGCGTTGGCTTTAGTCAACGACGGCCGTAGTGACATGTCAACATCGACCGCTTCCTATGGTCGCGGCTCAGGGTGCTTGTCATCTTCGTAGCCAATTAGCCGCGAGCGCAGGAAGCTGAGTTTTTCCGCAGACTTTGAAAGCCTCGTGGATTCTAGGACCGTTGTTCGTAGGCGGAGCGCTCGGCCAGCTCACCGATGATGGGGAGCTTGTAGTTTTCGTCGTGGGTGATCTTGATGATCATGAAAATCCAGGCGGCGAAGATGAGCAGTTGCAAACCGTGGGCGAAGACGCGGTGCAGGAAGAATCCTTCTCCCCAATCCGAAAAGCGCAGCATAGGCGAGATCACCCATTCCACCATCAGCCACGCGACGAACAGGTACAGTCCCTGGAAAGCATGAAAGCGAACTTGTTGTTCGCGGCGGAACCGGTCGCTCGCCAGAACTACGATCGCGGCCAGCCAGCCCACCATGGGGATGTAGCACAGCAGGGACGCATTGCGGTTGCTGATCCCGGTCATCAGGTCGGGCACGGGGCGCGCGGACGCTCCGGGGGCTCCAGGCTGCTGTTTGGAACCGCACTTGCCGCAGTACTGGTCGGAGGTTCCGACATTGTTGCCGCATTGGACGCAGTAGGGCATCTGTCTCTTTGTACGATACGTTAAGGCTGCAGGTTCCCGCCAGTATACGTACGCCGGAATAGTCTTAGTACCGGGGTTCTCCTGTTGTGCCGATTCAAGGCTATGGACCGGGTTCTCTCGCAACAGGAAATCGACAACACCTTCAAGATGGCCCGCGATCGTGTAGGGGAGGATGAAGTCGCCAAAGCGCGATCCTACGATTTCCGCCGGACCGACCGCATCGCCAAGGACCAGCTTCGGACCATTCACCTGCTGCACGAAAATTTCGCACGCAGCCTGTCGTCCAGCCTGTCGGCTTATCTTCGCTCCTATGTGTTGGTGAACCTGATCGCGGTGGAGCAGCTTTCGTTTCTCGAGTTCACGCAATCCCTTCCGGCGCCCACCAGCCTGATCACGCTGGGGATGAAGCCCTATGACGGAACGGCGGTCCTGGAAATGAATCCATCGCTGGTGTTTCCGATTCTGGAGTCGCTGCTGGGAGGAAATAACAAGGCCCCGACGCCGCTTCTGCGCGAGATCACCGAGATCGAACAGAGCGTGCTCGAAGGACTGATTCGCGTCATCCTGCACGATCTGAGAACTGCCTGGACCGCGGTCGCCGAAATCGAGTTCTCCATAGAGAGCCAGGAGACCGAGCCGCAATTGCTGCAGATTCTGGCCCAAAACGAAGCGGTGGTGGCGATCAGTATCGAAGTGCGCATCGGCGATACTTCGGGAATGATGAACCTGGGGATTCCGTCGATCATCGTGAAGATGCTGCGCCAGAAATTCGATCAGCACCGGACGGCGCGGAAATCGCACGCTTCCGAACACGAGCATGAACGCATGTTCCGGTTGGTGCAGCCGGCGACGCTGCATCTGGATGTTCGTCTGCAAAACCAGAGCGTTGCGGTGGAAAAGCTGCTCGAACTGACCGAAGGCGACATCCTGATGTTCGACTATCCCACAGAGCGGCCTCTGGACCTGCGGATTAATGGGGATCTGAAATATACGGGAGACGTGGTCGCCATCGGCGGCAAGCGGGCGCTCCAAATCACAGCCTCAGCTCTTTAATCAACGGCGTGACTTAGGATGCTGGTGCGGGCGTGATGCGGATCAGGCTCAGTTCCAGAATGTCCGAGTTCGCGGCGCGGACGCTTTCCAGAAGCTGAACAGGCGGCTCGGTCTCCAGATTGATCTGAGCGACCGCAGCTTGGGCGCCTTCGAACACGACATTTTCCATCTCCTGAACGTTGATTCGCGCGGCGCTGATTGCGTCGAGTACGCCGGCCAGCACGCCGGGCCGGTCCAGATGGCGCACGATCAGCGAGCAGGTGGCCGGAGTGCTCTTGGCCAGGTTCACCACGTTGGGAACCTTGCCGGTTTCCTTGAAGGTCTTGACGATGCGCACGGTTTCGGCCGCGATCGCGTCCTGGGCCTGGTCGGTAGACGCGCCAATGTGATGCGTCCCATACACCTGCTGGGTGACCGGATCGGCGAATTCGGCCGTACCGCCGGCGGGTTCTTTAGCGTAGACGTCGAGCGCGGCTCGGATCTCTCTGCCGTGCACGGCGCTCAGCAGCGCGTCCTGATCGATCACTTCGGCGCGCGCGGTGTTAACGAAAAATGCGCCTTTTTTCATGGATTCGAAAAAGCTGGCGCCGAGGATTTCGCGGGTCTGGGGGTTCAAGGCAAGATGGACGCTCACCACGTCGGCTGCGGAGGCGACGTCGTTGGGAGACGATTTTCTTTGGACACCCAGTTCCTGTGCCAATGCGGGCGTCAGGCTGCGGCTCCACGCGATCACGTTCATGCCGAATCCGTGGGCGCGTCGGACCATTTCGCGGCCGATCTGGCCCAGGCCTATCAACCCGAGGGTCCGTCCGTACAATCCGCGCGCTTTGGAAAATTCGGTTTTATTCCATAGGCCCGACCGTAGCGCGGCGACGTTATCGGGGATGCGCCGGTCGAGCGCGAGAATCAGTCCGAAGGCCAGTTCGGCGACCGCGATGGAATTTTTGCCCGGGCAGTTCGACACATAAATCCCGCGTCGGGAAGCCGCCGCGACGTCGATGGTGTTGTAGCCGGCGCCGGCGCGCACCACCAATTTCAAAGCTCCCGCGGCGAGGATCGGCTCGGTGACGCTCGTGGAGCGAACCACCAGAACGTCGGGCTGAAACTGGTCCACGGCCTTCACCAGTGCCTCATCTTTCGTTCCGGGCTGGTAGGAAACCTCGCAACCCGCCGCGCTCAGGCCGTCACGGCCGGACTGCTCAAATTTGTCTGCGATGAGAACTCGCAAGCGTTGACCTCCGTCAACGTATTGTATGCCTTCGACGCTCCTACGGATCGTTACGCAGCGCTTTTCGAGGCCGATAAAAACTGCCTTTGACGGCGTCGTCGCTGTCGAAGGGGCGCGATCCATGGGCCTGGGGTTCCAGCCGCTCGGCCAGTGGCTCAGCCCCGGTAGCCGGATTCCTGCAACTGGACCATGATGTTGTCGGGATCGCGGAAATACAATTCCTTGACTCCATCGCGATCGCGGATCTGCGGTTTGATGCCGTGCTTTTCGAGCACCCCCGCGGCATTGTCCACGGTGCCGTCGATGCCCAGACAGAAGTGATTGATGGATGGCGCCGGACCCATTTTGTAGAGTCCCAGGAAACTGACGGGCCCCATGGCGATGTTGATCCCGTTGGCCTGCTTGCTCACAATCGGCGAGGTGAATAAGTCCTGATAAAACTGCCGCGATTTTTCGATATCGGTCACACCGAGCGTCACGTGATTGACGGTTTTCACCGTGATGGTTTCGGCGGCGGCTTGGGCGGGCGCAGCGGCAAGCAATGGTACCAAGGCTTGCATGAGTCCGCGGCGGGAAATGTGGCCTCGATCATAGGCGTCAAGAAGTCGATCCATGGAGGAATTCACGGCTGGTCTCCTCGCGTCAGGGTATCAAAGAACTCTGCACGTCCGGACGGCATTGGTCGTCATAAGGAACGATGCGTGTCTGGGTTGGTTTGTTTACGGCCGCGGCGATGCATGCCGGAGTAGTGCGCGGCGTAGTGGTCGAGCACGCTTCGGGACTGCCACTCGCGCGGTCCGTGGTGCGGCTCACGCCGATTCCGAATGCTCCCGGCAGGCCGTTCACGCTGCGTGCGAGTACGTCCGGAGCGTTCACCTTCTCAGGCGTCCCCGACGGACTTTACCTGTTGATCGCAACACGCGAAGGATATTTTCCGGCGGCCTACGGGCAGCGCCGGCCGGAAGGGCAGGGCGCCCCAGCCGAGGTCGCAGGGGACTCCGATGTGTTCGCCGATCTGAGGATGTTTCACAAGGGCGCGATCACAGGACGCGTGCTCGACGAAAACGGTGTGGGGATGGAGGGCTTTCCGGTGATCGCCTACCGTGCGCGGCTGCCGTTGCGCTCAGACGGCCGCGCGATTTCGGACGACCGCGGCGTGTACCGGATTCATGGGCTTGCGCCTGGGAAGTACTGGGTTCGTTCGGTCGCACAGACCCTGGATGACGGCTCCGGCCGTTTGCCGATGTTCGGCCGCGAAGCGCCGGAGACGAAAGACGCGTTCACGTATCGCGTAAAGCTGGATGAAGAGACGCCTTATGCCGATGTCCGGCCTGCGCCGGGAAATCTGTTCCATCTGCGCGGAGTCGTCCAGTGTCTGTTGCCGGATCCACCATTTACCGTGACGCTGTCTTCAGAAACCATGCGCCGCACCACGCAGACGCCCTGCATGGGGACGTATAGTTTCGAGGGGCTGGCGCCGGGGGTGTACCAGGTGCTGGCCACGCGGCCCGATTTCGCGGGATATCTGGAACTCCCGATCGATCACGACACCGACAATGGCAATATCCAACCCATCGATTTACCGCGCGCGGAATTCTATGCCGTACGGGCCGGAGCTGGCACGATGCCGAATTTTTCCATGAAGATCTTCGGCCGCCGCCAGGATCTTTCAGACGAGGGCAAGATGGAAGAACTCAAGCCGCGAATGGTGCTGTTTCCGGGGCATTGGGAAATGATGGCGACAGTGGGTCCGGATTACTATGTCGAATCGATGGGGAACGATTTCTCGGCGCGCCGGCCGGTGGCGCAGTTGCACGCGCCGGACGCATTCGATGTGTTTGTCGAGATGCGTCAAACGGCTCGCGTGCGGGTCACGATTTCAGACCAGGCCGCGCATCTGGATGGCTCGGTGATGCGCGAAGGGAAGAGCGTCGCGGGGGCTCCGGTATTTCTGTGGCCGGTAACGGATGCAGCGCGCCGGTCGTTGGGCGGATTCCGGCAGATACTGTCCGATGTCGCGGGAAAATTCCGTTTCGATGGCTTGCCGCCCGGCGATTACCGGATTCTGGCGTCGTTCGATTTGAGCGAAGTGGACGAAGAGGCGCTGGAGGAAGCTCGCGCGATGAGCGTGACGATGGAAGCATCGCGAACGTCGACGGTCGACGTGCCGTTGTGGATCGCGCCGTGAGGCAGGTCAATACTTCTATCCAGCAAGGAACGCGCGCAACTCGGCCAAGGTCTGATCCGGGGCTTCTTCCGGCAAGAAATGGCCGCTGGGCAGCGCTTTACCAGTGACGTGTTCGGCGCGTTCGCGCCACGTGGCCAGCACATCGAACAAACGATTCATGGGGCCGCGCTCAGCCCACAACGCCAGAACCGGGCACGCCAGTTTTTTGCTCAGGTCCGCGTCATCGTGCTGCAAATCGATGGATGCGGCGGCGCGATAATCCTCGCAGGCGGCGTGGATGGTCGCTGGATCGCGGAAGCAGCGCAGATATTCGGCATATGCTTCCGGCGTAACCGCGTTTGGCATCAGTCCTCGGAACTGGCGGTTCATAAAGAACTCGACGCTGTTGCCGATCAGTGTTTCCGGGAACGGCGCGGGTTGGGCGAGAAAGAACCAGTGATAATACGCCGTCGCGAATTCGCGGGTGACGCTGTGATACAGCTTATGCGTCGGCACGACATCCAGTACGGCAAGCTTCGTCACGCGATCAGGATGGTCGGCGGCCATGCGATGTGCGACGCGCGCGCCGCGGTCATGGCCGGCGACGGCGAATTTCTCGAATCCGAAGTGGCGCATCACTTCGACTTGATCCTGCGCCATGGCGCGTTTCGAGTAGCCGGCATGATTTTCGCCATCGGCGGGCTTGCTGCTATCGCCATATCCCCGCAGATCGGCGGCGACGACGGTGTAGTTTTCGGCCAGCCGCGGCGCGACCTTGTGCCACAACACGTGCGTCTCCGGATAGCCATGCAGCAGGAGCACGGGTGGTCCTTTGCCTCCTGAAACCGCATGGATGTTGGCTCCGGTGGTCTGGATTTTCGAAGTGGTGAATCCTTCAAAAAGGGGAGCCGCCGGCTGCGCATGCAAGATCGGTGCCGCGGCGAGCAGCGCCAGAAGATCGCGCCGGCCGATGTTGTCGTGTGGCATGGGACCAAATATACAGCAGGCCGAGCCGCGAGCGGCAGCGACCGGGTCCCCACGGCCACGACATCCGCGGTATATTTTAAGAACCCAGGAGGTTGTATGAGAAAGACCCTTGCTTTGTTTGCGCTCAGCGCGATCACGGCGCTCGCCGGCGAAATGACTGGATATATTTCCGACGACAAATGCGCGTCGGCCAGTTCGAAGGCTGCGGCCGCAAAGGAATGGATCAAGCCGGCCGCGTTTGAAGCCTGCGTCAAGAAATGTGTAAAAGAAGGATCCGCGGTCGTATTCGTCACCGAAGACAATAAGATTCTCAAGATCGACGCGGAGTCGATGAAGAAGATCGAGCCACACCTGGGTCACAAGGTGGTCATCAACGGCACCGCCGATGGCGGGACGCTGAAGGTCGAGTCGATCCGCTCGATTCCAATGTGAAGGTCCGTCACGCAAATGCTCCGCTTGGGGCCGAAATCTTCGAAGTCGACCTAACGCAACCCGTCGCGGATGAGACGTTCCGGGAAATTGAGGAACTGTTTCACGATCGCGGCGTGATTGTGTTTCGCGAACAGCATCTGACCGATGAGCAGCAGATCGCTTTCAGCCGACGTTTCGGTGAACTCGAGATCCATCCGGCAAAGATGTATCTGAAGCCGGGCCATCCCGAGATCCTGGTAGTGTCGAATGTGATTGAAGACGGCCGGCCGATCGGGTTGCAGGACGCCGGCCAGTATTGGCACACCGATCTCTCCTACATGGCGTCGCCGAGCCGTTGTTCGCTGCTGTATGCGCACGAAGTTCCCATTCAGGATGGCAAAGCGCTCGGCGACACTCTGTTCGTCAGCACGACGTACGCCTACGACACGCTGGGGCCCGAGCTTCGCGATCGTATCGAGCCTCTAACCGCGGTTCACGGCTACGCCGATCGCTACCGCATGCAGGCAGCCAAAGGAGGGCGCGCGACGCTGAGCGACGACGATCTGAAAAAAGTCCCCGACGTCGTCCATCGCGTGGCCCGCCTACACCCGTGGACCGGCCGCAAGACGCTGTTCGTCAACGAAGGATTCACGACGTCGATCGAGGGGATGCCGAAGGAAGAAAGCGACGCTGTGCTGCGCACGCTATTCGATCACATCACCCGGCCCGAGGCGATTTATCGTCACGTGTGGCGTCCGGGCGATTTGCTGATGTGGGACAACGGATCGACGCAACATCGCGCGGTCGCCAACTATGCGCTGCCGCTCAGACGGCGGATGCAGCGGACCACGGTCCGGGGGCGCTGAGGGACCGCGGTAAGTCTAAACTAAGCGTACCGCGCGCTCCTACTGGAACAAGAACAACGGTGTAGCGGCCGCAGGAGCCTCATCGCCGGGTGCGCCGACGGGTTGCTCCTGGGGCTGCAATTGGCGGCAGTAGATGCCGCCGTCGCCGAGATACACTTCTAATTCCGACGGCCTCGGAAGCGAGCCTTGGATTAAAGCTTCGCTCAGCGGGTCCTCGATATATTTCTGCAACGCGCGGCGCAGCG
Organism: Bryobacteraceae bacterium; assembly: GCA_035568415.1. Taxonomy (GTDB): domain Bacteria; phylum Acidobacteriota; class Terriglobia; order Bryobacterales; family Bryobacteraceae; genus Palsa-187. The sequence continues at coordinate 213,315 of DATMOC010000060.1, read as the reverse complement.
GACGAGCGCCGTAACTGCGGTCGGTGCAGGTTTTTTCGAGGATATACTTCGCCGCGTCCTCGCCTAGCTTGATCCTGATCTGCTTTGCCTCCAGGTTCTTATTGATGTGCCCGGTGAGCAGATACATGATCTTCAGCAGATCCTCATCGGTGAGCGACGTGAACAGGATGGTTTCGTCGAGACGATTCAGGAATTCGGGGTTGAAGGCCTTTTTCACTTCGGCCATCACCTGGTCTTCGACCTTTTGCGGCAGACCTTCTACCGGTGTTGCGAAACCCATCGCACTGCGCTTTTCGAGAAAGCGCGCGCCCAGGTTCGACGTCATGATGATGATGGTGTTCTTGAAGTCGACCGTGTTGCCGAGACCGTCGGTCAACTGGCCGTCTTCGAAAACCTGCAACAGGATGTTGTAAATGTCCGGATGAGCTTTCTCGATTTCGTCCAAAAGGATGATCGAGTAGGGAGCGCGCTTCACGCGCTCGGTCAACTGGCCGCCCTCTTCGTAGCCGACGTAGCCGGGAGGCGAGCCGATCAGTTTCGACACGGAGTGCTTTTCCATGAACTCGGACATATCGAAACGGATCAGCGATTTCTCGCTGCCGAATAGAAATTCCGCAAGTGCGCGGGCGACTTCGGTCTTGCCCACGCCGGTCGGGCCCAGGAACAGGAACGAGCCTGCAGGGCGCTTGGGAGATTTGAGCCCGGCACGCGAACGGCGGATGGCGCGGGCCAGCGCGGAAATCGCTTTCTCCTGGCTGATCACGCGGGTATGCAGTTCTTCTTCGATGCGCAGGAGCTTGGCGATTTCTTCCTCGCGAATTGCGGTCATGGGAACGCCGGTCCACCGCGCGACGACTTCTTCGATATCGTCCTTGGTCACGACGCCGGTTGAAGTATCGTCGAGGTTATATTTTTCGCGAAGCTGGCGAAGATTTTCGCGTTCCTTGCGTTCTTCGTCGGAATAGAAGCGCGCCTTTTCGAATTCATGATTCGCGATGGCATTCTCCATGCGATGGACGATGAACTTGATGCGCTTCTGAATTTCGGCGACTTCCCCGGGAAGCGTGGTCTGGCGGAGTTTCACGCGCGCGCCAGCTTCGTCGATTAAATCGATGGCCTTATCCGGAAGAAAGCGATCGGGGATGAAACGCGTGGAGGTGTAGACAGCGTTCTCAATGGATTCATCGGTGTAGGCGACGGCGTGGAATTTTTCGTAACGTTCTTTGATCCCGAACAGGATGCGAATCGCGTCGGTTTCGTTGGGTGGCGGAACTTTTACGGCCTGGAAGCGACGCTCGAGCGAGCGGTCCTTTTCAATGGATTTACGGTATTCGGACGGCGTGGTGGCGCCGATGCACTGGATTTCGCCGCGCGAAAGAGCGGGCTTCAGGATGTTCGCCGCGTCCAGCGAACCTTCGGCGCTGCCTGCGCCAACCAGCGTGTGCAATTCGTCAATGAAGATGATGGCGTTCTGATTGTCCATCAACTCTTTCATGATGGTCTTCAGGCGTTCTTCGAACTGGCCGCGATATTTCGTTCCGGCGACGATGAGAGACAGATCGAGCGCAAGGATCCTTTTGTCGGCGAGGAACGACGGCACGTCGCCGTCGGCAATGCGCTGGGCCAGCCCTTCGACAATGGCGGTCTTGCCCACGCCCGGCTCGCCGATCAGGACCGGATTATTCTTGGTGCGGCGGCACAGGATTTGCACCACCCGCTCCAATTCATAGTCGCGGCCGATCAGCGGATCGAGCAGGCCATCCATCGCGGCCTGGGTCAGATCACGGCTAAACTCGCTCAGCAGAGAACTTTCTTTGGGACGATTGGATGACATTTTTTCTGAACTCGACCGGGCAATTTCTTCGCGGACCTGGGAGAGGCGCAAGCCGCGCTCGTGCAGAATGTCGGCGGCGAAGCATTTTTCCTCACGCAGCAGTCCTAAAAGAAGATGCTCGGTTCCTATGTGTTTGTGATTCAGCCGTTCGGCCTCTTCGGCGCCGTAAGCCAGCACGCGTTTGCACTCGTGGCTCAACGGCAAGTCGACCGAGGTGGAAACCTTTTCGCGCAACGTGGTATGCGCTTCGATCTGTTTGCGGATCGATTCCACGGACGCGCTGGAGCGCAGGAATCGATTGGCCAGGGCCTTGTCTTCCCGCAACAACCCCAGCAGGAGATGTTCGGTCTCGATGCAGGGACTTCCGAACTGGCTGGCCTCGTAACGGGCAAAAAAGATAACGCGGCGTGCCTTCTCGGTATAACGTTCAAACATATTTCTAACCTTCGTTCATCATGCTAGGAGAATCGGAAGAAACCCCCGTTTTCATCAGGTGCCCGTGTTCCAACCTTACTATCCGATCGGCCCGGCGCGCAAACTGCAGATTGTGGGTGACGTGAATCGAGGTCAGCGGCCGGTCCGTGTTCAGGCGGGATCGATGCAGGTCTTCGATCAGATCCATGATCATCTCGCCGGTCCGGAAGTCCAGGCTTCCGGTGGGCTCATCGGCGAGCAGAACGCTGGGATTTCCCACCAGGGCCCGGGCCAAAACGACACGCTGCTGTTCTCCGCCCGATAACTCTCCCGCCCGATGCGACGCGCGGTTACGCAATCCAACTTCATCCAGCCTTGCCATCGATACGGACTCGGCCTGATCTTTGGATTGGCCCCGTACCAGCAGCGGCATCATCACGTTTTCGAGGGCCGAAAACTCGGCCAGCAACGAGTGAATCTGCCAGACAAACCCCAGCTCGCGATTACGAAACTCAGCGAGCCCGCTCGCGGAGAGCTGACATATGTCATTCTGCCCGAAGTATATCGCACCCTGCGTCGGCCTGTCCAGAGCGCCGATCAGGTGCAGCAGCGTGCTTTTACCGGCGCCGGATTCGCCGATGAGCGCGAGCCTCTCTCCCCGGGCGACTTCCAGATTCAATCCGCTGAAAATGACCAGATCCGCATCGCCGGAGCGATAGCGTTTCTCCACACCCACGGCTCGAATCATCGCGTCTGACAGGCGAGCATGCCTCTACCCACGATTCTATCCGATGCGCGCTCGCACGCAAACACTGGAAAAATGTAGATTCGTTTATGTCAAACCTCGCGGTTTACGCGTCCTTAAGACGGTAAAATGATTGCGACGATGAAAAATCACCCGTACTTTGAGCGATTCTGACCGTGGGCGGTCACTCGCTCCCTTCACCGCTGTAATGGAGATACAGTCGCTAACCCTTTCATCCGACATAGTGCAACGTTTCAGTGCCTTGATGGCGCATCAATTGCAAGGCCTGTCATAGCTTGCGTTTGCGAGGCTACATGATCGGAGTAGTGGCTATTTGATGAGAGGAAAGAATATGACTCGACAGAATCGTCGTGGAATTGCGTTATCGGGGGTCTTGCTGGGGTTCGCAGTTCTGAGTTTTTCCGACACAGCGCGGGCGCAGTCGGTCACAGCCGCACCCCAGACTCTGACGTTCACAGTGCCGGCGAACACGGTCAGCCAGGCGCAGCAGATCCAGGTGACGGGAACCGGTGTAGGCACGGTGCAGTTTCAAATCAGCAACCAGTCGCCTTGGATCCGCCTCAATCCGTCTCTTGCTCTGAACCTTCCGGGGGCTCTGAATGTCTCAGTCGATACGACCGGCCTGACGCAAGGCACCACCTCTGGATCCTTCGTCATATATTCCAGCAGCAATTCGACGATCCAAACCACCGTAACGGTGAACCTCACGGTGACCGGCGCATCGCAGCTCTCGGCCTCGCCGACGTCGCTGGCATTCACTGGATCGATTAGTTCAAATGCCGGGACTCCCCAGGGTTGCACCATTCAAAACAGCCAGTTCTCCTGCCAGGTAACCATCAGCAGCAGCGGATCGCAGCTCACCTACAACATTACGCCAAGCACCAATGACGGGCATCCCTGGCTGATATTGGACCGTCTCAGCGGGCAGACCAGCGGAGTCGCACTCAATGTGGGGGTGAATCCATCGGCGGTGCCGGCGGCAGGCACCTTTACCGGATCGATTCTGTTTCAGAGCACCACCACCAGCGATTCAGTCACGGTGAATGTCACCATGACCGTAACATCAACGCCCGCGATCAGCGTCGCGCCAGCTCAACTGAATTTCTTTTACACACTGGGAGGAGCGATCCCAGCGGTGCAGCAGACGACAGTGACTTCCACCTCCGGATCGGTGACGTTCAACGTCACACAAAGCGGGAACTCAAGCTGGCTAGGTGTTTCGCCCATCAGTGGCGCGGCGGGCCCCAATACTCCCGTGACGCTGAACGTGAGCGTTTCGCCGACCACGCCCGTGGTCTTGACCAGCGGGCGGTATACCGCAACCATCACGGTTACACCGGTCAGCGGCGGTACTGCGCAGACTGTCAATGTCGTCCTGATTGTGAGCGCCAGTCCATTTCTGACGGTTTCTACCAACCAACTCACCTTCAGCGCGCCATTTGGAGGCAATCCTCCGCCGGCGACGCAGGCGGTGATCGTCGGCAGCACCGGCGGGTCGCTCAATTTCTCGGCCGCGGCTACATCCGACCAGAACTTCCTGACTGTCACGCCCACCAGCGGTGTTTCCGGCAACACACAAACGGGGACGTTGACCATCGGGGTGAGTCAGGCCGTGCTGGTAGGGCTCGCAGTCGGGACCTACAACGGAACGATCACCATCACGCCTGCGAATGGCGATCCGTATAATCTGCAGATCGCGGTGACGCTCACCATAGGGGCGTCGTCCCAAATCACGGCCGCGCCTCAGGGCATGTTCTTCAGCTACCAGATGGGCCAAGGGGCGCCCTCGGCGCAAACGCTCTCCTTGAACACAACCGGTCCGCCCATCGGATTCTCGATCGCGACCGCGGTCAATGCCGCGAATCCGCCCAGCTGCGGCACATCCAACTGGCTCTCCGCGACCCCTCAGACCAGTCCGACGGTTACACCCAGCCTGCTTACCGTCATGGTGAACATCGCGGGCATGACTGCGGGCAACTGTACGGGCACGATCAAGATCACCTACGCGTCCACCTCCGGGAATGCAGAGCTGGATGTGCCGGTGACGCTGTTCGTCAGTAATAGCACTTCGCCGCTGTTGAACATCAGCCTCCCGACTGGGTTCGGAATCGAGACGGCCACATTGAGTGGGGCCAGTTTCACACGCAATATCGCGATGACCAGCACCGACAACGTGACGGTGATTCAATACCAGGTAGGCTTCCAAAGCGCGTCCTGCCCCTGGCTATTTGCGACGCCGCTCACCGGCGGCAACAGTGGTGCAACGCCGACGCCGGTGCAGGTGAGCATTCAGCCGGCGTGTATCACGAGTCCCGGAACGTATCAGGGCAGTGTAACGCTGACCTCCACGAACCTGCCGCAACCCGTGACGCTCACGATCACGCTCACGGTGACGTCGAACGTGCAGGTGTCGGTAACTCCGCAGTCGTTGACGTTCCAGCAGGCCCAGAACGGTCCGCTGCCGGCGCCGCAGAATCTGACGTTCACGGTATCGGGCGGGAACGCGAACTTCATTGCGTCGGCGAGTACGGATTTGGGCAGTTGGCTGCAGGTCACCCCAGGTTCCGGCAACACCAGTCTCGGGTCGGTAAGCGTGAGCATCCTAACCAACACGCTGCCGCCGAATACGACAGCATACAACGGCCGGATCACGCTCACGTTCCAGAATGCGGCCACGCCTTCGGCGGTGATTCCGGTGAAGTACACGGTCACGCAGCCGCAAACCGTAACGGTCTCGCCGACTGCTCTGACGTTTTCGTATCAGCTCGGGGGCGCGGCTCCGGCTTCTCAGGCCCTGAACGTCAGCAGCACCGGCGGACAGGTGAATTTCACCGTCGGTACGACCAGCACCGGTGGATGGCTGGGCGTCGACGCGGCCAGCGGACAGACCGGCTTGAACGGATTGCCGAAGGCAATTAATGTTTCGATCGATCCGACCAAGATCCCGTCGGGCACACTCGCGGGGACGGCGCTCCAGGGATCGATCACTATCAGTGCGGGCGGTGTCTTGGCGACTCCGATCACCGTGAACGTGACGTTGAGCGTCGGCGCGGCGGCGCTACCGCAGCCCTCCACGATCGTAAACAGCGCGGTGGCGGCCGGTTTTGGGGCCATCGCCGCGGGTGAATTGATTGCGATTAAGGGCACGAATCTCGGGCCCGCGACCGGCACCGTATTCACCGTGAATCAGCAGACAGGTACGGTCAATTCGACGCTGGCCGGCGTGCAGGTGACGTTTGACAATATTCCCGGGACGCCGACGTTTGTCTCCGCGACGCAGATCAACGTAATCGTGCCGTGGGAGATCGCGGGACGCACGACCACCAACATGGTGGTTAGCTTCAACAATGCGCAATCCGCGCCGTTCCAACTTCAGGTCACGTCGGTTTCTCCTGGAATTTACACCCAGAACGCGACCGGAATCGGGCAAGCCGCGGCAGTGAATCTGAGTCCGACGGCGGCCAGTGCGTACAACGGTCCGCTCGGCACCAACTACCCGGGAACGTCCATCCCGCTGGCACCTGCGGCGCAGGGAACGTTCCTATCGCTATTCCTGACGGGCGGCGGCCAGACCAGCCCGGGAAGCGTGACTGGATCGATCAATCCAGCCAACCAGTTGCTGTACCTGAAGAACTGGACGGAAGGATCGAGCGTCGTCACCGCGACTGTCGGCGGCCAGCCCGCGCATGTCTCGTTCGCGGGCGCGGCGCCTACATTAATCAACGGCGTAGTGCAGATCAACCTGCAGATCCCCACTGGCGTCACGGGCAACAATCTGGCCGTCGTGGTCACGATTAATGGAGTGACAACGCTGGGCGCGGCGACGATCGCGGTGCAGTAGCTACGATTCAAACAGTTCGCTGAGCGGAACTTCGAGGGAGGGATTCTCAGTGGTGAGGATTCCGCTCCTGATCTCCCGCAGACCCTCGGCCGCGGTCGCGCAATAAGCCGTGCGGGCCTGTGGATCGAGCACCCACACGTAAGGTACGCCCATATCCAGAAAATCTTTCACGCGATCACGAACCCGGGTCATCCGGTCTTCGGATGAGAGTATCCCGATGCAAATAAACGGCGGCTTTGTGAGGATTCGTTCGCCGGGATCGCACAAAACGACGCAGACGTCGGGAATCCGAAAACGGTTCGACGTCATCTGTACTCTCGGCTCGACAACGGCGATGACGCCCCATTGTTTACGCCGCGTCCGAAGTACACCGCTACAGCAGTCTGAAGATGGCATGATCCCATTCGCCCAAGTTGCGCTCCTCGATGTGCCCATCGATGTAGTCGCAATCCGGGCGATAACTCGTCGCCAGGTACTCTGCTACGGAAATCTGCTTTCCTGCGGGCATGATTTTCACCGCACGACGATGTTGACTAACTTCTCTGGAACCACGATCACCTTCACCACCTGCTTGCCTGCGATGAACGGCTGGAGCTTCGTATCCGCCAGCGCGAGTTTTTCCAGTTCCGCCTGAGGCGTCCCGAACGGCACGAAAATTCTACCGCGGACTCTTCCGTTGATCTGCAGCACCACTTCGGCGGCGTCCTCTTTGGCGAACTCCTCATCGAAAACCGGCCACGCTTCGCGGAACACGGGACCGGTACGGCCGAGCTGTTCCCACAGTTCCTCGGCGATATACGGCGCGAACGGCCCCAGCAGCAGAACCAGGTTCGGCAGAATCTGCCCAATCGCTTCGCGCGACAGCGCGGCTTCTTCATCGCTCAGCGTGTTCAACAGCTCCATCAAAGCGGCGATGGACGTATTGAAGTGCCAGCGATTGCTGAAGTCCTCGGTGACTTTGCGAATGGTCTGATGCAGCTTGCGCAGCGCGCGCCGGTCGGCTGCTGCATCGGGCGTCATGCTCGCGCGATCGATGTTGCGCGTGACGAACTTCCATACGCGTTCCAGGAACCGCCGCTGGCCGGCCACGCTCGCTTCGTTCCACGGCATGTCTTTTTCGGGAGGCGCCGCGAACAGCACGAACAGACGGCACGTATCCGCACCGTACTTTGCGATCATCTCCTCCGGATCGACCGTGTTGCCCCTCGATTTGGACATGGCCGAGCCATCGGCGCCCAGGACCATTCCCTGCGTGAACAGATTCTTCGCCGGCTCGTCGTGAGTAACCAGCCCAATGTCGCGCATGAACTTGGTAAAGAATCGCGAATACAACAAATGCAGGATCGCGTGCGTCACACCGCCGATGTACTGGTCCATCGGAAACCATTTGTCGGCTGCCCTCGGGTCGAACGGCTGCGACGAATTGTGGGCGTCGCAGTAGCGATAGAAATACCAAGAAGAATCGACGAACGTGTCCATGGTGTCGGTCTCACGGCGAGCGTCGCCGCCACATTTTGGACACCTCACGTTGACGAACGACGGTACATCTTCGAGCGGCGACCGACCTTTGCCCGTAATCTTTACATCGATGGGCAGGATCACCGGCAGATTCTTTTCAGGAACTGGAACCAGCCCGCATTTCGGGCAGTGGATCACCGGAATCGGCGTCCCCCAATAGCGTTGTCGCGAAATTCCCCAATCCTTCAATCGATAGGTGACCTTTGGTTCTCCGAATCCTTCACGTTTCGCGCGATCGCCCATCACGCGGCGAGCTTCCGCGCTGGGCAGGCCGGAATATTCGCCCGAGTTTTCGAGGACTCCATCGTCGGTGAATGCAGTTTTCGGCGTCACTTCCAGCGAGCCATCCACGGGACGAATCACGGGCACGATCGGAAGCTTGTAGGTCGTGCAAAATTCGAAATCGCGCTCATCGTGCGCCGGAACCGCCATGATCGCGCCAGTTCCGTAGTCCATCAAAACGAAATTGCCGATCCACACCGGCATCCTGGCGCCGCTGAACGGATTCACCGCGTACGCGCCGGTGAAAAAACCTTCTTTTCCGATGTCGCCGGGGCCCTTCTTCGCGCGAGCATCGACCATCTGCTTTGCCCGCGCGCGCCCCTCATCGTCGAGCAGCTTCTGCGCCACCGGATGCTCCGGCGCCGCGATCACGACCGTCGCCCCGAAAATCGTATCGATGCGCGTGGTGAACACGCGAATCGGTTCACCCGACCCTTCCAGCTTGAAATCGACCTCGGCGCCTTCCGAGCGACCGATCCAGTTGCGCTGCATTGACAGTACGCGCTCCGGCCATTTCCCTTCCAGCTTTTCGTCGATGTCGCGCAGCAGTTCTTCGACGTAAGCCGTGATCTTCCAGAACCACTGCTCCATCGCGCGCTGCTCCACCGGCGTCGATTCGTGACGCCAACAGCACCCGTCGACCACTTGTTCGTTCGCCAGCACCGTCGCGCACTCCGGGCACCAGTTCAGCAGCGCTTGCTTGCGATACGCCAGGCCGCGCTCCATCATTTTCAGAAAGAACCACTGGTTCCAGCGATAGTATTCCGGTTCGCACGTGGTGACTTCGAGACTCCAGTCGTACGCGAACCCCATACGATTCATCTGGCGCTTCATCTCTTCGATATTGGTGAGCGTCCATTCGCGAGGATGGCGATTACGCTGGATCGCCGCATTTTCCGCAGGCAACCCGAACGCGTCCCACCCCATCGGGTGCTGAACGTTATAGCCGCGCATCCACATGTAGCGAGCCAGCGCGTCGCCAATGGAATAGTTGCGCACGTGGCCCATATGCAGACGACCGCTGGGATACGGAAGCATCTCGACCACGTAATACTTGGGCGCGGCGGCGTTCGGATCGGCGCGATAAAGCTCGGCTCGATTCCAACGCTCGTGCCATTTCAGTTCGATTTGGTTGTGGTCGTAGACGATTTCGGGCATAACGATTTCAGTGTGTCGAGATTCCTCTGGTCGTCGCCTTCCTTTTCCACGGGCGTTTCCAGAATGAAGGCTTTGGAGCGAAGCCGCGAGTGGGCGAGAATCCGGCGGAACCCTTCTAATCCAATATACCCTTGGCCGATATTCTCGTGCCGGTCGAGGTGCGAGCCCAGCGCTCCCTTCGAATCGTTCGCGTGCATCACGCGCACGTGGTCCAGCCCCAGCAGCCGGTCCGCTTCCGCCATGGTCTTCTTCAGACCCTCCGCGCTTGCGACGTCAAAGCCCGATGCCAGCAAGTGGCACGTGTCCAGACAAAACCCGATGGGCAGATCGGTCATCTTCGCTCCGTAGTCGCGAATCACGTGCAGTTCTTCGAACCTGCTGCCCAGTTGTGCACCAGCACCGACAGTGTTTTCGACCAGCAGCATCAGCTTTTCGAATTTGAGTCCGGCCGCCGCGGCGGCAACGCCTTCGATGAAGTTCAAGATTCCCTGCTCGATGGTGGAGCCCTTGTAATTTCCGGGATGGGCCACCAGATACTCGGCGCCGATGGCGATGGCGCGCATCAACTCACCCCGAAACGCTTCCACTGACAGCTTGCGTACATGCTCATGCGCGGAAGCGAGATTGATCAGGTAGTTATCGTGAATCACTAGCGGCGTCAGGTCGAATTTTTCCCTGGCTCGCTGAAACGCCGCGATGGCGGGCGCGGTCGGCATCGACGCTTTCCACTGCCGTGGGCTGGACGAAAAAATCTGGAAGGTGTTCGCGCCCAGCTCGTGCGCCTTCAACGCCGATTTTTCCAGCGCGCCGGCGATCGAAGTATGATGGCCAATTCGCAAGGGTGGTCGAGCCTACGAATAGTAATTCTTGTCCCAAGCGTGCTTCTTCAAAATCGCTTGCACGTCCGGCGGCAACGGCCCGGCATCCGACGCGGCGACGTTCGCTTCTACGTTGCGTACCCGCCGCATTCCTGGGATCACAGTCGACACCGCCGGACTTGACAAGCAGTATCGCAATGCAATCTGCGGCAACGACCCTTCCACGCCAGACAAGTCATGTGTGAGCGCCTTCACGCGCGCCACGACTTCTTTTTTGCGGTCGCCGCGAAAATACCGCGCCCGGAAATCGTCTTTTTCAAAATGCGTACTTTCATCGATAGTCCCCGTCAGCGCCCCTTCATCCAGCGGCACCCGGGCCAACACGCCGATGTTCAGCTCCCGGGCGAGCGGCAACAGGCGATCCTCCGGCGACTGATCGAAAATGTTGTAAATCACCTGCACCGTGTCGATCAGACCGGTCCGGATCAGCTCCAGCGCCGAGTCGGGTTGATGGTCGTTGATCGAAATTCCGACGAACCGCGCCTTCCCGGATTTCTTCAAGTCCTCGAAGGCGCGGCGCCAGCCGTCATCGCCGATCCATTCCGGATTCCAAACGTGCAGCTGCTGCAAGTCGACGAAATCGCGTTTCAGATTACGCAAGCTTTGTTCGGTGCAGCTGACGATGTATTCGTACGGAAAAACTTCTTTGATCCCGATCCCGGGCCGCGCCGGCCACAGGAAATTCTTCGGCGGGACCTTGGTTGCGACGTGAACGGACGGCGGCGCGATCTGTCCCACCAGTTCTTCGCTGTGTCCTTCGCCGTAAACCAACGCCGTATCGATGAAGTTCAGACCCAGCTCGAACGCCCGCCGCAGCGTCGCCGCGGACTCGTCGTCCGTCGCCCCCTGCCACATCTTTCCGCCGATGCCCCAGGCTCCATAGCCGATCTCGCTGACCTCGATGCCGGTGCGGCCTAATAAACGTTTGCGCATTCTTTCATAATAGAGGCAGATGTTCCGGCGCATCTGTCTGGCTCTGATGTTCACGGTGACTGCGTTCAGCGCGACCGTCCGCCTGTACCTCAAAGACGGCACTTATCAGTTGACTCGCGAATACCAGGTACAGAAAGACCGCGTCCGGTACTTCTCCACCGAGCGCGACGACTGGGAGGAAATCCCGCTCGAAATGGTCGATCTGGAGCGCACCAAGAATGAGATGGCGGCGCGGGAATCCGAGATCAAGGCGGAAGTGAAGGCGCAATCCGAAGAAGATGCGGCCCTGCGCGAAGCCGAAAAGCAGGTAGAGCTGATTCCCGTTGAGCCCGGCGTTTACTACATTCACGACAACAAGCTGGAGCCGATCAAAATCGCCGAATCCAAGATCGTCAACAACAAGCGCCGCAGCGTTCTCAAAGCTTTGTCGCCGATCCCGCTGGTCCCCGGCAAGCAGACGGTGGAAATCGACGGCGACGCAGCAGCCAAGCGCATCGATGAAAAGCGTCCCGAGTTTTTCTTCCGCATGTCGGATGAAGAGCGGCTGGCGATCATCCGGTTGACGCCGAAGAAGGGCGCGCGCGTGGTGGAAAATCTCGAAATCGTTCCAGTCTCGAAGGAAGTGGTGGAGCAGCCGGTGGAGATCGCGACCTTCAAGAAAATGGTCGCCGATCAGCTGTTCAAGATATGGCCCGAAAAGGATCTGGAGCCGGGTGAATACGCGGTCATCGAATTCACCGAAGGTAAAGTGAATTTGCAGACCTGGGATTTCGGAATCGGACCTGTGTCAGCGCCCAGCGAGGCTCCGAAAAAGCGCAAGTGATTGTTCGGCGCACGCGTCCCATTGGAACTGCTGCGCGCGTTGACGTCCCCGTACAATCAAATCCGTCCGGGCCGATTCTGATTCCAGTAGCCGTGTGAGCGCCGTTGCGATCTCCGACCCGCTTTGCGGATCCACCAGCGCCGCCGCGCCGGCGGTAACCTCCGGCAGGCACGACGTATTTGAGGTCAGCACCGGGACGCCGGCCGCCATCGCCTGCACCACCGGAAATCCGAAGCCCTCGTAGAGCGACGGGTACGCGAACACCGTCGCACCCGCGACTAATCCCGGCAAATCCGGTTCAGGCACATAGCCGAGGTACGTCGCTTCGGATCGAATCCGGGCCAGGGTTTTTTCCGATCTCCAGCCGCTGGGACCGGCAATAACCAGTTCGAACGCGTTTCGAAGATCGGGAGTCAAATGCCGCCAAGCGTCGAGCAGTGTGTCCAGATTCTTTCGTGGCTCAATGGTTCCGACGTACAGAACGTAGGGTCGCGCGCGGCGTGCCGGCGTGGCGTGGAAATATTCCTCCGGCACTCCCGAATAGATTGTGTGTATCTTTTCCGGCGCGATGCCCAGCAAGCGGATCGCATCCTGGCGCGTGTTTTCGGACACGGCGATCAATCCGTCAGACCGCCGCCAGATTTTGTCCGCGAAATTCCGGTCGGCGCGAACATTCCCCTCCGTATGAAATTGTGGCATCAGCCAGCAGGTCAGATCGTGAATCGTCGCTGTCAGTTTTGCTTTGCGAGGCACACTGTGGACCTGGTTCGACGCGTGAAAAATGTCGGTGCCCGCGCACAGCCAGTCTATTGCGGGATTTCCAGGAATATTCACGAAGTACAGCAGCGCGAGACGGGGCAGCGTCTGCAAGCGGCCGCGCGTCGATGTTTCGTGATCCAGCGCGCCGAAATCGTCGAGAAAAGGAAACGCGCGAATTTCGTCCCCTTGCGCTTTTTGCCGCAAATGACGGACCCAGTGGTAGGTGTAGCTCTTGACGCCGGCGCTACGGAGGAGGGCGGACGTTGCGTCTATCGTTATCCGCATCTGAGATTTAACGGTTCGCGAAGACAAACTTGCCTCCGCTTTCGACCACCGTATGCAGCGCTTCCTGTCCAACCAGGGCGGCGAGTCTCGGCACCTGCGGCTTCTCGATACAGATGTAGTACAGATCAGGCGACCACCAGCGCTCGCGGAATCCGTTGTCGTCGATGAAGACGTCCTGCGGAGCATTCGGCGCGTACGAGCCATACTGCAGATTATTCACGCGACCATTCAGCAAGAGAATGCGCTCACGGTGGTACGCCTCGGCATAAAACACGACCGATGAAAACGTATAGTACTGATCGTCCAGAATCAGTTTGCCCTGCGGCGCACGATTGAGCGCCTCAGCCAGGGGACGCGAGGCGAGATACGGATCGAACACCACCAACGCCAGTCGCGCGGCGTGAAAAAACAACACCATCATGACGACCACGCCTGCGATTTGCCCCCGCCACGCCGCTACTGCGCCAATCAGAAACGCGATTCCAGCGACGATCAAGGGCGTTTTCAAATACGCGAACGAAGCCAGGGTCAGGTCGCCTAAATGGCCCAACGATAGCGTGTATGCGTCCGGATTCTGGGTGAGCGCACGTGAAATATCGCCGGGCGCCGGCAGATTCCACACTTGCGTCAGTATGAACACGATCGCGAGCGTCGCAACCAACGCTACATTTCCCAACAGCGCCGTCCCGTACCGGACCAAGCGAGTCGCCCCTTGGTCCGTCAGGGCGCTCCCCAGGAGTAGCGCCAACGCCGGATAGCAGGGCATTGAATAGTATTCCTGGGTCGACGAGAACGTGAAAAACACCAGCAGAAATCCTGCCCAGCACAAGCACAGCAGCCGCATGCGTCCAGCGCGATCCACAGGCTTGAACGAAAGTTTGGCGACCGCCGGGAAATACACGCTCCACGGGAACAGCCACACCAGGTGCAACAGCCAGAAGTACAGCCGGGGAACGGTGTTGTAATCGCGCGGATAGCGTAAATTCAGGAATCGCAGCACGTGCTCGTTCAGGAAGTAGAACCAGAAGAATCCTCGATATTCGCCGGGCGCACTGTGCATCGTTACATCGAAATACGGCGGATTCCGCAGCGTGGCGAGTATGTGCCAGGGCGCCGCGATGGCCAGCGCGATCAGCAATCCTCGGACTAAATGCAGGCGTTTCCATGACCCGAATTGTTTGGCGAACGCCAGATACAGCAGAGCCGCCGCCATAGGGAACACCGCCGCGATCAGCCCTTTGAGCAGCAATCCCGTGCCGATCGCGGCCGCCATCACAGCGCTCCACCATCCGTGTTGCTCTTCTTCGAGAGCGCGCAGAAATGCCCACATCGCCAGTGCGATGGTCGCGGTGACGGTCACATCCGGAATCTGAATGCGCGTGAACAGGAACAATCCGACCGAAGTCGCGAGCGCGAGCCCCGCGTACATTCCCGCGCGTATCGAGAACGCCCAAGCCCCGATGCGGAACACCAGCCAGCACAGCACCACCGCCGAAAGCGCGACTGGAAGCCTGGCCACCCAGTCATGCACGCCGAACAGTTTGAAGGCGATGGCGATAAGCCAGTACTTGAGCGGAGATTTTTCAAGATACGAGACGCCGTCGAGCCGCGCCGTCACCCAATCGCCCGAATCAAGCATGTTGCGCGAGATCTGGGCCTGGACGGCATCTACGTCGTCCATCAACGACGGCGGACTGACAATGCATCCGAGAAATACGGCTGCGGCGATGGCGAGGACGATTAACTGTGAACGGAAATAATCTCGGGAATCCCCGGAACTGCGCTGGTTTGCGAAGGCGGTTCGATCCCCCACTGTTTCATCCAAAGGAACAGCACCAGAAGACCCCATAGATGATATCCGAGGTTAGCACGCCGGTCGAAATGAGCGAGCAATGCTTCATTCACCGCGTCCCATGAAAAAATTCCAGACTCGCGCACGTTGCGCTCGCTGAGGGTTTCCATGACCAGCGGCTTTAGGATGGTGCGCAGCCAATCGTGCGCCGGAATATCGAATCCTTCTTTGGGCCGGCGGACGACGTTGCGGGGCAGTCGACCCTTCATCAGATCGCGCAGAATAAACTTCAGACTCCCGCCGCGAATCTTCATGTTCTGCGGCAGCGTGGCCGCAAACTCCACCAGACGATGGTCCAGGAACGGCGGCCGGACTTCCAGCGAGTGCGCCATGCTCATCCGGTCGCATTTATACAGGATGTCGTCCGGCAAATAGTAAAGCTGATCCAGCCAGATAAAGCGGTTCAGGTACCCTGACGTATCGGGCGGAAGCATCAACGGACGAGAGGAGTCGGCGGAACCACACAGGCGGCCCTTGTCGCCATTCGCGAAGGTGCCGTTCCAGAACAGATGCGCGTCCAGAGGCTTCAGCAGCGACCCTTTCAGCATCCGCGTGATCTTATAGTCGAGCCCGATCTTCTCATCGGAAACCGGCAGATACCGCGTCAACCCGGCGGCCATGCTCCGCACACCAAACGGAAGGAATCGCAGCGCCCGCGCGTAGCGATCGGCTAGATACGTCTTATATCCACCGAACAATTCGTCGGCGCCGTCGCCGGAAAGCGCGACAGTGACTTCGTCGCGGCACATTTTCGAGAGATACCAGACTGGAATCGCACCGGCATCGGCGCTCGGCTCGTCGGAATAGTAGGCCAGCTGCTGGACCATGTCGACCAGGTCCTGCTCCGGCTTCAATTCGAATTCGTAATGCTCGGTCTGATACGTCTTCGCAACTTCCCGGAAATAGCGGCTTTCATCGAAACTGCGGCCGGGGAACGAAACCGAAAACGTTTTCAGCCGCGAGGGCGATTGCTCGGCGGCATAGTGCAGGATCGTGGTCGAATCGAGTCCGCCGCTCGACCAGACTCCCAGCGGAACATCGGAAACCAGATGCTCGCGAACCGACATGCGCATCAGGTCGTCCAGCTGGTCCTTCGCTGATTCCAGATCGAGCTTCGGATCCGGGCGGAATTGCAAGTTCCAGTAGCGATCGGACCGTACCGTTCCATTGCGCCATTCGAGCCAATGACCGGGCTGAAGTTTCTCGATGCCGTCCACCAACGTGTGCGGACCAGGAACGTAATTGAGCGACAGATAATGATCCAGCCCCGCGGCGTTCATCCGCCGGTCGATTTCCGGATGCAGCAGGATCGCCTTCAGCTCGGAGCCGAAGTAAATATCGTCGCGCCGGCGCAAATAGTAAAGGGGCTTGATCCCCAGCCGATCGCGCACCAGGACCAGACGGCGTTCGGATTCGTTCCACACAGCAGCGGCGAACATCCCACGCAGCCGCCGGAATGCGTCCAGGTCCCATTCAAGGAACGCGCGCAGAACGGTTTCGGTGTCGCAGTGCGTCTTGAATTGATGACCGGCGCGTTTCAAGTCGAGGCGCAGTTCGCGATCGTTGTAGATTTCGCCGTTGAAGACCAGGACCGTGCGGCCGTCATCGCTCACCATCGGCTGATCGCCGTTTTCCAGGTCGATGATCTTCAAGCGAACGGCGCCGAGCGAGACCGTGTTCGACTCCCAGGTGCCCTGCTGATCGGGTCCGCGATGCGTCAGCGATCGCGTGATCTGTTCGATCCGCTTGCGGTCAGGCTTCGACTTTAGGTGTGTAAAACCGGCAATCCCGCACAAGGTACAAAAACCTTACACCACCCTCAAAATCCCAAAAGAGGATGTTGCATCCGATACAAAAATCTTATCGCTAGAGCATAGCACACTCGTGCTTGCCTCGCACGCAGATTTTCGAAATTTAAGATTCTAATTGTTCCGGAAAGACGGCGTATCCCTTAGGAGGGGGGAACAGCGCTTCAAGGGCGATCAGACGGCGGCGCAAATAACGGCTGGGTAGCTGGCGCGGCCCGGTATCGACGTCGATATCGCAGCAAATTCCGTGTAAATACAGCGTCAGCGTGTCGATGAACGACTGGCGAGCGTATTCGCGAAACGCCTTTCCTCCGCGCGCGCCGCCTCGTCCTCCCGCACCGCGGCGCAGGGCCTGTTTCAACCGCCAGCTCGGTTCATCGACTTCGCCGTGCGCGTCCGCCGTCAATTCCTCGCGCAAGACGCGCGAGAAAGAGGTTTCGGCGTTTTCATCCCAGTGCTCGCCCATGAGCGTCGCCAGCAGATGATAGAAGCGGTAGTGATACTCGGCCACTTCCTGATCCTTGAGAGCGAAGACCAGCACCGTTTCTTCCCCCAAGCGAAGTTGCGTGGAGGTGGTGGTGCGCCCCTCTGGCGGCTTTTCGATGGAAACGTAGTCGCCGGCGCTCCCTTTAGTCTTGCTGCGTTCGCGCCCGTCGCCGCGCTCGAGATACGGCACCAACAGGATGGATATCTTAGGCAACGCCTTGGAAATTGCGGGCGGCAGAGCCGCGACGGGCTCTTGCAAATACTCCTTCAAGTCCTCTTCCGACATGGGGACAGAGGCGCAGAAATATGAAAACGTGTTACTGAGCGGAATCATCTCGCCACGGAATCGTTCAGCGAACTGGCGGACGCTCAGCTTGGAAAGGTCGAATTGGGCTGGCATCAAGAAGGCTGCCTTTATTCTAACCCCATCTCATTTCGGCGACCGGATGGGCTGCAGCCAGCCCGCTTTACTCCTGGCGCAGCGCGACCGCTGGATCTACGCGGGCCGCGCGCATCGCCGGAACCGAGCACGCGACGAGGGCGATCAGCGCCAGCAGTGCGGGTGCGGCGAGGAATGTCACCGGGTCAAGCGGCTTGACTCCGAACAGCAGCGACCCAATCGATCGCGTCAGCACGGCGGCGCCCGCGAGTCCCACGACAATACCTCCCGCGATGATTTTCAACCCGCCCCCGAGCACCAGACGCACGACATCCACAGTCCGGGCGCCCAGCGCCATGCGTACGCCGAATTCGCGGGTCCGCTGGCTCACCGAGAACGCCAGCACTCCGAAAATCCCCACGGCGGCCAGGACTATCGCCAGCGCCGCGAGCGTCCCCACTAGCGCCGCCCGGAATCGCGGCGGGGCGAAAGAAGCCGACGCCACCTGCTCCATGGTTTGAACCTGCGTTACAGGCAGGTCCTTATCGACGTGGGCGATCGCCGCCTTGACCGCACTCGCCAGGGCCCCTGGATCGCCCGCGGCACGCACTAGGACGGATGCTCCATACCAGGGATTCTGCGTGATCGGTACGTAAATCTCCACGCTGTCTTCCGTCGCGGCGAGTCCATCCGCCTTCACCTGACGGACCACGCCGATGATTTCGCGCACTACCGGAATCGGCGCGGTCGGGCCCATCGACTGCACGTTGACGCGGGCGCCAATCGGATCGCGGCCCTTCAGATACCGGCGCACGAATTCTTCATTCACGACGCAGACCTGCGCTGTCGTGCTGGTGTCGTGGTCGGTGAAACCGCGGCCGCGGAGCATTTTAATCCCTAGGACATCGAAATAATTTGCGCCGACGATCTGATAGCTGGCGGCGTGCTGTTGCGCATCCGGAGTCACGCCGTCGCCGACCATATAGAATCCCATGCCGATGTCGCGTCCCTGCAGCGGCAGCGAACCGCCGAACGCGACCCAGCGTACGCCGGGCACCAACGAAATCTCGCGCTCTGCGGCTTGATAGAACGTGAGCGCGCGATCCTGATTCGGATAGCGGCTGAGTGGCAGGCTAACGCGAGCTGTGAGGACGTTTTCCGCATGATAACCGGGATCGACCTGATACATCGATACCAAAGTTCGAAGCAGCAGTCCAGCTCCCGCGACCAGCATCACGGCGACAGCGATTTCTCCGGCGGCAAGGATGGAACGGAACGCGCCCATCCCCTCGGTCGACGTGCGGCTGCCCGATCGCAGCGCTTCGGCGAGCGGGATACGACGAGCATGAAACGCCGGCACAAGACCGAACAACAACCCCGTGATGATGGTCACCGCCGCGGCGAGTCCAATCACGCGTAGGTCGAGTTGCATCGCGAGACCGACCGGCAGCGTCCCGGCCGGCAGCAGCGCCGGAGCCGCACGCACGATCGCCCAGGACAACCCAATACCCACCGCACCACCGGTTAGGGCCAGTAGCATGCTCTCGGTCAGTAACTGTACGAAAATTCGCGCCTGGCTTCCGCCTAGCGATGCCCGCACCGCGATCTCACGTGTCCTGCCGGCTCCGCGTACAAGCATCAGGTTCGCCACGTTGGCGCACGCCATCAGCAACACAAATCCGGCGACTCCGGCCAGCGCAAGCGAGGTCGCACGTAATTCCGTCTGGACCAGAGATTGACGCAGCGGATCGATGGTGACGCCCCAGCCTTTATTCGTTTCCGGCGCGACGCGTGCGATGCCCTCGGCGACCACCGTCATATCGGCACGAGCCTGTTCAATCGTAATCCCCGGCTTCAAACGGCCGAGCACGACCAAGTAATGCGGCTTGCGCTGGTCCGGGCTACGGTTCAGGATGAATGGGGTCCAAACGTCGGCTTTGAATTGGAGCTGAAAATCCGCCGGCACCACGCCGATTACGGTAAACGGTCGGCTATCGAGCGGGATCGTGTTTCCGATCAGCTTGGGGTCGCCGCCGAACCGCGATTTCCAGAGCCGTTCGCTGATCACGACCACCCTCGTTCCAGGCTTGGCATCCTCAACAACGAACGTCCGGCCGGCTACCGGCTTCACACCGAGCAGGTCGAAAAATGTGAACGTCACCGATTCTCCCGGGATGCTTTCTGCAACGCCGTTGTTGGTCGACAGGGCGCGGCTAGCAGTCGAAAGTGCCGCCATCGAAACGAAGGAGTGGCTTTGTTCGCTCCAATCGGCATAATTCAGCGGCGCGACCCGATTGTAGGCGTAGCCCGGCGGATGTTCGTACAGCCGGACCAACTCCTGGGGATGCGGAAACGGCAACGGCCGCAACAGCACCGCGTCCACCAGGCTGAAAATGGCGCTGTTGGCTCCGATGCCGATCGCCAGAACGGTTACGGCGGCCATCGTAAAACCTGGAGCCTTCCACAACACACGGGAAGCGTAACGAAGATCCTGCCACAGGACTTGCATATGCGTAATACGCGCAACTGGGTTCTCGGTTACCACGGTTAATATAGTACTTGCGCCATTTTTTCACACGTGGGAACCCGCCGTTCACGAAAGTTCTGCTGATCGAGAGCGGAGCGAGGCGCCTGTTCGACGATCTGATCGCCGGCCTGTACGAAACCTACGGCGAGCAGCTCGAAATCGACCTGGTGACCTGCTATGCCGGCGTCCCGCAAGGATTTCGCGGCAAAGTATTTCGTGTGACCGACTATCCGGGCAGCAAGTCACGTAAGCGGCTGTACACAGAGCTGGCAGCAGAGCAGTATCCTATCGCGGGGATCATATGCTCGGGCGAGCCGATCATGACCAAATGGAAATGGGTGCTTGCGGCCAAGGTGCCGGCGAAGTTTTTCGTCTTGAATGAAAACGGCGATTATTTCTGGATCGACTGGGGTCACTGGCGGATGATGGCGAATTTCGCGCTGTATCGCGCGGGGATGACAGGTGCCGCAGCGATCCCGACCATCGGGCGGCTGCTGTTTTTTCCAGTCACGCTGACTTACCTTCTGCTGTACGCCGCGTTCGTACATGTGCGCAGAAAGTTGAGAACCCTATGAAGGCTGTGTATATCGAAAAGAACGGCGGTCCCGAAGCGCTGACATACGGCGATATGCCCAAGCCGGAGCCCGGTGCGGGCCAGGCGCTGGTGAAGGTCGCGGCCGCGGGCGTGAATTTCATCGACACGTACCAACGGTCGGGGCTATACAAAATTCCGCTGCCGGCTATCCTCGGATCGGAAGGCGCCGGGACTGTGGAAGCGGTGGGCGAAGGGGTGACGAACGTGAAGCCGGGCGATCGCGTAGCGTGGGGAACTGCGCGCGGGGCGTATGCGGAGTACGCGGCACTTCCAGTAAGCGCGCTCATCGCGATTCCAGGGGCAGTCGCTTTCAAAGAGGCCGCGGCGGTGATGCTGCAGGGCATGACCGCGCATTACTTGACGCATTCGACCTTTCCGTTGAAATCGGGGCACACTGCGCTGGTACACGCTGCGGCGGGCGGCACCGGTAGGCTGATTGTGCGGATGGCGAAGATCGCAGGCACGCGGGTGATTGGAACAGCCGGATCGGCGGAAAAGGCCGAGATCGCGCGCGCTGCGGGCGCGGATGAAGTGATTCTGTATAGTGATCAGGATTTCGCCGCGGAAACGCGCCGAATGACTGGCGGAACGGGTGTGGACGTGGTCTACGATTCGGTGGGCGCGTCGACATTCATGAAGAGTCTCGATTGCCTAAAGCCGCGCGGGATGATGGTGTCGTTCGGCAATTCCAGTGGTCCGGTCCCCGCGATCGAGCCGCTGCTGCTCAGTCAGAAAGGCTCGCTGTTTCTGACGCGCCCAACGCTGTTTCAATACGTTGCCACGCGCGAGGAATTGGAATGGCGCGCGGGCGATATTTTCCGCTGGATCGCGGAGAAGAAGCTTACGCTGAAGATCGACCATCTATATCCGCTCGCCGAAACCGCGCAGGCGCATCGCGATCTGGAGGGTCGCAAGACCACCGGCAAACTGGTGCTGATTCCGTAGCTACTTTTCGATCGTCACGATGGCTTGAGCTTCCGCCGATTTGCCTTCACCGACTGGGCCCACTCGTTCGGCGGTCTTGAATTTCACCGATACGCGATCCACATCGAGTTCGAGCGTGCGCGCCAGCGACTCACGGATCGGGAGGCGATAATCCTTCAGCTTGGGGCGCTCGAGAATCACCGTCGTATCGACATTGACGATCGCGTAGCCCAGATTGCGGACCATCTTCACCGCATGGGCCAGGAATTGGACGCTATCGGCGTCTTTCCAGCGCGGATCGGTGTCGGGGAAATGCATTCCGATATCGCCCAGCGCTGCGGCTCCAAGCAGCGCGTCTGTCACGGCGTGCAAAAGAATGTCGGCATCGGAATGGCCTTCCAACCCGAACTCGCAGGGCACGGTGACCCCACCCAGGATCAATGGCCGGCCGGCAGTCACGCGATGAACGTCCCAACCCAGTCCAGTGCGGATCACGATGCGGCCAGTTCTTCGGCAAGAAACAGACGCGCCAGGTCCATATCGGTGGGCTTGGTGATTTTTATGTTGCGATCGCTGCCCTGCACTACACTGACTTCGATCTGTTCCAGGCGTTCGACCAGACTTGCTTCGTCGGTTCCCAGGAAACTATCCTGGCGAGCCATTTCGAATGCTCGCTTCAGCAGGTCGAACCGAAAAACCTGGGGAGTCTGCGCCAGCACCAGATGCTCGCGCGGAAGCGTCGCGCGGATTTTATTTTTGTGGACGCGCTTCACGGTATCGACGGGCACGATGCCGACGATCGCCGCGCCGGTGTGGGCGGCCTCGGTGATCACTTTCTCGATGAGTTCGGTGTCGATGAACGGGCGGACGGCGTCGTGTACTGCGACCAGCTCGGTGTCGGGCGCGATGGTCGCGAGGGCGTTCTCGACGGACTGCTGACGCGTCTCGCCTCCTTCGACGAAGCGCACGGGGCGCGAAGGGTGTTCCAGATGAAGCAGACCGCGCGCCCAATCCCCGTCCTCGGGCCTCAAGGCGACGACGATTTCCGTGACCAGCGGGCAGCGCAGAAATTTTCGGACCGTATGGATCAGAATCGGGGCGCCTTCGAGCAACATGAACTGCTTGCGGCTGACACCGGATTTTTCGCGTCCCATGCGGGTGCCGAGACCGGCGGCGGGCAGAATGACTGACACTTTCATCGGGGAATACGATTGTACCTCTACACCCATGCTACGGTGGGCTCATGTTGGAACTGATTGCGGCGCTGGCGCTGTGTGCGGATCTCCACGCGGAGGCGAAGGGACGCGTGGGTGCCGCGGCGGAGATCCTGGAGAACAAAAAGATCGTCCTTAGTCTGAACCATCGAAAACATCTCCCGATGCAGAGCGTTTACAAGCTGCCCATCGGGATGGCGGCGCTAGCAGTGGTGGATCGCGGTACGTTGAAGTTCGATCAAAGAGTTCACGTCGAAAAGAGCGAGTACGTTTCCGCCGGTCAGCATAGTCCTCTGCGGGATGCGCATCCTGAAGGTGCCGATGTTACCCTGCGGGAACTCCTGGATCTGGCCGTTTCCGAAAGCGACGGCAGCGCATCGGACGTGTTGCTGCGTTTGATAGGCGGACCGTCGGCAGTGATGGGGTTCCTGGCGAGCATCGGGGTACGGGATGTGATGGTGCTCGATAGCGAGCAATCGCTGGGGCGCGATTGGATGGTGCAGTATCGAAACTGGGCGACTCCGGATGGAGCGGTCGCGATGCTTCGCGCGCTCCACGAATCGCGCGGGCTGTCGGCTGCGAGCCATGACTTTTTGATGAAGCTCCTGATCGAAACGAAGACATTTCCCAGCCGGATCAAAGGATCGCTGCCTGCGGGAACCGCAGTGGCGCACAAAACCGGATCTTCGGGCACGCGAAATGGAGTCGCGGCGGCGACCAATGATATCGGGATCGTCACGTTGCCGGACGGGCGCCACTTGGCCATCGCCATTTTCGTTTCAGACTCGCGTGGGGATGCGGACACTCGCGATCGAGTGATTGCGAAAATCGCACGAACGGCGTGGGATACTGCGCTGAAAAATTAAATTACCAGCACCGCTGCGCCGCGGATTGCGTCGTTCTTCAGGGCGTTCAAAGCGACATTGGCCTCAGCGAGCGGAAAGGTCTGGAACTGCGCGTGGATCGGGATCTTCGCCGCCAGGTCCAAGAAATCTTCGCCATCTTTACGCGTGTTGTTGGCGACGCTGCGGATGGACCGTTCCCAATACAGGAGATCGTAATCGATCTGGGGAATCGGGCTCATGTGGATCCCGCCACAGACGATGGTCCCGCCTCGCTTCAGATTGCGCAATGCGGCGGGAACCAATTCTCCGGCCGGAGCAAACAGAATCGCTGCGTTGAGTTTTTCGGGCGATTCCGCGTCGCCACCGCCCGCGAACGCCGCGCCGAGCTCCAACGCGAGCTTCTGATGGCGCGCGTCGCGCGTGAACGCCAGAACTTTGATGTTCCAATACCGCGCGACTTGAATCGCCACATGCGCGGCGGCTCCGAATCCATACAGGCCCAGCGTATCGCCCGGATTCAGGCCTGCCAGCCGCAGGCAGCGGAAGCCGATGATACCGGCGCACAACAGCGGTGCAGCAGCAAGGTCGTCAAACCCATCCGGAATGCGATACACGAACGCTTCCCGCGCCACGATGTATTCGGCATATCCTCCATCCACGGTGTGGCCGGTAAAGGTGGCGGCTTCGCACAGGTTCTCTTTGCCGCTGCGGCAGTGTTCGCAAGTGCCGTCGGTCGAATGCAGCCAGGGCACGCCGACGCGCGCGCCGATCGGAAAACGCGCTGCGCCGGGACCATTTCTTTCGACCACGCCGACCACTTGATGGCCCGGAATCACCGGCTGCTTGAGCACGGGCAGCTCGCCTTCGATCACGTGAAGATCGGTCCGGCACACTCCACAGGCGTGGACTCGGATCAGAATCTCACCGTCCCGCGGCTCGGGCCTGGCGACGTCGGTGTAGACCAACGGGTTGGTTTCTATGGGAGCGCGTTTAGGAAGGATGACGGCCTTCATCACGTGCGCATGCGTGCCAGGAAATACAATCCCGCGAGTGAAAAAATAACGTCCGGCGCCCAGGCGGCGACTCCTGGAGGCAACTGGTTCAGATTTCCGACCTGTTCGAAAATCTGGCCGATGGACCAGTAGGCGATCGCGATTCCCAGGCTGAGGCCGACGCCGGCCATGGCGCCCCGATTTCCCGCGATGAAGGCGAACGGAAGCGAAACCATCGCCATGATCAGCGCAAACAGCGGCACCGAAAACTTCTTGTTGAGCTGCACCTGGAGCGGAACTGTATCGAATCCGCTGCGCTGCAGCTCGCCGATGTAGCCTTCCAGCTCCTGAAAATTCATCTGAAACGACTGCTTGACTTCGTGAACGAAGTAGTCCGGCGTTTCTTCGAGTTCGGGAAACATGTGGATGCCGCCCGCGAAATTTTCATAGCGAACCGGCGGGCACGCAGGACACGCCGGGTCCATGTCGCGGCTCCAGCCGTTCTGAAAAACCCACGCTCCCAGCGATGTATCCCATCGGGCGCGCGTCGCCCAAATATGCCGCTTCAAGCGGAAATGCGCGCCATCGATCTCGTATACGTTCACGTCGAACATGGAGTGTTCGGCGGGGTCGAAATATTTGTAGTAAAAAACGCGGTCCTCGTTTTTGCCGTAGATCCACTGGCGATCGGGACGAAGATAGGTCTGCGGACGTTTACCTTTGATCTCGGCGCGCAGCGCGTCCTGGCGGCGGTCGGCTTCGGGAACCCAATAATGATCGAAGGCGAACAGGCTGCCGCTGAGAAAAAATCCCGCGACCAGGATCGGCACAGTGAGCCGGTACACGCTGATGCCGCAGGCCTTGAACGCTGTGATCTCGTTATGTTTCGAGAGCACACCGAATGCGATCAAAACGGCCGCTAGCACGGCAATGGGCGTAAATTCGTAGATCAACCGCGGCGTAAGGAAAAAATGATAGCTGAGGACGCGGGTCATCGCCGGATGATTTTTCAGGATGTCGCTGAGCAGCGAAAAGAATTCGAAGACGTGAAAGATGAGGACGAAGCTGATCACCAGCAGAACGAAATAGAACAAAAAACTGGTGAGGACATAGGTGTCGATCACCTGCGGAAGCATCGCGAATCCGCGCGGCTGGAGACGATTGAGCGCACGCGCTCCACGCTGCGGAGCCCGGCTCACGGACTGCACCAGCGACCGGAAGAAAGCCGCGACGGCGCCGGTTAAATCGTGATCCCCGGGCGCCTCCAGCCGCACAATCATGGCGATCCCGAAGATCGCGAAGAACAGGTTGGGGATCCACATCGCGATTTCAGGCCGCAGCGTTCCCTGGCGCGCCATGCTCACGCAACTGATCAATCCCATGTAGTAAATAAACGCGAGCACCACGGTCAGAACCACGGCCGCTGATTTTCCAGCGCGCCGGCGCGTGATGCCCAGCGGAACTCCAGAAATCGCCAGCAGGATACAAGCGATGGGCAATGCAAAGCGCCGATGCAGCTCGATCCGGTCTTCCAGGCGCTGTTCCTTGTCGCGCGACGGATCTTTGTACGCTTCGCGATACAGGGGAATGGTGTCCAGTTCGTTGGAAGGGTGCGCGTTGCGTTGCTCCTCGCGCTTCTGCGCTTCCAGCACTTGATCGCCGACCGGCGCGCCGGAGACGTGATAGTTATTGTCCTTGTCGCTTTCGTAAGTGGTGCCGTTGCGAAGCTGAAGCTGGATGCGATTGTGCGCGACATCCGGCAGCGCCGTCGCTTCCGAAGCCAACGTGACGCGTGGGGAATCGCCGCGTTCAGCCGCGCCGGGCTTGCGGTCGCCGGGTGGCGTGATGTCCGCCATGAAGATGCGGCGCAGCCGCGCGGTGGTCCCGGACGTAATATCGCTCACGTACAGAATCGTGTTCGGAAACTGCTCTTCGAAAACGCGCGGCTGAATATCGGCCGTAAGCTGGCGCGCGATCATCAGATTTTCAATCCGGTAAAATTCGCGGATAGACCACGGAGTGAGCCACAGCGAAGACGCGAAGCCGATCAGCATGGCCAGGAACCCAAACGTGAAAATCGGCGGAACGACGCGACGCCCAGGGACACCGGCGGCGCGCATGGCCGTGATTTCTCCGTCGGTCGACATGCGGCTCAAGGTGACCAGAGTGCCGACCAGAACTCCTAAAGGAATGGTGAAGGGAAGCGCCTGCGGCAGCACCAAGGCGAACAAATAGGCCACAGTGGACGGAGCTCCGCTATTGCGCACCAGAAATTCGAACAGCCGCTGCGAGCTTCGTAAAAATAGAATGAAGGTGAACAGCACTGCGCCGAGCATCGAGCTGGCCACGATTTCGCGAAAGATGGTCCGGCTCAGGAGGCGCATGCCAACTTCTATGCTAACCGGGTTACGCGACTACCGGCTGGTCGGTGGCGGGACGATGGGCGGCTTGGGCAACTGGTCCTGCGGGAGCTCGAATTCGATTTCTTCGAATAGCAGGGCCGGCGAGACCACTGCGGCGGGAGCAAGGTAGCCGCCCGCACCCAGCAGCGCGAGCGGAGCTGCATTGTTGGTGTACTCGAACAATGCAGTCTCCCGCGACGCGGCCAGAATATCGCGAAGGGATCGTGTGGAAACTCCACGGAAGCGCAGGCCGCGGACCAGTTCCTCACGCCCGTCGGCATACACGCGGTAGACCAGCAGCGGCGGACTCACGGGACGAACCGATCCGCCGGATTGTCCAGAGGCTGCCGCGAGTTGGCGAAGCTCGTTCGCGCTGCCGGAAAATGGGAAATCCAGCTTCCGCACCAGCATCCCATAGGGCTTGCCGCGCTCTTTACACATATCCATCAGCTTCTTCTTGAGATCCGCCAGCGGACTCGCCTGGCTGGACTTGACGAACAAATTGCCGATTGCCGCGGATTTTGCGCCGTACGATCCGGGTAATCGGGCATGGCCGGTGGAGGCGGAAAATCCCTTGACCGGCTGGCGCGTGGCGAGCACATTTTTCAGCACGCCCTTCTCGATCACGGACACAGCTTTGGGCGCGACGCCCTCATCGTCGAACGGATAGTTGCCGGGAAGCGGATGGCCGTTCCAGGATGCTTGCGTCGGATCGTCCGTGACGTCGAACCACTCGGGCATAATTCGCGAGCCGACTTTCGTTTCCAACTCGCTGGGCAGGAAATTGACCGCGCGTCCCGGCTCGGCCAGCGGCTTCCGTGGCACCGAAAGATTGTCGCCAATGAGTTGCGCGAGCAGTTGCGCGGCGGCCTGCGGCTCGAACAGCGTGGGTCCGGAAAACGACGCGCCGGCGGGGGCTTGCGACAACGCGCGGACATTCTCGGCCACCGCCGTCAACGCCTTGCGCAGCTCGGCCTCGGCGGGCATCCTTTCGATGTCGTCCTCCTGAAAGCTGACCGCATCGCGGACAACCATTCCATCCGGAGCCTGGCCTTCGGCCTTGGAATGCAGTAGCGATAAATTATCGGCATAGCGGATCGCGGTGCCCTCATTGTTCGCCATGTAGGTGGCGCCTTCGATCTCCTGCAAATCGACGAAGGACGTGAGCACTTCCGGATAGGCGTTGAACACGCCCGACAATTTGACGACACGCGCTTCCCAGCCCGGCTGATCGAATTTCTTATGCGTGAGTTTTCCGATGCTCTTGACCGGATCGGCCTTGGAAAAATCCATGAGCTTCTCAGCCGGCGCATTGGCACTGTTCAAGGCCGCGCGCTTGCGCGCCATGGACTCGAGCGCGGTTTTATAAGCGCGATCGGTGGCGAGCCAGAAGCCTTCGCGAAGGTTCTGATAGGAGTCGTCGAGAGGCCACGCGCCATCCAGGCGCGATCCGGTATAGATGCCGCTGAAGATGTGACCGGTGTTGTCGAAGTCGTAGTTGCCCACCCGAATCTCCACATTCGGCACGCGGCCGTGATTGTGCGAAACGATCACTGGCGCCCCCATCGAGGCGTTGACGCGAAAGCTGTCGATATCGTTCAGCGTGTAGCTGATGAAGTAGGGTATGTCGTCTCCGCCGCCCACCACGCGAAGCTGGCGCGATCGGTCCAGCTCGTCGCGCATCGCGCGGAGGATGACGTCGTCATCCGCGGTTTGGGGCTGTGCGAGGAGCGCGATCAGCGCCAGAATCGCCGTGGCGATGACGGGCCGCATTGTTTTTATCGTCTTTCTAACTGCCCTCATTTCTGGCCCTCCGTCGGACGGCTCAGATAGGGCGGACGATCCTGCGAACGATCCTTGCGCTGGATCTCGATTTCGGAAACCAGGATCGCCGGAGCGATGGCGGACACCGGTACGTCACCCGATTCGGCGCCGCAGATTCCGTTGAAAACTTCCATCCGATTTGAAGTCGCCATGATCTTCGCGAAGCTGGCGAGCGGCGTGCCGACAATATCAACGCCGCGGATCATCTCATCCGGGCGTCCGTCGGGATAGACGCGATAGACCACCAGCGGAATCACCGTAAACGCCTGCAAGCCGCGCCGCGCGGTAGTGGTGTATCCACCGGTCACCTGATCGAAGTACAGGCCGTAGGGTTTGTTCTGGCGCTTCACTTCCTCGATCAGCATTTTTCGCAGGTCGGCATCGGACACCTGTTTGGACGACTGAACAAAGAGGTTGGATTGGCGCGAAACAATTTCGGCACCAGGCGCGCGCCGGCCGTGGCCGTTGGAAGTCGGGAATCCCTCGATCGGCGACCGCGACATTAGAAACGTTTTCAGGATTCCGTTCTCCACCAGCGTGACTGGACGCCCTTTGACGCCTTCATCGTCGTACAAATAAGAGCCGTTGAGCGCCACACCACCGGACTCCTTGCGGGTCGGATCGAAAACGATGGAAAGGAATTCCGGAAGCACCGGCTTACCCACGCTCTTGGTGAAGGTCTGGCCTTCGGATTCGTCCTTCTGGCGGTGCCCCTCGATGCGATGGCCGAAGATTTCGTGGAAGAACACTCCGGTGGCGCGTCCCGAAAGGATCGCCGGTCCCACAAACGGATCGGCCGGAGGAGCGTGCAGCAGGCTGGTGAGATTCGAGCCGGCCTTTTCGACCGCGGCCAGAATCTGGGCGTCCTTGGGAAGCTTCGCGGCTTCGTCGGCTTCAAAGCTTTCCATGGTCGCGAGATCCATCCCGTCGGAAGCTTTTCCGCGAGCCGTGATGAACAGGCGGGCGAACAGGCGTCCATGCTCGATGCGAGTGCCGTCAGTGCTGACCAGCTCCTTGGTGACGCGCTGCGCTTCCACGGAGACGCTCGAATTGATCGCTCCCGGATATTTCACGAATTCGGCTGAAAGTTTACGCAGGCGCTTGGCCCAATCGCCGGCATCGAACTTGTACGCGGGAGTCCCGGCGAAAAAGACCTGCGGCTCTTCCGAAGAAAAGTCCGCGGAGGTGTCGCTGACCTGTGCCCGGAGTTTTTCGTCGGTCTTCAGCCGGATCATGCGGGCGGCAGCAGCTCGATACACCTGGTCGGTCGCCATCCATAACACATGGCGGATAGAGACCGGGTTGTCGTCGAGCGCGATGGCATGCGCGGAAGTGAACCGGGGACGATCGCCGTTCACGCGGCGGTAATTGTCGAGCTGGGGGCTTCCAGTCCGCACGGTCACGTCCAGAATGCGCTGACGCGCGTGATTCTGTGCGTCCAAAGATCCACTGCTGGCCGAGACCACGTCGGCCTCCTGGTCCACCACGGAGTACGACATGAAGTACGGAGGCGGATCGCCCTTTTGCTTGAGGACTGTGAAATTTCGATCCAATTCATCGGCCAGGATCTTGACCAGGGGCGTTTGAGCTTTAGCGCAAGCGCACGAAAGCGCGAGGAAGAGAAGGTGACGCACTATGACCAAGCATAGCGCGAGGAGACCGGCGTCAGGAGGCTTTTATTCCGGGTCCTGACGTCCCCCTCCTGCTTTTTTTCATGCCGCTCCGCGATCCCGCCAGCCGTTCAGCGCGAGCCCGTATCTGCCCCGGATCCCGGTTTTTTCAAAGATATGTTTCAGGTGGATTTTGACCGTCCCGGGACGGATGCCGAGTTCCTGCGCGATTTCCTTGTTCTTGCTCCCCTGCTCGACCAGTTCGAGCACCTGCTGTTCCCGGCTGGTCAGCTCGCTGCGGGGATAGCGATCCACCCGTGCCGGATCGCGGAATACGCAGTCCTCCATCCAGCTCCGGCCTGCTGCTACCGTTCGCAAGCACGCGACCACGGAAGCCACCCCGGCCGTCTTGCGCAGGATGCCGCGGGCTCCAGCTTGCAGAAAACGAAGCGCTTCCGCCTCGGTGACCGAAACGCCCCACACCACGATGGCCGTCCGTGCCATGGCGGCGCTCTCGCGTGCGGAGGCGAGCCAGTCCAGTACGGCCTGGATCCCGAACCCCTTATCGAGAATCAGCAAGTCTGGAGGCGATTCGCCGATCAGGGCACTGGCGTGCCCCAGCGAGTCCGCCGATCCCGCATACTCCAGGTCGGGGGACCCCGCCAGCAGCGTTCGGATACCTTCCGTGGTCACCGGCTGGGTGTCGCAGATCAGGACGGTTCTCGCCGCAACCGCCGGCGGCGGCACGATATGCGTGAACTGTGGATTCCCTAGGATAGTCGTCACTATGTATACGCCTTTCTACTCTTATGGAGCTATGAGCACCATCACCGGCCTTATCGTCCTGGCCTATCTCTTTCTTAGTTGCGGGAAGCCCCCGAGGCTCTCATGTTATGATCGCTTCTAGTCGAAATACTTCTTTGGGACTAATTCCAAATTGGTTCGCTGGTTTCCATGCAGCAACGTGACGGCACTCCTTCATCCTCTCGAACAGCCGTCATCATCAGCCCTAACTCACGGATGACGGATGAGTTGGACGGGTTGCTGCGCACCCATCTTGCGGGTATGCCGGTCAACCAGTTGCGGACTTACCCATCCCCTCGCGAGGTAAGCGGCGCGATGGGGGGTGGGGGATCCCATCTGGTTTTCCTCGATGTGGTCTCAGATCCTGACCAGGCCATTCACCTTTTATCGGAAATGGGCCGCCTGGGCCTCGCGGTGCAAGTGATCGCCCTTCTGGGCGGCAACGATCCCGACTTGATCCTGAAATGTCTTCGCGCGGGCGCCGTGGATTTTCTGACCCCGCCTTTCACGGCCGAGCAGATTGAGGCCGCCATGGCAAAAATGGCGCGCCTGCAGCCCACCGCCGAGGGTGGAAGGGAGCCCGGGAAAATCTACGCTGTCATGCCTGCAAAGGGGGCCTGCGGAGCCACTACCATCGCCTGCAATCTGGCTTTCCAATGGAAGCGGCTCGGCGCTAAGCGCGTTCTGCTGGCCGATCTCGATCCGCTTACCGGAACCATGTCGTTCCTGCTGAAGATCAAATCGACGTACAGTTTTCTCGACACCCTGCAACACGCCCACGAACTGGATGTCGACCTCTGGGGCGGGATGATCACCAATGTGAGCGGCGTCGACGTGCTGCTGGCGCCGGAACTCATGGTCGAAGGCGCCCAGGAGTTGCGGGACCCGTCGCCCATTCTCGAATACGCGCGCCATGCCTATGACGTGATCGTGATCGACACGGGCAGCGTGTACGGCGATTGGAACCTGAACACGGCCCGGCTTGCGAATGAGCTCCTCCTGATCACCACCAACGAGCTTCCCGCGCTGCAGGCGGCGCAGCGGGCCTTGTCTTACCTGGATACCAACCGCATCGGTCGCTGGAAGATCCGGCTCCTGGTGAACCGCTATCTCCGCGACGTCGGATTGAGCCGTGAAGTGATCGGTACCGCGCTGCACACCGAGGTTTTCGACATCCTGCCTAGCGATTACGAGGCGGTGCAGAAATCGTTGATGGAAGGCAAACCGGCGCCCACCAGCACCGCGTTCGGGAAAAGCATCATGCAACTTGCCGACCGGCTGGGCGGGCGTACGGAATCGGTCAAAAAAAGCACCTCGCTCGGTGGGTTGCTGGGATTATTCAGCAAAACCAAGACGTAGCCTCCCCGTCACGGGCCTCCCCAATACCCTGGTCGAGCCCGCACGATCGCATCCGGCCGCGACGGTACCGCGACCTCCAGCCGGTGAAATCCAACACTGTCCGATTCGGCCGGCGCGAAACTCAACAGATACTGGCCATGGATCTGTTCGCCGGCTCGCGTCAGCGCGGCTTCGAGTCCATGCAGCGTTCCGAATGCGAGATGTTGCCCTCCGGAGGCGCTGGCCAGCGCGTCGGCGGTATTGGTCTTGCCGAGCCTCATCAAGTCCTTCAAGCCTGTCATCAAGTCCCCGCCGGTCGGCGGATTATCCTGGGGCTTCGCAGTCCACGGGGTCAGGTATGCGGAATAGGTCGCGGGATACACGATCACGTTGGCGCGCCCGATCATTTCGATCGCCTGTTCCAGCTTGGTCTGGCTTCCGCGATCGCGGGATTCGCTGAGCACGATCAGAATTCGCCGGTGGTTCTGCGGACGCGTTTCCAGCATCGTCGAGCCCTGTGCCACTGCGTCCAGCATTTTGCCCACGCCGATGGTGCGGCCGTGAATCTTCTGAAATGCAGCGCGAATTTTCGACGCATCCGAAGTGAAATCCTGAAATACACGCACCTCGTCGTCGAACGCAATCACCGCGGCGAATCCGCGCTCGCCGGCAATCAGCGGCTGAATCATGCCGCCCACGCGGTTGATTTTTGCCAACGCCGCCGCCGAAATATCGCTGCATTGCACCGCGACTACCACCGACACCGGCGCAAGCACCGTATCGGACGTATCCATACGAACACTGCGCTTAACACCGTCGTCGGTCACTACAAAATCCTCGACCGCGAGGCCGTCGATCAGCGTGCCTTTTCGATCGGTTACCGTGACCGGCACCAGCACCAGGGGAACATTCGTCTTAATCGTCGGTTGGGGCTGCGCGCTCACAGTGAGCCCGCACAGCACGGTCGCGATGGTGAAAACAAAACGGTCCACAAGGCAGCGACGACTCTCACTGCACTTTCGTTACCGCGGTACCCTAGTCTCTTATGTCGGATCGTCTAGAAGAACTGCGCCGCCGCCACGCCAATGCCGATGCGGGTGGAGGCGAAGAACGCCGCGCGCGGCAGCACCAGGAAGGAAAACTCGATGCGCGCCAACGGATCGATCTGCTTCTCGATGAAGGTACGTTCGAGGAAATGGACAAGCTGGTGCGCCATCGCTGCCACGACTTCGGAATGCAGGAGCAGGTGATCGACGGCGACGGCTTTATTACCGGTTTCGGCTTGGTCCACGGCCGTCCCACCTATGTTTTCGCCCAGGATTTCACGGTTTTCGGCGGATCGCTATCGGAAAGCAATGCGAAAAAGATCGTGAAAATCATGGACCTCGCGTTGAAGACCGGCGCGCCCGTGATCGGATTGAACGATTCCGGCGGCGCGCGGATTCAGGAAGGCGTGCTCTCGCTCGCCGGTTACGCCGACATTTTTCTGCGCAACACGCTTTCGAGCGGCGTAATTCCACAGATCTCCGCCATCATGGGCCCTTGCGCCGGTGGAGCCGTCTACTCTCCGGCGATTACCGATTTTACTTTCATGGTCGACAAGACCAGCTACATGTTCGTCACCGGACCCGACGTCATCAAAACCGTGACGCACGAAGACGTGACCAAGGAGACACTGGGCGGGGCGATGACCCACAACTCCGTTAGCGGAGTCGCGCATTTTCTGGCGCACGACGATGCCGAATGCCTGCGGATGATTCGCGAGCTGCTCGGCTTCCTTCCCCAAAACAATCGCGACGAAACGCCGAGTCGCAACAGCGGTGATCCCATGGATCGGCAGGACGCGGCGCTCGATTCCCTGGTGCCCGACGCGTCGAATCAGCCTTACGACATCAAGGATGTGATC
The DNA here is from genome assembly GCA_035568415.1 of Bryobacteraceae bacterium. Taxonomy (GTDB): domain Bacteria; phylum Acidobacteriota; class Terriglobia; order Bryobacterales; family Bryobacteraceae; genus Palsa-187. Next base: position 178,318 of record DATMOC010000060.1, on the reverse strand, counting down.
CGCCGCGTGGTCGATCAAGCCGATTTTTTTGAAGTGCACGAGCACTGGGCGCGTAATATCGTCGTTGGGTTCGCGCGCATGGATGGCCGTACCGTGGGCGTGGTGGCGAATCAGCCCGCGTTTCTGGCCGGTTGTCTGGATATCGATTCGTCCACCAAGGGTGCGCGGTTTGTGCGCTTCTGCGATGCCTTCAACATCCCCATCCTCACGTTTGAAGACGTTCCCGGATTCCTGCCTGGAACCGCGCAGGAGTTTGGCGGCATCATTCGCCACGGAGCCAAGCTGCTGTACGCTTACGCCGAAGCCACGGTCCCCAAGATCACCGTGATTACGCGGAAGGCTTATGGTGGCGCGTATTGCGTGATGGGATCGAAGCACCTGCGCACGGATGTGAACCTCGCCTGGCCCAGCGCGGAGATCGCGGTGATGGGAGCCGATGGCGCGGTCAACATCGTCTATCGCCGGGAGCTCGCTGCCGCTCAAGACCAAAACGCCGTACGCCAAGCCAAGACCGACGAACTTCGCGAACGTTTCGCCAATCCGTTTGTTGCCGCCGAGCACGGCTTTCTGGACGACGTGATCGAACCTCGCCAGACCCGCCCGCGCGTCATCCGGGCGCTGCGGATGCTTGAGACCAAGGTCGATACCATGCCTCGCAAGAAGCACGGGAACATTCCTTTGTAAAAATAGGGTAGAACGCGCGGCTTACAGGAATCTTCAGAATGATTGAGGCGCGACAGTCATTGGGCGCGTATCGGATTCGACACGCCACTAGTGCCGGGTGACGACCACGCTTCGCCATGCGACGTTTCCTGCCGCGTCGCTCGCGCGGACGGTCACGGTATTCGCGCCCACCAGAAGGGGAACAGCCATGCTCCAGGTAGCCGTCCCGGATGCCGTTCCCGAGGAGCCCGTGTTGGTGGACCACGTAACTGACGTGACGCCTACGTTGTCACTGGCCGAACCGCTGAAAGAAATCGAAGCGGCAGAGGTGCCGACCGTCGTCGAGGAGGGCGAGTTGACGGTTAGCGTAGGGGGCGTCGTATCTTTAGTCGGCGGATTCACCGGATTGGACGCCACTTGGCGCGTTACGACCAACGATTGAGAAACGTGCCCCACTGTGTCTGTTGCCGTGACAGCGATCGTGTTCGAACCGGTCCCGAGCGGAATTGTGCCGATGCTCCACGGCGAGGTCCCCTGCGCGGTTCCCGATTGGCCGCGATCGGTTGACCACGTGACGACGATGGCGCCCTTGCCGCCTGTGGTCGACCCGGACAGATTGATGGTCGCAGCCGTCGTAGTGGAGGCAGGAACATTCACCTGAAGCGCCAGCGGTGTGGGCGTCGGCGGGTTGGGGGGATTCGGGGGATTGGGAGGATTCGGATTCACTGGCGTCACCGGCGTCCCGTTCTGAGCCGCATAAAGTGTCTGCGCCGTGCTGATGTCGAGCGGCGAAAGCGACGTGGCCATCTTGTAATACGGGTACATCACGGCCGTCGGACTATCGGCGTGACCCAGACCGAGCGCGTGACCGAGCTCATGCAGCGCGACGCTGAATAGATCCGTGTTCGCGCCGATGTGCCAGCTTTCCGCGTCGTCGAAATGCATGTCTCCCGCGATCGGTTCAGGATTGGGAGGAGCCGGATAAAACGTGTGTGCCAGCACGCCGCCGGGTCCATCGAAGGGATACCCGTCGCCGTGGTCGCCGGTTGCGAAAAGAATGTTGACGGTCTGCGGCGCAGTCGCGCTGGATCCAGGCTGCCAGGTTATTTTCACGGCCTTCGACCATTCGGCCATCGCGCGCAGAATTTCGGCCTGTTCGGCCGATCCGTCCAGTTTGCCGCTCATTTTGCTGAATACGTAGGAAAGCGTAGCCGCTCCCAGACCCGGCCCGTCCCATCCGTTTCCGAAGGTTGGAATGGATTGCGCCGCGGGACCATTGGTGGTGAGTGCGCCCGCGCACGCTCGCGTCGGAACACCGTTCACCAGGGCGTCCGATGCCGGAAATATATAGGCGACTTCGTCGTGCTTCGCCAGCTCGGCCAAATTGGAAAGGTCGGCCTGCACCAGCAGATGATGCGGATTGAGATCGGGGTTTTCGCGCAACTCGATTCCCATGTTCAGTAAGATCCCGCGAGCGTCATTCGCGTCTACATCCGAGTGAAACTCGACCAGGCTGAATCCCGACGCTGCGATCGGGCTGATCTTGTCGCGTGGCGCGATCGACGCAGCAAACCTTACTCCCAGATCGTGAACGGCGACGCGCCCTTCGAGCGACACCAGCAGTCCGTTTTCCGGAACATCGGACAGAACCGACACACCCCTCCGCGTCAATTCGGCCAGAGTGCCGGCAGACGGCGGATTTTCGAACTGAAGTAAAACATGGCCGCGATGCGATAGCCACGGCGTGTGAATCTCGGTTACCGGCGACGTGGATCGAGTCTCGATCCGCCTGGTCTTGAATTGTAACGCCGGTTGCGCCGAGGCAAAAGCGGAAACGAAGAGGGCGATGAAAAAAGTTCTCACACTGTTCTCATCGCCCTGTGGTGAGAGATTTTAGGACCAAACGGCACTCAATACATAAGGTTTATCCCCTATGCGCCTGTTCCTCGTGTCTGTGATTGCCGCGAATCTGGTTGCGGCGGATGTGTCCTACAAGATAGATACCGTCGCGGGAAGCGACTGGGTTGGAGATAATGGCCCGGCGGCTTCGGCCCTTTTGTTTCAGGCAGATGGAATCGCTGCCGATTCCAAGGGCAACCTCTACATATCGGATGCCGCGAACCATCGCATCCGAAGAATCGATCGTGCTGGGGTGATCATGACGATTGCGGGCACGGGAATCGCGGGGTTTTCCGGGGACAATGGTCCAGCGAATGCGGCGCAGCTCAATTCGCCATATGGGCTGGCGCTGGATGGCATCGGAAACTTGTACCTTGCCGATCTGGGCAACGCTCGCGTACGGCGAATCGGAATCGATGGAACGATCACCACCATCGCCGGAGGGGGAGCGATTCCTGCGGGAGGAGGGAATGATGGCACGGTGGCGACCCTGCTGTCGCTCGGTTCACCGCGAAATGTAGCGTGGGACGGGCATGGCGCGCTTTTCATTTCCGACTTTACCGGGCACCGCGTGTATCGTCTGGCAGCGGACGGCTCGCTGACCACGGCGGCCGGAAATGGAGTGCAAGGATTCTCCGGTGACGGCGGCCCGGCCACCCGGGCCCAGCTTGCTTATCCAGCGGCGATCGCGTCCGACACGCGCGGGACGCTGTACATCGGCGACAGCCTGAATCATCTTATTCGCAAAGTTGCCGGCGGAACGATTTCTTCGATCGCGCGCGCCGCCACTCCCAGCGGCATGACCATCGATACGTTCGGCACCATTTATGTTGCTGATCCGAGCGCGGGACAGCTCCTCGCGCTGCCGGTAACCGGTGCTCCCGCGGCGTTCCCGATTTCCGCGTTCGACATCTGCTTTAAAGTGGACGGATATCTCTACGCGACCGATGGAAAACTTGTGCGCCGGATCTCGTTCACCGGGCCGAGCACGATGATTGCCGGGGGTGGAAGTCTGGCGTTTGGCGATCACGGCGACGCGAAGCTGGCCCGGTTAAATCATCCTAGCGGCGTGTCCTCAGACGGGATGGGCAACATCTATATTGCCGATCGCGACAATCATCGGATTCGCCGCGTGGCAGCGGACGGAACGATCACGACGGTCGCGGGCACCGGCGATGCGGGTGACAGCGTCGATGGGATCCTGGCGCAACTCGCGACGTTGAACGCGCCGTCGTCAGTCGCGGCGGACGGTCAAGGCAACGTGTACATTGCCGACACCGGTAATCACCGCGTCCGCATGGTCTCACCGAATGGGGCGATTCGCGGAATTGCCGTCGCCGGATTGAATACGCCCTCGTATGTTCTGCCGGACGCGAATGGGAATCTATACGTCGCCGACAGCGGCCATGGGACGATTCTCAAAGTGACTGGGGCTGGCACGACCATCACCATCGCTTCCGGCCTGAAATCGCCGCGCGGCCTGGCTCTCGACGCAAACGGCGCACTCTATTTCACCGAGATCGACGGCAAACATGTGAAGCGACTCGGTCCCTTGGGCGACTTGACCTGGCTGGGCGAAGGAATCTGGAGCATCCCGCGAAGCGTGGCCGTGGATAACGCCGGGATCGTTTTCGTCGCCGACTCGGGGCTACAGGAAATTTTCCGGATCGATCCCTCGGGCGTTATTACCCGTGTCGCCGGAACCGGCAGCGCCGGACTCAGTGGCGACGGTGGAGACGCCCTCTCCGCGCAGATCGGCTCTCCCTGGGACCTCGCGACCGGTCCCGGCGGCGTTCTCTACATAGCCGATCAGGACAACAATCGAATCCGCCGCCTCACTCCTGGACCCGCAAACCTGGTCGGACAACTTGCCGTGATCGCCGCCGTGAACGCCGCAAGTCTTCAGCCCGGTCCGCTTGCGCCGGGTATGCTGCTCTATCTACAAGGCACTGGGATCGCAACCGCGGACAATGCACAGGTGCTTTTTGGAGGAATCGCCGCGACCATTCTTTCGATTGACACTACGCGCATGCTGGTTCGTGTTCCGCCCCAGATCGCCGGCCAGCAGAGCGTGCGGATTCAAGTGCTCAACAATAGCACTCTGATCGGCGAACTTCCCGCGGCTGTGGTGGAGGCCGCACCGGCGTTGTTCGCGAATACCTCCGGGCAATTGATCGCGATCAACGAGGATGGCAGTGCGAATTCACCGGCGACCCCCGTCGCGCGCGGATCGATCGTGGTCTTTTTCGGAACCGGCGAAGGCGTCGCGAGCTCGCCGATTTCTGTGTCCATCGGCGGCTATAGCGCAGACGTGCTGTACGCTGGACCGGTCACCGGATATCCAGGGTTGTTGCAGATCAATGCCCGCGTTCCCGCCGGATACGTCCCTCCCGGAATTCTCGAGGTCTTAGTCTACGCAGGCCTGACGCCGAGCCAGCCTGGCGTGACCCTAGCGGTAAATTGACATGAAAAACAAGAAAACAAATTCTCGCGTTTCTGTTGAAATCGTCCAGCGTCAGATTTTTATGTTGCGTGGCTGCAGAGTCATGCTGAGTTCGGATCTGGCTGAGCTTTATCAGGTCGAACCGCGCGCGATCATGCAGGCGGTGAAGCGAAACGCCGCACGCTTTCCAGGCGACTTCATGTTCCAGATTGAAGATGCCGAGTTGGAGCTGATCTTGAAATCACAGATTGTGATTTCAAGTTGGGGCGGTGCACGGCGCGCCCGTCCATACGCGTTCACGGAACAAGGTGTGGCGATGCTCTCGTCGGTACTCCGCAGCCGTTCCGCTGTGGAGGTGAACATCGCGATCATGCGCGCATTTGTTCGCGTTCGCCGCGTGATAACGGCTCATCCCAGCCTGGCGAAGCGTATTGGAAAACTGGAACGGACGCTCCGTGCGCATGACGCTCAGTTCACCGAGTACAAGGATCTCTTCGAGACCCTGCGAAAATTTCTTGATATGCCGCCCGACCAAGCACCGCTGCGCAAGCCGCGCTACGGATTCCCCACGGCGAAGGCGCTTACGACCACAGCTCGTTGATCGGCCCATACGTCCCTTGGGACGCGAAGGGCACATATTCAAAGCCGCGATGATACGGATCGTCATTGCGAATAGTGGTCCAATCGATGCCCATCGCCGAGTAGATGGTTGCTTCGACGTCTTCCGGACGGACGTAGCGCGGACCCGATCCGCCGTAGCCGTTCCAACCGTAGTCGGCTACGTCAGAGCCGTCCGGTAGCGTGGCCCCGATCACCTTACCGCCCTTCACGCCGGCGCCCGCGAACAGGATGGACTGAATCACATAGTGATCGCGCCCTAGCGCCTCGGTGATCTGCGGCGTGCGGCCGAACTCGCCCACCATGACCACCAGCGTCTCATCCAGAAGTCCGCTGGATTTCAGATCCGTCAGCAGCGCCGACACGCCGTTATCCAGCGCAGGACACATGGTGTACAGGTTGCTGCCCTTGGGATTCTGCTGCCCGTAGATGTCGACGTGCATGTCCCAGCTTCCGTAGCTGATCTGGACGAATCGAGTGCCCTGATTCGACGCCAGGATCTGCTTCGCGGCTAAGCACGCATTGCCGAACTGGCTGGATCCGTAGCGCATGCTGTCCGCCGCCGAAAAACCGAACGCCTGATTGACTGCCGAGTTGTACATCATGCCCTGCGCAGCCTGATAAAACGCATTGTAATCCTCGAGGGGAGTCCCGTAAGGCGAGTTGATGCGAAGACTGTCGTCAAGCTGATGCAGGCGCTGGTACATCGTGTTGAACGTCGATTGTCCGTTCGGATTGGTGACGTTGGGAACTCCCGCGCTGGTGGTGCCCGATGCCTCGTTCACTCGGAATGGAGCATACGTTGCCGGAAAATATCCAGGACCGGCACCCGACGGTGAATTGAGCGCGACAAACGTCGGGAACACTTGCCCGGCTTGCCGCTGGATGTCTTTTTCGATCGCGACGACGCTGCCGATGTTCGGTGCGATGTCGCCCAGCGCAGCCGCGGGGTTTCTGCCGATCTGCGTCCAGGTCTGGGCCAGGGAATGGACCAGCGCCCAAGCACGCATCGAGCGTACCAGCGCCACGTTCCCCAACTGCGCGCCGAGCTTCGGAAGCAATCCCATGGGCCAGTTGACGCCATTCACCATGGTCGGGTTGAAGTTAGACGGCGTGACTCCGTTGGTCACCTTCAGGTCGAACGTATCGACCGTGCTGATCGCGCCGGTGAGCAGAATGAAGATGCAGTTCTTCGCAGTGTTTTTCGTGGGCATCCCTTGCGACGTTTCGATCCCGGCGGCTGGCGCCTTTTGCGCCAGATAGGATCCCACCAGTCCCGCTCCCGCGATTTCGAAAAATCGCCGCCGCGTCCAATGCGGACGGTTGAAGAACGTTTGATGATGGTGCGGATACTTGCGCGCGAATTCCTCTGCTTTATCGTTCCGTGGTTTTAAGGGCTCGTAGGCCCCTTCTTCGTAAGACATGCCGTCCTCCGTCAGTAATTGAATACGAAATCGACCTTGTTATACAGGCTCCACAGCAAATTCTGTGCCTCCTGAGTGCGATTGTTTTTCAGATTCGCCAGTGCCGCGCTCATCTCGGTTGAAGTGGGATAGCGCGAAAGCACGTTCAGGAACAAGGTGTTGACTAGTTGATCGTCAGGCAGGGGCAAGGCCTGCACCAGCAAGCTGGTCGCCGGGCCCTTCGGATTCACCCGGCTCATCACGAAATTGTCGTTCATCAGATCCAACGCCTGCGAGATCGATCCATCCGGCCTGCGTACCTCATCGTCGCGATTTCCGCGCAGGAACGCATCCAAAAACGTCGTGACCGGACCCGTCGCGCCGTCAGGCGTATTGGAAGGCTCAGGCAGCTTCATCGCCCAATTCACTGGACCCCAGGTTGGGTTGTTGTAGGTGGGAACCATGTTGGAGCTTTGCGCGATCGCGTCGTGAACCTCTTCCGACCACAGCCGCCGGACCAATTTGCGTCCAAACAGATTGGCCGTGGTCGAATCCCACGTGCCGTTGTAACGCGAAGAAAGTTGATACGTGTCCGAGTTCGCGATCTCCCGCATCAGCGCCTTCACGTCGTATCCGCTGTTGACGAAATCCTGAGCCAGCGCTTTCAGTAGTTGCGCGTTCGAAGGTTGCAACGTGCATGGATTCGCAGGGTTGGCGCAGTTCGACGGCGGATTGTCCGGATCGAGTCGCGACGGATCGAACTGGTTGGACGGGCTGACGATGCCGATCCCGAAGAAGTATTCCCACACATAGTTGACCGTTGCTCGCGCGAACTGAAAATCCGATGTGATCTTTTGCGCGAATGCCACCCGGTAGCTCTGGCCGTTGGACGGTCCGGTGCCATCGAAGATGTAAGTGGGCGGAACAGTCGCGGCCGGCGTCGAGCCCTGGCGCGGCGGACGATTTCCGCTGGTGGTGTTCAACTGATAGTCGACTTTGTAGCGCGTATTGTCTTCGAGTCCCCAGTAATACGGTTGACCGTTCACCGCGCCCTGGACGGGGGTATGGCTCGAGTAGGTGTGCGACATGAACGACGCCATGCCCCACGCCTGTTGTCGCGTGATCTGCGACGCCCACATGCTCAAGGCGTCCAGATGGCCGTGCCCGTTGTGGCACAGCAGGCAATTCATGTGCGAAATGCCCAGGAATGTTCCCACCGTGTTCGCCGTCTGCTGGTCGAAGATGTCCTGCACCGGCCCGCCGGTGACTACTCCGCCGACCTCGAAATTGAGTTCCCCTTGTGTATAGCTGTCATTGCCCTGTGCGGAGATGATTTCGCGCGCCATTTGATCGTACGGCTTGTTGGCGCTCAGCGACGAACGGAGGTACTGGTTGAATCCCATCACGCCCGGAACGTACCGGGGGATCTGCGTGTTCCGTGAATTGTTCTGGTACAGATCCGCGAACCAGATGGTCCACTTATCCACCCAGTTCGGCGAAGAGAGCAGGCTGTCGACCAGGTTCGCGCGCTTGTTAGCCGTTGTGTCGTTCACAAACGCGGTGACCGCCGCAGCGGTGGGAATCCGGCCGGTAAGGTCCAGCGTGACGCGCCGGATGAATTCGAAATCCGTGGTGGGCGGCGCGGGCGCGACGTTGGCGGCGGCCAGCGCCTGGAAGATGTATTTGTCGATAGTGTTCTGGTTCTCCCGGGTCAGCGAGCCAGTGCGCGTTCCGCCGGGGGGTGTTGCCATGGTGGCGCCTGCTGCGCGCATGACCTCGGCGGCAGGGGCCAACTTGCTTACGACGTCCGCGGTCAGCGCCGCTTGCGAAGTGTTCAGCGCCGGTACATATTTATTGTGGTCCGGTCCGAAGAACGTGCAGATCGGGTCGGCCACCGGCAGTTGCCGATCGTCGGGGCTTTGGGCCTGTGAGGCGAGGAAGCCGCCCCCAATGAGCAAAGTAGCCGCACCACCCAAAAGCCTGTTTCGTCGGGCCATTTTCGAATTCCTCCGCTATCTCTCAATCGGACTAAACACGGACATTCTTGCGGAGGTTTCTCGGATGAGGCGCTTTTAATCGCAGATCGGCCTTAAACCCTTAGTTGGGGATCAAGATCAACCGCATCTCACTACCCTCGTTGAGCATTCGAGCGTTCAAGCGAATTGTGGGTAGTACCATCGGGCTTTGGGATCTAACTAGCTCGCCGAGGTCGAGGGCGTCAATGGATTGGTTATTTTCAAGAACCGGAAGCGTAGAAAATCTGCGTCAGCAGTTACAATTTCAGATCTTCATTCCGGTCAAGCACTTCATACAACTGGTCGCGATCCGCCGCCGTTCGTCGATGATTAGGGTGGTCCTGACCATATGATTAATCACGCTTCCGAGGCACACAGGGGCGAAGAGACATACTGGACTTCTTCTTCCAGCTCGATACGAAACATCTCATGGACGCGGGTTTTCAACGTGGAGATGATCTCACGGAGTTCGCGGGCCGTCCCGCCGCCGTGGTTATAGATCAGGTTGGCGTGGTATTCCGCGACGCGGATTGCGCCGAGCGACATCCCTTTCGCGCCGGCCTGTTCCAGAAAATAGGCCGACGGGACCTTACCCTCGCGCACCACGGATTCCGGGACTTGCGCGCGGGTCGCTTCAGGCAAGTCCGCAAGCAGCAGATTCTTAAAAATGCTCCCGGCGCAGCGCATCGTCGGCGGATATTTTTCGTCGCGGATTTTGCGGATACCGCCGGCAGTCGTACGCAACTCAGTAGGGTCCGCAGGATCGAGACGCAGGATCGCAGACAGAATCACCCAGTTCTTGTGGCGTTTGAAAATGCTTTCGCGATAGCGGAACTCGCAGTCCGCATTGTCGATCTCCTGAATCCCGGATCCGTCGAAAAATCGCACGCGTTCGATGCGTTCCTGGATGGAATGCCCGTATGCGCCGGCATTGCCGTAGATCGCACCACCCACCCAGCCCGGAATCCCGGTCATCGTCTCCATTCCGCGCAGGCCGCGATCTATCGAAGCGTCGACCAGATTTTGCAGCATCGCACCAGCCTGTACACTCACGGTCGCGCCATCGAACCGAATTTCGCGAGCGGTATAACGCAGGACTGCTCCGGAAAAGCCCGCGTCATCGACAATGAGATTGGTCCCGCCGCCGATCACCGTGCGCGGCCATCCGCTTTCGTTGACGGCGCTCCAGGCTTGGATCAGTGCGGTTTCGTCATCGGCGTCCAGCAGAACTTTGGCCGGGCCCCCAATCTCGAATCGAGTATGACTGGCTAGCGAAGCATTGACGAAGACGTGTAAATTGGGAATCGCCAGAAGGCGAAAGAGCATCTGGTCCGATTATAAAGGAGCGTCTTGTGTTCCCTCCGGAAGCCCTCACATTTTTTCGCGGTCTCGCCAAAAACAATAATCGCGACTGGTTCCAGCCGCGGAAGGACATCTTCGAGACCAAGGTCAAGGTTCCGATGATTGAACTGATTGAATGTATGAATGCCGAACTGGGCAAGTTTGCTCCGGAGTACATCAACGATCCGAAAAAGGCGATCTACCGGATCTATCGCGATACGCGCTTCAGTTCGGACAAGACGCCGTACAAAACCCACCTCGCGGCCATCTTTCCGCGGCGAGGGTCTGAATCGAAGCACGCCGGCCCCGGATTTTTCTTCGCCGTTTCGCACAAGAGCATCGAAATCGCGGGTGGAGTCTACGGGCCGGCGCCCGAAGACCTGCTGAAGATCCGGACCTGGCTCGCTGAGAATCACGCCGCCTTCCGCAAGATCGCGCGCGGTCCGTTCAAGATGATGGGCGAGCTGCGGGGCGGTTCACTCACGCGCGTACCGAAGGGCTTTGACGCGGGGCACCCCGCGGCCGAGCTGCTCAAAATGAAGCAGTGGTATTATGCCGCCGAACTCGACGCGAAGCTGGCAACCACGCCGAAGCTGCTTCCCGAGCTGGTCAAACGGTTTAAAGCCATGGCCCCCGTGATGGAGGAACTCGCCAAGCCGCTCGCCACCCGGAAGCCGGCCGCGATGTGGTGACCTACTTCTCCACTTGCAGCTCGTTGGTTACCTTGAATACGCCTGGGACCCCGTTGGCGGCGATCCCCGCCAGATTCTTGTCCATTTCGCTCCCGACGACCCCCACCAGCGTGACATTCCCGTTCTTGACGATGATATGGATGGGCGGAACAGCTCCCATGGCATACCGGTACAGGTCGCCCTTCGCGAAGACGGCGCGGTACACCTCGCGCCGAATGCGATCGTCGTTCGGGGAATTCGGCAGGACTTCGATTTCGTTAATTACAGCGGTCACACCCTCGACCTTCTTGACCACGTTCTCCGCATCCGACTTGAGGACGGGCCGGACCACCTGCCCAAACAAGGAAACTCGGGTCCCATCGACGCGGTAGGCGAGGTTGTCGAAAACGCTATAGTACGGAAGCATTACCAGTTCGTGTCTGACTTCTTTAGCGATCCGATCGCTAGGGGCGGCGGCGAGAAGCGCCATCGGGAGCAGGAATGCCAGGGTCTTCATACGATCCTCCCTGGTGTGAGTCTAGCTCAATGAAGAATCGAATGGATTTTCGAAGGATTCTCTGTTTACGACGCTTGCGGACTGTGATACGATGGAGGTGCTTCCATGGAATCCCCCTTGAGGCAATCCCCCTACCTATGGAGTCGAAGATAACCTCCGAATGAGTTTTACCGTCTTTTTGGGCAACCTGCCCGTTTGGGTAACTGCGGACGACATCAGAGGCTGGCTGGCAGCCGAGAACCTGGTGGCGGACGCGATTAAGGTGATCCGCAACCCCGAAACGCAAGAGTCGAAGGGATTCGCGTTCATCGAAGCGCCGAACACGGATGAGATGAATTCCATCATCCGCCGATTCGATCGCGCTCCGCTCGAAGATCGTTTGCTACGTGCCAATCCCGCTCAGCCTCCTAAGCCGAAAGGCCAGGCCAGGCCTATGGGCGGACCCAGCAGCTTCGCACCACATGCGCCCCCGCCGCAGCAGACCAGTGGTCCTCCGCAGGCCGTAGCCGCCGAACAACGCCCGCCGCGCCGGGGTAAGAACAAGCCTGCCGCCAAGAAAAACGGTAACGGCGGCCCAAACAGCGCCTTCGCCGAAGAACTCGCCAAAGCTCTCTAACGCCGTTGGCTCGCCAACTGCGCCCGCCAAAGTGCCTAGTGTTATCGTTTTGTCACGCTGGAACCTTGTCTTCCCCGGCAATGGTGATATACTAGACGGCTAAGAAATTAACAAGGTTGGAATGTAGTGTCTGGGCGATGCCGTGTCCAAAAGACGACGGGCTCCCGGGGGGAGACTCACGTTTGAAAGACCTACTCATCATACGCGTTATATTTGTTGGCCTGTTGAGTTGTGCGGCCTTCTTTCTCCACCCGTTCGACCTCGAAGGACCGATTGCCGCAGCGGTCGGAGCCGCAGCGGGGATCGCCATTGTTATCTTTGAGATCCGCATCAAACAGGTCAGCCTGAAGCGATTGATCGGCGCAGCTTTCGGAAGCGTGCTGGGCATTCTGGGCGCATACCTGATCTCGCTGGTTGTGGGCCAAGTCTCGAATAGCTATAACACAGTACACTTCCTCCAGGTCGCACTCCTCGCGTTCATGACCTACTGCGGACTGGTGGTGGGCGCGGCCAAGGGAGACATGTTGAACCTGGCCGCTCTGGGTGGGTTGTTCGGCGGGGAAAAGGTCACCAAGAACACCTTCAAGATCCTGGATACCAGCGTGATCATCGACGGCCGGGTCGCGGACATTGTCGAGACCGGCTTTGTCGACGGAACCCTGGTGATCCCCCAATTCGTGCTGCGCGAACTTCAACTCGTGGCCGATTCCTCGGATTCGATGAAACGCAACCGGGGCCGCCGCGGGCTCGATATCTTACAGCGCATCCAGAAAATGCCGCAGCTCAACATTCAGATTCTAGAGGACGATTTCCCCAATGTCCGCGAGGTCGACATGAAGCTGATTGAGCTGGCCAAAGTTTACGATTGCAAAATCGTCACCAACGATTTCAATCTGAACAAGGTGGCCCAGCTGCACGGTGTCGAGGTGCTGAACATCAACGATCTAGCGAATGCCCTCAAGCCCGTCGTATTACCGGGCGAGACCATGCGGGTGTTCATCCTCAAAGAGGGGAAAGAGTACAACCAGGGCGTCGCGTATCTGGACGACGGGACCATGGTGGTAGTCGACAATGCCCGCAAGATGATTTCGAAGACCATCGATATCGCCGTGACCAGCGTCCTGCAGACTACCGCGGGCAAGATGATTTTCGGCCGGTTTGACGAGCGGACTCACTTGGTCCACGAAAAGGAACGCCCCGAGCGCCGCGCGGAGCCCGCTCCTGCTGCGAATGCAGGGAATTGAGGCGGCAGCCAAGTTGGGCGGTCTAGCGCCCTCTATACTCCCCGGTGGTGGCGTCTACGAACACCGACCACTCCGCTGCTGAGACGTTCTCGCCCCAGAAAACGCGCCAGACCGGATCCGGGAAGCGCGGGATCAACTCGCACATAAAGCTCACCAGCGGCTTGTTCCCGGGTTTCTTCAGATACTCGGAGCTTTTCGAAATTGCGGTTTGAAGCGCATCCGTCGTATCGACCTTCAGAGCCGAGTAAAGAAACGGCTGCTCCTGGCCGCGCGGACCGCCCCAACCCTCTTCGATGCCTCCGAAAACGCCCTTATGCAGGCTCCCGTCGCCTTCGACGGCCGACCAGGTGAAGGATTTCTGACGGGCCCGCGCCGCCGAGACGTAAACGATCTCCCAGGCTCCGGCCTTGCCGTCATCCGACTTCGGATTCGCCAGATTGAGACTACGGATTCGGAGCGGCTGGGCGTCCGGCGCCCAGGTGCGGGCGGGAGGATAGGTCATCTGGAACGCCTGGCGTCCGGTGATCGGCTCCGTGGGCTTTTCAGGCTCTTTTGCCTTGGTTCCCGAAGGGGATTCCGAGCATCCGGCGAGCAGCACTGCTGCCAGTGCGGGGAGAAGAAGTCGCATCTATTTCCAATGTCGATGTTCGTGACATTGCATGTCAACCAGCATGTCAAACACAAACGTCCTATAAGCGGGAAATTCTGAGGAGTATAATTTGGGCAGACGGGGAGGTTCCCATGTTGTATCGAGTTTTTGCCGCCACCTTGTTTGCAGCCATCACGCTTTCTGCGCAGGGGCGTGGATCCACAGGAGGGTCGTCCAGCACCGGCGGTAGTACGGGCGCGGGCGCAGGCACGTCGACGGGCGGTAACATTGGCCGTCCAAGTTCCCCGAGCGGCACCACCGGGTCGCTGCCAACAAGCACATATCCCGGCGACGCTCCGCGTCCCATCCTGATCACCGGAAAAATAATGCTGGATGACGGCACTCCTCCACCGAACGGAATTCTGATCGAACGGGTGTGCGCCGGCGGCCGGCCGCGTCCCGAGGGCTATACGGATTCGAAAGGGCATTTCACCTTCACGCTGGGACAGGAGATGGGCGTAATGGCCGACGCGAGTGAAGCTTCCAATCGAAACGAGGCGACAGGCGCCAACCCGATGGGCGGAGTTCGCGAAAGCCAGCTTGCCGGTTGTGAACTCCGGGCGGTCTTCGCCGGTTTCCGCTCCAATGTGATCTCGCTCGCAGGGAAACAGTATATGGGCGATGCCGATGTCGGCACGATTATCCTGCATCGGATGAACAACGTGGAGGGCCTGACCATCAGCGCCACTTCCGCACTCGCTCCAAAAGATGCCAGGAAGGCCTACGAACGAGGCCTGGACGCGCTAAAGAAGAGCAAGACCGACGATGCCCAGAAGGAATTCGAAAAGGCAGTGGATGGGTATCCGAAGTACGCCTCCGCCTGGTATGAATTGGGGAGGATCTATGAGCGGCGCGATCACATCGACCAGGCTCGCGAGGCTTACAATCATGCGCTGGCGGCGGATTCGAAATACGTCAATCCGTACGAGCGCCTCTACATGCTGGCCGGCACCGAAAAAAAATGGCAGGAAGTCGCGGACACCACCGACAAAGTGTTGCGGCTGAATCCCTACGATTTCCCCGCCGCATACTACTTCAACGGCGTCGCGAATCTGCAGCTCAACAAGCTGGACGTGGCTGAAAAGAGCGCGCGCGAAGCAGTGAAGCTGGATACGAAGCACGAAAATCCGCGCTCGAACTATATTCTGGGAATCATCCTGGCCCAGAAACAGGATTTGACTGGAGCCGCCGATTGCCTGCGCGCGTATTTAAAGGACGTTCCTAACGGCAAGGATTCGGATCTGGTCCGGCGTCAGTTAGCTGATATCGACAAGGTCGCACAGGCAAAGCAGAACTGAATTGGCCTAGACTGATCGACATGCGGCCGATTTTTGTGTTGGCGGCGGCGCTGTCGCTTCCTGCTGCCGATCCCCTGTATGACAGCGCCGTGCGCAAACTCGACGCGATCGAAGCTCGCCAGGTGAAGCGCGGATCGGCGGTCACGTTCACGCCCGCGGAGATCAATGCCTGGGCGCGCGTGAAGATTCCCGAGATCGTTCCGGAGGGAATCCGCGATCAGCGCGTCGAACTCGCTGCGAGCTCAGCGACGGGATCTGCGCTGGTCGATTTGCTGAAAATGCGGCACGCCAAAGGCGAGTCGACCAACTGGTTCGTCTCCAAGTTGATCGAAGGCGAGCGGGCGTTGAAGGTCGGTGTGCGAGTGGAATCCGGCAGCGGCCGGTGCGTGGTCTATCTGACCCGCGTCGAGATCGGCAATGCCGTGGCGAACCAGACCGTCATCGATTTTCTGGTCAGAACATTTTTCGCGCCGCTGTACCCGGAGGCGAAAATAAACGAACCGTTCGATCTGGATTATGACATCGACCGGATCGATATCCGGCCCTCGGGCGCGACGGTCACGATCAAGCACTGATTCAATCGTGAGGTCCCAGCGGATTGATGGTCAACACCTGACGCGCGTCCACGTGATTGAACTGCATGGGGAAGCTGGTTGCACCGTAGTAGGCGCCCCACTGGTCCTTGTAGTGCTTCGACAAAGGCTGGCCCGATTGGCCGATGGTGATGTTCTGAAGTGAATGGTCGAGGTCCGAGAAATCGACGATCATGCGCATGGAGGGGCCCAGACGGCCGGTGGATTGTTTGATGGTGGTAGGCGATCCGCTCATCGGAACCGGGCCGATGTCGAAATATTTTCCGATCAAGGGCAACTGGCCTTCCACGGGATTCGGAATCCTCAATTGATTGAACTGGCCATAGTCCCAGCGCGAGACTTTGGAGCCTTCGATTTTCGCGCCCTCCTGGACGGCGTCGGCCAGACACTTCAGCAGCAGCGCATCGTAATCGGCGAACCAACCGGACGGGCGCTCGCGTAGTAGTCGCTCGATCACGGCGGGCGCCATGGGAAAAGAGTACATATCGCTTACGCCCGGAGCCGCGCGCTCGGCGACGGATTTCTTGAGCTGATCGTAGATCAATGAAGCGATCATGGGCGCGGCGGTTCCTTTTTCCATTTGTCCGGTCCATGAGCGAAGCAGGTCGATCGCTTCACGGTTTTGAGCGCTGTTGCGAGCGTCCGACGCGCGAACCACCTGCTGGGCGAGGAAGAAAGAAAGCGCCGAGTACACGTCTTTTTGCACAGTCAGCATTTCCTGCGGCTGCCATTTCGGTTTGCGGTCGAGCAGCGCGCGGATTTCGCTGGATCGGTAATACGCCGCGAAGTCGCCGGCGACGGGGTAACGATAATCTTCCGGAAACGGGTTCTGATTCGCCGTCACGATCATGCCGTTGGAAGGATTGAAAACGTGCGGCAGATCGTCGAAGGGGATGAAGCCCTGCCATTCGCAATCGCCGGCCGCGCCGTTGGCCGGGACGTCGCCACGGCAGTTAGCCGGACGGATGGGAAGCTTTCCAGTGGCGTGATATCCGATGTTGCCGTCGGCGTCGGCATAGACGAAGTTCTGTCCAGGTCCTGGATAGCGCGCGAGTGCGGCGGTGAACCCATTCCAGTCGCGGGCTCGATTGAGGTCCAGAAACGGGAACTGGAAACTGGCGGGTTCCGCGGCGGCCCAGCGCAGCGCGTAGTTTTGATTTTCATCATTGAGGAAAACCGGACCGTGACGTGTGACCCACTGTTCGAAGAGAACCGGTTTGGAGCCCTTTACGCCAATCGCGCTGCGTTCCAGGCGCGCCTGTTCGATCTGGCCGCGAAAAGCGTAGCGTCCCGTCTGCGGATCGATCTGTTCGCGATACAGATCCTGAACGTCGAATTGCAGATTGGTGACGCCCCAGGCGATGTGCTGGTTGTGGCCGATGATGATGGCCGGGACGCCGGGCAGCGAAACGCCGGTTACGTCGAGATCGCCGGCACGCAGGTGGATAATGTACCACGTGGATGGAAGAGAAAACTCCAGATGCGGATCGTTTGCGAGAATCGGTTTGCCGGTGGAGGAGCGCTCGCCCGAAAGAGCCCATGCATTGGAGCCTGGCTGAACTTCGCCGCCGGTTCGAGCGGGAAACAGAAATTCGACCTTATCGCGATCGCCTTTCTGCAGCATATGCTCCTTGGCGATTTCGTTCCGCCAACTGGTAGTGAGCGTACGGTACATATGCAAGCCGGCGAGAATCGAATCGCGAACGCGCCAGGGACGCGGGTCGTAGTTGAGCAGCTTGAATTCGAGCGGCAGCTTGCCGCGGTGCGTTTTCAGATAGAAATTCACGCCTCGCGCGTATGCCGCGAGCACGGCACGATCCGCAACCGGCATGCTTTGCTCGGCATCTTCAGCCAGATGGGCAATCCGCAGCCGGCGTGCCTCCTGATCCGAAGCCAGCGCCTGAGGTCCCACCACCTCCGCCAATTCGCCCGCGGCAAGGCGTCGAAGAGCGTCCATCTGCCACATCCGGTCCTGCGCGGTGACGAAGCCTTGCAGAAAAATCGCGTCTTCCCAGGTGGCCGCGGTGATGTGCGGAACGCCCAGCGCATCGCGCGCGACGGTGGCCTGCGCGCTTACGGGCGCGGCGATCTCGCCCGAGGTTTGCGCCAATGGCCGCCAAGCGTACCAGTAAACGGCTGCGAGAAGAGCAATCAGCAAAAAGGCTATGCTCAGATTGATCACGCGCAGCAGAGGCGTGGAAAAGAACACTCGCTCGATTGTAGCGAAAAGCAATGTCGCTTCGACTGATTCTGTTAATCGCGATTGTGGTCGTGAACGGATTTTTCGCCGCGGCCGAGGTCGCCCTGGTGTCTGTCCGCCGTTCGCGGCTGCGGCAGCTTTCCGAACAGGGAAGCGCGGCCGCGCGCGCCGCGCTCGATCTGCTGGCCAATCCGGGACGATTGCTGAGTGTGACGCAGGTGGGCGTGACGCTCGCGAGCCTCGGCTTGGGATGGGCTGGCGAGGACACGGTCTATCAAATGCTGCTGAGCGCTTTTCACCCGGTGATCACGAACCGGTCGGAACCTTGGTTTCACGCCGGGGCCTTTGGCGTTGCATTCCTGATCATCAGCTTCGTTCACGTGGTGGTAGGCGAAGTGGTGCCGAAAAATCTTGCCATCGAAAAGGCTGATCGTCTGGCGCTGATCATGGCGCCGGTGCTGTTGTTGTTTCTGCGCGTATCGGCGCCCTTCGTGTTTGTGATCGAACGGTCGGCTGGGGCCCTTTCGCGAGCTTTGGGATTGCACGGCGGGCACGCCGGAGGCGGGCACTCGCCCGAAGAGCTGAAGTTCATCATCGAATGGAGCCGGCGGGAAGGACACCTGGAAGGCTTCGAAGAAGACGCTATCCAGAAAATCCTCGAATTGAGAGACGTGAACGCGCGAGAAATCATGACGCCGCGCATCGACATCGTTTCGGTAGCCGTCGACACGACGCTCGACGAGCTGCTGCGGTTGATCGTGGAGCATAAATATTCGCGACTTCCGGTGTATCAGGGCAAGCGCGAGAATATCGTCGGCATCGTGCATTACAAGGATCTGATGACGGCGTGGCTGGAACGCAAGCTCGCGGCGGACCGCAGGCAGCCCGCGCGTCCGTTCCGGCTGCGGCGATTTCTCCGCGATCCGCTGGTGGTGCCCGAAACCAAGCCGCTGAATCAACTGGTGGACGAATTCCGCACGCAGCACACGCATCTGGCGATGGTGGTGGACGAGTTCGGCACCATCACGGGGCTGGTGACGATGGAAGATGTGTTGGAACAGATTTTTGGCGAGATCGGCGACGAACACGACGTGCGGCGTCCCTTGCCGGCGGCGGGCGCGCCCGTGATCGAAGTCGACGGTAGCACCAACATTCGCGATCTCTCGACCCAGTACGGAATCGACCTTCCGGGCGACGCGGGATTCGAGACCCTGGCAGGATTCCTGCTGTTTCGTCTCGGCTATATCCCCTCGCCGGGCGAATCGGTCACCTATGAAAATCGCACCTTCATCGTGCAGGAGATGGATCGCAACCGGATTGTGCGGGTAAAAATCGTTACAGCTCGTCCCGCGGAAACAGTGCATGAAAAGCCTGCTTGAACAGGTTCGGGCAGAATTCCGGCGCATGGGCGACGACCGCGTCAAGAAGTCGCAGGAACGCTTCTTCGCGCCCGATCAAAGGGTGGAGTCGTACGGGATCGCCGCGCCGGCCATTAAACAGATCGCGCAGGAGGTTTATCGCCAGGTGAAGCCATGGCCGGTGGCGGATCGCGATAGGTTTTGCACGGAGCTATTCGCCAGCGGAAGGAGCGAAGAAGGCGCGCTGGTTTGCTACGTGTATCGCCGCTTCGCGAAACAATGCGGCGCGCGCGAGTTCCGGCTGTTCACGCGCTGGCTGGACCGGTACGTGAACAACTGGGGGCACACGGACGGTCTCTCGCTGTGGCTGCTGGGCGGGTCGATTGCGAACGATCCGTCTTTGATCGGCGCTCTCGATGTATGGACGCGATCGAAAAACCGCTGGAAACGACGGGCGGCGGCCGTCGCACTGGTGCCGTCGGCGCGCCGGGGGCTGCATACCCAAGAGATCCTCAAGATCGCGACGCCGTTGATTCCGGATCAGGACGACATGGTGCAGAAAGGCGTCGGTTGGCTGCTGAAGGAGACGTATCCTAAGAAATCCGCCGCAGTCGTGAAGTTCCTTCTGCCGTGGCGCGGAAACGCGCCCCGCTTGGTGTTGAGGTATGCGGCGGAGAAAATGAGCGCGCCGGATCGGGCGAAGGTACTCTCCAAATGATTCATATTCGCCGGACCGTCTGACCCGCGACAGGAGCGAGAAGTTCGCGCACGGTTCGGCCGGTCACGGGATGACGCAGATCCGGCGCAAGCTCAGCGAGTGGCTCCAGGACAAATCGCCGCTCGATCATGCGCGGATGTGGGATCTCCAATTCAGGTGTAGCTAGTACAGAATCGCCAAACAGCAAAATATCGATATCAATGACGCGAGGTCCTTTGGATACGATCCGTTTGCGGCCCATTTCACGTTCGATCTTCTGGATGCGCGAGAGCAGTTGTTTGGGGAATAGATCCGTCTCGACCTCGATGACTTGGTTCAGAAACCACGGTTGCTGGGGAACATCGCGAGGCTCGGTTTCATAGATGGATGAAGTGCGTTTGACGCGCAGATCGGGCGCTTCCAGCCCCATGACGGCTCGCGCGAGATGCGCGCGGCGATCGCCGAGGTTAGAGCCGAGTCCGAGATAGATGGTCTTCAAAACAGTGAGTTTTGCGAATTGCGCATCCGGCGCGGAACCTTGAAGTGGTCCCAGGCCTGATCGGTTGCGATACGGCCGCGCGGCGTGCGGTTGAGAAACCCGAGTTGAATCAGATACGGCTCGTAGACCTCCTCGATGGTGTCCGATTCTTCATCGATCGATGCGGCGATCGTGTTGAGTCCCACCGGCCCGCCGCCGTATTTTTCAAGAACGGTCATCATGATTTTCTGGTCGATTTCGTCCAGGCCGAAGCGGTCGACTTCGAGCAGATCCAGCGCGCGGTGCGCGACTTCGAGATCGATGTGACCGGCCGCACGCACCTGGGCGTAATCGCGGACACGGCGCAGCAACCGGTTGGCGATGCGCGGCGTCCCGCGGCTACGGCGGGCTATTTCTTCCGCGCCATCGGTGTCGATCTCCACGGCGAGCAGGCGCGCCGATCGTCTCACGATGCTGCTCAGTTCGGCGACATCGTAGGGATTCAGGCGCAGCACCAGTCCGAAGCGGCTCCGCAGCGGCGCGCTGATCAGACCTTGGCGCGTGGTCGCGCCGATGGCGGTGAAGCGCTTGATATCCATCGCCACGGTTCGCGCGCCCGGGCCAGTCCCGATCAGGATGTCCATCCGGAAATCCTCCAGCGCGGAGTAAATCATTTCTTCCACATCCGGCTGGAGGCGGTGAATCTCGTCGATGAAAAAAACTTCGCGTTCATGAATATTGCTGAGGATTCCGACCAGATCGAGCTTTTTCTGCAACACCGGTCCTGAGGTTTGCTGAAAACCCACGCCGAGCTCGGCAGCGATGATCCCGGCGAGCGTGGTCTTGCCTAGGCCGGGCGGGCCGTACAGCAGGACGTGATCCATCGCCTCGCCGCGACGCTTCGCGGCTTCGATCGCGATCGCGAGGTTTTCCTTGACCTTAGTCTGTCCCGCGAAATCGGCCAGGAGATTCGGACGCAATGCGGCTTCGAACTGACGATCCTCTTCACGGAGAGATGCGGAGACAATTCCTTCGTCACGCATGAAGTTTCAGTGTAGAACCAAAATGGCTACCGCACGAGCTTTAGCGCACGCCGGAACAGCGGATCGAAGTCGTTCGACTCGCTGGCAGATTTCGCTTTGTTCACCGCCGCCTCAGCCGATGCGCGCGTCGCGCCAAAATTCATCAGGGCGGAGATGACGTCTTCTTCGGTCGAACTGAAGGTCGCCTTGGGGGCCGCGTCCGCACGTACCGGAACGCCTAACAGATCGAGCTTGTCGCGAAGTTCCAGGACCATGCGCTCCGCGGTTTTCTTGCCGACACCGGGGATTCGGACGAGTTGCTCGATCGCGCCGGAACGGATCGCCGCGACCAAGTCTCCAGAGGTGAGGCCGCTGAGTGTGGTCACTGCGAGCTTCGGGCCGATACCGCTCACCGTGATCAGTTTCTCGAACAGCGCTTTATCCGCGGCCGAAACGAAACCGAACAGAGCGAGCGCATCTTCGCGGACATGCGTGTGGATGTGAAGCTGCACCGGCTGGCCCTTTTCCGGAAGGGAAGAAAAGGCGGACACCGGAATCGTCACTTCATACCCGACTCCGTGCACGTCCACGATCACCAGGTTTGGATGCTTTTCGAGAAGCGTGCCGCGGAGATGAGCGATCATGAAGAATCAGAATACAGTATGCGACGGCGTTTTTTTGTCGGAGAGGTTCGCAACGGCCACGCCCAGATCGATGGCGACGACGCGCGTCATCTAACTCGCGTGCTTCGAGTCGAGGCAGGGCAGCGCTACGAGATTTCCGACAACCGGAATGTCTACCTCGCTGAAATCGAGACGGCGCGCAAGGAACACGTCGTATTCCGGACACTCGAAAAGCTTGAATCGCCGGTGCCGGGACTGCGGTTGATTCTGTGCGTGGCGCTTTTCAAGTTCGATCGTTTTGAGTGGATGATCGAGAAGGCCACTGAGTTGGGCGTTTCAGAAATTGTTCCGGTCGAAACCACGCGCAGCGAGCACGGTCTGGAGCGGGCGGCGCACAAGCGCGTCGAGCGTTGGCGGCGCATCGCTCTCGAAGCGAGCCAGCAATCGCGGCGGGCCTTTTTGCCGGTGATCGCGGAGCCGCACTCGTTGCGAGACGCACTCGCGATCGACGCGACGCGTCGTCTGGTCCTGGACGAAGCTTGCTCCGGATCGATCCCGATTCCGTTAGCCGATTCGATTGCCCTGTTGGTGGGACCCGAAGGCGGCTGGACTGACGAAGAACGCGCGCTGTTCGGCTCTTGGACCCCGGTATCGCTCGGTCCGCTCATCTTGCGCGCGGAAACAGCCGCGATTACGGCGCTCGCGATCGTGGGGAACGCTTCGCGACTAAAATGAAACGATGACTCGTCGAGAATTCACAGCGGGGTTGGCTCTTACCGCCAAGAGCTATGCACAGATTCGGGGCGCGAACGAGCGGCTGCGCATCGGAGCGATCGGATGCGGCGGACAGGGAATGGCGAATTTGAACGCGCTGGTCAAGATGCGCGAAACCGACAATATCGACGTCCTTTCGGTGTGCGACGTTTACGACAAACGCGCCGATCAGGCCGCGAAGGTCACGGGCGCAAAGATCGTAAAAGATTACCGCCGGGTGCTGGACGATAAAGACGTCGATTACGTCCTGATCGCGACACCGGAACATTGGCACGCCCGCATGACGCTGGACGCGGCGGATGCGCGTAAACACATCTATTGTGAAAAGCCGATGACGCATACGCCCGAGGAATCGAAAAAGGTCGCGGCAAAGATCCATGCGACGGGCGTGAAGATGCAGGTCGGCGTCCAGGGCATGTCTGACGATTCCTACGAAACGGCGAACAAATACGTGAAGGACGGCACGCTGGGGAAAGTCGTGCTGGCGCAGATCGACTATTCGAGGAATCACGCGGGAGATTTTTGGGCCTATCCCATTGAACCGGATGCGCGGCCCGGAGAGAACCTCGATTGGAAAGCATGGTTGGGTCCGGCGCCGAAGCGTCCGTTCGATCCGGCGCGTTTTTTTCGATGGCGGCACTATTGGGACTATTCGGGCGGTATCGCGGCGGATCTGTTCGTCCATCGGGTGACGCGGATCATCAAGGCTCTCGGTTTGACGTTTCCGCAATTCGCCGCAGGTGCGGGCGGTAAATTCGAGTTCACGCAAAGCGCAGCGGAGATTCCGGACACGTTGAATATCCTGCTCGACTATCCTGACGGTTTGACGGTGCAACTCATCTCATCGCAAGCGAACGAACGTCGAGTGCCGCACATTCTGCGCGGCCACAAGGCGACGCTGGAATTCACCAATTCAGGATTCACTATCAAGCCGGAGCGAGAGTTCGCGAGCGAAGTAAAGGAAATCGAGCACAAGAAAACGGGCGCCGAAGAACTCGACTTGCATCACCGCAACCTGATCAACGCCATTCGCGTTAATGAAGCGTTGAGGTGCGACGTGATGCTTGGCTACTACGGCGTAGTGGCGTGCGCAATGGGCAACGAATCCTACCGGCATCGCAAATACATGAAGTGGGACGCGACCAAGGAACGCATGATCGCGGCCTGATCGCTTACACTGAAAAATTGGTCAACCGCCTAGTTTTCGAGAATCTGAAGCACCGTCCGGTGCGAACCCTGCTCAGCGCAATCGCAATTGGCGTGCAGGTGACGCTTATGCTGACGCTGGTCGGCGCGAGCCACGGGATGCTGCACGACACCGTCGTTCGGTCGCGGGGAACCGGCGCAGATATTATGGTTCGTCCTCCGGGAAGCTCGATCCTTGGGTTCTCCGGAGCGGTGATGTCGGAAGGGTTCGTCTCCTTGATTCGCAAGGAACCGCACGTCGCGCTCGCGACGGGCAGCCTGGTCCAGTCAGCGGGCGGGAATTTCAATTCTATTACCGGCATTGACCTCGACCAATTCAACGCGATGAGCGGCGGGTTCACCTATCTCGAAGGTGGGCCATTTAAGGGGCCGGGAGATTTGGTCGTAGACGAAATCTACGCTCGTGGCGAGCACCTTCACGCCGGCGCGACAGTCAATCTCGGCTTGAAGTGGCATCTCACTGGAATTGTCGAGTCGGGAAAGATGTCACGTATGTTCGCGGACCTCAAGTCGGTTCAGGATAAGTACTCCAGCACCGGGAAAGTGAGCATTATCTGGGTTAAGGTCGACGCACCAGACAATGTTCCAACGGTCCTCGCGCAACTGCATAAGGATCTTCCCGAACATCAGATATTGTCGGTCGAAGAATATAGCTCGCTGATCTCCGCAAACAACATTCCGATGCTGAAGGATTTTACGTACGTAGTCATCGGAATCGGCGTCGTAATCGGATTCCTGGTGGTGTTTCTTTCGATGTACACAGTGGTGCTAGAGCGGACGCGGGAAATTGGAATTTTGAAAGCACTGGGAGCGTCGCCCGGATACGTGTTAGGAATCCTGCTGCGCGAAACCGTACTGCTTACTATTGCCGGCGTCATTGCCGGAATCGTGATGACCTATGCCGCACACGCTCTTCTGGCCGTTGTCTTTCCGACCTTCATCACCGAAGTCGCATACGACTGGTGGCCCATCGCCGCGGCGATCGCCTTGATCGCAGCCCTGATTGGCGCGATTTATCCGGGGCTCAAGGCCGCGCGCCAGGACGCGATCGAGGCTCTGTCCTATGATTGAGATCCACGATCTCAAGAAGGTCTACCACGTCGGCGAGGTCGACGTGAACGCGCTGCGCGGAGTCGATCTTTCCGTCAAACGTGGAGAATTCGTATGCGTCGTGGGACCCAGCGGGTCCGGCAAATCGACTCTGTTTCACATTTTGGGCGGGCTGACGCCGCCGACGTCAGGCGAGATTCATATCGACGGTCGCGATCTGCTCAAAATGGCGGACGCCGAACGAACCAATTTGCGCAAGCGGACGGTTGGGTTCGTTTTTCAGAAATACAACCTGCTGCCGACGCTGACTGCGGAAGAAAACATCGAAATCGCTCGTGACATTGCAGGACGCAAGCGGGAGAAGGATCCGCAGTTCGATGACGTCATAAAACTGCTGGGGATCGAGGGACGGCTGCATCACAAGCCTCGGGCTCTTTCCGGCGGCGAGCAGCAGCGCGTCGCTATCGCCCGCTCCATCGTGAATCATCCCGCGATTCTGCTTGCCGACGAGCCGACCGGCAATCTGGACAGTGAGAATTCTCAAATCGTGCTCAGCTTGCTGCGCGACCTGAATCGCCGGACCGGGCAGACCATTCTGATGATCACTCACGATTTGGACGCCGCATCGTATGGGGACCGCATTGTCCGCATGCGCGACGGACGAATTGTCGAATAGCGTGGGAACTTTCCTGGCTCGATAGTGTCTACATGGGCATGTTCGAGCAATCCATGCTTCTGCCAAATGCAGCGGGAAAGAGAACCAGCGCGCTGGCGGCATCGATCACGATGCAGACCGCGGTCGTCGGCGTGATCCTTCTCATTCCGCTCATCTATAACGATCGTCTGCCGTTCATCGCACACGCGATTTCCGTCAATCTGCCAGTGCGAACGCCTCCGCCTGTTCCGGAGCCTTCGCAACATGCGGTTGCGTCGAGCCATGCGCCAACTGTCATGACAGCCGCTAGCCACGTGTTCCACCTTCCATCACGAGTACCTACAACCAGTCCAACCGCGGCGACCATCGATATCGAGGGGCCGCCAACCAACTGGAGCGATGCACTTGCGACGTCCGTTATTCCAGGATCGACATCAATTCACGTCGAAGCTCTTGCGCCCACCTCCCATGCGGCTACTACGCCAAAGGCTGAAACAATGCGGATTCCCGTCGGCGGCGACGTGCAAGCGGCCAAGCTGATCAAGAAAGTGCTTCCGGTTTACCCGGCGCTAGCAAAGACGGCGCGCGTATCAGGGACCGTTCGGTTAAGTGGCATCATTGCCAGAGACGGCACCATTCAGCAACTGCAAGTAATTGCCGGGAATCCCCTGCTGATCGCGGCGGCGGTCGACGCGGTTCGTCAGTGGATCTACCGCCCGACTACCTTGAACGGTGAAACCGTGGAAGTGGTCGCGCCGATCGACGTGATCTTTACTTTGTCACAATAGGGATGTGCGCTTCTTTTGTGTAATGACTCTACTTGCCGGCGCTGGTTCAGCGCAATCGCTGTACGATCGATTTTTCGACGACTACTACTTTCCGTATAATCCGACGGCGGCGACGTCTGCCGGCATCCACAAGTACGACGATAAGCTCGAGGACTATTCGAGAGCGGGCGTTAATGCGCGCATCGCGGCGCTCAAATCGTTCGAGACACAGTTCGCGAAACTGCCCGCCAGCGCCGATCGCGACCTGGTTCTAAGCAGCATCCGCGCCAGCCTGCTGGATCTCGAAGTGATCCGCACTTGGGAGAAGAATCCCGATACTTATTCGAGCGGAATCTCGGGCAGTGCATTCACGATCATGAGCCGCACGTTCGCTCCGCCTGAAGTGCGTCTGAGATCGCTGATTGAGCGCGAACGGCAAATGCCGAAGGTGCTCGCCGATGCGCGGGCGAATCTCAGGAATCCTCCGAAAATCTACACCGAAGTCGCCATCGAACAGCTTCCCGGCATCGTCGCGTTTTTCGAAAACGACGTGCCACTCGCGTTCAAAGACGTGACTGAGCAGAAGCTGCTGACGCGATTCCGCCAGATGAACGGCGCCGTGATCTCGGCTCTTAAGGATTACGAAAAATTCCTGCACACGGAGATGTTGCCCAAATCGAATGGCGATTTTCGTTTGGGCGCGGAGAATTACGCGAAGAAGCTCGCGTACGAAGAGATGGTCGACATTCCGCTCGAGCGGCTGCTTCAGATCGGCTACGACGATCTGCATGCGAACCAGAAGAAATTCAAAGAAACTGCGGCGAAGATCGATCCGAAGAAAACGCCGCAACAGGTTCTAATCGACCTCGAAAAGGATCACCCGACGCCGGATAAGTTGCTGCAAACTTTTCGCGACGAATGTGTGAAACTGCGCGACTTCATCATCGCGAAAAAGATCATCACGATTCCTTCGCCGGTCTTGCCGATTCTTGAAGAGACGCCGCCGTTTGCGCGCGCTTTGACCTTCGCGTCCATGGACACGCCGGGTCCTTACGAGACCGTCGCGAAAGAAGCGTTCTTCAATGTGACGCTTCCTGAAAAAGACTGGAAGCCCGAGCGCGTGGAGGATTTCATGCGCGGCTTCAATCGTGGAACCATCCTCAGCACTGCCATTCATGAGGCCTATCCCGGACATTATGTACAGTTTTTGTGGATGCAGCACGTGGATTCAAGGCTCCGGAAGCTGATCGGCGCGAGTTCGAACGCGGAAGGCTGGGCGCACTATTGCGAGCAGATGCTGCTCGACGAAGGCGTGTCCACGGATCCGAAAATGCGGCTTGGCCAGTTACAGGACGCCCTTCTTCGCAACGCGCGCTACATCGTCGGAATTGAGATGCATACCGGCAAGCGCACCATGGAGCAGGGCGTGGAGTTTTTCGAAAAGGAAGGGTTTCAGACCCACGAAGTTGCCGATCGCGAGACCAAACGCGGCACCTCTGATCCGACCTATCTCTACTACACACTCGGCAAGCTGCAAATCCTGAAGCTGCGTGAAGACTATCGCAAGATTAAAGGCACACAGTTCTCGCTACAGCAGTTCCACGACGATTTCGTGAAGCAAGGTTTCCCGCCAGTCAAGATCGTGCGGCGGGCGATGCTCGGAAACGATTCGCCGACGCTGTAATCCTGATCGAGCCTTGTGCGCTTAAATAGGTAGATGGCCTTCGAGCACCAGCTCAACCTGCGCGTCACGCGGAAACACAAAGACGGTGTGACCGTCCATTTCGACTTGCTACCGCAGTACTTGAACTCGACCGGAGTGCTGCATGGAGGCGTGACGGCTTCGCTCGCCGATGAAGCAGCTTGGCACGCGATCGAAGATCACTTCGGTTATGGTAAGCGTCAATCGACGACGACCGAGCTGAAGGTCAACTATCTGCGTCCCATTGCCGGAAAGAAAGTAGTGGCGCGCGCCTATCTGGTCCGCGCGGGAAAGACCTTGTGCGTATCGCGCGTCGATATTTTTGATGAAACGAAAAAGCTGTCGGCGATCGGGATCGTGACCTACATCCTGCTATAACGTCAGCACGACTCGTCCGATAATCGCGCCGCGCTTCATCTCATCGAAAACGTCATTTACAGAATCCAGAGGCCGTGTTTGGATTTTGCAATGAATCGGATGGCGTTCCATCAGCGCGAACAATTCCCGCAGATCCGCGCGCGTGCCGACCGCCGACGCAACGATCCGGGTTTCGCCGGACACCAGCGACACGGCCGACACTTTGAACGGCTCGTTTGCCATCCCTACTACGGCCAAAGTTCCGCCGCGGCGCAAACAGCGCAGAGCGGTCTCGTAAGCAGCGGGACTCGCCGCGCACACCATCGCGACATGCACTCCGCCCATCGCGCGAAGTTTCTTGTGGACCGGTTCGGCTGCGTTGACGGTCCACTCGGCTCCAAGCGATTTCGCGAATTCCAGCTTATCGTCGGCGATATCCACTGCGCCGACCTGCACGCCCATCGCCTTCGCGATCTGAATTGCAAGATGCCCGAGTCCGCCCGCGCCGAACACTGCCATGCGCTGTCCCGCGGTCACGCCCGCTGCTTTCATCGCTTTGAAAACGGTGAGCCCCGCGCATAGCTGCGGCGCTGCGTCGACGGACCCGAGCGACGCCGGCAGCGGAGACGCATGCGTCGCCGGCGCGAGCATGTATTCAGCGAATCCGCCGTCCACCATGCAGCCGGTGACTTTCTGTTTCACGCACAACTCTTCTTTGCCTTCTTTGCAGAATTCGCACTCGCCACAAGTGTAATGAATCCACGGCACTCCCACGCGATCGCCCACGCGTACTCCACTCGCGCCTTCGCCCAAGGCGGCGATCGTTCCTGCCGCTTCATGCCCCAGAATCAGCGGAATCTTCGTGACCGGCCGCAGCAGATCCCAATCGCCCTCGGCCAGGTGCAGGTCGGAGTGGCACACGCCGCATGCTTCCACACGAATTAAAACCTGGCCCGGACCCGGCGATGGCGTCGGCACTTCTTCGATCGTCAATGGTTTCCCGATTTCGCGCAGCACAGCAGCCTTCATACGATGGTGACTCCTCCGTCGATCACGATAGTTTGTCCGGTCATCCATGCGCCGGCGCGCGACGCGAGAAACACTGCGGCGCCCGCGATGTCATCCGGCTCGCCGATCCTTCGCAGCGGAGTACGCCGCTCGGTCGATTCCAGCAGCTTCGGATTTTCCCACAACGCTCGAGCGAAATCCGTCCGCACCAGCCCCGGCGCAATGCAATTCACGCGGATGTTGTGCGGCCCCCATTCGACCGCCAGGTTCCGCGCGAGCTGCATATCCGCGGCCTTCGAAATGGCGTAGATCCCCAGCGCCTCGGTGCCTTTCAACCCGCCAATACTCGACACGATGATCACCACGCCGTCGCGCCGCGCGGCCATTTCCGCCTGCACCAGATTCGCGAGCCACAGATTGCTGCGAACGTTGGTCTGCATCACCTTGTCGAACGCGTCATCGCCGAGCCCGGTCATCGGTCCATAGTATGGATTTACGGCGGCGTTGCAAACCAGTACGTCGATCTTGCCCCACTGCGCACGGGTCTTCTCGACCAGCTCTTCACAATCTTCGCGCCGGCCGATGTGGCACGGAATCGCGACCGCTTCCCGTTTCTCTGTTCTCAATGCAGCGGCGACCTCTTCGGATGCCTCCACCTTGCGGCTCGAGACGACCACCTTCGCTCCGGCCCTCGCCAGCGCCTCAGCGATGGCACGGCCGATTCCTCTCGACGATCCTGTAACGATCGCCACTTTCCCTGTCAGATCAAACACTCGCTCCCTCCATCCAATTCACAATTTTCGACGCGACCTCTTCGCCCGCGTCTTCCTGAATAAAATGACCAGCCCTCTCGATCCATAACGGCGGTGCGGCGTTCTTAAAAACCGATCGTAAAAACTTCTCCGCCGGCGCCGTGATCGGATCCTCGGAAGCCCAGGGTAGCAAGACCGGCAGGGCGAGTGCCTTTAACCGCTCGATCGCCGCGTGATTTTCATAAACGCCTGGATCTTCCGGGCGGATCGGAACCAATCGTGGAAACACCAACGCGGCTGTCTGATACTCTTTCGACGGAAATGGCGCCTGATATGCCGCGCCTTCCTCCGCCGTTAGCGTGCGACGTCTTAGAGAGTTCTTCATGAGCATCGGCAGATCGAGTGCGTCTACACGTAGCGCAAATCGCCGCCATCGCATGAACGCTTCACCGCCGGGTGCGCCGAATGGAAACCCGGTATTCATCGCCACCAGCCGTGCGAATCGATCCGGAATCTGAGATAAGACTCGCAAGCCGATTAATCCACCCCAATCCTGGCACACCAGTGTGATCCGCTCCAGGCCGAGCGCCGCGATGAACTCGCGCATCCAGCGCACGTGCGACTTGTAGCTATAAGCATTTGTCGCGACCGGCTTGTCAGATCGCCCGAAGCCGATCAGATCCGGCACGATCACCCGGCCGATTTTCGCGAGCGGCGGAATCATGTGGCGATACAGATAGCCCCAGGTCGGCTCGCCGTGCAGCATCAGGATCGGATCGCCGGAGCCGGCCTCGACGTAAGCGATGCGCAGTCCTTCGACTTCGACATACCGCGGTTCATACGGATAATCCGGCAGATTGCGGAAACGTTCCTCCGGGGTTCGCAGCACCGAGCTCGCAGGCCAAGCCGGCTTGATTCCCGCGTGCTGCGCAACTTTCGCCACGTCAACTGGATTAAGCCCGCCCGCGCGTGCGAGCCAATCGCACAGCGCCAGGAGATCCGCGTCGATCTCATGCTCCGGCGGGCGCGGCTCGTAGCGATCCCAGTGACCCAGCACCATCGCCATCGACGGCCGTCCACGACCCAAATCCGCGAGTTCCAGCGCATACAGATGATCGTGCGCGCTCCGCCAATACACGCGGCCGGCACGCTTGCCGCAAGCCCGCTCGACTGCTTCGGCGAATTCGGGACGAACGTCGAGTTCCTGTTCCCAAAGCAGTGGATCGGGGCGCAGTCGCGCCAGTTCTTCTGGAGCGGGATTAATGAAGTCCATTGAGAAATTTCACGATCGCGACGGCGAGATCCGGCCCGCGATCGTCTTGCAGAAAGTGTCGCGCGCGATCGAACGTGATAGGTCCCTCGGCATGCGGCAGCAGTTCCTTCAAGCGTGCGCCGAACTCGAGCGGAAACACTTCGTCGCCCGGCGCCCACAATAGCAGCACGGGAGTCGAAGCGAGCTCAGGCAGCCGCTCTTCGATCATCCGCATGTCTTGCCATCCCCGATCGCCTTCGCGCATTGGAATCGTCCGCGGCCATGTCAGCACTACGTGATCCGAATCCGGCTCATCGAAGACGTGATGATATGCGCGAGCTTCGTCGTCAGTCATTCCGCGCTGGGTCGTCGCTGACGGCCCGTGATGCGACAGCACCTTGTGGCGCTTCATGAAAAATTGCCCGATCAGCGGCGCGTGCCACGTCATCCACGGTTTCGGCGACGCGTGGAATTTGCTGATCAATCCCGTGAACAGCCAGGTATTCATCAGCACCAGCGCGCGCAGCCGCTCGATCCGTTGCAGCGCCGCGCCGACGCCCTGCGGTCCGCCCCAATCCTGCCCGACGATGGTGTACTCGCGCAGATCGAGCTGGTCGATAAAGCTCACCAGGTCCGCGATGTGATGCGCCAACGTCAGGGCCGCGTCAACGCGCGGATGATCCGAATATCCGGCGCCAATCCAGTCCGGCGCGATGGCTCGATAACCGCCGGCGGTCAACGGTTCAATGAAATCGCGGTACAGAAATCCCCACGTCGGATTCCCCGAAAGCAGCAAAACCGGCCGGCCGCTGCCTTCGTCGATGTATGACATTCGGCGCCCGTTCACAATGACCGACCGCTGCTCGTAAGAAAAAATCTTGTTCAGCCAGTCCGGCTTCACTTCTTCCTCGTGGCGGAAAATGTTCCATTTGGCTGGTAGAACACCAGATCGTCGCCCTTGAACTCGACGCTGTAGCCGGTCAGGCCCTTGATATCGAACTTCGTTCCGCGCACGGGCTCCAGATCGAAAGTGCCCTGGCCAGGGATCGTCACCGTCATCGCGCGATCGCCTTGCATCGCGACGGTTACGTTCACCGGTCCGCGCGCGTAACTTCCCGTCAGCGGCTCCAGGAACGTCTTCTCCTTCATCCGCGCTTCTCCCAAGCGCGAGAAGACCACCTCCTTCACGGTCGACTCGAGCGGCAGCGACAGGAAATCGATATCGCCTTGCAGGCTGCTATGGAACTGCACCTTCATCTTCGTTTCCGGAGTTTTCTCGTCCTGCGGAAACTCGAACACATCGTAGTGAAAGTGCGTCATGGGCCCGCCCAGCTTGTGAAACCGGAACCGTAGCGCGTCATTGACGTACTCGATTTTCACCACGCCATAGGCAGGATGCTCGTAGTCGCCGGCATAGTCCGCCAGATCGTGCGATGGATGCGTGCCCGGATGCTGCGCCGTGTAGCCTTTCTTTTTGGCTTCTTCTTCGGACGTCTTGGCTTTGGCCAGCCGATCCTTCAAGCGCTTGGTCCATTCGACCTGATCGGGCCCCAGCATGCGGTCGTAAACGTTATAGGAAACTACCGACGGCACCGGGCTGCCATTCTGATTGGTCAGAATCACCATTCCGAGGTTGTCCTGCGGCATGAACGTCACCAGCGCGGAAAATCCGTCGATGTTTCCACCATGATGAACCAGGTAGTGCCCGCGGTAAGTCGTCAGGAAGAAACCCATCCCGTAACTTTGCGCGCCCAATTCTTTGTCCGTGCCCACGCCGGAAATCGACATCTGCGGCGACGTCATCTGCACTTCGTTCTTTTCCGAAATCACGCCCTTGCCCTTGTTCATATGCATGATGACGTACTTCGCCATATCTTCGACGTTCGAATTGATCGATCCCGCAGGACCGATCTGATCGATGTTCTGGAACGGGATTTCCGTGATGTTCTCTTTGACCACCGAGTACGGCAGCGAATAATCGGACGCCTTCTGCGAGTCGTTCACGGAGAAATTCGTGCTCGACATGCCCAGGGGATCGAGAACCACTTTGCGCACGTGGTCTTCCCAACGCATTCCGGAGATGTGCTCCGCAAGAAAACCAGCGGTCATGAACATGAGGTTCTGATATTGAAACGTCGTGCGAAAATCCTTGCTCGGGTCGAGATACCGTAGCCGGCTGAAAATTTCCGCGCGCGAAAACGGCGAGTCATACCACATCAGGTCATGCCGAGGCAGACCCGACCGGTGGGTCACCAGGTCGCGCGGCGTCATGCGCTCCGTCGCGAACTGATCCATCAGTCGAAAATCAGAAAGATAGTCGCGTACCGGCTTGTCCCAATCGAGCTTGCCCTGATCCACCAGCGCGCCCAGCGAAGTCACGGTGAACGACTTGGTGGAACTCCCGATCGCGAACAGCGTCTTGGTGGTGACAGGCTTGTTGTTCTTCACGTCGCGCAGACCGTAGCCTTTCGCGAGGATCACCTTGCCGTCCTGAATCACCGCGATGGAGAGCCCGGCGCATTTCCAATCCTTCAGCGTTTGT
Source organism: Bryobacteraceae bacterium (assembly GCA_035568415.1). Lineage (GTDB taxonomy): Bacteria > Acidobacteriota > Terriglobia > Bryobacterales > Bryobacteraceae > Palsa-187. The sequence continues at coordinate 143,905 of DATMOC010000060.1, read as the reverse complement.
TCGGCGAACGCATCCAAGCCGTCTAGCCCAGGTTTTTCGGCGGCGAACGCGAACGCGCCTAGCGCAGAGAGCAGCAAAATTCGTCGAGTCATGAAGGCAATGCTATCAAACGGCGGGCGTTCTGCGACAATGTCCGGAGTGATCCGGATCGCCGCGCGTGTGTTTCTCGCTGAGCTGTTTCTGGTGTGCGTGTATCGCGCGATCACGCAATCCATCACGCATGATGAAGCGCTCACGTGGGAACTGTATCTGCACGGGCCGGCCTCGGCGATGTTCCAGCATTTCGATGCCAATCATCATTTTCTGAATACGATCCTGATGCGAATTTCAGTCTTCATCTTCGGTGTGTCCGAATGGTCGCTTCGATTGCCCGCGCTCGCGGGAGCGGCGTTGTACTTCACCGCCGTGGATCGGCTGGCAAGGTTTTTTGGCGACCGGTGGGCCTACCTGATGGCGGTCGCGCTGATGACTCTCAATCCCTTCGTGCTGGATTTCATGGTTGCCGCGCGGGGATACGGGATGGCCCTCGCGTTGTGGATGTGGGCGCTGGCGCTGATCGCCGAGCAGCAGCCTAAGCGCGCTCTTCTGGCGGGAACCGCGCTGGCGCTTTCGGTGACCGCCAACCTGGTGTTTCTTCCACCCGCGGCAGCGCTGGCCGCAATGGCTATTTATCTTTCGACCAAGCGCGCGCCGGCTCCGGAAGCATCGAAGAAGAAACGCGCTACGCAATCGTCCGGAGTCGCTCCATGGATTCTGTTTTCCGTTCCCTCGGCAGCCATCGCTATTCTGTACGTCTTGCTGGCCCCGGTCGAAAACGCGAGCATGGAAAACTTCTACGTTGGCGCCGGCACCCTTGCCGAGAGCGTTCGAAGCTTAACGAGAGTTTCCCTGGCCCATTCCGGTCCGTATCGCGATGTGCACTGGAACGAAGTGTGGCGGGATGCCGTCGGATTCTGGATCGTGCCGCTGATCGTTGCCGCGGGGCTGGTGGTGGGCTACCGGAAGCGCGATGTCCTGCTGCTGCTTTGCAGCGGAACGATGGTGATTTCCGCGGCCGGGCTCGTCGCCCTGCATGTCTTGTTCGACCGTCCATATCCCGCCGACCGCACCGGGATTTATTTTCTGCCGCTGACCGGTCTGCTGCTGGCCGGACTCGCGCATCGCGAAAAATTCGCTTCGATTGTGTCTTACGCGCTGGGCCTCGCGATTGTGGCGCAGTTCGCCACGGAGTTCAATACGCGCAAATTCCTGCTATGGGAATACGACGCGGACACCCGCTCGATCGCCCAAGCCATTTCCAGCCATCGCGACACAAACACGCCGGTGGTGCACGCCGGAGCTTCGTGGCAGCTGAGCGAAGCGCTGTACTTCTACGCGTCCAAATACGGCTGGTCCTGGCTGGAGATCACGAACAAACCTGCGCCGGGGCTGGATTTTTACGCGCTGGTGGCGGAGGATCGCGGCTTGGAGCCGGGACTCGGCGTAGCGGAAATCTATGAAGGCCCCGTCTCTCACAGCGTGCTGGCCGCTCCGAAAGGTAGGTGAAGGTTGAGTTACCGAACCAGAATCCTGGCGATCTTCGTCGCGGTGGCGCTGGCCACCAACGCGATTTCGCTCACGCTGATGTACCGGCTTTCGCGCAGCAATTTGTTCAGCGGTTACCAGGACAAGATCGAGGCGGTGGCGTCGTCCGTGGCGGCCATGCTCGACGCCGATGCATTGAAATCGATTCAATCCCGCGCCGATGAACCATCCCCGGCGTATGTTCAGCTCAAAGCGACGCTCCGAAAAACGCTGGACGCCAATCAGAATGAAGATACTAATCTCAAGCGCATCTTCACCGTAACCCGGGCGCCGCAGGACGCGATGGTCCTCCTGATCGGCGTCGATCCGGAAGACAAGCTCCAGCATGCGACTCATCCCGGCGACGTATACCGCGCCGTGGGCGCGCCGGCGATCGACATATCCAAGATGGGCGTGGACCAAAGCTATATTCATGATGAATTCGGAACCTCGCTGCGCGCATGGGCGCCGGTGCGCGACCGGTTGGGTCAAGCCACAGGAGCAGTGATCGTGCAGGCGTCCAATGACTGGGTGGAATCGAAATTGGCCCCTGCGTTTGAAAGCGCGGCATTAGGACTGCTGGTTGCCGTGGCGCTGACCATTCCGGCCGCGTTCTTCATCAGCAGGCGGGCCACGCGGCCGGTGATCGAACTGAGCCGGGCCATTGAAGCCATCGGGAAAGGCGACTTGGAAACACGCGTCGAACTGCGCTCGGCCGACGAATTTGGCCGCATGGCCGCGGCGGTGAATCAAATGGCGGTGGGGCTTGGCGAGCGCGATCGCGTGAAGAGCGCGTTCGCGCGATACGTCTCGATCCAGGTGATGGAAAAGATTCTGACATCGGGCAAATCCGTCCACCTTTCAGGCGACCGGAGGCGCATCAGCGTGCTGTTTTGCGATATCCGGGGTTTCTCGACGCTATCCGAAAACATGCGTCCGGAGAAGGTGGTGGAACTGCTCAACGAATACTTCGAGCGCATGGTCGATGTGGTGTTTCGCAATCACGGCACTCTCGACAAATTCATGGGCGACGGCATGATGGTGATTTTCGGCGCCCCCGAGGACGATCCCTACCAGGAGGAACACGCCCTGAAAACGGCGATCGAGATGCGCGGTGAGTTGCGAATCTTGGCTGAAAAATGGCAACGCGACGGGATCCGGATCGAGATCGGAATCGGGATCAACACGGGGCCCGCGGTGGTGGGCAACATCGGATCGTCAAAGCGGATGGAGTACACCGCCATTGGCGACACGGTGAATCTAGCGTCGCGGCTGGAATCGGCTACCAAGGAGCTTGGCGTAGGCATCCTGGTAAGCGAGTACACGTATCACGCCGTGCGTGGGACGTTCCAGTTCAAGCCGATGGGCTCGGTGCAGGTGCGCGGGCGCGTAGAGCCGGTTCTCACCTATTCTTTGGAGGATGAGCCGGCATAGGAGCGTCCCGACGTAGTAGTGGCGTGTCCCGGTGATTTCGAAAGCGACAAGACCCGCTCACTCGCGAATCGCGTTTTTCGTCAAGGTTCGCGGAATCAACTTCTTGCGACTTCGATAGACCAAAATCGGCGGGCTCAAGAGGCACTCGCCATACCAAGGGTGCGGAAATTTCGTTGAACGCGTCTGCGAGCGTCCTAGGCCCCGCTAAACGGATTCTTGGCAAAATCGCCGTCCGAATCACCGGGACGGTTCACTAGTTCGAAACAGGAAGCTTGGTAGTGTTGGCCGCGACTCCGTTTTGAGTCACAACCAGGTCCAGGTTCCCAGCGCGGGCATTCGCCGGCACCGTGAAATTGATCTGATACAGCCCCACGCCCGTCGGGGTGAGACCCGCGTACGCCGGCGTCAAGGATTGACCGTCGAGTGTCACGGTGGGCTGCAAGGTTACTGGAACCAGTTGCAAAGGCGTCTGTTGCCGTGACGGAACCGCCGGGTTGGTGGGGCCCATACCGGCGAGGTAAATCGTGAGGCTCTGGCCCGGCTTTGCGGGATTCGTCGCCGTGATCAGCGTGGTGGTGCCTGAGATTTGCGCGATGACTGTGCCATCCGTAAATTGCGCTACACCGGGTTGAACCGCGGTAACGTCGACGGTTTGCGGAAGTGTCAGCGCTCCATTGGCGCTCACGATCGCTGAATATTGGCGATTCGGCGTGAGTTCGAAGGGAACCTGTACGTTGATTACGCCGAACGTGTCGCTCACATAATACAGCGGGGCTTCAACGCCTCCAATCAACATGAACGTTCCGCTGAACTCGAGGGGCAGGGGAACGGAGGTCGACGAGGTGGTGGAAGCGAGCCCGCTCCCATACACTTGGGCGACGTTGCCCGGAGCCAATCCGCCGCCAAGCGCGGCTGCCATGGGGACGTTGAAGAAGATATGCAGAATGCCACCCGGAGCCAGCGAGGGTGCGGGGAACGGGTTCTGATTGACGGCTCCCGTGTACTGCTGCGATGCCGCCGCCAAGCTGGGCGATGTGGCGCGAACCGTGATCGTCATTTCCGGAAAAACGGCCCCTGGCTGCCACGTGGCGGAGTAGGTATTTGAGGTCGAATCGCCGTGCAGCGAAATGGGAGGGTCGCCGTTCGAAAAGGTCGTAACCACCGATCCGTTCGAGACGGAGTTTCCGCAATCGTCATTAAGTTGTACGATGAGCGTCGCCGGCCAACCTGCCGGCACCGCGAAATTGCCGACTAGTCCGGTTTCGGTGATGGCCAGGCGCGATGCGGTGCAGCTGGCGTCCCGGATGCCGGGAGCAGACGTCCCGGACGACGCCAACACAATCAGGACTACGTTCACGCTGCGGAGTACGCCGTTCATGGAAATGTAGATGGTTCCGAAGTAGATTCCGGGTGGCAGCGAGCCTCGCGTCACCGCGACGGAGACTTGTCCCGGGCTCGCCGTGGAAGCGACTCCGGATGCCGGTGTGGCCGTGAGCCAAGCCGCCCCATCACTGGTGTAGGCCGCGGTCTGAAATCCGACCGCGCTCGTGCTGCTGGTGTAAACCAGAATCGTCTGTGCGGGCGTGGAGGATGTGGAGGAGGTGAAGAACAGTCCCCCCGGCGATGGATCGGGAAGCGCCGGCGAAGCGGCTGGCGCAACATCCATAACGACGATCAGATATTGCGGAGAATCGAGCGCATTCGGATCGCTCACCTGGACCAGGGCGTAGTGGCCGCCTGGCGCGAGGTTTGCCGCGCCGGGACCGGGAACCAGCGTCAATATTCCGGGCTTTGACGGGGTCGAGATTCCATTCGGAGTGGGAATCTGCAGCCAATCGACCGCAGGGACGACTTGCGCCTGCCAGGCCGAAGTCGTATTGGGATCGCCGAAATCGAATACGCTGACGGACTGGGACTGCGATGTTCCGGCGCCTTCGCGAACCTGAAACCGCAACCCGGACTGGCTGAGGCCGAGGACTGGACCGGGATCCGAAACAAACAGAGTAATGGGAATGTTGAGAGTCCCCGCCGCCGAAGTGATCGTAAGGATGTCGTGATAGAGGCCCGTCTTGAGGCCCTGTGTGTTCACAAAAATACGCAACGCCGCCGGCGCATTGACGCCTACGCGGCCCGCCGCGGGTGTGAGTCCCGTAACCCACGAGCTCTTTCCGGCAATGGATGCGTTGAAGGCGAAGCCTCCTCCACCGCCGGAATTGCCGATCACAATCATCTGATCCTGCGCCGATGGCGACGCGGAGTGTCCACCGAAGTTCAACGCGGACGGCAGCGCGGTGGGTTGTGCCGGGCCCGCCGACACGTTGAAAACGACGGCGGTGTCGATCGGCGTCTGGCTGGTGTTTCCGGGGACGGTGACGTGGACCGTAGCCAGGAATCTCCCGGCCTGCATTCCGCTCTGATTGACGGTCACCGTGATGGCGGCAGGCACCGGTCCGGCCGTGGTGGTCACGATGATCCAACTGGGCGCGGCTGTTCCGACCGAGCCGCCGTCCACCGTTACGGCGAAGTTTACCGGCGAGCCGCTGGGCGCCGTTACAGCGATGCTCTGTTGCGGCGGCGTGTCGCCACCCAGAAACGCTGTAAAGTTGAGCGTTCTAAGCGAGGTCTGCAACAGGGGGCCGTTGGGTGCGACGGTCAGTTGAAATTGCTTGGTGGCGCTGTATTGAAACTTGTCGATCACCTGAATGGTGAACGCGTAGGTTCCGGTGGCCTTCGGGGCAGCTCCCAAAACACCCGTCGGACTGATGTTCATTCCAGGCGGGGCGTCATTGGGATCGACAATCGAATACGTGTAGGGCGCAGTTCCGCCGGACGTGGCGATCTGTTGCGAATACCCGGTATTCAAGGTGCCTGTGGGGAGCGGCGATGGCGTGGTGATGACCATCGGAGGCGCGATCAACAGCTGAAAGGACGCCGTCGCCGTGCTGTTCGCCTGATCCGTTACGGTGATATCGAATCCGAAATTCCCGGCAGTGGTCGGGATGCCGGAGATTAAACCGGTCTGAGTTAGTGTCAGGCCCGGCGGCAGCACGTTCGGTGCGGCGACGGAAGCAGGGAGTGTCCAGCCGTATGGACCGGAGCCTCCGAACGCGGCGAGCTGCAGATTGTAGCCCTGGTTTACGACGCCGTTCGGCAAAATGACGGGAGTCGCAATCGTGATGTTTCCCACGATGGTGACGGTGAAGGATTTCGTCGCGGTGCTTTGAGACTGGCGATCGAACGCCTGAATGGTGAATGCATAGGTACCGCTGAGTGTAGGCGTGCCGCCGATGGTCGCCGTACAGCCTTGGAAGGTCAGACCAAGCCCTATCGGGAGTGTGCCGTTGCTGACAGACCAGACCGTCGCGCCGGTTCCGTTACACGTGAGTTGTCCGTTATACGGCGAGTTGATCCCACCGTTAGGCAACGAGCCAGATATCTGAAAGAAGTTCTGAGCGAATGCGGCCGGCGCGAGGAGCAGCAATCCGGCGATAGTAATGCTACGAAGTAGCGTCACAGTGATCTTCACCATTCTACGCCATAATGGATTGCTTGCTGGAACGAACCAGGCTGCTGACGGTGTTAGCGTGCGTAGGCGGCGCGATCGTGTGCGGGCGGCCGGCGTATGCGCAACAACGCATTCCCCGCCAGACGGCCCAGTCCACGGCGACGGTCCAGGGCGTGCTGCGAAATCCGCTCGGCCTCGGGCTGGGCGGCGTTCAGGTGCGGCTACTGGGCATATCCGGCGGCGCCGGCCGGGAATCGGCGACGTCAGGAGATGGTGTTTTTCGAATTACGGGACTGCGTCCCGGCCGGTACGAGCTGCGGACGGAGTTGGCTGGTTTCGAGCCGGTCACGCGATCGTTCGAACTGAAAGCGGGCGACGCATTCTCGATCGAGGAAACGCTGCGGCCGATTGTGCGCGAGGGTCCCCCACGTCCGCAGCCGGAATCCGGGCCCGGCTATCGATCCGTGCCGGCATCGGATGCGGCAGAGGCTGCGGCCGAAGCTCGGCCGACGGAGCCGCTTCCGCCGGAGGACAAGGTTTTCTCGCCAATGCCGAATCGCTGGAAGTACGATTGGCCGGATTACCGGCGCTACGGGCCTCCCGGCGAGTTTCTCTTCGTGAAAGGGCACTTCTTCGATCCGTTCAACCAAAATCGCTTGAAGGGCGACGCGCCGTTGTTCGGGCGGACCTTCTTGAAACTGGATCTGGTAAGTGACACTTTTGCCGACGGGCGCCGGCTGCCGCTGGGGAGCGGGATCAGCGCGTCGCGTCCCGACAGCGCCGGATTTTTCGGGCGATTCGGACAGTTCGCCATGAGCGAGAACCTGACCTTCTCGGCGGACCTGTTTCACGGCGATACAGCGTTTCGCCCGGTCGACTGGCGTATCAAATTTACTCCCGAAGTGAACATCAACTATTTGGCGGTTCAGGAAACGGGCGTGGTCAATATCGATGTTCGCAAAGGGACCACCCGGCTCGATTCCCACGTCGGGTTGCAGGAAGCCTTCGTCGAAGCGAAGCTCGCGGACCTCTTCCACGCATACGACTTTGTGTCGGCTCGCGCGGGCATCCAGACCTTCAATAGCGATTTCCGCGGCTTCATTTTCTTCGACCAGGAACCGGGGCTGCGGTTGTTTGGAAATCTCGATTCGAACCGCTATCAGTACAATGCGGCGTATTTCGCCATGCTCGAAAAGGACTCCAACAGCGGGCTGAACACGTTTAACTATCGCAATCAGCAGGTGTTCATCGCCAACGTATATCGCCAGGATTTTTTTAAGCCCGGCTATACGATCCAGGCGAGCTTCCACTACGACAAAGACGACGCATCGTTCGAGTTCGACACCAACCATTTTCTGGTGCGTCCCGCGCCCATCGGAGCGGCGAAGCCGCACGCGATCCGTGCGTATTACTACGGCCTGACGGGCGACGGGCACATCGGGCGAATCAACATCACGCACGCGTTCTACCAGGTGCTGGGACACGATTCGCTGAATCCGATTGCCGGAAAGCGGACGGATATCAACGCTCAGATGGCGGCTGCGGAGGTGTCCATCGACAAAGACTGGATCCGATACCGGGTCTCGGGATTTTATTCGTCGGGCGATAAGAATCCTCGCGACGGGACGGCTCGCGGGTTCGATGCGATTTTCGACGATTCCAATTTCGCGGGCGGATTTTTTTCGTTCTGGAATCGTGAAGGAATCCGGTTGACCAGCACCGGTGTCGGGCTGGTGCAAGGCGGAAGTCTGATTCCAAGCCTCCGGTCGAGCAAGATCGAGGGGCAGGCGAATTTCGTGAATCCAGGAATCGCGCTGATCAACGCGGGCGCGGACGTCGACATCACCCCGAAGCTACGCGGATTTCTGAACGTCAACTTCATTCGGTTCGTTCATACGGAGCCGCTAGAGCTGTTGCTGTTCCAGAACAATATTCATGCCGGTGTCGGGGCGGATTCGGGGATCGGCGTTTCGTATCGTCCGCCGTTGTCGGAGAATATCGTCATCACCGGCGTCGTGAACGGATTTGTTCCGTTTCAGGGATTCCGGGATATTTACACGGGTCAGACTTTGTTTTCGGTGGCCGGGAATGTTCGATTTCGATTCTAGGAATTGGCCGCGAATGAACGCGAATACACGCGAATGGAAAACGTTCTTTCGATTCGTGTCCATTCGTGTGCGTTCGTGGCTTTTTCTGGTTGCTTCTCTTTGCGCCGCCCAGCCCAACGGATGCGTATCGTGCCACGGCCTGACCGATTCGCCCACAATGCACTCGACCGGCACAGTGTACATCTCCTGCGTCGAGTGCCACGGCGGCAATGCGGAAATCCAGAAGCCGGCGGACGCGCCGTCCTATCAGAGCGCGAAGAAACGAGCGCATCCGCAACCGAAGCTGCCACGGTTGTGGAGCAGCTCCGCCAATCCCGTACGGCCTTTTTCGGACTGGCTAAAGGAAAGCGCCGAATACATCCGATTCGTTAATCCGGGCGATCTGCGCGTCGCCCAGCAGACCTGCGGGAAGTGCCACGCGAAGGAAGTGCGCGCGGTTTCCACCAGCATGATGACGCACGGCGGGATGCTTTGGCAGGCGGCGCTGTACAACAACGGCGCGTTCCCCTATAAGGACGCCCGCTTCGGCGAAAGTTATGGACGCGACGGCTCGCCACAAAGAATTTCGACATGGCCGCCGCCATCGCAGGATCAGACGCGCGACAAAGGGATTCTGCCGTCTCTGATCCCCCTGGCGCGCTGGGAATTGTCGCAGCCGGGGAATCTCCTGCGGGTGTTCGAGCGCGGCGGCGGACCTCGCGGCGATCTGGGCAGCCCGAATCCGGAAGAAGATCCGGGACGGCCGGATGACAAGCTGAGCGATCGGGGAATCGGCACGCTGCTACGGACCGATCCCGTGTTCCTGGGATTGCAGAAGACGCGGCTGCTCGATCCTATCTTGTCGATGCCGGGCACCAACGACCATCCTGGAGACTACCGGTCCAGCGGCTGCACGGCATGCCACGTGATTTATGCGAACGACCGCTCGCCGATGCATTCCGGTCCGTACGCGACGCATGGAAACGAGGGCCGCACCGCGCAGATCGACCCGACCATCCCCAAGAATGAATCCGGGCATCCGATCAAGCACGAATTCACGCGGTCGATTCCCACCAGCCAGTGCATCGCGTGCCACATTCATCCTGGAACAAACATGGTCGCGTCGTATCTGGGCTACACGTGGTGGGACAACGAAACGGACGGCGCCGCGATGTATCCGAAAAAGCAGCACAATCCTTCCGACGAAGAACGCTACCGGTCCTGGCAGGCGAATCCGGAGGCGGCGGCAGCGCGCGGGCTGTGGTCGGATACTTCGTTCTTGCAGAAGATCGGTTCACCGGAATTCAACGCGCAACTCAAACACACACAGTTCGCCGATTTTCATGGCCACGGCTGGGTGTTTCGAGCGGTGTACAAACGCGATCGCAAAGGGCAGTTGCTGGACGCCGATGACCGCCCCGTCGACGATATCCGCAAATCGGTTCATCTTCAGGACATCCATTTGGAAAAAGGAATGCACTGCTCGGATTGCCACTTTGCCCAGGACGCGCACGGCGACGGCAAGCTCTATGGCGAGACACGCAATGCGGTCGAGATCGATTGCATCGATTGCCACGGAACGATCGCGGCGAAGGCGACGCTGAGGACGTCCGCTGCGGCCGCGCCCAAAGGCGGCAACGATCTCTCGATTCTGCGGACGCCTTTCGGCCAGCGCCGATTCTATCGACAGAACGGCAAGCTGTATCAGCGTTCCGTGATCGATCGCGATCGCGCGCCGTGGGAAGTAGTGCAAGTGGTCGATACGATCACGCCCGGCAATCCGCACTATTCAGAAGCGTCGCGCCTCGCGAAAACGATGCTGAAAGACGGTAAAACGTGGGGATCCGTCGACGACGATTCCAAGCTCGCGCACGCGAATTCCCGGATGACATGCTACACCTGCCATTCGTCCTGGACCACCAGTTGTTTCGGCTGCCATCTTCCCATGACCGCAAATCGTAAAGCGAAAATGCTGCACAACGAAGGGCTCGACACGCGCAACTACACTTCCTACAATTTCGAAGTCCTGCGCGACGACGTTTATATGTTGGGGGTCGATGGGACGGTCACCAAGAACCGCATCGCGCCGACGCGATCCACCTGCGCCGTCGTGGTCAGCTCACAGAACGCGAATCGCGACTGGCTGTACTACATGCAGCAAACTATCTCGGCGGAAGGTTTTTCCGGCTTCGGATTCAGCTCCTACTATCCGCACACAGTTCGCGCCAAAGAAACGAAGACGTGTACAGGCTGCCACGTTTCCACCGCAGGCGACAACAACGCATGGATCGCCCAGCTCCTGATGCAGGGGACCAACCTGGTCAACATGATGGGTCGCTACATTTACGTCGCTGAAGGACCGAACGGATTCGACGCGGTGACTGTCGCCGAGCATGACGATCCGCCCGCAGTCTTCGGCAGCGATCTGCAAAAGATCGCGTATCCCGATGACTACGCGAAGTTCGTGAAACACGAGCGGGAACTCGACGAATCCGATCATCATGCCGGCACGGTTTTGGATCTGCAATTACGCGGCGAGTATCTATACGCGGCGCTCGGCAAGTATGGATTCCGCGTCTACGACGTCGCGAATATCGACAATAAGAATTTCTCTGAGAAGATGAACACGGCTCCGGTGTCGCCGCTCGGTCAGCGATTTTATGTGAAGACGAAGAACGCGACTTCCGTGGGCTCGCCGTCGACGCTGGCAATCGATCCGCTGCGCACGCGCGTTCCCGCGAATCAGGAACAGCCCATTGCACTCATGTACGGTTTTTTGTACGTGACGGACGCGGAAGAGGGACTGGTCGTCATCGGAGATCCAAATCTGAAGAGCAAGAGTCCGGGCGTGCTGACGCTGCTGGATGGAAATCCAGCCAACAATTTTCTGAAACGCGCGCTGGCGTTCAATCCCGGGGGCGCACTGAACGGCGCACGCCGGATCACCATCGCCGGCCACTACGCGTACATCTTGTGTGATCGCGGACTAGCGGTGGTGGATATCGAAAATCCGCTCGCACCGAAAATCACCGGCGAATTGTCGCTGCCCGATGCTCGTGGGATAGCGATCCAGTTCCGCTATGCGTTTGTCGTCGATCGCGATGGGTTGAAAGTGCTCGACGTGACATCGCTCGCACAGCCCACGCTCGTCGCGGGCGCGACGCTACCGCTCGAAGATGCGCGCAATCTGTACGTCGCTCGCACGTATGCCTATGTCGCCGGCGGCAAGCAGGGACTCGTAATTATAGATGTCGAAAAACCCGAGCACCCCCGCATCGATCAAATCCTCGGCGGCGAAATCAACGACACGCGCGACGTCAAAATCGGCATGACCGCGGCCAGCGCTTTCGCCTATCTCGCCGACGGCTCGAACGGCATGCGCGTGGTCCAATTGTTCGCGCCCGACGATAATCCTAACTATCTCGGTTTCAGCCCGCGGCCGACCCCGAAGCTGATCGCGACTTATCGAACCAAAGGCCCAGCACTGGCGATTTCCAAAGGCATCGATCGCGACCGCGCGGTCGACGAAAGCGGCAATCAGTTGACCGTGTTCAATCGTCGCGGCTCGCGTCCGTTCAACCAACACGAAATGGAAAAAATGTACATGCACGACGGCCGGGCGTACACTGTGACGGATCGTCCGCCGGGGCCGCCCCGATGAGCGCTGAACACGAACGTCTGCGCGGCCCTTACACGGGACTGGTGCGTCCCTGGCGCAAGTGGGGGCCGTATCTGAGCGATCGCGCCTGGGGCACAGTGCGCGAAGACTATTCGCAGCACGGCACGGCCTGGGATTACCTCACACACGATCTGGCGCGCAGCAAGGCGTATCGATGGGGCGAAGACTCGATCGCCGGGATTTGCGACCGCTACCAGATCCTGTGTTTTGCGCCGGTATTCTGGAACGGCCGCGATCCGATCCTCAAGGAACGGCTGTTCGGCCTCGCGTCCAGCGAAGGAAATCACGGCGAGGACGTCAAAGAATATTATTTCTATCTCGACAGCACGCCGACGCACAGCTACATGCGGATGCTGTACAAGTATCCCCAGCGCGAATTCCCCTACGCTCAGTTAGTCGAAGAAAATCGACGCCGCGGCGGACGCGGCATGGAGTTCGAACTGCTCGATACCGGCGTGTTCGACGACGATCGCTACTTCGATATTTTCGTCGAGTACGCGAAAGCTACGCCGGAAGACATCGCCATCCGCATTGAGGTCTTCAATCGCGGCTCCGACGATGCCGAGCTGCACGTCCTGCCGCATCTGTGGTTTCGCAATTCGTGGGCCTGGACCGATCCGCCGGGAACGGAGCCGGTCATCAGCGTGCACCGCGGGAGCCTGCGCGCCGACGATCGGACAGCCGCATCGCCGAAAAATCTCCCCATCGAATATCGCGTCGGTGAGCGGTTTCTCCACGGCCCTGCGGGCGGAACGCCACTGTTCACCAATAACGAAACCAACGCGCGACGGTTATATGGCTCGGAGAATCGAAGGCCGTTCGTCAAGGACGCTTTTCATCGCTACCTGGTAAATGGCGAAACGGCCGCCGTGAATCCGGAGATCACCGGCACGAAGGCGTGCCTCGATTACAAGCTGCACGTCAGAGCAGGCGGTTCGGCCGTATTGCTGCTGAGCCTGACTACCGGTACACCTATCGCCGACGTCAACGCCGTCGTCGCAGCCCGCAAGGCCGATGCGGACGAGTTCTACTCCACCGTTCATCCGCCACGCGCCACCGAAGAAGAACGCATGATCCAGCGGCAAGCGCTCGCCGGTTTGCTCTGGTCGAAGCAATTCTATTTTTACGACGTCAATCAGTGGATGGAAGGCGATAATCCGAACGCTCCGCCACCCGAATCGCGCAAGCATGGCCGCAACACCCGCTGGCGGCATCTCAATTCCATGCGAATTCTCTCGATGCCGGACAAATGGGAGTATCCGTGGTTCGCCGCCTGGGATCTCGCGTTTCAATGCATTTCACTGGCGTTGGTCGATCCGGGATTCGCCAAAGACAATTTGTGGTTTCTGCTGTTCGAACAGTTCCAGCACATCAACGGACAGATTCCGGCGTATGAATGGGAGTTTTCGGATCTGAACCCTCCCGTGCACGCCTGGGCTTGCTGGCGCGTGTATGAAATGGAGCGCGGCGCGAAGGACCGGCAGTTTCTCGAAAAGTGTTTTCACAAGTTGTTGATCAATTTCGCCTGGTGGGTGAACAAGGTCGATAGCCAGGGCAACAACGTATTCGAAGGCGGATTCCTGGGCCTGGACAACATCACCGTTGTGGACCGCAGTGAAAAGTTGCCCAACGGCGCGATTCTCGAGCAGTCCGACGGGACTGGATGGATGGCGTTTTTCTGCCTGTACATGATGCGGATCGCGCTGGAACTCGCCAAGGAAAACAAATCGTACGAGGGTCTCGCGACGAAATTCTTCGAGCATTTCATCTACATCGGTGCCGCGATGAAGAAAATGGGCGGACGCGATTACCAGCTTTGGGATGAGCGGGACGGGTTCTTTTACGACATCCTGCGTTATCCGAACGGCGAGTTCCACAAGTTCCGCGTGCGTTCCCTGGTCGGCCTGATTCCGATGTTTGCGGTTGAGGTACTGCGTACCGAGGAACTGAAGCAGCATCCCGACTTCATGCGCGACGTGAACTGGTTCGTCAAGAACCGGCCTGAACTGGTGGGCCACGCATGCGAGATTTCGCCGGATTCCTATACGCTCTCGATCGTAGATCGTCATCAGCTCGCGCGGATTCTAGAACGCCTGCGCAGTCCGGAGGAGTTTCTTTCCGACGCCGGCATCCGCAGCCTCTCCCGGTTCCATCGCGACCATCCGTTCGTCTTCGGCAACAGCACGGTGCGTTATGAACCGGCCGAGGAAGACATCAAATTAAAAGGCGGCAATTCGAACTGGCGCGGACCGATCTGGTTTCCTACGTCCTATCTGATCGTCGAATCGCTGCTGAGGTTTGAACAGACCGCGTTTGCAGGTGAGGTAGCCGAGCGCCTGATAGGGATCTTCAAGCGCGACGCGTCAGGCCGCAGACCCGTATTCGGCGGCACCGAAAAGTTTCAGGCCGATCCGTACTGGCGCGATTGCCTGCTTTTCTACGAACATTTCCACGGCGACAACGGCGCCGGAATCGGCGCGAGCCACCAAACTGGATGGACCGCGCTGGTTGCCAATCTTATCGATGAGTGGCGTCGCTGATGGTGCGGCCTTCGGGTCTCTTTTCTTTCGACCAGTCGTGATATGCGTGGCATTCGAAGCAGCGGGATTCGGCCGCGTCGGCTCCGGAGTTGTGGCACTTGCGGCATGTGTCGATCGCGGGCAAAAGCACGTCTGATGTCTCCTTGCTGGTTGCGGCGCGAGGATGACACTCCGCGCATTTCAGCATCTGATGCGCGTCGTGATCGAACCAGGCGTGCTTCATCCAGCGCGCGGGAATCGCGGAGGGCGGGATCTCCGGCAGCTTGCCTGATTCTTTAAACACAACTTGATGGCACTCCTTGCAGCTCTTTCGCCACAACAATTGCTCGGTATCCGCAACACGACGCGAGATCCACTCGGCTGCATCTCTCGCCGGCGGCAGCGGCGGACGCATGATCCGAGGATCGGCGGGATCGGCCAAGTGAACTTCTTCCGGATGACGCGCAATGTACTCCGTGAATCGCTTGGTCACGTAGTCGATCACCACGTCAGGTTTCTTATGAGGAGCGGCTTCGGCGAATCGCTTGTCGAACACCAGCGGATGGCATTCGGCGCAATTCCTCTGATAATCGATGGGAGCCATGTAGTCGCCGGATGAGCTGTGGCAATCGGCGCATTTCAACTGTACGTTGCCGCGCGGACTGCGCAGGTCATTTTTCAGATGAACTTCGTGGTTCAGCTTCACCGAGCCCGAATCCGGCATGAATTTGAAATCCGGATGGCCGTTCTCAAAGCTGGTGACCTTTGCCGCGAACTGCGTGCTGCCGTTTTTCGTCTTCAGTTCGGAATGGCACTGAGTACACGATTCGTCGCGCGTGTTCGCCAAGCGAAACGATCCTTGATGTTCGACGTGGCATTCGGTACACATTGGCGCGAACGTCTGCTGCGCCTGATGCAGCGGCCCGTCATGGCATGAGAGACATGCATCGTCGGTTACCTTTTTCCCGGACGATCCCTTGACAGCATGGCACGAACTGCAATCGCGACCGAGAAGCGCGTGCGGCTTCGCCAAAGGACCCGCGTTGTAGAGTCGTTCCCGCCCCCACAACAACCACACCAGACCAAGAACGACCAGCACGATCGACAAAATTCTGCGCCACCGGGGGATCGGATATAGGCGCTTGAAATAATTCAGATCGATCCGCTGCGCGAGCTTTTTGGTTGTACGCGTCCGTCCGGCCATCGTTAATAGCGCAGCGCCATCACGGCGTGAACTCCCCCTAAGACCAATAGCGCGATCGACAGCGGCACGTGTACCAGCTGCCATGCGTGCAGCCAGTGATAAAGCCGCACCTGGCGATTCAGTTCCCGCTGTTCTTCGCAGATATTTTCCAGGTCGTCCAACGCCGGAAGCAATGGCGTGGGAATACCGAAACGGAGCGGCTGGAACAACTCCACCGGCCCTTGCTCGAGCACCGGGCGGATCTTCGCCTGGTACATTTCGCGAAACCGGACCTTGTCGTCGTGTTCGACGTCGACCTGTGCCGTCGCTTCCACTAACTGGTCCGCTTCCTCGCGCAACTGCGCGCGCACGTGCGGGATCTCCTCGTAGATCGTTTCCATGGGGACCTGCTGGGTCATCATCCGCGGCAGGTAATGTTGCAGTGCCGCGCCCACGATTCCGCTCACGATCACGATGAAGAACAGCACCATCAGAACGCGCGTCAGCGGCCCGCGCCAGGAGAATCCACCGTGGAACAGGATCAGCGGAAAACTCAGCATCCCCAGCCAGAGATGCCCGCGCATCCAGATTTGCGCTCGTCCGATCCGCAGCATGGGGAGTCTCTTGCGCACGCCGAGAAACCCCGCGTACAGCATCAACGCATAGCCTGCAATTCCGAACGCGAGCCCTAACGCGCTGCCGCCCCGCGGGCCGGAAGGAGAGTACACCTCGAAGGCGAAATAGATTGAAAACGCGATGAGAAATAGGAGTACGGTTGCCGCCGCCCAATAGCGATGGGTTTGATCGATTCTCATCCCCGCCTCATGAAAAACTGATTCGGTTCCACGCGATGTGCCGCATCGTGCGGACATGCGTATACGCAGCTCGGCTCGGCGTGTTCGGTGCACAGATCGCAGGAGGTCGCCTTCTTTTTCACTTCCGCGCCCACCTTGAACGGATGCAGCGTGATGTTCCCGTAGGGACAGTTTTTCGCGCACAGGCCGCAGCCGATGCACCAGTCCTCGATGATCACTTCCAGCGAATTGCGCCGGCGGATCGAGCCCACCGGACACCCCACCATGCATAGCGGATCGCGACACTGCCTGCACGATGTCGCCACCAGGTAGTTCTCAAAACGCAGACCTTCTCGAATCAATCGCGTGATTCCGTCATGCGCGTCGGCGCAGGCGCGAACGCAGTTATCACAGCGCGTGCATTTATCAAGATCCAGAATCAGC
Source organism: Bryobacteraceae bacterium (assembly GCA_035568415.1). GTDB lineage: Bacteria > Acidobacteriota > Terriglobia > Bryobacterales > Bryobacteraceae > Palsa-187. The sequence goes on along the minus strand of DATMOC010000060.1, from coordinate 126,697 downwards.
AGGCTTTGCGCTTCCATCAAGCCTTGCGCCAGGAACTGATTGAGTGGAACGTCCGACGCTTGCTGTAAGCGTTGGCGATTCTCTTCCTGATGCCGGATCGCGACGATTTGCAAACGATCGCGTACATCCGGAAACGCCTCCATCATGCGTTGAAAGTCGTCTTTGAGAATCCGCACCACTTCGACATGATCGAGCGCGGTACACGTTGCAATGCGGCGTCCTTCGCCCAGCAATCCGATCTCGCCGAAATATCCGCCGCGGCCCAGATAGGCGAGAATCAGCTCGCCTTCAGGATGATCTTCGGCAACTTTCACGAATCCGATCCGGACCAGGTAAAACGCGTCGGCCAAATCACCCTGGCGGCAGATCACGTCCCCCTTGTTGTATCGAATCAGTTCGACCCGCTCGCGCAACGAATCGATAAAGTCCCCGGTGAGGGATGCAAAGATCGGCACGCTCTTCAGATGATCTTCCAGCGCCCGTTTACGATAGTTGTCGTCAAGCTGGGCTCGCAGCGTCTTATTGCGCTGCATGATGTCGAGGACGTTGCGCAACATCTCATACATCACGCAATCGGTCGCGGCCTGCACCGTGGCCGAGCGCGGATACAGGCTCATGCAGGTCATCTCGCCGAACAGATCGCCGGGGCCGAGTTCGGCGATCGGCTGGTCATACGGCAGATCCACCGGCGCGTCGATCGGAATCGTGCGGCGATCGGCTTCGCCTTCGCGGCGATCCTGTTTGCGGCCGGCCAGCGCGCTTCCTAATCGGCTGAAAATCCCCGTGGCGCCGCCACCGGTCTTTACGTGGGCGATCGGCGTCGAAAGATAAACCTGAGCCTTTCCTTGGACGATGTAAAACGCAGTCGAGCCGTACTCGCCTTCGCGACAAATGATCTCGCCTGTGCGAAACTCACGGCGCACGATTGCGTTCTTGTTCAGCTCCAGGAACGTGCCTGAAACCTTTTCGAAATACCGGAGATGCTTGAGTTCTTCCGTCTCCACCGGATTGCCGTGAAGCTCGGTTTGTACCACCCGGCGGTTCGTCAGCGCGCCCGTAGGGCACGAAACCATGCATTCGCCGCACGAAACGCAGGTCGAATTTCCCATGGGAGCGTTCAGATCGAAGGCGATTCCAGCGTTGAATCCTTTTCCGCGCCGGCCCAAAACACTGTTGTTTCGAATCTCGTCGCACCCGCGGATGCAGCGGTCGCACAGAATGCAGGCTTCGTGATCGACCGCGATAGAGAAAGACGATTCGTCCTGACCGCGCGGCGAAAGACGCTTGGCGAAGCGAGGCTCGCCGATGCCTTCATTGCGGGCCATCGTCTCCAGTTCGCAATCGCCCGATTGACGCTGCCGCGCGCACGGACTCGGATGATCGGCCATCAACAACTCGACCAGCGTCCTCCGCGCGCTCACTACTTTTTCGGAATTGGTCGCAACGACCATGCCGTTTTCCGCCGGCCGCACACAGGACGCCGTCAGAACGCGTCCGCCTGCCTCCACCACACACACGCGGCAGACACCCACCGGCGTTTCATTCTGCTGATGGCACAACGTAGGAATCGCGATTCCGTTCATGCGCGCCGCATCGAAGACAGTGGTTCCCGCGGGCACCGTGACCGCGACGCCGTCGATGGTGAGTTGGACGCTCATGAGTGCATGGGGCAGACGTCTTCAGGGCAGCGATGCTGAACGATATGTTCTTCGATCTCTTCGCGAAAATGTTTTAAAACGCTGGTGATCGGCGAATGCGCGAATTGCCCCAGGCCGCAAATCGACGCGAGTTTCATCGCCTCCGAAAGTTCGTCGACCAGTTGCAAGTCGCGCGGCGTCCCTTTTCCATGTGTCCACGCGGTCAGAATATCGACCATCTTCTGCGATCCCATGCGGCACGGCACGCATTTCCCGCAGGATTCATTTCGGAAAAACGTACATGCGTTCAACGCCATGTCGAGCATACAGGTTCCTTCCGCGCACACCACGATCGCGCCCGAACCGAGCATCGAGCCAATCGCAGCCAAAGATTTGAAGTCGAGCCGCACATCCACCATTGATGCCGGTAAATACCCTGAGGACGGTCCCGATGGCGCGAACGCCTTCAGCCGCTTTCCGTCGCGAATCCCGCCGGCATGTCCGAAAATCACATCCGACATCGGCAGGCCCATGGGGATGATGAAAATTCCAGGCTTCACCACGTCACCGCTGACGCCGACGAACTTCAATCCGGCCGCGCCACCCTGCCCTTGCGACTTGTACCATTCGACTCCGTTGAGCAGAATCTGTGGAACGTTCGCGAAGGTCTCGACGTTGTTGAGCGCCGTCGGCTTATTCCACAGACCGCTGATCACGGGAAACGGTGGCTTGTTGCGAGGCTCGGCGCGCTTGCCTTCGATGGCCTCGATCAACGCGGTCTCCTCGCCGCAGATGTATCCGCCGGGACTCACGAAAATCTCCAAATCGAAAATCAATCCGGAACCGAGAACGTTGCGGCCCAGCAGGCCAGCTTCGTAGCAGCGATGTATTTCAGCCTCGAGGATTTTCTCCTGTGCTTCATACTCGTGACGGATGTAGAGAATGCCTCGCTCTGCGCCTGTCACAATCCCCGCGATCATCATGCCTTCGGTCACCAGATGCGGCAGATGTTCGAGAATGAACCGGTCCTTGATGGTGCCCGGTTCACTCTCATCGGCATTGCAGACGACATATTTCGTGGGACCCGGCGCCTTGCGAACCGCCTCCCATTTCATGCCAGTCGGAAAGCCCGCGCCTCCGAGGCCGGGCAATCCACTCGTCTTCAACAGCGCAATGGTCCCATTGAAATCACGAGTCTCAACTAGATTTCGAAACGCGCGATAAGGCTCGAGATCAAAGGGGGGCGGACCCCCTGGTCCGCAGGCGATCCCCTGATCGCCCAGCTCGACATGCGGCAAACTCCCGCCCAAAGCCGAAATCGCCAGCGCCTCCATCTGCGCGGCGTTCACGCTGCGAAATACACGATCGTTGATCGACGCCGCCGGCGCGCCATCGCACTGGCCCAGGCACGAAACTTCGCGCACCGAAACATCGCGATCGCTCATCGACGCAAAGCGCTGCTTCAATCCAGCCCGCAGCGGATCCGCCCCCCGAAGATGGCACGACATGTCGGAACACACGCTAACCGTGACTTTCGGCGGTGGCGCAAGATGAAAGTGCGGATAAAAGTCGGCGACGCCGTGCAGGTGATAAAGCGGCACACCGCTCGATTTAGAAAGTGTTTGCAACTCAGCGGCGGGCAAATAGCCGTGCTGGTCCTGAATCTCCCTCAGCCGGTCGAAGATGTTCTCCGTGCCCGTCACTACGTGAGGTTCATTATAGAATAAGGATCTTGCAACGTTTGATTTTCGCCATCGCGGTTACGGCGATTCTGGCTCGCGGTCAAAAAGAGCCGCCGAAATATACGGGGCCCGGCTCGTGCGCATCGCCGAGCTGCCACGGCGGCGTCGCGCCCCGCGCCGATACATCAGTTTGGCAAAACGAGTACAGCACATGGGTGGTGAAGGACAAACACGCGCAAGCTTATTCGGTTCTGTCGAATCCGGTGGCGACGCGCATGGCGAAAATTCTGGCGTTGCCGTCATCTGCGGACACGGCTCCCAAGTGCCTGGCCTGCCATGCGCTGGACGTTCCCGCCGATCAGCGCGCGCGTACATTCGATGCCGCCGACGGAGTTTCCTGCGAAAGCTGCCACGGGCCGGCGTCGAACTGGCTGGGTCCGCATACGACAAAGGGCTGGACCCATCAACAATCGATTGATGCTGGAATGCGCGACGAGCGCGACCTGATTCATCGCAGTGAGACCTGCCTCGCGTGCCATCTGGGGACGCGCGAAAAATTCGTCGATCACGAAATGATCGCGGCCGGTCACCCGGATCTGTATTTCGAGCTGGCTTCGTTTCAGGCCGTGATGCCGCGGCACTGGAAGTTGGCAATAGACAAAGACCCGTGGCTGGAAGTGCGCGAGCTGGCGACCGGACAAGCCGTCCAGTTGCGCGAGCAGCTTCGTCGAGTCGCGCGCAACGCGCAGGGACCGATTTGGCCGGAGTATGCCGAGCTGGATTGCTTCGCGTGCCATCACAGCCTGACCGCAGCGAAAGACAGTTGGCGACAGGAGCGTGGATATGCGGGCCGGCGTCCTGGAAATCCACCCTGGAATCTCTCCCGATATGTGGTGTTCAAGCACGTTGTGAATGAAGTGGACCGCTCGGCGGCGCAGCAGCTTTCAGGCGAAATCGAAAGACTGTACGGTCTGGTCACCGCGCTCGCGGCAGACCGTGCGCAGATCGCGGCGCGGGCGAATGCGGCCTCGGAACTTGCAGACGGGCTCGCACAGCGGATGACTACTGCGCAGTTCGATCCGGCCATGACACTGCGGCTCATGAAGAATATTTCGAGCGACGCCGACTACATCGCCGGTCAAGGCGAACGGCCGGCCGAACAAGCCGCGATGGTACTCGATTCCCTGTTCGTCGCTTACACTCGGAACGCAAAAGTGCAAAATGCCGATCGAGTTCGTGACTCGATTCAGGCCCTGTTCAAGCAATTCGAAGATCCGTCTTCATACAATGGACTCAAATTCGCGCAAGCGTTGCGCGCCCTGAATGAGTTGCTGAAATGAAGGTCGTTGTGACCGCGCTGTTGCTGTCGATGGCCGCGTTCGCGGACGATCCGCCGCCGGTATTGACCGCCGCCGACGTCCAGGCAGTCGTTCAAAGTGCGGCGGCGTCCGTGAATTCTACCGCGTTGGTGATCGCGGTGACGGATCGCGTCGGGAACATCCTGGCCGTCTTTCGGAAACCCGATGCGCCCGCGACGGCGATCGGCAATTTCAGCGCCGTGGTCGATACGAACGAGTTGGCGGTCGCGCTGGCGCGAACAGGAGCTTTCTTTTCGAACAGCCAGGCGCCGCTCTCCTCACGCACGGTTCGATTCATCAGCGGGACGCATTTTCCAGCGGGCGTGATGTACGTCGACAACGGCGCGTTATACGGAATCGAAAATACCAATCGCGGCTGCACGTTGACCACGAATTATCTGCCCGGGCAAGCCGTGCCGCCCGCGACCTCGATCGATGGGACGCATCCCGGGCTTGGACCGATCACCGGCAAAGTAGACCTGTTCGATAGCGACCAGTCCGCTGTGAATCCTGGCGGTGTGCCGCTGTATAAGAATGGCGTGCTGGTCGGTGGTGTCGGAGTAGCAGGAGTCGCGTCGAACGTCGCCGAATTCGCGGCGTTCACGGGTGCCGTCGGCGCCGGATTCGGACCGACGGCGATCGCCGCGCCCGCCGTCGTGTTCATAAACGGTATTGCGCTGCCGTTTGTGAATCAAATTACGCAACCCGATGGGACGTCTCCGGGATCGTTCGTGGGCTCCTTCATCGTCGGACCCGTTGATGGGCCCGGACCCGCCGCGGAAGGCGATCTGGTAGCCGCGCAAGCGGGTCCCGTCGGTGGATTGACGCAAGCCGAAGTCCAAGGAATCGTCAACCGGGCCATCGCGGCGGCCAATGAAACGCGCGCGGTGATTCGGCTCCCCATCGGATCGCGCGCGCGGTTCGCCATCGCAGTAGCCGATCTTGATGGCACCGTACTGGCGCTGAACCGGATGCCGGATGCGACGATTTTCAGCAACGACGTGGCTGTGGCGAAGTCGCGCAACGTCGTCACGTTCACGCGCTGGCTGCCTGGAGTGCCCGCCGGGACCGCGGTGACCAATCGCACCCTCGGCTTCGGCGCGCAACCCTTTTTTCCGCCGGGGATTGACTACTCTTCGCCCGGTCCCTTCTTCGATCTGTACAGATTCGACGTTGCGAATCCGTGCGTGAATCCCATCGTTTTTTTTCCTGGCAGCTTGCCGCTCTACAAAAACGGTGCGTTAGTAGGCGGACTCGGCATCAGCGGCGACGGTGTCGATCAGGACGATTACGTCACAGCGCAGGCCGCCCAAGGTTTCGAGGCTCCGGATTCGATCCGCGCGGATCGAGTTAAAGTGGAGGGCGTGCGGATGCCGTACCTGAAATTTCCGCGGAACCCGACCAACTGATGTCTGCGCAACTCCGCGGCTCTGCGTGAACGGCTGCGTGCGGATTCACGCAGAGACGCGGAAGAAACGCAGAGGGCCGCAGAATCAAAATTCAAATTTCACGCTGAGCTGCAATTGCCGTGGAGTCTCGTTCAACGGCGCGACTGCAGGAAATCCAGTCGAAAATCCCTGCCTGCCAAATAACGCGATCCCGAAGTTCGGATCGGCCAGGGCCGTCGTTGGATTTCCAAGATTCGCATGATTCAAAAAGTTGAACGCCGACGCGCGTGCGCTCAGCCGCATTCCTTCCCGAATCGCGAAAGCGCGTTCGAGCGACACGTCCAGATTGTAAAACCCTGGACCAATCAGCGCATTCCGCCCGAGATTCCCCAGAACCCCCGCCGCCGGAATGGCAAACGCATTCGCCGCCAGCAACCGTTCGCCTCCCGCCACCGCGACGTCCTCATTTGGCGTCCCAACCAGGTTTGGACGCTGGCTGAGAATATTTTGTCCTAGAATCGCGGCGGTTGGAGTATACGGAAATCCGGAGCGAAAAGCCGCCAGCACGGACAGGACAAATCCGCGCGGCAGATTCCAGTATCCGAATAAAACTAAATTGTGGCGCTGATCGAAATCCGAGTTACCGCGATCCGCATTGGGATTGAACTGCTCGGAAAACGCTGCGCGGCCGTTCGATCCGCCGGAGGTTTGAATGCTGGTGAAATTCAGATTGAAGAAGTCGCCCGCGAGCGGCTCGCTTTGGTTGTCGATGGTGTGGCTCCACGTGTAGGTCGCTTGAAGCATCCCGCGGCTGGTGCGATATCGAAGTACGGCCGCGAGCGCGTTGTAATCCGAATATCCTTGCCCGGAGCGGTACGCGACGTCGGGAAGGTTCGCATTGTACCGGCCCGCGGCGGTGGAGAAATCGCGATTCACGATATCGGTCGTGATCAGTCTGCGCCCGTAGGAGCCGAGAGCGTTGACTTCTGCAGTAAGATTCTCCGCCACGCGGTGCTGAACTCCGGCGAAATAGCTCTGCACGCGGCCGTTTCGCAGTCCAGGATCGACCAGAGTCACATCGGGAAAATCACTGTTCAAAATACGGCCGTTCACGTTCTGCAGTTGGTCGGTGATCGGCCCGAGGAAATTCGTCGACGGCGCATTCAAAGCGATCAGCGGGAGGGTCAAATTGTTGTTGCGGATGTTTTCCCAAAGATTATCGAACGGGCGATCGTAGAAAATCCCGTAGCCGCCGCGCAGCAGCGTGCGCGCGTTGCCGAACAAATCGTAGGACGCGCCGGCGCGCACCGCCCAATCGGCTTTGTCCGTTCCGAAGAGTTGCGCATCGGGCTTCAGCGCTGCCGATCCAAGCTGCTGCCCGAGCGTCGCACCCGAGCCGAGCTGCACCAGCAGGTCCTTGGTCGATCCGTTGTTCCGCGGCGCGCCAAACAACTCATAACGGAGGCCATAGTTCACAGTGAGGCGCGAGCTGAATTTGAAGGTATCCTGCGCGAATCCGAAAAATTGTTGATACCCGAAGCTGCGGTTGGAATCGGGCTGCTGCACGGAGGGCAATGCGCCGCGATCGATCGCAGCGCGAAACGCCAGCGGCCGGTCGAGCGCAAAGAACGCGATGTTGGTGAAAAAATACTGACCGTCGCGTGCAGCGGTGAGAAATCCATCCGAAGATCGGACTAGCAGCCCCACACCCGCGGTGATCTGATGACGACCCCGCGTCCACAGAATATTGTCCAGAAATTCCCAGCTTCGGTTGGCGTTTTTGTATGCATAGGCAGCCGGACTACCAGGAAGAACGACGCCGTCGGCGGAACTGAGCGTGGGAATCTCCGAGTGCGCGCGATTCCAATGCAGATCGTCGTCGCTGAAGCTGGCGCGTGCCTCGTTGAATAAGTTCGCGTGGATCGTATGCGTATCCGCGGCCGCAATTGCGATCGTGTTCTGATGCAGCGCGGAGATGAAATCGGGATACGGACTCCAGATGAAATCCGGCTCCGAGAACAGCGACGCCATCGCCCTCAGCATCACGCGATCCTTCGACGCGGCGTAGTCGAAACGCTGGATCGCGAGTGTCCGGTCCAACTCGACCGGCGGCGCGATCGACATTTGCGCTGTGATTCCGTTGCCTGTGAGCGGTGGCGCAGGGTACTTCTGGAGCAACGCCCGAGATTCGCGGCCTTCCGCCGCAAAGTTGAAGAATCCCGCGGCCGGAAACGTAAACGCCACCGGATCCTGCCGGCCGCGATTTCGAAAATATTCGTATGATGTGGAAAAATAAAGGCGATTCCGCAACACCGGTCCGCTGGCGACGAACCCAGGCTCAACCTGTTTCTGCGGAGCGCGGGCCACGCCTAAGCGATTTTGCTGAAATCCGTTGGCATTGAAAAAATCGTTTACCAGATAGAAGTAGGCGACGCCGTGAAAATTGTTGGAACCCGTCCGCGTGATCGCGTTCGCCAGTACGCCCGACGTCCGTCCGTACTCGGCCGAAAAATTGTTGGTCGAGATGCGATATTCCTGGATCGCTTCAGGCGCCACGGTCACCAGCGGTCCGGTAATCAGGTAGTTGTTGTTCTCCACGCCATCGAGCAGGAAATTCGATGCCGACGGACGCTGCCCATTGACTGCGAGCCCCAGGCCGCGTCCAGTTGCCGCATCCGAGATGACGCCCGGTTGCGTGACCAGCAACGCGTAGACATCGCGACCTTGCAGCGGAACATCGTTGATCTCGCGCGAATCGATCACCTGCGAAACGGTCGCTTCAAGAGATCCCACGCGGCCTTTTTGCGCATCGAAAGATCCCGACCTGCTGGTGTCGACGTCGGGGCCGAAAAACGTGACGATGGTCTTCGATCCCGGCAGGAACACGCTATTGTATTGGCCCGCCTCCCATACGTCGCTCAAGGGACGCAGCCGAAAATCCAGCTCGATTCGCCCCGCCACGGGAAGTTCAAGTTCCTGCACTTCCTGCGATTGATAGCTCGCGGCGGCCACCCGCACGCGGTACGTTCCCGGCGAAAGCAGCGGGAGATAATAGTAGCCCGCCGAATCGCTGGCGGCACTGCCGGAAGCGGATCCCGTCGAATACTCGATGGCTGCCGCGGCAATCGGACGGCCGGTGATGGAGCTCAGAAGCCGGCCGGAAATGGTCCCTTGCGTGGTTTGTGCGTGAAGCGACGCCGCGCCCATCCACGTCAGACAAACCCAGGCCACGCAACCCCAGGCCACGGTGAAAATAGTTTTCGCCACCGTAGTAAGATGCAAGGTTAACATGAAGCGGCGGTGGCGGCACTATGCAATCTGCGCGCTTATCGCAGTGGCGAGCGCCGCGGGAGCGCGTCTGCTCAGCACGCTTCGGTTCTTTCAACTACTCAATTTGAAGTCCTTGGACGCTCAGTTCGTCTTGCGCGGACGCCAGCCGGTCTCGGGAATCTTGTTGGTGGTCGCCGATCAGAAGACCCTCGATACGTTTCCAGAATTGCAGATCCTGTGGCATCCGTATTACGCCGAAGCGATTCGCGCGGCGTCGCAATCCGGCGCGAAAGTGATCGGACTCGACCTGGCGTTCGGCGTCCCGGTTGAAAAATGGGAACCTGATTACGACCGCATGTTGAGCGAGGCCGTCAGCACATCGTCCGCTCCAGTGGTGTGCGGCTACGTGTCTTCGATGACGTCGAATCAGCGCAGGCTCCCGGTACCGGTCAATATGCTGGCGGCCGCGCTCGGTTTAGCCGGTTATGCGAACCTCACCAGCGACGGCGACGACTTCGTCCGCCGCCAGGAACTGATGGAGAACGCCGCGGATGGCGCGCGATCGTTCGCGTTTCGTGTGACCGAAAAGTATCTCGGCGCGGATGCTGAATTCAGGAATGGCGCGCTCACACTTGCCGGTCACGCGATTCCGGATCGCACGATTTACATCAACTACGCCGGTCCTCCGGACACGTTTCCGCGGGTTTCGCTGGCGGATGTGATCGCCGCCGCGCGGGCGGGGAACACTGCACAACTCCGCAGCTGGTTCGACAGACAGATTGTTCTGGTGGGCTCCGATTCCATCGACGATCGCTACGCGACTCCGTTCTACACGCTGTTCAGCGGACCTCGCTGGACCACGGCGGGCGTCGAGATCCATGCCAACACGATTCGCACCCTGTTGAACGGAAGCTATCTCACACCAGTCTCTGAAGCGATCCGCAACACGGCGCTGGTCGTAGCCGCCGCTGCGACCGTCGGCATCGCGATGTACGCCGCGTCCGGCTGGCTGCTGCTGGAAGCGTTGGTGTTGGTCGCCTTGACGCATCTTCTGTTTCGTGCCGGGTTGATTCTTTCCACCTCCGAAGTGCTGCTAGCGGCAGTGCTGTGCACCATCGCCGCGGTGGTGTATCGATTTTCGACGGCGGAGGAACGCGGAAATCTGTTTCACAAGGCGATCTCGCTGTTCGTGGGCAAGCAACTCGCCGCCGCTCTGGAAGATACGCAAACCATCCGGCTGTCCGGAACCCGCCAGACAGTTACTATTCTCTTTACAGATATCCGTGGATTCACGGCGTTCACTGAAAGGGTTTCCGAAGAACAGGGGCCGGAGGTAGTAGTTCAATTGCTCAATGAATATTTGGCAGCGATGGTCGCGATCATTCTCAAACACGGCGGGCAGGTAAATAAATTCATCGGCGATGGAATCCTCGCCGTGTTTTCAGATGAAGACTCCGTTGGCGACAAAGCCGCGCTGCCCGGCGACCATCCGCTACGCGCGGTGCTATGCGCGACGGAAATGGTTACCGAGCCGGGACGCTTTGAAACCGGCGCAGGACTTAACACTGGGCTGGCGGTAATCGGCAATGTCGGGTCCGCCGATAAGATGGAGTACACCGTTTTGGGAGATACCGTGAACCTGGCGTCGCGCCTGGAAAGCCTCAACAAAGAGCACAAGACCAAGTTGCTGATGACGGAAACGACGCGAACCTTGCTGAATGGCCAGATTGAGACCACGCTTTTGGGAGCGACCGCCGTCCGTGGAAAGGCCGCGCCGATTCCGCTGTACACCGTGACTTCACTCATTGAGGTCCCGGCGAATGCGTAAGCTCGCGCTGCTGTTTCTTGCAATTGCTGCTTTGCGCGCGGATGAACCCGTAGGACTGGTGTTATCAGCCGGCGGCAGTAAGTTACTGCGCTCGAACACGGAGACTTCCCTTGCCGCGCGTCCCGGCGATCTCTTGTTCGCCGGCGACGGCCTGCGCACGGAATCCTCCGCGGCGTCTTTTTTGTTTTGTCCCTCGAAAGCGATCGAGACGCTGGGGCCGTCCGGCGAAGTCCGGTTCGACGCCAAACAGCCCAAGGTGAAGACTGGAAAACTTTCAGAACAGCCGGCGCGTGCCTGCACGCTACCCGAAACGCTGCGCGTCGCTGTCGCCAGCCAGCAGCACTACGGCGTCACCATGACGCGAGGAGATACGAAACCGGAAATCGCGCCCATCCCGCGCGATAAATTACCGGCGGATGTTCTGGCCGAACTCGGTCCGGCGGATGCTGGCGAGCCTTCCGCGCTGGTCGCCGCCGGCACGATTTTCGAAAAGCACAAGCTGATCTCGAACGCACTCGAAGTCTATTACAAACTGCGCGAGCAGTGGCCCGACGCGGTGTGGGTGAAGAGCAAGATTTTCGATCTGGAGCAGATTCAGGCCGCGCAGGCAGCGGCAACCGCCGCAGCCGGACCAGGAGGGCAAACGTATGCACTGCTGGTCGGTATTTCGAAATACAAGCATACGGAGCTTTCCCTGCAATTTCCCAACGCAGACGCGAGCATTTTCGCTCAGCTTCTGGGTAGCCCGCGCGGTGGCGGGCTTGCGTCGGAAAACATTCTTCTGCTCACCGACGAAAAGGCCACCACCGCCGCCGTGCGCAACGGATTCCAGGATTTTCTGAAACGCCGCGCCGGCAAGAACGATACCGTGATCATTCTGGTGGCCGGACATGGAACCGTGGATGGACGAAACGCGTTCGTGCTGACCTACGATGCCGATCCGCAGGATCTGGCCAGCACGGCGCTGCCCATGGCGGAGTTGCGCGGGCTGTTTGAGGATCAACTGAAAAAAGTCGGGCGCGTTCTGCTCTTCGCGGATGTGTGCAAAGCAGGCACGATCGGCTCGATTCAAAGCACCTCGGTGAATGCCGACGTTCAGCATTTAGGAGATGTGGAAGGCGATCTGTTCGGCCTGCTAGCCAGCCGTCCGAAAGAGTTGTCCATTGAAGGGCCGCAGTTCGGAGGAGGCCACGGCGTGTTCAGCTATTTCGTGATCAAAGGGATGGAAGGCGCCGCGGACGAAAACAAAGATGGCGTGGTGGATGCGAATGAGCTGATTCAATACGTTTCCGCGCAAGTGCCGCAGGCGACCTCGAACAAACAGCATCCGCGCGAATTCGGCACCTACGACAACAGCATGAAATTGTCCGACACCAGCAAGCCCGGCATCAATGTCGCGCACTATCCGGTAATCTACGATTCACGCCGCGGTGAGCCGCTGTATCTGGCTTCATCGGCGCCGAAACTGGACGATTCCCAGGCAGTCGCGCAATTCACGGCGGCGATCAGCGCGGGACGGCTTCTACCCGATCAGCCCGATAATGCCTTCGACGCCCTGAAGAAACTTCAACCGCAAGTCCGGCTCGACCGGTACATCGAAATCGGCAATCAGCTCCGCATCGCTTTGGAGAATCGCGCGCAGGAAGTGCTGCTGCGTTATCTCGCGGGCGATCAGAATCCGCAGACGCAACAGGATTTCGCGTTAGCCGGACGCTACATGGAGGCGGCTCGAACGCTGACCCGCGAATCGCTGTTTCTCGAAGCTCGCTCGGATTTTTTCCAGGGCCGGGCATTGCTTTTCGATAAAAAATATCCCGAGGCCGCAAATCTGCTGGAGCAATCCGTCCGCATCGATCCTGGCGCCGCCTATGGTTACAATGCCCTGGGCATCGCTTACCTGGAACAAGCGCAGTTCGACAAAGCCATCCCCGCGTTTCGCGATGCGTCGCGCCGCGCGCAGCATTGGTCGTATCCACTGCACAACGAAGCGCTGGCGCACGTCGAATCGGGCGAGTATCAAGCCGCGATCCGTCTCTATCAGCAGGCGATTCGCTTGACGCCGCAGTACAGCTATCTGCCGTACAATCTCGGGCTGGTCTATCAGCGCCTGAACCGGCGCAAAGATGCGGAAATGTCGTACAGGAAAGCGATGTCGATCGCTCCGGATTCGGCCGAGCCGTACAATGCGCTCGGCACACTTAAGGCGGCCGAGGGAAAAACCGATGAAGCTGAAAAGCTGTATCGCGACGCTCTGACCCGCAATGCGAATCTGCTGGCGGCGCGCCACAATCTGGCGCTCTTGCTGGCATCCAAGAGCCGGCGCTCCGAAGCGATCGAGCTGTGGCGCGAAAATCTTAAACAGGCGCCAGATCATCTGCCGTCGCGCCTGAGCCTGGCGCAAACGCTGGCAGATTCGGGCGATCGCACCGGAGCCATCGAGCAGTACCGGCAAGTGCTGAAGGAAAAACCCGGTTATGTAGCCGCGCGTCTTGCGCTGGCCGATCAGCTGGCCAAGAACGGCGATACCGAAGGCGCTTTGACCGAGCTGCGCGAAGCCTCGAAAGCCGATGCGGAGAACCCGGCTGTTCTCGAACAGATCGGGGACCTAGAATCCGCGCGCGGCCGCAAATCCGAAGCGCAGCAAGCCTACATGTCGGCGTCGAGGGCATCCAGCGATCGCGCGGTGAAAAAACGCATCCAGTCAAAATTAAACAAGCTGTAGTGCTACGCTTTTGCTTATGCGATTGCTGATCCCGATTGCCGCGCTTGCATTTTTCGCGGTCGCGCAGGACGCCGCGCGGCTCGCTGAAGATCCCACGGTGAAATCCGCTCTGGCGGCGATCAAACACAACGAAGGACATTTCATCGAAGAGCAGGTGCGCATCTGTGAAATTCCGGCGCCGCCGTTTCATGAAGAAGTTCGCGGCAGGGAACTGGAGCGTCTGTTCAAGGAAGCCGGCCTGGAGAATGTGCGCATCGACAAAGCCGGCAACGTGATTGGAGTCCGCCCCGGGGCGTCGGCGCACCCGAACGTCGTGTTCGCGGCGCATCTCGATACAGTGTTTCCGGAAGGCACCGACGTCAAAGTGAAGCGCGACGGTAGCGTTCTGAAGGGCCCCGGTATCGGCGACGATTGCCGCGGCCTGGTAGTGGTCCTCGGCGTCATCAAGGCATTGAATGACGCGAAAGTGAAAACGCCCGGCACGATCACGTTCGTCGCCGATGTCGGCGAAGAAGGGCTCGGCGATCTCCGGGGGACCAAGAATCTTTTCAACGATAGCCTGAAGGGGCAGATCGACAAGTTCATTTCGGTGGATGGAACCGGTCTCAGCGTCACCAACGTCGGAGTGGGCAGCTACCGCTATCGCGTGACGTTCAAAGGACCGGGAGGCCACAGCTTTGGCGCGTTCGGCATGGTGAACCCGATTCAGGCGATGGGTCGGGCGATTGCGAAAATCGACAGCTTCGAAGTTCCCACTACACCGAAAACGACCTTCAACGTCGGCCGCATTGGCGGCGGAACGTCGGTAAATGCGATTCCCTTCGAATGCTGGATGGAAGTCGACATGCGCTCCTCCGACAAAAACTCGCTGGAAAGCGTCAACACGAAATTCAAGAACGCGGTGAAAGAAGCCGTGGACGAGGAAAACGCGCGTTGGAAACGCGGATCGATCGTGGCCAATCCGGAACTGGTCGGACTGCGACCCGCGGGCAGCACGTCGGCCGATTCCGCCATCGTCCTCACCGCGCTGGCGGCTTCGAAACTTTTCGGATTCTCCGGAACGCTCGGCGAAGGGTCCACCGATTCCAATGTTCCAATGAACCTGGGCATTCCCGCGGTTACCATCGGCGGAGGCGGGCGCGGTACCGAGGCGCATGCGCTGACGGAATCGTTCGACACCAAGGATTCGTTCCTCGGCACGCAGCGCGGATTGCTGCTGGTAGTCGCGCTGGCGCGCTAGGTGAGCATGCCTGGCGACGTCATCGGACTACACAACGTCGCCAAGCGTTACGGGCATATCGATGCTCTGAAATCTGTCACGTTGGACGTTCGTGAAGGAGAGATTTTCGGCCTGCTCGGTCCCAACGGCTCGGGTAAGACCACCATGATCCGCTTGCTGACCGGTTCGACCCAGCCGACGGCCGGCGCGGCAAAGGTGCTCGGCGGAAATCCCAAGTCCGCGCGTCACAATATCGGCTATATGCCGCAAGCTCCCGCGCTTTACGAGGATCTTTCGCCGCGCGACAATCTACGCTTCTTCGGCCGCGCGCATGCGATTGAATCGACCGAGCCGCGCATCGACGAGCTATTGAATTTCAGCAATCTGCGGTCTCGGGAACGCGATGCGGTTCACACTTTTTCAGGTGGCATGAAGCAGCGCGTTTCGTTGGCCTGCGCCCTGATCCATAATCCGCGGGTGCTGCTGCTCGATGAGCCTACCGCGGGTGTCGATCCACGACTGCGCGCGGAGTTTTGGAAGCACTTCCGCGAACTGGCACGCCAGGGTGCGACGCTGCTGATCAGCACGCATCAAATGGATGAAGCCTTACTGTGCGATCGCCTGGCCGTGCTGAGCGACGGAGAACTGGTCGCCTGCGATACGCCGAAGAACCTGCTGGATCGCGGCCGCACACGTATTCATATCTGGCGTGGGGAAGAGAAAATCACGGAATCCGTGGAAAATTATTACGAATACCTTCCGCGGCTCCTGTATCGATACGGGCTGGATTCCAGCGTCACTCGCATTGAGATTGAACGCGACACGCTTGAGCAAATCATCTTGAGCTGGATCAAATCATGAACAGGATGCTAGCAGTCGCTCAGAGGGTTCTGCGCCAACTGGCGCGCGACCGGCGCTTTTTGGTGCTGTCCATCGCCGCGCCGTTGATCGTGATCTACATCAGCAAAGCGGCACTCGATAGTTTCAACGTGCCATTTATGAACGCCAGTCAATTCGTAGTGCCTATCGCCGCGTTTGTAGTGCACTTCGCGACGTACATCCTATGCGCGATCGTGCTGGTACGCGAACGCGCCGCGGAGACCCTGGCGCGAATGTTTGTGAACGGCTACACCCAGGTGGACATCATCGGCGGATACGTGCTTGCGTACACTTGTGTGGCTACCGTACAGAGCTTGTTGGTGCTCGGAGAACTCTCGCTGCTGTTTCATCTGAACTACACAGTGACCGTGTTGTTGTCGATCTATCTGATCATCTGGCTATTGGCGATCATCAGCATCTGCCTGGGAATTTTCGTCTCGAATTTCGCCCGCAACGAAGGCCAGGTATTGCCTTTCATTCCGCTGGTGACGTTGCCCGGAGTTTTTCTCTCCGACGTGATTTTTGCCGTAGATCGTTTGCCGCGGTGGGCGCAGTGGCTGAGCCACGCGACGCCGCTGTATTACGCCAATCAGGTGATCCAGGGGTTGATCAAAGACGGAACGCTGGCGGAAAACTGGACCCGGGTCGCACTGCTGGTGCTGTATGGGGCGGTGGTGCTGTTCTTGGCTACCAGAACGCTTCGCGAGTCAGATTAGTGGACGCGTCGGAACCCGGTCGCTATCGCTGGCGGCTCGGTGCACACGGCTAATTCACCACAGGACGCTCTTATCGATACTCGCGAGCGTCGGCCGGCCCATCAGCATCATGGTCATTTCGAACTCGCGCCGCAAAATTTCGACGACCCGCGTCACGCCCGCCGCTCCGGCGATTCCCAGTCCCCACAGATAGGGCCGCCCGATCTGCACCGCGGTCGCGCCGCGTGCAAGAGCCTTGATCACATCCGTGCCGCGCCGGATACCGCCGTCGACCAGAATCGGAATGCGTCCCTCGACTTTTTCGGCAACCAGCGGCAGCGCGTCGATCGTCGCGGGCACAGTATCGAGATTGCGCGCGCCGTGGTTCGAGACGATGATCCCAGCCACGCCCGCCTTTACGGCGATGGCAGCATCGTCCGGATTCAAGACGCCTTTGAGCATCACCGGTGTTTTCGCGAAACCGCGCAGCCAGTCGATGTCTTTCCATGACAGCGTCGGGTCCAGATAATCCTTGCCTTTGAGATTCGGCAGTTCGCGCGGCGGTAGCTCGGCACGGGCGCGATCTTCGCGGTTACGTGCCCCGAACGTCGGCGAATCGACGGTGACGCACAGCGCCCGGCAGCCGGCTCCTTCGGCGCGCTGGACCAGTTCACGGGTGAATCCGCGGTCGCGCTGCACATAAAGCTGGAACCATACCGGACCAGTCGCGGCCTTGGCGACGTCCTCGATTTTCAGCGATGCGCTGCTGGAAATGCACAGCGTGGCGTTCGCCGCGCCGGCTCCGCGCACCGACGCGAGGTCGCCTTCCGGATGGACGAAGCTTTGCGCTCCGGTGGGTGCCAGAACGATCGGAAACGCCAGATCCTGCCCGAACAACTTCACGCGCGTGTCCACCTTGGAAACGTCCACCAGAACGCGCGGCTTCAGACGGATATGCTCGTAGGCCTCGTGGTTCCAGCGCATGGTGATCTCATCCGCGGATGCGCCCATGATGCGTTCCCAGGCCCCGTGCGAGATATGTTTTTGCGCTTCCGTCTGAAAATCGAACAGCGAGAGCAGCGAATCGAGCTTGGCCTGTTCCTGTGCGCGCAGCCGGAATGCGGAAAGGCCAAGAGCGGAGATCAACACGTCGCGCCGCGATGGCATGTTCCGGATTATATCCTGGCGCGCGTCAATGCGACCCATCGCATCACCTCATCCGAAAGCGTGTTCAGGCTATTGGTGATGCGATCCGCTTCCACATTCACCAGCGCGTAGACGCTCGCCGGGTGATCGCCGGAATGGATCAGCGTGTGATGATCCTCGCGCAAGTCGGGCAAGGAACTCAGCTCCACGTGTGAACCACGCAGCGCCGCGGCCAATTGATGCAGCGTCAATTCAACATCGTTGGCGAACCGCGCGAATGCCTCGCGAACGGGCTGGTCAGGGTTCGAGACGATGGCGGCTTCGAGCGACATCAAAGACTGGGCCAGCCTTCGCGAACTGGCCAGAATCGCGTTCAGTAGTGCGATGCTTTCCGCTGATGCGCCCGGTTCCGACGATGCTCGCTCGATGGATGCTTCCAGGTTCGATCGCGCCAGCCTCCCTGCTACGCGGGTCCGCTCGAGCTCCGGATGCGGCGATCGCTCCCGAATCGCCCGGAAGTAATCGCGAAATGCATCCAGCATCTGCGCGGCGATTTCGGCCACGCGGCGTCGCTCCCAGGTGGGCCACAGCCAGTAGGCGAGCAAGGCGATCGCGCCGCCGATCGACGTGTTCAACGCGCGCGCGCCGATCACATCCTTGGCCGGAACACCAGCCAAGGAGATTAGGAATACCACCAGCGCCGAGATGGCGATGGCCACAATCCCGAAGTTCGCCGGACCGAAACACCGCGCGACGAACATCAGCACCGCGATCGCGGCAATGTGCATGAAAATCGGCGCCGGCAGGGCGTGAGAAAGTACGGTAGCAAGAAGCAATCCGATGTAGGTTCCAGCCAGGCGCAGGATTCCACGGCTGAAGGTCGCCCCGAAATCGGGTTTCAGCACGATGGCGATGGTCATGGGAATCCAGTAGTGCCGACCAAGCCCGACCGTGCGCCCCAGCGCGTCACTCATCACGATACAGACAGCGAGCCGGATCGCGTGGCGGAACGCGGTGGATTGCAGATTGAGATTCGCGATGAGCGTCGCAACTTTGCCGCCAATCCGCAGGCGCCATGGCTTGGTGGCATCCTCCACTTGAGAGATGGCTTCGGGTGGTTTTTCCCCCGCCACGTCGATTGCCGCGCGAAGCTGTCCGGCGAGCGCATCAAGTTGAGTCCGCGCGTCGGCGAGTGTTGTGCGGACCTGGGGAGGCCCGCCTGCATCGCGAAGCCGCTCCGCGAGTTCGTCCAGCTTCGCGAGATCCACAAATCCGATCCGGCCGCCGGTGCGCAGCGAATTGCCGACCGCTTCGAGCGCCCCTGCAGCGATTTCGAAGCAGCGATCGAGAAACTGGCATTGCTCCGGTGGAGGCTCCTCGCGGCCCAGGCGCGTCCGCATTCTGCCCAACGCCAGCAAGCTCAGGCGAATCCGTTCGGCTTGGCTCAACAGAAACCGGTATCGGTCTCCCTCGCCGCCGCGATCGCGGCCCAGCGCGTCGAGCGCGGTTCGCGCTTGCAGACTCTGCGCTGTTGCGGGAGGAGGCTGCGATCCGTGTGTGGGAGGCGCTTTCGCTGCGCGCGAAAGCTCCAGGTACAGGTCGCCCAGCGCCCGCCGCTCCGGCTCGTGGCGGCGGAACGGCCACATCGCGATCGACAGGCCGGTCTGTAAGAGCCCTCCTCCGAGAGCGGCCAAGCCCGCGAGCGTGGCCGTGTGCGGTTGCATTGGATTGGCGCCATAGACCACCAGGATCACGACGCTCATGGTCCCTACGTCCGCGGCTGCATCGCCGATGGCGACCAGCATTCCCGCGCCGAACGCGGCGATCCCCGCAATGGCCACGCTGGTCACATTGTCGCGACCGGTTAATGCGCCGGCGAAGACCGCAAACCCGGCGATGAAGCTCGCCAGAATCATTTGACGCGCGCGCTGCGGGTAGGGTGCGGTGCTATCGCGAAACGAGACGTTGAGCGCTCCCGTCGCCGCCACCGCTCCTCCCGCCGGATTTCCCAATGCGGCTCCCACCGCGAGCGGAATTGCAACGCCGATCGTGTTTCGCAGCCCGATCCATGGATTGACCTTCTCCCATCGAAACTGGACCACGCTCTGCCAAAAGGCCTGCCAGGCGTCGGGACGCTTTGTCTCCACCAATTAAGAATAAGTACAGACCGGGCCTGCGTGCTACGATGACCACGTGAAAATCGCCTGCGCGCTGGCCGTCTGGCCATTTTTCGCACACGCGCAATCTGGCTACGCCGACGCTCATGCATGCGCGGTGTGTCATCCCGCGATCGCTGCAAGCTACGCCCAAACCGGAATGGCGCGATCGTTTTATCGTCCGGGTCCGGAAAATAAGACCGGGCGCTATTTTCATGCACCCTCCAATACCTGGTTCACGATGCTCGAGCGCGACGGCAAGTATTTCCAGCGCCGCTCTCAGATCGGATTCGGGGGGCTGGAAACAAACATCGACGAAAAGCAGATCGACTTCGTGATGGGCTCCGGAAATCATGTTCGGACATTCTTGCATCGAACCAGCGCCGGCGCGCTGCAGGAGCTTCCCCTGGCCTGGTACGCGGAAAAGGGCGGTTACTTTGCGATGAACCCGGGTTATGACACGCCGGATCAGCCCAATTCGCGCCGCAAGATTACTTACGAATGCATGTTCTGCCACAACGGATATCCGAAAATCCCGGCCGGCAACGAGCAGTTTCGCGCTGAGCCGATCTTCTCGAACCCGCTTCCGGAAGGCATCGATTGCCAAAGATGCCATGGACCGGGCCAGCGTCACGCCGACGTCGCCAGGACTGCGGCAGCCACGCGCGCAGAGATCCGCCACGCCATCGTCAATCCGGCGCGGCTCGCTCCCGATCGACGGATGGAGGTGTGCATGCAATGCCACCTCGAAACTACCAGCTTCCCGTTCCCGCACTCGATTCTCAAGTACGAACGGCACCCGTTTTCGTATCGTCCCGGCGAACCACTCGTCCAATTCATGCTGTTTTTCGACCACCAAAGCCCTAGTGACGACCGCTTTCAGATCGTCAACTCCGCCTACAGGCTGCGCATGTCGCCATGCTTTCTGAAGAGCGGCGGCGCGCTGCAGTGCACCACTTGTCACGATCCGCACAAGACCTCCGAGCCGCAATCGATCGACCGCGCTTGCGCGAAGTGTCACGCGTCGCTGAACAGCGGCCATCCCGCGTCCACAACCTGCGTCGACTGCCATATGCCGAAGCGCCGCACCCAGGACGTGGTGCACGCGATCATGACAGACCACTATATTCAGCGCCGTCCGCCGTCGATCGATCCCGCGGCGGAAATACCCGAGCCGCATGGAGCCGCGACCGTTTATCGCGGCGAAGTGCTTCCGTACTATCCGGCGCCCTTCGAGCGGACGCCCGAAAGCGAAGCGTATCTCGGCCTGGCGCAGGTTCGCGAGAAAAACAATATGGACCGCGGCGTGGAGAGATTCGCCGCCGCGCTGCGCGGGTATCCGCAGGCGCGTGCCGAGTTTTATATCGAACTCGGCGACGCATGGATCGCGCAGGGGCATCCCGCGAACGCGATTCCGCTGTATCGGGAAGCGGCGCGCCGCAATCCAGAATCCCTTGCCGCCTGGCTCGCTTTGGGAAGCGCGTACGAAAAATCGGACGATCTGGTCAAGGCCGTCGAATCTTTCGAGCGTGCCACGAAGATCGTCCCGCGGGACGCATCCTCATGGCAGCAGCTCGGGCAAGCGTACACCAAGCTTCGGCGGACCACCGACGCCATGGCGGCATTGCGGGAATCGATAAAACTCGATCCGGAAATTCCAGAAACTCACTATGCCTTGGGAATCGTGCTCGCCCAGCAAGCCGCGAATCCTTCGGATGCGGAAGCGTCTTTTCGTGAAGCGATCCGGTTGCGCCCCGACGATGCTCCCGCGAACATGAACCTCGCGATTTTATTGTTTGGGCGCGACCGCCCCGATGAAGCCCGTTATCATTTCGAATACGCTCTGCGATTTCAACCCGGCTATGTGTTGGGTCATTTTAACTACGGCCTGATGCTCGAAGGGACCGGCCGTATTGACGAGGCTCGTCGCCAGATGGAGGCGGCGGTCGCCGCGGACCCCAATTACTTTCCGGCGCAATTGCGGCTCGGCGCGATTCTCATGAACCAGGGCCGGAAGGATCAAGCCGTGCCGCACCTGCGTAAAGCCTCCGAAAGCCCCGACCCTGCAATCCGCCGAAACGCACTGGAGTTACTTACAAAGTAAATCCACAGGTGGATTTACAGTTCGTTACCAGTGTGATAGACTCATCCCAATTTGTTGGGAATCGAATCGAACCGGCTTTCGGCCGAATTTAGGGGAAATCTTGTTTAGTTCGTTGAAACGAATCTCTTGCCTGTCGGCGATTGCCGCGCGGCCGTGCTCCATTCGCTCCACAACAACACACAAGGAGATCCATCCAATGCGTTTTCGCGCGATCGTTTTGTCTCTTCTGACTGCACTCGTCGTCTGCGGACAGACCATTACCACAGCCGACGTCGTCGGCGTGGTCAGCGACACCAGCGGCGCGGTTGTTCCCGGCGCCACGGTGACCATAAAAGCTGCTGAGACCAATGACACCCGAACCGCCGTCACCAACGATTCCGGCCAGTACCGGTTCCCGTTGATGAGCCCCGGCGTGTATCTGCTTTCGGCGCACACCGCGGGACTCAAATCCAACTCGACGCGATTCACGCTGCTGGTCGGCCAGGAGCAGGCGATGAACATCACGCTGAATCCGCAGGGCACCACTGAAGTGATCGAAGTAACTGCTGAAGCATCCGTGGTGCAGACCGAAAATGCGAACCTGGCGACTTCTTACTCTCAAAAGCAGGTGGCTGAATTGCCGATGGCCGGCGGCGATTTGACCACGCTTGCGATGACGGTGCCGGGCGTCCGCGTCGCGATAAAAGGCGGATCTGGAAATATGAACGCGAACGGCGTTCCAGGCTCGTCCATGCTGTTCACCTTGAATGGCGCGGACGTGATGGATCCGTACAACAACCTGAATAACTCCGGCGCGAGCAACAATCTTTTGGGCGCAAACGAAGTGGCCGAAGCCGCGGTGGTGCTGAACGCCTACAGCGCGCAGTACGGACGAATGGCCGGCGGGCAGGAGAACATCATCGGGAAGTCCGGGTCGAACACGTTCCACGGAAATCTGAACTATAGCTACAACGACGCATTGTTCAACGCAAATTCGTTCTTCAAGAATTCCTCGGGGACGCCGCGTGGACGGGCCGATTCGAACCTGTACGGCGCCTCCGTTGGGGGACCAGTGAAGAGGAATCGAACATTTTTCTTTTTCGATACGGAGGGCCTGCGTTATGCCCTTCCGTCCTCCACCACTGTTTCGATCCCCACCCCGCAGCTTCAGCAGTACATTCTGGCGCACATCCCCAGCATCGCCACACCGCTCTATCAGCAGGCGTTCGCGTTGTACAACGCCGCCCCGGGGTTGAGCCGGGCGCAGGCAATCACCACCGGCACCGGCATCCTGCAAGACAGCAGCGGCAAGCTCGGCTGCTCTGGCAGAGGGACGTTCGCCGGCACGCCGACGGGCGCTGCCGGACAGACGTTCGGCGTGAATGTCCCCTGCGCGGAGTCTTTTGTTTCCGCGAATAACTCGTTGAATACCGAGTCGCTGATCATTGCCCGGGTTGACCAGACCATTAACGACAAGCAAAAAATCAATTTCCGGTACGAATACGATTGGGGCATCCAGGCCACTTCCACCAGCGCCATCAATCCCGCGTTCAGCCAAATCAGCACGCAGCCGCAACACGCGGGACAGATGAATTACACCTACATCATCAATCCGAACCTGGTGAATAATTTCATCGGCGGCGCGAGCTGGTACTCGGCGATCTTCGGCGTCCAGGATTTCGCGAAGGCTCAATCGCTGATGCCGGAGCGGTTCGTCATCAATGACGGCGGTGCACAGGGTGGTGGAATGACAACGCTCGGCGCCAGCTTCCCGAACGGACGTAACGTCGGCCAGTTGCAGTTGATCGACGATCTGTCCTGGACGCACGGCCGCCATGCGGTCAAGGTGGGGATGAACTATCGCTACAATCGCGTCACCGACACCAGCATCGCCAGCGGCGCCTACGAGGGGACTTACACGTTCAATGATCTGGTCGATCTCGCCACCGGGCAGATCAACAGCACAGGTAAGAACAGCACGTTCGGACAATCCTTCCCGCTGCTGTTTGCCGCGCACATTCGCGTCTATTCCATCAACTTCTACGGGCAGGACGAATGGGCGGTGAAGCCCAATCTGAAGCTGACGTTCGGCATGCGCTTCGAGCGCGACGGCAACCCTTCGTGCGTCGACAACTGCTTCGCGCGCATGAATCAGCAGTTCGGAATGTCCGGCTACCAGGGAGGTGCGAACATTCCCTACAATCAGACCATCACCACCGGGCTCAATACGGCGTATGCGGGTCTGGAAGCGGTGATTTCCGAGCCGCGCTTCGGATTCGTGTACTCTCCGTTCGGCTCGGGCGGCAAGAAGCCTGTGATTCGCGGTGGAATCGGTCTGTTCGCGAATCTTTTCGCGGCCAGCGTCGCCGCCAACGTATTCAACAACTCGCCCAATAAGTTCACGCCTTCGGTGACTTTTGGACAAGTGGGCTTGGCGACGGACCCAAACAGCTCGCTCACTGCGGCGATCGCGTCGTTCAACGGCTTCGAAAGCGGCTTCAAGCAGGGGTTCACGTTGGCCCAGATCCAGAGTGCGCTTGGCAAGATCAAGTTCTCGGCTCCCAGCTATTATTCTCCACCGCAGAATTTCGTTGCGCCCAAAATACTCGAATGGAGTTTCGAGATCGAACAGCCGCTCAGTCCGCACAACGTCCTGGCGGCGACCTATTCCGGTAATCACGGATACGACGAATCGGTGATCAACGCCGACGCCAACGCATTCACCGCTGCGACAACTCTCTTCCCGAATGGATTCGGCGGCTTGCCTACGGCGGCTCCCGATCCGCGCTTCCTGACCGTGAACCAGGTGCTGACGTCAGCCAGATCCAATTACGATGCCCTTACCGTTCAGGTCCGGCACGCGTTCAGCTATGGATTCCAGGGCCAGATCGGCTGGGTCTGGAGTCACGCTCTGGGGACTGTGCTGGGAACCAGCAGCGTCGAATTGGGCAATCCGAGCAGCGTGAATTCCGGCTACGGTGCGCTCAATTTCGATACGCGCCATATGCTGACCGCCGATTTTATCTGGACGTCGCCCTGGAAGTTCCAGAACCGGATCCTCAACTGGACCGCGGGTGGATGGAACGTGGGTGGCAAACTATATCTCTACAGCGGACCGCCGTTCTCGGTCACCAATAGCTCGCTCGCGGCGCGGATCAACTCGGGCGGTGGCATTGGCAATACGTTCATCGCGGACTTGCTCGATCCCAAAGCGGCGGGCGTGTACTGCGGTCATAGTGCGATCGGCACGCCGTGTTTGACCGCCTCGCAATTTGCGACCACTACCACACAGCTCGACTTCGGCAACACGGCTCCGGATATGTTCCGCGGCGCCGCCTATTTCGACATTGACACGCAGATCACCAAGGATTTCAAGATCAAGGAGCGCGCGAAGTTCGGCCTGGGGGCGCAGTTCTACAACATTTTGAACCATCCGAATTTCGCCAACGCCAGCGGCACCGTAACCTCCGGATCGCTGGGTCTGATCAGCGGATTGGTCGGGCCGCCCACCAGCCCGTACGGATCCTTCCAGGGCGCCTCGGTATCCGGCCGCGTCATGCTTGTGGCAGCCAAGTTTTCGTTCTGAGGATTAGAGCCCGGGATCGCTAGCTGAAGATCTCTTGAAAGAACGAGTGCATCGCGGACCAGGAACGCTGATCCGCGTTGCGGTTGTAGGCGAGCCCCGCTATGCCTCGCTCGCCTGCCCGTGGATTCGTGAAGCTGTGCTGGACGCCACAGTAGTTGATCACTTGAACGTCGGCTCCCGCGCGCTTCATCTCGTGCATGAATCCCTGGACGTGATCCGCTGGAATAAACGGATCGTCGGCGCCGGTGCAGATCAGGATTTTGGCGGCGACAACGCCGGGTTCGGCGGGATGCGTTGTAGTCAGTCCGCCATGAAAGCTCACGACGCCTGAAATTTCTGCGCCGCTGCGTGCCAGCTCCAGCGCCGTCGTCCCGCCGAAGCAGTAGCCGATGGCAGCGACGCGTTCGCTATCGAGTTGCGGATGCGCCCGCAGAGCGTCATACGCCGCCCTGATACGCGCGCGGAGCAGCGGCACATTCGCGCGCAGAGCCCTGGTCCACTGCAGGCCCTCTTCGCTGCTGGAGGCTTGCTTCGCCTCGCCGAACATATCCACCGCGAACGCCAGATAGCCGAGCTCGGCCAGCTTCTCCGCCCGTTCCTTCACGTGGTCGCCCAGTCCCCACGCTTCATGCACGATCAGAACTCCGGGAAGTTTCGCGGTCCGGGCCGCGTCATGCACCAGGTGTCCCCGAAACGACACGCCATCGTGCTGATACTCGACAGTCTCCGCACGCATCTTGCTCATCTGACTGTATTTTAAGACAGCAAGATCGAGTGGGTGTTCCCGCCCACTCTTGATTGTGCTTACGCGAGCTGCTTGCGAATCGGCAATTCGCGAATCCGCTTTCCGGTGGCCGCGAAAATCGCGTTGCAGATCGCCGGAGCGATCGGCGGAACACCCGGCTCGCCCACGCCCGCGGGCGGCTGATCGCTTTGCATGATCGAGACGTGGGTCTCTATCGGCGAATCGTCCATGCGGGCGACCGTGTAGTTGTTGAAGTTCGATTGCACGATGCGGCCGTTTGCGGCCGTGATCTCGCCTGACATCGTGAGGCCTGCTCCGAACACCGCAGCGCCTTCGAACTGCGCCTTCACGCGATCCGGATGGACCACCAAGCCGGCGTCCACAACTGTGTCGACGCGTGGGATCCGCAGCTTTCCGTTCTCCACTTCGACTTCGACCACCGTAGCGATGTAGCTGAAGAAACTGCGATGAACCGCGACGCCGTACCCGTGCCCGGCGCCCGATTTCTTCTTGGCCCAGCCGGATTGCTCCGCAACTGCTTCCAGAACGCGACGCGTTCGAGCCGTATCGATTGGATATGGATTCGGCCGATTCTGCTGCGCCGCGGGACGAGTTTCGATAATGCGATCCTTGCCCAGAATTTCGAGCAGGTATTCGACCCGGTCGCGGCCCGCCAGCGCCCCCAGTTCATCCACAAACGAATGCACCGCGAACGCGTGCGGAATATTTGCCACCGAGCGCAGCCATCCGATGCGGATATGCGCTTCCGCCGGCCCGTTTTCCGCGCGGAAATTGGGAATGTCGAACGGTAAGTCGGTCCATCCCATGCTGCCCAGTCCACCGTTACGGAGCTGGTTCTGCGAAAGCATCGGTGGATACGACGCGCGTCCCAGCCATGCCGTCGGCCGGCCCTTTTCGTCGAGCGCGGCTTTCATGTACATCGCCGCGCAGAAGTGGAAGTAGTCGAAGTGGATGTCGTCCTCGCGGCTCCACACGACTTTCACCGGCTTGTTCAGTTGTTTCGAAAGAATCGCCGCTTCAGCGACGTAGTCCGGCTTCGATTTGCGACCGAACCCTCCGCCCAGCAGCGTGACGTAGCAGGTCACATCTTCGGGTTTGATCCCGACCGCGGCCGCCACCGTCTGCTGCACCGCCTGCGGATTCTGCGTCGGGGCCCAAGCCGTTACCTTGCCGTTCTTGAACTCCGCGATCGCAGCCGGTGGCTCCATCGGCGCGTGCGACAGGTGCGGTACCCAGTATTCGGCTTCGTGCGTTTTGGTCGCACCGGCGAACGCCTTATCGACGTCGCCGACATTGCGTTCCGCTGTGCCCGGCTTGCGCACCGTTTCCTGAAGCGTCTTCTTATATTCAACCGTGTCGTAGGTCGCGTTCTGACCCAAGTCCCAATCGAGCTTCAGTTTCTTGCGGCCCTGCAGCGCCGACCACGTGTTGTCCGCGATCACCGCCACTCCACCCAGCGCCTGGAACATATACGGCGGCTTGAACGGATCGATGGTGGTGGTCTGAATCACGCCGCCGACTTTCTTCGCTTCCGAGTCGTCGACGCTCTTCAACGTCCCGCCCAGCACCGGCGACCGCTCGATGGACGCATACACCATGCCCGGAACTTTGGCGTCTTGCCCGAAGGTCCCCTTGCCGCTTACGATATCGTTCTGATCGGTGATCGGAATATTCTTTCCGATGTAGCGATATTCCGATGCCGGCTTGAATTTCAGGGTCTCGGGCTTTGGTACGGTCTGCGTCGCCGCGCTGGTAGCCAGTTCGCCGAATCCCAGCTTCTTGCCGCTCGGCGTATGGACGATCTCGTGATTCTTCGCGGCGCACTCGGAAGCCGGCACGCCCCACTTCGCCGCTGCCGCGCTTTCGAGCATGGTGCGCGCCGTCGCGCCCGCCACTCGCATCGGCTGGTAGAATCCCTTGATCGAATTCGACCCGTCGGTATTCTGATCGCCGTACTTCTTGTCGCCTATGGCCTGCTGAATCTTCACGCGGCTCCAGTCGGCATCGAGTTCTTCGGCCACCACCATCGGCAGCGCCGTCCGGATCCCGGTTCCCATCTCCGACCGGTGCGCGACGATGATCACCCGCCCGTCGGGCTCGAATCCAAGATAGACACTGGGGTGCCATGCGGATTCGTCTACTGTCTCGGCGGCTTGCGCGTTCTCGGGAAGATACCGCGCGGCCAGCACAAAGGCTCCGGCCGAAAACACGCCTTCCAGAAAATTACGGCGGCTGACGTTCGTTATCGGGTTCATGCTTTCACCGCCTTTCCATTGGCCGCCAACTTGATTGCGGCGCGAATCCTCTGATACGTTCCACAGCGGCAGATGTTGCCCGCCATGGCTGCGTCGATGTCTTTATCCGTCGGTTTGGGCTTGTCCTTCAGCAGCGCGGCAGCTTGCATGATCTGCCCGGCTTGGCAGTAGCCGCACTGCGGGACGTTTACTTCCCTCCACGCCTTCTGTAGCGGATGATCCGCCTTCGGCGCGAGGCCTTCAATGGTCACCACGGATTTGCCAGCGAGGGTCTTCATCGTCGTCTGGCAGCTCCGCACGGGTTTTCCGTCAAGGTGGACCGTGCACGCGCCGCACAGCCCCATTCCACAACCGAATTTAGTTCCCGTAAGGTCGATCAGGTCCCGGAGATACCACAGCAGGGGCATGTCCGGATCGCCTTCGAACTTGCGGGTGGTTCCGTTAACTTTGAGTTGGATCATCAGAGATCTCCTAAAAGGAAAGCTACCGTTCAACTTACCACTTAGCGGGGCAGGCGTCCACGGGTAGTGCGCTAATTCACGCACATTTAGCGCACCACCCGTCCACGGGTTATGTCCTAAACTGCGTTGATCTCATCAGAACGGCCCGAGCATGCGGAGCAGAGACCCTCTGAAGATAGATCCAATTCGCGGTATTTTTCTCGGAGGAACTCCCTCGCACCATAATCGCCAAGACGGGTTTCCAGGGCGCCAGGCTTTAGGCCGACCGCATGGCAAGCGCGACATTCGTGAAGGAGCTTGATGTACAACGGTTGATCGTTTAACTTAGCTTCTAACGAATCCCGCTTCATATGGGCGAACAACCAGACTATCAGAGCAAGCCATAGCTAAACGCTTGGGAGGAGTACTGGGGGTGTTCCTCACCGCACGGTGTCCAACGCGCTCCGGGCCATGTGCCGGAAACTCTCTTCGGGCGTGATCGGGTAGTTCGTCAGAAAAAGATTCAAAGATCCGCTTTCTCGTGCTGCCTCGTACTCCGACTCGTACCAATACGCCTCCTACGATGGGCAATGTCGCGAAGGAAGTTCTTCAACGCACCTTAAGACAATACCCGTCCACGGCGGTTCCTCAATTCGATCGTCACCCGCCGATGACACACGAGGCACAGCGTCCGGATGTTCGCCAGATCGCATTCGCCGCCGCCTTCGACTACGGGCACGATATGGTCGGCGTCCCAGAGCGTCTTGCGGGAGATTCGTTTGAGGCCCCAGCGGTCGAGTAGTTTCAGCCGGAAGGCTCCGCGGGATCGTTTCAATTCCGCATACGCGGCGTGGGTGTCGATCCGGCAGATGGCGCACACACCGCGGTCGCGCACGAACACCTGCTCGCGCAGATAGCCCGGGTCCGTCCTCAGCCGCCATTCGTTCACGCAGTATTCCGAACAGAAAGTGAACCGGCGCGGGGGCACCTCCAGATTGCACCAGCGGCACAGCGGACGGCCGTTGGGACCTCTCGCGAGGGAATCGCGATCGGCGAAACCACCGGGCATGGTGCGGGAGGTACTCACAACAAATCCCTACTCACAACAAATCTAGGATAGATTGTTTCAGGCGTCCATGAACGAGTAGCAGATCATATGGCAGATAATGTGATGCGCGTCCTCGATGCGGCCCATGTGCGTCTCCGGCACCTGGATATTCAGCCCGGCCATCGCTCCGAGCCTGCCTCCATCGCGGCCCGTGAGCGCGATGGTCCGGCATCCGATCGAGGTGGCGTATTCCATGGCCCGAATCACGTTGGCCGAATTGCCGGATCCGCTGATCGCCATGTAGAGGTCGCCGGGCTGGGCGAAATTCCGGAGTTGCTCCGCCATCGCGTCCGCATAGCTCACATCGTTGGCGTACGCGGTCATGGTCGGGACGTTGTCGTGCAGCGTCTGGATCCGGAAGCGCGATGGTTTGCCGAAGCTCGCGCCTTTCACCATGTCGCACACGAAGTGCGAGGCGGTCGCCGCGCTGCCCCCGTTCCCCGCCACGAAGACCGCTTTCCCCTGGGCGCGCGCCTGATCGAACCACTCGATCGCGCGTGAAACCCTGTCCACATCGATGGTTCCGACCGTTTCCAGAAGCTGCTCGCGATAGCGCGCGGGGAAAGACATATTTCGACCCCATTGTATACTGGCTCCAATGATGGAACTGCTATTCCGCAACCACCGGAGCGGGGATTGTCTCCCGGTTTTTAAGAGCCTTATCCGATGAACTGCGCTGTACGGTTCCAGCACGTCACCAAAACGTTCGCGCATCACGCCGGCCAGATGTTGCTGCGAGACCGCCTAAAGCAGCTGATCAGCGGCTCCCCCGCCAGCCGGTTCGAAGCGCTCCACGATGTATCGTTCGAACTTCCGGCGGGCGAAAGCCTGGGATTAATCGGATCCAATGGGGCAGGGAAAAGCACCATTTTGAATCTCGCTACTGGACTTGCCGCACCGGACTCCGGCACAGTGGACGTGAACGGCCACGTCGCGGCCCTGCTCGAACTGGGCGCGGGATTTCATCGCGACCTGACTGGTGCTGAAAACGTCCGCATCAACGCCGCTCTCATGGGTTTGAGCCGCCGCGAAACGGAGGACCGCTTCGAAGACATCGTCGAATTCTCCGGTGTGCGCGAATTCATCAACGAGCCCTTGCGGACCTATTCGTCGGGCATGACGATGCGTCTGGCTTTCTCCGTGGCGGTCGCTTCGGATCCGGATATTCTGCTGGCGGACGAGATCCTGGGCGTCGGAGACGAAGCGTTTTACAAGAAGAGCCTGGAGAAGATTCGCGAGTTCCAGAGAGCCGGCAAAACCATTCTGCTGGCCTCGCACAGCGCCGAGCTGATCCGCACCTTTTGCGATCACGCCTTGTGGCTGGAACACGGGCGCGTAATGGCCGTGGGCGAGGCCAATGAAGTGATAGACGCCTATCGCGGAAGCGTGGTCGCGAGGTGATTTCGTTCAAGAAAGCCGTCTCGCCGCGACAGCGGATCACAGGCTGAAGCCTGTGCCACCTGGAATCAGTGATTGGCATAGATGTGTGGCACAGACTTCAGTCTGTGTGGCTCACTGTCCGGCGACGCGTTTCTTCGCGTCCGCGTACTACTGCGCAATCATTAACTCGATCCGCGATCCGTCGGAGCCGCCGAAGTAGACACGCTCGGTGGCCTTGACGAAATCCGTCGAAAGCGCTTGCGGAATATCCATGAACTTCTGTGGGTTCCGATCCGTCAGCGGGAACCACGAGCTGTGGATCTGCACCATGATCCGGTGCCCTTGACGGAACGTGTGTGCGACATCCGGCAGACGGAATACGATGCGATCCGGCTTGCCGGGCTCAAATGCGACCGGCTTCTCGAATCCTTTGCGAAATTTTCCGCGAAACGGTTCGCCGCGCACCAGTTGCTGATAGCCGCCCAGCTTGATCGTGTACGCAGGCTCCTGTGGAGGATGCGCATCCGGATAATCACCGGGATATACATCGATGAGCTTGACCACGAAGTCGGAATCGGTGCCGCTGGTCGACACTTTCAGATCGATGTTGATCGGACCGAAAACGGTGACGTCGCGATCGAGCGGCTCGGATTTGTACACCAGCACATCGGTGCGCGTCGATGCGAAGCGCTGGTCTTCAGTCATATAGTCGGCACGCATTCCCATGACGACGTGCGCCACATACGGCACAGGCTTATTGGGATCCGAAACATATTCGTCGAACGCCGCGGCCGCGGGCTGCTGCCAGGAGAGTTTCCCTTTTGTGTCGAGAAATAGCGCGGTGGGCTTGGCCGCTTGAGGAGGCCACGCGTCGAAATGCCGCCACTGATTGGTTCCGGTTTCGAACACCCACGCCCGCGGGAATTTCCCGTCGCCCTTGCCTTTCAACTGATGCAGGAAAAACGGAAACTCGATCTTCTCGCGATAGAACACTCCGGTCTTCGACCCGAACTTGACGTTGCCTACCGCATCGCCATCGCCGCGCGAGAAGCCTCCATGGGTCCACGGCCCCATCACCAGCATGTCGACCGGCGGCGGCGCGTTTTTCTCCATGAACTCATGCGTGCGCAGCGGGCCTTGCAGATCTTCAGCATCGAACCAGCCGCCCACGGTCATCACCGACGGCTTGATATTTTTCAAGTGTTTCCAGATGGATCGCGATTCCCACTCCTTGTCGTAGGTGCTGTGCTCGATGTTCTGGGTCCAATACGGATTCTTGTGCTTGAAGTATTTCTCGTCGGCATTGGCCAGCGATCCCATGTTGAGGAAAAACTCGTACCCGTCGGGCGTCCCGAAATCGAAAGGCGCAAGCTGCGGGGGTAGCGCAGGGCCGCCGTCGCGCGGGAAAAATCCCAAATAGAATCGGAAATTCGCCGCGAGCATGAACGCGCCGTTGTGGAAGTTGTCGTCGCCCAGATAGTAGTCGGTAACCGGCGCCTGAGGCGACGCCGCGACCAAGGCCGGATGCGCGTCGATCATTCCTGCGCTGACGTAGAATCCAGGCTGCGAAATTCCCCACATCCCGACCTTGCCGGTGTTGCCTGGAACATTCTTGATCAGCCAGTCGATCGAGTCGTAGGTGTCCGTGCTTTCATCGGTGTCGCCGGGGCGCTTGTTGGGATTGTGCGGACGAATGTTGACGAACTTGCCCTCGCTCATGTAGCGCCCGCGCACGTCTTGATAGACGAAAATAAACTTCTCGCGCGCGAACAATTCGGACGGGCCCAGGTTGTCACGATACGTGTCTGAGCCGTAAGGTCGAACCGTGTACGGGGTGCGCGACATCATGACGGGATAGGTCTTGCCTTCGCTGAATACGTCCTTGGGCACATAAACCGACGTGAACAGTTTGACGCCGTCGCGCACTGGCACGCGGTATTCGAACTTGGAGTAATTCTCGCGAATGAAATCGGCCAGCGGATTGGGCGCGTTCTGGGCTTGTGCGATCGTTAGAGCAGGCAGCAGAAGCAGGGCCGGGATGGTGCGCATCACTTTACTCTATCCTGTTACTCTGTCGTGTCTCCTGTCTGTTTTCATTGGGAGATAATGGGTACGTTGACATCGCACCCGAACCTTACATAAGCTTGCCAATGCACAGTAAATAGAAGGGGAAGCCTCATGCGACGCACGCTCTTGCTGCTTGTTCTCTCGATCCCGGCGTTTGCCGATCAACTCCCGTACCAGAAACCGCCCAAGGAAATTCTCGACATCCTGAATGCTCCCGCTACGCCGTTGCTGGCCGTAAATCCGACGCGCACCTATGCGACGCTGTCGCAAGCCGAGCGATACCCCGGCATTAACGAAGTCGCCGCGCCGATGCTGCGCCTGGCCGGAATCCGTATCGATCCGCACACCAACGGCCTGCATTTAGCGACCCACAGCGTCGCCATCACTCTGGTGAAATTGCCCGAAGGCATGAAGACCCCGGTCGCGTTGCCGGCCAAGGCGCGAGCGGGCACGCTGCACTGGTCGCCCGATGGGAAGCAGTTCGCGTTCTCCAATACCACCGATACCGGAATCGAGCTGTGGATCGGCGATCCGGCCACGGGAAAGACACGCAAAATCGAGGGCGTGAAGCTCAACGCGGTTCTAGGCGATCCGATCGATTGGCTGTCGGATAGCAAAACACTGCTGGTGAAGACGGTGCCCTCCAATCGCGGACCGGCCCCCGTGGAGCCGCGTGTTCCCAAAGGTCCGGCAGTGCAGGAAAGCGACGGCCACGCGATGGGCGTCGCGACGTTTGAAGACCTGCTCCAGAATCCTCACGATGAGGACCTGTTCGAATACTACGCGACCGCTCAATTGATGAACGTCGATAGCGCGGCGGGCACGTCGGCTCCACTTGGCAAGCCCGGCCTGCTGGATGAAGTGACGCCGTCGCCCGACAGCAAGAACCTGCTGATCACGCGGGAGCATCGTCCGTTCTCGTATCTGCATCCCTACCGCGAATTCCCCAAGGAAGTCGAGATCTGGAGCCCGGCCGGTGCGGTCGTATACAAAGTCGCGAGCCTGCCAATTCCGGCGCGTATTCCACTGGGCGGCGTGCAGACCGGACCGCGCACCATTCGCTGGATGGCGAACCATCCGGCTTCACTGATGTGGGTGGAGGCGCTCGACGGCGGCAATCCCAAAGAAAAGGTGCCGAATCGCGACAAGCTTATGGTCGTCAACGCTCCGTTCACCGGCCAACCCGCCGAAATGGGTAAGACCGAGGAGCGGTTCGCGGGAATTCAATTCGGGAAAGATTTTGTGCTGGTGGAAGACCAGGCCCGCATCTCGCGGTTGCTGCGGACCTTTGAGGTCAAGCCAGGCTCGGAGCCGAAAATCATCTGGAGCCGCAATTCGCAGGATCGCTACAAAGATCCCGGCCGTCCCGTGGAACATCGTCAGCGCGCCGGACGCGGCGGTGGTGGCGGCGGACCCTTT
The DNA here is from genome assembly GCA_035568415.1 of Bryobacteraceae bacterium. Classification (GTDB taxonomy): domain Bacteria; phylum Acidobacteriota; class Terriglobia; order Bryobacterales; family Bryobacteraceae; genus Palsa-187. The sequence goes on along the minus strand of DATMOC010000060.1, from coordinate 91,613 downwards.
GGCGGCGGAGGCGGCGGGGATTCCACGCTCCTACAGAACGGATCGACTATTCTTCTGACTGGTGAAGGAGCATCGGCCGCCGGCGATCATCCGTTCCTCGATCGCTTCAACCTCGACACGCTGAAGTCAGAGCGGATTTTCCAATCGGCTGCGGACAAATATGAAGTCGTCGAAGCGGTTCTCGACGATCAGGGCAAGAGCTTCATCACGCGCCGCGAAAGCGCCACCGAGCCTCCCAACTACATCCTGCACAACGGATCGACTGAGAAAGCTCTGACCAATTTCACCGATCCGGCGCCACAAGTCAGGAAAATCAAAAAGCAGTTGGTCACGTATAAGCGCGCCGACGGTGTGCCGCTTTCGATGGAACTGTACACGCCGCCCGACTACAAACCCGGCACACGCCTCCCCGGAATCATCTGGGCCTATCCGCGCGAATACAATGACGCGGATACCGCCGGCCAGATCCAAGGCTCGCCCAATCGATTTACTACCATCACCGGATACTCCGAATTGTTCTTCCTGCTGGACGGCTACGCGGTGCTCGAAAACGCCGCAATGCCGGTGGTCGGCACTATCGACGTGGTCAACAATACCTACGTCGAGCAGATCGTCGCGGACGCGAAAGCCGCCATCGACAAGGCCGCGGATATGGGCATTGTGGATCCCAACCGCGTCGGCGTCGGCGGGCACAGCTATGGCGGATTCATGACCGCAAATCTGCTGGCGCATTGCAATCTGTTCCGCGCGGGAATCGCGGAAAGCGGCGCTTACAATCGCACGCTGACTCCCTTCGGATTCCAGAGCGAGCGCCGTTCGTTCTGGGAAGCCACCAGCACTTACACCAACATGTCGCCGTTCTTTTTTGCCGACAAAATCAAAGACCCTATTCTATTGATCCACGGCGCGGCGGACGACAACTCCGGCACTTTCCCCATCCAGAGCGATCGCATGTATCAGGCGATTCGCGGCAATGGCGGAACTGTACGGCTGGTGTTTCTCCCCTCCGAGGCGCACGGATATCGCGCCAAGGAGACTATCGAACACGTGCTTTGGGAAAAATTCCAGTGGTTCGATAAATACGTGAAGCACGCGACGGCGCAAACATCGCGAGCGGAGTAAGATTGCCGGGCATTCCAGACGTCGCATCTCCGGACGGCCAAGCCAACGCGCTCCATCGCTGTCGCGCCTCCAAGCCGTCAGTTGAGGCGCGACAGTCATGGAGCGCGTTCTTCGGCATCGCTCGTGGCGGCTTACTTCTCCTCGTTGCCAACGTACTGTTCGCGCAACAGCCCGGCGATCCTCTCGTAGCCTTACAACAGGCGGTGGAAAAAAAGACTGCGGATTGGGAAGCGCTGGCCAAGACGCTTGAATCCAGGGTTGCCCGGATGCTTCCGTGCGACGCTCGCGTCCGAACGTCGATTGAGGACGTCAGCCGCGCGGCCGACACCCGGACTGCCGCGCTCGCGCAATATTTGCAGGCAGCCGCCGCGCAGGCCCATGCCGATTCGCAAATGGTGGCGCAAGCGCTGGCCAACCAGGAGGCGGCTGCGCACGAAATGGAGGTCGACCGCGCCGAGGACGAGCAGGAACGCATTGCGATCGACGCGCAACTGGCCGATCTTTCCGAAAGCCTCAAACGGCGTCAGCAGCTTGCAGACGCCCAAAGGTCGCTGGTGGCGATCTCCGCTCTGATCCGTCAACGAGCCTCCACCGCACAGCAGCAGGTGGCCCAGCGTGCGGCCCTGACTGCCGCTCTCCGCGACCTCGCTGCCGCGTATGAGGCGCGGGACAAGGCGATTCAAGCGGAAGTCGCCGCGGTCGGCGTTGAAGAGGCGCGTTGGAAGGATTATTACGCTGCGCGCATCGCCCGCGCACAAACCGAGTGCGCCATCACCACCGCCCCTTCGCGCCCGTCTCAGCAGAAAAAGAAATGAAGCGAAGCGTCATCGTCGCGAGTGCCGCCACCGTTTGCCTCATTGCGCTGGGCCTGTTCGCGCAATCGAGCCGCGACGCGTACCGCAGTGCGTATCGCGCCTGGCGTCAGGCCGATCCGAACCTGGAGCGCGATGCCGGCACAGCTCCTACGCTGGTCCCGCGGATCGCGACCGTCGCCGCGCAGGCCGCCAGATACGGGGCCGCGCGAAGCTCTTTTCTGCGGCAGATGACGGCCAGCGAGGAACAAACCTTCCAGGGGCTGGACGCGCCGCTGCCGGATCTTCCCGATCTGACCCGTGGAGTGCGCGAAAACGTGACTGCGGAAAGCGCCCTGGTGAAGCACAATCTGGATACGTTCTCGCGCGATTCCGACCGCGCCATCCAGCAGCTCAAGCTGATGCTCGATCGCGAAAATCTCGCGCTTACGGCCCTTTCCACCGCCATCGCGGAACGTCAGGCGGCGGCCGAAGCCGCGAAATCCGCCATCGCCTCCGCCGAGCAGGCACGCGCGAAAGCACTCAATATAGGTCGCGACTTGAACGGCGCCATGGGACCGATTGCCGACCAGGCCGATCGCGAAACCGCTGCGTGGGCCGAATACTACCGCAAGCTCGCCGACGCGGCGCGCCAGCCGGCGGCGGTCCCGGTGATCCCCTCGGCTCCCCCTCCGCCAACGTCGATCACTCCATTGCCCTTGAGTCGCTATACCGGCGCATGGATCTTCCCGAGCGCAGGACTTTACCATGGCCCCCAGCCCGATTCCATCGACCTGACGGTTCGCGAAGAAAACGGCCGCGCCGCCGGAACCCTGTTCGTGCGTTACAAGCTTCCTCCCGGCAGCAAGGATGATCCGGCGCTGCGAATCGATTTTTCCGGCGAGTTCAAGAACACACGCAATCAGGTCTTTTCGCTCCAAACCGCCGAGGGAGCCAAGGGGACTCTGGAGCTGATCCCGGGGCCCGCCTTTAACCTTTTGGAAATCAATTTTCAGACCGATCCGAAGCCGGGGAAGATCCAGCAGGGCAACGCGGTCCTCATCAAGAAGTAAGTTTTCTTGGTATTTTCGAAACCGTCCCCGGCTGCGGGCGTATATATCCTGTGGCGACTTACTTCAAAGACATCCGCTACGCCGCGCGGATGCTGTTCAAGAACCCCGGCTTCACGGCGGCAGCAGTGGTATGTTTGGCGCTCGGCATCGGTGCGACTACCGCGATTTTCAGCGTGGTTCACGCGGTCCTGTTGAAGCCGCTCGAGTATCGCGAACCCGATCGGCTGTACCGCGTTTACTCGGAATTTCCTCAATTCCCCAACGGCGGGTTGCGCCGTTTCCCGATTTCTCCGCCCGAATACTATGAGCTCGCGCACGAGCTGCAATTCTGGGAATCGATGGACGCCTGGCAGACTGGCGGCGTGAACCTGGCGGGTGCCGCCGACCCGATTCGCGTGAATAGTTGTTCGCTCACCGGCGGACTGCTGGCGACGCTTGGCGTCTCGCCGGAAATGGGACGGCTGGTCACGCCGCAGGACGATGTGCAGGGCGCCACGCTGGTCGCCGTGATCTCCCACGGGCTGTGGCAACGCGCGTTTGGAGGCGACCGGACTGTGCTTGGGCGCGTCGTGCAGATCAGCGGACGCAACGCGAATATTGTCGGGGTGATGCCACCCGGATTTTCTTTCCCCCCCGGCGCGCAGCCCGCGCCTGATCTGTGGCAACCCATGCAGCTCGGTCCACCCAATCCGCGGCAGCGTGGCAGTCACGGACTATTTCTGCTTGCCCGGCTCAAATCCGGAGTCTCGCTGGGACAAGCCAAGGACGAAATGGCGCGCCACGTCGAACAATCCGCCAGCCTGCTGGGAACCCAGCATCCGTTCAGCCCGGATAAGCATCCCCTGGTCACCTATGGCTTGCAGGACGAAGTGGTCCGAACCATCAAACCCGCACTGTGGACGCTGATGGGCGCAGTCGCGTTCGTTCTGTTGATTGCGTGCGTAAACGTCGCGAACCTGCTGCTGGCGCGCGCCGAAGCCCGGCAACGCGAGATCGCCATCCGCAAGGCGCTGGGCGCCGGAGTGGGACAGCTCATTCGTCAATTCACCACCGAAGGCCTGCTGCTTTCGATGGGAGGAGCCGTGGTGGGATTGGCGCTCGCCTTCGCCGGACTCCGCCTGGTGGTCGCCGCCGCCGAAGCGAGCATCCCGCGCGCCGCCGAAATCACCATCGACCCGACAGTGCTGCTCGTCACGCTCGGCGTATCGATCCTGACCGCGCTTTTCTTTGGATTCGCTCCCTTGGCCCAGATCGCGACGGGAACGCTTCACGACGCGCTGAAAGCCGCGGGCGGCCGCACCGCGGGATCGGTCGCGTCCAATCGCTTCCGCTCCGCACTGGCCGCGAGCGAACTCGCGCTGGCGCTGATCCTTCTGATCGGCACCGGCCTGATGATTCGAGCCTTCTGGAAGCTGAGCGAAGTGAATACCGGCTTCGACGCCGACAACCTCCTGACCATGCAGGTGAATCTTCCTGCGACGGTGTATCCGCAGAATCCCAACATCATCCGCTTCTGGCAAGGCGTGGAGGAAAAGGTTTCGCGAATTCCCGGCGTTAAATCCATGACCATGATGAGCGGCCTGCCTCCACAGCGCTTCATCAACGCGAACGACACGCAAATCGAAAATTTCACGCCGGTGCAGGGCGGACCCGGCCATAACATCGACTACTGGCAAAACACCGGCGACAATTTTTTCGAGGCCATGGGCATCCGGCTGGTCGAAGGACGCTTTTTCGACGCGCGCGACGCTGACGGCGCCATGCCCAGCATCATCATCAACCAGACTATGGCGCGAACTTACTACGGAAATGAGAGCGCCGTTGGACGCCGCGTCCGTCCTGCCTTTCAGGACCCGTGGCGCACCATCGTCGGCGTGGTGGCCGATGTGAAAAATGCCCGGCTCGACGCGCCAGCCGGAACGGAACTATTTTTCCCGTACCGCCAGCAAGGCTACACGACGCGGCAGGCGTACATCGTGGTGCGGTCGGCGCAAGACCCGAAATCGCTGGTCTCAGCCGTGCGAGCCGCTGTCCGTGAAATCGATCCTTCGCTGCCCATCGCACAGGTCCTGACGATGGATGAGGTGCTCGACGGCGTGCGCTCGCGTCCGCGTTTCCTGACTACGCTGCTCGGGCTGTTTTCCTCGACCGCGCTGGTGCTCGCCGCAGTGGGCCTGTATGGCGTGATCTCCTACTCGGTGACGCGCCGGACCACCGAATTCGGCATCCGCATGGCGATGGGCGCTGGCGTCGGCGACGTTCTGGGATTAGTGCTGGGCCAGGGATTGCGGCTGGCGCTGATCGGCGTAGCGGCCGGAGCGATCGGCGCTCTGGCGCTGACGCGCCTGATCCGGGGATTGCTGTTCGGAATCAGCTCGTTCGATCCTATGACATTCGCGGCCATGGCTCTGGTATTGGTCGCGGTAACGGTGCTCGCGTGCGTGATTCCCGCGCGGCGTGCGACCAGAGTGGATCCGCTGGTGGCGTTGAGGTATGAATAGACGCTGCGAGAAAACTAGTAGCGACCGCTTCCTTCGGTCGCGGCTCAGTGCGCCGCTGAGATGACAAATCGTCGACACTGAGCCGCGACCAGAGGGAGCGGTCGATCTTGACGTGTCACTTACTTGGGCTGATCCGGCGCAGCGTGCAGGTAATTCCGGATCACCTTGTCGACGTAAGTCTGCGTTTCGCGATACGGCGGGACGCCCTGATACCGGTCGACCGTGCCTTCGCCGGCGTTGTATGCCGCTAAAGCCTTAGCCACGTCGCCATTGTATTTGAGCAGCAGTTCCCGCAGCAGCCGCGTTCCCGCGTCGATGTTCTGTTCGGTGTCGTTGGGATCCGCGGACAGCGCGCGTGCCGTCGCCGGCATCAGTTGCATCACGCCGATTGCGCCTTTAGGAGAAACCGCGCTCGGCTTCATCGACGATTCCGCCTTCGCCACACTTTCGACGAACGCCGGCGGCAGCGCATAGCGGACGGCCGCATTATGCACCAGCGTTTTCGAATCGGGCTTCGGAGCCGGAGGCGCGGGTGTCTCGGCGGTCTTTACCGGCTCGACCGGAGGCGGGACGTAATCGTCCAGTTCAAAGGTCGACACCGCCTCAGCGGCCATTTCGACAAAACTGTCTTGACTCGTGTACAACCGGACGATGCCTGAAAAATTCTCGTGATGATCGATTCGCAGCCGAAGGCCACTCGAAAGGACGGCGTACTCACCGGCTATTGCCGGAATCGCCATCACGATGATAATACAGAGTTTTTTCGACACAGCTCGCTATTAACTTAGACGCGAAAGGTCTAGTTGGCGTGCAGGGGGGCGATGGAAATCATTCCCAGGCCGGCCAGGAACAGCACGATCATGCCGAATAACAGCATCTTCACGTTGAAGTTCGCGCCTCGAAATTCGCGCCAAACGAGAAGGCCCCACAAGGCGCTGACCAAGGTCGCTCCCTGGCCCAAGGCATAGCTGATGGCGGGACCCACCTGAACCGACCGGGGAGCGCTCGCAGCGGCGAAATTGCAAATCGCCCCGGCCATCCAGATCAGCCCGCCCAGCAATCCCAGCACATGCTGTTTGCGCGTGCCTTTGAAGTAATCGCGCACTTCGATCGGCGGACCATCGACCGGAAAATTGAGGAAAAAAGGAATGTAGAATAGCGAGGAAATCAGCACACCCGCGCCGAACAAAATCGCAATTCCGTAAGGCGCCACGCCGCCGTCCCCTTCGCGGCTCATCTCCACCAGCGGATAGAACATGCCCATTAAAATCCCGCTGACAATACTCAGCAGAATTCCGCGTCCCGCACCCAGCGGCCGTACCGCAGACACTTTCTTGGCTCTCGGATCGGGCCGGAGTGCGTCCTTTTGAGCTTCGTGCTGTTTTGCTTCGAGATAGCTGCTGTACGCGAATCCGTCCACAACGATCGCCATCAACACCAGCAGCACGCCTCCGAACAGCAACATGGGGTTGCCTTGAGGATTCAGCAGATAGTTCCACACCACTCCGACGCTGAGCGCGATCCCGATCGCAATGGGAAACGCCACCGCCATTCCTGAAACTGAGATGGCCGCCACCAGCAGCATGTTCGCCAGGTTGAACACCACACCTGCGCCTACGCCCCAAGCCATTTGCCGCTTGGCCGCGATCAGAAGATTGTCGCTGAAACTCAGCTCTTGGGGAGCCATCTGGCCCAGCGTGAACGCGGCGATCAAAGCGCACAACAGCACCCCGATCGAGTAATCGTAATAGAACAGCTCGAAACGCCATTTCCCCGCCAGTTTCTGCGTGTTGGCCCAGGACCCCCAGCACAGCATCGACGCGATCAGCACTATGAGAGCCGAAAAGTAAGTGGTAGGGAGAATCATACGCGAGTTCGGTTCCGAAATTACGGATAAGGTACTAAAGTTTCAAATGTTCTCATCCGAACAAGGAATAGATATCTTACAACATCCCTGGAAGGAGGCAAATGGTAAAAAGGCTGTTCCCGTTGCTGTGGCTTAGCGCTGCCCTGGTTACAGCTCAGCGCGCCAAGCCGGCCTACGATCCGGAAACCAAGGACGGCCTGTTGATCGAGCACATCCAGCAGGAGACCGACCCGGTGGAGAAGCTCCGCTACATGGAGCAGTTCGCCACTCAGTATGCCTCCCATCCAGCAGTAGCCTGGGTTTATGACCAACTCCAGCCGGCCTACTTCCAGTACAAGGAGTGGGACCAGGCGATGCGCGTCGGTGCTCTGCGGCTCGCCATCGAATCGGAGAACCTGGACGCTGCCAAAATCGGGCTTCGCTCCGCCGATGCCAAGCACGATCCGGCGGAAGTCATCAAGTGGTCGGACCGGCTGTGGAAAGTCGCGGCGAGCATCGCTGCCAAGGGCGGGTCCACGGCAGCCGACGCCAGGCAGACGCAGGATTACGCCGAGTTTTGCCTGTATTCGACCGCGATGGCGGCAAACGATCCCAAGGCTCGCCTGGAGCTTCTCCAGCACCTGGAGCAGCAGATGCCCTCGAGCCAATACGTACACGGGTTGACGGCCGAGTATTTCCGGATCTACCGGAAACTTGGCGACGATGCAAAGTCCCTCGAAATCGCGGAAAAAGGTTTGAAGTCCGATCCCACAAACGTGGACATGCTGATGTTTATGGCCGAGGTCAATTTCCGCAAGAACGACCCGCATTCGCGGCAGCTGGTGCTGGCCTACACCACTAAGACGCTGGAAGCGATCGACAAGGCCCAGCGTCCGGCGTCGATCACCGACGAGGAGTGGGCTAAAAAGAAATCGCAGATTTTGGGCCTGGCGAACTACATGGGGGGAATGTCCAACAGCCTGAACAATAATTTCAAGGCTGCCGACACGCTGCTTCGCGCTGCGCTGCCGCTCATCAAGGATAACGACGCCCAGGAGGCCGCTTTGTTGTATCACCTGGGGATGGCAAACTACCGGCTTGCCGAGCGCGGCACGGAACGCAGCCGCCCGGTGGACGCGCTAAAGTTCATGCGCCGCTGCGCAGCCATCAAGAGCCCGTATCAGGAACAGGCGCTCCGCAACGTCGAGTCGATCAAATCCGAATACAGCCTGCCGTAGCGGGTGTGGGGCAGGCTTGCAGCCTGCGGCGGATTTGTAATCCGCCCATTTTACGCCGGCTACAAGCCGGCCCCACAATGCTTCGCTCCGACTGGGACAACTTACTAAGTAGTTTCAGGGCAGCTTGTGGCGCGCGCCACACTGAGTGCTTAGTGCCCACTCTCGTGCGGAGCTTCTTCCGCTTTCAACGGAAAATGCGCGCCTGGAGGGATAGGGACCAGCATCTGCTCCTTGCGGTAGATCAGCGTGGATGTGTTGTAACTGGCGATCTCGAATCCATGGCCGTGCGTGATCGCGTCGGTGGGACAGGCTTCCACGCAGTATCCGCAGAAAATGCAGCGATTGTAGTCGATGTTATAAACCTTCGCATAGCGCTCGCCTCCGCTGATGCGAAGCTCTTCGGTGTTTTCCGCGGCTTCGATGTAAATGCAATCGGCCGGACACGCAGCCGCGCACAGGAAGCACGCGACGCATTTCTCCAGCCCGTTTTCGTCACGCTGCAACTCATGGACGCCGCGATACCGCTCCTGAAACTTCGGCGCGGTTTCGGGATAATCCTCGGTAATCGTGGGATTGAGCATCTCTTTGAAGGTGATACTCATGCCCTTGGCGATGGCCGCGGCGCCACCGATCATCTCTGAAATTTTCGCCATGCTGTGATTCCAGGGTACCGCACGGCGGCGCTCCAAGTCAGCGCGCAGATGCGCCCAGCATCAGCTCGGTGCGCGCCAGCTGGTCCGAGGTTCCTCGCACCACGATCGCCCGGCGGCCGCTATGGGTAAACACGCGCGCCATTCCAGTGGATGCTCGAATGCTGATCGCCGATTTCTGGAAATCCGGCCCCGGCATGTTCGGAGACACGTAGTAGACTCCCACTTTTTCATCGCCGCTTGCAGGCAGAGCGTACAGCGACGCATCCCGTGCGCTGTCGGGACGGTCCAGCCGGCCCATCAGCCACTGCGCCATCGCCAATTGATCCGCCGTTCCGCGAACGCTAACGGCTCTCCGCTCGTTATAGGTAAACACCCGGCGAATGTCGGCGATCATGCGCATCGACGTGGCCATCTCCTGGAAATCCTGGATCGATTCCGCATACGCCAGCGTGAACACGCGAGTGACATCGTCGCTGCTGGCCGGTTCGCGATACTCCGCCGCTGAATGCCGCAGCGGCGCGTCCAGCGGCTGATCCAGTTGTCCGACCACCCAGGACGCCAGCGCAATTTGCTCCGGTGTACCCCGCAGGACCATCGCTCTTGGCGCGTTGTAGGTGAACACGCGCCGCACGTCCGCAGTGGTTCGTGTCGCCGTCGCAATCTCCTGGAATTGCTGGATGGTTTCGTTGTGCGTAAGGTAAATCAGCCGGATAACAGTCTCGTTGCGCGGATCAGGCATTCTGGTTTCATTGGAATCCGAGTTCTGCTGATCCGCCAGCGGCCGATCCAGCCGCTTCACCAGCCATTCGACGACGGAGATCTGGTCCGCAGTCCCATGCAGCGTCATGGAGCGCTGTGCGACGTCGACCGAAACGTCCTTGATGTCCGCGATGGTCCGGCAGAGACTCGCGACTTCCTGGATATTCTGCGGATCGTCGGTGTGGGCGAAGGTGATGGTGCGATCGACCGTTTGTCCTACCGTGGCGGTCGCGAAAAGAACAGTTGAAATGCCGAGAGTGAAGCTACGCATGGCGCTTCCTTTCGGTACGGTTGACGGCTGGCGGCAACAAAGTGTGCAGTCCCCAAAATAGAAGCAGGGCAGGCACTGAGTAGATCCTGGTGACCGATGGTCAACCCGGGCGGGGTGTGCAGATCGCCCGCCGTAAAAGATCTCCTCGCAGCCTGCCCTGAAGCCGCCGGGTCGGAGGGTCCGGCGGCTATCCTTGCTACAAGCCCCCTACGGGGCCCGTAAAACCTTACTGCTGTCCCGGTCCAGCCGTTTGCATCTTCCCGGCTGCCGTTTCCGGAACCCACAACTTGACCTCTACCCGGCGATTCTGCTTGCGTCCGTCGCGGGTCTTGTCGTCCGCTACCGGCTGCGCATAACCTTCCCCGAGCATGGTGATGTTCCGAACCGGAATCTTGTACTCGTTGGTCAGATACCGGGCGACCGCTTCCGCCCGACGCTGGCTGAGCTGGTCGTTATACGACGGGTTGCCGGTCTTGTCGGTGAATCCCTGAACCTCGATGACGTAGCGATCGAGACTGGTTGCCTGCTTGGCTACATCGTCCAGCGCTTGCTTGCCATCATCGGTCAGCTTCGAGTCGTTGACCTTGAACAGAACGGTTCCCGACTTGGCCATCTGGAACTTGTTCATGCCGTCCACGGTGCGGCCCAACCGGTCGAGCCCCTGTTCGGCGAACGTCTTGGCATTGTTGGCCGAGGTCATTGCGCCGTCGGCGGCTTGCCGCGCGTCGCCGGCCTTTTGATCGGCAGCCTTGGCGGCTTCGATCCCTTGGTTAGCCTTGTTGTCCGTGTCGCTTAGTTTTTCTTTGGTGCGGGAAAGATCGCGATCCATCTCCTGAATTTCAGTCCCGTGCGTCGCGAGAGTCTTGTCCTGCTCCTGATTCTTGCCTTCGGTGCCGGTGACCCGCTGTTCCACCGGAGCGATTGTCTTGGCCACGTACTTCTTAGTCGCGCAACCCGTCCCCAACAAACTCAACGCGACGGCCCCTGTCATTAGCGCTATGCTCTTCATTTCGATTTGTCCCCTTTCGTTTACCTTTTACGGTGATCCTTACGTGGTCAGAGAGCTGGTCAAGGTGAAACCCAGGATCGTCTCCGCTGCCACCAATATACTCAGAGCGTCTGCGCCACCATTCGCAGCGCCCCATACGTCCTGTAACTCAACTCCAGCCCGCCTCGGGCTACCGGTTAGTGCCACGATCCTGGTGGAAAGGGCATACCAGCGGCCCTCACGCTCATAACCGTCCAGCGTCAAAGCCAGCACCGGATGACCGTTGTGACCTTCAGCCGGTTCGATATGTCCTTCTACCTTCGTGCCTTTCGGCAGAATTTCCAGGCTCCCCGCGACCACCCCGCTCTCCAGAGTACCGCTAAACCGATCTCCGGGACGGCTGCGCCCCGTTTCCAGGGTTTGCTTCAGCCGAACCCGGAGAACGGTGCCCGCGGGAGCAACCACGGGATTTCGGGTCGTACTGGCCTCTACAGAGGCGCTTGAGGTATGACATCCCGTCAGGACTGCTACCAGCAGCCCGACCGGTAGAATCTTCAGAATCGCCATCGGGAAAATCTTCAGATCCCGTGCATAACCTGTTGATTCCAAGATGCTCTGCAACCTCACCGCGTATTGAAATAGCACGTCGCTGGCCGCAGGTCCCCCTCCTGACAAATCATTACAAAATGAACGCGATTTGCATTTTCTCGCGAATCCAGTAAACTGGAGTTAAGTTCCGGGATTAGGCTGACTTAATCGCCGGATTTGAAGGGCTGAACGTCGCGCTTGAGGTTGGAATGACGCGCATTCTGGTTGCGGATGACCATCCGTTACTCCGGAGTGGCCTGAAACAGCTGCTATCACAGGAGCCCGATCTGGAAGTGGTCGGGGAAGCTGAAGATTCCGAACAAGTCCTGCGGCAGGCCGCGGATTCCAAGTGCGACGTCGTCATTTTGGATCTCGCCATGCCCGGCCGGGGCGGTCTGGATGCCCTGCGCGAACTTCGCCGGCAGCATCCCCACCTTCCCGTACTGATTCTTAGCATGCATTCCGAGGATCAATTCGCCGTCCGAGCCATCCGGGCGGGCGCCAGCGGATACGTCAGCAAAGAGACCGCGGGCTCGGAAGTGGTGAAAGCGGTCCGCAAAGTTTTGACCGGCAAGAAATATGTGAGTCCAGGCTTGGCCGAGATGCTGGCGAACGCGCTCGATCAGGATCTTGACCGGCCCCCTCACGAAGCGCTTTCAGACCGGGAATTTCAAATCCTGTCCAAAATCGCTTCCGGCATGACAGTATCCGAGATCGCCGAAGAGATTTCGCTCAGCGTCAAGACGGTCAGCACCTACCGCTCCCGCGTGCTGGAAAAAATGAGCATGCATACCAACGCGGAGCTGACGCGCTACGCGCTCCAGAACGGCCTGGTGTCTTAGGCTGCTCGAAACTGTGAAAAGCTCGAACAATGCGCGATGGCGCGCGATTTAAATAAGCGGAATTGCGTCTCCGTGAGGTGCATTTCCACGCAAATCTGCGCGCGGGGTTGTTCGCGGAGATAGAACCGGACCAAGATTTCGCGATCGCGGGCGGTCAGCCGCTGCAAAAGCTGATCCGCTCGCAACCGGCGGTCTTGCTGATCGACGTGGTTATCGGGAGAATCCCGCCGGGGCGCGCGCGGCTCGGGCGCGTGGATCGAGGCCTGGCGGCGGCGCTGCAATACCGCGGCACGAATATGGGCCACGGCGCGGCGTTGCGCGACGATCTTGACGAATCCCATCAGCCGTGACGGTTCGCGCAGGGCGTCATTGTGGATGGCTTCCAGCACAATCACCATGACTTCATGAATCGCGTCGCCGATTAGCTCCGGACCGACCGTGCACGACAAACGCCCGCGCACCATTGCCGACAGAACCAAGTACAGTTCTTCCGTTGCGCTCCCGTCTCCGTTGGTAATGCGGGTGACCAAACGAACCCATTGCTCGGAATCGCAGTCGGCCGGACCGAATGGCATAGGTGAACAATAGGCCCTTAATCAAAAGTAAACTATCAGACAAAGCCTTAAACAAGTGTAGGACGCCTGTAAGAAAGAGTAATGCTTCGAGAATTATGCGGGCTTACAGGCTGCCGTACAATCAAAGAACCATGTCCTTCCCCATCCACCGCAAGCGCCGCCTGCGCGTTTCCGAGGCGATGCGGCGACTCGTGCGTGAAACTCACCTGGAGCCCTCTCATCTCGTGCTGCCCTTGTTTACGTGCCCGGGGGAAGGCGTCCGGAAAGAGATCGGCTCCATGCCCGGCAATTTTCAACTGTCCGTTGACGAGCTGGTCAAGGAATGCGAATCCGTTTACAAACTGGGGATCGGCGGGGTCATTTTGTTCGGGATTCCGGAACATAAAGACGAATCCGCCTCCGAAGCTTATGCCGCGGACGGGATCACTCAGCGGGCGGTTCGAGCAGTAAAACGCGCCGTCCCAGGACTGGTCGTCATCACCGACGTGTGCAATTGCGAGTACACCAGTCATGGACATTGCGGAAAGATCGTAGATGGCGACGTCGATAATGACGCGACCCTGGCATGGCTGGCCGAAGCCGCGGTTTCACACGCCCAAGCCGGGGCGGATATGGTCGCGCCATCCGACATGATGGACGGACGCGTGGCGGCAATTCGTCATTCTCTGGACGCGCACGGATTTCAGAAGATCCCGATCCTGTCCTATGCCGCGAAGTATGCGTCGGTGTTTTATGGTCCGTTCCGTGAGGCTGCCGAATCGACGCCGCAATTTGGCGACCGGCGCACCTATCAAATGGATCCGGCGAACGGCCGCGAGGCCATGCACGAAATGGAGCTGGACCTGGAAGAGGGCGCAGACATCCTGATGGTCAAACCGGCGATGCCCTATCTGGACCTGATCCGTCAGGCGCGCGACCGCTTCCCTGTGCCCATCGCCGCGTATCAGGTTTCCGGCGAGTTTAGCATGATCGTGGCCGCGGCGCGAAACGGATGGCTGGATCTGGATCGCGCGATGCTCGAATCGCTCACGTGCATTCGACGAGCGGGCGCGGACATCATCCTCACGTATTTCGCGAAAGACGCGGCGCGTGCGCTTGCGTAGCAGGCTGGTCGGCTGGCTTGCGCTGGCATGCGTGGCGATCAATATCATTCTGCTGGGCAAGCCGGATTTCTCGAACGCGTCGCAGCCGCCGCGCAATATTCCGAGCCCGGTCGTTGCGCTCGAAGTCGCAAGGAATGTGGACGAAGTGGATGCGATCCTGGGCGAGGCTCCCAGTCCGGACCGCGAGGCAATGAGAATCAAGCAGTACATCGACTTCGGGTTCATCGCCTGTTATGCCGGGCTGTACGTCGCTCTGGGGATGATGTTCCGGTCGCGTCTTGCCGTCGCCGCTGCTGTGGCGGGCGTTGCAGCGGCAGTGTTCGACGTCGTCGAAAACTTAGCGATCTTGCGCATGGTTGAATTGCCGCTTCATCAGACGACGCAGGCCATGGTCGACGCGATCCGGTATCCGAGCCTTACAAAATGGACCCTGGCGTTCCTCGCGACCGCCGGGTTCGCCGCGCTATTCTGGAACCGTCGCGGCTGGGCGATGCGTCTCATCGCAGCGTTGAATTTTGCGGCCGCGGCCATCGGCTTTTACGGGATCTATGACAACGCGTTTCTGGTTTGGGCGGGAATTCCGCTCCTGGGCGGACTCATCGCGATGATCGCCGTCTTTCTGCGTTTCCGATGACCATCGCCTGGCCCAAGTCCGTAGCAGCGCTTCGAAACTACAATCGTCATCTATTCGCTTCGGACTTGTTGGCCGGCGTGACCGTGGGACTGGTCGCACTGCCTTTAGCGATGGCCTTTGCCATCTCCTCGGGATTGTCGCCGCAGGATGGATTGTACTGCGCCGTGGTCACCGGCTTCCTGATTTCCGCGCTGGGTGGATCGAAATTCCAGATCGGCGGGCCGACCGGCGCTTTCGTGGTCGTCGTCTACGGCATCGTCGCGAAACACGGCGTCGACGGTCTCCATATAACCACGCTGATGGCGGGTGTGATGCTCGCCGTGCTGGGGCTGACCGGCATGGGATCGGCGGTGAAGTACATTCCGCGGCCGGTGGTGATCGGATTCACCAACGGAATCGCGCTTCTGATCGCGAGCACCCAGCTCAAGGAGTTTTTCGGAATCGCGGTGGACAACGTGCCCGGCGAGTTCGTCGCACGGCTGCGCGTGTTGACCGCGAACGCCGCTCATTTTTCTCCACAGGCGACGGCGCTGTCGGCCGGAACGCTGGCGCTGATCGTGCTGGCTATGCGCTTCACGCCGCGCATCCCGGGAGCGATTCTCGCGCTATTCGGCGGGACCATCGTGGCCAGCGTCGTAGGGTTGAATATTGAAACCATCGGCACGAAGTTTGGCGGCATCCCCACCGGCCTGCCGCATTTTTCGTTGCCGCACTTTCGGTTGGACCTTCTACCCGGTTTGTTATCCCCAGCCTTAACCATCACGATGCTGGGCGCGATCGAATCGCTGCTCTCGGCGACGGTCGCCGATCGCATGGGCGGCGATCGACACAATCCCAACGTCGAGCTGTTCGGTCAGGGGATCGCCAACATCTTCTCCCCATTGTTTGGCGGTCTGCCGGCAACCGGCGCAATCGCGCGCACCGCGACGAATATTCGTGCCGGCGGGAAGACCCCGGTGGCCGGGATGATCCATGCGCTGACGATTCTGGCGGTGCTGGTGTGGGCCGCGCCGCTGGCCAAGCATATTCCCCTGAGTGTGCTGGCGGCGATCCTGCTGGTGGTCGCCTACAACATGGGCGAGTGGCGTGAGATTCCAGAGCTGCTCAAACTGACGAGATCGGATATCACGGTCTGGCTGGTGACGTTCACCCTGACCGTGTTCGCCGATCTGACCGTCGCCGTTCAGGCGGGAATGATTCTCGCGGCGCTGCTGTACATCCAGAAGGTCACCAGCACCACTACGGTCAGTCGCGTCACGCCGGAATACATCAAAAGCAGCCACGCGCACATCCTGCAAGACAAACATATCCCCGATTACGCCACCGTATTTCGCATTCACGGTCCATTCCTGTTCGGCGCAACGGACAAAATCTCCGAAGTGTCCGACCGGATCGACACACTGCCGCCGGTGGTGCTGCTGCGGCTGCGCAACATGACCGCGATCGATGCGACCGGACTGCAATCGTTGGAAGACTTGGCGGACGCGATCCGGGCGTCGGGACGTGCGCTGATTCTGTGCGGTGCGCGTGAACAGCCGGCCAGATTGATGCGCGATGCGGAGTTTGAGCAACACGTCGGGGCGGAGAACATTTGCGCGAACATCAGAGACGCTTTGAAGCGCGCGGAGGTGGTTCACCAGGAGATGAAGTTGCAGTAGTCTATCGTTGCGTGGCCCAACGCGCTCCACCAGGAGATGAGGTTGCCGTATACCTCGTCGCTACGCCAACTCGCTCCATTACTGTCGCGCCTCAAACGAACACTGACTTGAGGCGCGACAGTAATGGAGCGCGTTCCTCACGCACTCTTGGTTAGACTGGAAATTGGACTTTTCGCTCGCTATGAATCCACTGCTCGAAATCTCTTTTCGCGTCCCCTTCGATAGAATTCAGCCCGCCGACGTCGAGCCGGCTATCGACCAGCTTCTTGCCGACGCGGCCAAGCGGCTGGATGAGACCATCGCCAGCGACCGCCCCCTGCACGCGCTGGATACCATGACCGAAAAACTCGACTACGCGATGAGCGTGGTGCGGCATCTGGAGAGCGTCGCTACCACACCCGAGCTTCGGGCTGCATTCAATGCGGTTCAACCTAAGGTCAGCGCATTCTATTCCAGCCTGCCGCTGAACGAGGCGCTGTGGAAATCGATCCAGCGCTACGCCGCGACGGACGAAGCGCGCTCCCTCGCCGGCACCATGCGGCGGTACCTGACCAAGACCATCGACGCCTTCAAGCGGCACGGCGCGGAACTGGATCCGGCGGGAAAGGCCCGGTTAAAAGAGATCGACGTGGCGCTCACCGAGGTCACCACGAAATTCTCGGAAAATGTTCTGGATTCGACCAATGCGTGGGACCTGGTGATCACCGATGAATTTAGGCTGGCCGGACTTCCGCCCACAGCCATCGCGGCGGCGCGCGCCTCGGCGGAATCGAAAAGCCGCCCGGGATGGCGATTCACGCTGCAGGCTCCCAGCTACACGGCGGTGATGACGTATCTGGATGACGCGGAGATTCGCCGCGACATGTGGCAAGCCTACAACCGGCGGGCGTCGTTTGGCGAGCACGACAATCGTGCCCTGCTGGCGAAGATCCTGGGCCTGCGTAACGAAAAAGCCCGGCTGCTCGGATTCCGCGATTTCGCGGATCTGGTTCTGGACGATCGCATGGCGCACACCGGCGACCGCGCGCAGCAGTTCATCGAAGATCTCCGCCAGAAGACCGACCAGCGGTTTCGAGGGGAAAATCAGGAGTTGGAAGCGTTCGCGAAACAGACGCTAAAGCCGTGGGACATCGGCTATTGGTCCGAAAAACAGCGCGCCGCTTTGTACGATTTCGACGAAGAAGAGCTGCGCCCGTATTTTCCAGTGGAACGCGTCGTGGCGGGGATGTTCGAGATTTTCGGTAAAGTTCTCGGCATTCGCGTGAGTGAGGAAAAGGGCGTGCCGGCCTGGGACGCGGAAGCCCGCTGCTATGCGATCCACGACACTGCCAGCAATCAGTATCTCGGATCGTTTTACGCCGACTGGTACCCGCGCGAAAACAAGCGCGGCGGGGCGTGGATGGATACGCTGATCACCGGGAATCCGGTGAAGAACGAGCCGCACCTGGGCTTGATCTGCGGCAATCTGACGCCGCCCGTGGATGGCAAGCCGGCGCTGCTGACGCATCGCGAAGTGGAGACGATTTTTCACGAATTCGGCCATCTGCTGCATCATCTGTTGAGCCGCGTGGAAGTGCGCAGCCTTTCCGGAACCAGCGTGGCGTGGGATTTTGTGGAATTGCCGTCGCAGATCATGGAGAACTGGTGCTGGGAACGCCAGTCGCTGGATTTATTGGCGCGGCATTATGAAACCGGCGCAGTGATTCCAGACGATCTGTTCCAGAAGATGCGCCGCGCGAAAACATTCCGCGCCGCGAACGCCCAGATGCGGCAGCTTGGGTTCGGGTTTGTGGATCTGGCGCTGCATCGGGAATGGGAACCTTCGCAAGATGTGCTGGCGTTTTCGCGCGACATTCTGCAGAAATTCGCGGCCGCGCCGCTGCCCGAAGATTACGCCATGATCACCGGCTTCACGCACTTGTTCGCGAGTCCGGTGGGATACGGCGCGGGATATTATTCCTACAAGTGGGCCGAGGTGCTGGATGCGGACGCGTTCACGCGCTTTCGCCAGGAAGGCGTGTTCAATGAAAAGACCGGTCGCGATTACCGTGAAAAGATTCTCGCGCGCGGCGACAGCGAGGATCCGGCGCTGCTGTACCGGTCGTTCATGGGACGCGATCCCGATCCGGACGCATTGCTGCGGCGTGCTGGGCTGATCACCTGATTCGTTCTTTCTTAAGGCAAACTAGAAAGAAGTGCATACTCGCCGGATCGCTACATTTCTACTGGGCGCATGGATCGCCGGCTGCGCTTTCATGGCAACGGTATCCATCTTGAGCCTGCGGGCTCCCAACATCGTGCTGAGTGTGCCGCATCCGGCGGCGGCCAAGATGGCCAAGGATCTGGGAAACGAAAATATGGAGATGCTGCTGCGCCACGCCGCGGCCGAGCAGAGCCGGTTCCTGCTCAAAAAATGGGAACAGGTCCAGTTGGGCCTGGGCGTCGGGCTCGCGGTTTGCCTTTTTCTGGGAACGCAGCGGCGTCCTCTGCCCATGCTGTTGAGCGTGGTGATGCTGGTGATGGTCGTGTTTCAGTATTCAGGCGTGACCACGGAACTCGCGTATCGCGGCAAGGAAACGGATTTTCCGCCGGGCAGCACGGCGCTGGGACCGATGACGCGCTATCTCACGCTGCAGCAGGTTTACATCGGCGCCGAAATCATGAAGTACATCGCCGGATTCTTTCTGGCCGGCTTCCTGTTCGCGTTCCGGACCGGGAGGCGCAGGGGCGGGGAGGTCCAGGTGGACGATCCGCTTAAAATACCCCTCGCACCTTCAGCGCCTCATCGATAATCGCCAGCAGTTGTTCCCGGGTCATTTCGATCTTGTCGCTGGGCTCAGGCATATCTTCGGCAGTCATGGGCGCGCCGGGTTCGAAATGATTGCGCGACTTGACGTGATAGCGCGGGCGGGAATCGAACAGCTTTTGCACTTCAACTTTAGGCAGGACTTTTGCGCCGCCCAGCAGCTCCGCCACCAGAGTGATCCGCGCGAAATGCTCCACGGTTTCCATGCGGTGGAACGCCTGGAACACATCCTCGCCGTAGCTCACGGCCCCATGATTCGCCATCAGCAGCGCGTCGTATTTAGGGATGTACGGGAGCATTCCCTCAGTAAGCGCGGGCGTTCCCGGCAATCCATAATCGGCCAGCGGAACGGATCCCAGGCAAATCACCACTTCGGGCAGCAGCGCCATGTCGAGCGCGCGTCCGGCTGCCGCGAATCCGGTGGCCACGGGCGGGTGCGCATGCACCACGCTGCGGACATCCTCGCGCAGTTGATAAATGGTGAGATGCATGGCCAGTTCGCTGGTGCACTCGCGCTGGCCGCACAGCTTTTCGCCCTTGAGATCGCACACGATCAAGTCGTCGGCGTGCATCAACCCTTTGGAAATGCCGGTGGGCGTGGCGAGCACGCGGTCGTCGTCCAGACGGATGGTGATGTTGCCATCGTTGGCGGCGATCCAGCCTTTGTCGAACATGAAACGTCCGACCTGGATAATTTCATCGCGAAGTTGTTGCTCGGACCTCATCGCGCACTGCGCTCTTGATTGTAGCAACGAATCCGGGGTTATATGGGACTACAAGCCGGGCGGCTCCCTGGAGGGCACCCGCTACAATGAAGCCAGTGGATAAGCGCCGCATGTGCCCGCAATGCCGGGCATTCATCACAACAGACGACAAGATTTGCCCCTACTGCAACGCCGAGGTGGCTCCTAAGCCCTACGTGAGCAAGACCCCGTCCGATGCCTTGGGCGGGCTGATCCCGCACGCCCGGTTCGTCACGGTGGTGATCATGCTGATCAACACTGGTTTCTACATCGCCACGGTGTTGCGCGGCGGCGGATCGGATCCGGACATACAGACACTGCTTCTGTTCGGCGCAAAATACACGCCGCGTATCGTGGGCGGCGAGTGGTGGCGGCTGATCACTGCGGGATTTCTGCACGGCGGGATTCTTCACATCCTGATGAACATGTGGGTGCTGTTCGACCTGGGCGCTCAAGTGGAGGAGATGTACGGAACCAGCCGGTTTCTGCTGATGTACTTCGTTTCGAACATCACCGGATTCCTGGCCAGTATGTACCTGCTTCCGGGGACGCCTTCGGTGGGAGCGTCGGCGGCGATTTTCGGCCTGATCGGCGCGATGATCGCGGTCGGCGTCCGCGACCGGTCTTCCTATGGATCGGCGATTCGCTCGTTCTACGTCCGCTGGGCGATCTACGGCCTGGTCCTCAGTCTGATTCCAGGAACGGATTGGGCGGCGCACCTGGGTGGCTTGGCGGGAGGATTCGTGATCGGTGTGATTACAGGCACTCCAGGGATTTCGGCGGCGATGGAGCGCATCTGGCAAGTCGCCGCAGGTTTCGCGATGGCCATCACCGGGCTCGCGTTCTTCAACATGTTCATGGGACTGATCGCGGCCCGATAGTGGCCCAAATGCGGTGAACCCGCTCACTTGCGTTCGCGGTTCGGTGTCACGCGATCGGGTTGCAAAGTAGAGCACAGAACCACGAGCGGCAGGGAGTGGATCACCAGGGCCATCGGGGAAAACGGGCGCGACTGTTCGCGCCCGTCAAAGGCTGGAAACTTAGCTCTTCAAGTTCAATTCTCTAAACTCAACGTGCCGCGACCCGCGCCTCCGCCGCGAGAGCAGCGACAGGCCGATCAAGCCGGTCCCCATCATCAGCATGGTGGCGGTCTCCGGCGTGTTGGTGGTGATCTGGTCCAGAATGAACAGATTCTCGAAGCTCGTCTGTGTCGCCACTCCACCGGACTGCGCTTGAAGCGAAACGCCGTCGGTAATCACCCACACTCCGGTTCCACTGGTCGGAACCACATTTCCAACATGATTGGCCGAGGCGTTGTTAGCGCCTTGATCGTTCACGGTGGAGGTGAAGACCGTCCCTCCGGTCTGCAACTGCGCGCCCTTCGTCGCACTAACGCTTCCGGGAGTGGTGTTGTTGAATACGGAATCCATCTGAATGTCACGGAGCACTGCTCCGCTCAGGGTCATCAAATAGTTGAAGCCCATCGCGAATTGCTGCCCGTTGACGTTGACCGTGACGGGAGTGGGTGCGCCGGTCGCATTGAGATAGAGGAAGGTGAGGGTTGGGGCCAGAAGGGTCCCACCCGGGATGACCTGGATTTCGTCGGTGGTCAGGCCGGAAATTCCGAAATTCTGGAAATTGAGGCCGCTAAAGTTGCTGAAGGTGGCGTCGCCGTCAGTACAGCCGGTGGAGCCGAGGGCGACATATGAGGTATAGGTGCCAGTGTTACACGCAGCGGGAAGGGCGAAAGCGCTGATTCCCGCCATCGCCAAGCCCGAAATTAATACAATGGTTCGTCGCATTACAAAATTTCCTCCTGCTTAAAATTGACGTTAAATAAAACGTGGACAATTGCCCGGTGCGCGCACACCCATCCTCCACGCGGAAAACCCGCAAATAATTCGCCGATTAAAATGAAAACCCTCGACCGAAGCCGGTCAGAACGACCGGCTGACGGAACTGCGGTGAATCCGCAAGCCGTAAAACCGCGTCAGGCACCCAGTGCACCGGAACGGACTCAGCAGCCAGCAGGCCGCCACCCCGTCCAGAAATCCCCGGAAACGGGAGCGCTGCACCTTGCGGGCGCCGCATTTCCAGCATCGTGGAATGCGCCGCGCTCGCGCGTAGCAAAGCCCTAAAAAAATCCCCCAAAGCAGCGCCAATAGCGCCAGCGCCGGGGCGACAACCACTAGGTTCTGTCGCATTCATCCTCGCTTATGAAGCCTGTAGTCATATGACTCCGTTTATTAAATTGGAACTACGAGCGAAAAAGTACTGGCAATGCGCGTACCATCTGTACCAGGACCGCAATGTAACGTTGCGTCGCGCTAAGTGGATGAGGGTGCGTGCAAGGGGTTCGAAATGACGAATGAGTGTCGGAAAACTTTGCTGAGGTGCCCGGAAATCCCGGAAAAAAATCCTAAGTAATTCTAGCGTACGACGACTTTTGCGAGTCCCGCATTACCAGCAGTGTCATATGCCCGTATTACGACCAGATGTTCGCCCGGCGGAAATCCTCCGAGCCGGATGTTGAAACGTTCCGCGGGGGAATCGGTGACTCCATCGGCGGCTTCTACCGGTGTCCAGGGTCCCGCATCGATGGAATATTCACAGCGCCGCAGCGCGGAACCGCGGTCCTCGGCATCGACGTCGATTTCGACGGACGAACCGTTCCGGCGCGGTGCGCTGGCGACGACCACCGGGGGCGTGTTGTCAATCAACACAGGCGCGCTCACCAGTTCCGCTTCGCGGGCAAGAGGGATAGGATTCGAGGGCCGGTCCGTCGCGGTCACCTTGAAGAAGTAGCGTCCATCGGCGAACACGTCGCCGTCGAGAAGATAGGTGTTCTCGGTCATGTTGGCGCGCAGGAGTTTCCATTCGCGCTCGTCTTCGCCGCGAAAATACAGCGAGAAAAGCAGCTTGTCGCCATCCGGATCGTCCGCTTGCCAGGCGATCTGGATCTGCTGCCCGGCCGCGCGCGAAAGCGTTTGCGAAGGTGTGCCCGCCGCGCTCGAAGTTTCGCCCGAATCCGTCACAGTGATCGAGTAGCTCGCGTTGGACCCGGATGCAGTCGTCGCCCCGGACTTGGGAGCCTGCGTAGTCACATTGATGCTGCGCACAGTCGGCGGCATGTTTTGCGGAAGGTAGGCCACGGTCACATTGTCGATGGCCGCGGCCGGGCTCGAAAATTCCGCGCGCCATTGGATATAGCGCGCGTTGGGGCTCGCTATGGTGGGGCCGGACAGCGTGGCCCATTCGCTCCAGGTCGCATCCGGACGCGCTGAGTTGCCGGCGCGCGTCTGAAAGGCGACTCCGCTTTGTTCTCCGTGCCAGCTCAGCCGTCCCCACCGCGCGACGCTTCCCGAATCGTGCACCGGCGATTCGAACCATCCGCTGGCGCCGGGGCCCGCGCCAATTCGCAAAACTTTTCCGAGATTTCCGGTGGTCGCGATCAGACCGTTGGACGATGCCATCAGCCGCGTGGCTTCGCCTTCATTGGCCTGTGCGACCAGCGTCGGTTTACGAGCGCGATCCAGCCGGTAGATCCGTCCTTGTGCGTCGGTGATGAACAGCAGATCGGATCCGGAGAGCACCAGATCGTAGGCATTCTCTTCCTTCGAACTCCACAGTGTCTCCACTGTGTTATCGGGATGGATTAGATACAGCGCGGATCTCTCGACACCGGCGGTCTCGCCCGTGGTGACGGGAGTCAACGCCGGCACTTGCTGAGTCGCGGCGGGCCGGGGAGCTTCGGGCTTGGGCCCGGGAGCGATGCCTCCCTGCTGGGCGTCGGTGACCGTGATGCTGATGGGCGGCGCGGTGACGGACGGAGTCGCGATCGTCTGCGTCGATCCGGCAGCGCCAACGCGTTTAGCGACGCTGCCGCCCAGCGCAGCCGCGTAGATAGACCCGTCGGCCGCAGGCACGATCGCGCGGATCTCGGGCAGATTCGCGTCGTACAGCACGAACGCCTTTCGCTGTGCGTTGATGCGGTACAGAATCCCGTTGGGCTCGCTTCCGGCGAGCAGACGGCCTTCGCGATCGATGGCCAGCGCGGTGACGTGCGCCTGGCCGGTCTCGTAGTAAACCTCGCCGCGTCCTTTTTCGGTGACGCGAAAAACTTTGCCCTGGTCTCCGGTCCCCACGAATAACGCGCCGTCAGCGGCGGCTTTGAGCGCCCAGATGTAGCGCGCGCCTGGATCGAAATACTCCAAGGCAGCGCCGTTCTCGATCCGATAAACCTTTCCATCCGGTGATGTACCGGCGTACACGACGCCTTTGGAATCGACCGCGACCGCGAAAATTTCAGGCTGGTCGGCGGTCCACACTACGGAACTTTTTCCGGACGGGTCCAGTCGGAACAGCCGCCCGCGATTGCCGGTTCCCAGGTACAGCGAGCCATCCGGCGCCGCCGCGACGCTCCAGATTTCAGGTTGATCCGAGGTGAACAGCGTCTCCACTTTCGGACCGAGCACCAGTTGTCCATCGCGCGTGAGCGAAAGTCCGCTCATCCGGCCGCGAAGAAAATCCTGGTAAGTGTTCATCTCCCAGGTCGTGGTGGTTGCTCCGAAAGCGGTGGCGGAAAAAAGAAAAATTGCTGCACCGAGCCGCGAGCGTAGCGACCGGGTCCCGACGGCAGGCTGCAAGGCCGTCATTCCTTCACCTCGACTTGCACCGTCTTCGATCCGGTGACGACGCTCTCTCGCGCCGGGATCTCGATCTCAGTCACCTTCGATCCGCGCCAATTGAGGCTGGAACCGAACGCCTGCGCGCGGCCCAGGATCATGGCCAGCGAAGGCGGCGGGTCGGGCAAATCGCGTCCTTCCACTGTGTACGCCGGGTCCATGCGCCACACGCGGACGTAGGTTTTCGTGCTGGTTCGCAGGCTGTTCAGAAAATCGAGCACCTGCGCAGCCGAATGCGCCGGCGTTCCCATCGCCGCCTGCAACTCGAGCATATTGGTGTAGGCGGCATCGGACGCCGTAACATACAACGTCCCTGGCGGAGCTCCGATCGGGACACGATAATGCACCGTTTTCGAACTTTCCGCTCCATTTTCGCCGGTAAAGCCCACGATGATTTCCAGGTCGGCTCCAGGCCGAACCTGGCGCGGCGCAGCGAGATCGGCGATCTGAATCTGGTTGCGGCGATCGACCGGCGCGACGTCGACCACCATGTTCTTCAGCTTCAACGCATCGAATCCGCTGGTAAGGCTGTAGGCGAGCGGCGTCGCGACGCCCATCGAGGCGATCGCGCCCACGCCGATGTCGCCTCCATACACGTTGTCGAGACGCACCGTGCCGCCTTCGAAATCGATATGTCCGCGAATCGCGTACGTGGAAGGTCCCACGGAACGCTCCGTTGCGTCAATGGAAGAAAACACCGCCATCTGGGCGAGCAGCGGCGTCATTACGCGATCCTGAATCATGCGCATACGATAGGTGTTCGCGCCGACGTGAATTTCCATCGGAACCATCGGTGCTCGGCGTCCCATCAGTCCGGAAATGGCCGTGTTGCGATCCTCAGTGATGGTTCCCATCCATTCGCGCGCGGCGGAGATTTTAAACGACGAGGAAAGATTGGGCAGCAGCGCCAGCACTTCGGCGCGCGCGAAAGGCATCGCGGTTGCGCCGGCCGCCAGAAAGCGGTGTCCGAATGCATACACACGATCGCCGTCGATACAGGTGACCGTGCCGTCAGCACCGGCGCTCAAATCGCCCGCCATCAACTGAACGCTAATCATGGAACCGGGTTCAATCTTGCTCGGATCGCCCAGTTTATCGCCGGGATTACCACCCCCCGAAACGCCCTGGCGCGGGTCAAGGCCCAGATCTTTCAATTTCGAGCCGAAATAATCCAGCGTCGCGGCGGTGAATCCGGAAAAGGAAATGGGCGTGGCTATTTCTTCCAGCCGCGCGTTGCCGGCCCGTGCGCTGCGTCTTCCAGCCGTCTTCACATCCGGCTCGATACGCAGCATCTCTTCGATCGGCCGGATGCCGGCGATGGGCTCTTTCGCCAACGGAAATCCAAGCGCGACCGCCCCAGCCAGCCGTCCCTCGATGTACACGGGAGATCCGCTCATTCCCTGCATGACCCCGGTTTGTTCCAGCGGTCCGCCCTTGAGCCGCGCGAGAATGATGGACTGCTTGGGACCGATGTTTTCGAGAACCCCCAGGATCTCCACCTGAAATTCTTCGACTTTGGATCCGGAGAAAACCGTTCGTCCGACGCCGTGCTGCCCGGCGCGGATGTCTTTGAGCGGGAAAATCGAGGGAGCGGCCTGCAGCGCCGCCGCAGCGCATGCGACGGCGATCAAGCGGGACATCGGCACTCTTTCATTGTAGGCCGATTAATTCAATCCCGAACCGGAGGTCTTTTTCGGGCATCAAAGGCGGAAAGCGTGGAACTGCCGCGCCGCCAGTACTATGGAAGCGCCGCTGATTTTCGAAAATCGAAATAAAAACTAAAGAGTACCTGCCGCTGGCACGATAGAAGGGTGTGGCACTCCGTCGAGACCTTCCCATCACTGCCCATGAACCCGTCACGCTGACCGTACTAGGCGACCCACCCCGCCGCGAAATCGAAGGATCCGTCATCGAAATCTCGGGAAGCGCAGTCCGGCTGGAACTCCCGTCCGAACTCGCCGCCGGTTCGCCCGTGATGGTGACCGGCGCCGATATCTTACTGCTCGGGGAAGTCTCCGGGTCCATTGCCACCGCACACGGGTTCGAGGTCGCCGTGGTGGTTTCGCAGTCGCTCACGGCGCTTTCGGAACTGGACCGTTTGAACCGCGCCCTGCTGGGAGCGGAGCGCTCGCCGGCAGTGGAACACGAATACAGTCTACGAAAGCGATGAATCGGCGCGCCGGGACTGCGCAGGTAAGTTCGCGCCGGGACGGCGCCCGTAAGTTTATGTTAGGCTAGGAAATCGCCGTTTCCCCCTAAGAAGTCGTGATCCGGCTCTTCAAAGTTTCCATTCCAAGCGCAATTGTCGCGCTGATCGTTTCCGAAGCGATCCTCATCTTCTCGTGCTACCTGCTGGCGGTGTACGTCACTGTGGATGCCGCTCCAGACATTTATCTGCTGGATGATAACGGCCTGTGGGGCATCCTTCTGATCACCCTGCTGATCCTGATTGTGATGTACTTCGTCGATCTGTATGAGGATTATCGCTCACGTTCCCAGATCGCGCTGGTGCAGCAGTATTGCCTGGTCATCGGAGTAGCGTTTCTGGTACAGGCGCTGCTCAATTATGGGCGGTGGAACACGTTAGTGCTGCCGAAATGGACCATGGTGTATGGCAGCGTCGGCGCGCTGGTGGTGCTTCCGCTGTGGAGGCTCACCTTCACCACGGTTCTTTTGAAAGCGGTGGGCGCGCGGCGACTGCTATTCCTGGGATCGTCGCGCGCGGTTCAGGACATTATTCAGCGTATTTTCGAGCGCCCGGAGCTCGGTCTGGCAGCGGTCGGATATCTGGATAACGATCCGAGCGGTCCGCTGGAATTGTGCGCAGCGACGCGGCTGGGATCGGTGGCCGATCTGGATACCGTCGTTTCGGAGGAGAAGCCGGACGCCATCGTGGTGGGGATGACCGAGCGGCGCCAGAACCTGCCGGTGGAGCGTTTGCTGGAACTGCGCCTTTCCGGCATTCACGTGGAGGAAGCCAGCACCACCTACGAGGCGGTGTTCGGGCGCGTATCGACGCGCGATTTGCGGCCATCCCAACTGATCTTTTCCGCGGAACTGGGTCCCCGCGGGCAAAGCATCACGATTCAATCCGCGTATTCCTTTGCCATGGCGCTGCTGGTGCTGGTCCCGGCTTTGCCGGTGATGCTCATTGTCGCGATTCTGGTGAGGTTGTCGTCTCCAGGGCCGATTCTTTTGCGGCAGCAACGCGTCGGATTCAACGGCGCGCCGTTCACTATATACAAATTCCGGTCGATGAACGCCAACGCGGAAGCAAAAACCGGAGCGATCTGGGCCGCCAAGGACGATCCGCGGATCACGCCTCTAGGCCGGTGGCTGCGCAAGCTTCGTCTGGACGAGCTGCCGCAATTGTTCAACGTGATTCGCGGCGAAATGTCGGTGGTGGGACCGCGGCCGGAACGTCCTGAATTCGTGGCCGTCCTGCAGGAGAAAATCCCGTATTACCGCCAGCGGCATTGCGTGAAGCCGGGCATCACCGGTTGGGCCCAGATCAACCATAAGTACGGCGACACCATCGAGGACACCATGATCAAGCTGGAGTACGATCTGTACTACATCAAGCACCTGGCATGGTCGCTGGATGCGTACATTATTTTTCATACCGCCAAGACCATGCTGTTCGGCCGCGGCGCTCAATAGCGTGGAGCAAGCCTCAGAAGCTGCGGAAAACCTCAAGTCAGGTAGATTTTCGCGGCTATGGGGGGCGGACCCCCTGGTCCGCGCGCGATCCCCTGATCGCGCTTCTCGTCAATAAGATCAGGTCGGCGGACACGCGGATTGGCCGATCGGGGGATCGGCCGCGGACCAGGGGGTCCGCCCCCCAGCGATGGCAAGAGTATGCGTATTGAGAGTTCTTCTGCAGCCTCTTTAACCTTACTGCCGCAGCACCGCGAAGCGGCTGATCGAGTACCCCAGAGCGCCACCTACAAACACGTCGGACAGGTAATGCGCATTTAGCGTCAGCCTGGAAAATCCGACCGTGGCCGCTGCGGCGTAGGCCACAAATGGCACCCATCGATGGTTCCTGTAGCGCCGCGAAATGATGGTCGCGACAGAAAATGCCGCGATGGCGTGGCCCGAAGGAAAGCTGTTGTGATCCGCCGAGAAGCGGCTCCCTCCTTCCGCCCAGGTGTCCCTGAAATTCGCGTTGGGAGCGAGTGCGCTCGGCCGCACCCGGGCGACCGCGGGCTTCAGAATTTCCGTCACGATTTCGGCATCCGCCACAGCTTCACCCGCGAGCAGGGCGGTGTTCTGCGCCTTGGTATCTTTCCGGATCAGCCCTACCGCGTAGAACGAGACCGGAACGATCAACGTGCCCAGCGACGTGGCAGTGCTGGTAAACACCTGGTTGAAGCCGTGGAATGTGGACGTATTGCGAAAATAATGGGCGGCCGGCGCATCGGCTCCGAACACCAGACCGGCCGTCACTCCACCGAACATCGCGGTGGGAAGCAGGTCGTGCCCTTCGGCGAGGCGCACGGGGTAAGTCCAGATCCGTCGTTGGTCGTTGAGAATGTTGGGGAGTAGCTTTTTCCAGCTCACGTCCCGGTCTTCATCCGCGATTTGAGCGTTGGCGACGCCTCCGATCGCGAGCATCAGAAATGCTATGCAGCGCACTTCGAACACCTCGAGTCTCACCACAAGACACGTTCGAGTGCCTCGCAGAAGAAATATTCGCCCCACATGACGGATTCGTCGACGCCCAGGCCTTTATGCACGTGGTACACGCCGCCGCGCAGGATGCCTTCCCATCTCGGCTCAGACTTGGCCAGGTGCTTTTGGCACAGCGCGCTCAGCATCTGCACGGCGGTGGACCAGTACAGGTGGGCCTTCAGCGAATCGGGTTCCAGCCGGCACAGGCGCAGCAGTCCGGCCGCGCAGATGGCGGCCGAAGATGAATCGAGCAGCGTCCGATTTTCCACCGGCGCGTTGAAATCCCAGGGCGGAATTCCATCCGCCGGCGAATGCGAGATGTAGTAATCCGCGCAGGCCTGTGCCGTTTCCAAGAAATGCGGATCGCGGCTGTATTCGTAGCAGGTGGTGAATCCGTACAGCGCCCAAGTGAGGCCGCGGGACCAGCAGGAATCGCCGCGATAACCCTGGTGCGTGGTCTGTTTCACGAACTCGCCGGTATCGGTGTCGAAAATCCCCTCGTGCGCGGTGGAGCCGTCGCCGCGCACCAGCACGCGGCGCGTGGTCATCGAATGCCGCATGGCGATGTCGCGCAGCCGCCGGTCGCCGGTTTCGCGCGCGGCAAGGAAGATGATTCCAACATTCATCATGACGTCGATCATCAGCGAATTGTCCGCCACGAACGAGCGCAGATACTGGCCCTTTTCCTTGTAGCTCAGCGCCAGCGTCCTGCCCGCTTCGATCAAAACCTCGCGCACCGCGGGATCCTTCGTCAGCCTGTACCAGCGGTAATACGTCGGCAGGAACAGAAAGCCCAGATCGTGCACTTCGCGATCGTGCTTGCGCGGCTCCAGTGATTTGGAGTACTTGACCGCGTGCTCCAGCCAGAATTTCGAATCGGTGGAATCCGCCGGCGCGTGCTTATGGAACATCCACATCATGCCGGGCAGGAATCCGTCGCACCAGTGGGTCCACGCCGGACCTTCGTGCTTCCAGATTCCGTTCTGCGTGTACAGCGGATAAAAGCCGGGGTTCTTTTCGATCAGCTTGCGTACCTGCTTCTGCGCGAAGCCGAACGCCTGCGCAAACAGATCTCCGGTCTCATTCGACAAATGGATCACGATCTAGGTTCTCCAAAACATGAGCATGCCATGCATCAGGCGCGGCCGTGTGGTGCTGAGTGGAATGAGCCCTTCACCCGGCTTGGGCACCAGCGCCCCGATCCTTCGAGGCTGCCTCCACAGCGGGTCGGCACCCACTACTTCTAACAGCTTCGCACGTAATTGCGCGCGCGCGCTGTGCGATTCGATCTCGAAAAACTCCAGGCCCACTTCGATGTAGTTCTCGTGCCGCTCCATCCGCGTGACCCTTCCGAGCACCGTGGCGCCTTTCGAAAACAGCACCTGCCCCTTGTGCCGCAGATCGTTTTCAAGCCGCGCGCGCACCGGATCGCCCACCGCGGAGAGTTTGGTGTCGACATCGCCGAGCAGCGTCAAGTGCAAGGTCAGATCCGGCGGCAACTCGATCTCCGCCAGCGGCGCCGGCGGCTCTCCCGATGCGGGCGCATCCCCGAACGTCAGGACCGATTCGCCTGAAAATTGCCGGCACCCTGCGAATCGAACGCGATTGCGGCTTTCCGATCCGTTCAGGTTCACCATAGTCAATTCGCTCAACTCGGGAAGCAGAAATTCCCCTTCGCCGATCCGTATGTGGGAATAATCCATACGATCGATGGCCTCCGCCAGCCCTAACCGGACCGGAATATCGTCGGCGATCACCTCCACCCGCAGCAGGTCGAGGGAATTCGGATGCGCCCAAAACGAGCCG
Organism: Bryobacteraceae bacterium; assembly: GCA_035568415.1. GTDB lineage: Bacteria > Acidobacteriota > Terriglobia > Bryobacterales > Bryobacteraceae > Palsa-187. Next base: position 60,257 of record DATMOC010000060.1, on the reverse strand, counting down.
TGAAACCCGACGATCGCTTCGCCGTTCTGCGTGCGAAGGTTATAGCCGCTTAGGAACACCGGCACGCGAAAGTCGTAGCGGACCGCATCCGGCTCCACACCGGAGTATTTGATGCTCGCATGGTTGCCCGCAAAGATCGACTGCGCGTGCAGCGCGAAATTGCCGTTGCCGATGGCTCCCGTGCTGACCATGTTGCGCAAATCGGTATCTTCGAATTTCTTGGAGCCGGGCCACCCGAACATTTCCTTGCCATCCACCAGCGCGACTTCGAGTCGAATAATGTCCAGCAACTGAAATTTTCGCGTCGCGGCGCTGCGGTGCGAGCGCTCCACTGTTTCTACACAGGTGTAGTTTGGCTGGCGCGCCAGCGTCGAAAGTACCCGCTCGCGAATTCGAGAAAGTTGCAGGACTTCCGGTGAGAGCGGCGGCTGCTGCCCGCAAACCATCGCGGCGCCGGCCAGAGCCACTGCGCACAACCGCATAAGTTTCTCCATTATAGGCGAGTGCGCACAGCGCGAACCTGCTAGCATCGATTTAATGTCAGCGAAAGTCACCATTTTTAATAACGGCTCCATCCGCATTGAAGGCGATTTCACCATCCACGATTCCGACGGCAACACCTTCGGTCTCGCCGGACGAACCGCCATCGGACTGTGCCGCTGCGGACAATCCGCCAACAAGCCTTTTTGCGATGGCTCGCACAAGCGCACCGGGTTCGAATCGGTGTGTCCCGCTCGCGAGTTGCCTCCGCCTCCGCCCAAAGTGGCTTAGCCTTAGCGCTTGGCGGTACGGGGTTATCTTGCCCTGGATAGAAAGAGATAATTGTCCCCTTCCGGCTACCAATTTGGAAACAGATTGAAAACCTGATTCGGTATGAAGATTTAGGCGAGTCCAACGCCCGGCCGTGGGCGCCGCATGCCCATGGAGGGTACCAAAATGAAGACTCGCACGTTCATGATTTCCATGTTGGGATGGGTTGGGTTGCTCGTTCCTGCTTACGCAACTACGTCGTTCTATAACGGCACCGCTGGCAATGCCCAATTCAGCACGGACACGGTTGGGTACATCTTTCAGACCATAGACTTCACCACAGGAATGCTCGGGTCCCTGCCTTACACCGATGCGCTTACCGGCGTCACATTCGCCGATCAAAACGGCGATTCCAGTCAGTTGGCGATTACGACCAGTTGCGCGAACGGGTGCAGTGCGACCGGAGGACTCAGGGTCAACAGCGGCTTCTTTCTCACTATCGTAGTTCCTGCCAACTTCACTGCGTTTTCCTTCGACCTCGTGACGCTCAACTCCGGCGCAGCAGTCACTGTTTCATCCACCAATCCATCCAGTAACCAGGGCTTCAACACCAACTCGAATCCCAACTTCATCTTCTTCGGCGTCACCAGCGACGTTCAGGTCCTCGGATTCCAAATTTCTGGAGCACCCAACACCATCGAAATCGACAATTTCATGGTTGGCGAGGCCACGCCGGAAGGCCGATCGGGACTTCTTCTGGGAACCGGGCTGGTCCTCCTGGGTTGGCTCAAACGCGGGATGCGTCTGCGAACCGTGGGACGGTCCGCACGATCGTGACCGGAAGCAGCGCGGCTCGGGCGACAGCGGCTCCCGAAAAATCAACCTGGCCCAGCGCGCCGCGCTGTGTTTCCGCGCGCTGGAACTGGTCGAAGACCAGATTGCCGAGCGAGTAATAGATCACCCCGGATCCGTAGCGTTCCCAGGGCTGGACGACGTGCGGGTGATGGCCTACAACGACGCGCGCTCCCGCGTCGATGGCCGCGTGCGCGAACGCGACCTGCTGCTGATTCGGGCGCGCGGCGTACTCGATGCCGGCGTGCATGGAAACGATCACGACGTCGGCTCGCGTCCGCATCGCCGCCACGTCGCGGCGCATGCGTGCGACGTCGAGCACGGCAATCCTTTCATCGAAATCGGTGTAGTTGCCGTTGGATTGATCGAAGGTGTAGGCGAGGAACCCGAAGCGCAAGCCATTGCGTTCGAGCACTACGCCCGAGTGCGCCGCTTCCTCGGACCGGCCGGATCCCGCCGCCGCGATCCCGTGTTTCTCCAGCCAATCCAGGGTGAACTCGATACCGTATTCGCCACCATCCCGCGCATGATTGTTCGCGGTCGAGACCACGTCGATCCCGGCCAATTCCAGGCCGCCGATCATTTCCGGCTCAGCTTTGAAGACCATCCCTTTTTCGACCGGCCGCCCGCGATCGGAAAAAGGCGATTCCAGATTGACGAAGGCAATGTCGGCCGCGGCAAAGTATGGCGCCAGGTCGCGCATCGGCAACGCCGGATCGCGCCGCTCCCGTGCGAGTCTCCCCACGAAGCGTGAAAGCATCACATCGCCTCCAAAGACGATGCGCGTTTCTTTGGCGCGCGGGACGATTTCGATGGGCCAGCGCGTCACCGGTATGGCTCCGAACAGCGGCAGGATGGCGCGACGTGTGAGCATGCTAGAAATCCAGGAACCACGCCGCGTCGCGAGCGTGCCTCGCTACGATTTGCGCAGGGAATTTCAGCGGCTGGTAAATGCCGTGGACCACGGCTTCGAGTGCGGGAGTTTTTTCGGCGCCGGTGACCAGCATGGCAGTGTGCCGCGCGGCGATCAGCACCGCCGGCAGCAGCGTGATCCGCCACTGTTTGAATTTCTCCACCCATACCGCGGCTGCAATTCCCTGGCGATCTTCGATCAGCGGTTCGCCGGGAAATAAACTTGCCGTGTGCCCATCCGGTCCCATGCCTTGATGGATCACGTCGAACTCGGGAGTCTTGCCTGGCAAAGCCGCGCGGATTTCATCGACGTACAGCTTGGCTGCGGTTGCGGCGTCCAATTCGGCTTGAATCCGGTGCAGATTCGCGGCGGGGAAGCGCGCCGGCGCGAGCCATGCGTCATTGGCCAGCTTGAAATTGCTTTGCGGATCGTCCGGCGGGACGCCGCGCTCGTCCACCCAGAACACATGCAAACGATCCCACGCGAAGGTGGTTTTCGCAAAAGATTCGAACATCAACTTGGGCGACGATCCGCCGGAAATCGCGAGCGTCGCACGCCCGTTCCGTTCGATCGCCTCGCCCAGCAGTGTCAGGATGCGCTTCCCACAAGCCTCCGCAGCCGCGCGCGCATCGGGGTAGCGGTTCATCTTAGTTCAACTGGCCACGAATGCACACGAATGAACACGAATAAGGATTCTCTTTCCCATGCGTGTATATTCGTGTCCATTCGTGGCTAAGAGTGTTCAGTCAACCAGCACACTCTCGAAGACGCGGTCCGCACCCAGGATGGACAATTCCTCGCTCATGAGCGCATCTGGTTCGGAGGGCGGCAGCATCGCTTTGGAGACACATTTCCCGCTTCGAACTTCGAGCGAGCCTCCGCTGGCGGTCACCGTCATCTCCAGTTTGTCGCCCGTCAGCGTCACGCTGTGCAATCCCGGATCGACGGCGGTCGCGTCCAGGGACACGCGCGACGCCGGAATAGCTCGCTCGATCCACCGGCCGCAGTACAGAACGGTGGTGGAAAGCGCGCCTCCGTATTGGATATGCGCCTCGTGGATGAGAGCCGGCCGGTCAGGGCAATCTTCGAACACGTGCGCCAGCGACTCGCGCCACCCGGTGAGCCGCGTCCACGCCAGATCTGCAATGGCATGCCCGCGCGAGCGCATTTCTTTCAAGACAGCGATGGCTCCTTTTGCATTCGGGGCGGAAGCCGAATCGACAATGATCTTATCCGCCAGCGGAAACAGCGGATCGAAATATCGGGTCGAAAAGAAACGCGGTCCGCGGCACCACAAGACGACGGGAAGGTCGGGCACCAGCAGTGGAACCAGCAATTGCGCGACTTCTCCCAGATTGGCCGCGTCGGCGGACATTTCGATGCCCTCGGAGCAGATCTGCTGATTCCGGCCGAAGGGCATCCAGCATTCGGCGAACACGCGCGCGTCGAGCGCAGCGCCTTCGGTTGCCCGCAGCACGATGGCGCGGCTGGGATGATGGTGCATCAGCACGCCCAGCGTCTGGCGCACGCCTTCCGCGTCGGCCTCGTCCTCGGCCAGCACCACCAGGGTCATGGCACACGCGCGTAGCACGCCTCCGGCGCTTTCCTGATCGCGCCCCAGTTCGGCCCACAACTCGCGCAAGTCCTTCAAAACTTTTTCAGGATGAACGGCGACGGCGGTTCCCATTTAACTGTTCCTCCACTGGTGGCCGTGCTTGGCGAGCATGGTGTCGGCTTCCACCGGTCCCCAGGTGCCCGGCTCGTAGTTCGGAAAATCGAATTTCCGCGACGACCAGTTGTCCAGAATCGGCTGCACCACTTTCCAACTGGCTTCCACCATATCCTGGCGCGTGTACAGCGTTGCATCGCCCAACATCGCGTCCACCAGCAACGTTTCGTACGCCGTGGGCGATCGCTCGCCGAAGCTCGATCCGTAGTTGAAATCCATCGATACAGGCCGCAGGCGCATGCCGCTGCCGGGCTGTTTCGAAAGGAACCGCAGCGAAATGCCTTCCTCCGGCTGAATGCGCATGATCAGCAAATTCGGCTGCGTCGGCGGGCCGCCGTTGGTCGGCGTGAACAATGCATGCGGCGCATTGTTGAACTGGATGGCGATATCCGTGGTGCGCTTCGGCAACTTTTTTCCGGTGCGGATGTAGAACGGCACGCCGGCCCAGCGCCAGTTGTCGATAAAGAAAGTCACCGCCGCGTAGGTATCGGTCTGCGATTGCGGATCGACGCCCTGTTCCTGCCGGAATCCACGGTACTGGCCGGACACCGCATTGACCAGCACTTCATCCGAGTGCATGATCTTGACCGACCGCAGCAGCTTCGCGCGTTCATCCCGCACCGCGTTGGGCTCGAACGCAGCGGAGGGTTCCATGGCCATGGTCGAGGTGACCTGCAACAGGTGATTCTGGATCATGTCGCGCAGCGCGCCGGCTTCCTGATAATACCCGCCGCGGCCTTCCACGCCGATCGATTCCGCTGCAGTGATCTGGACATGATTCACGTAACGCCGGTTCCACAGCGGCTCAAAAATTCCGTTGCCGAAGCGGAACGCCAGAATGTTTTGGACCGTTTCCTTGCCCAGATAGTGATCGATCCGGTAGACCTCGTCTTCCGGAATCACGCTGTGAATCGCATCGTTCAATTTGCCGGCGCTGGCCAGATCGTGGCCAAAGGGTTTTTCGATGACTACCCTCCGCCACGCTCCTGCAGGCGCTTTGGCTAAGCCTGCGGCTCCCAGGCACTCGACCACCGGCTCGTAATAGCTGGGCTGCGTGGAGAGATAGAACAGGGCGTTTTTCTGCCCGACCTGCGCCAGCTTCGCGGCGATTTCGGCATACACTTTGGCGTCTTGCAGATCTCCGGCGACGTAGTACAGGTTGCGCGCAAAACTGGTCCACAGGTCTTCGTCGAAAGGGCTGTCTTCCAGGAACTGCTTGACCGACTCGTGCATCTTTTCACGAAACGCGTCGTCGGTAAGAGCCGTTCGCGAATTGCCGATGATGGCGAACGACGAGGCCAGCCGGCGCTCATAGGCCAGCCGGTACAGCGAAGGCATCAGCTTGCGCTTGGTCAGGTCGCCGTTGGCTCCGAAAATAACGACGGCGCATTCAGGGACACGCCGCTCAAAACGTAATGGGTCCGCAAAAGGATTGGTCGCGCTCACTAGCGTCTACGATAACATTACTCCGCTGCCCAACCGGTGAAATGTAAAATTACCAAACGAACCCAAGGATCGAGCGCCGTGACGGAGTCATCACGCCGCATCGCGAAATTGTTTGTGCATTGAATCCAGCTAGATACGAATCCCACGTGGCGGCGCTGTGCCAATCGGGTTTTATCCTTGGGCTGAAAGGTTGGTGAGCGGGACCGCTATGGTAACATCGAGTTTATCCACCGCAAGTTGTGTCCGCAATGGATCTATGCCCAACGGGAATCAGAGAATTCTAGCCGTGGTCGAAGACCTGTTCTTCACGGTCAAAATCAACGAATCCGCCAAGCGTGCGGGGATGCCGATCGTGTTTGTGAAGAGCGAGAAGGATGCCATGGATCAGGCCGGCCAGAAACCGGCGCTGATCATCGTCGATCTGAACTGCGGCGCGATCGACCCGCTGCATCTGGTCCGTACGCTGAAAGCGAATGAAGAGACCAAGGGGATCAGCCTGATCGGGTACCTATCGCACGTGCAGGGCGAACTGAAGCAGCAGGCCCAGGAAGCCGGGTGCGACATGGTGCTGGCTCGTTCGACTTTTTCGCAGAACCTGCCACAGATTCTGAAGCGGCACTCGACGGTGCTCTAATACGCGCTCCATTACTGTCGCGCCTCAAAGCCGTCAGTTGAGGCGCGACAGTGATGGAGCGCGTTGTGTTTGTGACTAGGAGCCGCTGCCGAAGAGAGCGAGCGACATCCGGCCGCGGCCGTAGCCTTGGATGTCGACTTCCACCTGCATGCGCATCGGCGTCTTTGCCAGGCTCTCTTGCAGCGCTTGCGGCGCTTCCTGAAATGGGCAGACCGACGCGAGCGAGACATGCACGGGGCTGGTCGCGTTGATCAGTTGAGTGCAGATATTGAAGACCTCATGCAGGTTTTCGAGGAGATCCTCTTCCAGACGGCCATCCTTAATACTGTTGGCGGCGCGACTGGGTGGAAAGACCTGCAACGCCGCGGCGGCATGAGCGCCCAACGCCAGTTCGCACACAAAGGCGGCCCGCATGTGCTGATCGTGAGTGTAAACCGCGACCAGATCGGCGGGCTTGATTTCGCGTTTCGACACTGGTGCGGTCTTCACGGGCCGGCCTAACGTCGAGCCGAGCAAGGCCCCTAGTGATTCGTGGCTGGTCCAGGCAGTCATGTGTTTAGAATGGGGTCCAGAGCAGTTTGCAGCGTTTCGGGCGTGAACGGTTTGGAAACAAAGAAGTCCGCGCCTGCGCTTACCGCGCGCGAATGCATGTCGTCGCTGGATTCGGAGGTGACGAAACCGAACTTGGTCGATACGCCTTTCCCGCGCAGCGTGGTGAGCACATCGATCCCCGACATCTCCGGCATGTTCCAGTCGCACAGCACCACGTCAGGGCTGGACTCGCGGATGGTGCTGAGGGCTTCCACTCCGTTGGATGCCTCGAATACAGTGTGGTGGTCGTAACCAGCCTGGCGTAAGGTTCGGCGGATGATCATTCGCATTGTCCGGCTATCGTCGACAATGAGTATTTTCATGAATATGCGCGCCGCACGGATGTTTCTTAGCGTGCGAACAACATAATATCGATGTAATTCTGGATTTGTAGAGGATATTGGTTCTTAGTACGGGGCGGGACGCAGTCCCAGTATAATGATGGGTCTTGCGTGAACATCTTTTTTCTCACTGAAACTGAGAGCGGCTGCTTTAAATGGCGCGCCGCGATTCCGGCCAAGTACTTGCGGCAGCGCGGGCACACGGTGCAGATCTTTTCGGACAAGGTGGAGGCGTACCAGGCGCCGGATGTGCTGGTGGTGTTCCGGACGCACTATCCCGACGTCCAGCGGCTGATCGAGTGGTGCAAGGCGCAGCGCATCCGCATTGTTTTCGATACCGACGACGCGCTCGATTTAGTACCGCGGGAAAACCTGAATTACCGCGGATTGAAGGAACGCGGCCAGTTGTACCAGTTCCTGCTGGAGCAAGCCGACCTGGTGACCACCACGACTAATACGCTGGCGGATAATCTGCGCAAGTGGAATCCGAACGTCGCGATTCTGCCGAATAGCGTCGATCCCGAAGAGTGGAGCGTTGCGCCGCGCTCGGAGACGGTGCGGATTGGGTGGACCGGCAGCGCAACTCATTTTTACGATCTGGCACTGGCGCTCGATGCAATTCGCGACGCTCAAAAGAAGTATCCGTTCACGTTCGTGCTGCAAGGGATTTGTTCGGAAGACACGCTGACCGACTTTTACCAGTTCCATGCTACGTTGAGCGGCCGGGCGTTCGAGCAGTCGCCGTTCGGCAAATCGGTCAAGCGGCTCCTGAGCAAGCTGGCGGGGATGAAGTATGAATTTCATCCCATGGTCGATGTCGGCGAGCATTCGCGGAAAGTTTGCGAGCTGGCTCTGGACATCGGGATCGCTCCGCTGGTGGACGATCCTTTCAACCGCAACAAGAGCTGCATCAAGTACTACGAATATGCGATGGCGGGGGCGATCACGCTCGCCTCGAACGTGCTCCCGTATTCGGAAGAGGTACCGATCACGGCCAAGAACAACCAATCCTCGTGGCGGGACCGGATCGAATATCTGGTGCAGGCAGATCGCGCGGCGTTATGGCGCGAGCAGCGGGAATGGGTGCTGACGAAGCGCAATATCGAGCGCAATGTCGAGTTGTGGGAGCAGGCGTATTTGGGAGAACGTCAGTAATTGTTCCGGAGTCACGCAAAGACGCCAAGACGGCAAGGCGCAAAGTATCGCAAAGACCTGCGACTATCTTCTCGCGAGCCGGTAGATGTAGGCGAGAATTTCGGCGACGGCGCGATATAGATGAGGCGGAATCTCGCGGCCGACGTCGACGGACTTGTAAAGAGCTTGCGCCAGCGGCGGGTTTTCCACCAACGGAATCTGATGATCGGTGGCGATCTGGCGGATGCGCAGCGCCAGCAGATTTTTGCCCTTGGCGACGATGATTGGTGTCGCCATGGAATCGTGCTGATAACGAATGGCGACGGCATAGTGGGTTGGGTTCACGACCACGGCGGTTGCGGTGGCGACGTCCTTCAGCATGCGGCGGCGCGCAACTTCTCTTTGCAGACGGCGGATTTTCCCTTTGACCTGCGGGCTGCCTTCGGATTCCTTCGCCTCCTCCTTGACTTCGTGCTTGGTCATCTTCAGGTCTTTGTCGTAGCGGCGTTTCTGGCGGACCAGATCGATGAATCCGAAGACGAGGAATACGGCCGCCGCTTTCCATAACAGATCCTTGAGCGAGGACGCGACCATCGAGAGTCCGGTTTCCATGGAGCTAAACGGGATGGAGAGAAACACTTCCGCATTTTGCCGCGCGATGGAATACGCAGTGAAACCAAAGACCAGCAGCATGACCGCGGCTTGCAGGACTCCGACCGGTCCCTGCTGGGCCATCTGACGGAGCTTGCTGACCGGATTCATGCGCTTGAAATCAGGCATCAGCTTTTTCAGGCTAAAACCCATTTTGGTGATGTAGAGATGCACGCCGAAGGTAATGGCGGCGGCCACCGATGCGGCGATCGCGAGCGGAAGGAAGACGCGATTCAGCAAGCCGCTGGAGATCTGCACGATGGTGACGATATCCAGTTGCGTGGTGAAAGCGGTTTCGAGCGACGTGCGCAGCGTTTGTTTGACGGCGGTGAGCCAGCCTGAGATGGCGGTGCTCATAAAAACGACGAATACGAAGAACTGAGTGGCGGCGACGATTTCGCGGGAGGTGGCGAACTGGCCCTCGCCGCGCGCCTTGAGGAGCCGTTTTGCGGTCGGTTTCTCGGTCTTACTCTGCTTGTCCGCCATGGCGCGTCATCCGAACAGCCGGCGGGCGAGATCGAACAGCGGCGCGGCAGTGGTTGTGAACAGCCGGGGGAAGATGGTCATAAGCCAGGCGAACAGGACCAGGGACGTGAGCATCTTGATGGGAAACGCGAGCGTGATGAGCTGCAGTTGTGCGTTCAATCGCGCCAGCAGCGCCAGTGAAATATCGATCATCGCCAGCAAGGCGACTAAAGGCAGCACCAATCGGAATCCGCCGCTGAAGATGATCGATCCGGCTTTGGCGACCTGCGTGACGATGGATTGCGACAGCGCGAACGTTCCCGGCGGGTGCGATTGCAGGCTGTGAGAGAAGATCAGCAAGACCTGACGGTCCAGACCGGTGGCGAAGAACAGAATGCCGGAGGCGAGCTGCGCCATGGTGATCAGGACGCTGGAATCGGCTCCCGAGCTCGGGTCGATGGTGGATGCGAAGCTATAGCCCGCTTGGATGGCGATGATCTGCGCGCCCATCTGAAAGACTTCGGCGACGAATCCGGCCAGCAGGCCAAGCGCGAGTCCCAAGCCGACTTCGGAGAGCATCCATCCGATCATGGTCGCGACGTTAATTTGTTCGGCGTGGACCACTGGCCAGCTCGCGAATAGGGCGAAGGTCATGAACAGCGAGAGTACGACTCGCGCCAAGTCAGGCCCGCTTTTAGTGCCGGGCAGCGGAATGAAGACGAAGGTTCCGCCGACGCGAGCGAGAACCAGCAGGAACGCGTACAGCGTCCCCAGGTCCAGTCGTAACTCAGCGGGCATAGGTGCTGATGGAAGAAAAGACGGCGATGGTGTAGGCGCTGAGTTTTTTCAGCATCCACGGCATCATTAATATAAGTCCGGTCAGGAATGCCGCGAGGCGCGGGAAAGTACTGAAAGCCGCGTCCTGAAGCGAGGTAGCCACCTGGACCAGGTTGACCACGATGCCCACTGCGAATCCGAGCAGCAAGAGCGGAGCGGCCAGCCAGAATGCGGCCATGAACGCCTGACTGATGATGTGAATTGCGGATTCCGGTGTCATACGACTCCTCAGTAGAAAGATTTGACCAGTGAACCTATGACCAGCGTCCATCCGTCGACCAGCACGAATAAGAGAATTTTGAAGGGCGCTGAGATCATGACGGGAGGAAGCTGAATCATCCCGATGGAGAGGGTGACGGAGGCTACTACCAGATCGATCACCAGGAACGGCAGAAACAGGAGCACGCCGATCTGGAAGCCGGCTTTCAGCTCGGACAGAATGTAGGCGGGAACCAGGACCTGGAGACCCAGGTCGGTGGGTGTGCGCGGCGCGGGCGCTTTGGCGACTTCCACAAAAAGCTGGACGTCTTTCTCCCGAACAAATCGAGCCAGAAATGTTTTGAGCGGTTTGGAGCCTTCGTCGAACGCTTGCGAGGCGGTGAGCTTCCCCTGATCCATGGGCTCCCACGCCTTGTTGTAGATATCGGAGGCGACCGGCTGCATGATCAGAATCGAAAGGAACATGGCGAGCCCGATCAGCACCTGATTGGAGGGCGCGGTCTGAGTTCCGAGGGCCTGGCGGAGAAAGTGCAGCACGATGATGATGCGGAGGAACGGGGTGATGCACATCACGGCGGCGGGCAACAGGACCAGCAGCGTCAAGGAAACGACGATCTGCATGGGGAGGCTGAGAGTGCCTCCGGTGGCGCCGGTCACGCCGGGCAATGAAATGGACGCGGGCGCCGCGTTGGCAATCGCGGCGGCGCTGATTAAAGAAACGAGAACGCGGAGCACTTAGCCCTCCGCCTCCGCCGTGCTCGCAGTGCTTTTTGCCGTGTCGAGCAGACTGCAGCCCTGCGGGGACAAGCCGACCAGCAGAACTCGATCGGCAAGGCGCACCAAGTGGAGCGAATGATGCGGAGTCAGTGTCAGGCCTTCGAGCACCTCCAGCTGATGGGGAAGGCCGGACCGCTTTCGCCGGGAAGGCGTCCGCAGGGCCCAGCCATTTCTGCGGAACAGCCACAGGCAGGCGCACAGAACGGCGAGGACGAAGAACACCGCGAAGAGTTGTTGAAAGATTTCCATACCTGCTTAGCGGATGATGTTCAGAACGTCCTGGCTGACCTGGTCGAGGGTGGTGATGACTTTGGCGTTCGCCTGGTAACCGCGCTGGAACACGATCAGATTGGTGAATTCGGTGGCTATATCGGCATTGGACGATTCGAGGGCCCCGCCGAGAAGTTTGCCGCGCCCGCCGGTGTTTGCGGCGCCGACGGATGGGGTGATGGTATCGACACTAAGGCGGTAATCGTTATTGCCCACCGAGACCAGCGAATCGGGGTTCCCGATCTTGGCGAGCGCAATCTGTCCGATGATGAGTTGTTTTCCGCTGGAGAATGACGCGACGATATTTCCACCATCCTGCAGCGTGACGCCGGTGATCTGCGCGGCTTGTACTCCGTCCTGCGTGGTTCCAGAGGCGGACGAGGGTTGCGCGAACTGGGTCAGCAACGGAGTTCCGCTGGAATCGTAAAAACTCCAGGCCATACTGAGATCGGCGGACCCATCGGCAAGACCGGTGGCCTTCACGGTGACCGGAGCGCCGGCGGCCGGGCTGGTGAGCTTGCCAGTGGCGTCGAAAGTGATGTTGCCGGTGGCGATCGAGGACAACGAACCGGCGGTGCCGCTCTTGAGGTCCTGACCGGGAATTCCGACGTCATACGACCATGCGTTGGCGCCGGTCTTCTTGAAGGTGGCGGTCAGGGTGTGGGTGGCTCCCAAAGAATCGACCACCTGAATGGGTGTAGAGAAGGTGTCGTTGGTGGCAGCCGCGGCGTTGAGATTGGCGGAAAGCGTGAAGGCAGTGGTCGCGGATGGCGTTTGCAAGGCTTGCGGGGAGACGATGAGGTCGCCGGTCGCGCCTCCGGTGTTGACCACGCCATTGGCGGCCGTCCAGCCTTGAACGCGTTCACCGGTGCTGGTGACCAGCGTTCCGGAGCTATCCAGGTGGAAGCCTCCATCGCGCGTATATAGCGAGTTTCCGGCGCTGTCCCGAACCAGAAAGAATCCGTCGCCTTGAATGGCCGCGTCGAAGAGGCCGCCGGTGGGCTGGACCGATCCCTGCGTGAAGATCCGGTTAGTGGTGGGGATGCCTACGCCGCCGCCGATCTGCGCTCCGCCGCTGATCTGATCGAGCAGATCCTGGAAATGAACATCATTGGTCTTGTATCCGGTGGTGGTTAGATTCGCCAGGTTGTTTCCGACGACATCCAACGCGAGATTGTCGGCCGTAAGGCCGGAAAGAGCAGTGGAAAAAGATGACATGAGAATCTCCTTATTCGATCAGGCGTTCGCCTGTGGGGTGGAACCGGTTGAACCGCTGGCCGGTGTTTTGGTGGACGTGTCCAAGTCCTGCTTGATCCCGATCAACTGCTCCAACTGGCTGAATTGTGCGAGCTGACTGAGAAACTGAGTTCCGTCGGTCGGCTGAGTCGGATCCTGATTCTTGATCTGGGCGACCAGCAATTGCAGAAAGGTGGTTTCATTCGCGATCGCCGTGGGACTGCTGGATTGAGTTGGATTGGACGAGGACGGATCGGTAGCAGCGGCCGCCCGTTGAATACTGGCCGGTTGCAAAGTGGCTGGCTGCATAATGGCGCTGAGCGTTGCAGGCGTAACGTTCATAAAGTTGGTTCTCCATTGGGATCGGACTGTTTCTGGAACTCTTCCATCTCGTTCATCCAGTTCTGCTGATTTCCGTTGGGCTGGCGTTCTTTCTGGTCGCGGCGGGAACCGGAACTGTTTTGCTGGTCGGATGAAGAACGCGAATCGTTCTTGAACGAGGACGCATCCGAGCCGGGGCGAGCCATTTCCGCGCGAATGCCGGCATGGTCGAGGCGGGTCATCAGGTCGTTCAATCCGCTGCGCAGGGTTCGAGCGAACTCGGCGTCGCCAGTGCGGACGGACACATGCACCTGGCCGGCGCGTTCGACGAAACGGACATCGGTGGCGCGCTGCTGCAGGTCGGCTAGACGAACCGTGATTTCGCGCGGGGAACTGACGGGTGCGCGGGGTGCTTCGGCAGGCAGGATTTCGGAAGGCCGTTCGACACGAGCGGGCGGAGCAGTATGAGTATCGGTCTGGCTTTGCGGCCGCGGCGCAGAGTCGCTGGTGCCGGCAGTGAAGAGAGCTTCGATTTTCGGAGCGGCTGGGGCGGACGCGTCCACTGCTGGCTTGGCTTGTACGATTACGGAGGAGAGCAGTGCGGGCGCGGCGTCGCGCTGGGGGGCCGGCGGCTCATTGGGTCCGGGCGAGGCGGGAGTGGCGGCGGCGACATTTGCTTGCTTGAGTATGGACGACGTCGCAAGCTGCAAGGCGAAGGCGGTCTGTCCTTTCGGCGCGGCCTGCTCTTGCGGTTGAGCCATTGCAGTCGCCGGCTTAATGGCAAGCTGCTGGGCGGCGGCTCCAACCAGCGAAACGACCTGCGAGGGGACCGAGGCTTTTGCGGGATCGGATGCGGCAGGATTGCTGGTCGAAGCATCCTGCGCGGTAGCTCCCTCATCGAGCTGCGCGGCTGCCTGAGGATCGCCGAACGCTAGAATCTCGAGGATTGGCTCGAACACGGGAACGGCTGCGGTGCGCGACGGATCCGTTTCCGTCTTCGAGCCGCTCTTCTGGTCATTCTTTGCGGTTGGCTTTTGACCTGGCTTCTGAGTTGCGGGTTTTCCTGGCGCAACGGGCTGCTGTCCGGACTGCGCGCCGTTGAATTCCGCGTGGAAGCTGGTTTCGGCAGGCGCGGAAGTGTTTTGGTCGACGCCGGCAGCGGCGGGTAATTTCACCGGGGGAGCGGCGGGAGGCGCGATGGCTGAAGCGCTGACGGTCACAGAGCCTGATGTGATGCAGCTTTCGAGCCAAATCGCGGCGATCCGTTTTCAACGTGTTAGGAATGCGCGAACGTCGGGGCTCCGCCGAGTTCGTCGGGAAACTGACGGGGCAGGCCGAGTGACGCCGTCCATCATTTCGCGAATCGCGATGAAAAGTTTAGAAAAAAGTTGTTCCAAACATTTGGCGACCAATTTGCACTAGCCACCCGCAAACTCTATGGACCCGATTGCAGTCACGGCCGCCAGCGGGTTGCGGGCACGCATCCAGTCGCTGGATATGCTGGCCAATAATCTGGCCAATGCCACTACCGCGGGATACAAGCTGGATCGAGAATTCTACAGCGTGTTTGGAGAAGCAGACGCGTCGATGGGGGGCGGAACCAAGCTCCCTATGATTGATAAACACTGGACGGATTTCAGCCAAGGCACGCTGGACCCGACCGGAAGCCCGGTCGATTTCGCGCTTTCCGGCCGGGGATTTTTCACGGCGGAGGGGCCCTCTGGTCCGCTGTACACGCGCAATGGATCGTTTCGAGTATCGGCGCAGGGAGTATTAACCACTGCCGAGGGTTACCCGGTGCGGGCGGTGGGCGGCGGCACGATCAAGCTAACGTCCAATGCGCCGATCGAGGTGAATGCTCAAGGAGCGGTATCGCAAAGCGGGCAGTCGATTGGACGGATAGAGATTTCAGATTTCACGGATCCGAACGAGTTGAGCAAGGTGGGGCACAGCTACTATCGTGCGTCTCCGGCCGCCAATCCAGCGACGCCAACCGGGACGACTGTGGCGCAGGGAAAGCTGGAGAGCTCGAATGTAGTGGCCGCGGAATCCGCGGTTCGGCTGGTGGGGGTGATGCGTCATTCGGAAATGTTGCAAAAGGCGATCGCCATTTCGACGCAGATGGGGAAGAAGTCGATCGAGGAAGTCGCTCGGGTGAGTTCGTAAGAAGGAGATTGAAATGATTCGAGCATTATTCAGCGCGGCCAGCGGTATGACGGCGCAGCAGCTCAACGTGGACAACATCGCGAACAATCTCGCGAACGCGAACACGACTGGCTTCAAGGCGCGGCGCGCGCAGTTTCAAGATTTGCTGTACCAGACGATGATGCAACCGGGCGCCTCGGCCAGCCAGCAGTCGGCTGTTCCGGTGGGGTTGCAACTGGGGTTGGGAACGCGGGCGTCGTCGAACGAAGTGATTTTCACGCAAGGTGATTTTTCGCAGACCTCAAATCCGCTGGACGTGGTGATTCAGGGGCGCGGGTTCTTTCAAGTGCTCCAGCCGACCGGCCAATTGGCGTATACTCGCGCGGGGAATTTTCAGTTGAATCGCGATGGAGCGCTGGTGACCTCGGATGGCAACCTGCTGAACCCGCAGATCACGATTCCGCAGAACGCGCAATCCGTCACCATCGCGACCGACGGCACGGTGAGCTTCACGCAGCCGGGCCAGACGGCGGCGCAGGTGGCGGGACAGATCCAGTTGGCGGATTTTCAGAATCCCGCAGGGTTGAACGGCATCGGTCAAAATCTGTACACGCCGACGGACGCTTCGGGCGATGCGATTGTCGCCGCGCCGGGCGGCACGGAGGGCCTGGGAACGCTGCTGCAAGGCTACACCGAACAATCCAATGTCAGCGTGGTGCAGGAGTTCGTGAACCTGATCGTGAGCCAACGCGCTTATGAAGCCAACTCGAAAGTGGTCAAGGCGGCGGACGAAATGTATCAACAGATGAATAACGTGACGCAATGATGCAGATTCCTTTCATGCTGGCTTTGGCCACCCAACCGGATGGCTGCCATGCGGTGACTCACGAACAAATTCTCGCTTCCGATCTAGCCGCGGCGATTCCTGCGTTCTCTCCTCTCCCGCAGGATCTCCTTATCGGCTATGCTCCGCTGGCTGGCAGCCGGCGCATTTTTCACGCCGTGGAACTGGAGCGGATCGCGAAGGTCCACGGTCTGGATGTGGCATCGCTGCCGGATGTGTGTTTTTCGTGGAACATGTCTGCGCCGCGACCGGAGGATTTGATCGCCGCGATGCAGGCTTCGATGGCCAGTGTGGTCGCGAAGATTCAGATTCTGGCTTCGAGCAGGGCTGCGGTTCCGGCGGGGGAAATCGTGTTTCCACATTCCGGACTTCAGCTCCCGTCGCCGTCCGGACCTCGTGGAGAGGTTCTGTGGCGGGGTTACGTCCTGTACGGCCAGAATCGCAGATTCGGGGTGTGGGCGAGAGCGCGCATCGTCGCCGATGTGACGCGAGTGATCGCCACCGCGGACATCACCGTGGGACAGCCGATCCAGCAGGAGCAGGTGCGCCTGGAAAGCTACGAAGACTTTCCGCTGGACGCGCTGATCGCGCGCAATCTGGACGAAGTGGTGGGATTCATTTCGCGGCAGAGCATCAAGAGCGGCGCACCGATTCTGAAGAATCAGATCGAGCCGGCGCCGGACGTCATTCGGGGCGACCTGGTCAAAGTGGAAGTGCAAAGCGGAGCAGCGCACCTGGTGCTGGACGGCCGCGCTCAGCAGAACGGGGCCAAGGGTTCCACGGTGCTGGTGCGGAATGTATCCAGCGGCCGGAGTTTTCGGGCCAAGGTGGTGGAAAAGGGCAGAGTGGTGGTGGTTCCCGGAGCAATTCAGTGAGACGCATCCTATTTGCAATGGCCATGGTCGCGGCGATCGGGGCGGCCGACGACAAGAAATCGCGGCTGAAAAAAGCGCCGGAACCGTCGCCGCTGGACCGCTACGTTACCGAAGCGGAGAACGCGCAGGCGGCGGCGAGTGGCGAGCCGAACGGCTCATTGTGGACGCCGGCGGCGCGGCTTTCCGATCTGGCAATGGACCTGCGCGCGCATCGGGTGAACGACATCGTGACTATTTTGGTGAACGAGAAAGCGTCCGCCGTGAGCAGCGGAACGGTGAAGACCAGCCGGACGTCGAGCGTGAACAGCTCGATCGTAAATGCAGCGGGGGTCCTGAAAGCGACCGGTCCCCTGGCGAACCTGGCCAAGCTGTCGAGCGATACGCAGTTGAACGGAAACGGCACGACCACGCGCGATACCAGTCTGACCACGTCGCTGAGCGCGCGGGTGACGCGGGTCCTTCCGAACGGGTATCTGGTGATCGAGGGCACTAAGAACGTCGGGGTGAATACGGAAAGCCAGATGGTGAGCGTACGCGGCGTGATCCGGCCCATCGATCTGGACAACACCAATGTCATTGCGTCCGATCACATCGCGCAACTGGATGTGCGCGTCAACGGCAAAGGAATCGTGGGAGACGCCATCCGGCGTCCCAACATTCTGTACCGGATCTTACTCGGACTTCTACCTTTCTAGGAGATGGCTAGCTTGAAACATTTCTGGATTCTTGCGGTATTTTTTTCTGCAGGCGTGACCGCGCCGCTGGCGCATTCCGAGGCGGTTACGCGATTGAAAGAGCTCGCGTCGGTGCAGGGCGTCCGCGACAACCAGTTGATCGGATACGGGCTGGTGGTCGGGTTGGCTGGAACGGGCGATCGGCAGCAGACCGTTTTTTCCACGCAGAGCTTATCGAATCTGTTGCAGCAGATGGGAGTCTCCGTCCCGGCGGTCGCGATTCGAGTGAAGAACACCGCCAGCGTGATGGTGACGGGAACGCTTCCGGCGTTTACACAGCCTGGATCGAGAATCGATGTCAACGTCGCCGCGATGGGAGACGCGTCGAACTTGCAGGGAGGTTTGTTGTTGCTGACCAGCCTGAAGGGAATCGACGGGCAGGTTTACGCAGTGGCGCAAGGTCCGGTGGTCACCGGAGGATTCTCTTCCGGCAAAGCAGGGACCACGCAGACGGTGAATCATCCCACGGCGGGCCGGGCTCCGAATGGTGCGATTGTAGAACGCGCGCCGCCGTCGGTCGCGCCGGTGGGCCGCGTCAATCTGGAGCTGCATCATCCTGATTTCACGACTGCTTCGCGGATCAGCGCGGTGGTAAATCGCAAGTTTGGAAAAGAAGGCAGCGCCATCGCGAAAGCGGAGAACTCGGGGATGGTTGGCATCAAGATACCGGCAGAATTCAGCTCGCATGAAACCGACTTCCTGGCCGAGCTGGAACGGCTTCAAGTGGAAACCGACCGCGTGGCTCTAGTAGTCGTCAACGAGCGCACCGGGACCATCGTGATGGGCAAGGAAGTACGTGTGTCACCCGTCGCTATCATGCATGGGAATCTGACGGTAGAAATTCAGACCACGTTCAACGTGTCCCAACCGGCGCCGTTATCGCAAGGCAAGACCGAAGTAGTTCCGCTGGTGGCGGAGAAGGCGACCGAGGAAAAATCCCGCAACATCGTCCTGAAGCAAGGAGCGACGGTGGAGGAACTGGTCCACGCGCTGGGGGCGATTGGATCGACGCCGCGAGACGTCATCGCGATTCTGCAGAGTCTCCGCGCGGCAGGCGCGCTGGAAGCCGAACTGGAAGTGATCTAACGCTTATGGTCGACAACGTTACGCCACTGTCATCTCTCACGGCGCCCGCTGCGCCGGCCAAGGACACGCCTGAGCGAATCCACAAAGCGGCCACTCAGTTCGAGGGCTTGCTGATTGGGGAAATGCTGAAATCCGCACGCGAATCGAGCAGTGGTGGCTGGATGGGAACCGGCGACGGAGACGATGCCGCCGGCGATTCCGCGATGGGGCTGGCCGAACAATACTTCGCCCAGGCGATGGCGACCGGGGGCGGATTGGGTCTGGCGAGGATGATCGGGGCTGGGCTCGAAAAGCAGGCGTCGAGCTAAAGACGGGTTCCGGAAACGTCGGCATCGACCGCTCCCTATGGTCGCGGTTCTTGGTCTGGCTGAGATCGATACTGAGCGGTGACCGAAGGTTGAATGTTGCGTGTCATGACGACGGCTAAAGCCGCTGTGGAAGTTGAAGGAGAATGCGGAAGAAGTCGGGACCCGGTCGCTACCGCTCGCGGCTCGGTGCCGACATTGTGAGCCCCGACTAGTCCTGACGCGGGCTAAAGGCGTCGCTGGAGGCTGAAGAGACTGCTGAAAACTCTCAATACGCAGACTCCTGCCATCGATGGAGGCGGACCCCTTGGTCCGCGGACGATCCCCCGATCGGCCTTGCCGCGTGTCCGCCCACCTGATTTTATTGGAGAGAAAGCGCGATCAGGGGATCGCGCGCGGACCAGGGGGTCCGCCCCCCATCGCCGCGAAAGTCTATCTGATTTTGAAGTTTTCCACGGCTAACAGGTCCAGTCGCGGGATTCGAATCCAGCTGAGGGGTCTTGGCCATAACCGAATCCGGCAGGTTTAGGGGCGACGGATTCAGCATTCAATTCGCCGGCCGAGGCTGGGGATTGAATTTGCGACCAGCCCTCCAAGAGAGTTTTCAGGATCGCAATCGCGTTCAAGAAAGCAGTTTCCGATTGCTCCGTATGGCCCTTGACGATCTCAACGCCGACGTAGGCGTACAGTTCGACCAACTTTGAGGTGAACGCGGCGCCGGTGGAATGGTCCACTGCGAGAGCCAGTTCGTTGACTGCTTCCTGGGCTTTGGTCACTGCCTTAGAGCGAGCCATGGCATCCCCACTGTGGAGATGTGCGATCGCCGAATTGAGCGACTCGATCGCCAGTTCGTACATCAGGACGACGGCTTCGATCGGGCTCGCGGCTAGTACTTTTGTCCGCAAGTACTCTTGGGAAGCATGGGTTGATGTCATATCCGCGGCTCTATCGCACGGAAAACGGAAAAGTAGAGGGCTCGGACGTAAATAAAGTATAAAGTCCGTTGAAGCTCACTAAGGATTCTTGTAACCTCTCTCGATCTATCCCTCAGATTTTCCAGTACTAAAGCTGTCGGAGGCTAGAAAAGGAATATTGTGCGCAAAGTGTTATGGGTCGGGACCGGTGCAGGGTCCGAGGAGATTGCACGCATAGAGCGCCTGGCGGAAGTCAACGTGACTCGAGCCGATGTGCAGGGCGACCTGGCGGCGTTGAAAGACATCGCGCGTTACCGGGCGGTGATGGTTCGTCTGCCTGGGGCGGCACGGGCGCTGGAGCCAGTATTTAAGGAAGTGCAGGACTCGAACTCCTACATCTCGGTGGTGGTGCATGACGAAAACGGGAGCCTGGATGAATCGCTGATCCGGCCTCCGATGAGCGGTCTGATGCATTACACCGGCGCGCTGGATGACAACGAAATGGCCGCAGTGCTGCGGCACGCGATCGACCGGAGCAATCAACGCAACGTGAGACTGGACGAGCCGTGGAGCGATTTACTGATCGGTGAAAGCCTGTGCATGCGCGAACTCCGCGCGCTGATCCGCCTGGTGGGGCCGCGTCAGGCCACGGTGCTGATCACGGGCGAGACCGGAACTGGCAAGGAAATGGTGGCACGCGCGATCCACATGGCGAGCAAGCGGTCCATGTCGAAAATGGTCGCGGTAAACTGCGCGGCGCTTCCAGAAAATCTGATCGAAGCCGAATTGTTCGGGCATTCGAAGGGCGCGTTTACGGGGGCCATCGGCGCGCGAATCGGCCGCTTCGAACAGGCGCACCACGGCACTATCTTCCTGGACGAAGTAGGCGAGATCCCGCTCGAAGTGCAGGCGAAGCTCCTGCGGGTGCTGCAGCAACGCGAACTGCAGAGGCTGGGAAGCTCGGAAAACATTCAGGTGGATGTGCGGGTACTGGCCGCGTCGAATGCAGACCTGGAAACGGCGATGCAGCACAAGCGTTTTCGAGAGGATTTGTTTTATCGCCTGAACGTCATTCCAGTGCATGTGGCGCCGTTGCGCCAGCGGTCGAGCGACATTCCGCTGTTGGCCGATCACTTCATCGAAAAGATCTGTTCACGGGAAGGGCTGCCGGAGAAGCGGCTCTCGGCGGATGCGATCGACTGGCTGTGCAACTACAGTTGGCCGGGCAACGTCCGCCAGCTGGAGCACGCGATCGAGAAGGCCGTGTCTCTGAGCGGGGATCGCGAAACGCTGTACCTGGGCGATTTCCAATTGACGGCGAAAGCGTCGCCCGTGCCGATCGACACATCGGCTGCGTTTTCAGGCGCGGATTCACCACTGAATTACGAACAAGTGATTGCGGGCATGGAAAAACGCTTGCTGGAAGAAGCCCTCCGAAAGTGTGGCGGGAACAAAGCCAAGACCGCCGCGATGCTGGGCATGAAAAGAACCACGCTGTTGTACAAAGTGAAAGCGCTGGAGGAATACGCCGCTTCCTAGCGGAGTTGTACCGTGGCACACGCAAGCCTGGCAGTTCCGAAGCCGAATGGATCGACACTCCCGCAGACCCTCTCCCAGGTGTTCGGCGAAATGGGAGTGCCGATCGCGGTAGTGGGGATCGTGATCGCGTTGATCACGCCGATGCCGGGGGCGTTGCTCGACTTTCTGCTGGTAGTGGACATCATGTTGTCGGTGATCGTGATGATGGTCGCGATCTATGTTCGCCGGGCAGTGGATTTCAGCGTCTTTCCCACCACGCTTTTGTTGCTCACGCTGTACCGTCTGGCGTTGAACATCTCCTCGGCGCGGCTGATCCTGCTCAACGGAAATACGGGGACGTCGGCGGCCGGTCACGTGATTGAGGCGTTCGGAAGTTTCGTGGTCGGGGGCAATTACGTCATCGGCGCGGTCATTTTTCTGGTTCTCATCGCGATTCAGTACGTGGTCATCAACCATGGCGCGGTTCGTATTTCAGAAGTAACGGCTCGCTTCACATTGGATGCGATGCCGGGAAAACAAATGTCGATCGACGCGGATATGAATGCCGGCTTGATCGACGAAGCCGAAGCGCGTTCGCGGCGCAAGCAGTTAGTGGCGGAGGCGGAATTTTACGGCGCCATGGACGGCGCGTCCCGTTTTACGCAGCGCGACGCGATCGCGAGCATTCTCATCACGGCGATCAACATCATCGCGGGTTTTCTGATCGGCGTATTTCAGCACGGCATGGAGTTGAAGCGCGCGCTGGAGACCTATACGGTCCTGACCATCGGGGACGGCCTGGTGACTGTGATTCCGGCGCTGATGATTTCCATATCGGGTGGCTTGATCATCACGCGCACCAGCTCGGATGACAGCCTGGGGGCCGAATTCAAGAAGCAGGTACTAGGGAACGCCCAGCCGCTGATGCTGGCAAGCGGCGTTTTAGGAGCGCTGTCTTTATTTCCCGGATTGCCGACGATTCCGTTCCTCGCGCTGGGTGGAGGATTGGGCGTGATCGGATGGCGGATGCGTCAAAAATCCGTCGCTGCCGCCGCAGTTTCGACAGCCAAGGCGGCGAAGCCGAAGGAAAATAATGACGCGTTAGTGAAGATCGAGCCGCTGGCGATCGAAGTCGGCATGGGTCTGGTGAAGCTGGTGGAGGCTGGTCCGGAATCGCCGCTGCTTCAGCGGGTGGGAGGCATCCGGCGTCAACTGGCAGGACAGCTCGGGTATTTAATGCCGCCGGTGAAGGTCAAAGACAATCTCAATCTGCGCACGCGCCAGTACACGGTGCAACTGCGCGGGGTCGAGATCGCGCAATTCGAACTAATGCAGGGTCATGAACTTGCGATCCCCGGCGGAGCTCCGGATCCGTCGCTACAGGGCAAGCCGGCGCAGGACCCGGCGTTCGGGCTTCCCGCGTTGTGGATCCGTCCCGACCAGGTGGACCGGGCGAGAGCCAGCGGATACACGGTGGTGGACGCGGTCAGCATTATTGGCACGCACCTGACGGAACTGGTCCGGAAATTTGCCAGCGAGCTCTTTACGCGCCAGGAGGCTAAAAACTTCTGCGATCGGGTCGCGCAGGACAATCCGAAAGTGGTTGAGGATTTGGTTCCGAAATTGCTTCCACTGGTTACGATTCAACGCGTTTTGCAGAACATGTTACGGGAGCGTATCCCGATCCGCGATGCCGTCGGGATTCTGGAAGCGCTGGGAGAAGCCGCCCAGACTACGAAGAATTCCGTTTTGCTCACGGAATTCGTGAGGCAGTCGATTCGAAGGAGCATCGTGAAGCCGCATCTGAATTCGCAAGGCGAGCTGCCCGCGTACTTCCTGGACCCGTCCATGGAACGGCCGATCGAGCAGGCAGTGGAGCACAGCGAACTGAACAGCATCCTCACGCTTTCTCCGGAAGCGATTCGCGACATTTGCGCGCGTATCGAGCGCCGGGTCGACAAACTTCAGGCAGGCGTAGTGGTGACCAGCTTCGCGGCCCGGCATTTTCTGCGGCAGATGGTGGAGGCCGCGCTGCCGAATCTTACCGTTCTTTCGCACAATGAGATCCCGCAGGAAGTGCGGGTGCGGTCGCTGGGAGTGATCGACTGATGCAGACTCAAACTTATTTCGCGAAATCGATTGAGGCTGCCATGGTCCAGGCGCGAACGGAACTTGGCGCGGACGCCCTGCTGCTGAAAACCCAGAAGGCTACTTCGGAGTCGGGCCAGCCGGGCTATCAAGTCAGCTTCGGATTAGGGCCGCTGGAGGATCCGACGCCTGCCGGTGTTTCGTCCAGCGAGTTCCGCCAGCTTACGGCGCAACTGGACCAGATCCGTGTGGCGCTCGCGCGATCGGTCGAAGGCGGGCAGAAGAGCCTGCGTCCGATTCCGGAATTGTCGAACCTGCAGGCGCGTCTGATCGCGGCCGAGATCGATCCGGTGCTCAGCAAAGATATTATCGATCGCGTGGAAGCGGCATTGGCGGTGGAGGGCGTGTGCCAGCGCGCCGATCTGCAATCCAGGTCCCGCACGCGCGTGCGCATGCTTCTGAATTTCGATTTCGACTATATCGAGAGCCTGATGCGCGCGGAGCTGAAGCGCCGGGTTCGAATCGATACGCGGATCGAACGGAAGTTGACGGTTTTCGTGGGTCCCACCGGTTCGGGAAAGACCACCAGTTTGGTGAAGCTCGCCATGTCGGCGGGCGGGCGCGTGCGGGTGATGTCGCTCGATTCGACGCCTGGGGCGCGTGAAGAAATGAAGATGCACGCGGCTCATTTAGGGCTGGATTTCGTGCCGCTGCTTACTCCCGCCAAGCTCCCGAAGATGATTCAAAGCTTGAAGGACGCGGATTTGATCCTTCTGGACACACCCGGATTCGGGACGCCGGATACGGCGGAGGCAGATGAACTGGCGGCGGCTCTGGCCCAGTGTCCGGAAGCGGACGTTTTTCTGGTGGTAGCCGGTTATATGAAAGCCAACGACCTGCAGCGCTCGATACAGCGCTACGAAAAGTTCCGGTTCTCGAAGCTCCTGGTTACCAAGCTGGACGAAACCGGGACCTTGGGATCGGTGGTTTCGGAGGCGGCGCGCGCTGGAAAGAGTATTTCGTATCTCACCGACGGGACCAGAATCCCGGAGGACATCCGGCCGGCGACGACTGGAGAAATTTTGAATCTGGTGTTGCGAAACGAATCCCAATTGGAGCAGAGCGCAGCATAGGATCTCCATGGCCAGTCTGAACGCAGTCTATTCCGGGTATCAACCGCAGAAGCCGAGCAGCCGCGAGGATCTGATCATGGAGCACCTGCCGCAGGTGCGCTGGATCGCCACGCGCATACATGAAAAGCTGCCCGACGGCACGGGTCTCGAAGATCTGATCTCGGTGGGCATCATCGGTCTGATCAATGCGATCGACAATTTCGACCCGAGTTACGGCGTAAAGCTAAAGACCTATGCGGAGCACAAAATTCGCGGGGCGATTCTGGACAGCTTGCGCGGGCTGGACGGCATTCCGGTCCACAAGCGAAAGCAAGTGAAGCGCGTGCAGGCGGCCATTGCGGCCGTCGAACAGCGGGTACAGCGCGCGCCGCAGGAAGAAGAAATTGCCGAAGAGCTTGGCATCGGCTTGCGGGAATATCAGGACCTGCTTCTGGACTTGAGGGCGGTAAGCATCGGGAGTCTGGATGCGGTTCCGGAGAATCGCGAATCGGGGCGGAGCCTGCTGAACTACGTGGCAGATCGCGAAGAAAACTCGCCGACGCGGATACTGGAGCGCTCCGAGCTGGAGAAGCTGATCGACGAGGGGATGCATCACATGCCGCGCGTGGAGCGACTGGTGCTCGATTTGTACTACCGGCAGGGTCAGAATTTTCGCGAGATCGCGCCCATTTTGGATGTTCACATCACGCGGGTTTCGCAGATCCGGGCGCAAGCCATTGTGCGGCTCCGGGCGTACATCGAGAAGCGCTGGCCGAATCCGCGGGGGGTGTACTAGTGCTGGATACGAGGTGCCACTATGACCATTGATGATCGCGCTTCCTCGGTCGGCTCGAACTCCACGGCGGAGCGCCTGACTGCGACCACGCGCAATCAGAATAGTTCGTCGAAGGCTGCGCTCGCGGCTGATTCCACCGTTGATGACGCCGATGGCGCCGATATGCCACGCTTCGCGGCACTGGTCTCCGCGACCGTAAATGGCGCGCAGGAGCGTGCCGATCGTGTCGAACAACTGCGGCAACTGGTCGCGACGGGCCGTTATCAAGTCGATTCGCAAGCGTTGAGCCGGTCGATCGTGGATTCCACGCTGAAGGGATATTGAGGCAAATCGTATGGCACCGGAACTAGAGCTTTGCAACCACGCCGAGGCGCACCTTCGCGATGCGCAACAGGCGCTGCTGGAAGCGGCTCCGGATATGCTGGAGCGCTGTGAAGCTGGTCTGAGCCAGGTGATCGACGCATTGCAAAGGCTGGCAGCGGCGCCACGTGCAAATCGAAGCGTAGATTTCGTTGCAGGCCTGCGGCGAATACGGCGCGCGGCACGAAAACTGCGCTTGCAAGCGCAGCACGGGACCAATCTGTATCGGGGCTGGATGCAATTTACAGTGGCCGAGGGCTATGCGGCTGACGGCTCGCCGCTCCCGGCAGCCGGCGGCACGCAGATGAGCTGGGAGGCCTAAGCCATGGGCGGACTGTTCGGTGCTTTGAACAATAGCGTGAGCGCTCTTCAGGCGCTTCAGCGCGCTCTGGACGTCACTCAGAATAACGTCAGCAACGCGAGCACTCCGGGTTACGCACGGCAGGTTCAACCGCTGGAGGCGTCGTCATTCGATCCACAGAGGGGACTGTTAGGGGGCGTTCAAGCCGCTGCGGTCCAAAGCACGCGCAGCGAGTACACCGAACAAGCGGTCCGGAGTCAAACCTCGCTGCTCGGAAATTTTTCCGCGCAGGCGCAAGCGTTGTCCGCGGTGGAACCGCTGTTCGACGTATCGGGAAAAAGCGGAATCGACGGCGCTCTGAACAACCTGTTCCAGAGCTTCTCAGCCTGGAGCGCGGCGCCCAGCGATCCCTCCGCGCGGCAGGATGTGCTGGCGAAGGCGCAGGACGTCGCCACGGCATTTCAAGACGCCGCAGCGGGGCTCTCGCAAGCTACTCAATCCGTCAATCAGCAGCTCGGCGCGAGCGTGCAGCAGATCAATTCTTTGGCAGCGACCATTCGCGATTACAACGTCGCGATCGCGCAAGGCGGGCAACATGACGCGGGCCTGGATGCCAAACTTCACAGCGCGCTTGAGTCGCTTTCCCAGCAGGGCGACATCACAGCGAGGTTTGAGCAAAACGGCACGGTCACGGTTCTATTGGGCGGCCAGACGCCTTTAGTAATCGGCGATCAGCAAAATGCGATCCGTCTCAGCTTGACAGGATCGGCACACGTTCTGGATTCGAATGGCACCGACATCACGTCTCAGATTTCAGGGGGAGCTCTGGGCGGGTTGCTGTCCGTGCGCAATACTGTGCTGCCTTCGCTACAGGGCGACGGAGTGCAGCAAGGCTCGCTGAACCAGCTGGCACAGAAGGTGGCCGACCGCGTAAATCAGATCCTCTCTTCGTCGCTGGTAAGCACCAATCCTTCGGTGTCGGGTCAGCCGCTGTTTGCGTATTCCGCGAATTCGGTGGCGGCAACTTTGAAGCTGGATCCGAACATCACGGCGGCAAAGCTGGCGGCGATCGACCCGGGTCCGCCGGTGGTAGCCAACGGCGCGGCGCTGACATTGTCCAATCTGGGAAATTCCACGGCCGCGGCCGATCAGATCAACGGCCAGACAATTTTGCAGTTCTACAGCTCCACTGCCGGGCAAGTAGGCCAGCAGGTTTCCAACGCCAACGACGGACAGGACCTGCACACGCAGCTTCTGGCGCAAGCGCAGGCATTCCGGACCCAGGTATCCGGCGTTTCTCTGGATCAGGAGGCGGCACAGGTGCTCCAATTGCAGCAGGGATTTCAGGCCGCGTCGAAAATGGTGGCGGTGGTCGAAACCCTGACCCTGAGCTTGATCGACATTCCGGTGGTGTAAAGGATACGCAGCATGATTCAAAGCCTAGATCCGGCCCGTGAGAATTTTCTGGCGAGCTTGCAATTGTTGCAGCGGCGAATCACCAACGATCAGACGCAGCTTTCGACCAGCCTGCGGATCAACAAAGCATCGGACGCGCCGGGGCAGATTGGCGACGTCGTGCAATTGAGTACCGACGCCGACCGCGCGGCTCAAATTCAGAAGAACATCCAACTGGTTCAGGGGGCGACCAACACCGCTGAATCGGCGCTGCAGAGCGCCACGCAGATTCTGGATCAGGTTCGCGCCGAGGGCGCACAAGGAGCGAGTAATACCCAATTCACCCTGGATCGGTCGACTCTGGCACAGCAAGTGGGACAACAGCTCTCGCAACTGGTCAACCTCAGCCGGACCACTTTTGCGGGAAATTATGTGTTCAGCGGAGACTCGCCGACGCAGCCGCAGTATGACGTGAATCTGAGCAATCCGAATGGCGTCGACCGTCTGATGACTACTCAAGCGACTACGCAGGTCCAGGATGTCAATGGCATCGGCTTCCAGTCGAGCCTTACGGCGCAGGATATTTTCGATCATCGCAATCCTGACGATTCACTGGCGTCCAATAACGTGTTCGCAGCGGTAAACAGCTTGCGGGTTGCGCTCCAGAACAACGATCAGCCTGGAATCACGGCGGCCCTAACCAACGTCCAGAATGCGCAGGACTATTTGAACGGGCAGCTTGGGTTTTACGGAGCAGTTCAAAACCGGCTGGCGTCGTCTCTGACCGCGGCCCAGAATGTCCAGGTTCAATGGCAGACCTCGCTCGGCCAGGTCCGCGACGCGGATATTGCCGCTGTCTCGACCGACATGACCGCGGCGGAAACCAACCAGCAGGCGGCGCTGGCTGCGGAGGCGCACATGCCTCAGACCAGCCTGTTCGATTTCCTGAAGTAGCTTACTTTTTTTGCTCGGGCTCGGTGGTGCGCATCGCGTACTGGCTCAGGATCACGATGTCCACGCGGCGATTCTTGGCCCGGCCTTCCTCGGTGTCGTTGGTGGCGGCGGGCATGGTCTCGGCATATCCCACGATTGCCATGCGCTCGCGCACGATCTCGAAACGGGTGGCCAGGAGTTCCATCATGGCGATGCTGCGCGCCGCGGAAAGCTCCCAATTGCTCCGGAATCGTACGGTGTGGATAGGCCTCGAATCGGTGTGGCCCTCAATCCGCACTGGATTTTGGATGTCTTTCAGCGCGGCTGCGATCTTGGCGATGCTGGAATACGTCTCGGGGTCGATGCTATCGGCGCCGGAAGGAAAAAATGTGGCCTGACGAAGACTCACAACCAGGCCGCGGGGCTGAAGATTCAGCTCGATTTTCCCAGCAGTGATCTCAGCTTCGAGCTGTTTGGTCAGTTGCTGGAGCGAAGGCACCAGCTCCACTTGCTGCTGGATGACCTGGGGCTCATCCTTGGCGGCATGCTGCGCGCCGCCGGGGCCGTGCATCATGGCGTTTCCCTGTCCTTTATCGTCGACGGTACCGCCCAGGACTTTGGCGACGGCGGGTGGCACGGAAACGCTCTTGCCTTCCTTGAGGGCCTTGTCGACCGCCTCTGAAATCGCGCGGGCTTTGGCTTTGTCGGTTTGCGACGA
The DNA here is from genome assembly GCA_035568415.1 of Bryobacteraceae bacterium. Taxonomy (GTDB): domain Bacteria; phylum Acidobacteriota; class Terriglobia; order Bryobacterales; family Bryobacteraceae; genus Palsa-187. Next base: position 30,967 of record DATMOC010000060.1, on the reverse strand, counting down.
CGCGAACATCACCACGAAGAACGCGAACATCAGCGTGATGAAGTCGGCATAGGACACCAGCCAGCGTTCGTGATTCTCGGGGGCTTCGGGCGCGCGGCGGCGGCTCATTTTAACTCTTTGCGGAAGCAGTTTGAGGCGGCGTCACACCGGCTTTGGCGGCATCCAATTTTGCGGCTTTCTTTCCGTCTTTCGCTTCCTTCTTGGCTTCTTTTTGCACGAACGCGTCCAGCTTAAGGCGAATGAGTTTCGGATTGAGTCCTTCAACGATGCTGGCGACACCTTCGAGCATCAGCTCCTTGGCTTGCACATCGCGATGCATCCGGCCCTTCAGCTTATTCGCAGCCGGCAGAAAAAACAGGTTCGCCACGGCGACGCCGTAGATGGTTGCGACGAACGCTCCCGCGATTCCGCGTCCCACCTCCTCGATGTTTTCGAGGTGCTTCATCACCTGGATCAGTCCCATGACCGCTCCAATGATGCCGATGGTTGGCGAGTATCCGCCGGCGGCCTCGTAAACCTTCGCGACGGCTTCCTCGCGTTTCTCGGTTTGCATGATTTCCAGGTCCATCATGCTTCGAATTTCCTGCAGGTCCGTGCCATCCACGGCCAGAGATAGAGCTTTCTGAAGGAACGGATCGTTGATTTTGTCCAGTTCTTCCTCGAGCGAAATGATGCTGCTTTTTCTGGCCTTGGTTGCGTAGGTGACGATCTCTTCAATTCCGGCGCTGGGGTCCATGCTCTCTTCGAAGAACACGTAGCGCAGACTGGCAGCCGCTCGAATCAGCACACTCAGGGGATTGGTCATCATGACCGCGCCGAGGGTACCGCCAAGGACGATCATCGCGGCGGTGATCTGCGCCAGGTCGCCAATCCTGCCACCGTCCAGCACCAATCCGCCCAACAGACCGCCGGCTGCGAGGATCAGCCCGGCGATGGTGGCGAAATCGGGCCGGATGGTCCGCAGCTTGGGCTTCGGCTTATCCGGTCCGGGCTTCTTTTCGGGGGACTTGTCAGCCATCGGAATTCGATCCGTCCTCTTGGAATTGGTCCTGGGGGCCGGGTTCTAGACGAGGCAGGGAGACAGCCGGCACCGCATTGATCGACCGTCGAAACATCACGATCCGGTCCACTACCTCTTGCGCGGATTCCTGCACCATGAACTTCTGCCCGGACGAAAGCGTGATCACGGTATCGGGAGTGACTTCAATGTGCTCGATCAGGTCCGAGTTGACGATCAGCGGAATGTGGTTCAACCTGGTGAGCTGTATCATTGCTTAAATCGCTTAAATCGCTTAAATCCCTTAAATCGCTAAGTCCACGAACCTGTATCAAATGGGCCGACGCCGGGACATTGCTATATCGATGAAATTCTGGGGATGTTTATGTCATTTTTGGGGGGACGCACCCCCGCCTATGCGGGGACCCGGGCCAGGTGATGCAGGAGCTTGAGAGATACCTGCAGGTCTTCAGGATTCACGGGTTCAAGCGAATCGCGCATTCTGGTTCCGATTCCAATCACCAGCGCCAGGATGTCACTCTCCTCGCGGGAAAGCGGACCATGCTCATTGGATGTGCTTGCGCATTCGAGACTTGCGGCCAGACGGGCCAGATCTCCGGTGGACCATGCAGACAGCAGAGCTTGCGCCAGGCGCTGATGGGCCGGGGTGTTGGTTGAGACTGGGGAGGAGATGGTCGCCATAGTTTTCAAGTGCAGGCATATCGATCCGGGCATCGCATCTTTATAGTCTTTTTTGGCTAGTACCTTATGGCGTGGTTGGGGCCATCTCAAAAAAAACTGAAATCTCGGCGGGCATTTGCGACATGGGTATCACCGGCGAAGATGTAGTCGGGTTCGGCGCGATGCCGGAATTTCAAAGAAGAGGGTAAAACCACATGTCGTATTCCTTTCAGACGAACGTGACGTCGCTGGTCGCGCAGGAAAATCTTCGCGTTACTAGTGACTTCCAGAGCCGGACGATCACCCGCTTGACCTCCGGTTTCCGTATCAACTCCTCGGGTGACGATGCCGCAGGTCTGGCGGTCGCCAACAAGTTCCGCAGTGACGTGGCCGAGCTGAACCAGGGCGTCCGCAACGCCAATGACGGTGTGAGCACGCTGCACATTCTGGACGGCGGCCTGAACAACATCTCTCAGATTCTGGACAGCCTGAAGAGCCTGGCCACGCAGTCGGCTAGCGATACGTTTACGGGCGACCGGACCACGCTGAATAACCAGTTCACCACGCTACTGGGCGAAATCAACCGCCAGGCCGCCAACATCGGATTGGCCAGCGGCGGCGGCACCGGCGGACGTTTCAACGCCACCCTTTCCGTATATATCGGCGGTGGCGATACACAGGCCCACGCGCAGGTTACCATCGATCTCAGCGGCGCGACCAACATCGCCGACTCGAACGGTCTTGGAATCGCCAACGACACGGTCGACACGAAGGCCCACGCGCTGACGGCGATCACCGATCTCGAGGCGGCTGTGACAGCACTCGGCAAGACCCAGGGAGCGGTCGGTACGGGTCAGAACGATCTCCAATTCTCGATTCAGCTCGCGCAGTCGCAGATTTCGAACTTCTCGGGCGCCGAATCAGGGATTCGCGACGCGGACGTTGCTGCAGAAGCGGCGAACTTGACCAAGGCCCAGGTGCTGGAGCAGTCCTCTCTGGCTGCCCTATCCCAGGCCAACACAGCGCCTCAGGCGCTCCTGAAGCTGTTCCAATAAAGACTCGCTAGAAGTCGAAGAATGAAGAACACTGGGCCGATCCTGACCGGGAACGGCCCAGTTCTTGCTTGAGCAAAAGCCAATGAGCACCAGTTCCAACGCGATTTTCAGTGGTACCAGCAAGTTCGCGAACGATTTCCAACAGGTGATCACGCGAGCGGTGGCGATTGCCTCGTTCCCCCTCAATGACCTTAACGCCGCCAAGACGGCCGCGCAGAATCAGGTAAACGCCTTAAGCAGCCTTGGTTCGCAGTTCAGCGCATTGCAATCCGCGATCAAGAGCCTCGCTTCCGTGTCGGGAACGGGAGCGGTGTCGCCCACAGTTTCCGATACCTCGGTTTTGCAAGCGCAGGTCAGCTCGGGGGCGTTGGCCGGAACCTACCGCGTTCACGTTGTCAGCGTCGGCTCGCCGACGGATCTGATCAGTGCGGATACATTGCCGAAGGTCACGGATCCTGGCTCACAGTCGATCAGCTCGTCATCGAGCTACACATTGACGGTCGGCGGATCGACATTTACGATCAATCCCTCGGGTAATTCCTTGAACGCGCTGGCGCAATCCATCAACGCAGCCGGCGCCAATGTCAATGCCACCGTCATCAACATCGGAACCACGTCGACGCCGGATTACAGGCTCGCCATCGAAAGCACGGCGCTGGGCAATATCGCGATCCAGCTTAACGACGGCAGCACGAATTTGTTGAACACGATTTCCACCGGCGCGCCTGCCCAGTATCAGGTGAACGGCCAGCCGACGACGCCGATCTCGAGCGATACCGCGAATGTGACCATCGCTCCGGGACTGACGGTTCAGTTACTGAGCGCAGGCGATTCCACGATTACTCTAGGACAATCGAGTTCGGCGACCAGTTCGGCGATTTCGTCGTTTGTTTCGGCTTACAACGCCGTGGCTGACGAACTGAACCAAAGCCATGGGGCCGCGGGTGGCGCCCTGACCGGCCAGAGCGTTGTCTTTGGCCTCAGCCAGTCTCTGCGCAACCTGACCGGATTCACGGGGGGCACGGGGGCGGTGCAGAATCTGAGCGACCTGGGGCTCACCTTCGACGATCAGGGTCACCTCAATTTCAACACGACCCAATTCGATAGCGTCGCCGCGGCGCACCCCAGCGATGTGGCCGCATTTTTTGGCTCGACTACTTCGGGCTTTCTTCAGGCTGCCACCAACATCCTGACCGGCATAGAAGATCCGAACACCGGAACGCTGCAGCAGACGCTGAATACCATCCAAGACCAGATCACACGGGACGACCGGTCCATCACGGACGAACAGAACCGGATCGACGCATTGCAGCAGAGCCTTACCAATCAGATGGCGGTTGCCGATGCAGCCATCGCGTCGCTGGAATCGCAGGTGACGCTGTTCACAGGACTATTCGCAGGATTCACTAATGGAAATCCGACTGGCTGATCGTTTTCGCGCCGCAATCGCTTCGGGTTCCTACTGGACCGCCGAAGAGCTTCTATGCGCTTATCGCCGCGAGATAGAGGGCCGCTGGCATGCTGCCGCGTCCGACTCGGAACGTGGCGAAATTAAGAGCGAAGTGGATACTCTTCTCGGCTGGGCGCGCACCATGACGCTCGCCCGGAAGTCCCACGTACAGGCCAAGCTGGTACGGCTGAGCTCCCAGCGCGCTTATGCAGGTCTGCCCGCCCGGTCGAACAGTCTCCGGGAAATCCGCGGATAAGCGTCAAAGATCCGACGGAACCGTCTGATTTGCGACCGAAGGAATCCCGTCAGGTCCCTAAAATCAACAGGCTGCCGTTGGCACGGCGGTTGCATACCACGACAACATCATGTTCGATCGTGTCGCCAGCAATGCCGAGCAGTATATGACGCTGCTCAGCGCGCGTCAGAAACTGGTCGCCTCTAACATCGCCAACGCCGATACGCCCGGCTACCGGACCAAGGACATCGACTTCAGGTCCGAGTTCCTGAGCCTTACCGAAGGCACCACGCCCGCCGTGATCGAGCCGGAGGGGCTGGCGGTGAAGGGCGACGGCAACAACGTCAATCTGGATCGCGAGGCGCGGCTGCTGGCCGAAAATGCGATGCGGTTCAACATCGCGTCGAATTTTGCGCGCGGCGAGCTGCACCAGCTCCGCTCCGCCATTCAGGAAGGGAACGCAGGTTCATGAGCCTCTTTTCGGCACTCTCTGTCAGCTCCTCCGGCATGTCGGCCCAGCGCTCGCGCGCGGAACTGCTGGTCGAAAATCTCGCGAACGCGGAGACAACCCGCACCCCGGAAGGCGGGCCTTACCGGCGCAAGGACGCCGTCTTCGCGTCGGATTCCGCGACACAGTTCGGGTCCTTCTTCGAATCCGAGATGAACGCGAACACGGGAGTGCGCGTCGCCGGCGTCGTCACCGATACGCGCGATCCGGAAATGCGCTACATGCCGGGACACCCGGACGCGAACAAGGACGGCTACGTGGCTTTTCCGAACATGAATCCAGCGGAAGACATGGTGGATCTGATGGGCTCCTCGCGCGGCTATGAAGCCAATGTTGCTGCGATTTCCGCGGTCAAGGACATGATCAATCGCTCGCTGGACCTATACAAGTAGATAAGCGCCTATGAACATCTCCTCGATTCGGCCTCCCGTTGCGCCAGACCTGACCCCGCCTTCCGTCAGTACGGAGAAGGGCGGAGGGTTCAAAGACGTCCTGTCCAGCGCGATCCAGGAGGTCGAATCCTCCAACAACACGGCGAAAACGAGTGTCGAACAATTCCTCTCAGGCGACGGCGGGGAACTGCATTCCACGATCCTCGCCACGCAACGCGCGGGGTTGGAGTTCGATCTGATGATTCAGGTTCGAAACAAGATCGTTTCCGCGTATCAGGAAGTCATGCGGATGCAGATGTAGGCTCTCACGAAAAATGGACCAAATGAAACGGCTGGTTGGAATGCTGTCCATGGGACAGCGGATCGCGATACTCCTGGTGGGCCTGATGGTTGGGGCCGGGAGCATGTATTTCACGCGCTGGGAGCGCGAGAGTAGTTTCCACCCCTTGTATGCGTCGCTGTCGCAGGAAGACGCGTCGGCGGTGGTGCAGAAGCTCAAGGAAGGCAGCGTTCCGTACCGCCTGAACGGCGGGGCGATTGAAGTTCCGGAAGAAAAAATCGCGGAGTTGCGCCTGGAGATGGCCGGCGCGGGTCTTCCCAAGACCGGCCGCATCGGATTCGAGATTTTCGACAAGACCAACTTCGGTATGACGGACTTCGCCGAAAAGGTCAATTACCGGCGCGCCGTGGAAGGCGAACTGGAGCGGTCGGTGATGTCGATGGCGGAAGTGGAGCAGGCGCGCGTTCATATCACCTTTCCGAAGGAGTCGGTTTTCATCGACTCGCGCGAGGCGGCCAAAGCCAGCGTCCTGATCAAGATTCGTCCGTCCATGGCTCTGCCGGAAACGGCAATTCCCTCCATCACGCATCTGGTCGCGAGCGCGGTAGAGGGGCTGGGTCCCGAGGCGGTCTCCGTGATGGATATGCGCGGGAATCTTCTCAATAAAGCCCGTCACTCCGCGGGCGGCGACGCATCAGAAGCGACGCTGGAGTATCGCCGGACGGTGGAACAGGATCTCGCCGCGAAGCTTGAATCGACCTTGGAGCCTTTAGTTGGCGCCGGCCGTTTCAGGGCCGCTGTGTCGGCCGATTGCGACATGACCAGCGGCGAGCAGAACGAAGAGAATTACGATCCGACCCACTCGGTGATGGTTACGTCGCAAAAGACGGAAGATACTTCGTCGATGGGCGTGGCCGCGGGGATCCCAGGTACTGCGTCGAATCTTCCGCAACCCTCTCCGAAGCCAGCCGGCACATCCAACGGAACCTCACGGCGCACGGAAAGCATCAATTATCAGACCAGCCGAACCGTTCGTCGAACCGTTCTGCCGCTGGGCGCGATCAAGCGGCTTTCGGTTTCGATTCTGATCGATCATGAAGTGCACTTCGAAGGCAAGGATGCGAACGCCAAACGCGTTCTAGTTCCGCCGGCGCCGGAGCGTTTGAAATCGATTCACGACCTGGCGGCAGCCGCCATCGGATTCAACCCGCAGCGCGGCGATCAGTTAATTGTGGAAAGCCTGCCGTTCGAATCGACTCTCAACATGGAGCCCCCGGGCAGTGGCGCGCCGGCTCCAGTCAGGTCTTCGAAAAAGCAGACACCTCTCGAACAGCTTAAGGGTGACCCGAAACTGCTCATAGGAGTCGCTGTGGCCGTCGTGGTTGTGCTGGCCGGCTTGGGTTTCCTGGTGCGGATGATGCGTAAGCCAAAGGAAGCGGACATGCCTTCCGCAACGCAGACCGCGGCGCTGCCGCCTGCGTCCGATAAGCTTCCCGCCCTTGAGTCGCCGGGGCACGAGTACGCGGTTCCCGCGGGCGGCGGTACGACGCTGACCGCTCCTGCATTGTCCGGGCTCACCGCTGGAAAAGCCGAGGTTCTGGCGAACCGGCTCAGGGAAATCGGCCAGAAAGATGCCGAGTTAAGTGCGGGCGTGCTTCGAGGCTGGCTGAAAGAAGAGCGCATCTAGAATGGCCGCGGCTCGCAGAATTCTCAGACGTGGCGAGGAATCCGGAGTGACGCAGGTCCGCTGGATGCAAACCGGCGGTCCATCGGTGGGAATCGCACCGTTTGCTCCGCCGCCGCCCAGCGAAGCACTAAGCGCACATGATTCAGAACAAGGGAAACGCTCTGAGCGCGAATCCTACGACCGCGGGCTCGCCGAAGGCATGGCGGCGGGCAAGGAACAAGCCGCGGCGGAGCTTCAGCCCGTGCTCGAGAAGCTGGGGCGTAGCTTAGTCGAATTGTCTTCCTTGCGGCCGCGGATCCGCAAAAACGCGGAGCAGGATCTCATCAAGCTGTCGCTGGCGATCGCGCGGCGTGTGCTGCATCGCGAGCTGACACTCGATCCTGAATCGATTTCGGGACTGATCAAAGTAGCGCTCGAAAAGCTGCAATCACGCGAAGTTTCGCGCGTCCGCATCCATCCTGAATACGAAACCGTAATCCGCGCATTGCTGGATCGCTACGGCGCATCGCAAATGGAAGTAGCCCGCGACGCATCCCTGCAGCGCGGCGACGTCCTGTTTGAAACCGCTCAAGGCACGCTGGACGCTTCCATCGAATCGCAGCTTCGCGAAATTGAACGCGGTTTTGCCGACCGCCTGAGCCGCTGATATGGACATAGTCTCCCTCGCACCTTATATTTCCGCGGTAGGCCAAGCCGATCCTCTGCCGTGGGTCGGTGAGGTCACGGCGATTGTCGGTCTACTGATCGAATCCGCCGGACCCGCCGTGGCTATCGGAGATTTCTGCGAAGTGGCCGCCTCAAATGGCCGGTCCATCCGCACCCAGGTGATCGGGTTCAGGAATGGTCACGTCCTGGCGATGCCGCTGGAGGATCCGGACGGAGTGCATCTGGGCGCCCGTGTGATCGCCCGCAGCGAAGATGCGCGATTAGCGGTAGGTCCCGGATTATTGGGGCGTGTTCTAGATGGTTTCGGATTGCCCATCGACGGCGGTCCACCGGTGGAAGCGGTCGATTCTTATCCTCTGTATTCGGCGCCGCCGAATCCGATGAAGCGGAGGAACATCACCGACCGCCTGGTCACCGGGTTGCGTCCGATCGACGGACTGCTCGCCTGCGGAAAAGGGCAGCGCATCGGTTTGTTCGGGGGCAGTGGCGTCGGAAAGAGCACATTGTTAGGTGCGATGTCACGCCGCAATTCAGCGGATGTGAGTGTCATCGCGCTGATCGGCGAACGCAACCGCGAAGTGAAATCGTTTCTCGAACAAGAACTCGGAGCGGAAGGAATGAAGCGATCGGTGGTGGTGGTCGCGACTTCCGACCGGCCCGCACCTTTTCGGATTCGCGCGGCCTTTGTCGCTCTGGCAGCCGCCGAGTATTTTCGCGACCAGGGCGCCGACGTCCTGATGGTGATGGATTCGGTGACTCGCCTGGCCATGGCGCAGCGCGAGGTCGGTCTGGCTGCGGGCGAGCCGCCCAGCCAGAAAGGCTACACGCCGTCCGTTTTTACGCTGCTTCCCAAGGTTTTCGAACGCGCCGGCAGCTTTGAAAAAGGCTCCATCACCGGGTTCTTTACGGTCTTAGTGGAAGGCGACGATTTCAACGAACCGATTTGCGACGCCACTCGCGGTATTCTCGACGGCCACGTCATTCTCTCCCGCGAATTGGCTTCTTCAGGCCACTATCCCGCTATCGACGTGCTCAATTCCGTCAGCCGGCTCTCTTCCAAGGTGACTCCCAAGGAAGAAATCCTGGCGGCTCAAAAAGTACGCGAGGCTTTGGCGCTGTATCAACACTCCGCCGACCTGATCCAGCTTGGGGCGCATGTGCAAGGCGCGAATCCAAGGCTCGATACCAGCATTCGGCTGCGGCCACAGATCGTTGACTTTCTTCGTCAGGACGCGGAAGCATACTGTCCCATCGATCAAACGCTGGACGGCCTGTTTACGCTCGCCAAACAACTCTCGTGAAGTCGTTTCGATTCTCGTTACAGCGCGTTCTGGAATGGCGGGCGATCCAGTTGCGCACGGAAGAGGAAAAGCTCACCGGTCTGCAACACCAATTGAGCGCCTTACTGATCCGCGACAAGGAACTTCTGGCGGCGATGCTGAAATCGGAGATGGAACTGCGAATCAGGCCGCTCATCCCGGGTGGCGAAGTGGCGGCACTGACGGGATTCCGCCACCGGATCGAGAATCAGCGCAAGCTCCTGCAACAGGCCTGCGCTCGGCTCGAACGCGATATCGCCGAGCAGCGGAAACAACTCCTCAAGGCGCGCCGCGATCACCGAGTGCTCGAAAAGCTGCGGGAGAAGCGCCGCGTGGAGTGGATGTACTTGAGCGATCGCGAAATCGAAAACACCGCCGCCGAGGCGTACCTGGCGCAATGGGTGCGGCCCGAGTGACGCGGTACGCTTGCGCGTTGTTCGTGTCACGAATCCGACGCGCCACTAGCGGAAAAACTGCAGCATCACATCGTATTCCGTCTTGAATTCCTCGAGTAACCGCGTGCGCCGATCTTCGTCGGGGAACAGAGATTCGATTAAGGTCGCGTCCGCCGAATCTGAGACGCCGGTGGCATAGATGGAGACGGATATCGAATTCACGTAGTTGTTGGCTGCTTGGACAATGCGGCTCAAGGCGATTTGTCTGGCATCGATCCGGGAGTCGTCGGTCTCAGGCGTGTGATGATAGCGAACCGCCGCCAGAATCGGTAGGGGAAGGTTCCAAGTTGCCAAAGCTTCGGCCGATAGCTCGGGATGGCCGAATCCCAGCACCTCGCGTTCGCACTCGACGCCGGTCCGATCCCCCACCAGCCGGAGCCGCAGGATCTCGTCATGTTGTTCTCGTAGGCGAAGGGCGACCAGCATCTGTCCTAAATCGTGGAGCAACCCGGCTACGAACGCGCCCTCGGCATAGTGCACCGGGAGATGCTGCGCCATCATGTCGCTCAGCATTCCGGTCGCCGCGGAGTGCTTGTTGAACCGAGTCATGGACCAGGACCCGGGCATGGGAGCCTTACTCCACATCCGGGAGATTGACATCACCAGGACTGCATTCCGTAACTTGTTGATTCCAAGGATCGAAATCGCATGACGCACGGAGTTGATGGTGGCTCGCCGCGCGTACAGCGCTGAGTTGACGATATTCAGCAGATTGCCCGTCAGGACCGCGTCTTTTTCGATCAAGTCGGCAAGCTTTGCAAAGGGGACGTCCTCTCCGGTCAGGCTGGCCAGCAGACGCGTCAAGATGGGCGAGAAAGGCGGCAGGCTGGCCAGAGCATCCAGCGCTTTCGCTTTCAAATCCTGTGACCGGGTGGTGCCGGACTCTACGGGGGTTATCACATTCGATAAATCGGTCGTGAACGGTTGATTCTACAGTGCGAATCGCATTAAGCCGATACATTAAGTGATTCCCATTAGGATCGATCCATGAACACCCAAGAACGTGAACCTAACCCCACTGGCACCACCCCTCTCCTGGCACGCTCAGCGTCCACCAAGCACATGTCGATGACGTTTCTGCTGGGTCCGACCGGAAGTGTTCGCACGGGCGGGGCGGCCTGTATTCTCGAATACGCGCGACGTCTTCAGGAGCGCGGGCACGACGTTTCGATCACCACGTGGCCGAAGTTTCTGTGGCCAGGGGCGGAGGCGTTCCCGGGGCTTGGCTTCGAAATCCCCATCCATTACGATACGAACGCCACGGCTGAATCGCTGCCCTTTCACCTGGTGAACCAGACGCCTCGCGACTATCTTGGCGAATTGCGCTTTTACCTGGCTTACATGAATTTGATATCGGCGTCGATCCCGCAATCGGATCTGATCATTGCGGCGAACTGGGACGGGATCATTCCAGCGTGGCAATCCGGCAAAGGCAAGCCGGTTCATTTTCCGCAGCACTATGACGAAGTATTTTTCACGCTGGACGGGAATCCGTCCGCCGGCCTTCAGGGAAATCCGCTGATCAAAATGCTGTGCCGGAACACCTACCAGATGCCGGTCTATCGTATCGCCAATTCAAAGTGGCTGGCAGGCGAGTTTCAGCGGCGCTTCGGCGAAACCATACCGGTGGTGACTCACGGCGTCGACGCGGCTCGATTCCAGCCGCGCCCAAAACGCAGCGCAGTGGATGGAATCATTCGCGTGGTGACGTATTCGCGTCCCGAAAAATGGAAAGGTTTCCAGGACGCGGTTCCTGCGATGCACGAACTGATGGGCCGCCATCCCGGGAAGATCGAATGGCATGTTTACGGGTTCCCCTATCCCGGCATCGGGCCCGACAATCCGCTGGCGCCATACCGCTTCCACGGCACTCTGGGACACGACGATTTGAGCCGGCTGTACGCGGAAAGCGACATCGTGCTGTGCCCTTCCTGGTATGAGAGTTTTCCGCTGCCTCCGATCGAGGCGATGGCGTGCGGCACGGCCGTGATCACCACTCCGTATGGGACCGAAGACTACGCGATTGATGGGCACTGCGCCATCGTGGTGCGTCCGCGCGTCGTCTCCGATTTCGTGATGGCATTGGATGGACTGGTGCGGCTGCCCGCGATACGCGAGCGGCTCGCTCGCAACGGGCGGGCGATGGCGGAAAGCCTCACATGGAACGGCGCCGTGGCCGCACGCGAGGAACTGCTGTGGCGCATTCATCGCAACGAGATGCCGAATAATCTTCTCAAAGGATTCGACACCGCGATCCTGGATGGGTACGGAAATTCCTTCGAGCACTTGATGTCCGAGATCGCCGCCAAGGACGGCGAACTCTTGCAGGGAGCCGACGGAAAACAATACGTAGTGGAGTCCGGCCGTCTGCGTCCCGTGTCGGACCCGTCCAGCATCGGCATCGATCCCGATCGCGCCCGTCCTCTCGATCTGCTAAGTTTGCTCCGGAACGAGCATGGCCCGGAGATCACTTCAGCCGCGAACTACTACGGTATCGCGACCCGTTAGGGCTTCCACGTATTTTCAACGCAAATAGGCGGGTGTGGAACGGCCCGGCGATTTTCTTCGCGACCGCAGGAACCGGTTCACTTCTTCCAGCGATCCGAAAAATCCCGCAAATGAGCTGTGGAGCCGCGCTGGCCGGACTTGCCCTTGCTGAAAATCGCGCAGGCGGAACTGTCCGGTGATCGCGATCACGGCGGCGCCCATAGGCCGGTATTCCTGCGTCCCTTGCGCCCACGCAAGCCGATCCTCAGCGTCTAGCCACAGCGCGAATCCCATTATTGTGCGGAAACCGGAGGCAATTTCGCGCCAGCAAGCGCGGTGTTGAACGCCGTGAGATCACGGCCGAGCAGATCGGCGAGCGCGGCGAACTCATGATCGACGCTCGACGATAGCTGTTTGAAAACCACGTACGACGAATCCGTAGGTGCGGCGTCGGCGCTTTCGACCAAGGTCAGCAGTGAGCCGAGCTTGTTGTTGAGCTGCGGCGGAAAATTCAGCGGATCCTTGGTGGCTCGATTACGGTACTGATACAGATGACCTTCAATCTCCGTCAGCGACGCGCTCAGCCTGTTGCCGGCATCGGTGACCGTGGTGTTCTTGGCCCGCTCCACGCGCTCGGCAACCTCGGACTTGATCCGGCGGATTCGCGTGACGGTATCGTTGGTGCGGCTGAATTTTTCTTGAACCTCACGCGCGAAGCGGTACTGCTCTTCCAGGTCGCCATCGCTCACGCCGGTAAGGCGCGGATCTTTTGCGACCTCAAATGATTGCGTAAGCGTCTTGCCGTTGGCGATCAGGCGGACTTGATAGCCCCCAGGCGGGACGAGCGGACCGTGGACATTCGCCTGATACATGATCAATCCCGGAAAATCGCGCGATGGGGCGGAACGCATATCCCAGGTGAACCGGTTGAGTCCCTTCCGTGCAGGCGTGGTTCGTGCAGGTGGTGGAGGACCCTCGTCGTCGGATGCCTCCGAACGCTGCTCCGCTTCCGCGCTGCCGGTAAAAGTGCGAAGAACGCTGCCCCCGGGATCGAGAATCTCAAGCTTCAAATCGGCGGGCTGTGCGGAGAGATAGTAATCGATGGCCGCTCGCGTCACGGAACGGATCGCGTCAGCGGGCTTGAACAGAAACACGCTGGACTGCGTTACCTCGGGATTCAATTGGCGGATCGCGCCGATGTTGCCGAGAACGTAGAATCCGCGCCCGTGCGTTGCGATGACCAGATCGTTCCGTTCCACGACGATATCGTGAACGGGCGTCACCGGAAGGTTCAGCCGAAACGGCTGCCAACGCCCGCCGCCGTCGTAGGAAATGTAGAAGCCGTGCTCGGTGCCGAGATAGAGAAGATCGCGCCGCACCACATCTTCGCGGATTGCGCGAGGAAAATCGGTAGAGGGAATGCCGGTGACAATTTTGGTCCACGTGTGGCCGAAATCCGCGGTTTTGAAAACGTATGGAGCGCGATCAGCGAGCTGATATCGATTCGCCGCCACGTACGCGGTTCCAGGTGTGTGCGGAGACGCCTCGATCAGGCTGATGCGCGTAAGCGGCGCGAGATCCGGAGGCGTGACGTTGGTCCAGTTCTTGCCTCCGTCGCGCGTGACGAACACAAATCCGTCGTCAGAACCGGTCCAGATGAGATTGACGTCCAGCCGCGATGGCGCGACCGAGAAGATGGTCCCGTAGGTTTCGACCCCGGTTTGATCGTGCGTGATGGGACCGCCGGATGGACCGAGCGTCGCCGGATCGTGGCGCGTCAGGTCGGGGCTGATCTGCGTCCACGTCTGTCCGCCGTTGCTGGTTTTGAAAAGATGCTGCGAGCTGGTGTAAAGAATTTTGGGATCGACCGGAGAGAAGACGATTGGCGTGGTCCATTGGAAACGCTCTTTTAGATCTTCGGCGGATTGCCCCACGGGATATTCGGGCCAGACGTTGATCTCGCGACGCTGGTTGGTAGAGTGATCGAACCGCGTGATGTATCCGCCATAGCTGCCGGCGTAAAAAATGTTCGTGTTGGTGGGGTCGGCAGCGACGTATCCGCTTTCGCCGCCGCCGACTGGATAAAAGGACGTGCCGCGTCCATTGCTGGGAACGCATAACGTCGTGTTGTCCTGCTGCGCGCCGCAGACTTCGTAGGGGACATGTTTAGTGGTCACGACGTGGTACATCTGCGCGGTGGAGAACGCGTGTCCGGTCCACGTGCGGCCGCCGCTCACTGAAATGTTGGCGCCTTCGTCGTTCGAATCGATCATCCGGCTGGAATCGTTGGGCGCGATCCACAGATCGTGATGATCGGAGTGCGGCGAAGGAATCACCCGGAACGTACGGCCGCCATCGGTGGATCGTTGCAATTCGAAATTCGACACGTAAACTGTATCGCGGGCGGCGGGGTCCGCGTAAACGCGATGGAAGTAGAATGCGCGCTGCCACAGGCTGTGGTTGTTGTTGATCAGCGTCCAGGTGGCGCCGGCGTCGTCGGATCGAAACAGTCCGCCGTCGCGTGCTTCAATCAGCGCGTAGAGACGGCTGGAATCCGCCGCAATCGCAACCGTGATTTTTCCAATCACACCTCCAGGGAATCCGGGATTGTGCGTGAGTTCCGTCCAATGGTCGCCGCCGTCGACGGATTTGAAAATTCCGCTGCCGGGGCCCCCGCTCGAAAGAGAATAAGGAGTGCGGAATGCTTGCCAGAGCGTCGCGTACAGCACGCGCGAATTGTGCGAATCCACGGCTAGATCGATCGCGCCGGTCTTTTCATCACGAAAGAGAATGCGCTCCCAGGTCGCGCCGCCGTCTTTGGACCGGAACACTCCGCGCTCGGGATTTCTTCCATGCGGATCGCCGAACGCAGCCGCGTAAACCAGGTTTGCGTTCGAAGGATCGATACGGATGCGGGCTATCGCCATCGATTTTTCGAGCCCCACATGGGTCCATGTTTTGCCAGCGTCGGTAGATTTGTAAATTCCGTCGCCTTGAATAATGTTGCCGCGCAGTTCGGTTTCGCCCATGCCGGCATAGACGACGTCTGGATTCGACTGCGCCACTGCGACGGCACCGACGGATGACGTCTTGAAAAATGCGTCGGACACTGGATTCCAGGTGGTGCCGCCGTCGGTAGTTTTCCACAGGCCGCCGCCGGTGGCGCCGAAATAATATTCGAGCGGCCTTGCCGAACTGCCGGCGACGGCGAGCGATCGTCCGCCGCGCAAAGGTCCGATGTTTCGCCAGCGTAAAGAATTCAGAACGGCAACATCCTGCGCGCACGCCACCGCGGCGAGAAACGCGGGCAAAAGAAATCTCATCACGCCTTCCTGAAATTCTTGGCGATCTCTTCCGCGGAACGCAGGGTCAACGCGACGAATGTCAGCGTCCCATTGGTACAGCCCGCGTTTGGCAGCGTAGGAGCTCCGACAACGAATAAATTCTCGTGATCGTGCGTGCGGCCGAAGCTATCGGTGACGCTGGAGGCTGGATCGATCCCCATACGGCAGCCGCCGGCGGGATGATCCAGATAGTTGCCTTCACTCGTCCGGAGGATCTTTCCATTATCGTTGCGCGCCATTCGCTCGAAGATACCTTGGACGTGTTGCCGCGTCGCTCCCAAACGGGCGGCGGTAGCAGCGTCGGGCCGATGCACGATTTTCGGCATGGGATCGCCGTACTGATTTTTCAATGATGCGTCCAGCGTCAGTTCGCTGTTCTGCGCCGGATGCACGTCGTAATAAGCACGAACACGCGCGACGCCCCGAGTGGCACGCGATCGCCAATCCTTCACGATCTCGTCTCCCAGGAGCACTCGTCCTCCCGCATCTTTTAATCGAGGGGACTCACGTGCAGCTTCCCAAATGCGCAGATCATGACGCACGAACGGATCCTTCGGCGAGCATCGGAAATATTGCCGCGAAATCAGCCCGTATTGTGGATTCATGTTGGGATAGATCTCGCCATCGAGTTCGATGAACGCCTGAATGAACGAATGGCCGTTCATATACTTTCCGACGTGACCGCTGCGATTTGCCAAGCCGTTCGAAAATCGCGAGTTCGCCGAAAGCAGCAGCAGGTGCGAACTCCAAGTGTATCCGGACGCGACCACGAACGTCTTTGCACGATACTCATCGCCATTCGCGGCATGCGCGGCCGCCACCGTAATCTTCGCGTCATCCAGCACCAGCTTGCGAATCAGCGTATGGTCATGCAGTGTGATTTTCTTTTCCGCGATCAGACGCTTAAAGGTGAAGTCCGGCGAGTATCGCGCGCCGGTAGGACAAATATCGCAAGTGCCGCAGCGGATGCAGGCGGCGCGGCCGTCGTACGCAACGGTGTTCTTCGCCTGCGGAGTCGCCTGAAACGGAATGCCGCTGCGGTTGCCCCATTCGCGCAGGCGATCCAAGCTCCAGGTCAGCGGAATCGGCTTCATCGGATATGGCTCGCTGCGTTTGTCCTCGGAAAACGGGCTTGCTTCCCCGGAGACACCAAGGCGGCGCTCAGCATCGCAATAGAACTTCTCGAGCTCGGACCATTCCATGGGCCAGTCCACGTACAAACCGTACATTGATTTCAGACGCAGATCTTCTTGCGAAAATCGATTGCAGGTTCCGCCCCAGTGCAGCGCCTGGCCGCCGACAGCCATGGTGCGCGAAATCCCGCCGGCCGCGGCTTGTCCTTCGATGAAATCGCCGGGCCAAGGATTTTCACCGTACTTGATCATACGCTCGCGCTGGTGGAAGCGATTCTCCAAATCGAAAAACGAGCGACCCGCTTCGACGATGGTGATGGAGATCCCGGGGCGCAGCTCCGCCAATTTCTGGGCGAGCATCGCGGCGGAAATTCCGGCTCCGATGATACAAACGTCGCTTTCGTGAGTGGGCATGGGTTACGTGAGCCTCGTTGGTCGCTGCGTCGAGGTGTTCAGCCCGCGGCAGTCGTCGCGCTTGATGGCGACGCCATAAAGAAAATCCTCGCCGTCGGCCGAGCCGTAAAAATGAGCGAGTAGATCCGCGGCGACATGCTTTCCATTCGGACGCTGCGGAATCCGATCGAATTGCGCCAGCGCGGCTTCGACAGCGGCTCTCGTGAGGGGAGAGCCGAGTGCACCCAACTGCTCGGCATAATGTGCCGACGGATTCGGGCCGACAACTTGCGTTCGCGGATTGCCGTAGCCGGAGCTGATTTCAGCCCCTGGCTTGTAGTCGCGAACCCACTGAACGAAGCTCGTCGCGACCTTGTCCGCGTCGACGCCACTCGGAAGAACGATCTTCGCGAGCTCGCGGATCGACGGTGCGATTTCCTGCGCTCTTGCCCAGCGCGGAGCGAAGAGCGCTGCCACTGCTAGAAATTTGCGTCGTTTCATTTTCACCTCACTACTTCGGCTAAAACCAAGGCTGCAAGCGGAACCTTGCTCCACATGTGATTCACAATCCGAATCCGACCAATGCTGCGTTCGCGCCTTGTCCCACCGCGATCACCACAAACTGACGGCCGGAGCGCGTCCGATACGTCATCGGCGTTCCATAGGATCGCGCGGGCAGTGCGCCTTGCCACAAATCTTTCCCATTGGTTTTGTCAATCGCATGAAGCGACATATCTTCGCCACCGACAAAAAACAGTCCGCCTTTGGTCACGATGCCGCCTTGTGGACCGCCCATGCCGAGCACCGCAGGCAGCTTGACGTCTTTCAGCGCGGGATTCGCGCGTAACTCAGGCCAATCCCCGAACGGCTCCTGCCACGCGATAGTTCCATGATCCAGATCGATTGCTGTGACATGACCGTACGGCGGCTTGGTGAGCGGAAGCCGGCCGTGGAAGGTCGCCTGCGCACCCAGATCGCCCACCATCTCCGCGTCCACTTCTTCGGATCGCGTGCCCTTCTTGACGCGAAACAGCGCGGGTTGATTGGTGGTCTTGATGTACAGCATTCCGGTGTCCGGATCGAACGCGCCGCCACCCCAGTTCGCGCCGCCGATGATTCCAGGTCGCCCCAAAGTCCCTTCGAGCGATGGCGGCGTGAACACCGGTCCCAGGCGATATTTCTTCATTTCCGCCTGCGCTTCGGCTTTCAACTCCGGGGTCAGATCGAACGCGTCGTCGAGCGAAACACCCTGCGGGCTATAGGCAGGCGGCTTGGTGGGAAACGGCTGCGTAGGCGATGCGTGCTCGCCAGGAACGTCGCTCGTGGGAACCGGACGTTCCTCGAGCGGCCAGACTGGCTTCCCCGTGACGCGATCGAACACGAACGCGAATCCATGTTTGGTAAGCTGCACCACGGCATCGATCTTTTTTCCATCGACCGTGATCGTCACCAGCGTGGGCGGCGACGCGAGGTCGTAATCCCACAATCCGTGATGGATGATCTGGTAGTGCCATTTGCGCGCACCGGTAGCCGCGTCCAGGCACACCAATGTTTCGCCGAAAAGATTGTTGCCCAGTCGATTGCCGCCATAGAAATCGTTGCTCGGCGTGCTTATTGGTAGATACACCAGCCCGCGTTTTTCATCCAGCGTAAACGGAGCCCATACGTTTGTATGTCCCGTAAACTTCCACGAGTCGTTGTTCCACGTATCGTTGCCGAACTCCCCAGCTTGCGGGATGGTGTGGAAAGTCCACACACGCTTGCCAGTTCGCGCATCGAATGCGCGCACATCCCCGGGCGGATCGTTCTTATACATCAATCGATCGCCGACGCCGTTGCCGACGATCACCAGATTCTTGTACACCACCGGCGGCGAGGTTTCGGTGTAATGCATTTTGTTGATCTGCCAGACCAGTCCCTGACTCAGATCCACCACGCCGTTGTCGCCGAAAGAAGTATCAGGCTTCCCGGTCTTCGCGTCCAATGAAATCAGCCTGTAGCGCGTATTCAGGAAAATGCGCATGCTGCCGCCTTCGTGCCACAGTGCAACGCCGCGATGAATGTAGCCGGTCCCATTCGGCGGTTGGCCATCGACGTATGATTTGGGATCGTAGCTCCACAATTCCTTGCCGGATTCAGGATCGATCGCGACCACTTTGTTGTATGGCGACGTCGCGTAGAGAACGCCGTCGATCATCACCGGCGTGTTCTCGAACATGCCAGGACGCGTGCCGTACTCTTTGAGTTCAGTTTCGCCAGTCTTCCAGATCCAGGCCTGATGCAGGCGCGAAACGTTCGACGTATTGATTTCAGCGAGCGCTGAATAATGCGTTTGCGCCGGATCGCCGCCCCAGAACGCCCAATCGACTGGGCCGCGATCCGCACTGATGCAGAAAAGTACAACGGCCGCGATCAGCAATCCTCGCTGCATTTAGTGCATCCCTTTCGCGCCGTGCGCAAGGTTCTCGTAGACCTTCCCGCCTTTCATGACGAACACTGCCCGTCCCGCGGCGCTGACGTCCTTAAGCGGATTCCCATCGAACGCGACGATATCGGCTTGCATCCCCGGCGCGATGGATCCGATGACATCGCCCATCCCTATCGATTGGGCCGACAGCGATGTCGCTGAGATCAGCGCATCCATCGGGTCCTGTTCGCCGTCGCGGACGCGGACCATGAATTCGCGATAGTTCTGGCCGTGTGCGCCCGCGGTCGCATCCGTGCCGTATACGATTTTCAGATCCTTGTGTTTGATCGCTTTCTTGAAGGTGTCGCGAACGATCGTGACGCCTTTTTCCATGAACGCGAAACCTTCCTCATTGTAGTTTCCGATGCCGAAATACTTAGGCTTGTTTTCGAGATAGTTCTGCAACACCAGCCCGATGTTCGGATCGTAGTACGTGCCGTTTTTCGCCATCAGATCGAAAACCTCGTCGGTTATGTAAGCGCCATGTTCGATGGAGGTGCAACCCGCCATGGTCGCGGCCTTGGCCGATTCGGCGGAGTGAGCGTGGACCATGGTCCGCAAGCCTAGCGATTTCGCTTCGCCGCACGCGGCGTCGAGTTGCTCCTGTGTCATGGTAATGGCACCGCCTTCCCGGATGCTTTTCGACGCGAAGATCTTGATGAAGTCTGCGCCCTGCTGTTTATGCTCGCGGACCAGTTCCCGCAGCTTCGCCGGATCGCCACTGGTTTCCGTCAGAGGCTGCAGCGATGTGAGCAGCCTCGGCCCGGGGAAAATCCCCTTGGCGATCGCGTCGCGAAGATCTTTGTCCTGCATCGCTCCGGGACTTTGAATCGTGGTGAACCCCGCGTTCAGCGTCACTACCGCGTTTTCGACGATGTGCCACGATGCTTGCGAAGCCGGCTCATCGCGCCCCGACGACCGGCTGTTGTTATCGAAGTGATAAACGATGTGCGAGTGCGTGTCGATCCAGCCGGGCGACACCGTGAATGGCGTAAGATCGTAAACCATCGCGCCGGCCGGCGCCGCACCGCCGACGCGCGTAATCTTCGATCCCTCTACGACGACGATCGTGTTCTGAAGTGTCTTGCCTCTTCCATCGAACAGGGTCGACGTCTTGAGCACCATCGGCTGCGCGCCCGCAAGAGCCGCTGTCAGGATCAGCAAAGCAGATTTCCGCATTTCATCTCCTCGAAAGATGTGGTTATTGTACAACCGCGCTCAGTTGCCGGGATACCTGACCGATTCCAGAAACAAGCCGGACCCCGGCGCGGTCCATGCTGGAATGTCGAGTTTGGGATTCTTGCGGCCCTTCAGGAGTTCCCGGAAATCCTCCGGACTCACTTCACCGAGTCCTACCTTCGCCAGAGCGCCGGTCAGCCGGCGGACCATTTTCCACAGGAAGTGCGACGCCTCGATTCGGAACACGATCAGATTTTCATCCACCGCAACTTCAGCCGCATCCACCACCACGATGGTCGATTCATCCGGCCGTGATGGATCGGCTGCGCGAAACGCGGCGAAATCGTGACGGCCCGCGATCATGCCAGCGGCTGCCTGCATAGCCGCCACATCCAACGGTTCTTTGATCCACCACACGTAGCGCTTGGAAAGCGCGGCCTTTCGTGTCGAGATCTGGTAGAAATACGCGCGAGAGATCGCGTCGTGACGGGCGTGAAAATTTGGCGCCGCTTCGGCAAGATCGACTACCGCGATCGACGACGGAAGCTCTTCGTTCAACTCGCGCAGGATTTGTGCGGGGACCAGCTTGCGCCGCGGATTCCGCACTTTGAGATGCGCCACTTGCCCCAAAGCATGCACGCCCGCATCGGTTCGTCCTGCGCCCTGAATATCCACGGCGACGCCGAACAACTGATCTGCGGCGCGTTGCAGTTCGCCTTGAACGGTTCTCGCGTTGATCTGGGTCTGCCAGCCGGAGAATCTGGAGCCGTCGTATTCGAGAGTCAGCTTGAACGTAGCCAACGCGTTCAGCCCAACTCAGCCTGCGAAAGCGCCGGGAACCCGGCCGGAACGCGCTCGCCGGGTTTGGAAACCATTACTCCCCACAGCACATAGAGACCGGCGGACGATCCAGCCAGCAGCGCGCCCACCAGCGGAGCGGAGCCGCGGTAGAAATTCATCACGAGGAACCCCGCCGCGATGCTCGCGAAGTAAGCCGTCAACAGGAACGCGTGCCGAAGAGCGTTTTTTGATACACCGCGCGGGAACATCAACGACAGGATCGCCAGGCTGGAGCAGATCACACACAGCGCCGAACTCGAATATCGCGAAGCGAGGGAAATACTGTAGTACGCCACACGGTGCGAGTCGATGCCGAAGAATTTCAAACTGTCCAGGCCGCTGGCGGCAGATACTGCAAGCGCCATCAGCAGAATGATCCAGGTGAAGGATCGCGAGATGGCCGCGACGCGAGGATTCGCGTTTAGCCGGTGCCATAGCTCGATCACGATGACGATGCGTAATCCGAGCAGGAACGCCGTGCTCGAGGCCCAAACGACAATATACAGATGATCCTTGGGTCCGCCTGCAAGCCACCCGAACGATTGCAACGCGGCGGCAGCTAGATAGGTTGCGAACCAGGGATAAGTCCGGTGAGCACCGGCGATGATTAGACGGCAGAGAGCAAATACTCCTGCCGCCGCCGAAGCGACGTTCAGGACGAGGCGCGGGTCCATCGCCCAGATTGTACTACTTACCGGCTCAACGCGGGGCAATCCGGCCAACAATCCGGCGGGGGCAGATCCGGTGCGGCGATGATGGGCTTAACCCCTTTATGGTCCGTCCGGATCTCGGCCGCAACCGCGAGAACGCCCAGGGCCAGGGCACACGTAAGAATTGCTTTTTTCATGTGATTATCCTCTTCTATATTTACCAGAATTAAATCCGGCTTTGAGGATGATACAACGAAAATGCAATCCGTGGGAACCTTAGATAATCTAGCGCTTAATGCTGCGGATCTTCGGCCAGCTCGCCGATGTACGCCGCCGTGTCCCCTTTTTTCATGGACGGTACGGCTCCGACGTAAACAATTACACCCGAAATTGTTGTAATGACATCGCGGATTTTCTCGCCGAAATAGTTGGTGATGTACCCGATACTCATTCCCTGGCGGACGTAAGCTTCGGGCACCACCAGCGGATAAAAGATCCCGTCCTGATCGGCGGAGATGGTGGTGATCCGCCCGATCCACAGTGGATGTTCCACTGGCTTTACCGTGCCCGCCACCATTTTCAGCTCCCGCATCACGCCAGCGGTGCCGTTGACCAGCGCATCTACGTCTTCGGCGTAGGTCGTACCCGCGTGACCGGCCTCCACCGCGATCGCCGGCTTGCCGATATTCTGCATGTATCGAGTGAGCGTCACCGCTCCTCCTGGCGCGACGGGCGTCCGCGCATTCTGAATGATGATGTGATCCAATCCGAACGCGAGCACCATGGCCCGCGTCGCCGCCGCGATTTTGGGATTCCCCGTGTCCGGCCAGTACGAGTACTTGCGCAGGTTCTCGTCCAGGTCGCCTCCGTGATAGTCCAGAAGGTAGTCGCTTTTTTCGACCACCTGCTTGGTGATTGCCCATGACGCTCGCTCGGTCTGGGTACCGTCGGGCCTGCCGGGATAGAAACGATTCATATTTTTCCGATCCACCGGATTCAAGTGCGGCACCTTTTCCTGAAACGACGCCACATTCAGCAGCGGAACGATGATCAGCGTCCCCGACAGCGCCGCCGGGTCAGCCGATTGCGCCAGCTTCTCCAACGCGATGATCGACGCATATTCAGTCCCGTGCGCTCCCGCCACCAGCGCGAGTACCGGTCCAGGCTTGGCGCCATTGACCACAATGACGGCGATATTCGTCGCCACGTCGGAACCCGCTGGAATCTGAAGATATCCGTTCGCCTTCTGTCCCGGCGCCGCCGTTGCCGACCCCACTGTGAAATCGGCCGCTCCGGCGCTCGAGGCAATCGCAATCCATAAAAATGATTTGATCATCAGGTTCTCCATGTGGGGCAGGCTTGTAGCCTGCGCGCCGGTTTGTAGCCGGCGCAATCGATCCCGCAATTTACTGATTTCCGCCGCCCGACGCGCCCGCACTTTGCGCCGCAGCGACTCGATCGAAGAAATCCAGCGCAGGCTTGTTCACGTTCCGCTCGATTTTGACCGCATCTCCGAAAATGATCGCTTCATCGGATGCTTCCACGTACGACGGCCACTTCGGCAATCCCTTGCCGTTCGGATTCCCTGTCGCCGCGAAGTTCACCCAGTAGCTCGACATCGCATCCGACAATTTGCGATCCGCATCTTCCCACGGCCTTCGCGGATTCAGGTTCCCAAAGACATACTGAATCTCCGCCGCGTGATAGGCGCGATACTTCTCCGCGGTTGGCCCCGGCGGAACGCGCGTGAAGAAATACAGGAATGCCGGCGATTTCCCAGATTTAGTTTGTTGCCGCACCCACGTCCGCATCTGCCATCCCATGCCCTGATCGCGGAAACTGTCGTAGTGCGCCTGCATGGCTTCCGCATCGGACGCTGCCGGATACAGTTTGAAGAATTCGTCCGAGAATTTTCCGTAGCGGTTGTGGATCTGCTCCGTGAAGCTCTTCGCATTGCCGTTCTGCGGCCACGGTGAAAGCGTGGTCCCTTCGTCGTGGTTGTACCCTGCGATCAGCGGAACGTCGTTCTGCTTGTGCTGCGCGAAAATCGCCGAAACGTCTTCAGGCAGGAAATAGCCGTCGACGTTGGCGCGGAACGCTCCGCCTGCTTTTTGCAACTCGTCCGCCGATTTGGCCCGTAACGCCGTCAGCGACTTCGCGCCGATTTTCTCCCCAAACTTGGCGCCGTTGTCCTCCGCCGCCGCGAGCGTCCCGTTTCGCGACGCTCCGAAATTCGCTCCGCTCTCCCCGATCACGCGATGGAACAATCCCTTCGCCAGAGGCGACGCCATCAGGTAATTCACCGCCGACGATCCCGCGGATTCGCCGAAAATCGCCACGCGCTTCGGATCGCCGCCGAATGCCGCAATATTCTTCTGCACCCATTTCAGCGCCGCCACCATATCCAGCAATCCGTAGTTCCCTGAAGCGTGATCCGGCGATTCCTTGGTCAATTCCGGATGCGCGATGAACCCGAAAATCCCCAACCGGTAGTTAACCGTGACCACCACCGCGCCCTTTTTCGCCAGCACGTCGCCGTCATATGTGGGCGTCGCGCCCGATCCGCGTGTGTATCCACCGCCGTGGATCCAGACCATCACCGGACGCTTGTCACTCGCCGCTTTGGCCGCCGTCCAAACGTTCAGGTATAGGCAATCCTCGCCCACCGATCCGAGCGGCGAATAGTAAATCGACGTCTGCGGATACGGTTCCTGCATGCATACGGGCCCAAACTCGGTGGCCTTCTTGATCCCGCTCCAATCCGGCGCCGGCTGCGGCGCTTTCCATCGCAAATCGCCTACCGGAGGCTTCGCGTAAGGGATGCCCTTATAAACGCGCACCTCGGGATCATTTCCCGGAGCGCCGGTTAAGAGTCCGCCATCCGTGCGGACTGGATCGTTGATCGCGGCCAACGCCGCCACCGAAAATGCGAAGCAGAGGTATCGAGTCATGGAGTTCCTCCCAATCAAAGCCAGGATACAGGAGCCTGACGTAATATATCTAGGTGACACGCACACTCGCTCTCTGCCTGCTCCTCTCTCCGGCCTTCGCCGCCGTGCCCACTCCCGAAAGCCACTTCGGTCACAAGATCGGAGTCGACAACGAACTCCTCGACTGGGACAAAGTCGTCACCTATTTCCAATCCCTCGAAAAATCGAGCGATCGCATCAAGTTCAGAGAACTTGGCAAGACCGTGGAAGGCCGGCCGCAAATCGCCGCGATCATTTCTTCGCCAGCCAATATCAAGAACCTGGAGCACTATCGCGACATTCAGCAGCGCCTCGCCGATCCGCGCAAAACCACTCCCGCCGAAGCTCTGCGCCTGGCCAACGAAGGCAAGACCGTGGTGATGATCACCTGCTCGATCCATGCGACCGAGGTTGCCTCGACGCACACCGCAGTCGAGTTCGCCTATCGCCTGCTCACCGAGGACAACCCGAAATTCAAGACCATCCTTGATAACACAATTATCCTTTTGGAACCCTCTCAGAATCCCGACGGCGTCGATATCGTCACCAAGTGGTATCGCAAAACGCGCGGCACGCCGTGGGACGGCTCGAATCCGCCCGAGTTGTACCATCACTACGTCGGCCACGACGATAATCGCGACTGGTACATTTTCACGCAACCCGAAACGCGCAACACGGCGACCCTTGAAAATCAGTGGCATCCCGAAATCGTGTACGACGTCCACCAGATGGGTCCCAACACCGCGCGCATCTTCGTTCCACCGTGGATGGACCCGGTCGACCCGAATATCGATCCGATCCTGGCGCAGATCTGCAACATGATCGGCACCGGAATGGCGGTCGATATCGCCGCTGCGGGGAAAACCGGAATCGCCATGAACGCCATGTACGACTTCTGGTCGCCCGGCCGCCAGTATCAGGCATATCACGGCGGAGCGCGCATTCTGACCGAATCCGCCAGCGTCAAGCTGGCCACGCCGATCACCATCAAGCCCGAAGATATCAGCGACAACGCGCTGGGCTACAACCCACGCGAGCGTAGCTGGAATTATCTGACGCCGTGGATGTCCGGCGAATGGCACCTGCGCGACATCATCGACTATCAATCCATTGCGTGGGAATCGCTGCTGTATCAGGCGGCCACCCGCCGTTCTGACATGTTGCGCTACTTCTACGAAATCAACAAGCACAACGTCGAGCGCGCAACTCCTTATGCTTTCGTCGTTCCCGCCGCGCAGCGCGATCCCGGCGCAGCGCGAAAAATGCTGGAGACCCTGGCCTTCGGAGAAACCGAAATCCTGCGTGCATCCGAATCGTTCACCGCCGATGGCAAATCCTACGCCGCCGGAAGCTACGTGATCAGCATGCATCAGCCGTTTTCCGGATGGGCGAAAACGCTGCTAGAAAAGCAGGATTATCCCGATCTGCGCCTCTACCCTGGAGGTCCGCCCAAACGCCCCTACGACGTCACGGCTCAAACACTGCCCATGCTGATGGGCGTCGACGTCGCGACCGTCAAGGACAGTTTCCGCGCGAATCTGAAACCCGTCACACAGTATTCCTTCGAGCTCGATCACTCCAAGCCCAATGGTGGATTCGCCGCGTCTGACGTTTATTCGTGGAAGGAAGTCGCGAAAATCTGGAAATCCGGAAAGCCGGTGTATAGGGATGGGAGCGGCGACTTCTACGCCTCCGCCGGCGCTGGCCGTAAAGAGATCGCCGCCCCGCGCATCGGCATGTACCAGAGTTACAACGCCAGCATGGACGAAGGCTGGACCCGCTGGCTGCTCGACGATTTCGGCTTCGCGCAAACGCCTCTGCACAACGCCGACATTCAGGCTGGCAACCTAAAACAGCGTTTCGACACGATTGTGATTCCGGATCAACCTCGCCAGCAGATCGCGCAAGGCCATCGCGCGGGCTCGATGCCTCCGGAATACTGCGGCGGCATCGGCGACAAAGGCGCGGCCGCACTCAAGGAATTCGCGGAGCAAGGCGGGACCCTGATCTTCTTCAATCACGCCTCGGACTACGCCACGCAGGACCTCGGCATCAAAGCGAAAAATGTATTAACCGGCGTCCAGAATCGCGATTTCTATTCGCCCGGCTCGCTGCTCAAAGTTTCGCTCGACCCGAAGAGTCCCCTCGCCTACGGCATGCCGTCGGAAATCACTCTATGGAGCGAACAGAGCCCTGCATGGGAAGCTCCCGACAACGAAACCGTCGCGCGCTATCCTTCACAAGCGGTACTCGCCTCGGGTTGGCTGCTCGGTGAAAAATATCTGACCGGCAAGGCCGCTCTGCTAGACATTCCAACAGGTAAAGGCCGGATGATCCTGTTCGGCATGCGCCCCCAATATCGCGGCCAGAGCTATCAGAATTTCAAGTTGTTTTTTAACGCACTTGTTTATCGCTAAGCCAGACTTGAGCCGTACGCGAACAGAACAATGAAGTATCTTACAAAGCCACTATGGCGCGAGGCGCAGGAGTTCGGAGAGGAGAACCGAAGGCAGTGGAATCTAGCGCTTGAAGAATATCGAGCGCAGTTGGCCACGCTTCAGCCTCGTCTAACCGCGGACGCATACAAGTTCTACGACGAAGGCGATCTCCACGATGGCGAGTTACTCGAACTCCGGGTCATTGACGGAAGTCGTCCCGCTTCGCTCTCAGAAGCGCCTAGGCCCTGGCAGACTCGCCGCGACTATCCAATAACAGTCAGCCTAAGTGTACTGGACGCACGCGACCAGTTCGTGTGGCATGTTTCCTACCGGTCTTTGCGTCGAGTGGTCATTGATTTTCCAACGGACGAGCCAACCTTTTTTCAAGAAGGAGAGGGCTTTGGCGATTTGGGATATCATGAGCTCACGGATGCAGGGAACGGCTTCCTGCGGCATGAAGTCCTATTCGCTAGCGGTGCAGTCCTGCTTTTTGAGTTCAAGGATATCGCGGTCACCTGTAACCTGTGGCGATTGGCGATCTGATCATCGAATTTATATCGGTACGATCGCCACACCCCGCCTTCGCAAGTCCTCGCGAGTAGAGTCCAGATTCGCGGCCGCTACTCCTTCGGCGTGCTTTCGAATCTCCTCATCCGTCGCCACTCGGTGCGACTTACCATGCAGCAACTTCGCCGCGATGTATGCCGATACCTCGCTTAGGACCCCATCTGCGATGACCCACACGAACTGCGGCAGGCTGGCCTCAAGCGCACGAATCTCCTGCCAATACAACTGAAGATCACGCATCGCTTCCCTCGATGTCCCTCAATACCCGAGCGATCTCCTGCGACACCGCCTCTTTCTTCGCCGCGCTCATCTGGGGATGAATGTCGCCGATCTGAATTGCCGGCCGCCGCGCGTTCATCTCCGTCACAATCGACCGTCTCAGCTCCTCCAGCGTCTCCTGGTCCATCTCGCTCACCAGCGCCTTAAACTTGCCGCTCATTGCTTTCTCCGTTCGCTATACGATCTTTCCATCTCATCCGCATTCGCCGAAATCTGGATCGCCATCCGCTTCAATCCGGCGGCGTGCGCCAGCAATGCCCCCGAAACGCCCTTCGACAAATCGATGGGCAGCACCATCTCTTCCGTAACGGCATCCCGCACCTGGCCCAGAATCTTTTCGGCGCGTTCCTGGGCGATCCGCTCCGCCGCGCGAGCCCGCGTCATCAGCGCGTGCGATTCCTCGCGCAGGCTGGCGATCTTCGCCAGCGGAATCTGGTGCTCCACCAGCCGCTCTATTGCGCGGACTGCAAACTGATTCTGGTTCTCCATGGCGAACAGGCCACCCACTTTCTTGAGATCTGGCTTTTCATTGAATATCGCCGACTCGATCACGCCGTCGAGCGCACTCTGCGCGGCAACCAGCGCCTGCTCGCGGGACGCCTTGGCGAACTGCGTTAAGGAGCGTTCCGCTTTTCGCAATTTCGCCAGCTTGTCTTCCGCGGCGCGCTGCTCTTCGGCCGCCTTTACGACGTCGTCCTGTGCCTCCGCGGCCAGGATCGATTGTTCCACTCGCTTCTGCAAATCATGCGCGAGCAATTGTTCATCCTGCGTCGCCACTGCTTCCAAGGTCGGCGTCCTGGCAATATCGAAGCTCATGCGGGTCCCTCTGTGCGTATCTTAGGCGACGGCTGCCACAGCTTCGGCCCATGAAACACACAAACGCCTGAAAACGGGAGGGTACGTCCTCACCGGATGCGTGGGACGGGAACTACTTCTTCGCCAGCACACCGTCGGACACCACGGCGCGAAGGGGAATCTGCTTCACGATTGCCGAGAATGTCGAAGCTTCGTTCGACGTCCGCACCCACACTGTCTGCGGCGCGCCTTTGGCGAACTGAAGCTCCACGGGCGCCTCGATGGAAAAGTCGTCGTCGACTCCGGTCTGGGTAATCGTCCCCGAAATCTTCACCGTCGGCGTCACGCCCTTCACGGTGTACTTGATCTTCAGAGTGGGGATGCCTGTCGCGTACACCCAGTTTTCGAAAAAAGTGTCGATCGCCGCGGCGGGTGTGTGGGGAGGCAGAAACTCCTTGGCCAGCACGCGCAAATCTTCCGTGGTAATGCTCTTGAACTCGTAGCGATGCCGCATTTCCGCCAGCATCTTCATGAACCGCTCATCCCCCAGCCGGCGGCGCAGCATGTGGAAAATCCACGCCCCTTTCTCATAGGTGATCGAGCGCCAGGCGTCCGGGACCCCGCTCGAATCCAGGCGTCCGCCCCAAATGATCGGACCAGCGGATTCCGTGGTCCGGCCCTGTTCATCCTTAGCGAGCAGATGTTCGCGGTAGTCGTCCAGCACCGCGTTCGCCGCTTTCGCGCCTTTCTTCTTTTCCAGCCACAACAGCGCCGAATAACTGGAGAGCGCCTCCAGCATCCACTCGTCCTGGTAGGCGTTGGTCGTCACCACGTTGCCCCACCACTGGTGCGCCACTTCGTGCGCTTCGATCAGTTCGGAAAAGAAGACCTGGTGCGCCGGATCGCGAGCAGCCGCGGGCCGCTGACTAGGATCGAGGTATGACAGCGTCGATAAATAAACCAGTCCTGGAAATCCCTGCCCGAAAGTTCCCGGGATGGGTGCGACGGTCAGGGTTTTCAAAGCCGGCGGGCCGAAGCTCGCCGTGAAAAAGTCCAGCGCCGAAGATACGTCCGCGGCTACGGTTCGCAATCGCGCCAATGGATCTGGCGGGGCCGCCGGCGCTGGCGCAATGGACGGAGCCGTATCGATTCGCGATCGCGGCAGGCGGGGAGGCTCCACTGCGGGCGGCCGCGGCTTGGGCGCCAGCGACGCCTCTAGATGGCGATTGCCATACACGTCGATGGCGTAGCCCGGGACGACGCCCGAAATCTTTTCGTATTCGCCTAAGTTGAAACCCGCCATGCGGATCGCGACCGGCGTGCGCCAGCGCGTGATGCGCGAGTCACCGTCAGTGCGATCTTCGGCGATGTCGCCCGCGGAAACCAACGTCAATCGCTTGGGATAACGGAACGTCAAATCATACGTCGCGAATCCAGCCGAAGAGCGTGGATACCATGTCGCCCGCGCGCCGACGAAGTATACTCCGTTCCCTGCCGACGCGATCACTTCGCCTTCGTGCTCGAATTCGACTTCGTGCTCGGTCTCCGGCGCGAGCGCCTCGGGATTCACCACCAGGAATACGTCGTTGTCGCTGCCACGCAGCGCGCGTCCTCGTACCGATTCCTGCATGAACAACTCGGCCGGCGCTCCGTCGATCTTCACCGACGTCACCTTCATTGCACGCGAAATATCGAACGGGA
>DATMOC010000059.1:0-25748 GCA_035568415.1 Bryobacteraceae bacterium | reverse complement strand
GCCCGCCGCATGCGCCCGCGCCTGGACAGGCCGCATTTTCGATCTCAAGCAGCTCCGCATCCGTGATTTTGCCTGCGGCGTTCGCGCCGACGGCTTCGAAGACATCCTGAATGGTAAGATCGCGACCATGGTGATGCCCCGGCATAATCGATCCGCCGTACAGGACTAGCCCCGGAGTATTCAACCGCAGTAGCGCCATCGCTCCGCCGGGAATAGTCTTGTCGCAGGCGACCAGCGCGACGATCCCGTCGAACATGTGGCCGCGCGCAACCAGCTCGATGGAATCGGCAATCAAGTCGCGGCTCACCAGCGAGGCTTTCATACCTTCGGTCCCCATGGTGATGCCGTCGCTGATGGCGATGGTGTTGAATTCCATGGGTGTTCCACCGGCGGCCCGCACTCCGGCCTTCACATGTGTCGCGAGCTCGCGCAGATTGAAGTTGCACGGCATCGTCTCGATCCACGTGTTGGCGATGCCGATGATCGGCTTTTTCAAATCCTCATCGGAGAATCCGATCGCTTTGAGCATGGCGCGCGCCGGTGCACGGTCGCGACCCTGGGTGATGGTGTAGCTGTTGAGTTTCATTTCGAAGGCCTGAAGAATCCATGATAATCCGGCGCTGTACAATTCAGTTCACCAACGCGCTCCATAACTGTCGCGCCTCAAACACCTGCGACCCGCCGTGGCCGTCAGTTGAGGCGCGACAGTAATGGAGCGCGTTTGGTGGTGCCCCACACAAATTTACATTGGCCCCGAAAGAATCAACCGCTTCTTCCGTCTTAAAATAGAGGAAGACGCGTTAACCGGAACTTTCAACACGAAAATATCGTCCTAACTGATTGCGGGGGGAATCCCAGACTTGAAACGTAAGTGGAAGATTACGCTACTGATCGTCGTGCCGCTGCTGATCGCTGGCGGCGTGTTCGGCGGCATGCGCTGGAGCCAGCGCGACTTGGTGACGGTGCAGACCGGAGCTGTTACGCGGGGCGACCTGACCTCGGTCGTGACCGCATCCGGCGAAGTTAAACCTCGTAATTACATCAACATAGGAGCCAACGCTCAGGGCCGCATTGTCGACCTTCTGGTCCGGGAAGGCGACCATGTCCGCAAGAATCAAGTGGTGGCTCGCATCGAACACGTCCAGGCGCAGGCCGATGTCACAGCGCAAAAGGCCATGGTCGCGTCCTCGCAGGCCGATTCGGCCGCGGCCGAGCAAGGGATTCGCGTAGCGGATGAGAGCATCAAGACGGCGGAAGCGACGCTCGAAAAATCGCGCAATGAGCAACGCCGTTCCAAAATGCTGTTGGATAACGCCGAGAAGATGTTCGGTTACAACCTGATCGCAAAGCAGGACCTGGACCAGCGACGTGCCGACTACGATTCGGCGACCGCCACGATCCGCGAGAACGAAGCGCGGCTGCAGCAGATGAAGGTTCAGCGGCAACAGACTTCGGCGCAGCTCAATTCCGTGCAACGCCGAGTCGCGCAAGTGGAAGCCGGGCTGTCGCGAATCGAGGATGTGCTCGCGAAATATGACGCTCTCGCGCCGCTGGATGGCGTGGTGACCGACCTGCCGGTGCGGGTCGGCGAAACTGTGGTGCCGGGCGTGCAGAATTCCGCTGCGTCCACCATCATGACCATTGCCGATATGTCGCTGATCACCGCCGAAGTCAAGGTCGACGAGACGGATATAGTCAACGTCCATCTGGGTCAGGTCGCGAATATCACCATCGATGCAATGCCGAATCGGACTTTCACCGGAAAAGTGATCGACATCGGAAATACGGCGATCCTGCGCTCGTCCGGATTGGCTGCATCACAAAGCGCGAACTCCAGCCAGGAGGCCAAGGATTTCAAAGTCGTGATCGCTCTCGATTCGCCGCCGCAGGAGATCCGTCCGGGATTGTCGTGTTCAGCCAAGATCGTGACTGCGACGCGTAAAAACGTGTTGTCGATCCCGATTCAGGCGCTGACGGTTCGCAAGAAGGGCGACCTGGACGCGCCCAAAGAAGGCGTACAGGCGTCCACCGAGCTGGTGCCCGACAAATCGCGTAACGAAGAGATTCAGGGCGTGTTCGCGATCCGCGACGGGCACGCGGAATATCGCAAAGTCGAAACGGGAATCACCGGCGCAACCGACATCGAAGTCCTCAGTGGATTGAGCGACGGCGACCAGATTCTCACCGGCAGCTATAAAGTGATCCGCACCATCCGCAACCAGGCGCGCGTCAAAGTCGACAATCGTCCGCCGGTACTGGCCGACGCAAAACCATAAACGGCGGGGCGTCGAACATCGTCAAGTTACAATAGGGTCACCTTACAAAAATCAATGGCACAGGCAGCGGTTCTCGATAAAGTCGAGCGTGGGGCGCAACTCAAGCGCGACGGAATCATCATTCGCACCTGGGACCTGCGCAAGACCTACATCATGGGTGACCAGGAGATCAACGCGGTTTCCGGCATCGACATCGAGATCAAAAAAGGCGAATACGTCGCGATCATGGGCCCTTCGGGGTCCGGAAAATCGACGCTGATGAACCTGATCGGCTGCCTTGATACGCCGACCTCCGGCCAATATTTTCTGGCGGGCAACCTGGTCAGCGATATGGACGACGACGAGCTGGCGCGAATCAGGAATAAAGAAATCGGTTTCGTGTTCCAGACGTTCAATTTGTTGGCGCGCGCGACGGCGCTGCACAACGTGGAATTGCCGCTGATCTACGCCGGTCTCCCGCACAAAGAACGCGAGGCACGCGCCAAGCATTCCTTGCGCGCGGTCGACCTGGAGCCTCGAATGATGCACAAACCGAGCGAGCTATCCGGCGGTCAG
Organism: Bryobacteraceae bacterium; assembly: GCA_035568415.1. Lineage (GTDB taxonomy): Bacteria > Acidobacteriota > Terriglobia > Bryobacterales > Bryobacteraceae > Palsa-187. The sequence continues at coordinate 22,917 of DATMOC010000059.1, read as the reverse complement.
CGCCAACGCGTGGCGATCGCACGCGCGTTGGTGAACGATCCGTCGATTCTGCTGGCCGACGAGCCGACGGGCGCGCTCGACACTGCGACTGGCAACGAAATCATGGCGCTGTTCGAGCGGCTGCATGATCAGGGCAACACGATTGTTCTGGTGACGCACGAAAATGATATCGCCATGCACGCACATCGGGTGATCCATATCCGCGATGGCAAAGTGGAGCGGGACGAGAAGGTCAAGTAGTCAGTTATTGACAAGCCGCTCGTATTGGTCATGAGGGCCGATCCAAAGCCAGTTGAAAACGTTCTTGTCCCTTATCGCAAGGGCACGATAGGCATCGGTAACGCGCACACTCCACAATTCTCCGATTTGCTTTAAGCGCAGGGAAGGGTGCAAAGGATTCTTCTCGAAAATCGCAAACTGCTTGTCCGCTGCCTGCTGAATCCGCACCGGCAATCTATCGTACAGCCGCCAGAACTCGGCAGACGCACGGGACTCGAACAGCGTCATCCTTTGGAGCCAGACTTCCGCTCGCTCATCGGACGAAACTTACCCGCGCGAACGTCTGCCCTGGCCTTGTCCACAATGTGCTGACCACGACCACCCGGAGAAAAATCGCGCTGCATTTCTTTGTCCCAGACGTCCATGGTCTGAACGCTAAGCCAGCTGGCAAGCGAAACTTTCTCATCGTCGGCGAGCCCAGAGATGGCTTCCTTAATCGCTTCGATGGTCATTTGGCTCATAGTCACACGATATCTGGTTCGATCGCCTGGCGGCAAGCCGTATCGGAATGAGAAGATCAGAGAAAGTGACGCCTGGGAGCCACGACCGCTTTGCTTGTCCTTGCTGCAGCTATCTCACTTTAGACCAAGAACCTCCTGGCACTTTTCTCATTTGTGAGGTCTGTTGGTGGGAGGATGATCCGGTTCAATTCGCCGATCCTGATTATCGCGGTGGGGCGAATCATCCAAGTCTGAACCAAGCACGGAGTTCTTTCCGCATTGAAGGCGTCAGCGATGAACGGCTAAGAAAGCATGGTCGACCGCCTCGTCCAGACGAAATTCCACAGATCTAGCCTGCCTCATCGGCGTTTATCGGCGTTCATCTGCGGCCATCACAATAGAGCGCGGATTAGCGCCCAACTCACGATGCACGACGTCACACAAGCCGCCGCGCCCACCGCGACGGCCGCTCCGCCGACTTTGACGAACATTTTCAAGTTGATTTCCAGCCCCATGGCCGCCATCGAGAGCGCGAGCGTGATGTTTCCCGCCTCGGCCAGACCATTCGCGAGGTTCACCGAATATCCGCTCTGAAATTGCAACACCGGCAGCAGACGTAGCGAGTTCAACAGAAACAATCCGAAAAATCCCCACAGGAACGGCGGGACCAGACGAGCATAGTGCACGGTCACACGATCTTTGCGGGTCCGCGCATAACCGAGCGCCAGCACCAGCAGCAGCGGAGCGAGCAGTGCCACGCGCACCAGCTTGACCAGGGTCGCGACGCCGCCGGCTTTTTCGCTGAACGCGAATCCGGCCGCGACGGCTTGGGGGACGGCGTGGATCGTCGATCCGGCCCACACGCCGTAGCCGTTATCGCCAAGCCCGATCGCTGTGCCAACGAATGGACTGACGAACATCAACACCAGGCCCAAAACGTTGATGGCACCCATGGACAGCATGACGTCCTGATCCTCCGCATCGATCAGCGGCGCGACGGCCACAATCGCGCTGTTGCCGCAGATGGCCGTACCCGCGCCAATCAGGACGCTGGTGCGCGGCCAGACGCCGAACATTTTGCCGAAGATCCACGCCGACGCCATCGCCGCAGTCATGGTCGCGACGATGATCAAACACGCGCGGAATCCGACTGCGGTCGCGTTCGCGAAACTCAGCGTCGCGCCGGTCAGGACGATGGTTAGCGGAATGGTTCGCCGCACGGCATGCTTGGCGCCCTCAAGTATCTGTTTGCGCAGCGGGAGAACGGTAGCCGCCAAAGCACCGGCGAAGATGGCGAGAATCGCCGCGCTCACCGGCCTGCGCACTCCAGATGGTCCTTCGACGCGGAATGGCGCGAAGGGAAGATAGTGGATCGCATAGGCGATGAGCGTTACGGCGGCTGCGGCCGCCCATCCCGGCCAGGGGTTCAACGTTTTTACGGGAGCCGGTTTCGGCGCACTCTTTTTTTCTACGAGCGGCAGGACATAGGCGCCTTCCATCGATCCGAGCGATCGAAGCGCCTCGGGGCTGAGTCTACGGACGGGCTGCATTTAGGATTTACTGCGCCACGCCTGCTTTTTTGAAATCGCCGCCTTTGAAAATCGAGATCGACGAAAGATCGACGTGGCGCTTCACGGCCGCGCTCACATCGGCGGGGCTGAGAGCGGAAATCTTGCGTTCCAGCTCGGCATCGCGCGCCATGGTCCACCCGTATTGAGCATTGCGTGCAAGCTGCCGCACCAGCCCGCGATCGTCGGCGCGGCCCACCTGGCGCTCGTCGAGAAGCGCTTTCTTCGCGGTCTCCACTTCGTCGGCGGGGAATCCGTCATTGAGGATCTTTGAAATCTCGTCCTTAAAGGCGCTCTCCACTTTCACGATGTTTTGAGGATTGCAGATGGCGATGTTCAGGAATTGACCGAAGCGGTCCACGGGGCTGGCGACGAAGACGCTTTGCACCGCGTAACTCAAGCCGTCCTTCTCGCGAATCCGCAGCCACAGTCGCGAACGGGAGCCGCCGCCGATCATGGTCGTGGCGAACAGCATGGCGGGATAGTCCGGATCGCCTTCATTCATTTCTAAAGTCATACCCGCCCCGAACATCGCGTTGGCTTTGTCCGGCGTCTCGATACTCCGGTTCACGACTTCCAGTTTTTTCCAGGTTCGCCCGACGCGGGCATAAGGCGACGCGTTTTTCCAATTTCCGAAAAGCTCCGTGGCGAGCTTCTGCACTTCCGCCGGATCGAAATCTCCAATGACTGCGAGCTCGGCGCTGCTCGCTCCATAGAGTTGGGCATGGAACTTCTTGAGATCGTCCAGTGTGACCTTCTTCAAATCGCCCACGGACTCATCGAACGTCTGGATGGTTCGCGGGTCGCCCAGGGGATACATGCTCAGATGCCGGTTCATCATGTTGATCACCAGCGCTTGCGGCTCGCTGCGCTGGCCTTCGATGCGTCCGATAGTCGACTGGCGCAGCGGCTCGAATTCGGATTCGGGGAAGACTGGTTCGCGCAAAACTTCGGCGGCGAGCCGGAGCGCGTCAAGGAAACCGGCGCGGACAGTGCTAATGGAAAGAGTCGCGCCGGTGAGGGCGGCGCCCGACGCCCCCATCTGGATCTTGTGCTGATCGAGCGCGTCCTGAAGCTGCTGGCGCGTGTGTTTGGCGGTACCGCGCATCAGCATCGCCGCGGTCAATTGAGCGGTGATGTCTTTGCCTTGCAGAGTCTTCTCATCGCCATAGTGGAGCGCGACCACGGCGTTCACGGTGGCGCCGCGGGTTTTCTTGGGCAGCAGCGCCAGCTTCATCCCATTCGGCAGCGTGACGCGCACGGTTCGCGAGTCGATGTTTGCCGGCGATGCGTCGAATGCCTCGCCTTCCTCCGCCGTGGCGCCGCCTTTGTAGTCCTTGAACATTGCGGTGAGATCGGGGGTGGCTGGAATCTCGGATCGATCGGGCTGCGCCGTGGGAATGAAGCGTCCGATCGTACGGTTCGACGATTTCAGATAGGTCTTTGCAACGCGCGCGACATCTTCCGGCGTCACAGCTTTGATACGATCGCGATCGAGAAACAGCAGCCGCCAGTCTCCCGCGGAGGCGGTTTCGCTCAGCATGATTCCGACATCCTTGGAACTGTTCAGGGCCAAGTCGATGTTCTTGAGCAAGCGAGTGCGCGCGCGGTCCACTTCGTCCTTGGAAGGCGGCTCCTTGGCGATGCCGTCGATCACGGTCAGCATGGTCTTCTCGACGTCATCCAGCGAGCCCTCTTTGCGGACCTGGGAATTGAAAATCGCCAGGCCGGCATCGTGCAGCGTGTACGTATCGCCGCCGGCCGAGATAGCCTTCTTCGATTCCACCAGCGCCTTGTACAGCCGGCCAGAGGGTGGAGCCGTGAGGATCTGCTCCAGCACTTCGAGCGCAGCCGCGTCGGGATGGGCGGCGGCCGGGATGTGATACGCGGTGATGATCGCCTGCGTGTCGCCCACACGGCGCAACACCACTTCGCGCTCGCCGTCCTGGGTCGGCTCTTCGGTATAGGTTGGGGAAAGCTTGCGCGACGGCTTGGGAATCGCACCGAAGGTTTCTTTGATCCAGCCCAATGTTTTCGCTTCGTCGAAATTTCCCGCGACCACCAGCACCGCATTGTCGGGCTGATAGTACTGGCGATAAAACGCCTGCAATTTTTCGATGGGCACGTGCTCGATGTCGCTGCGGGAGCCGATCGGGCTGCGGCCGTAACCGTGCCACAGGTACGCGGTCGACAAGACGCGCTCTTCCAGCACTCGCGTGGGATTGTTCTCGCCCATCTCAAACTCGCTGCGAACCACGGTCATCTCGCTGTCCAGGTCGCTCTTGGCGATTTTGGAATTGACCATGCGGTCCGCCTCCATCTCCAGGCCGAAGCGAAGGTTCGCTTCGGTAGCCGGCATGGTTTCGAAATAATTGGTGCGGTCGAAGGAAGTGGATCCGTTGTACTCCGCGCCGTGGTTCGCCAGCTCGATCTTGATATCGCCTCGGGTCTTGGTGCCCTTGAACACCATGTGTTCCAGCAGATGCGCCATCCCGGTTTCGCCATACCCTTCGTGCCTCGATCCGACCAGGTAGGTGAGATTCACGGTCACCTTCGGCTGGGTTTTATCGGGGAACAGCAGAACGTCCAGCCCGTTCTCCAGCCGGTATTCGTTGATACCTTCCACCGTCGTGATTTTCGTCTGGGCGAAGCACAGGCCGGATAGCAGGGCAAGAGAAGCGAGAATTCTCATGATCTTCAGGCTATCATCATCGACGCGCGCCGGGCCCTTTGGTCGCGGGCTTGACAGGACCAGCATCATTATTCTAAGTTAACGTTTCGACTTGGTCACGCCACGGATGGGGCCAGCCGCGTCGTCGATAGCATTTTCTATGGCAAATAATGAGGCCGCAGAGGCGCGGACAGTGGAGCAGGTTCTCGACTCCAACCTCGATAGCGTGGACGTCGCCGAAGAGGCGGTGCTGCGCGAGGCCCAGGAATTGGGATTCGATGAAGACGAACAGCATCGCATCGGGATGTCTGTTCGCGAGTGCATGGTGAATGCGGTGGTTCACGGCAATCGCTATAACGCCCGGAAAAAAGTTCATTTGACGGTGTCCCGTACAGCGGACCGGCTGACGGTGGTGATCGCCGACGAAGGCGATGGTTTCGATTTGACCACGCTTCCCGATCCGCTGGCGAACGAAAACCTGTTGCGTCACTCGGGCCGCGGCCTGCTGCTGATCCAGGCGTTTATGGACGAATTCCAGATGCGCGTTCGGGAACCCAGGGGCACCGAAGTAAAAATGGTAAAGTACGTGGGGAAAGCTTAAGCTCAGGAAAGGCAAGGAGGATTCACGTGAGTGTGAAACTGACCACCCGCCAGGTGGGGGATGTGACGGTTATAGATGCGGTAGGCCGCATCACGTTAGGCGAGGGAGCCAGCACGTTTCGCGACAGTGTTCGCGATCTGGTTTCGAGCGGCCATAAGAAATTGCTGCTGAACCTGGCCGAAGTTTCTTATATCGACAGCTCGGGAATCGGCGAGATGGTATCCGGTTTCACGACGGTGACCAATCAGGGAGGCCAGGTGAAGCTGTTGAACCTGACCAAACGCGTCAAGGATCTGTTGCAGATCACCAAGCTGTACACCGTTTTCGAGGTTTTCGACGACGAAGCCGCGGCCGTTAGAAGTTTTTCGTAACGAATTTGGAGAATTAGTGCGGCTCGGGCTCACTGTTTAAAGTGAGGGAGGGCTGTTGGTCCCCGTTAGAGAGCCTAAAACGTATACGATCCTGCTGGCGGACGAAATGACGCTAGTCCGGGAAGGGCTGGCCGCCCTGTGCGAAGTGAATCGCGAGGCGAGCCCCCACTTCCGCGTCGTCGACCAGTGCTCGGAAGGCGTGGTCGCTCTGCGCCTGATCGAGGAGCACCGGCCGGATATCGCGGTGCTGGATCTCAATCTTCCGGATTTGTTCACGCTGGAGGTGGTGCGCCGCGTCAAGGAAGCCAATATTCCGACGAAGATCGTGGTGCTTTCCACGCGGCGGGACCGCAAGACGGTGGTAGAGGCCCTGCGTTGCGGGGTCAGCGGATTTCTGCTGAAATCGGCGCCTTCGCAGCAACTTCTGGAAGCGTTCGGACAGATCCTGGACGGCGGCATCTACGTTTCGCCGGAACTTGAGCTGCATAAGATTTTCGGCGGAGGCCAGCCGCCCGCCGCCGACGACCCGCTCCAGGCGCTCAGCGCCCGGGAGTACCAGGTCTTTTCGTTGCTGTGCGATGGAGTGCGAGCCAAAGAGATCGCGGCGCGGCTATCGCTCAGCCCCAAAACCGTGGACACCTATCGCGCGAGCTTGATGCGCAAACTGGATATCCACGACGTCGCCGGACTGGTCAAGTTCGCGATCCAGCGCGATTTGACGTCCTCTCGCTAAATTTGCTTTTTGTGGCGCAAGTTTCAGAGGCTGGGGAAAGACTCAAATCAGGGGGGCGGACCCCCCTGGTCTCGCGCGATCCCCTGATCGCGCTTCATCGCCAAAAAATCAGGTCGACAGACACGCGGAAAGGCCGATCGGGGGATCGGCCGCGGACCAGGGGGTCCGCCCCCCATTGCCTCGAATCCAGTGAGGTTGAGGTTTTTTGCAGCGTCTGAAGCGTAGGCCACACGGCTACGATTCGTCCATGTGCCACGCGCGCCAGCGGCGCTTGGGTGGAAACAGCCGGATCAGCAGCATGCCCACTATAAAGCCGCCGATATGTGCGAACCACGCCGTCCCGCCGCCGCTATAAGCGTTCTCTCCCAGCGATCCGAATCCACTGAAAAATTGAATCGCGAACCAGAACAACAGCAGAAACGCCGCGGGAACCTCGGTAGTGGTAATGAAAATGAAAATGGTGAGCAGTGTAACGATGCGGGCGTGCGGAAACTTAATCAGATAGGCGCCCATCACGCCGGCGATCGCGCCGCTGGCGCCAATGGTCGGCACCCGCGAATACGGATTGAACAGGATATGCACTACCGCTGACGCCAATCCGCACAACAGATAGAAAACCAGGAAGCGTCCGCTGCCGATCAGGTCCTCGACATTACGGCCGAAAACCCACAAGTACAGCATGTTTCCCAGCAGGTGCAGCCACCCTCCGTGCAGGAACATGGACGTCATCAGGGACGCCATGCGCAGATGATCGGGGACGATGCCCCAATTCGTCACGAACTGGTTGAGGTCGAACTGGCTCAGCGTCGCCTGATACAGAAAAATCACGGTATTGACAGCAATCAGGCTGGCAGTGACCGTGGCGGGCGAGTAAACTCGCTCGGTGGAGCGTAGGGGAATCATGCGCGCTGCGCAATCGACGCGAAATCGGATTGAGACCGGCGTTCGGCGCGTTCCATGAGCGCGCGTGCCGCGTCGAAGGTGGCGATGCCGCCGCGCGCGCCCAGCCGGGTACAGTTCAGTGCGGCCATCGCGTTGGCGAATTCGAGTGTGTCGCGCATCGGCATCCCTTCGAGCACAGCATAACAAAACGCTCCATGAAACACGTCGCCAGCGCCGGTCGTATCCACGCAATTCACCACGAACGCAGGTGAGTAGATGAATCGTCCGACACCTTGATCCACGACGCGGGCCAGAGCGCCGTGGGCGCCCAGCGTCATCGCCGCGACGCGCATCTTGTACTCTTCCTGAATCAATTCAAGCGCGCGGAAGGGATCGTGCTCGCTGGTCCACTGGACTGGAAAATCGGAGCTGGCCACCAGGTAATCGACGGAGCCCAGCACGCGATCGAAGCCGTGATAGACGGTGTCGACGTCGACGCTGACGGGAATCTCCAACTGGCGCGCGATGCGCGCGGCTTTTTCGACCGCCGGTGTATCGTGACCGTCGATGTGCAGCATCCGCGTTCCGGCGATCTTCTCGTGCGTGATGCTTTCGGGGGAAAGCCGCAGGCAGTCCGGACGGCTCCAGAAAACGGTGCGCTCGCCCGTGGATTGATCGATGACGATGTAGGCGCTCTGATTGGGGCAGTTCGCGCGCACTTCCACGGCGTCGAGATTGATCCCGGTTTCGCGCAGGCTCGCGAGCTGGATGTGTCCGCGTTCGTCGTCGCCCACGGTCCCGATGTACTTTACGCGCTTGCCCAGGCTCGCCACCGTAACCAGGGCGCTCGCGACCTGGCCGCCGGGGCTGAGGATCTCCTGCTCGATCCGCTCTTTGCCCGCGTAGGCGGGGAAATGCGAAACCAGAACTAAGGTGTCGGTGGCATTCAAGCCAATGCCGGTAAGGTCGAACGTATTCATTACTTGATGAACTCAAGTATCGCGCGAGCCGTGAGGTCGTCGTCTTTCAAGGTGGAGATTATCTCGGAGATGTGACTTTCACCGGGAATGAACAGCAACTTTGCATCGGCGAATTGTTTCTTGAGAGCCGCAGCGAACTCGCGGGCTTGTTTGGGAAGTCCCAGATAATCCCACTGGCAATACGTGATCAGAAGCGGCGGAACGCGCGGATGGATATATTGCATGGGCGAGGCGTTCTTATTCTTGAAATCCGCCAATGGTTCGACGTCGTAAACTCCGCTCATGGTCACGACGCCGCGAATCGCGCCGGGCGAAATATCGTACTTTTTCAACCACTCCGGATCGAGCCCCAGCAACGACGCGAGATGCCCACCCGCGGAATGGCCGGCAACATAGATCCGCGAAACGTCGCCGCCGAACTGGGCGATGTGGCGGTCCACCCACGCGAACGCCGCGGCGGCGTCCTCGATCTGCGCCGGGTGCGGATGCTGCGGCATCAGACGATAACTGGGAACCGCCACGCCGATACCGGCTTTCGCGAAGCGATTCCCGAAGGCCGCATAAATAGCGCGGTCGCCGGATTTCCATGCCCCGCCATGGTAGAACACCATCACCGGAAAATTATTTCTCCCTTTTGGAAGATACAGATCGAGGTTGTGCTTGGCGATGCCGTCGTCGACATATGCTATGTCCTTTTGCACTTCGACTTCCGGGGAAATGGTTCCAGCGGGTAAGGTGACGTTCGGAGAAGGGCCAACGTGGATCGGATTGGTGGAAATCCACGGCTGATCCTGGCCGTCGATAGTGAGCCACACTTCGAGCCGATAGGAGCCCGGTTCTTTGACGGTGTAAGAGAATCGCGTTTCGTTGGCCTCCGCGACAACGGCCTTGTCGTTCACGATTTTGATTTTTCCTGGGATGGGAAGATTGATCACCAGACTCGTTCGCCCCATGAGTGGAATCGTATCGCTGATTTCGAATACGCCCAGATTGTTTTCGGCGATGAAGGAGAAGCCTGCCGGATCGCACAGCCAGTCTCTCGCGGCGTACGCGCGGCCGGTTGCGATGGATTCATCCACCGCCGCCGCCGTCAATTCGCGAGCGAGGATGTGCGTGCTCGAATGCCGAAAGGCAAGGTCATAGTGAACGCCCGGAAAACGCCCGCCTGCCGCATCGAAAACTTCGTCGGGATACTCTCTAAACCGGCTCTGCCATTGTTTTGTGTCCTTCGACGAATCCACAACAGGGGATGAGTCGATGACCGGCATCTTGAGAGCTGCGTTCATGAAAAGGATCCCGTCGCGGAGTTCCGTAGGCGGACTTCCGGTCAACAGGATTTGAACGTCAGCGGCTTTCGCGGCTTTGATGATTTCTGGTTTGATCGCATCGGGGATATTCACCGCGCGATAGTCGTGATACACACCTAGGGCAGGCATCACGGCCCGCTTCTTCATCCACTCGACGCGCTGGGCATGGACGGCTTCCAGGTGTGCAGGTGCGAGAGGATCTGACGCAAAACAGAGCAGGGGAAAGACAACGACAGCCGATAACCTCAGCACGATCACAATTGTATGACGGCTATTCTTTGGTCGGCGGAATCTCGTAGAGATAAATGAGATGGCCCTGCTTGCCTTCGGTCTCGACCTTATTCGGCTTCCAGCCGGGGATGGCGTAATCGTGCGAGACAACGCGAGCGCCGGGCTTCAGGTATTTTTCGAGGCGCGGGCGGAGCTGGGCATTCAACTGCGTGCCTAGGTAAAGTGCCACCACGTCGGCGCCGGTCAGATCGACGGCCAGAAGATCGCCTTGCATCACACGCGCCTGCTGCTGCACGCCGGCCTTCTCGATACGAGCTTCGGCTTTGGCGACCAGCTTGGGCGAAATCTCCACACCGATCGCCTTCAATTGGAATTTCTGAACGGCCTCCACCAGGATGATTCCGTCGCCGCAGCCCAGGTCGTAGAGCGTTTCACCAGGCTTCGCCTTGGCTAGTTCGAGCATGCGGTCCACCACGCGCACCGGAGACGCAACGTAGGGCGAAAGCTTGTTCGCGTAACGAGGATCCTGAGCCATGGCGCAAAGCGACGTCATGGCGACGAGACAAATCGGCCAGCGCATTTTCAACTCACACCCCTTATTGTGCCGGAACAGCAGGTGCGTTCCGCCCGTGCTTCAATTTTACTATACGCGTGACCATTTCAGTCATGGCGAACCACAAATCGCGCGGGCGGCTGATGGTGTACTCGGTTCCTCTGAAGACCTTTACAGCCCGGCTGATCGAATCCCTCCAGGGCACCGCCTGCGGGTTCAGTGCATAGTTCATATAGAACACTGGATAATCGACGTCTGCCAGGGGCTTTAAGGTTTCCTGAGGAACGGCCTCGTCGAGCATTACTTTGGGGCCGGCGAACACCAGGGCGTCGGGATGGTCTTCGGTCCCCATCTCCTTGCGGATCAGATCGGTGAGGAATTCGGTCTCGCCGTGCTTCTGGGAGAGACGTTTCAGGTCCACTGTGCCGAGTTTGATGGAATGAATCGCGTCGCCCAGGGCGGGAAAATCGATCTTCTCGCCGCTCTTCTGCCGGTATAAGACCCGCTGTTCCTGCATGTTGAAGGCGACCACCGAGAACTTTCCGAACTGTGGCTCGCGGGCGATACGCCGGAGGATGGAGACCAGCGCCAACGTGTCCAGTGGCCGCATGGCGGCCGCATCGGAATTCTGGGGGGCGAAATTGACCAGCACCTTGATGTTCAGCGGAGGGCCCTTTTGAACGCGCTCGATCGGGGGTTCATCGCCAAACTGCTCGGAAGAAGACGGTTCCACGTCGTTTGCGGGGATCGCCAGCTCAATCTGCTTGTCCTTGGGAGCAAGCGTGGCGTCCATGTCCCAATAGAAGGAGCAGACGCGCTCGGCACGGTCCCGCATCAGCCAGTCGACGTGGTAGGACCCTTCTCCCAAATCCATTACACCACCCAGGTTCGCCTCTCCACGGGCATCTTCTTCGAGCATCGGGACTCGGATGTGCTGGACGAAAAAGGAAGGCTCAGCTTTGCTGCCGTCTGGACGATTATCCGGAGTAACCCGAAACAGAATGGTGAGCTGATTTTCCGATCCCGACAAATCCTTAAGTGGAACCGTTACGTCATAGCCCGCATGGAACCGCAGATCGAAACCGAGAATCGGCTTATCGGGAGTGACCGTGCACGGCAGATCCTTGCGGACGTCCTGGGTTTCCAGAACTGCCATATCGGTGTTGAAGATACGTACCGCGCCAGCGCTTTGCTGAACAGGGGATTGGGCGCCAAGCCGAGCGGGCAAGAAGATGGAGAAGCTTGCTGCGATCCCGCAAACTCGTAAGCCAGTCCAGCCGCCCATCCGCGCGTCCTAGTCGATTCTACCGCTTCCGCTTGATGAAAATCGGAGGGAAGCGTCGATAGTATTATGGCTTAACGGTGAAAAACTTCAATAGCAAAGTGATCGACAAACCGCGCGCGGCAGCAAGCGGCTGCGGATTGGTGCCGCTCAACGTCGCACAGCCCCATGCGTCAGCTTGGGGCTATCGTTATGCCCGCGCTAGCCCCAAGCTGACGCATGGGGTTGAACCGAGGGGTTGGGAGCGACGTAGTAACCGAAACTCGGTCCCTCCGTGCCCACTTCCACTTGGATTGGTATACTAAATTTGACTCTCCCGTCCGGTAGGAGCTTCCTCTATGTTTGATCTATTTCGCAGCCGCCAGAAGGCTGTCCGCTATGTGCTGACTGGGATCTTGGGTTTGATCGCCATTTCGATGGTTGTGACGCTGATTCCCGGTTTCGGGAGCAACTCGGGCAGGATCGACGACAACTCGAATTTGGCGAACATCTGCGGGACCAAAATTACGGCTCAGGAAGCGGCTCAACAGGCGCAGCGGATTCTGCGGGGGAACCAGATTCCTCCGGACATGATTGAGGTTTACCTGCCGCAGTTCATCGACAATATGATCCAGCAGCGCGCCCTGGTGTGCGAGTTTGAGCGGATGGGGCTAACCGCGACCGATGATGAAGTCTTCGACAGCATGAAGGTCGAGTACCAGCAGTTCTTCCCCAACGGGCAGTTCACGGGGAAAGCGCAGATGGAAGCGATGCTGGCGCAACAGGGGCTAACGCTTCAGGACGCCATTGATTTGAGCCGAAGGGGAGTACTGTTTTCGAAGATCCAGGATCTCGAATTTAATACCGCCGTGGTTTCTCCCAAGGAAGTGGACGAGGAATTGAAACGCCGCTTCGAAAAATCCAAGATCGAGTACATCGCGTTCCCGCCGGCCAAGTTCAAGGACCAGGCCAAAGCCACACCGGAGGAAATCAAGGCCTTCTACGACACGCACACCTACCAATACCAGGAATCCGAAAAACGTTCCTTCCAGGTGATCGTGATCGATCAGGACAAGGTGGAAAAGTCGATCAGTCTGACCGACGCACAGCTGCGGGCGGCCTATTCGGCGAACATGGACAACTTCCGGACTCCGGAGCGTGTGCACGTCCGCCACATTCTGGTGAAGACCGTCGACAAATCGGATTCCGAAAAGAAACAGCTCCTGACCAAGGCGCAGGGCCTGTTGAAACAGGTAAAGGGCGGCGCCAATTTCGAAGAGATCGCGACGAAGAATTCCGAGGATCCCGGTTCTGCGGCGAAGGGCGGCGATCTGGGCTGGGTGGTTCGCGGCCAGATGCTTCCGGAATTTGAAAAAGCAGTATTCACTTTGAAACCGAAGGAAATCAGCGAGATTGTGACCACCACGGTGGGCTATCACATCATCCAGGTACTGGAGCGAGAACCGGCGCGTGTAAAGCCTTTCGAGGAAGTCAAAGCGAGCCTGGCCGACGATCTCAAGAAGCAGGGTGTGACCGACAAAATGCAGTCGGTGGCCGATCAGGTGCATGCCGCGCTCGAGAAAGCGCCGGGTTCCGCGCCACAGATCGCGAGCCAGTTCGGAGTCGAAGTGGTGACCGTGAACAAGACGCAGGCGGGTGAAGCGATTCCCACGCTCGGCGTCAGTCCGGAAGTCGACGGAGCGCTCAATGGATTGCAGAAAAACGGCGTTACCCCGGTGTTGGTGCTGCCGGCGAACCGTATGGCGGTCGCGGTCCTGATCGAGAAAACCGCGCCGCGCCCTTCGGAGTTGAAGGAAGTCGAAGGCAAGGTTCGTGACGCGGTGCTGCAGGCGAAGATCATCACGCTGGCCCAGGACAAAGCCAAGGAAGCCGCGGAAAAGGTCAAGGCGGGCGCGGACATGAAAGCCGTCGCCAAGTCGATGAAGCTCGATGTGACGGAATCGGCGGAGTTCGGGCGAAACGATTCCGTGGAGGGTCTGGGTCACTCGGCGCTGATTCCGGATGCGTTTTCGATGCCCGTGGGAACCGTGGTCGGGCCGGTGAATAATCCGACCATTGGGCGTCCGATCGTCTACAAGATTCTGGACCGCAAGGAAGCAGATATCAGCGGGCACGCCGCGGAGCGCGCCGCGATCCTCGCGGACATCAAGCGGCGCAGAGGACAGATGGAGTTCGCTTTATTTGAGGATTCCGTGGTCACCAAGCTCGCGGCTGAAGGCAAAGTCAAGATTTATCACGACGCGATCAAACGGCTGGTATCTTCCTTCCACCAGTGATCCATTTTGCCCTGGACGTCTGGCGGAGTCTTACCGATCCGGACAAACTCATCCATCTTCTGTCGCAAGTCCTGACGGGCTGGGCTGGTTACGCGCTTCTTGCCGCGATCGTTTTTTCGGAGACCGGTTTGCTGGTCGGCTTGTTCCTGCCGGGTGATTCCCTGCTGTTCACCGTGGGCGTCGTGGCGGGCGCGGGGCAGCTCGACATCGTCAGCATCTGCGCGTTGCTGACATTCATGTCCGTGCTGGGCGACCAGAGCGGCTATTTCCTGGGGTACCGCACCGGTCCACGGATTTTCTCCCGTCCCGACTCGTTGGTCTTCAAACAGGAATATGTGAAGCGCACGCAGGCGTTCTACGAAAAGCATGGTGGAAAGACGCTGATCTATGCGAAGTTCGTCCCCATCGTGCGAACTTTCGCGCCGTTCATGGCGGGCGTGGGGCGGATGAGCTATGCGCGGTTTCTTTCGTTCAATGTTTTTGGCGGGATCGGCTGGGTGCTTTCGATGACGCTGGCGGGTTACTGGCTCGGCGAAGTGCCCATCATCCGCCGCAATTTCGAGAAAGTAGTGATTGGGATTGTACTGGTGAGCGTTCTGCCGATCGTGATTCAGTACTTCAGCTCGCGAAAAAAAGTGATGGCCGCAGATGAACGCGGATGAACGCGGATCTGCGTTAATCTGCGGCTAGACACCGATGTCTCCTTACGAAGACGAACTGGCGCAGATTGTCGCCGATCTAAATCGGGTGGCGCAGGCTTCGCGCGAGTCCGTGCAGGATGGCGCCGGACAGGCGACGCTCGATCATCTTCTGGTACAGGCCGCGCGGCGGGGAGCCTCCGACGTTCTGCTCATCGCCGGCGCGCCACCTGCATTCCGAGTGAATGGAGCGCTCGCTCCGTTTGCGGGCGTGACATTTTCTCAGCCATTGACTCCGGAGGATACGCGCAGCTTTCTGCTCCCCCTGCTTTCCGCGGCGCAAGCGCAGGATCTGCAACAGAACCGTTACGCCGACTTGTGCTTCACTCGCCCGTCGATCGGCCGCTTTCGCGCCAACGTGCACTACCAGCGCGGAACCATCGCCGGGAGCATCCGGCTGCTGCCCGAAAAAATCCCGACGCTGGAATCACTGCATCTTCCGTCCGCGCTGGGCCGCTTTGCGGAAGCACGCCAAGGGCTGATTCTGGTGACCGGGCCCACCGGATGCGGAAAAAGTTCCACGCTGGCGGCCCTCATCGACCTGGTCAATACTCAGCGGCACGATCATATCCTGACCATCGAGGACCCGGTCGAATACATCCACGTGAATCGCAGCTCGATTGTCGAGCAAATCGAAGTGGGCCGGGATACGCCGGATTTCGCGAGATCGGTTCGCAGCATTCTGCGGCAGACGCCGGACGTGATTCTGGTGGGCGAGATGCGCGATCAGGAGACCATCGCGACGGTCTTGACGGTCGCCGAAACGGGGCACCTGGCGCTTTCGGCGCTGCATACCAACGACACGTCCCAAGCCGTATCGCGCATTCTCGATTCGTTCCCCGCGGGCAATCAGACCCAGATTCGCCAACAACTTTCGCTTTCGCTGTTGGCAATCGTGGCGCAGCAGCTGGTTCCTGCAGCGGATGGCGCGGGACGCTATCCAGCCGTTGAGATCCTAGTCGCGACCAGCGGCGTCCGCAGCCTGATCCGCAAGGGTGACGATCATCAGCTTTATACGGCCATCGCGACCGGCCGCAGCGCGGGCATGGTCACTATGGAACAGTCGCTGGCGGAGATGGTCCGGTCAGGCAAGATTACTCGTGACACCGCCGTGGCGCACTGTTTCCGGCCAGAGGATTTGAAGCGCTATCTTCAGGAATAATATCGACTTGAGTTGCGTCTTCAGATTGTAACGTTTTAAAATTAAAGTAACCGAATTGCTTTTGGGAGCATCACTTAAACCATGCGTTTGATCCTCGCGTCCGCGCTGACGGTGTGTTGTTTTGCGCAGGAGGAGTCGAAACCGGTTCAAGCACCCGCTGAATCGAGTTCGTCCTCGCCTGCCAGCGCGGCGCCGGCGCAAGAACAGGAGCCCCCGGGCGGCAATCGCGTATTCGGAGTGCTGCCGAACTATCGGACCGCGGACGCTTCGCAGGAAGGCACGGTCCTGACTGCCCGCCAGAAGCTCAACATTGCTCGAAAAGATTCGTTCGATTATCCATTGGTAGGGCTGGCGGGGGCGCTGGCAGGCCTCAGCCAATTGACGGATGAGCAGCCGTCCTTCGGCCAGGGCGTCAAAGGCTTCGGGCACCGGCTGGTGACGAATTACGCCGATCAGGCGATGGGCAACATGTTTACGGAAGGTCTGTTCCCGGCGCTTCTACATGAGGATCCGCGCTACTTCCGCCGCGGCACCGGCACGAAATGGCATCGAACTGGTTACGCACTAAGCCGCGTGGTCGTCACGCACAAAGATTCGGGCGGGAACCGCTTCAACTATTCCGAATGGTTGGGCAACGCAAGCGCTGTGGCCATTTCAAACGCTTACTATCCCGATAACCGGAATTTTTCCGATAACGCGACCAAACTACTGGAGCAAGTCGCTACCGATGCCGTGTCTCAGGTGTTGAAAGAGTTCTGGCCTGACATCAAGCGCAAACTGTTCCATAGAGGCGACTGAACCCCACTAGTTTCGCGACGCCAACTCCTGCCGGCACGATTCCGTTTCACGCGAAATGGCGTCGAGAAAGTCTCGACGCGGCACACACGAGTGTGTGCGCTACAACATTTACTAGATGGCCGCGCCGCTGGCCGCTGGCCGCGTGGGACTCGTTCCCATCAACGGCAAAGAGCGAAGGCGCTCGCCCGTGGCTGCGAAGATCGCGTTGGCAATTGCAGGAGCAACCGTGACGATGGGCGTTTCTCCCGCTCCCGCCGACGGCAGATCCTTGCGGTCCACCAGCACCACGTCGATTTCCGGCGTGTCGTGGAAGCGCGGGACACGATACTTCGAAAAACGCGGGTTGAGAATTTTTCCGTCTTCAAAATCGACGGCTTCAAACAGCGCGCCACCCAAGCCTTGCACAATGGATCCTTCCACCTGGTTTTTCAGATGATCCGGATTGACCACGGCGCCGCATTCAAACGACTCGACCATGCGCACCACGCGGGGCGGCTTGCCGGATTCGCATCGAATTTCGGCGCATGCGGCGACGTAACTGCCCTTCTCGAATCCGCCTGCAATGCCGAATCCCGTCCCAGCTTCCGCTTTGCGCTTGCCCCACTCGAAACGATCCGCGGCGGCGCGCAGGACGGCTTTGAAGCGTTCGTCTGTTAAATTGCGCAGGCGGAATTCGAGCGGCTCGACGCCGGCCGCGGTGGCGAGCTCGTCCATGTGGACTTCACGCGCGAAATGATTCGCGGTTGCCGCCAGGCCTCGATACGATCCTTGCCGCAGCGGATACTTCGACGCATGGAATCCGATTTTCCGATTGGGGATGTCGTACAGCGTGTTGATCCCGGACGTGCCGGAATTATAGTTGTGAAATTCCCACGCGGTGACGCGACCATTTCTATCGACGCCGCTGCGGACCCGGATCACTCCGGCGGGCCGGAAATAGGCCCAGGTGAATTCCTCTTCGCGCGTCCAGACCAGTTTCACGGGCTTTCCCGCAGCCTTCGCGAGCCGCGCCGCTTCGATGGCCGCCTCGCCCGTGTGCTTGCCGCCGTAGCCTGATCCCGTATCGGGCATGAACACGCGAATGTTCTGCTCCGGGATGTGAAACGCCTGCGCTAGTTCGCTCTGCACTCCGAACGGACGCTGTGTGCCGGTCCAGACGGTCAGCTTGTCGCCAATCCACTCTGCCACCGCGGCCCGGGGTTCAAGAGGAGCGTGCGCGATGTAGGCGACGGTGTAGGTCGATTCGAGCTTGTGCGCCGCATCAGCCAATCCTTTTTCGATTGAGCCGGTTTCGTTCGCCTGTCTCCGGTCGCCTTCGACCGGCTGGAGAAGGTCGCTGAACAGAGTCTTCGAGGAAGTCTGGGGCTGCGATTTCCATTCCGCTTTGAGAGCGCCCATGGCAGCAGCCGCTGCGTGCGGAGTGGGGGCCGCAACGCCTGCGAACTCGCCGTCGTGGACCACGGTGACGCCGGCGATGTTTTTTGCCGCGCTCGAATCGAGCGAGACCAGCGTGGCGTCGAATTTCTCCGGCCGCAAGACACGGCCATAGAGCATCTCCTGAAGCTTCACGTCGGAAGTGTAGCGATGCTTTCCGGTCACCATTTCGCGGCCATGCACTTTGGGAACCGAGGTCCCCATCACCTTCCAGTCGGCGGCGGGCTTCGGCTTTCCGGCACCGGTGACGCCTTTGACCAGCGTTCCGTTCTTGGCGATCTCGGCAAAATGAATCGATTCCCAGGGGCCTGCAGGCAGCATCGCGCGAGCTGCCGCCGCGGCTTTTCGGAGCTGCGGAACCATCTGGGGGGTGGTCATGCTGCCGAACGTGCCCATGTCGTAAGGCGTGCGCTCGGTATCGCCCATCACCAGCTCGATCGAGCGGAGCGGCGCGCCCAATTCCTCGGCCACGGCTTGCGTCAGCGAGGTTCGCGCATTCTGGCCGACCTCGACTTTGCCGGTGTAGACCGTGACCGCTCCGTTTGGATCGATATGCAGCCACGCGGCGATTTCCTGCGGAATGTTTCGGCCGCCGCGCCCTCGTCCGCCGCCGGATTCCTGTCCCCTGGCTTTCGAAATGAAAGAAACGACGACGATTCCGCCGCCGAGCGCCTTGAAAAATCCGCGGCGGTCGAAAGAAAAATTGTAGGCGGGACCTTCGCGCAATTCGTAGCGTTCGGGTTCCAGAGTTGTCTTGGCGAGACTCATGCCGCACTCCTTTTCCGGTTCTGTGCCGCGAGCTTTACCGCGGCGACAATGCGCGGATAGGTTCCGCAGCGGCACACGTTGCCCTGCATGGCCTGCATGATTTCAGACTCGCTTGGATTCGGATTCCGGGCAAGAAGCGCGGCGCCCGAGACGATCATCCCCGGCGTACAATACCCACACTGCAGCGCGCCGGCTTCGAGAAACGCCTCCTGCAGCGGATGCAGGCGGCCGTGCTGCTCCAACCCTTCAATCGTAGTGATGCTCCGGCCCGCCGCCGCGGCAGCGCGCGTCTGGCAGGATCGCACTGCAAGCCCGTCGATCATCACGGTGCACGCGCCGCACTGGCCTTCCCCGCATCCATATTTTGTGCCGGTCAGGTCCAGTTCATCGCGCAGAACGCTGAGAAGAGTGCGGTCCGGCTTGGGATCGATCGAATGACGTACGGCGTTTACCACGATTTCAATGGTGCGTGGCATTGTAAAGTCTCCGGATTGAGTATAACAACGAGGCTTGGTGAGCGCGAGCAGACCGGGTGATGTTAGAATGAGTTGAATTTGTCGATTCGGGGCGTGGCTCAGCCTGGTAGAGCGCCTGGTTCGGGACCAGGAGGCCGGTGGTTCGAATCCACTCGCCCCGACCACTTATCCTTACCGTTTTCAAACACCTGCACCCGATTTAAGCAACCTGACCGAAGCTACCTGAATCGCCACTGTGCCCATTTTTGTGCCCACTCTGGGCTGCTCGCGCTACGCGCACGCGTTCCATGGCTTCCACCACGGTGTGCGTCTGGGGGTGAACATACCGCCTCGTCGTGGAGAAATCGCTGTGGCCCGCCAGATACCCGAGCGTATACGGGTCCATGTGGGCAGCCCAGCGCGTGATGCATGTGTGCCTGAAAGTGTAGAGCGGGAATGCGGCAACGTTCGCCATCATAAGCGCTTTGGCGTGCTGCTTCTTCAACGACGATTTCTCAATGTGGCCGGTTTGGGTTGGCGCTGGGAAGACCCAGGAGCTCCGTCGTGCCGACTTCCGAATCTCGAGTAGCTCCGCAACGCGAGCGCTAAGCGGGATTCTTCGGCGTGCGCTCGCAGTTTTGCCGAACGGAATGTACAGCGCTCCGTCTCGAACGAAATCCCACTCGAGTCGAAAGCATTCTTCGGGGCGCAACCCGCAATCGACAAGCAGCGTAGTCACGTCTCGCAGCAGGAACGGATCTTCCGGCTTGATCGGCTGTTCGCCACGAAGTTGCGCGCGGATGCCTTCGAGTGCGCACCCATATGCTTCCAAGATTTCATTCCCGACTTGCTCCGCAGCACTGAGGTATCGGTTCTCCTCTTCGATCGTGAGAACTCGTTCCCGGCGACGCTCCCCGCCAAGCATTTGGACCCGCGGCAGGATCTTCTCGACGGCGCCCCACTCCGCGGCCAGCTTGAAAATCCGGCGCAACACCTCCAGCTGGCGGTTGATCGAAGTCACTGCGTACTTCGCGTCCCGCCGCGAAGCGATAAACGCTGCGATGTCCTGCGCGGTGATCTGGTCTAGCCGCGAGTTCGCGATCCGAGCATAGGCGCTCAGATGCTTCATTCCGCAGTTGTAGTATTCAAGGGTCTTGGGCTTGCTCACACAGCGCGATTCGATGAACGGCCGAAATTGCTGATCAACGAAATCCTGGAGCGTCGGCGCTTTCATGCGGTCGCGGAGGCCAACTTCACCCTTTGCGAGCGAAGTCTTGTGCGCGGCTTCGATCTGTTCGGCGACACGCTTGTTCGTTTGCTTGGTGCTCTCCCGGATCGCCTCCCCTCTCCAGATGAAGCGGTACCACCAGACTCGGCCGCGTTTGTAAACTGCCATCGCTAGTCGCCCGCTTCCTTCGCAGGCCATGACATGAGTCGCGTGGTTCGAGCGCCGAAGTCAAGCGTGAATCCGCGGCGGCGGTTCGGAGCGATCATTGCTGTCTCTCCTCCACGAAAACGCTGCGTGCGCGCTGGCGCGCTATGTATTCCTGGCTGGCGCACTGGCAGGGTATCGCAGTCCCGTTCGGTCCAAGAACCGCGCCTTCGCCGCGAACCCGCGATCCGCACGACTGGCAGCGATAGTTCTTCTCCTCGGCTTCAGCCGCTGTCACCGGCTCACTGGCCGGCTGACTCTTAGCAAGAAAATTCTTCGACAAGTACCGAAGCAAACCGGCCGGATTGTCCCAACTGCCCGCGAGGTGATGCGTCCGCACCGCCGAGACGAACTCGCCCATGGTCACTCGGTTCAACTCGAGGCTCACCCGAATGGCGTCGAGCACGGCGACGGTGATCTGCTCGCCCGCTTTGGCCAGGTAGATCGCCTTCAACTCATCTTCGGGCGAAGCGTAGACCTCCCCCGGTTTTGCTTCATCATCAGCGCTTCTATGGAAAAAATCAGCGCTGCTACCGGCGCTGGACTGCTCGGGTTTGCGCTCATCGGCGGCGCGTTCTGTTCGCTTCCATTCTTTTCCATTCCTTTCCTGATGATGATGTTCTGTTCCCTTCCCTTCTACGGCACCCTCCTGCGGTTTTCCCGCGGGACCGGGCGGATGCTGGGGAAATTCCCGCAGGGTTCTTCTACCAACGAACCTGCATCGCTATATTAGGTGTCGCTTTGGATGTGTCAGCCGATCACGGTAAGACGCGGTCTGCTTGTGCCAGGAGTGCCGGCGGAATAAACAGCCCCAGACCCTTCGCGGCACCGGCATTGATGGTCAGATAGTACCGGGCGGGATAACGAATGGGAAGATCTCCCGGCTTCGCTCCTTTGAGGATTTTATCGACGTATCGAGCCGCCATGGCGAATTGGTCTTCCAGGTTTGGCGCCCAAGACATCAGACCTCCGGCTTCCGCGAATAGCGTGGCTTGGTAGATTGCTGGCAGAGCGTGCTTCGCCGCGAAGTCAACGATGACCTTGCGGTTGATGAGCGACAATCCACCCTGGAAATTCACGAGGCCGTTCATGCCGTCATTCTCGAGCGCAGCCAGGGCCATGTCCAGTTCCTCCAATGATGTGGCGCGGTACGGTTTGACGCTGACGCCAAGCTCCGCGGCTGCCCTCTCCGCATCAGCCAACTGGGTTTCGTGCCCGCCCCGTCCCGGCGTGGTTGAGAGCAGCGCGATGCGAGATACGGCCGGGGCGACCGTTTTCAGCAAAGCCACGCGCTTTGCGGTCACCCCAGAAGGAAGCTCGTCCAACCCAGTGACGTGGCCGCCGGGGTGTTCAAGACTCGCGGCGAAACCGTTGCTGACCATGCCCGGACAGGTCGCGATGACCATCCGTATATCCGGATTTGCTTTCCGCAATTCCAGCGCCGCCGGCAACGCTGCGGCGACGACCAGCTCGAGGTCCATATGGGCAAGCTCTGCCGCGTACTTCGAGTTATCCGAAGAATTAGGCCGGGAGATGCGGATTTCGAGCGCGATGTCTTTTCCTTCGATATAGCCGAGCCGGCGGAGTTCGCGGTTGAAGGCGTCGATCAGGCTTGCCTCGTTGCCGGTAAGAAATCCGATGCGCCTTCGACCAGACGACCGGATTTGTTGTGGCCATGCTGCCAGCGGAAAAACTGCGCTGAGGCGTCCGAAATGGCAAACAAAGGAACGACGACGCATAGATGAACTTTACGACCGATCCGCATAGATCCTATCAAATATGATGGCCATAAGAGTCGGTTTTGCGCGTCCGACCTCGCACCAGCCCTCAGCGCCGACGATAATGCGCGACATTAGTCACCATTTGCTGAAGGGTGGTGCACGAACCCTCAACGGTTTGCCGACGAACCAGCCAGGTGACCTGCTAGAGCGGCGTTCACAGGAGTCAGTGTGAGCCCGGCCCCCATGAGTCAGAGCTATCTCCGGGTTGCGCGTCA
>DATMOC010000058.1:0-74053 GCA_035568415.1 Bryobacteraceae bacterium | reverse complement strand
TTGATCTGCTGCAGGCCCGCTTCGATGAAGCTTCCGCCGCCGTTAGCATTGTTGTTCGACAACTGCTGCTCGATCTGGGCCAGGCTGAGCCCATAAGCGATCAGTTTGTTCGGATCGACGCGAACCTGATATTCGCGAGTGGGTCCGCCGAAGCTCGCAACGTCGACCACGTTCGGTACGGATTTGAACTGCTTTTCGATCACCCAGTCTTCGAGGGACTTCAACTCCATGACGTCATACTGGGGATTCGAGCTGTGCAATGTGAAGAAGTAGATCTGGCCAACCGGGCTCCAGTCGGTGCCGATCTGGGGCTGCACGCCCTGCGGTAGGCTGGCCTGTGCGAGCCGCTCCAGAACCTTCTCCCGGTTCCAGTCGTTTTCCGACTCGTCATCAAAAATCAACGACAGGCTGGAAAGCCCGAAGATCGAAACGGATCTCAGATGTTCCAGGTGCGGAATGCCGTTCATCACGATTTCGAGCGGAATCGTCACTTGCTGTTCGATCTGCTCCGCCGAAATACCGGGCCACTGCGTGATGATTTGCACGTAGTTATTGGCCACATCGGGATAGGCCTCCACCGGGAGGCTGCGGAATGAAATCACGCCCCAGATGAACAGCAGCACCGCGATCGCCAGGACCAGAAGGCGGTTGTTCAACGCAAAATCGACCAAGCCACGAATCATTACTGTTCCACTGTGTTCTGCATGACCAATGCGTTCGAAACTACCTGCTGTCCCGGTTTAATTCCCGAAACGATTTCCTGCTGGTTGCCGGGAAGCATCATTCCGGAGGTCACTTCGAGACGCCGGAAGTGGTTGTCCTCAGCCGGTATGTAGACCCAGTCGCGATCGTGCAAATGCAGGATTGCGTTGGCCGGCACCGCCGCGTGGATTGCTCCGGCCTGGCCGTGAAACGTGGCCGTGACGAACATTCCAAGGCGCATCAATCCTGGATTCTCCACTTCCAGACGAACCTTCGCCGTGCGGATGTTGGGATCGAGAGTGGGCCCGATATTGCTGATGCGTGCCTTGAGAACGCGATTGGGATAAGCGCTCAAATGAATCTCCGCCACGTCGCCGATGCGCACAAAAGGCAGATCGTTTTCGTAGACGTCGCAGACGATCCAAACGCGGGATAAATCGGAAATTGTGAAAGGGTTCGGCGCCGACAACGCTTGTACGCCCCCTCCCGCCGTCACTTGTTGATCGGTGATCACACCAGAAACGGGAGCATATACGTCGACAATCCCATCGGGATGTTGAGGGTCGGCGCCAAGAACCTTGAGACGCTCCTCAGTGGTTTCAAGGTCAACTCCGGCATTGTCCTCGGCGGTCTGGGCAATTTCGAGAGCGCTTTTGGGGATGGCTCCGTCGTCAAACAGGAGCTTGGCGCGATCCAACTGGATCTTGGCCAGTTGCTCATTCTTCACGGCCTTGCGATAGTCCGCGAAGGCTCCGGAAATATCCGTGCTCCGAACGCGCAGCAGAAGCTGGCCTTTTTTGACCTCGTCGCCTAGACGGGCGTGCACTTCAATGACGCGCCCCGTAGCCAGCGAGATCGCAGGCACGTTCCGGGAAACATCCGGGCTGACGACTCCGGTTACATTCAAGTCCGACGTGGCCACGTGCTGGCTCGCGGTCACCAGCGGAAACTGTTCCGGATGGTCGACCTTTACGAGATTTGCGTCGAGCTCCTTCTCCACCTTCGCCGCAGGGGGCGCTTCGGTGGATGGATCCGCCTTGGCTTTGTCCCCGCATCCAATAAGGACAGCGGCCGCGATTACACAAACGGCGGCTTCGACAAGTATGATTCGATTCATTGCAGGACCTCCCTGCCCACGGCCAGGTTCATTTGGGCGGCCGCTGTCATGTAGGAACCAATCAGATTCAGATACGCCAATCGAGTATCCCGAAAGGCTTTCTCCGCATCCAGGAAGTCCAGCAGCGACGCGCCCCCGTTCCGGTAAGAACGGGAAATTCGATTGCGGTTGTCCTCGGCGAGCGGTAGATACTTGGCCTTGTACGGCTTCAGGAGATTCAGCGCCTGTGTCAACGTCCAGTAGGCGGAATCGACGTCGCTGAAGACCAGGGCTTCAGCAGCGTCCCGCAAACGTTGGTTGCGTCCGATGTCAATCTGCGTGCGTGCTTTCTCGCCCTGGTTCCGATCGAAGATGCGCAGAGGGATGCTGACACTGCCTCCGAGCGTGTTGTTGTCAAACGGGTTGTTGAACGAAGGGTTGTGCGTCCACCACAGGCTGAAGGTCGGATCGGTCGAGCCGTTGGCGATGGCTAGCTTGTGGGTGATGGTGGCTAACTCTACGTTTTGTCCCGCGGCCTTCAGGTCGGGCCGCGCTGCCACGGCGGCATTCCGCAATTCCTCAAGAGGAGTTAGCTGTTCGTTGAACTCGTACGGCCCGGTTACATCGAACCGATCGATCGGCGTCCGGTCGTTCAGCAAAGTCAGGAGCTGAATCTTGCTGGTCCGAAGATTCACCGTCGCGGTTTCGAAATCTGCTTCAAATTGCACACGCTGCAACTCCAGGCGGTTCAAATCCACTTGAGCCAGATCGCCAGCGCTGTAACGCCGGCGATTGACGTCGAGTTCGCGATCCCAATAGCCCAGATTGTCTCGCGCGTTCTGGAGCACGGCCTTGGCCTGCAGCAACTGCACAAAAGCGCTGCGCAGGTTGAACAGCAGACTGCGTTCCTGATCCCTGTACGTCGATTCCGCGACCGCCGTGGATTGCCTGGCCTGGGCACGTCGCAACTCGCGCTTGTTGTGGCGTTCGTGCAGATAGCTCACGCTGGATGAAAACTGAGTGCCTGCGAACGGCCGCCAGACTCCTTCCGAACGCGATAGTTGAGTCCCGTCGGTCGCTTCCGTGAAATCCGGATTGGGGCGGAGATAAGCGGTGATTTCCGCCGCCCGCGATTCATCGATGTTGATTTCGGCAGCCTTCAATGTCGGATTCGCAGCCTCGAACTTCTGGCGGATCTCCTGCCAGGTGAAAGTCTGTTGCGCGGACATGTTCCGCCTCAGGACAGCCAGAAGTACTAGCGCAATGCAGAGCCGTTGCAGGGTCTGCGCAATCGAGGACACTGGTACAGGGAGAGACACGGAACGATCCAGGCTCAACTTGCAGTGTAGCGATGTTGGCGAGGCGTCTGCACTGATTTCCGGCCGCGACAATTATCTTCAGGCCATATCTTTCGGCCATCCCCTCGTGCAGGCCGACTTACGGCACTAAAATGAAAACGAGTTTGGACGCTGAACAAGACGTGTTCGCGCCCCACGCTATGTTCTCTTTATTACAGAGCAGCCCTCGATCGATTTTGCTGGGGGCCGCCTTATCCATTGCGCTCACAGCCCTTGCCGACTGGCGAATCGAAGGGAACATTCCACTAGGCTTCCTGTATCTATTCCCCATGTTGCTGGTGGGCGGCGTCATGAGCCGTCTGCAGATCGCGGCCGTTGCCGCATTGTGCACGTTCTTGACGGAAGCGTTCGACACTTTCGCGTGGTCACCCGTAACCGGTATTCCACGCGACCTGCTGATTTTCTCGGCATTCCTCGGCATGGGCCTCTTCGTCTACGAGGTCGCCCGCAACCGAAAGATCGAGCAACAGCATCTGCGCCAGCTCGAAAACGAAATCGAGGCTCGCAAGGAAGCGGAGGAGCAGCTCAAGGTGCTGGTTGAAAGCAGCCCTGTGGGGATTTTTACGGCGGATCTGGATGGCCGCATCCTGCTCGCCAACGATGCGGCGCATCGGCTATTCGGAATGTCATCGGGAACTCTTCCGGGCAGCTCCGTTGGCGAGTTTCTACCGTCTCTCGTCACTGTCCCGCCGCCCAGCCCGGGCCAGCAGTTGTTTCGGACCGTCATGCAGTGCCGTGGGCGGCGTCTGGACGGGGAGGTGTTTCTCGCCGATGTGTGGTTCTCTACTTACAGAACCGCCGCCGGATCGCGACTCGCCGCGATGGTCGTGGATACTTCCGAAGATTTGCGCACTCGCGAGGAGTTGAGTCTGCATCAGGTATTGGCCGGATCGCGCATTCTGATCGGCGCCGTCTCGCACGAGATTCGAAACGTCTGCGGTGCGATTGCCGTCGTGCACCAGAATCTGGCTCGCGGCGGAACCCTGGCCGGTAACAAAGACTTCGAGATTCTGGGAACGCTGGTTTTGTCGCTGGAAAAGATTGCCTCACTGGACCTCCGGCAGACCATGCAACAAGCTGCTTCTGTCGATCTTCATTCGTTGTTGGAAGAGCTGCGAATCGTGGTGGAACCCGCTCTTCGAGAAGAAGATGTGGAGGTCTGCTGGGCCATCGAGCCTGGGCTCCCGTCGGTTTGGGCCGATCGGCAAAGCCTGATGCAGGTATTCCTCAATCTCATTAAAAATAGCAGCCAGGCGATGGCGAGCCGCGAACAGCGGCAACTGACCGTAAGTGCGAAGAGCGGGAAGCAGCGCGTCGAAGTAGGCTTTCAGGACACCGGCGGCGGTGTCGCAAAACCCGAACGGCTGTTCCGGCCCTTTCAAAATGAAGCCAAAGTGACTGGACTGGGGCTGTACCTTTCACGTGCATTCATGCGCTCGTTTCGCGGAGATTTACGCTATGAGCCAACGCCCGAAGGAGCTAAATTCGTGGTGGAGTTGTTGACGTGATCTCCGGCGATCAGCAGGAAATCCGGATTCTACTGGTGGACGATCACAGCTTATTCCGGGAGAGTCTCGCCCGGCTGCTCGACGCGGAGCCTGATCTTCGGATTGTCGGAAATTCCGCGACAGCCGCGCAGGCGCTGGCCATCCTGGACCAGGAACGCGTCGATATCGTGCTGCTCGATTACGACCTTGGCGAAGAGCAGGGATTCGTCTTCCTGGAGAGTGCCAAAAAACAGGGATTCGAAGGTCACGTCCTCATGGTCACAGCGGGAATGAGCGACGTGGATGCGGTACACACGTTCCAGAGCGGGGCAGCCGGAATCTTTCTGAAACACAGTCCCCCGACGCAACTGGTGGAAGCGATTCATCGAGTCATGCGCGGCGAGATCTGGCTCGAAGCAAAAGGGGTCCAGTCCCTGATTGCGGGAGCCCAGCGAAAGTCGGAGCAGCAGCACACTTCCCGGTCTTTCAACACGCGCGAGCGGGCCGTGCTTAACGCGGTATTCGAAGGTTGCACCAACAAGGAAATCGCCACCAAGCTTCAAATCTCCGAGAGTTCCGTCAAAGCCGTCCTGCAGCAGCTATTCGAGAAGACCGGCGTCCGGACCAGAAGCCAGCTGGTGAGAATTGCGCTGGAGCGGCGCGCGCAAGATTGGCCGGCCGAGGACCGAAATTCGTGATTCAAGACCATGCCAGCTCTTTAGTGGGATGGTTGCGACGCTGCCGATCGAGCCCTGGCGCCTGCCACGATTGCCGTAAACCGCCTCGCCAATTCGTGAATCCGATGCGGCTGCCGCCGCTCGATAGATTCGTGCGGAATTAGCGCCCCGCCGATGCCCAAAGCGATGGCTCCCGCCGTGATAAACTCCGCTGCATTTTCTTGATTCACGCCGCCCGCGGCGATCAGCGGCACATGCGGGAAGGGTCCCTTCAGCGCCTTGATATAGCGGGCGGCGCCGAGGTGAATGCAGGGGAATACTTTGACGAAATCAGCCCCCGCCTTCGACGCCATCATCACTTCCGTGGGCGTCAACGCGCCGGGTAGAACCACCACGCCTTTGCTGACCGCGAATTCGACGACGCCCAGATCGAGCCCGGGGCTGGTTAAGAAATTCGCTCCCGCGTCCAGGCAACGGCGAGCTGTTTCTATGTCCAATACCGTGCCTGCGCCCACAATCACTCCTGATTGGTGATCCAGCAAATCGGGAATCAGCTCGATCGCACCGGGAACTGTCATGGTCAGCTCCACGATGGGAATTCCTGCACTCGCGATCTCTTCCGCCGCAAAATGCGCATCCTGTGTGGAAGCCACGCGAATGGCGGGGATAATCCCAATCTCTTCGATACGGGCGCGGACGTCGTCCTTGGTCATCGATCCAAAACTCCTTTCACGGCCGCCATCATTGCAAATCAAGAACCGCGCTGCATACGGCAAATTACGGACGAAATCCTGCGCTTCCCCAGAGCTTTGCCGGATCGTACATCCGGCCGCTGACGATCACGCGCGACACCCTGCGCGGATCGCGAATGTCCTCGAGCGGATTGCCATCAACCAGAATCAGATCCGCGCGCTTCCGGGTTCGTTTGTTCCCGCGGTCGGAGTATTCGAAGACCGTGTGCTGCGTGAGCGCTCTATCGCCGGACCTGATCTCATAGCGTTCCTCGCCGATCGCGTGCAGGATCATGTGGATGGTCAGCCTGCCGCTTTCCGCGCGTAGCGACCGCGCTGCAGCGATAAGCAGCAGAAGGATTCGCATCCCGTTAGTTTCGCAATTCTGCACTGCGCCTTGAATTCTGCCACAATTCGATCCATGCGAATCCTGTGGTGCATTTTCGCGGCGGGTATGGGGATCGCGGCAGACTACTCGGCTCCCGCCGGCTCGCGGCCGGCCCGAATTTCGGAGGCCGACGCCGTGCTGCCCGGTGGACGCATCGTTCGTCCGCTCGGGCAGCAGTACACCACTGGGCCCGGACCATTCGGCCTCGCGATCAGCCCGGACGGCAATCTGGTCGTCTCGGCCAACGGCGGTCCCAACCGGAATTCGCTGACCACTTTGCAGAAGCAAAACAACGCGTGGAGCGTCCGCCATATTGTTGCGCCTCCGAAACGAAACACCGGCGAACCGGAAGAGGACGACTGGCACAGCGTCTTCATGGGCCTGGCCTTCAATAGCGACGATGAACTGTTCGTTTCCGAAGGCGATTCCGGCCGCGTACGCTCGATCGATCCGCGCAGCGGCACAAAGAAGTACACGCTCAATCTCGACCAAGGCGGATTCGACGACAGCTATTCCGGCGACTTGGCGCTCGATCGCGCTCGCGGGATCCTCTATGTGGTGGACCAGGCCAACTTCCGCCTAGCCGCGTTCGACGTCAAGCGCCGCCGCTTGATCGCGTCGTTGAAACTCGGCCGCTTGCCCTTCGCCATCGCGCTTTCCGAAGATGGCCGCAAAGCCTACGTCACCAATATCGGCATGTTCGAGTATCAGCCGGTACCGGGCGCCGATCGCAAGCAGCCGGTTGAAACCGGGCTGCCGTTTCCAGCGTTTGGATTTCCGTCGGCTGAATCGCGCACAGGCGCGCGCCGCCAAACCGCGCGTGGACCCGTGGATGTCCCTGGCCTGGGAGATCCCAACGTGTCTGAATCCAATTCGCTTGCCGTCGTGGATCTCGCTAATCCCTCGGCGCCGCGGCTCGAAGCGCTGGTTCGCACTGGCCTGCCGTTTGGCGGCCCTGCCATGGGCGGCAGTAGCCCATCGGGAGTGGCGGCCGGCGGCAACTCCGTGTTCGTCTCCAACGGTCATAACGATTCGATCACCATCATCGACGCGCGCACCAACCAGATCCGTGAGACCATTCCCATCCGCATCCCCGGTCTCGACGCGCTCCGTGGCGTCCTGCCGATCGGGCTCAGCTACGACGCTGCAGACAAGCTGTTGCTCGTCGCCGAAGCGGGTATCAACGCAATCGGCTTGATCGATCCACTAAACCTTCGCGTCGTCGCTCACCTGCCGGTAGGCTGGTTCCCCACGCGTGCTGAGGTGCGCGATGGCATCGTGTACGCGGTCAACGCGAAGGGCCGCGGCACAGGGCCAAACCACGATGCGGGCGGGCGGGAATCCAGTTTCCAGGGCAGCTTTCGCCGCGGTTCGATCTCCGTTTTTCCGCTTCCGAAGAAAGAGGAGTTCGCAGGCCTGACCGCTCGCGTCATGGAGAACAATGGATTTGCGCCGGCGGCAACGTCAACCCCGCTGCCATCGGCTATCCGCCACGTAGTCGTGATCGTCAAAGAGAACCGGACTTACGACGAAGTGCTCGGCGATGTCGCTCAGGCTTCCAATGGAACCGTCGCTGGTCTCGCCTCGCTCGCGCGCTTTGGCCGCAATGCGACGGTCACTGCCGATCGGCGGATCCAACCCGCCGGTCCCACCCTCTCGAATGTCAGCGTCACTCCGAACCATCATGCACTCGCCTCGCGATTCGCCTTCAGCGACAACTTCTATGCCGATTCTGAAGTCAGTGTCGACGGCCACCACTGGCTGGTCGGCTCCTACCCGAACGCCTGGACCGAATCCTCCCTGATGGCTTCCTACAGTGACGCAAAGGAATTTCGTTTCCCGACCAAAGCCCCCGGCCGCTTGCTGTACGCGGGCTCCAATTCGTCAGTGCATCCAGAGGAACAACTGGAAGCAGGCACCATCTGGCATCATCTGGAGCGCAACGGTATTTCGTTCCGCAACTACGGCGAGGGTTTTGAACTGGCCGGCGTCGCCGAGGAACCCGGCGAGAAACCGACCGGCGCCCGATTCCTCACCAATGTGCCCATGCCCGACCTGCTGTACCGCAACACCGATCGTGATTATCCGCAGTTCAATATGAATATCCCGGATCAGTACCGCGCCACGCAATTCACCGCTGAGATCGAGCGCAAGTACGTCAAAGGTGGCGAGCCCTTTCCGCAATTCATATTCATCCATGTCCCACAGGACCACATGGCGCGGCCGCGTCCGGCGGACGGCTATCCGTACGCAGCGTCGTATGTGGCCGACAACGATTACGCGCTAGGCCGCATCGTCGAATACCTTTCGCACACTTCCTGGTGGCGCGAGATGGCCATCTTCGTCACCGAGGACGACTCCCTGGGCGGCGTCGATCACGTCGATTCTCATCGCACAGTGCTCTTGGCTATCAGCCCGTATGCCCGCAGGAACTACGTTTCACACATGAATTCCAGTTTCACCGGCTTATTGAAAACCGCCTTCCGCTTGCTCGGCATGCCGCCGCTGAACCTGTTTGACGCCGCCGCATCGGACCTGAGCGACTGCTTCGCCGGTGAACCCGATTTCACGCCCTACCAGGCGCTCGCACTTGATCCTGCCCTCTTCGATCCGGCCAAAGTGAAGGATCCGCTGGATCCAGCGCGTGACAGTCCCCGCATGGACGATCCCCGCTTCTTACGCGAACAGCACAAACGCTGAGGAAGCTTGTGGCGCGCGCACTCGTGCGTGCCGCGTCGGCACTTGTGCCGACGCCTGTTCCATTTCACGCGACGTGGCCCTCGAGAAGCCCGGCGCGGGTCCTTACCCCGGAAGTCTCAACACAGCACGCACGAGTGAGGCTGCGGAAAAACTCAAATTAGGTAGACTCTCGCGGCTATGGGGGGCGGACCCCCTGGTCCGCGGCCGATCCCCCGATCGGCCTTTGCGCGTGTCCGGCGGCCTGGTTTTATTGGCGAGACAGCGCGATCAGGGGATCGCGCGCGGACCAGGGCGTCCGCCCCCCAAGCTGCGAAAACTTACTTGATTCGAGTTTTTCCGCAGTCTCACGAGTTTGTGCGCCACAAAGTTTTCGACCATTCTGCGCGTCCTAAGAATGTTAATCGCGCACAACACTCTCTCCTTGACAATCTAGGGGACTAGTCTAGAATATCTAGGAGAGAGCCGAATGAAAAAGACATCCGATCTGCTCCAAGGCACGCTGGACTTGCTGATCCTGAAATCTGTCTCGCTCCAGCCGATGCATGGCTATGGCATTCTTCTGCGCATTCAGCAGTTGTCTCAGGACCGGCTGCAAATCCAGCAAGGCTCTTTATATCCCGCCCTCTATCGACTGGAGCACCGTGGCCTGATCAAGGCGGAGTGGGGTGAGAGCGAGAACAACCGCAGAGCCAAGTACTACCGGCTCACCGCCGCCGGACGTCAGCAACTGAAAGTCGAAACACAAAATTGGAATCGCTTGAGCGCGGGAGTCGTCGGTGTCCTGGATGCCTCGCCGGAGGAAGTATGAGCTTTCGTTCGCGCTTCACCTCCACGTTGAGCGCGCTTTCCCGGCGGCAGCGCCTCGAAAACGAGATGGACGCTGAGTTGCGCTTCCACATGGACGCCTACGTCGCGGATCAAGTGCGCATGGGCGTCGATCCAGAGGAAGCCAATCGCCGTGCACGCGTGGAATTCGGCGCGGTCGAAAGTCTTAAGGAAGAATGCCGTGAAGCTCGCGGTCTGCGTTTCTTTGACGAGCTGGTTCAGGACCTCCGCTATGCGGCCCGCGGCCTACGCAAGAATCTGGCGTTCACCATGATCGCGACGCTCACGCTGGCCCTGGGCGTCGGCGCAAACACCTCCATCTTCAGCCTGGTAAACGCCTGGGTTCTCCAGCCGCTTCCCTATCCCGACGCGGATCGTCTGGTCGACATCCATACCTTGGACAAGAAGCTCGGGCGGCGCAGTTCCGTCTCCGCCGCGGACTTGGAGGATTGGCGCGCTCCCAACCCATTCTTCGATGGATTCGCCGGTTGGAGGGATAGTTCCTCGTTTACGCTCGCAACCGCCACTGAGCCCGAACAAGTCGATGGAGCCCAGGTGAACGCGGATTTCTTTCGATTGCTGGGCGTCCGGCCCGCACTGGGACGCGACTTCTCCGCTGCCGAAGATACCCCCGGCGCCGCAGGAGTCGCGATTCTCAGCGACTCATTCTGGCGCAGTCATTTCGGAGCCGACCCCGCAACCCTCGGCCGATCCATCGAGTGCAATGGCCGCCCGGTTACGGTGGTCGGAATTCTGCCTCCGGATTTTTTGTTCCCGTTGGTCGGCAGAGCAAGCATGTGGATGCCATTCGCCTTCTCCTCCGCTCAGCGGCAGGACCGCGGAAATCGTTTTCTGCAAGTGGTGGCTCGCGTCAAGCCCGGAGTTGATGTGGCTCGCGCCCGGGCGTACTTGGAGGCGTCCGCGCTGCGGCTGGAGCAGTCCTACCCCGCAAGCAACAAGGATCGTGGCGTCCTGATTCAACCGGTTCGCGAAACCATCGGCGAACAATCCCAGCGCGATGCAGTGTTGATCTTGTTTGGGATTGTTGGATGCGTCCTGTTGATCGCCTGTACCAACGTCGCCAATCTCATGTTCGGCCGGGCCGCGGGCCGCCAAAAGGAAATGGCCGTCCGGCTCGCTATCGGGGCAGGCCGTTTCCGCCTGATGCGACAGCTACTCACCGAAAATGTCGTGCTCTTTTTGCTCGGGGCCACGTTCGGCGTATTGCTCGCGATGTGGGGCGTGAAATGGCTGGCGAATTCCATACCCCTCGAGCTCCGGGAGTTCTTGCCGAACGCGGGAGTGCTGAAAATCGATTTACCAGTGCTGCTCTACTCCTTCGCGGTCGCAGCGCTGACCGGCCTCGTGTTCGGATTCGCGCCTGCGCTCAACTGTTTGCGAGTCGCGTTGGGTGACGGCCTCAAGGAGTCCGGTTCGCGCACTTCGACAGGCGGCGCAAGCTCGCGTGTCAAGAAGGCACTGGTCGTCTTTGAGATTTCTCTAGCGCTCATCGTGCTGGTTGCTTCCGGGCTGCTGACCAAGAGTATGCTGCGGATGTATAGCGTCGATCCGGGATTTCAGACCAAAGGCTTGGTCACAGCGAAAATCTCGCTGCCCGATTCCGAATATGCAGACAAGGCGCGTGTCGAGGCTTTCTTTGCCAACCTTCTGGAACGCGTCCAAAGGCTGCCGCGGGTGGAGACCGCCGCAGCTAGTCAGGTCATTCCGTTCGTGAACATCAATAACGGCACCGGGTACTTCGTCGAGGGGAGGCCCGCACCGCCCTTTGGAGAAACGCCCCGCGCGGGATTCGCCGCCGTCACGCCGGATTACTTGACCGCGCTCGGCCTGCCGCTGCTTCATGGACGATTCTTTACTGAGCAGGATCGCGCCGACTCGACGCTGGTGGTGGTCATCAACCGTACCATGGCACAGCGCGAGTGGCCCGGCGAGGACCCCATCGGCCAGCGAATTCGTCTGGGCCGCAATTCCGTGAAAATTTGGACCGTTGCGGGAGTGGTTCAGGACGTGAAGGTCACCGATCTGAAAGAACCACCCGAGGCGCAACTATATTTGTCCTATCGTCAGTTCCCCATGCAGACCATGTATCTGGTTCTGCGCACGTCTGCGAGCGTGACTGAAATTTCCGGCGATGTCCGAAAAGCCGTGTCTTCGGTAGATAAGAACCAGGCTGTTTACGACTGGGCCACGATGGAAAAACGGATCATGCTGGATGAAGTCCCCGACGTGATCGTGGCGCGCACCATGTCCTTGTTTGCGGCCATCGCACTTATTCTGGCCGCGATCGGAATTTATGGCGTCATCTCCTACTCGGTCGCCTCGCGGCGGCGGGAACTCGGAGTTCGCATGGCGCTGGGAGCAGGCACCGGCGACGTGCTATCGCTGATCCTTGGGCAGGGACTGCGCCTCACACTTCTCGGGCTGGCGGTGGGACTCGCCGGAGCCTTTGCAGCAACCCGTGTGCTCTCGTCCCTGTTGTTCCAAGTGAGCCCGCGCGACTTCGTGACCTTCGCCACCGTGAGTGGTCTGCTCGCGTTGGTCGCGCTCATTGCCTGCTATGTGCCCGCGCGCCGCGCCGCGGGTACCGATCCCGTCACGACGCTCCGCTACGAGTGACCTATGCACACCTCGCTTGCCTTTGTGATTCTTAGCGCCGGCGCATGGGCCGCCGTCGACCCCGATCCCCAAGCGTTGATGCAGAACGGACATTTCAAACGGGCACGCGATCTGGCCGAAGCCGCCTACCGGGCGCATCCCCAGGACGCCCGTGCCGCATTTTTGCTGGCTGAGGCGCGGAACGCGTTCGGCGACTACAATGACGCGCTGAAGTATGCCGAGCTGGCAGTTCGCCTAGATCCTAAGAACGCGGAATACCATCGCGAGCTCGCCGATGTCTACGGAAACATCGGATTGAAATCGTCCGTGTTCAAGCAGTTCACCTTGGCGAAGAAATGCCGGGCCGAGCTCGACGCTGCCTCTGCCATGGACCCGAAAGACGTCGAGAATCTGGATGCCCAGATGACCTACTATCTCGAAGCGCCAGGAATTGTAGGCGGCGACAAGAAGAAGGCTCAAGCGATTGCCGAAGAAATCACCAGACTCAATCCAGCGCGCGGTTACCTGGCGCAGGCGCAGATTGCGGCCGCCGAGAAAGGAGACGACTCCAAGATCGAGCGGCTGTTCCAGAAAGCGCTGGAGGCGGACCCGCACAACTATCTCGCCCTGGTTCGATTCGCCAATTTTTACTTGATGGATCAGCACAAGAACTACGTCCTGGCGGAGAAACTAGCTTCGGAGGCGATCCAAGTGAATCCGGATCGTATCGCGGCTTATTGCACTCTAGTTCAAGCCCTCGTGAAGCAAAACCGCATTAGCGACGTCTCTAGCATTCTGGCCAGGGCCGAAGCGGCGATTCCCGATAATCTCGCACCCTACATCGTCGCCGGACGAGTGATGCTCAACCAGGGTGCCGATCTCCAGACCGCTGAAGCGTATCTTCGAAAATATCTCGCTCAACCTCCGGAACCCGGTTGGCCGCCCCACGCCGGTGCTCACTGGTCCCTGGGCCTGCTCTACGAAAAGCGTGGAGATAGGGCGCAAGCTCGGGGCGAAATGGACGTGGCGCTGCGGCTGAACCCGGATTTTGAACCAGCCAAGCGCGATCTCAAACGACTGAAGTAGATCGTCGTCGCCGCCTATTCATTTCGATCGACCACAGCCGTGTCGCAGTAATAGCACCCTATCTTTTGGATAACAATGCGTCAAAACGGCACGATCCATCGTAGAATAGCCAAAAATGTTTTGTTCGCCTGGGTGAATCTTTTTAATGGCGGCCGGGATTGCCGCCGGGCTCTTTGTGATTTGGATGACCTTACGGCACCAGCGGCGGCGTGCGCGCGTGCGCGGGTTGAGGAAGGTCCTGGGCTGCGATGCGTCCTCGTCCTGACACACGGCCGCAGCGCAAGAACGCGAGGATCGATCCAGTTGCCGCGCGTCGCGCTGCCGGCACTCAATTCGTGTATGGCGTGATGCTGGCCGCGCTCGGATTCCGACGTTTAGGAAAAATCTCCAGGCCGCCTCGTTCCTGTTCATCATAAGTCTGGTCGTGATCCTCATCGCAGCCCACGTGTGGAAGAAAAGTGCGCCAGACGTCCACACGAAACCGGACGCGATTCCAGAGACCATCTCGATCTGATGCGCGCCTATTCTTCTTCCAGCTCTTTCCAGTAACGTTCGGCGGCGATCCGAACCAGTTGAGTGCGAGTGCGAACTCCGGCTTTTGTGAACAGCTGCTGGATGACGCTTTTCACCAGCGGCTCGGAAATGGCGAGATTGAACGCAATCTCCTTATTCGCCAAGCCTCCGAAAACGCCGCGCAAAACCTGACGTTCCCGGCTGGTCAGGGGATTGGGTATCGGTGGCCCGGACGAGAGTCGTTGCAGATCGACTTTGACCGCGGCGTCGTCGTGTTCACCAGCGCCGGCGACCGATTCACGAATGGCTTCAATCAGCAGTTCGGGACGATCCTGCTTCAAGATGATTCGCGAACATCCACGTTGAAGCAGGCGCGCCGCCTCCAGCTTGCTCACCCCCGCGGTCACCACCAGAATCTTCCCGGTGAAGCCCTCGTCGCGGGCAAGCTTGGGGAAGGCGCCGCCTTGCTGCAGGCCCAGATTGATATCCAGCAGCACGATATCGACGGGCGCACTTTTAAGAATCCCGATCCCTTCGTCGACGGTGCTGCATTCGCCTACGATGTGAAAATCAGGTTGCCCGGCCAGTAGCCGGGCAATGGCCTCGCGGAACAGCGAATGATCGTCGATCAGCAGGATCCGGATCGAATCATCCACGGCCATCCTCCGCTGTGGCTGCCACCGGCAGCTCGATGATGAAAGCGCATTCGCCCGGACGCTGGGTATGGTGAAGTTCGCCTCCAAAGGTCCGAATGATGGCGCGTGACACGAACAGCCCCAGGCCGGTGGAGGAAGCACCCGGTTGAAAAGGCTGGAACAGGCGCTCCGCTGACGAGATCCCGGGCCCGTTATCGGAAAATCGGATCAACACGGATTCCTCCAACGCGTATGCCGTAATGCGGAGGCGGCCGTCCCAACGCTCCTCGAGCACGCTGCGGCTATTCTGAGCCAGATTGAGCAGCACCTGCAGCAATCCGGAACGGTTCGCCCGTACGGGAGGGATTTCGCTGGCCACCTCCCAGGCGAGTTGTACCGAGGCCTCCGCGAATTTCGCACCGATGATCGTACGCAATTCGCGCAGCAGCACCGGCACGTCCAGCCATTCCTCCGGTTCTTCACTGGAATCGGAGAGGTCGGTAGAAGAAAGCTTCGTGACGCTCTCAATCACCGTTCCGAGAGCTTTGTAATCCGCGCTTTCGCCGATCCCCGGGACCTTATTCATGTTGAGGTGCAGAACCGCGGCCGCCGCGGCCAGATTGCGCAATTCGTGCGAGACCGCTCCGGCGATGATCCGCGAATTTGTCAGGAGTTGGCGCAAGCCGGCCTCCGCGCGGTCGCGAACCTGCTCGGTCATATCCAGAAGAACGGCCGCCAGGCGCGGGCCCGACGCACTGACGTAGGCCGAGACCCAGGCTTGCAGGTAGATTTCCTCGCCGTCGCGGCGGCGGCCTCGAGCCTCCACCATGGTTCGCATCAGTTGCGCGACCTGCTTGGACTTGAGCAGGTTCGCGAGCGAAGGAATATATTTTTCGATGCTCTCGCCCTCCGGAGAATCGGAGGAAAATCGCAGCAGTTGCCGGGCTGCCGCGTTGGCCATGCCGATTCTGCCGTCCGAATCCAGTGTGATCACCGCTGCCGGACTGCTCTCCACCAGGGCCCGCACTTCCTGTTCGGCCTCCTGGCGCAGACGCGTTTCCTGTTTCGCCTTGCGGAGCATCTCCAGTTTCAAGCGGCGGTTCCGAATCAGTTCGCCCGCGAACAGAGCTCCGCCGGTAAAGGCGACCAGGCTCAGGGCCAGCCGCTCAGGGCCGTTCTGCTCCCACGGCGTTGGTCCGAAGTATTCGCGGGCGATCGCGACCGTCATCGCTGCCACGAAAGTCGGCCAGCGCGAAAGATAAGCGGCAGCCACGAACAACGGCAGAAGGAATAGCCCGCCAAGCGAGGTCGTCGTCCCTAGGTAATTCTCCGCGGCTGTAAGGAGGACCGCAGCCAGGGCACAACCGCTGAGAATGACAGCGCGCTGAAGCCGGGAAACTGGACCGGAGATATCGAGGGCCATGATTCGCGACTCTTCATCATAACCGCTGATGCCAACTTTAAAGCGCGGATAACGCAATATCTGCCGGATAACCCAAACCCGGTGGGATAACGCAATATCCAAAAGATAGGTTGCCCTAAGTCCCGGTCCATGGTCCACTGGAGTTCTGCAAGGCCTGATCGTGGTGCGCGCTGTCACGATTCCGTTGATTGCGCTCTGCCGAACCGCTGGTCGACCTCCGACGATCAGCGATTGGAGTGCATTCCAGTCGGGCTTTGCAGAACTTTTGGCGAGTGACGCGTGGAGTCGATACGCGCGATGGCGCGCGCCGGCACCTCGCGTAACTCGCAACCGTTCACTCCTTATTTAGCGGGTGGGATTTTCTTCCCACCCGTCTTTTTCGATAGCGATTGCCGGCATCAAAATACGTGCATGCATATTTCCGCCAATGTGAGTGCCGATTGACTGATCCCGCCACATGTTATAGACTCTCGGACAATTCGAAGGTCGCCGAACGGCCTGAATATGTACAAGCAATTCTTGTTCATCACGCTACTGGCGCCGCACGTCTTATTCGGGCAAACTCCCCCGCAGCCGTCTCGCCCTTCCGCGCAGATTCCCGCAACGCCCCTCTACAAACTCGAAGACGCTCTATTACAGTGGCCCGCGACTTCCCTCGCCAAAACCTATTTATCGATTGACGGCAAGCATCTGCACGAATCCGTCGAGCACCTGACCGCGATCTCGCGGCGCTATCGCGACCAGGGGCACCCCCAATTCTGGGGGAGAATCATCGGCACCTCCGCTGACGCCGAGACCGCACAATGGATGGTCGATAAATTCAAACAGTTCGGGCTCACCGAGGTTCACGTTCAGTCGTTCGACCTCGCTCCGCAGTGGATGCCGCAGTCCTGGGAAATCACGGCTTCCGGCGGTGGCAAGACTCTTCACGTCGAAGCCGCTCAGCCGGCGTATCAGACCAAACCGACTCCGCCGGACGGCCTGGATCTCGAAGCCGTCTATGCGGGCACGGGCAGCGAAGCGGATTTCGCCGGGCGCGATGTTCGTGGAAAAGCCGTGTTCATTTTCAGCATGCCCTTGCCAGGATCATGGCGGCACACGGCCACTGCCGAGGGCGCGCTGCGGCGTGCCGAAGCGAAAGGCGCGGCCGCGATCTTCGCCATCATCGCGCTTCCCGGCAATATCAAGACACAGCTTTACCCTACCGGAACGAATGTCCCCACGTTTTCGCTGGGGATGGACGATGGCTATGCCATCCGCGACCTCATCGGTCAGGGGACTGTTCGTATGAAGATTCGCGTGGACGTCAAAATGGAACCCGGACTGAAGACCGGCACCGTCTGGGGAACGCTGCCTGGCATGACCGATGAAACCGTTCACGTGCTGGCTCATCGCGACGGCTGGTTCGAAGCGGGAACCGACAATGCGGCCGGAGTCGCCACGATGGTGGGGTTAGCGGAGTATTTCTCTAAAATCCCAAAGGAGCGTCGCCGCCGCACCATGGTTTTCATGGGGACGTCGGGACACCACAATGGTGCGAACATGAGCGGTACATGGCTGCTGGAGCACCGCGACGAAGTGTTCGCCAAATCGGCGCTTCTGATCAATTGCGAACACACCGCGACCATCCAGACTTATTTGCTAGGGGAAGACATCCGTATCGCGAATATGTACACCGGCATGCTTTGGTATGCGGGCGGGCCGAACCGGCCAAAGCTTCAGGACATCGCCGTAAAGGCCTTCCATGACGCCGGCGTGGTTACCTATGCGGCTCCTGAAAGAGCCGCGCCGGGCGGCGAAATGAGCCGCTTGTGGCCCTCCGTTCCGGGCGTCCAGGCGTCGGACTACAACGTGTTCTTCCATTCCGATCGCGAGGGGCCGGAAACCGTCCCGTGGACCGGTCTCGAAGCCATCACCAGGGCGTATGCCGCGATTATCGACGGCGTGAATACGCTCCCACTCAGCGACCTGCAGCGTCCGCCTGAAACGCCTCCTACGCGCGCACCGCGCTGATCATTTGTCGCAATGTTTGCGGCTATAGTAGAGCCTTGCGCTCGGCAAATTTAGGGACTACTATCGGGCCATTGAAAGGAGTCCGTATGCCAAGTTACTTGCTCCAAGTGGCGTACACGCCGGAAACGTGGGCCAATTTGATCGCTCATCCGCACGACCGCATTGATGCGGTCCGCCCTGTCGTCGAAAAGCTCGGTGGAAAAATCCTGCATGGCTGGTTCGCGTTCGGCGACTATGACCTGGTCTCGATTGTCGAGATGCCGACCAACGTCGAAGCTGCTGCGTTTTCTCTCGCGGCAGCGGCCGGAGGCGCCATCCGCAGCATCAAGACCACGCCGTTGATGTCGGCCGCCGAAGGAATCGAAGCCATGAAGAAGGCGGCGAAGTCAGGCTATAAGGCACCTACCCACGCAGCCCACGCCTGAGTTCGGTCGTTTCCGAAAAACTCCACGACTGTCGCGCATTCACATTTGAGGCGCGACAGTCATGGAGCGCGTTCTAACGTTATTTCTGCGACAGGCCGGCCTTAGCTAGACTACCGCGACGGCTTCCACTTCGATCAGCCACTCTGGCCGGACCAATCGGCTGACGTACACGAAGGTGCTGGTGGGAGGATGCGCCGTGTTGACGTGGAGGTCGCGAATCTCGCGAAAGATCGCCATCTGCTCTGGGTCGACCTTTTCCACGCAGTAGCAATTGAACTTCACGACGTGATGAAAATCGACTCCCACCGCTTTCAGCGCGGCGGCCAGATTCGCGAACACCTGCTTCACTTGAGCGCGAAAGTCGCCGTCCCCCACGATCTTGCCGGACGGATCGATCGCGACCTGGCCGGCGATATAGATCAGCTTTCCAGACGTGATCTCAGCTATGTGCGAGTATCCCATCGGTTTGTGCAGTTCCGCCGGATTGAAGATTCGAAAGTCACTGGGCATGATGATTCTGTTCTCCTGGTTTGCCAATGTGTCTACGAATGGGAAATTGGACTTCAGTGATGCTGAGGTCGTCGGAGTGATAAATCTCGCGCATCGGCCCCAGGATTTCGTAGTGCCCAGCGTCGATGGTTTCGAGCACCGCGCGGTACAACTGCGGAAACACATCGTCGTCGCAGCTTTCATAGACCACGCTCGCGATTCGCGACGCTTCCAGGCGATGGCTGCCTTCCCACGGATTCCGTAACACGATCAGCGCTTCGCAATCGATCTGGCCGGATTGGGCGCAGCGGTGCCAAATCGCTCCGCACGCCTCAATTTCCTGTTTGGGGATGCCACGCCGCAATGATCGAAGCAGCGAGTCCAGCGCGGCATAATCCGGCAAGGCTTGGCGAACGCTGACCACATGGCGCGCCTCGGCATCCCGCACCAGCACCTCATAAAGAGCCGGGCTTTCTTCGCGCTCGATTTGCCGGATGCGATGGACCACTTCGGCGAGTTGCCCCTTTTCCAGCTCAATGCGCCGTGCCAGCTCGGCCTGCCGTTCCTGGAATAGATCGCGAAGACGGTCCGCGGCGCATTTCGCATCCAGCAGCGCGCGTGTCTGGTCCAACGAAAATCCGAGATTCTTGTACACCAGAAGCCGGTTGAGCACCGGCAACTGCGCCGCGGAATAGTAGCGATAGCCGGTGGCGACATCGACCCGCGCCGGATGCAATAGCCCAATCGCGTCGTAATACCGTAAGGCTTTTATGGACACCCTGCCCATCCTTGCAAAGTCGCCGATTTTTACCATTACGAAGACCAGGATAGGGCCTCCCATAAGGGGAGAGTCAAGCTGCGGAACGACTCGACATCAGTAAAATCCGGCAAAAGCAATGTTCACGCAAGACGCCAAGGCTCAAAGCAACTCAAAAGAAAACTCTTGGCGTCCTTTGCGTCTTGGCGTCTTTGCGTGAATCCGAGAGACGGCGATCTATGCTGCGAACTTGTGCCTCAGACACTGGTGGAAGTCATTCACTTCTGGGATGCCACCCGAAAAGATCCGCCTTGGTAATATCATCAGATATGCGACGAATCCTGATTCTCCTCGCTCTCGCTTCTCTTGCCGTCGCCCAGCGCCGCGGCGTCACTGCCGAAGATTATTTTGCGTTCGAACAGGCCGGCGATCCGCAGATCACGCCCGACGGCAAATGGGCCGCCTACACCGTCACCACCGTCGATCAGAAGGCCAATCGCCGCACCTCGCGCATCTGGATCGCGGCGCTCGATGGGAGTCATCCCGCGGTGCCATTCACCGGCGAGGCAACATCCTCCACATCGCCGAGATGGTCGCCCGATGGACGCTTCATGG
This sequence comes from Bryobacteraceae bacterium, assembly GCA_035568415.1. GTDB lineage: Bacteria > Acidobacteriota > Terriglobia > Bryobacterales > Bryobacteraceae > Palsa-187. Next base: position 53,517 of record DATMOC010000058.1, on the reverse strand, counting down.
CGTTTCTATCCGCGCGCGATCAAGGACGACCTCAAATCTGGCTGCTTTCGCGAAATGGAGGCGAAGCGCGCAAAGTCACCAGTCTTGAAAACGGCGTCTCGAACTTCGAATGGTCGCCCGATTCGAGCAAGTTCGTCTGCCTGACGCGCACCGGACCGCCGCCCAGCAAGAATACCGACGTACGTCACTACACGCATATCAACTACAAATTCAACGACACCGGCTGGTTCGATGAGCGACGCTCGCACGTGGTCGTGGTCGAGGTGAAAACCGGAGCCGCCAAACAGATCACCGATGGCGATAACTGGAACGACACTGATCCGCACTGGTCGCCCGATTCGTCGAAGATCGCGTTCGTTTCCAATCGCACCGGTCACGAATTCGATAACGATCGCAACAGCGATGTTTGGGTGATCCCTGCAGCCGGGGGATCGCTCACCAAGATTTCCGATCATGAGGGACCCGATCGCAGCCCCCGCTGGTCACCCGATGGGACGCGTATCGCGTTCCTCGGTTCCATGGATGAAGAAGACCAGCCGCTGATTTACACCGCACCGGCCGAAGGCGGCAAATCGACGCCCATCTCAAAAAGCCTCGATCAGGTGATCGGCCAGATGAACTGGGCCGAAAAAGGCAAAGCCATGTACTTCGATTCGGGCGTCAAAGGCGAAACCCACGTCTATCGTCTGGACGTCGCCACCGGCGCGCTGAAAGCGCTGACCGCCGGTCCACGCAATGTTCATGCGCCCTCGGTGCATGACGAATCCGGCAAGATGGTGTTCCTCTCCAACGATTTCGAACATCTCGACGACGTGTATGTTCGCGAGGGTTCACAAGAAAAGCAGATCACGCATCTCAATTCCGATCTGTGGAACAAGCTCGAAGTGGCCAAGGTCCAGCGCATTCCGTACAAAGCCGCCGATGGATTCGATATCGACGGATTCCTGGTCAAGCCGGTGAATTTCGACCCGTCGAAAAAATATCCAATGGTCCTCAGCATCCATGGCGGGCCTGCTGGAATGTACGGAGTCGATTGGTTCCACGAGTTCCAGGTCTACGCTGGCAAAGGATGGGCCGTGTTCTTCTGTAATCCGCGCGGCTCCACCGGCTACGGCCACAAGTTCCAGCGCGCCGTCGCGCACGAATGGGGCGGCAAAGCGTACACCGACATCATGACCGGCGTGGATTTGGTATTGAAGCAAAATGCCTGGATCGATCGCGACCGTCTGGGCGTCACCGGCGGATCTTACGGCGGATTTATGACCAACTGGATCGTCACCCAAACCAACATCTTCAAGGCCGCCGTCACGTTGCGCAGCATTTCGAACTTCGTCAGCGACGACGGAACTCGCGACGGCGCTTACGGCCACGAACGCGATTTCGGCGGCGACATTTTTCACAACTACGACGAGTACTGGAAATATTCTCCGCTGCGTCTCGTCGCCAACGTGAAGACGCCGACGCTGGTGCTCCATTCCGACAACGATTTTCGTGTCCCCATCGAGCAAGGCGAGCAGTGGTTCCGCGCCCTGCAGCACTATCATGTGACCAGCGAAATCGTGATGTTTCCTCGGGAAAATCACAACCTGACCCGCACCGGCGAGCCCAAGCATCTGGTGGAAAGCCTGAACTGGCAGAATTATTGGTTCGAGCGCTTTTTAAACGGCAACGAAACCGCAAAGCGCCCGACGGATTAGGTGGAGCAGGTCCCCGACCTGCCTTGATCCCGCTTTTCCAGAGCACCTGATAATAAGAGAGTGCTGGAACTGACTCCAGAGCTCCATCGAATTGTCCGCGACCTTGACGCTACGGGATTTCGTGCCCTCGTCGCCGGGGGCGCGGTACGCGACGCGCTGCTTGGACATGAGCCAAAAGATTTCGATATCGAAGTCTACGGCATCGGCTATGAACAACTCGCGGCATTCTTAGCGGAGCGCGGTCACGTCGATCTGGTCGGAAAATCCTTCGGCGTCGTGAAATTCGAAGGACACGATTTCAGCGTCCCCCGGCGCGATAGCAAGACTGGACCGCACCACCGCCATTTCGCGACCGAGTTCGATCCCGCCATCACGCCGCGCGAAGCCGCCAGCCGCCGCGATTTCACCATCAACGCGATGGCCTACGATCCCATCGCGCATGAGCTGCTGGACTTTTTCGGAGGACGTGACGATCTGGATAATCGCATTCTGCGCGCCACCAGCGCTGCGTTTTCCGAAGACCCGCTGCGCGTTCTGCGCGGGATGCAGTTCGCCTGCCGCTTCGATCTGACCCTCGATCCCGTGACCGCGGAAATGTCGCGCTCCATCGCCGATCAATACTCCACCATCGCCAAAGAGCGCATCGCCGAGGAGTTCATGAAATGGGCGGAAAAGGCGCATCATCCTGGACGCATCGCCGAATATCTCCGCGCTTCGGGCTGGAGCTTACATTTCCCCGAGATCGAACGGCTCTTCGGCGTGCCCCAGGATCCGGAATGGCATCCCGAAGGCGACGTCGGCGTCCACACCATGCACGTCTTAAATGAAGCCGCGCGCATCGCGGAGCGCGATGACTGCCAAGGTGACGACCGTGCGGTGCTCCTGTTCGCCGCCTTGACCCACGATTTCGCCAAAGCCGACACCACCGAACTGCGCGAGAAAGACGGCGTGCTTCGCTGGACCGCGTACGGTCACGAGCCCGCGGCCGGTCCGGCTGCGCGAAAGTTTCTGGGACGCATCGGGATTAAGGCCGCCATCGTCGATCAAGTGGTTCCGCTGGTCGAGCATCACCTGGCCCACGCCAGCATTGGTCCCGACGTGACGCCGCGAGCCGTGCGCCGCCTGGCCATGCGACTGGCTCCGGCGAGCATTACGCAACTGCTGCGCTTGATCGAAGCGGACGCTTCGGGCCGCCCCCCGCGTCCCGGAGGTTTGCCCGATAACGCAGTCCGAATCCGCGACGTCGCCGCGGCGCAAGCGGTCGCCGAGAAACCACAGCCTCCACTGATCCTCGGCCGTCATGTCCTGCCCTATTTCGGAGACGAACCCGGCACACACATCGGTGAAGTGACGCGCGCGGCGTACGAAGCGCAGGCCGACGGCATGTTTTCAAGCGAACCGGAAGCGCTGGTTTGGCTCGAATCGTATATGCTGAAGCGCTGACGCCAGTATGTCTGAATCAACCGACCCCGACATCGCATGGCCCCGAATCCTCGACGCGCTCGCGGCACGGAACATGAAGGACGCCAAGAAATTGATTTGGCCGCCCGGCGCGCCTGAGGACTGGTATTACGCCATGGCTCCCATGATGGAAATGCGAGCCGGCGACTACGAGAAATCGGATCGGGAACTCGCCATTTTCTGCTACCAGCAGGCCCGCGATCTGTATCGCGCCCAAGCCTCCGGCGCCACCAGCGGTGGCGAGGGACTGGCACTTATGAACGAGGATCGCGACCACGAACTAAGCCGGAAGATCTGGCTCCTGCAAAGCCAGTAAGACAATGCAGATGGTCGAGGCAGACTTGTGGCGCACGCACTTGGCGTGCCGTGTTCGCAATCGTGCGAACACCATTCTGCGCCGGAAAGTATCGATCCCGTGCGCTACCTTAGTAACCAATGAGCGAACTCAGCCGGATCGGAGTCGCCATCGACTCCAATCTTCTTAAAAAATTCGACGATCTGATCGCCCATCGCGGCTACACCAATCGTTCTGAAGCCTTCCGCGACCTCATTCGCGACGCATTGATCGAAAAGACTGTCGAGCATCCCGATAGCAGCGTAGTCGGCACCCTAACGCTGGTTTACGATCATCACGTCCGCGTGCTGTCCGACCGCCTCACCGACATCCAGCATGAAAGCTACCACCACGTTCTCTCCACGCTGCATGTTCACCTCGATCACGATAACTGCCTAGAAATCCTGGTGCTGAAAGGCAAGGCCGCGGCAGTGCAGAAAATGGCGAACGCCCTCATATCGACCAAGGGCGTGAAACACGGCCGCTTGACCATCACCACCAGTGGAGCCGGTTTGTGATCGTCGGAACCGGCGTCGATCTGTGTGAAGTCGCCCGCATGCGCGAAGCCATGGAGCGCCACGGCGAGCGCTTCAAGCATCGCGTCTTTACCGATTCCGAAATCGCCTATGCCGAGCGCAAAGCCAACCGCTACGAACGCTACGCGGCTCGTTTCGCAGCCAAAGAAGCCGGGATGAAGGCCCTCGGCACCGGCTGGCGCGACGGCCTGGGGTGGCGCGACCTGGAAGTGACCAACCTCCCGAGCGGCCGCCCCACGCTGACGTTTCATGGAAAAGCCGCCGAGATCGCCGGGAAACTGGGCGTCCGCAATATCGCCCTGTCCCTAACTCACACCGCGGATCAGGCCATGGCAATGGTGATCCTGGAGGATCGCTCATGAACGCTTGCGTTTCGAGCCTTTCCATTTTTTTGCCCATTCGGGATTCCATTCACTCCATCGCATAGGGCGCAGCTTTCCGTCATCGCCCGGGAGCAACGGCCATTCCTTGCTGACACTGGGACCGTTCGGATGGTCCACAATCCGTTGCACGAATCCAGCAGGATTGAAATAGTACAGCTGACAGATCAGCCCGATGCATTCCACGGCGCTAGCTGGCCGTTCCGACCCATTCTCGACGATGCGGAAAGCAGGGTATTCTCCCAGGAAAAATCGCGGCTCCTGCTCGCCCTCGGTCCACGGATCATATCCCACGACAGGGAACATCCCGTATTCGATCTGATAGTCCATTCCCGCGGCTGCGAACATGAATTCGCGCTGACCAATGGGCGGCTGGGATGGCTGGTTTGAGATGGCTGCGTACACCTGAAGGATGGCGAACTTCGTTGTCGGAGCCAGCCGCGCGTAAGCCCATCTTCCGTCCGGCAACGAGATTTGAACCACATCGCCCGGCTTCGTCTTAATTTTTTCCGGCCGCGACTCCGCAGCTTCCTTTTGACGGCGCTCCTCCCATTTTTTTCCCCATTCCGGATTCCACTGCTCCCAAGGTATGCGCCGAACTCGCCCTTCGGCATCCGGCAATATCGGCCATTGCTCGCGGACCGCAGGATCGTCGGGACTAGCCGTGATCCGCTGGACCAGACTCGCCAAGTCGTAGCTGACGCGGTGGCTGGCTCCGACGCACTCCGCCGTCGGGACGCTACGACCGTCCACCAGAGTGCCAGTCGGGTAGCAGTGTGGAGTCAGAAGGAACCTGGGATCGTCTTCGCTCTCTGTCCAGGCATCGCATCCGACAACGGGGCACACTCCCAGTTCCAATTCGGAATGAATACCGCTCGCGGCGAACAGGTACTCTCGCGAGCCTATGGGCGGCTCGCCCGGCAGGTCCGAAAACTTTGAGTAAATGTGAAAGTTGAGATACTTCTTGCCGCGCGCCAATCGGCCATACGCATATCTTCCATCCGGCAGGGCGACCTGAAACACGTCGCCAGGTTTGACTCGAATGGGTTTGACTCGAATGGGTTTAACTCGACTAGGTTTAACTCGAACGTCTGGGAACCGTAAGGGGACTCTAGGTGTGGATGATCTAGGCTTCGGCGCCAGACGTAGCCGCTCCAGCAAGTGATCAATCTGACGACGAAACTCGTCTTCAAGCCCTGCCTGCTTCCACAGGTCGGCGACCTCTGAATCTTGTCTGACCCTGCTTATCGCGCGAACGGCTAACTTGGCCAGCTCCTCGATATTCTTAGGGACGCGGCCTTGCGCCCATAACGATAGCTCCTCGCGCAGCGCTTCGCGTCCGCGTCCCCGTGCGGTGGCCACCGTTTCCGCCGCGGCGATGGCGTGACTCGCCTCGTCAGACTCCAGTTCAGTTCCGGTCAGAGCTTCCTCAAGCGTCTTCGCGATGAAGGGCCAGCGTCGACTGGTTCCTTCCAACTCGTCCAGGAAATCCAATGCCTGATCGTTCCGCAGGATGTCGGCTTTAGGAATACAGACTCTCCAAGATCGGCATTGGGGCTATCCACAGTCTAAGGGCGTTAAGCGGCGTCAGTGAATGGGACGTCAGCCTGATTTTTGCGATCGCAACAAACTTAGTTCCCGGATGAAAATGGTCCTCTTGGAAGAAGAACAACGTTACGCCGATCCCCAAGGCTCGAGCGTGAAATAATTGAGTAGGCCATGCGCAAGCGGTACCTCTACGTCTCCGCGATCGTCCTCCTGGCGATCCTGCTGACCCTGGTGGTCTGGCAGACGTCGCTGAGCTTCGGCGAACACGCCCCCGCCAATACCGCGCAAACCTTCGTCTTCTGGGCGGTTTCGACGCTGATTTTCCTGCTCACCGTGACGCTCAGCTTTATGTTGTTTCGCGAAGGCGTCAAGCTGTACATTGCACGCCATGGAAATCGCGAAGGATCGCGCATCAAATCGAAACTGGTCCTGGCCGCCCTTGCGCTCAGCCTTCTGCCCGTGGTGTTCCTGGTCGCGTTCAGCTATGTGATTCTGAACCGCACTCTCGATAAATGGTTCAGCCGCCCCGGTGAAGGGATCCGGACCAACCTGGTGGATACCGCCGAAGCGCTCGACGAGGAAGTACAAGGCCGCGCCCAGGCGCTCGCCAACTGGCTGGCCACCGTTCCCGAAGTGCGCAGTGGAACCGCCGAGTTCAACCGAATCTGCGCCGACAATCGCATTGCCGATCTGCGCATCGGCGCGCAAAAGCTGTGTCCCGCCGCAGTCCAGGAAGGGAAACTGTTTGAAGCGCGCGCGTCACTCGAAGACGGACGCACGCTCGCCCTGGCCGTCCATCCCAGCGTCCAGTTGGACGCGCAGGAAAAACAGATCGAGCGTTACATGAACGAGTACAATCAGCTCGCCGCCGGACGCAAGAGCATCCGTAATATCTATCTCCTGTTCCTTCTGCTGATCGCGCTCTTCATTCTGTTTGTCGCCACCTGGATCGCGCTGCTACTCGCCCGTCAGATCAGTGTGCCGATTTCAGCGTTGCTGGTGGCCGCGGGCGAGGTCCGCAAGGGGAACCTCGCGTATCGGGTCCAGATCAAGGCCGGAGACGAGTTGGCGACGCTGGTCCGCGCCTTCAACGAAATGATGCATGAGCTGGAGGCTAACAGCCGCGAGCTCGAAAGCCGCCGCCGCTTCACCGAGGCCATCCTCGAAAGTATCCCGACCGGCGTCATTTCTCTCTCCGCCGACGGCCGGATCCAGCGCGTGAATCGCGCCCTGCATGGACTATTTCCCGAAGATCAGATTGCCCGCGCCGCCCATCTTCACGATCTGTTTCCGATGGAGGACGTCGCCGAGATTCAGTATCTGATGAACCGCGCGCGCCGCACCGGGGTCGCCGCCAGCCAGGTCGATATCGAATCCGCCCGTCATGTGATGCACCTTGCCGTAACCGTATCCGCGCTCCCCGCCCGGCATTCGGCGGCTCCCGGATTCGTGGTGGTGCTCGAAGACACCAGTGAATTGCTGCGCGCCCAGAAGGCCGCTGCCTGGCATGAAGTGGCCCGGCGCATCGCGCATGAGCTGAAGAATCCGCTCACCCCTATCGCCCTGTGCGCCGAGCGGATATCCCGCCAGCTCGATCGCGGCGCGTTGAGCGCGGAGTCGCAGCGCATCCTGCGGGAATGCTCCGCCACCATCGCCCGCGAAGTGGAATCCGTCAAGGCGTTGGCCGACGAGTTCTCACAATTTTCGCGATTCCCGGCCGCCCAACCCGTGCCCAGCGATCTAAACGAGATCGTCAAAAATGCTCTGAAGATCTTCGAAGGCCGCCTGGAAGGGATCGAGTTGCGCGTCGACCTCGGAGCTCATCTTCCTCCAGTAAATCTCGATCCCGAGCAGTTCAAGCGCGTCGTCGTAAACCTGGTGGACAACGCCGCGGAAGCCATGCGCGAATCCGCGCTGAAGCGGCTGCTCATCGCGACTCGCGTCTCCGCCGGCGAGACCGTGGAATTGCTGGTCGCCGATACAGGCTGTGGAATCTCAGCCGGCGATAAGGAGAAACTCTTCCTGCCGTATTTCTCCACCAAGGGACGCGGGACCGGTCTCGGCCTGGCCATCGTGAATCACATTCTTTCCGAACACGGCGCCCGTATCCGCGTCGAGGATAATCGCCCGGCCGGCGCGCGTTTCCATGTCGAAGTTCCCGTATCGGTTCCGCTCGAGGCGGAGGCTCGTGCGTGAAGAACACGCGCGTCCTGATTGTTGACGACGAACCGGGCATTCGCACATCGCTTTCCGGAGTGCTCGAGGACGAAGGCTATTCCTGCCACGCCGTCGAATCCGGAGAACTGTGCCTGGAAGAGCTGGCGCGCCACAGCTATGAAGTAGTCTTGCTGGACGTCTGGCTGCCCGGAGTGGACGGTATGGAAACGCTGGCGCGAATCCAGGAGATTCCCTTCGACGACCGGCCACAAGTCGTCATCATTTCCGGCCACGGGACCATCGAGACCGCCGTGAAAGCGACCAAGCTCGGCGCGTTCGACTTCCTTGAAAAGCCGCTGACCATTGAGAAAGTGCTGGTGATTCTCAACAACGCCGTGCAGCAGCGGCGCATGGAGCTGGAACTGAGCCGCCTCCGGAATTCCGGCGATGCGCGTGCGCCGATTATCGGGGAAAGCGTCCCGATGAAAGCGCTGCGCCAGCAGCTTTCCCTGATGGCCGCCACTAACGGGCGCGTCCTGATCTTCGGCGAAAGCGGCACCGGCAAGGAGCTGATCGCCCACGCGATCCATGCCGCCAGCTCGCGCGCCGCGGAAGCCTTCGTCGAGGTGAACTGCGCCGCGATCCCCGAAGAGTTAATCGAAAGTGAATTGTTCGGGCACCGCAAAGGCAGTTTTGCCGGCGCAGGGGAGGATAAAATCGGCAAGCTCCAAAAAGCTCACGGCGGAACTTTGTTTCTGGACGAAGTCGGCGACATGTCGCTCAAGACCCAGGCCAAAGTTCTGCGCGCTCTGGAGGAGCAGCGCTTCGAGCCGGTGGGAGCCGCGGAATCCATTCAGGTCGATGTGCGCGTGGTCGCGTCCACCAACAAGAATCTGGAAGAAGAAATCGAACGCGGCAATTTTCGCGAGGATCTCTTCTATCGCCTCAACGTGATCCCATTCCATGTCCCGCCCTTGCGCGAGCGCGTCGAGGACATCCGTCTGCTTGCCGATCACTTTCTAAAAGAGTTCACCACCGCCTACGGCCGCAAGCACAAGGAGCTAACCGAAGAAGCTTTGCAGGCCGTCGAGGAATATCCCTGGCCCGGCAACGTTCGTGAGCTGCGCAATCTGATGGAGCGGATCGTCATCATGAATCCGCAAACGCGCATCGACGCGCGCCATATTCCTCTCGACCGCGCGCGCCGCGCCGTCTTCGATCGCCCCATGGATCGCTTCGGGAGTCTTCAACAAGTTCGCGAAGCCGCCGAGCGCGACTACATCCTCAAGAAGCTGGAAGAATCCAAGGGCAATGTGACGCGCGCCGCCGAGCTCCTGGGACTGGAGCGCAGCCACTTGTACCGGAAGATGAAAGCCCTGGGTATCGCTCCCAAAGAATAGCGCAGAAAGTGGGGCAGGTCCTCGACCTGCCTGCACCGCTTCTACCCAAACAGGCGATCGAACATAGTTCGCGTGCGCGTCTGAATCTCGCGCAACTCGGAAAGCGGGATCGGCGTCCATCGCGCCAAGAGAGCACTCAGATTCTCCATATGAGCCGGCGACGATGGCAGCTTGCCGTCAGCATGGCCTGACAACACGCGCAGTCCATGATCCAGTGCGCGGTAGAACGCAGCCGCATCGTTCAGAAACTGCGCTTCGCCGCGATCCAGGTGACCCATATTCTCCAGCACTTCGATACGCGCGGGCGTGTTCAGGACCTTGAAGAAAATGCCCGCGCTCTTCAGGCGCAAGTACATCAGCAGGAAATCGATGTCGTAATAGCCGCCGCGCCCGGCTTTCAGCGGATTCGACGCGCCCTGTTCCCGTTCCAGGCGCGTTCGCATCTGGCGCAAGTCGGTTCGGGAGCGGCCGCTCTGCCCGTACCGCCGCCAGTCGGCTTCTTGAAGCAGATGCAGGAACGCTTCGGCGCGAGTGGCGTCGCCCGCCACCACGCGCGACTTCATATAAGCGATCCCTTCCCACGCCTCGGCTGCGCGTCCGAAATAATCTTTGTATCCGGTTTCGGTCTGCACCAGCGGTCCTCCACTGCCATTGGGACGCAGCCTCGTATCGACCGCGAACAACACGCCTTCGCCGGTATACGCGGTCACCAAATCGACCACACGCTCCGCGACGCGCGTCCAGAAGCGCATCTCTGCACTGTCGGAGTCGGCCAAAACGAACACCAGGTCGGCGTCCGACGCCAGGTCGAATTCCCGCATCCCCAGACGCCCGAGCGCGATCACCCACATCTGGTTCGCTGGTTCGTACGCAGCGTCCAGCGGAGGACGCGACGCGCGCACTTCTTGGACCGCGATCTCATAAGCGCTCGCAATCACCTCGTCGGCCAACTCCGATGTCTCACCAAGGGTCTCGAAAATCGGATGCGAGTGAACAATACTCTTGCTCTGAATCCGCAGCATTTGACGCCGGTACCAGCGCCGCAGCCCGGTCATTTCGCCAGGCGGCCGTTCTTCTCCGAGCGGCTTGCCGATTTCGTCGAGCAACTCAGGAGTGCGGATCAGTTCCTCGCCAAAATACGGGCTATGCTCGAACACGTCGAGCGTCGCCGACGCGAGTGCGGGATCCGTATCCAGCGTCTCCAGGCGCTCCGCGGGAAGCCGTTCCAAAAAATGTTCAAACGCACGATATCCACGTTTGAGATCGCCTCGCGAAAGCGCCGCGGAAATCGCCGGCGCGCGCTGATCCAGCGCCCGCACCAGATTCGACGACTGCGGCGCTTCCGCCGACGCTGTGCGCGAGTGCACCACGCGTTCATAGATCTCGATCACCTGTTGGAAATAGCGCTGCGTTTCGGCGAGCAGCCATTCCGCCGATCCTCCGCTTGCAGGCATCCGCCGCGCGATCAGTTCGAGCGCCGCGCGCTCCAATGGAAGCGTATGGGTCTGGCGATCGTCGGCGAATTGAAGGCGATGTTCCAGGTGCCGCAAAAACTGATAGGCGGAGGCAAGCTGTCCGTACTCCGCGTCCGAAAGGAAGCCTTTGTCATGCAGCCGCGCGAGCGCCAGCAGCGTGCCGGCGTGCCGCACCCAGGGCTCGGCACCGCCATGCAGGCGTTGCAGGCACTGCACCACGAACTCGATGTCGCGGATTCCACCCCGCTCCAGCTTGATGTCGATTTGATTGGCAGGCCGCCGCTTAGAAGCGAGCTTTTCATTGATACGCTCGCGTGTTTCGGAGAGCGCCTCGACCGCCGAGAAGTCTAAAGTGGTCGAGTAAATCCGCGGCTCGACGAACTCCAGCAGCGCACGCCCCGTGGTCCGATCGCCCGCCGCGACACGAGCTTTGATCAGCATCTGCAATTCCCAATCGCGCGCGCGTTTTTCGTAATACTGTTTGGCGCCGTCCAGTGAAATGCACACTTCACCCAGGCTCCCATCGGGACGTAGGCGCAGATCGACGCGGTAACACAATCCCTCAGCGGTGTATGCCGACAGCAGCGCGGTGAGCTGGTTGGCGGCGCGAATGAAGAATTCCTTGTGAGTGATCCGCGCGGGCCCCGCAGTTTCGCCGCTCGCGGAATACAGAAACATCAGATCGATATCGGAGCTGTAGTTGAGCTCGGCACCGCCTAATTTGCCCAGCGCGATCACCGAAAATTGCGCGTCCGGCGCTCCGAATCGCGCGACCAGGTCTCGATGAATACGGTCGTAAGCGGTTTCGACAATTGCGTCGGCCAAAGCGGACAATTCGGCGGTGGCCTCCGACAGAGTACTGAGGCCGAGCACGTCGCGCACGACAATCCGCAGAAGCTGACGGCGTCGAAACATCGCCAGATCGATCGCCGATGGCAGGCCCGCCGGCAAATACGATTCCAGCCGGGCGCGCAATTCGTCCAGTCCGAGGACGCGTTGCAGGTCGCGAAACTCCTCGATCCATTCCGGGTGTTCGATGATATCTTCCGAAAGAAAATGGCTATGAGTGAAGATCGCGATCAGGTAGCGTGCGTTCTCCACGCTGATCGACTGAGGCGGGAAGCGCACCAGGTAGTGCAACCCCTGTTCGGGCGCGGGCGAGGCAGCGAGCACTAAGTCGACGCGATCGGCGATCTCGTGGGGAAGGTCTTGACAAAGTTCCGCGATTTCGCGCTCAGCGCGCGCACGATCCGCGAATTGAAGTTGCGCGAGCGTCACGCCAATTCTTCGAGAAGCTGAATCGGATCGTTCACCCGGATCGTGCCTGGTTGGAGCACGGCGGCGTAGAGTCCGCCCAGTCCCCAGCGCGGCGAAGTGAAGTCGCCCTCCTTGACTTGGGAATCGTAGACGGCGCGCTGTATACCGAATCCGTAGGGGCTGAGCTGGTCGCACGGTGCACGGAGCTTGGTCAGCTCGATGATGATTTCTCCCATGCGGTAGCGCTGCCCGATGCGCAGCCAGCGCCGGTCGAGCCCGCGTGTAGTGATGTTTTCGCCGAGCGCGCCAGAGAACAGCGGAAAGCCCTGCGCGATCAGCTCGTCGATGCCTTCTGAAGTGATCAGCAGCAGCGCCTGCTGCGGTCCACCGTGAAATTCTGGATGAGCCTGCACGTCGCCAGTGATGCCGAGCGAGGTGACTTCGCCTTCAGGAATCGACCGTTTAGGGACGCCGCCGCGAGAGATATTGATCTGCAGAATGGATGACGACACGGTCGCTACTATCGTAGCTGGTGCCGCTCAAAAAACGTAGGGAGGCGGCTGGATACCTTTGATGCGCAAATAGACTTCGGCCTGTCCGCGATGATGCGCCAGGTGTACATACAACGCGAGCAGGAGTTCGCGGCCGTTCAATACTCCGTCCGGCGATTTATGCGTCTTGTCCATTTGCTCATCGGTGACGCTGGCGATGATGCCGGAACAATAGTCGAACGATTCGCCCAACTGTTTGACGATCGCCGCCTTTTCCGTGGCTTCGGGCAGCGCGGGAACTTTGACATCTTTCAGACCGGCACAGAACGCACGGTTGGTCTGCACCAGGTGCAGCATCTGCTCGCCGAAAGTCATGGTGGGCGGATCGGGTTTGAACGCGTACTGTTCGGCCGGCATCGCCTCGGCTACGCCCACCGCCATCTTTCGCGTTTTGGACCAGCGCTTTTCGAACTCCATCGCGAACTTCGAGTGCGTTCCGTCTTGAGCGACCAGCGCAACAATCGTGAACGAGAGTAAAAGAATCCGCATGTTCTACTTTTATGCGGCATGCGGCATTTTGTCGATAGGCAGAAATGACAATATGCGTTAAGATACTGCCATGTCCCGCAATCCTCGCAAGGTGGTCGCGCTGGCCTACGATGGTCTGGGCACGTTCGAATTCGGAATCGTGGTCGAAGTTTTCGGCTTGCGCCGCACCGGCCTGGGCGTGAAATGGTACGACTTCGAAGTGTGTTCGCTGGAACGCGGCCCGATTCGCGCGGCGGGCGGCATCACCATCCAGACTCCTAAGGGACTGCGAGCCCTGCAGCAGGCTGGAACGATCGTGATTCCGGGATGGAGCCTGGAAGATAAGCCGCCTCCGCGAGGGCTGGTGAAGGCTCTGCGAGCGGCCCATGCAGCGGGCGCGCGATTGGTTTCCATCTGCTCCGGCGTGTTCCTGCTGGCTGCGACTGGGCTGCTGGACGGCAAGCGCGTGACGGCGCATTGGCGGCACGTGGACAGATTCACTGCACGATTTCCAAAGGTTCAAGTGGAGCGCGACGTCCTGTATGTGGACGAAGGCAGCATTTTGACATCGGCCGGCAGCGCTGCCGGAATCGACCTGTGCCTGCACATCGTGCGGCGCGACTATGGCGCCGAGCTTGCAAACCAGATCGCGCGGCGGCTGGTCATGCCGCCGCATCGTGAAGGCGGGCAGGCCCAATACGTCGAGGACCCCATGCGGAGCGAATCGGCGGCGGGACTCGCCCCGGTCCTGGAGTGGGCTCAATCCAGATTGAGCAAACCGCTGCAAGTGGCGGATCTGGCAAGGCGGGCCGCGATGTCCCCGCGAACCTTCGCACGGCAATTCCGGCAGCAGACCGGCACGACGCCGCACCACTGGCTGATACATCAGCGCGTGATGGAGGCGCAGCGGCGGCTGGAAAAGACGGCCGCGACCATCGACCAGATTGCCGAAGCCGTGGGATTGCAGACGGCAGCCACGCTGCGCCATCACTTTAAGCGGATGGTCGGGACCGGGCCAACGGCGTATCGCCGCCAGTTCTCGACCCGGGCGCGGTGAGGGGTCCTTGGGTTCGTTTGGTCGTAGCGATTTTCGCGGCGGCGCGCGGCTGACGAACTGGATCGGGTGAAACACCATCGCACAATAATATCGGGCGAGAGGAGTTTCGGCGCTCCACCGATCATCGAAATGGTTGGATTCACAGGTCTTACGACTTTTTCTTTTTAGTACTGGGCTTGGGCTTGAGCGACGCTACATAGGCGTAACTGGAGTCGAAGTACTTCTTCAATTCCCGTGTCGAGGAGAGCAAGGAATTCGGAACCTCGACGTACTCAGGTTGGACGACCCCATACGCGTCGCACAACTTGGCTTTGTACTTCTTAAGGAACGCCTCTCGCTCACCGGTAGGGAGCCTGAGAGCCAGCTTGCCCTGTTTGCTCAGGTAGCTGAACATGTGGCCGTTCAACGAGGTGTAGGGAACCGTCGCGCCCTTGCGTTCGACACCGGGATTGGTGGCCACCAACTTTTCGTACAGCGCAAGCTTGTCTGACGGTGCTACTGGCTTACCCATGCGATTCTCCTGAGTACGCGCCCCATGACTGTCGCGCCTCAAACCACGAGGAGTCTTCAAATGATTGAGGCGCGACAGTCATGGAGCGCGTTGTTGCGACGTTACTAAACTCTACTTCTTGAGCGTGACCCTCGAAAAATGTCCATCGGTATCCGCGCCGATCCACAGCGCGACTTTCCCGTGAGTCTTTCCCAACTTTAAATCGTTGACGATCAGACAGGGTTGAGTGGCGCCGTTCACGTACAGCTTGGCGTGCGTCCCCGAAACCACGATTTTCATGGCGGTCCAGACCTCCGGCTCGAGGTCGGTATAGGACTCATACACGCCGGGATTCTGGCTTCTCAGCCGCTGCCAGGGGAAATCGGGTTCCGAGGTGTACTGCGTGGAGTGGTTGCGGCGCAGTTGATCGTCGGCGCGACCGTTAGTGGGCCGGAGATAGAAGCATTCGAAATGCGATCCATCGGGCTGGATGTGAAATGCGATGCCCACGAATCCGCGCGCTGCTTCCCCGGCGCCGCTGCGAGGAGCTCCGGCGAGGTCCGCTTCTATGGTCCCGTCCTCGAAATCCGAGCCGGAAAGAACCGCCATTGCATGACCGGCGCCCGCCGGGCTGGGGGCGCGGCTTGGATCGTCAACCAGCCGGATGGCGGGCCGTCCACGATACGCCGCTAGTTCCGTCTTCACGTTGACGGGGGTTAAGCCCGACAGGGACTTGAATTCGAAGGTCTGGGCCGTCAGCGACGCCAGAAGAAAGACGAGCGCGAGAGCGATCTGAATCATTCGCATGTTGGTTCGACGGGGACGTTGGAACGTCGTTAGGAGGTTATCAAAAAATCGGAACCCGGTCGCTGGCGCTCGCGGCTCGGTGGGAACATCGAGCAATCGGGCGCGGCTTGAGGTATTCTCGCAAATTAGCAAGGAGAACCGATGAACCGTGCAATCCTGCTAATGGGCGTTTTCACTCTAGTGGCGGACGGCGCCACGGGAGTTCGGATTCTGCTGGGCACCGGCGATCAAGCCGCAACCAATTGGGATGGTGGGGTGACCGCGAACGGCGCAAACATCGTGGCCGTTGAGCCCTGGCGATTCGACACCGGCGACGCGATGCAGCCAGGCAATTCCTGGAAAATGAGCACGCACGAGGCTCGACGATTCGCGGCCGCGGGCGTCACGGCAGCCGTGGCGCCGCAGATGGTAGCCAACGGCGTTGTGGTGCTGGTGGACAACGAAACAGCGATCGCAGAGTTGAGCGTGCGCACCGCGCAGGGGAACTTTTCCATCCGCTTGAGCGAGATTCCTTATGGCACGCCGCGCCGCCTGTTGAACGGCCGCGCAATGGTGGAGCGCATACCTGCCTGGTCGCGCGTGACGGGCCCACCGGACGAGGAAGATTTTCCAGCGGCGGCGGTCGACAAGTCCGGCACCGTGTGGGTGGCGTATCTCGATTTCAAGCATCATCCCGATCATGACCGCATCCGGCTTACGCCCAACCAGTTCGATTGGATGAACGCGCGTCCGGGCGGCGATCAGATCATGCTGAAGAGTTATTCGAACGGGACATGGAGCGATCCGATTGCCGTCAGCGCGGCGGGCGGCGATCTGTATCGTCCAACGATCGCAGTCGACGGGCGCGGTCGTGTGTGGGTGTTCTGGCCGGCCAATGAACGCGGCAACTTCGACATCTGGGCGCGGGTGGTCGAAGGCGGCAAAGCGGGTGCGACTGTGCGTATCTCGAACGCTCCGGGTTCGGACATCGATCCGGCGGCCGCGACCGATTCCGCGGGAAACGTGTGGGTGGCGTGGCAAGGCTGGCGCGACGGGAAAGCCCGGATTTTCGCGGCGTCCCAGAAGGGCTCGGCCTTCAGCGCGCCGGTGACCGTGGCCTCATCCGGCGGGAACGAATGGGACCCGGCGATCGCGGCGGATGGGTCGGGTCATGTAAGCGTCGCATGGGATTCATATCGCAACGGGAACTACGATGTATTCATCCGCACGGCAACCAACGGGACCTGGGGCGAGGAAAAAACGGTGGCGGCGTCGGCCGCGTACCAGGCGTATCCATCGATCGCCTACGATCCGGCGGGCACGGCGTGGATCGCGTACGAAGAAGGCGGCGAGGGATGGGGGAAGAACTTCGGCGCTGACGATTCGAGCGGCATCGCGTTGTATCAGGGCCGCGCGATCAGACTGCGCGGCGTGACTCCATCGGGAGCCATGGTAGAAACCGCCACGGACATCGGCACAGCGCTGCCGGGATTACCGGCCAGCGGTCTGGTGGCGCAGGCCCGTCAAGGGGAGGACAACGATTTCATCAGGCCCGATCCGAACGCCGCGAAGAATCGGGGACCCGCCGCCAGCGCACCGGCCCGGCGCGCTCCGCGAAACACGCTTCCGCGCATGACTATCGATGCATCGGGCCGGATCTGGCTGGTGTGCCGATCCGCGTTTCCAGTGTTCTGGAATCCGATCGGCACGGTGTGGACCGAATACCTGGTCTCCTATAGCGGGTCCACGTGGACAGGTCCGATGTACCTGCATCACAGCGATAATCTGCTGGACAATCGCCCGGCGGTCGTTTCGGCGAAAGCGGGCGAGGCGCTGGTAATCGGGTCGTCGGACGCGCGGCGCGAGTATCATGCCATCTCTTATATGCCAGGTGCGCAGACTTCCGGACCTAACGAACTCCCGAAGGATCCGTACAGCAACGATCTTTACGCGAATCAGGCTGCACTTGGTCCGGCTTCGGGACCGCCCTCGGCAAAGAATGCAGCGCCGAGCGAGGTTTCCGGTGTGGATGCGCGCGACAAAACGGAGCTGGATGCGGTGGCGACCATGCGTCGTTACCGGCTACAGACGCGCGAAGGTCCGCTGATGATCCTGCGCGGCGAGTTTCACCGGCACAGCGAAATTTCGATGGACGGCGGCGGCGACGGCACGATCCTGGATCAGTATCGATATTTGATCGACGGGAGTTATATGGACTGGGCGGGCTGCTGCGATCACGACAACGGTGCGGCTCGCGAATACACCTGGTGGCTTTCGCAAAAGCTGACCGACATCTTCTATGCTCCGGCGCATTTTGTGGCGATGTTCAACTATGAGCGCAGCGTGGCGTATCCGGAGGGCCACCGCAACGTGATTTTCGCGCAGCGTGGAATCCGTCCGCTGCCGCGTCTCCAGAAAACCAGCGACACGCCGGTGGTGCGCGCGCCGGACACGGCGATGCTGTACGCCTATCTGAAAAAGTTCGACGGCGTGGTCGCGTCGCACACCAGCGCCACCAACATGGGCACGGATTGGCGCGACAACGATCCCGATTCCGAGCCGGTGGTGGAAATTTACCAGGGTGACCGGCAGAATTACGAGATGCCCGGCGCGCCGCGGTCGTCGAGCGAGAACGACTCGATCGGCGGATGGCGTCCCAAGGGGTTCGTCAATCTGGCGCTGGAGCGCGGCTACAAGCTGGCGTTCGAGGCGAGCTCCGACCATGTTTCGACGCACATGAGTTACTCGAACATTCTGGCGAAGGCCGCCACTCGCGAGGCGCTGCTGGACGCGCTTAAGAAGCGACACGTGTATGGCGCAACGGATCATATTCTGGCGGAATATCGCTGCGGCGATCACATCATGGGCGATGCGTTTTCCAGCGCTACACCGCCGGTCCTGCAAATCAAGCTGGTGGGAACCGCGCCGTTTTCGAAAGTGTTCATCGTCAAAGATAGCGCTTACGTATATTCGACCGAACCAGGGAAATCCAACGTCGAATTCACGTGGCGGGATTCAGCTCCAGTGAAGGGCAAGACTTCCTATTACTACGTGCGCGGCGAACAATCCAACGGAGAGCTGGTGTGGGTTTCGCCGATGTGGATCACCTACACCGGTCAGTAACACATGAACCGGCAACGTATCGCCCAGGGATTGACGATTCTGACGCTGGCTGCGGCGTTGGGCGGCGCTGTGGTGGGCAGGAACGCCTGGAGGATGCCGAGTTGGAGCAGACCGCCGCAGACCGAGGCGACGCCCCAGGACGCGATCAACGCGATGCTGGACGCCGCGCGCAACGGCGACGTGAAGAAATATCTTGCGGCTTACACCGGGTCGATGGAGGCAGCGCTGCGTCAGACGGTCGCCGAATCCTCCGACGCCGCGTTCCAAAAATATCTTCAGGACACCAGCGCGGCATTGAAAGGCGTCGCGGTGATGGCGCCCGATGCAGCAGCCGGAGACACCGAGGCCAAAGTCCAAATGGAGTATGTGTACCAGGATCGCAATGAGGTGCAGACATTGAATCTCGAAAAGACCGCGAACGGCTGGAAAATCGCCCGCGTCGATTCGGCCGAGCGGATCAAGACTCTGATACCTTACGGCAGCCCGGTGGAGTGATCCGATGCCGAAACGCGGTCCATTCGCCATCAAGCTTCGCAAGGCGGTGCCGTTTGAGTTTGTGCTGGACGCGCTGCATTCGCTCTCGCCGCGGACCAATCCGATGTTCGGGTGCCTGGCGGTGTACGTCGGCCCGAAGATCGTGTTCATCCTGCGCCACAAGGGCGGCCAGCCGGACGATGGAGTATGGCTCGCCACGACGCTGGAGCATCATGCGAGCCTGCACGCCGAGTTTCCCAATATGCGGTCCATTCAAATGTTCGGGAAGGTAGTAACGGGCTGGCAGGTTCTTCCAGTAGATGCTCCGGATTTCGAGGAGGCCGCGTTGCGGGCATGCGAGCTGATCACGGCTGGGGATGCTCGAATCGGGAAGGTGCCGAAGGCGAAGAAGCCGAGGAAGCGTCGCGCGAAGTGACTCAGGCGGGCAGGTCAACCTCGATCTCACGAACCATTCGACGCTGCAGGCTGAAGAGTTGCAAAAGACTCAGCATCGACCGCTCCCTATGGTCGCGGCTCAGGGCGCAGTTAAGATGACAGATCGCCGGCACTGAACCGCAAGCGGTCGATATTAACGTGCCACACCGTCGGCTGAAGCCGACGCTGCAAGCTGTCCGGGGTGCGGATCTGTTCCGGAAAGCTTGCTCCACAGATCAGTCTAGATGTCGTAGTACAGGGCGAACTCGTACGGGTGCGGACGAAGACGGACTGCATCCGATTCGTTCTTGCGCTTGTACGCGATGAAGGTTTCGAGCAGCTCTTCGCTGAATACGTCGCCTTTCAACAGGAACGCGTGATCGTCTTCCAGACACTGCAAGGCTTCTTCCAGCGACGCTGGCATGGACGGGACCATCTTCATTTCTTCCGGCGACAGATCGTAGATGTCTTTGTCCAGCGGTTCGCCTGGATCGATCTTGTTGATGACGCCGTCGAGTCCGGCCATCATCATCGCGGCGAACGCCATGTATGGGTTCGACGACGGATCGGGCGGGCGGAATTCGACGCGTTTCGCTTTGGGGCTCGCCGAATACATCGGAATGCGGACCGCGGCCGAACGATTGCGGCGTGAATACGCGAGATTGACCGGCGCTTCATAACCCGGGACCAGGCGCTTGTAGCTGTTGGTAGTGGGCGCGATGATCGCCGAGAGGGCGCGGGCGTGCTTGAGCAATCCGCCGATGTACCACAGGGCCATCTGGCTCAGACCGGCGTACATGTCGCCGGCGAACAGCGGGCCGCCGCCTTTCCACAGACTCTGGTGCGTGTGCATGCCGCTGCCGTTATCGCCGAACAGAGGCTTGGGCATGAAGGTCACGCTCTTGCCGTACTGATATCCGACGTTGCGGATCACGTATTTGTACAGCATCATGTTGTCGGCCGATTTCACCAGCGTGTCGAAGCGCTGATCGATTTCGCATTGCCCGCCGGTGGCGACTTCGTGATGATGGCACTCGATGTCGAGCCCGCAGCGGATCATGGTTTCCACCATTTCGGCGCGCAGGTCCTGGTAATGATCGGTGGGCGGAACCGGGAAATAACCTTCCTTGTAGCGCGGACGGTAGCCGAGATTGTTGGTCTCCCGGCCCGAGTTCCAACGGCCTTCCTCGGCGTCGATGAAGTAGTAGCCCTCATGCGCGTTCTGATCGAAACGCACGTTGTCGAAAATGAAGAACTCGGCTTCCGCGCCGAAGTACGCGGTGTCGGCCAAGCCAGAGTTCTTGAGATACATTTCGGCTTTGCGGGCGATCCAGCGCGGATCGCGATCGTAGTGCTGGCGTGTGATCGGGTCGATCACGTCGCAGGTCATGGTGAGGGTTTTAGTCTCGTAGAACGGGTCCATGTAGGCCGTGGTGGGATCGGGAATGAGCAGCATGTCGCTCTCATTGATGGCGGCCCAGCCGCGGATGCTCGATCCATCCATGCCGAAGCCTTCCTCGAACGTGCTTTCTTCGAGCTGATTGATGGGATAGGAAACATGGTGCTGCAGGCCGGGCAGATCGGTGAAGCGCAGATCTACCTGGCGGGCATCGTGTTTTTTGGCAAATTCGAGGACGTCTTTGGGCGTTTTAGCGGCGTGGCTCATCATTAGATCATAGCGATTCGCAAGCGCGGTTGGGGATAGAAAATTTGAATGGGAGCGATAAACCGGGCGCTCTACAACTCTACAATGGGGGACGTGGAACAGATCGCGCTCAGTTGGGGCACAGAGCCAAACCTATACTCGGTGAGTGAGTTAACGCAGGCCATGCGCGGCCTGCTCGTCCAACATTTCACTGACATCTGGGTGGCCGGTGAGATCTCCGGAACACGCGTCCCTGGAAGCGGCCATTACTACTTCACCTTGAAAGACGAAGCGGCGCAGCTCAAGTGCGTGTGCTACAAGATGACCGCACGCTATCTGAAGTTCAAGCCGCAGGATGGGATTGCGGTGATCGCGCGCGGGCGGATCGACGTGTATGACGCACGCGGCGAAGTGCAGATGATCGTGGATACGATCGAGCCGCAGGGTCACGGAGCATTGCAGCTCGCGTTCGAGCAATTGAAGAAAAAGCTGGCTGCCGAAGGGCTCTTCGATACAGCGAGAAAGCGCCCGATTCCGGCGATGCCGGAGCGGATCGGGATCGTCACGTCGCCGACGGGAGCGGTCATTCAAGACATTCTGCAAGTTCTGGAGCGTCGATTTGCGGGGCGGCACGTGCGGATCTATCCGGCGCAGGTGCAGGGTGAAGGATCGGTGGAGCAGGTGACGGCCGGGATCGAATACTTCAGCAAATCGGGATGGGCGGAAGTGGTGATCGTTGCGCGCGGCGGCGGATCGATGGAGGATCTCTGGACGTTCAATGAAGAGCGCGTCGCGCGGGCGATTTTTGAGTCTTCCGTGCCGGTGATTTCGGCAGTGGGCCATGAAACCGATTTCACCATTGCGGATTTCGTCGCCGATTTGCGCGCTCCCACGCCGTCCGCCGCAGCGGAGCTGGCGATCTGCACCCGCCAGAGTTTGGAAGACCGGCTGAATGGCGGCGAGATCAAGCTGCGGCAGGCGATGCGTCTCTCGATCGCGCTTCTCGCCCGGCGATTGCACGCGTCGGCGGTCGATCGGACCCGACTGCATCGCGCCATCGGCAAGCAAATGCAGCGCGTGGATGAGCTGGATTATCGTTTTCGGGATCGCTGGCGGGCGCTGATGGAGGTGCGGCGGCGCACCCTGGATGGATTGGCGTCGCGGCTGGGATTGTCGGACGTGCGGCTAAAGCTCGCGGGCCGGCGCAGGCGATTGGAGTCGTATGAAGCGTCGCTCACGCAATCGATCCAGTTGCACTTGAGCCGCGCGAAAGGATTGCTGGGACCGCCCGAGGCGCATTTGCAGCAATTGAGTCCACTGAAGATTCTGGAACGCGGGTACGCGATCGTCGAACGCGACGGAAAGATTGTGAAGTCGCCGGAGGATGCGCCGGTAGACTCGGAAGTTCGACTGCGGTTAGCGGCGGGCGAGCGGCGCGCAAGGGTGTTGCGAGGTTAGGGCGCCTCGTGCACGGTTGCAGGATAGTGTTCGCGCGACTGCGCGCGAATGCTCCGGCTGAAAGCCGGAGCGCAAAGCTGAAAGCTTGCCCCACAATTACTCCGAGGGCAGACCGACGCGGGCCGCCATGTTGCCGCGATAAACCATCAGGCCGACGTGTTCAAGACGGGCAGTGTGGTCCACCCAGATCTCGCCTCCCATATCGGTCCAGCGCCGGCAGAAACTGAAATCTTCACTCAGGAAATGGCCGGATTCGTCGATCATGCTGTTGAACAGCGCGGAGCGCCAGCGGCTGCCCTCCAGTGGATCGTTCGCCTGGTGCTCATGCGTGTAGCGCAGCTCAGGATAGTGGTCGATCATCGACTCGAGGGCGGAACGCCGGATCATCATGAACCCAGTGCCCGCATAGCGCGACTTCACGAAGCCGTTGCGCAGGATCAAGTCCTCCGACGCGGTGCGCTCGACTACATAGGAAAGCGTGGCCGATTCGAGGGGCGTGCGTCCGGCCTGAACGGCGGCGGGCATGAACTCCCAGTTGATCTGTTTGACGGGATAGACGGCAGCAGTGAAATCCGCGTCGAATTCGAGCAGGCGAAACACTTGCTCCGGCTCGAAACCGATGTCCGCGTCGATAAAGAGCAGATGAGTGGCCTGGGGATGATCGAGAAAATGGCACACGATAGTTTGCCGCGCGCGCGTGACCAGTGCATCGCCGGCTTGCAGCAGGAAGCCCAGGCCCCAATCGCGTTGCGTAAACGCCTTTTGCAGTTTCAGGAGGGAGACGGCGTACAGCCAGGTCACTTGACCGCCGAAGCAGGGCGTGCCAACGATGAGGGAACAGGAAGGCGAAGGCATGAGCGAAGCTGCTCGTATTGTAGTGTCTACTCCAGCCGGTAATTCGGAGCTTCCTTGGTGATAATGACGTCGTGAACGTGACCCTCGCGCAGACCGGCGACGGTGACTCGCACGAACTTCGCGTTCTCGCTCAGCTCCCTGATGGTCGCCGCGCCGCAGTAGCCCATGCCCGCCCGCAGACCGCCAACAAGTTGATACACCATGTCGGCCAGCATTCCTTTATACGGTACGCGGCCTTCGATGCCTTCCGGCACCAGTTTTCCTGAATCGGTCTGCGGATAGCGATCTGAGCCGGCGGTCATCGCGCCCATCGATCCCATGCCGCGATAGCTCTTGAAAGTTCGGCCTTGATACAGAATCGTTTCTCCGGGACTTTCTTCGGTTCCCGCGAACAGGCTGCCGATCATGACCACGTCCGCGCCGGCCGCGATGGCTTTGGTGATGTCGCCTGAATATTTGATGCCGCCGTCGGCGATCAATGGCACGCCCGATCCGCGCGTGGCTTTGGCACATTCGGCGATGGCAGTGATTTGAGGGACGCCCGCGCCGCTCACTACCCGCGTGGTGCAAATGGACCCGGGCCCGATCCCGACTTTTACGCCATCGACGCCCAGCGAAATCAGGTCGCGCGCGGCTTCAAAGGTCGCGATGTTTCCGGCGAGCAGTTGCACGTCCGGTAGCGCGTGTTTCACCGCTTTGATCGCGTCGAGAACGCCGCGCTGGTGGCCGTGCGCCGAATCGACCGCGAGCACGTCGACCTTTTTCTTGACCAGCTCCTGAGCGCGCTCCAGAAAATCGCCTCCGGATCCGAGCGCGGCGCCGACGCGCAATCTCCCCTGCTCGTCTTTGGCTGCGAGCGGATATTTCAACTTTTTCTGAATATCCTTAACCGTGATGAGGCCCTTGAGAGTGTACTGGTCATCGACTACCAGCAATTTCTCTACGCGATGCTTGTGAAGAATAGCTTCGGCTTCCTCGAGCGTGGTCCCCACAGCGACCGTGATGAGGTTGTCTTTCGTCATCACCTTTTCGATAGGAAGATCGAAGCGCGTCTCGAAGCGCAGGTCGCGATTGGTCAGAATCCCGACCAGCTTGCCTCGCTTCGTCACTGGGACGCCCGAAATGCGGTAACGCTTCATCACATCCAGCGCATCGGAAATTCTCTGCTCCGGCTCGACCGTCACTGGATCGACGATCATGCCGCTTTCCGAGCGCTTTACGCGGTCCACCTCCTCAGCCTGCCGCTCGATCGACATGTTGCGATGCACGATGCCCATTCCGCCCTGCTGCGCGAGCGCGATGGCGAGATGCGATTCGGTCACCGTATCCATGGCGGCGCTGACCACCGGAATATTGATGGCGATGCGGCGCGTGAGGCAGGTTCGAGTATCGGTCTGGGCCGGGACCACTTCGCTGCGCGCCGGCAGCAGCAGCACGTCGTCGAAAGTTAGCCCCTCGGGGATAATGTCTGGAACCATTCTTTATTTTACACGGCCGCCTCTTTACAGCGAAACAACAGTGCTAAAATAAAGATTCCCTTCTTATGATTCCAGCAACACAACTGCGTCCGGGCATGGTGATCAAGTTCAACAAGGATTTGTTCTCCATCTTCAAGATGGAGCATCGCACGCCCGGCAACCTGCGCGGATTCGTACAGGTGAAAATGCGCAACTTCAAGACCGGCACCATGATCGAGCACCGCTTCAGCTCGGAAGACAAAGTCGAGCGCGCTTCCCTTGACGAGCAGGAGATGGAATATCTCTACGACGACGGCGAGTACTTCTATTTCATGAACACGGAGACCTTTGAGCAGATGCACCTGATGAAGGACCTGCTGGGCGACGCCGTTAATTTTCTGATCCCGAGTTTGAAGGTCAACGTCGAGTTTTATGAAGGCAAGCCGATCAGCGTGGAACTGCCGCCGTCAGTCGACATGACCGTGGTCGAGACCGAGCCGGGATTGAAAGGCGCCACGGTTTCGAACGTGACCAAGCCGGCGAAGTTGGAAACGGGTCTGGTGGTCAACGTGCCGCCGTTCATCAATGAAGGCGAAAAGATCCGCGTGTCGACGTCGGAATCGACGTATCTCGAACGCGCCTAATCATAGAGCTGCGCGCTGCAGCTTCAGCCGGCGTAGCAATTGGGCGTTTGCAGCAACAACGATCGTGGAAACGCTCATTGCGACGGCCCCCATACTCATGGGGAGATCGAAACCCCAGTGGACCAACAGCCCCCCGGCAACGGGAATGGCAATCACGTTATATGCGGTGGCCCAAATGAGATTTTGGATCATCTTCCGGTAGGTGGCGCGCGACAGCTCAATCGCTCCGACAACATCGCGTGGATCGCTACGAACCAGAACGATGCCAGCGGATTCAATGGCTACATCGGTTCCGGCTCCGATCGCAATCCCGACGTCGGCCGTCGCGAGCGCTGGTGCGTCGTTCACTCCGTCGCCGACCATTGCGACTGACTTTCCGCCCGCTTGGAACCTTTTTACGGCTGCAGCTTTGTCACTTGGGAGAACCTCAGCCGCGACCTCATCGATCGCGAGGCGCCGGGCGACCGAATCGGCGACGGTTTTCGAATCCCCGGTAATCATCGCGACCCGGATACCAAGCCGATGAAGTTCGGCGACGGCTTCGAGTGACTCGGGACGAACTTCGTCTTCGGCGGAGAGAGCGCCGAGGACTCGCGCTCCGTCAACTACATAAAGAACCGTCTTTCCTTCCGAGACCCAGCCAATCGTCGATTTCTCAACTTCCGGAGGCACGATTGCCATGAACTCGGTCAACAGGCGCGGTCCGCCGACCAAAACGGTCCTTCCATCCACAACTGCCTGCGCCCCTTTTCCGGTCAGCGGCTGAAAGTCGACAGCGAGCAGTTGAGGCACGCCTCTTCGTTTGGCTACTGCAACAACGGCCTGCGCGAGAGGGTGTTCGGAGTCGGCCTCGACCGCAGCGGCGAGGGCGATCACTGCGGATTCCGTCGTGTCAGTCGCAGGCGCAATGCCAGATACGACAGGCGCGCCGCGAGTCAACGTTCCCGTTTTGTCGAAGATCACCACATCCAAATTGCGGGCCCGTTCGAGCGCCAATCGGTCCTTCACCAGCAGACCATTTCGCGCCCCCAGCGACGTGGAGATGGCGATCACCAGCGGAATCGCGAGCCCCAATGCATGGGGACAAGCAATGACGAGAACCGTCGCGGTGCGGATCAGCGCGTGTTCCTTGTCGCCGGAAAGCCACCAGAAGGTGAACGTAATCGCACCCGAGGCGACCGCGACGTAGAAAAGAATTGCAGCCGCACGGTCAGCAAGGGCTTGGGTACGAGAAGTGGAAGCTTGTGCTGCCGCAACCAGCCGCATAATGCCCGAGAGAGCGGTCTGCTCTCCGACCGCGGTGATGCGGACATGAAGGCTTCCTCCACCGGCGACCGTTCCGGCGATCACCTTCGCACCTGGCCCCTTGGATACTGGCTTCGACTCGCCGGTGATCATCGACTCGTCAACGTCGGCGCTCCCTTCGACGACTGAGCCATCCGCTGGGACACGGGCTCCAGGCCGGACCAGGATAATATCGCCCGCATGTAGTTCCTCCAATGGAACGGTTTGAACCTCCGCGCCGCTTACGCGCTCCGCAGTGTCCGGCAGCAATGCAGCCAGGGCGTGAAGTGCGCCTTGGGCCTGAGAGATCGCCCGCATTTCCAGCCAGTGACCCAGAACCATGATCGTAATCAGCGACGCAAGCTCCCACCAGACTTCGACCTCAAAGAGCCCGAATGTCGCGGCGAGTGAGGTGCTAAGAGCAACCAGGATGGCCAGGCTGATGAGCGTCATCATGCCGGGCTGGTGGCCGGCAAGCTCGCCGCGCGCTCCGCGCAGGAAAACGACACCGCCGTAAACGAAGACAATCGTTCCGAGAATTGCGGGGATGAGTGTCGAGCCGGGGAATCCGGGTGCCGTGTAGCCCAGCCAATGCTGTACTTCGGGCGACCAGATCACCGTGGGAATGGTGAGGCCGAAGCTTAGCCAGAATTTGTCGCGAAACATGGCCACGGAATGACCCGCGTGGCGGTCGTGACTCTGGTGATCGTGTTGCATCCATCTGTTATTCTGCGCCTGTTCGACAGCGAGATCACTCGGGTGTTGTCGCTAGGTCGGATGGCGTCGTTCCGCTATGCGCGCGCGAACAGAGTGCCTTTTGGAAGCTGGACCGGAATCCGAATCGTGAATTCCGCGCCGCGGCCATCTGCCCGGTTTGCCGCACTGACGTTTCCATCGTCCTGTTTCACGATGGTCTCGACGATGTGCAATCCGAGCCCTGAGCCTCGCGTGGAGACATGGGGTTTGAACACATCCGCTAGAATTTCCGGAGCGATTCCGGGGCCCTCATCGCGGACCACGAGCACCACTTCGCCGTCGCTGTGGCGCGCGCTGACGTAGATGGCGCCGCCTTCGGGCATGGCGCGCACCGCGTTCGAGAACAGATTGATCAGCACGCGTTCCCAGGCCCACGTCCGGCGCAGCTCGATTCCCGCATCGACGGCGCACTCGAACCGGATGCGGCCTTGCCGTCCGCCAATGAGGGAATCCTCTGCGAACGAAATCGCGTTGTTCAGGATGGTCTCAAACGGCGCCGCGGTTTCTTCGGCCGACGCAATACTCATCGTGAGGTTCCGGCCGCGCTCCACGCTGCGCAGAATCGCCGCCGAAAGCGTCGCCCAGCGCGGATCGCCGGAAAGTAGGTCGGCCGCCTCCACCAGCGTCTGAAAGACGTTGTTCAGATCGTGAACCAGACAGGGCAGCGTTAAATCTTGAGTTTCGGTCATATCACCCATGTCACCATTTCAAACCGCGATGTCACGCAGTGTACTAAAAAATTCAGGAAAAGAAACCCCCGCCGCTTCGGAGCCCTGGATGGTCGAGGGAGCATCCGCCGCGAGC
The DNA here is from genome assembly GCA_035568415.1 of Bryobacteraceae bacterium. Taxonomy (GTDB): domain Bacteria; phylum Acidobacteriota; class Terriglobia; order Bryobacterales; family Bryobacteraceae; genus Palsa-187. Next base: position 24,985 of record DATMOC010000058.1, on the reverse strand, counting down.
GCGGCCACCGCGAACGCCATGGCGATGCGATGATCGCCCTGCGAATCGAGCTCCGCTGCGTGGAATTTCTGCCGGCCAGGGACGTGAAAACCATCCGGCGTGGTTTGAATTTCAACGCCCATGCGCTGAAAATTCGATGCGATGGTCGCGATGCGGTCGGTTTCTTTGACGCGCAATTCGGACGCGTCGCGGACCGTCAGCCCGCGCTCGCTCGCCGCCCCCAGCACTGCCAGCGCGGGGATCTCGTCGATCAACGCCGCCGTCAGCGCACCATCGATTTCGCCGCCCGTGATTTTCGACGCCTGGATCCGCAAATCGCCTACCACTTCCCCGCCCGTCTGCTGTAAGTCGAGCACTTTGATCGACGCGCCCATCGAAACCAGAAAATCGAGCAGCGCGGACCGCGTCGGATTCAGCCCCACGCCGTGGATCACCAGATTCGCTTTGGGCATCAATAGCGCCGCGACCATGAAGAACGCGGCGGAGCTGAGGTCGCCGGGCACGAACAAATCGCGGCCGGTTAGCCGCGTGCCTTCCCGTAGTGTTATGACGCGCCGCTCGACGTCGATTTCGGCGCCGAACTCCCGCAGCGCGATTTCGGTGTGGTCGCGCGTGCGGACCGGTTCGCGCACAATCGTATCGCCCTTGGCGAAAAGACCCGCGAACAACACGCAGCTCTTCACTTGCGCGCTGGCGACTGGAAGCGTGTAGTCGATCCCCTGCAGCTCGCGGCCGTGAATCGTGAGCGGAGGAAATTTTCCGTCGTGCGCCTCAATCGACGCGCCCATTTGCTCGAGAGGTGTAATGACGCGCTGCATGGGCCGCTTTGAAAGGGACTCGTCGCCGCCGATGCGCGTCGTGAAACGCTGCGCCGCCAGGATTCCCGAAAGCATACGGATGGTCGAGCCGGAGTTTCCAGCATCCAACTGCCCGGCCGATTCCCGCAGCGCGCCGCCATGAATGATGACTTTCCCGTCCTTGCGTTCCACGGTGGCGCCGAGCGCCTCCATGCACCCCAGCGTCGACTGGCAATCCGCGCCGGTCGAATAATTGCTGATGGTGGTTACGCCTTCGGCAATCGCGCCCAACATGCCATATCGATGAGAAATGGATTTATCGCCGGGCAGGGTGACGATCCCGTCGATCGCCCGCGCGGGCGAAATGATTTCTTGCATGAAGCTTTCAGTTTAGCCTCTGCCGGTCAACGCTGGACTTCGATTTCGGCGACCTGAGTCACACTGTGTCCGCTGGCATCCGTAGCCGTCAGTTTGTAGGTTGTGGTCTTGCCCGGCGCGACTTCCACGCACCTGCCCATCGAAGGCCAGACGCCACCCACCGGCGGATCGATGGCCACGGTGCGCGCATTGGCGACGCCATAGCACAAGAGCGTCTTTTCCGTGCGGCGGATCGCCGCAGGGCTGGCGTAGAACGACAGGATCTTCAAGCTTTGCCCGGTCATCTCCAAATCGCGAACCAACTGTTCGGCTTTCTTGCGCTCCACTGCGCGACCGGCGTCGACGTTCGCCTTCCATCTGGAATACATCACGCCGCCCGCGTAGAGTGCCGCGATCCCGCAGAGGATGGTCGTGTAGGGCAGGATACGCTTGATGGCACCCGCCAGTCCGGTTATGGTGGGGTCCGCCACGACCTCATTATCGCGAGTCTGTGCGTTAGTCTTGAGAGAAGCAGAAAGGCAGGAGCGATGGCGGACAACAAGACCAAGCCCACTAAAGTGAGTGTTGCGTCGTTTCTCGATGCACTCACGGACCAGACCAGGCGCGCGGATGCTAAGGCGCTGATCAAGTTGATGCAAGGCGCGACCGGCGAAAAGCCGAAGATGTGGGGACCCTCGATTATCGGTTTCGGCAGCTATCACTACAGGTACGACACGGGGCGCGAGGGCGATATGCCTGTGGTCGGTTTCTCACCGCGTAAGGCCGCGATCGTTCTTTATGGCATGCGGGAGTCCAGCGACTCTACAGCCTTACTCGCTAAGCTCGGCAAGCACACCGGCACGGGCTGCTTGTACATCAAAAAGCTCGCCGATGTGGATCAAAAGGTGTTGAAGACGCTGGTGGTCAAATCCGTCGCCGCTGTGCGTGCGAAGAAACCGAGCTAAGGGGAGCGGATCGGAAGTTACTCGGGTGCACTGCTTCAAAAAGGGTCGTTCGGCGACAGGCCTCCTATCCTGCCTCGGCCTTTCGTAGATCCGTCATCAATATAGAAAGGTCGATGCGAGTCCTGTCCATCTCCTCTTTACTTAGCCGCGCGGCCGCTATCTCCCGATTATGTCGCGCTCCGTCTACTCGATTCTGCTCCGCGAGATAAAACCAACAATATGCTCTGGAATAATTGCCGGACTTGCCGCAGATCGTTCCGATGTTGAACTGAGCTGGGCCGTAGTTCTGTCTTGCTGCCTTCATGAACCATCTGAAGGCGTCGTCTGTTTTTTTCGCATCCAGCCAGTGGCAGCCGATGTCGAATTCGGCCGGCGCAAAGCCCGCCTCCGCCGCTTTCAAGAGCCAATGTGCTGACTTCTCGAAATCTCTTGTAACTCCGTCGCCGTTGCGATATGCAATGGAGAGATTGTACTGCGCCGATGGATTCCCATCTAGTGCAAGGCGTTCCATTTCTTTGAAGGGCGCGGGTGCTTCAGGAAGACCATCGTGTGGTTTCGGCTTCTTTAGGAATACATCGTCCAACTGGTTGAGAAGCGTCTCTTGCTCTTCAATGTACGCCCACATTTCATCGTCCGATTTGAAGGACGGTTTTTTAGCATCCTCACTCATCCGGTTCCCTCGATATATATACTGCCACCATTCTCGGTTTTAACTTTCCGTAGAGGGTCCTCGGCCTCTTTCTTAGTCGGAAAGCGTAAGATTTGAGACTCCTGGCGAAACCGAAGAAATCAAGGGCTTGCAGCCAGCCCCTTATGTATCGCGACCATTTTCAACGCGAACAGCTCCCTCTGATATAGTGTTGCCGAAAGGATGGCCCCTATGATCACCCGACGCGATTGGTTTGTTTCCAGCGCCGCCCTGGCCTATGCCGGGCAAGCAGCTCGTGGAGCGACTGGAAAGACGATCTGCATCGCCAGCGGCAATGGACTTCGAGCCACGCAACGCGCCATGGACATGATGAAGAAGGGTGAAGACACACTCGATGCGGTCATCGCCGGCGTCAACATTCTGGAGCTCGATCCGGAAGAGACCTCCGTTGGCTTCGGCGGACTGCCTAACGAAGAAGGCGTCACCGAGCTCGATGCCAGCGTCATGCACGGGCCCACGCGCCGCTGCGGAGCCGTTGGAGGAGTCCGAAGTTGCCGCACGCCTTCGAAACTCGCCAAAATCGTGATGGAGCAGACCGATCACATCATGCTGGTGGGGCAGGGCGCCGATAAATTCGCGGTCGAGATGGGGATGCCCGCCGAAACTTTGACGACCGAGAAATCGCACTTGGCGTGGCTCGTGTGGAAGCAATCCATGCGCGACAAGGACGGTCATTCGAATTGGGGGCCGGGTCTCGACAGCGGGCCGCAGAAAGCCACGGCAGAGCTGAAAAAACTCTTCCCGCATGCCGATGACGACCTGCTCGCGTGGGCGTACGAAAAGGCGATCCATCCGCCGACGGGAACCATCAATTGCCTGGCCTTGAATGCCAAGGGAGAAATGTCCGGCACTACGACCACCAGCGGGATGGCGTGGAAAATTCCAGGACGCGTGGGAGATTCGCCGATCATTGGCGCGGGCCTCTACGTGGATCAGGACATCGGCGCGGCCGGTTCCACGGGCCGCGGAGAAGAGAACATCCGCATCGCTGGAGCGCACACCGTGGTCGAAAACATGCGCCACGGAATGTCGCCGCAGGACGCGGGCCTGGATGCTTTGAAACGCATCGCGCGAAATTTCAAGAACGACAAGGCATGGCTCTCGAAAGTCGACATCAACTTCTACGTCCTGCGGAACGACGGCGAATTTGCGGGAGTGAGCCTGTGGAAGAACAATTCCCGGTTCACTGTAAATGACGGCGGGCAGAGCCGCTATCAAAACTGCGCGTGGTTGCTCGAGCGGAGCTGAACCTATGCCGGCGAATGGGATCGTCACTATATCCAGCCATCATTCGGTGGATGAGACCGTCGTGAAGCTGCAACAGATCCTGACAGCGCGCGGCATCAAGATTTTCGCGCTGATCGATCACAGCGGAGAAGCGGAAAAGGCTGGACTTAAGATGCCACCTACCAAGCTGGTGGTCTTTGGCAATCCGAAAGGCGGGACGCCTCTGATGCTGTCAGCGCCCAGCGCCGCCATCGATCTCCCGTTGAAGATTCTGGTCGCTGAGGATGCCGCCGGCAAGGTGTGGATCTCCTATAACAGCCCGGGGTTTCTTCAGGCGCGCCATGGCTTTTCCCCGGAATTGGCACAGAACATTGCGGTAGTGGAGACGCTGGCTGCGCTGGCAGGGGGTAACTAAGCTTGAACCGTGCGCCCTCTGGCGAAACCGGTGCGTTCGACCGATTCATACAGTGTGAGCTGGTGGCTGGCCCTATTCTTCGTCCAGGACGCCCGATCCCAAGCCGACCGGGTTCGCACCGCAATGGCAGCATCTCTCGCCCAGCAGAGGGCTTCGGTGCAGAAGCAGGCGCAGGCGCTGGGGACTACACTCCCTTGGACGCCTCCTCTGACGCCCATCCCGTGCGATCCGCTGCCGCAGCCTGAGCTTTCGAAAATGATCGACGAAGTCGCAGAAAAGCAAGGGGTTGACAAGAGTCTGGTGCTCGAAGTCGCCCGTCAGGAGTCTGGCTTTCGTCCTTGTGCCGTCTCCGCAAAAGGGGCTGAAGGGCTGATGCAGCTCATGCCCGACACACAGGCTCAGTTTCAGGTCAGTGACCCGTTCGATCCGCGCCAGAGCTTGGAAGCCGGCAGCAAGCTATTGAAAACACTGCTCGAACGGTACCACGGAGATCTGTCACTCGCTCTGAGTGCCTACAATGCCGGACCTGGCCGGGTCGACAAAGCTGGGGCGGTTCCCGATATCGCTGAAACGAAAAACTACGTCTTCAGTATCCTTACCCGATTCCTGCGATAAGACTTTCCTACGCTTCTGTCGATATAGGGAATAGCCCTTAGTGTCGACCACTACGAAAAAACCGGCCGCCAAAGACGTGATCGTCCTGCGTCCCGACATGCACCTCCCGCGGTGGGAGAGCGTGCTCGAAGACGCGGCCCAGGCGCCTACCATCCTGATCGTCGATGATGTGGACCTCAACCGCCGCCTCCTCAAAGCCATGCTGAAGGCGGCGAATTACCGGATCCTGGAGGCCAAACGGCCGTCGTCGGCGCTAGGGATCCTGGAACGTGAAAAGGTCGATCTGGTGGTGGTCGATCTGGTGATGCCGGAAATGAGCGGCTTGGATTTCTGCCGGATGCTCAAGAACGACCGCAAGACGCAGCTCATCCCGATTCTGATGGCGACCGGAGTTCAAGGCGCGGAAAACGAGATCACGGGGATCGAGTCCGGCGCCGACGAATTCCTGATCAAGCCGCTACAGCCTAGCGTGGTGCGCACCCGCGTTCGAGCCATGCTACGCAACAAAGCGTTGGTCGATTCGCTGGAAGAAGCCGAGACGATTCTGTTCGCGCTGGCGCAATCGGTAGAGCATCGCGACAAGTACACCGGCCTGCACTGCGAGCGTCTGGCGACGTACAGTATCGCGCTGGGTCAGGCGCTCGGATTGCCCAGGCAAGATCAGCTTGCGTTGTACCGCGGCGGATATCTGCACGATATCGGAAAGATCAGCATTCCCGATACGATCCTGTTCAAACGCGGCCTCCTGACAGATGAAGAGTGGGAAACCATGCGGCTGCACACGGTTCGCGGCGAAGAGATTTGCCGGCCGATGAAAACACTGGCGCCCGTGCTGCCCATCATTCGCAGCCATCATGAACGCTGGGACGGCACGGGATACCCGGACGGGATCGCCGGCGAGGAGATTCCCTTGCTCGCCCGGATCCTGCAGGTGGCCGACATCTATGACGCCCTGACCACGGCGCGGCCATATAAGCCGGCGTTCTCCCATCAGCACGCGATGGAGATCATGAACGAAGAGGCTCGCCGCGGTTGGCGCGATCCGGAACTGGTTCCTCTGTTCGCCGAAATCTCGCAAAAACCCTCCTTGGACGCTCCTGGATTACCAGGAAACGTTGCTATGCAGCAATCCCTTGAAAACATGCGGCGTGAACTTTCTAAGTAAGGCTGTACCCCCAAGGGCCAGGAGATCGTCTTTACGGTGATGGGGAAGCTCTTTACCCTGCTATGTCTGGGTTGTGTAATGCCTTGCTGCCTCGCCCAAACGGCAGATCCCCGCATGGATTCCGCAGTGGATCCGGCACCCAAGGCAGATGACAGGCATATTCTGGGCGTTGTTCCGAACTACGCCACAGTGAACGATCCGCGACAGCATTTTCAATCGATTCCGGTAAAAGAGAAATTCAAGCTCGCCACCCAGGACGTGTTCGATCCGTTTTCTTTTGTCATCACCGGAATCTATGCGGGCGCGGCGCAATGGGGCAACGATTACGCCGGTTACGGTCAGGGCGCCCAGGGATATGCGAAGCGTTATGGGGCGGCCTTCGCGGATGGCGCGATCGGAAACTACATGACCGAAGCGATCTTCCCGACCATGCTGCATCAGGACCCGCGGTATTTCCGCCTCGGCACCGGGTCGGGATGGAAACGCGTAGGATACGCCCTGAGCCGGATCGTCGTGACCCGCAGCGATCGTGGTACCTGGCAGTTCAACACTTCGGAACTTGCCGGGAACGCGGTTGCGGCGGCTTTGGCGAATTTGTACTATCCAGCGCAAAATCGCAGCACCGGGGACACGTTCGAGAAGTTCGGCCTAAACGTCGTCAGCGACGCTGGATTCAACGTTCTCAAGGAGTTCTGGCCGGACATGCGCCGCAAAATCCTGCATAAGGAATAACGCGAACAGGCATAAGTAACCCTGGTAGCCGCGGTATAATCCAATCGATAGCGAATGGAAGAGCTGAAGAAAAAGCTTCAGGACGAGATCACCGCGCTCGAGAACGAGCTGCGCGTCGAGCTCCCCAGAGAAATCCTCAAAGCCCGCGAGCATGGCGACCTGAGCGAGAATGCCGAATACCACTCGGCCAAGGAACGCCAGGGGATGGTCCACGCGCGCCTGGCCCAACTGAACGCACGGTTACGTGTGCTTTCGATGGTCGATATGTCCACGATTCCACACGATCGCGCGGGCCTCGGCTCGACGGTCACGGTTCTGGATATCGACAAGGACGAAAAAATCAGGTATAAACTGGTCACCAGCGAAGATGTGGATGTATCGAAAGGCTTGATTTCAACCAGCTCGCCAATCGGGCGTGGACTGCTGGGCAAGCGAGTGGGCGATACGGTCAAGATTACGATTCCGGGGGGAACTCGCGAGCTTGAGATTATCGATATGCTCACCATTCATCAGCCGGGACACTAATGACGTACACAGGCGCGATCGGGATTGTCTTCGGCCGGATCATCAACTGGATCGTGCGTGGCCTGGCGCTTTCGAGGATTCATCCCAACGTCCTGACGTTCATCGGGTTGTTGATCAACATCGGAGCGGCGACATTGCTTGCCGTGCACCAGCTGCGCTGGGCTGGCGTAGTCATCATCGGCGCGGGGTTGTTCGACATGGTCGACGGCCGCGTCGCGCGCGAGACGAATCGGGTTACGCGCTTTGGCGGATTCTTCGACTCGGTCCTGGATCGATACTCCGATTTAGCTTTGTTGGTCGGTCTTTTGGTATGGTACGGGTCGATCAACCGCTTCGGTTACGTGGTACTGACCGCGATCACGATGACCGGATCGGTGATGGTGAGCTACACGCGAGCACGTGCCGAGAACACCATCCCGCAATGCAAAGTTGGTTTCATGGAACGCCCCGAGCGCGTGGTGTTGCTGATCATCGGCGCTCTGTTCGACCGGATCCCCGCGGTGTTGTGGGTGATCGCCGTGATGGCGAACCTGACGGTGATTGCCCGCATGGTCTTCACCTGGCAGGAAACCAAGCGTCTGGAAGAAGCTCAGCTTCATCCAGCGGGACGGGCCGCGACCAAGGCGAACTAGGATGCCCGATCCCGTTCCTAAGGCCTTGAGGCCGCTCGCAGTTTTCTTAACGCTGAAGGCTGAACTTTTAAGGCATAGGCTGACAGGAGTCAGCTTTTCTGAGATCTTCGCTCCTGCTGAAGGGCTTTCAACTCGGCTAGGGCTTCAAGATCCTTCGGCCGCCCCGCAGCAGATTTCACGTCGATCAGCTGTTGAAGGCTCAGGCAGCGGCACTGGACACCGAAAACATCGAAGTCCTCAGCGAATGGGAGCAGAGCCTCATAACTCCCGCCTCCGGTGATTTCACCGAGCAGGTCAAGCGCGCCGAGGTTGGTAATCAATGTGAAGTTGAGGCCCTTGTCGACGGTTCGATCATCCCAACGGAATGGCAATCCGGAAGGGGCCCCTCTCAGATAAGGCTTAAGGGGGGCGACGGCTGCGACGAGTCTTCGAATATTTTCAGGCGTTCGGCGGTAAACTACGTCGAGATCGAATGTAACCCGCGCCACACCGTGCGCGATTGCTGCCGCTCCGCCTACCAGAATGAACTCGACCTGGAACTCTGCGAGTGCAGAGAGCAGCCCCCGAAAATCTGTCATGCGTTTGCAGGCGCTTCTTGTCGTTCCCGTGCCTCGCGACCGGCTCGCTGAAGCTCTTCGACGAAGCGCTGCATCGCCATGAGCTGCTCGAAACGCTGAGTCGGCGTTAACTTGAGGTTCTCCCGCAGCAGCGTCCGGTCGACATCGCGCATGTAGAGCTCGATGATCTCGTCCATCACCTTCATGATACGCGCTTTGCTAATGCCTAGCCGTCTGTAGTACCATGAAACTTCTGAGGTTCCTCAGAAAGAATCCAACCGTAAGGACTCCCCTTATGTATGCAGTGATCGAAACGGGCGGGAAACAGTATCGCGTCACGCCGGGCGAATCGGTGGAAATCGAAACGCTGGACGGCGAAGTCGGCGCCGAGGTCGAATTCGGCCGGGTGCTCGCGGTGGTCGACGGCGAGTCGGTCAAGGCCGGTTCCGATGCCGAAGGCGCTCGTGTGAAAGGCACCATCGTTGCGCATGGGCGTGGCGACAAAGTGCTGGTATTCAAGTTCAAGCGCAAGAAGCAGTACAAGCGGACCATCGGGCATCGTCAGAATTTCACGCGCGTCACGGTGAACGAGATCGTCGCTTAGGAAGCATGTCATGGCACATAAAAAAGGGTTAGGCAGTTCTAAAAACGGGCGCGACTCAAATGCGCAGCGGCTGGGCGTAAAGGCTTTCGGCGGGCAGTTGGTTCCCGGCGGATCGATCATCGTACGCCAGCGCGGCACGCGCATGAAGCCGGGCGCAAACGTCGGGCTGGGCAAGGACGACACCCTGTTTGCGAAAGTCGGCGGGATCATCGAATTCCGCGATCGCGGGCGGCACGGGAAATTCGTCAGCATCAAACCTGCTGAGTAGTTTCACGCAAAGTCGCAAAGGATGAAGCCCTTATCGCTTCTGTGTGACTTAGATCCATTGTTTAATCCAAGTGTGGAGCGAGCTTTAGCTTGCAGCGCTGGCTTTAGCCGGCGGGTGTACGTTAACCTCGGCTGAAGCCGAGGCTGCAAGCTAAAGCTCGCTCCACTTTGCATAAGGCCCCTTGTTCATAGACGAAGTCCGAATTTACGTGAAAGCCGGTGACGGCGGCAACGGCTGTCTTGCGTTCCGGCGCGAGAAATATGTTCCTCGCGGTGGCCCCAGCGGCGGGGACGGAGGACGCGGCGGCGACGTCACCATGGTCGCCAGCCCGCACAAGAACACGCTCCTTCATTTTCGTTTCAACCCCGAACATAAAGCCCAACGCGGACGCCATGGCGAAGGCTCCAACCGAACTGGGAAAGAAGGGGAATCGATTGAACTCGATACACCCGTCGGCACGGTGGTTTACGACGCCGAGACCGGCGAGCTGATCCACGATTTCGCGGTTCCTGGCGAGCGATTCATCCTCGCGCAAGGCGGACGGGGCGGACGTGGGAACGCGCGTTTCGCCACCTCGACGCACCAGGCCCCCACGGAACATGAGCAAGGGCATCCCGGCGAAGAACGGCGCCTGCGCCTCGAACTAAAGCTGCTGGCCGATGCCGGGTTGGTCGGATTTCCCAACGCTGGAAAATCGACGCTCATTTCGCGTATCTCCGCCGCACGCCCCAAGATCGCCGATTATCCGTTCACCACGCTCGAACCGAATCTGGGCGTAGTCAGCGTCGACGACCGGACCTTCGTGGTTGCCGATATTCCCGGTCTCATCGAAGGCGCCCACACCGGCCACGGCCTGGGGATCCAGTTCCTGCGGCACATCGAACGTACCCGGCTGCTGGCGCACCTGGTGGACGTGTCCGAAACGAGCGGACGCGATCCCGTCCACGACTTCGATGTGGTGATGGAAGAACTGCGCAGCTTTTCGCCGGAACTGGTCGAAAAGCCGATGATCGTGGTGGCGACCAAGCTCGATGCCGCCCAGGACCAGGAGCGGATTACGGCACTCGAACAACATGCCGCCAAGCACAACCTGCCGTTTTACAGAATCTCCAGCGTAACCGGCGAAGGCATCGAAGCGCTTAAGCGCGCCATGGCCGACGCTGTTGTCCCCAAGCTAATCGATACTTAGAGCGGCTACAAAAAGTTGATGCCCATGTACGGCCATGTTAGGTTTCGACAACGAAGTGTGTCGCGTCCCGTTTATTCCGAATGACCAAGTGGAGACCTCGCGAGAAATTCAGCTGGCACTGAAGCTATACTTCTAAATGCTTCTGTAGGTTTCCTTAAGTCCTCGTTCGCCTTAAGGACACGGCGGTTAAAATCGCTTCCGATGCGGAGTGGTTAAATCCCGGGGGCACCGAGAGGAATATGGAGCCACGCACGCTTCCCAACCGCCGCTTACCCAACCGATGGTTGATCGCCCTCGCGGCCGTTCTCATGCAGGTCTGCCTGGGTTCGGTGTACGCCTGGAGCGTTTTCACCAAACCGCTAATGGCGATGAGCGTCGCCAACCATGATCCCTGGTCGCTGACGCGCGTTTCCGCGACGTTTACCATCGCCATGTCGTGCCTGGGAATCGGTACCGTGATCGGAGGCGCGTGGCAGGATCGCGTGGGCCCGCGGATCGTCTCGACCGCCGCTGGAATTTTTTATGGGTGCGGATTTCTGATCGCCGCGCTCGCGACCTCCATGCATTCGCTGTACGGAATCTACGCCGGCTACGGACTTTTCTGCGGGCTCGGTATGGGCATGGGTTATATCTGCCCGGTCGCGACCATCACCAAATGGTTTCCAGATAAGCGCGGGCTGATGACCGGTGCCGCAGTAATGGGATTCGGCGCGGGAGCCCTGGTGATGAGCCCGATTGCGGCACGCATGATCGCAGCCGTGGGCGTCCCGCAAACCTTTGTGACCTTCGGGACCGCGTACCTGATTCTGATCGTCACGGCGGCGCAGTTCTACTCGAATCCGCCGCAGGGCTGGCGTCCCGACGGGTGGGAGCCACGCACCGCTGTTTCGAAGGCCGCCTCGACGGTCGACTTTACGGTTTCGGAAGCCCTGGGCACGGGCCGTTTCTGGCTGCTCTGGCTGATGATCTCGCTGAATACGTCGGCGGGGATTTCCATCATCAGTCAAGCCTCCCCGCTGGCGCAGCAGCAGCTCAGACTGACCGCGGTCGAGGCATCCGCGATCGTCGGCATTATTTCCGTGTTCAACGCATTGGGACGCGTCTTCTGGGCCTGGGTATCCGATTTTATCGGCCGCTCGCAAGTCTACTTCCTGCTGTTCGCGATCCAGATCTTTTTATTCTTCGCGTTACCGAGCTTGCATGAAGTCGCGATTTTCAGCGTCGTCGTCTGCGCCATCGCACTGTGTTACGGCGGAGGATTTGGCGTGATGCCCTCCTTCACGGCGGATTTCTTCGGGTCGCGCTACATGGGCGGTATCTACGGCTGGATTCTGCTGGGCTGGGGATTCGCTGCGATTCCTTCTCCGTTGTTGATCGCCTATGTGCACGATCGTACGGGAACGTATGAATATGCGATCTTCGTCATCGGGTTCGTAATGCTGGTCGCTACCGTGTTCCCGGTGCTCGCGTGGCGGATTGTGAAACGCATGGCCGCGGACGCCAAAGCCATTGAGAATCCGGCTGCGACTCCGCATTCCTGAAAAATCTTACAATCTGAAGATGCGTCGATTGATCCTCGCGACTTTGGCCGCGGTTTGCGCTGGGGGCCAGCCCTTGATTCAGATCGCGGATTCCGAATCGCCGGTCGTGATCGGCTACGGCGACATGCGTTTCACCGATCCGAAAGAAACCGACGCGACCAATCCCAAGGTGCGCAAGTGGCTGGTCGATCAGGTTGCCGCCGAAAAGCCCGTGGCGATCCTGCTGGGCGGCGATGTTCCCTGGCACGGCCAGGAAGCCGGCGACTATGCGCAATATGATTCCGAAACCGCACCGTGGCGGACGGCGAACATCTTCGTCAGCGTCGCCCTGGGCAATCACGAACTCAATGGGAACGATAAGCAGAAATGCCTGGAGAACTGGTGGACGGCGTTCCCCAAGCTCCGCAACCGGCGCTGGTATTCGGCGGCCATCGGGTCACGCATGTACGTGCTGAATCTGGACACCAATTCCTCCATGCTTCAGGGGAGCGATCAGATGAAATGGATTCAGGCCGAAGTAGCCGCGCTGAAATCCACGGTAAAGTTCGTGTTCTTCAATCTGCATCATCCGCCCGTCGCGGATCTGATGCCGGAGATTGGAGCGGAACACAATCCGCGACCCAACGAGATCGCTCTTGCGGATTTTTTGAAGACGCAGCACGGGCCCGCGCGATTCGTGGTGGTGGCGGGGCACATCCACAACTACGAGCGTTTTCTCCGCGACGGGACGGTGTACCTGGTTTCGGGTGGAGGCGGCGCGAAACCGCGCGTGATCCGGCGCGGACCGGACGATCTGTATAAGAACCCGTCCGATGTCAACTATCACTACGTGAAGTTCGTTTTACATGGCGACCGGCTCGATGCCGAGATGGTCCGCGTCGTTGATCCCAAAGCGAAGAGTCCCAAGTGGGAAGTGAGGGATCGCTTCTCAGTGACGGCGCGCTGAAGAAACAGATTCGTGGCGATATGGTTTTTTCATATACTGGGCCCCATGAAGATGAATCGATGGCCGGTACGCGTCTCAAAGCGCACGAAGTAGTTGGTTGCGAGAGTGACAACGATTTTGTGTGTGGCGGAAGAACTCGAAGCAAGTAAATTTTCGCAGCTTGGGGGGCGGCCCCCCTGGTCCGCGCGCGATCCCCTGATCGCGCTGTCTCGCCAATAAAATCAGGCCGACGGACACGCGCAAACGCCGATCGGGGGATCGGCTACGGACTAGGGGGTCAGCCCCCCATTCGCCGCGAGAGTGACGGCTTTAGCCGGCACCAGGACCGACTTCTTCCGTAACTTCCTCAGTTGCAACCGCGCCTCAAGCCGTCGTTGTGGCACGTCAGTATCGACCGCTTCCTTTGGTCGCGGCTATCTCCTAGCCGTCAGACAGGTGTTGCTGAATAACGGCGCTGCAGGCTTTCGAATTGTTTCTGCCGTAGGATCCGCGTCCGGTGCAGCATGTATTTCGTGAGCACCACGAGAATGGAAAGTCCATAGCGGCAGCTCGCCATGAACGATGCCGAGGACGCCTGCGGGAAGTAGCGCGTGGGCACCGGGATTTCGGCGATGCGAATCCCGACGTCGACGAACTGGGCCACGATCTCCTGGTCGAACACGAAACGATCCGAATTCATTTCCACATTTACAGCTTCCAGCGCCTCGCGGCGATAGGCCCGGTAGCCGGTGTGATATTCGGCGAGCTTCAGACCGAAGGCCGCATTTTCAAGCGAAGTGAGAAACCGGTTCGCGGCGTATTTCCACCACGGCATCCCGCCGGCTCGTGGATCTCCGTTGAGCAGCCGCGAGCCCAGCACAACATCGGCGCGGTCCTCCTGGATCGGCCGGATAATCTCCGGCAGCAGCTTCGGATCGTACTGGTAGTCGGGATGCACCATGACCACAATGGTTGCGCCCGCGCGGAGGGCTTCGCGATAACAGGTCTTCTGGTTGGCGCCGTAACCGTAGTTGCGGTCGTGGACGAACACCTCCAGCTTCAAATCGCGCGCGACGCGGATGGTTTCGTCGGAGCTGCCGTCGTCCACCAGGATGACCAGGTCGACCTGGTCGTGGGGGAGCTCGGCATAAGTCATGCGCAACGTTTTCTCGGCGTTGTACGCCGGCATCACCACGACAACTTTCTGCGGAGTCGGCACTTCCTTTCCCAGTGTAACCTGTTGTCGTACAGCGGCCTTTGCGGTTGGTTTCCACGTTTTCAGGTCCGGCGACGTCACATAGTTGGCAGGTCGTATTCCCGCGGCGACCGATGCTAACCTGAAAAAAGGAGAGTCGCATGCGTTTTCGACCCGTGCTGTTTGTGTTGCCGCTGGCCATGTTCGCCCAGACTGCGCCCCCGGACGTGGACCAGGCGCTTCGCGCCAGGGTGAATGAGTTTTTTCAGTACCACGTAACGGGCGACTTTGAAAAGGCTTGGGGAATGGTCGCTGAAGACACCAAGAAGGAGTATTTCAGCGCTCAGAAGACCAGATACGAATCGTTCAAGATCGATTCGATCAAGTACACGGAGAATTTCACCAAGGCCATGGTCACGCTCACCGTGCAAGAAAGAAAACGGATGAGCGTTCAATTTCCGGAGCTGGTGATGACCGAGCCTACTTCTACGTTGTGGAAAATCGAGAACGGCAAATGGTGCTGGTACAACGAGCACGCCACGAACTGGCTGATGCCGATGGGTCCCTCGGATCCCAAGACGCTCGCGGAAGCCAGAACAAAGGCGCAGAGCAGCACGCCCGCGCTCACGCCAGAGAAGCTGCGAGAGCAGGTGAGCACGATCCTGTCGCAGTCGAGCCTGGACAAGCCCGAGCTCAAGCTGACCAGCAACAAGGAATCATCGGATCAGGCTGTGTTTCGCAACGGTCAAGGTGGAGCGGTCAAGGTGTCCCTGCTGCCGGTGTCGTTGCCACCGGGGATGACCGCGAAGCTGGATAAGACCGACGTGGGCGCCAACGAGCAGGCGATCCTGAAGGTAACCTACACACCGGGATCGAGCGACAAGGCCCCCGCCGATGTCCCGCTAAACGTGCTGATGGAGCCTTTCGGCCGCGTATTTCCCTTGATGGTCCGATTCGCCCCCGCTCAATAAGCCGCGAACGAGTGGCCTGCCGCTTGCTTCCTGCATAGCGGAGGCAACACAGTATGGTGAATGCGACCGGCGGGTTATTGTCCACAAGCCCTTTGAATCTGCTGTTTTCAAAGTCCACGACGGGTGGGTCGGTGGATTCCTTCGCGCAGGACCTGGTGACAGCGATCGAGGGATACCTGGGCAATGCCAAAACTGGGTCCCATTTTGAAATCGATGTCCAATCGGGACAAGGAAAACAGTTCACGGTGACCGTGAAGGATCTGAGCGGAGGGCCAACAGGCTCGGGTACTCCGGCTGCGGGCACTGTGATTACGCCGACAACTCCGGTGCTCACACCGACGACGCCAGTTCTCAAGTCGACGACGCCATTGAGTTCGACGCCTGGGCTGGTTATCGACAAGTCCAAGATGACGCCGACGGATGCGTACTGGGCAGAGCAGCCGGCCGCGGTCCAGGCGCTCCGATACACGCCAGACGATCAACGTTACTCCGATGCCCAGCAACTAGCCAAGGAGGGCTACACGATCGACGTTCCCATCATGGTCTGGGGTTGGGATCCCCTGGTCACGATGACGCTGCGTCAAAATGACGGCTATACGTGGGTGCCCTCGGCAATGCAGCCGAACATCCCCATCGGGCCGGGCATTGCCAACGTGTGGAACTTGCCCGGGTACGATGCGAACAATCCGCCGCCGGGATCGATCAAGGTGTCCACTGACTTCGCCCAGGGTACAGGCTTGCAGGATCCGTGGATCAAGACCTGACACGCTCACGTCCGGTTCCACAACAGGATCTCGTGCTGTAAGAGTCTTTTGCGAGTTTAACGCGACGGCTCATGCCACTCGCGTGGGGGATGATTTTCCAGGAAGGAAAATCAATGAGTATTCCCATCAGCGGTCCTGTGGTGCCGGCACAACCCCTTCAGCTGGCGTACGGCGTTTCCCAACTAGCGCTATTTGCGACTTACACCCGCGAAAGTTATCTGGCAGCCTTCGGAGTTCAGGCGCCCGCCTGGGACCCCTCGAGGGTGCGTAAAACCTGGTTCGACTCGACCGTCGACACTTCCGATCCGGCGAATGTCGCGGTGTACAAGATCATCGCGCTCGATGGGACCGGGAACTGGGGACCGCGTCAGATGCTGATGCCGGCCATCGAAGCCGCGAAGGTAAATCTACCCGGAGCGGTAACCTATCCTGCTTACGCAATTGCTCCAGCGCAGGTGACCAGCGGAGGATCGCCGGTCAATGCGAATTACCTGAGTCTCGAAGCGGACGCGCGTGCGCTTCTGGCGGCGCTCGGCGGCAGCGGCCTGGTGCAGGAGAGTGGGAACGCCATCTTCCCGATCGTTTATCCCGCATCGGAGCCGCGGCGGATTTGGGATTTCGTGGTAAACGGAGCCCTGATGAACGCAGGGGCATTGCTGCTCGCGCAGAACGCGAACGGAGTGGGTGCGCCAGGACACTGGGACACTTCGCGAGGCGATCCGGTGTGGGTTGCCGATGCGGCGGCGCCAACCGGAGCGAACGATATGCGTCCGCCGCGAGACATGCCGCTAAGGGATTTGTTGCCCAACGAAAAACTGCAGGCGGGGTTGATGGGGGTCAGCGTGGTCCGGACGGATTTACTGCAGCAGCAAAACATTCAGGAAGGACAATTCACGGCCGACGACCGGGCGACATTACAGCAGATTTATCAGATCCTGAGCAGGTTGAGTTGAGGGCCGGTTGCGGCCGGCCCCCAAGGTTGGCGTCAATTCACGCCGGGTATAAACACGGAATTGCTGTAGAACACCAGATTGTTGAGAATCACTCCAACCGAGAAGGGTTGATCCGGCCCGGTTTGGAAATTCTGCGGGATCTGGAAGCCGACCAGATAGACACCGACTCCTCCCTGGTAGGTGGAGCTGATTACGGGCACGCCGGCATTGTTCACACCGACAATGGCCTGCGCCACGGTAGCTTGCCCGTTGCCAGGGTTGTTGGTGGACGCTGGCGGCGAGGTTTGGCCTACGCCGGTCAGGAACACGTAGTAGGTTTCACCGCGATGCGCGAAGCTCGAGGGCGTGACATACGTGCCATCCAGAGCGCGAATCACTGCGGCGTAGACCTTGTTGCCCGGTCCAAGATACGTGAAGATTCCGGGCTGCGCGGCAAAAACCGGAACGCCGGAAATGGTGGTTGTGCCGCCGCTGACTGTGAGGACAACAGTCGCGGTGCCGGTGCCCACTTGAGTTTCGCAAGGAACCTGGAACGTCGCCTGTTGGACGTTGTTCTGGTTCGATACCGATGAAAGTGGCGCAGGCGTTCCGTTGACAGAGAGGGCGCTGATCGGACCGAGCCCGTAGGGCAGCGGACCGAATAGACTGGCTGAGACTACCCCCGCCACGCCAGGAGCGACTCCGCTGCCGGTAACGGTTGCGAGTCCGCATGCCACCAACCCGATCACACCGCTGGCAGTGTTGGTGAAACTACTGGCGGTAATGGTTGGTCCGGCGGGAATCGACGTGAGGGTGGCAGTTGCGGAGAGGCTGGCGGCGGAAGCTATTACTACGATGGTTCCCACGCCTCCGGCGGTCACCGTGGTGGAGGCATGTCCTTGCGCGTCGGTGTTCGCGGTGGTCGGGTTCACCGTGGCGAATCCGGTGGTGACGCTAAACGCCACCGTAGCGCCCACCACCGGATTCCCGGTAGCGTCTTTCACGACGAACACCAGCGGTTGAGGGAAAGCCTGGTTGGTAATCACGGTTTGGCCGCCTCCGCTGACCAGGGTTATGCTGGTCGCGAGAACCTTGTTGTTGAGGCTGAACTTCACGGAAGTTCCGTTGGCGAGAGAGAGAGTAACCGTGACCGGACCTGGAGTCGACCCGAACAGCACGCTGGTCGAGACGTGTCCGTTGCTGTCGGATTGATTGATGGTGTTTTTGAGTTGGGCGGAGCCCTGCGTGACCGTCCATGTCACCGTGGCGCCGGACGCGGGTGCTCCGCATCCGTCGGTAATTTGCGCGTTAAGCGCGGTCGTTTGACCGGGCTGCCCGCTTTGATTGTTGCCACTTAGGATAGTGACGGCAGACGCGCCGCCAGCTTTGATCTGGACGCTGACCTCATGCACGCCCCAGTTGCCGACTGCGACGACCACGGGGTAAATACCGGTCTGGCAAGTGGTCGCGACGACGGTACAGTGGGCGAACCCGTCGGCTCCGGAATTGGAAGATGTCTGGCAGGCGATGGGCGGCCCGGGCTGAGTTGGATCGTTTTGCGTATTTGCTGGATTCAGCAGCAAAAGACCAATTCCGGGGATCGGGCAGCCGCCGCAAGTGCGGTTCTCCGATACGATCTGCGCGACGATTCCGTCGGTCACAGGCGTTCCAGCAGTGACTTGAAGCGGTATGCCGGGTCCGGGTGTGACGATGAAGGTCCCTGGAGTATCGCCGCCGCCGATGTTCGCGGTCAGGAAGATGGTTTCCGTGAAGGTTACAGTTCCGTACTGCGAGGTAGCGGTAACGGTAGCCTGGCAGGCCACCTGTGAGATCGCTGTCGTCCCGCAGTTATTGCTGCCTTGCGAGATCGGCGTCTGGAAGAAGTTAACACTGGCAATGCCCTGGGAGTTGGTGTTGACGGCGCTGTTGTCGATGACGCCGTAGCCGGACGTGAGCGTGAACGTGACGGGCACACCCGCGAGCGGTTTCCCGGTCGGGTCGGTGACAAGTACAGTAAGTGGATCCAAGGTGTACCGGCCGTCGACTCCGGCTTCGAGTAACTGGCCGTCGCCTCCAACCAGCGACATCTGGGTGGAACCGCCGCCTCCGCCGCCACCTCCACCGCCGCCTCCGCCTGAAGACGTGGGAACCACGATGCTAAAAGTTGTGGTCGCGCCGCCGACGGTCAGCGAGATGGTGCACACTCCTGCGGGGCACGTGGCGCCTCCGGTGGGCACGGTCACGATGGCTTGAACCAAGCCTTCGGAGTTCGTAGCGGACCCGGCTTTAGTAAGGACCAGGTTGGTGCTTTGGTCGACGCTGAACGTCGCCGCCGCGTTGAAGACCGGGAGACCCGCTGCATTTAGCGCGCGGCCGACCAAAGGAACGGAGCTGGCGCCGTTGGCGATATGTTGGCCGTCATTGTACGTGATGAATTGCGCGGGGCTGTCTGCGGCGGGCACCGACGCGAATTGCATGACACCGCCATTAAAAGTGGCCAGCGCTTGCTGGCTGACCGTGTTGGTGGTCAAGTCCATCCGATAGAGATTGGTCTGGTTGCCATTGGAGACCAGCAGGTACAGCCAGTGCGCCGTGGGAAGCTCGTTGGAGACCGCAACAGCGAGGACGTTTTCGATGGTGGTCCGGGGGAGGCCGAGGCTGGGAGCGTCGATGACGGCGGCAAACGGATTCGGGCTCACGTCGTACAGCGTCGTGATGGCGGGTGCATACGCGAACAGCCGGCCGTTGGAAGCCACAAAGATGTCGCTGAACAGAACCGGCGTGTTGGTGCCGCTCTGAGCGGGCCATGGAACGATAGCCCCGGTCTGGAGATTGATCTGCAGCATCGACTGACCCGCAATCTGGGGCGTGTGGTTCACCGTATACGCGAATTGTCCCTGTGGATCGATGTGGAATTGGAGCGGCTCGAACGCAAGCGCCGTGAAATGGCAGGGGGGGGTTGTGGCGAATTGGTTTACCTGATCGCAGGTTTGCGCTGTGCCGGTTTGAGCGGACGTGAGCAGGGACGGGTCAAAGGAGTACAGCCGGTTGGCTGCGGTGACGAAGAGAGTCCCTTGGGGCGTCAGCGTGATGGAACTTGCGTCTCCGGTCAGGTTGAGTTGCATTCCAACGCGCTGGCGGGTCACCAGATTGAATGCCGACACTTGGCTTCCGAACGCGGAATTCGTCAGGACGAATGCGTATTGGGAATCCTGGCTCACTGCAATCCAGCACGAGGCGCAATAGTTGGGCTGTTGGTCGGCGGCGAACGTCGCAGCGCCTGACAGAGTGAGCCCGCCGGGAGTGAGAACCTGGTCGTTGGTGACGTCAATGATATAAAAGCCGTCCGCGCCCACCAGAAAGTATTTCCCGTCCCGCGAGATTGTGGCCGCTGTAGGAGCGATCCCAAGGCCATTGATGCTATGGAAATTAGTGAGGGTGGAATCTGCCGACTGCAGCGAACTGGCGCCACCGGAGCCGAGCAAATAAAACTTGGTTCCATCGGCGGTAGGAATAATCGCCCCGACCCCGGAAGGCCCGTTGCCGTTGACAAAGGGAGTGAGGGGGTTCGCGGTGGCGTTAAAAGCGCTGAACTGTGTAAATGTGTTGGGCTGGGTGGCGTATTGAAACAGATACTGCTGGCCAGGACCAGCCAGGGCGACGCTACATGCAGCCAAGCACACGAACACCGCGCGGGAAAAATATCGAAGCAACATGAATTGACCTCTCGGAGACGAGATGGACGCGGGCAGAAATTTAGTGTATCACACTGGCCAGGGTCAACGGTAGGGAAAATTTGGAGGCCAAAAAGCGAAAGGGAGGGGCCGAAGCCCCTCCCTTATCGATCCTGCAAGGATACTGCTTAGTGCGCCCTGATTTCAGCGAGCTGACCAGTGCGGTTGAGACCGGCGAGATCGAGGATGATACCGAGGTAACCCTCAGACACACCACTCGACACCGGGCCGCCGCCTAGCGGGCTGATGAAGGCATACGCATGGCACCATTGGAAGCTTGCCTGGGCGATGATGTAGCCCTGGAAGCCGTTGGCTCGATTATCGAGGCCGTTGGCACCAGTACCGATCGCGCCACCACCACTGCTAAGAACATAGGTGAGGACCTGACCGGCCGGGACGACGCCGCTAGTCTGCGATGCGGGCGGCGCTGCGCCGTTATTCCCGACACCGAAGTAGAAGAAGGTGATGGCACCTGTCTGCGGCGTAGCGCCGAAGCCGAATGCAGCACCTGGATCGAGCGACGTGTTGGCGATCGCGATGCCCGTGTCAAATCCGCTCTGAGCGGACACGAACGGGAACAGAATGTCGCAAGCGCACTTCACGACTTCAATGATGTTCAGCGGAGCGTTGCTCGGAATAAAGCGCGGCACCGGCAGCGTGAAGGAAGGCTGACGCGCCGAGGACGAGCTATAGAACGGAGCAAAGCTGGCGGCCACCTGCTCTACCTGGTTCGGAACCGGCAGACCGATCGGCGGGTTGGCGCTCAGGTTGGACTGATACGCAACCACGACCGCGACCGTGGTGGTTTCGATGGAGTTCGGATCCGAGAACAGGATTTCCCATACCGCGAGGTTGTTGGAAACCTGTACCAGACCGTTGGTGCCGATGGTCAGATTGGCGTTGCCGGACCTGCCATTGCTGGCGCCAGCGGCGGTGATGCCGTTTGGCGGAGCGTAGGCACCGCTACCGTCAGCAGCGGTCGAGGTGAGAACCATAACGCCCGTGACGCCCTGCGTGATGCTATTGACTAGCAGGATGACTGGCGGGACATAGATGTTCAGACCCTGAGGCTGGTTCGAGAAGTTCAACGCCAGACGCGTACCCTGGCTGGCGACACCAGCGCTGGAGATACCGGTCGGCTGAGCGTTGCCATCCCACAATGCGAATCCATTGTTGGAGACCGAGATGGGACCAACCGCGAGAGGCGGATTGGGGATTGGAACAAGCTGAGCGCCGCCGCCCAAAGGCTGACCGGCAGCAGTCGCTACCCATTCCCAACCACTTTCTGTGTTGTAGTTGGAACCGGTTGCGTTCTGAGCGAGATCACCCGGATAGTTAATCGTCCCGGCATATTGCACAGCGCCAGAGGACAATGTGCCGTTTCCGACCGTCCCGCCGACAGTTACGTTCGTTTGCAGGAACGAGACGTTTTTGGTTTTCCATGCGTTCTGGAAGCCCTCCACGAAAGTCACCTGCGGCTGAACGCCGTTGTTGATGCGGTTGTCACCCGTGCTCGTCTTGCCCAGGAACAGGTTGAGGTTCTCACTGTTGCACTGGAGGAAGCCCAGATACGGAACGGCAACGTCGCCCTTACCATCGTTAAGAATGCTCAGGCCATGCAGAACGGTGGCAACGGTCAGCTGCTGACCGGAGAAGTTGTTCACCTGAATGAAGGTGGTGCCGGTGAAGGACACGCTCATCAGGATGGACTGCTGGGTGAAGGTGGAGGTGACGCCGAGGAATTCAGCATCCGCACGCACGTTGGTGATGCGAAGTGTGCGCGTGGTCTGGGTTCCCGGAGGATCGAACGGAACACCGGCGAACACCACGATGCTGTTCTGGCCGACGTTCTGCGCGGTTCCAAGGCGGCCCTGGAACACGTTGGGACGTCCGCAACCATAGGCGTTGAAGCCGGTCAGTCCGGCGCCAGCGCAGGTGACCGTCAAACCGGTCGTCGCGGTGCCCTGAACGCCTGGAGTCCCGTCATAAGTGGCGGCGGGATTCGAAACGCCAGGAGCGGCGGCCGTGGACGAGGGAGCGATGGTCTCGCAAACCCCCGGACCCGACGGACCCACGTCCGGCGCACCGTTGAACGTAGCGCTGAAATTGCCGCAGTTCAGAACGGGGCGCGTCGGATTGGTCTGCGAGTTCGGCTCGTCGATCAGCAGCAAAGCTTCGTCGAAAACGCTGCTCGAGCTGGCGGTCAGTTTGCTGGTGACGTTGGTGCTCAGAAACACGGTGACGTTCACCGAAGGCACAACTTGCCCCGGCGACGTCGGCGTGCCGCCGAAACACTGCAGAATATAGTCACCAACGAGGTCCGCATAAGCCTCGGCTCTTACGAGCGTCGGCGTGGTGAAGGCGTTGCAAGTAACTGCGCCGCCTTGCGCACTGGCCGGAATGGACAGCCCAACAACCAGGGCTACCATGGCTAGCGCATAAAACAATTTGCGAAAATCTGCCATTTCCTTCTCCTTGTGAGTTCTTGGAATTGAATTGATGGAAGTTCTCTTTTTCAACCTGAGCCTCAATCTGCGATTCCTGCGGCCTGATGCCTCTTTGGACCTAAACCGAGGATCCGAGCTTCCCTCCAGCCTGACATCACATTGAGCGCGCAAGACGCTGAAAAAACGCTTTGCGCTCCCCTGAACGCGCAAGACGCTGGAAAACGCTTTGCGCTCTCATTTGGCTGATCTCCGCTCGACTGCTGTACTTCTAAGCTCATTCTTTTTGACTTCTCTTTATATCCCTATGTGCTCGCGGGATTCACGGTCATGAATGCCGCAACAAAACTACTTTCTGTTACACCCTGGACGCAGTCAGTTATTGATACCACCCTAAGGCGGTCCAAGTCAAGCAAAAATTTATAGTTGCGCCCCCGGAGAGACACTTACGCGCCTCCCGTACATCGCTATCATTCGAACACGTTACAGGCGACGGCGTCAAGCCGCAGCAGCGAACGGCTGAAATTGGAGGCTGAATGGAGAATGTTCCAATCCGATCGGAGAAAAGCGGCGGGTAATGCGTTACATGTTCCGGATGGTCTTTTTGAGCAGCTTCACCCGGGTCTTCAATTCGTCGCTGGCTTCGAGCAGGCTGGTCTCATCGTAGATGACGTGCGGGGTCATGAACATAATCAGCTCGCTGCGCTGGTGAAGCTTGGATTTGCTTCCGAAGATCCCGCCAATATAAGGCAGTCGAATCAGACCGGGGATTCCAGTTACCTGGTCGGTGACCGTATCTTTTATGGTTCCACCGATCGCGATCGTGTCCCCATCCTGCATGGTGATCTGGGTTTGCACCACCTGTTGCGCAAATGCGGGTGTCTGGGCAGTACCCGCGTTGGGGTCGATTCCGCTGACCTGCTGGCCTACGATGAGGGTGACGATCCCGCTGGGACTGACGCGGGCGCTCACCTGTAACGTCACGCCGGTGTTTTGCGATGAAACATTTTGGGTGGTTACTGTTCCGCCGCCGGTGGGGATCACGGTGGAGCCAGTCGAAACCGGCACCTGCGTTCCAACATTGATGGACGCAGGGATACTGTCGGTCGCGATCAGGCTGGGTTCAGAGATCATGTGGACGTGAGTGCGGTTTTCATTCAGCGTGAGCATGGTGAGCAGCTCACGTCCGCTGTCAACCAGGGTTCCGATGTTAAAAGTTCCAAGGCCGGTCGCGTCGAGGCCGGCGGTCCACTTGCGAGCGGCTGACGTACTCTTCGGCTGCATCTTGGCGCTGATCCCGCTGGCGAAATTGTCGGTGAGATCGACTTCGTAGATTTTGGCTTCGAGCAGAATCTGGCGCGGCGGAACATCCAGGTCTTTGAGAATTTTCAAAATACTCTGGAGCGTCTGTGGCTCGGCCTGGATGATGAGCGCGTTATCGAGCGGATTGGGAACGATTCGCGGCTTGGACGCATCCGATTGCGCGGCAGCCGACTGTGCCGATGGAGCGGCCGCACCCAGGGGCTGGCCGGTCGCGCCCATGAGATTGTTTTGAACCGGGGCTTGCGCCGAGTATCCTCCGAAGGCGGGGTATCCGAAGCCGCCGGGCGCGCCATAACCTACGCCTCCGCCTCCGAATCCGCCCCCGATACCGGCTCCACCGCAGGAACCAGCTCCGCCAAATGCGCCGCTGAAATTGTTCGCGTTGCCATAGCCGCCGGG
>DATMOC010000057.1:0-96924 GCA_035568415.1 Bryobacteraceae bacterium | reverse complement strand
CTGGTACAGAACGGCTGTGAAGTCGTGAAGGATGAGCCCAACTTTCCCCGATGCTATGTCAAAGACCCGTTTGGTCTGATCTATAATCTGACAAGCTGAGCTTAAATGCCCCGCTGATGTGGGCTTGAGTCCTCGTAAGGTGCAGCTTACACTCAAATTACATGCTCAACCGGGGCTATGCCTACAGCACAATCATCAGCAGCCAATACCATGGACAAACCCTGCTCTCCCACTTGGCAAGCCTTTACCCCCACTCAACCCCACAAGCCTGGCAACAAAAACTGAACGACGGCGAAGTCATCCTCAACGGCGTCACCGCCACCGGAAGCGAATCGGTCACTTTAGGCCATACACTTGTCTGGAACCGCCCACCCTGGATCGAACCAGACTCCCCTCAGAACTTCGAAGTTCTGTTTGAAGACCCCCATCTGTTGGCCGTCAACAAACCAAGCGGTCTGCCTACCCTCCCCGGCGGCGGATTCATGGAAAACACCCTCCTCCGCTTGGTGCAAAGTCTAACCCCCAACGCAAACCCTGTCCACCGGTTGGGCCGAGCCACTACCGGCATCGTCCTCTTCGCCAAAACACCACAGGCGGCCTCTAATCTATTCGCAAACTGGAACACACCCAAAATTCAAAAAATCTACCGGGCGCTGGCTCAAAATACTGCACAGCACGACGCCTACGAAATCCTCACACCCATCGGCCTCGTACCGCACCCGCTCATCGGTTCCGTGTGGGCCGCCAACCCAAGTGGCAAAGCGTCAAAGTCATTGGCAAAGGTGATCTCACGCACCACCACGACAACAACATTTGAGGTAACCCTAAGTTCGGGCCGCCCTCATCAAATCAGAATCCATCTGGCATCCATCGGCCATCCCCTGGTAGGCGATCCACTGTATGGCCTAACCGGCCAGCCGCTTGAAAATCTCCCCGGCCTCCCCGGCGATGGAGGATATTTCCTGCACGCCCAATATCTGAAATTCCCCCACCCCATCACCGGAGAACAAATCAATCTTGAGGCAGGATTGCCCTCCGGAACCTATCCAGATAGGCGTTCGAGGGGAGTCGCAACTCGCCCGGGCGAGTGACGCGCCACTCGGAGAAAGCCGAATCTGAGCGTCCAGAACCGGATTAGGATCGAGAAACGCACTTGGCTCCTGCAATCCGGAATGGACCCGCGATCTGTCCCGTGAAGTCGCCGTCACGTCATCTTCACCCAACGTCATTGGGCCGTTTTGGACCGTCCGATAATGACCGTTATCAGGCTCCTCGGAGTCCGAGGTGTTGGCGCTTACGGCAGAAGGGCCAATGCGTCCACTATCGATCGCCGCACAGACGGTCGCTTTTTGGAGTACAAAAAGGGTAGACGATGATTTGTACATTCGCGGTTCCGGGACAGGCGGGCCGACCTATGTGCTATTGAGACGCAAGTAACGAAGCGGATCGTTTACTGGAGATTTTGTGTCCAACGATGATGTTTACGCGAGTGGGTTATTGACTCGGGCGCTCGATCCCGCTACACAGCCTCCGGCGATCCAAGCGTTCTTGCGCGCCGAACTCGACGTTCTCGACGATATGATCACGGAAGGGATGCGTGTGATCGACTTTGGTTGCGGCGCCGGACGCCATCTGCTCGCACTGGGTGACCGCCTCCGCTTCGCTGTTGGACTGGACTACGAGCATAGCTATGTAGCCGAGGCACACCGTCGCAGTAGTGGTCGTCACTTGCATTTCATCACTTGCGATGCTGCCGCCACACCCGTTGCCGCAGCGTTTAATTTCGCAACGTGCCTGACGAACACCTGGGGAACCATGAGTAACAAGACCGGGGTTCTATCGGAAATGCGTCGGCTAGCTCCCATGCCAGACACACGGCTCTTGTCGGTCTATTCGTGCGGCTCAGTTCCGGCTCGGCGAGAGTGGTATCAACGGTTGGGACACGCGGTGTCCTCCGAAAGTAGCGAGAGTCTCATGACAGAAGGCGGGTTTCGATCCGAACACTTCTCCGAGACTCGCCTCCGGACCCTGATCGGAACGTGCACCATTCGTCCCCTCGCTGATATTGGTTACCTCGTTATCTTTTGACGCATTACCGCTCAGCGGTGTTCCCTCCACAAACGCCTCTGGAAACTCGCGAACGGTTCGTATTCGCTACTTCCGATAATGAACCTTATCGGGCAACACTTCCTATTACCCGACTTCTGGACCGCGTCTCCCAACTGGTCTAGGGGTTGCCCGTTCGCAGGAAAGTCGAAAATTCATAGGTGATGTGTCATCCCATTGAGCCTGGTCGAGACCCCATCTGTCCAGTCGGCTTTCGAGGCAATGCTAGGAAGGGTCGGGGCGGCTAGGTGTATACTAAGCGGGACTCGGAGGTCCCAAATGGAAAGTTCGGCTTCCACTGGGCCCAGGCTAAGAAAGCCTCCGCACGCGGACGCGATCCAATAGCGGTGGGGAGTGAGGCGATTTCTCACTGGTTTCCGCTACATCCGGTAGGGGAGTGGAAACATGTCGCGCCATGCTCTAGACATTCTGGGATTGACGATTCTCGGCGGTGGCCTCATCTTCGGCCAGAACGCAAACTCTCCGTACGTGCTGAAAACGTTCGCCGGGAGCTTTCCCTTGGGCGACGGAGGGCCGGCGACGCAGGCATTGCTGTCCGCGCCGCGTGCAGTGGTCACTGACAATTCGGGCAATGTGTATGTGCTTGATCCCGGCAACTACCGCATCCGGAAGTTCGCGCCGGGCGGCGCCATCAGCACTGTGGTCCAGTTGGGCGTCGCCGTCAACGACATGAAGCTGGGCAAGGACGGCAACTTCTATCTCACGGCGTCGGGTCTAGTGTACAAGCTGTCGCCCACCGGTACGGTGACGGTGCTGGCTGGCAATGGAACGCCCGGATTCAGCGGGGACGGCGGGCCGGCGGCGCAGGCGCTGGTGGGCGTCGCCCAAGGAATCGTGCTCGATTCGGCGGGCAACATTTATTTCGCCGAACCCTCGCGCATCCGTGAGATCACACTCGACGGAAACATTCATACGGTTGCCGGAACGGCAACGGCTGGATACAACGGCGACAACCAGGCGGCAACTTCGGCGCAGTTGAGTTATCCCACGGGTCTCGGGATCGATAGCTCGAACAACCTTTACATAGCTGACAACGAAAACTACCGGATCCGTAAGGTCTCAAACGGCGTCATCACTACGTTCGCAGGTAGCGGTGTTGGGGACCATCCTGTAAACGGTCCCGCCACGGCGAGCCCGATAGGCATACCGGGGGCGGTGACTGCCGACGGTTCCGGGAACGTATTCGTTTCGGACCTCAGCTTTAGCGAGATATACAAAATCGGCACTGATGGAAACCTAACCCAGGTGGCTGGAACGCCGACGTTCGCCTATAGCGACGGGCCCGCGACCAGCACGTATGTCATCAGCCCGCAAGGGCTCGCCCCGGATGGGTCCGGGGGCCTGTACATCGCGGAGACCGGGGGTAATCGCGTGCGCCAGCTTAGCGGCGGAAATGTGCTCACAATTGCCGGCCGTCTGCACTACGCAGGAGACGGCGGTACAGCCACGTCCGCGCTATTCGGTACCGTCCTGGATACGGTCGCCGACACACAAGGCAACGTGTACATTCTGGATTCCAGCAATTACCGAATCCGCAAGGTCGCCCCGAACGGCACCATCAGCACCTTCGCGGGCAATGGGCTTCCGGGAAACCCAACGGACGGCGCGACGGCGGCTTCGGCCGCACTTCCGCAGATAATTTCGATGACGATAGACGGTCAGGGGAACTTCTACCTCGGTACTTTCCAGAAGATCTATAAGATCAACGCCGCCGGTGTGATCAGCACGTTCGCGGGAGACCCGAGCGCGGCCACCGGCTCCGGAGACGGCGGTCCAGCCACGAAGGCCCAACTGAACGTTGCAACCGGGCTCGCGGCAGATAGCGCCGGTAATATTTATGTTGGCGATTGCTGTAACTCGAGAGTAAGGAAGATCTCGCCGAGTGGGATCATTACAGCTTTTGCCGGCACGGCAGGCACGCCTGGTTATTCAGGCGATGGGGGGCTGGCGACGAGCGCGCGATTAGCGGGCCCCAGCATCCTGACCGCAGATGCGGCGGGGAACGTCTACATCGGCGATTCCGGAAACAATGCGGTGCGAATGGTGACGCCGGGCGGCATCATCAGTACGGTAGCCGGCAACGGAACCGCCGGCAGCCCCGCCGATGGCGCACCGGCCAAGTCCGCCCTTAACGCCGCGGCCGGATTGACTGTCGACGGCGCCGGCAATCTGTACATCATGTCGACCAACTACAGCATATATCGCGTGAATACCGCGGGGATCATTCACGTCGTCAGCGGGTCGGGCACAGCCCCCGTGGCCGACGGAGTACTGGCAAACACCACCACCGGATTCAACGGCAAGGGAATCAAGGTGGACTCGAACGGCGATCTCCTGGTGGCCGATCCGAGCGGCAACGTGATCCGGAAACTCGTTTTCGATGCTCCCAGCGGGGTTGCGGTCGCCGATGGTAACAATCAGACCGGGCCCGTCGGTACGACACTGCCAAAACCTTTGAAAGTCTTGGTGAACGGACGGGGCGGAGTGCCCGTGCCGGGCGCGACCGTGGTCTTCGCGGTAACTTCAGGGGATGCGACCCTCTCAGCGCATAGTTCGCTGACCGACAGCACCGGAACGGCAGCCATCGGTGTGACCTTCGGATCGACACCGGGCAGCGTCAATATTGCCGCCGCCGTCGCGGGCACCGGGTTCGGCACTCAGTTCACGCTCACCTCGACCGCGGTGAATTCGAACGGAGGCGCGCCGGCGATTACTTTGGTGGCCAACGCCTTCGGCGACGCTCCGCTGATTGCGCCCAACATGTGGGTGGAGATCAAGGGATCGAACCTCGCGCCTGCCGGCGATTCGCGCATCTGGCTGGGCCCGGACTTCGTGAACAACCAGTTGCCGACTCAACTCGACGGCGTCAGCGTCACAGTCAACGGAAAGCCCGCATACGTCTACTTCATCAGCCCCGCTCAAGTGAATATTCTGACTCCGCCCGATGCTCTGCCGTCGTCAGTGCAAGTGCAGGTGACGGTGGGCGGCGTGCAGAGCAACATCACGACGGTCTCGGCGCAGCCCCAGTCCCTCTCGTTCTTCGAATTTGTGTCGTCGGCTGGTCTTCACTATGTGTACGGCAGACACGCTAGCGACAATTCCCTCATCGGACCGCCAGGTCTGTTTCCAAGCGCTCCCAACCTTACGACGCCGGTCAAGCCCGGCGAAACGATTTACGTCGCGGGGACCGGGTTCGGACCCACCGATGTCCAGGTAGTGAACGGAGCACTGACGCAGTCGGGAAATCTTCCGCTACCGTTCCCGGTGGTTAAGATCGGCGGCATTCAGGCCTCGGTGAGTTTCGCGGGCCTGATTGCGGTGGGCACGTATCAGATCAACCTGGTAGTGCCCTCCAACGTGCCAGATGGGGATCTTCCGCTCACGGCGACGTACGACGGTCTGAACATTCAGTCAAATCTGCTCATTACCGTGCAGCACTGAGTGCTTTGGGCGGCCCGCGTGTATCGCGAACGCGGTTTTGAGTTCGCTGCCGATAGTGGTGGACATCAGGCAGACATTGTCGACGAGTGTTTGACGCACACCGAGCGGCTCCTTCCTGCGAGCAACTGCGTTTGTTATCTTGATGTGACAGTAACCGACGAGACTCATAGCGATGCAGAAACGATGGATTACAATCTGCGCGATTTCCCTGCCACTGGCCACGGCACAAGGCGACCAGAACTGGACCCTTTATGGCGGTTCACCGACCGACCAGCGCTTTAGTCCGCTTAGCCAGATCAACGAAAAGACGGTTTCCACGCTGGGCTTGGTGTGGAGTAAAGAAATCGGTACCACACGGGGCGTCGAAGCCACTCCGCTCGTGGAGAACGGCATTATCTACACCACCGGCCCCTGGAGCGTTGTCTTCGCGTTCGAGGCCAAGACGGGGCGCATGAAATGGACTTACGACCCGAAGGTCGCTCGCGAAAAGGCATATTTCTTCTGCTGCGACGTAGTGAACCGCGGCGTCGCCCTGTCCGATGGCAGGGTTTATGTAGCAACGCTCGACGGACGTCTCATAGCTCTCGATCAGCGCAACGGCACGCCTGTCTGGAGTGTCCAGACGACGGATGGGAAGGCCTACTCCATCACCGCCGCTCCTCGCATCGTTAAAGATAAAGTCGTGATCGGCAACGCCGGTTCCGAATTTGGCGTGCGCGGCTACGTAACCGCTTACGATGCTGAAACCGGCGAACAGCGCTGGCGCTTCTATACTGTCCCGGGCGATCCAAAAGCCGGATTCGAGTCCGCCGCAATGGAAACAGCCGCGAAAACGTGGAAGGGCAAGGAGTGGTGGAAAGGTGGCGGCGGAGGCTCGCCTTGGGAGGGCGTGATTTACGATCCCGAGCTCGACCTATTGTTTTTCGGAACGGGGAACGCGTCCACGTGGTATCGTGCGCTCCGAGGCGATGGTGACAGCCTCTACACAGCCTGCATCGTGGCGCTCAAAGCCGCCACAGGAGAACTCGCCTGGTATTTCCAGACCACGCCCGGCGACAGCTTCGATTACGATGCAACGCAGCCTCTCGTTCAGGCTGATTTAAAAATCAACGGCGCCGCGCGGAAGGTTCTACTGCAGGCAAACAAGAATGGCTTTTTCTACGTGCTCGATCGCCAAACGGGCGAGTTTTTGTCGGCGGCGCCCTTTGTCAGCGGAATCACGTGGGCCAGCGGGATCGATCCCAAGACTGGCCGCCCCATTGAATTCCTTGGTGTAGCGGACGGCAATCCGAAGCTCCTTTCACCCGAACCCAACGGCGCTCATAACTGGAATCCGATGGCATTTCATCCAGGTACCGGGCTCGTGTACCTCCCGGCGCGAGTCGGGACTCAGATGGTGCACGTCCCCGATAAGAAATGGAAGTATGATCCCGAGCGCGACAACGTTGGAATCGACGGCAACTACGAAGGACCACTCTTCGCCAAGATGGAGGCGATGGCGCCGCCAGCGGGCGAGCTGCTTGCCTGGGACCCGATCGCCCAGAAGGCGGCGTGGCGGGCACCGTACCCGGTGGTGGACGGAGCCGGTGTTCTGGCCACTGCAGGCAATCTAATCTTCCAAGGACGAGCCGATGGCATTTTCGCAGCGTATCGGGCCAGTGATGGCGAACAACTATGGCGCTTTGACGCCGAGACCGGGATTATGGCGCCTCCAGTGACCTATACGGTGGATGAAGTGCAATACGTTACGGTGATGGTCGGCTGGGGCGGGGCCGCGGGCTTGATGAACGCTCCCTCAAGCGGGGCGGTGAGACCCGGATACGGCCGCATCCTTACATTTGCACTCAACGGCTCGACGCAACTGAATGCGCCAGCATATGGGCATAAGAACGCTCCCGTGCCGGCGAGCACGGCGAAACAGAATCCGCGAACCGTACACCAGGGGGCCCTGCTGTTCAACAGCAATTGTTTCTTCTGCCACGGACTGAACGCCGTCGCCGGTCCGCTCCCCGACCTGCGCTACTCGAGCAAAGAAGTGCTGGATTCCTTCGAAGCCATCGTATTCGGCGGCACACGAGCTTCCTTCGGAATGCCCTCGTTCAAGAAGATTCTCTCAACAAAAGAAGTGAAAGCAATCCGCGCATATGTCATCGCGCGTTCTCAGGAATCCGCGAAATCGGCGGGGGCGTCGCAGCGACGCTAGGCCGCAGGTCAGTTCGAATCAGCGCCTGTCCAACCAGAACCACGCGCTGCGTCGCCGCCTTTTCCTGAGGACCCTGAGCTTTAATCTTGGGACCAAATTCCAAGCCCGACAAGAGAAGACAGCATGGCACAAGAGTCTTGTAGGTTCTTCTGATTCGCATCCCGTCATTCTATGTCAAGGCGGAAGGACCGAGACGGTTCTGGCTGACGTCAACCAGGATTCATGGAGGACTACCGATATTGCGCGACATCAGGCCCAGCGCTCCGCTGATTGTTGTCTGTTTGATCCAGGAAATGGAACCGTCCCGGTGTCTCCTGCCGAATTGTCATCTATGAAGAGAAGTTCGTTTTGTATAACCAGATTGGTTATCGCCCTCTGGAATCATTCTTCCAGAGGCGAGCGCCCCCAACAAATGCATTGCGGTTGTCGCCGAGTTGCGCGTGGGCAGGAAGCGTCTTGAGGATTTTGCTATTGCCGCCCCCCAATACAACGTATTCGGCGCCCAAAGCGTCACCGAGCCTCTTCACGACAATCGCCACGTGACGTCGCCACCGTTTTTTCCCTAATCGTTCCAAGCCGCGGAGGCCAACATAGTCCTCGTATGTCTTGTCATTCTTGTAAGGAAGATGCGCCAGCTCCATCGGTTCAAGGACTCCGTCAACGATCATTGCGGCCCCAAGCCCTGTGCCGAGGCCGAGGAACAGCATACGTCCCCCTTCATAGCTTCCGAGTGCCTGCATAGCGGCATCGTTCATAACTCTGACTGGAAGCCGGAACGCCTTGGCGAAATCAAATCCAACCCAGCCGCCGCCGAGATTGTGAGGCTCGCGCACCGGGCGTCCGTGGATCACGAGCCCTGGAAATCCGATCGAGACAACGTCATATTGCCAGTCCTTGGCCATCCGCTTTACATCCCGCACCATCTTCGCCGCGGTCATCGCGGGGCCAGAATCGATTTTGCGCTCTTCGCGTCTTCCCGTGACCCGCACTTTGACATGCGTTCCTCCCACATCGACCACAAGAATCTTCGGGCTGTCTTTCACGTTAGGCATGGATTTTTCTCGCCGACGCGATCCTGAAGGCTGTGAGCCTCAATCCTCCAGCCGTTCTTCGATTCTAGACTAGCAACTACCGACAATGCTGCTTGTCAGGGCGGGTCAGTCGGCGGAATGCTCTCTCGACCACTGCCAAAGCGTACGGTCGAGGTCGCGCAGGCTAACCCCGTTTTCCTGTGCCAACCCTCGGCAATGGTTCAGGTACCTAAGATAAAAATTAACCGAATGCCAAGAGCGTGCCACCCCAAGCGATTGGTGTGCGCGGAAATCTATGATTGTGTGCCGCTGCGAACCGATTGCTGTGAGAATCGCGGACGCGACGGGAATGTCTACTCCCGCGAGACCGCAAAGAACGGATATTGCTGCGCGTTCCGTCTGAGCCGATATCGCCAACCTGAGGGCGTCGCTGATTTCGAGGTCTGAATTTCGCTCTAAACGAGTAATTCCCCTGCCGCCGGTCTTCCACCGAAAGATAGTTTCAAGGCCCGCACGGTTGTAGTCACGCCTAGCAATGCGTTTGCAAGATTAAAGCCTTCATTTGGCGAGGCGCTCGTGCTCGACAGCGTGTCGTCGCCGATCACGAAGCGGGTCTACAACATGGCCCTGAACGAGCTTATGGCCTGGTCTCAGCGGGCTCCGCGGCACGGCTTCACTAAGGCAACGGTGAGCGCGTGGTGGAGATCCCCGGCGGGCGTTGCCGCTCGGCACGTCTTCCGACCCGTGAACCGCGCGGGCGCGGTTACCGGCGAGCACCTGGGCGAGAAGGTCGTCTGGCATATGCTCCGGCAGTACGCGGCCGAAGTCGGAGTTCCCGGCATCGCTCCACACGATCTTCGCCGCACGTGCTCCAAATTGTGTCGCGCCGCCGGCGCCGAGTTGGAACAGATCCAGTTGCTCCTCCTCCATCCAGCTTCACCCTCTCGAACCCACGGGCTTCCTGGATCGTCGCCGGGTTGACGCTGCGTTCCATGCAGAAGGCCGTGGTACCCAAAACCGCTTCCCTAAGCTGGCTCACCAGCTCTTCTTTTTTGTGGGCGGGTGAGACTTCCGGTTTCGGCTCGCCCAGTGCGGTTCCGTAGATAGCTAGCGCTTTTTGCAAATTGCGGAAGACGCCGACGTAATCGACGATCAGGCCGTTCTGCTTATCGCGCATTTCCAGACCGCGGCAATTGCAGTTCCAGTCACACGTGAGTCACACAAAAATTTGGAGCCTGTAAACTAATGAAACGTCCAAGGTTTAAATGGTGCGGAGAGGGGGACTTGAACCCCCACGATGTTACCACCGCTAGCACCTCAAGCTAGTGCGTCTGCCAATTCCGCCACCTCCGCAAGGTGGACTACTTTTTCGGCGGCAGTGGCCGGTCCGGACTCGGCA
This sequence comes from Bryobacteraceae bacterium, assembly GCA_035568415.1. GTDB lineage: Bacteria > Acidobacteriota > Terriglobia > Bryobacterales > Bryobacteraceae > Palsa-187. The sequence goes on along the minus strand of DATMOC010000057.1, from coordinate 86,723 downwards.
CCACTGGAGCCGGGATGGTCTGCGTCGGCAATTGTTTCCCGTCCACGGACGGCTGCACCTGAAGCGGTACGGACTCGCCCACCGGGACCTGTGCCGGAGCTGGACCTTTCTGCGCCGGGACCGGTTTCGCCTTGTCCAACAATGTGGACGACCCCCCATGTCCAGCTCGCGTCGCCATGATCGACAAGGATAACGACGTTACCATGAACAACGCCGCTGCAACCGTTGTCGCTCTGGACAGCGCCGAAGCCGCGCCGCGCGGCCCAAACACCGTCTGCGAACCCATGCCGCCAAATGCGCCCGCCAAGTCTGCCGCCTTCCCGCTCTGCAGCAGGACGACCACGACCAGGAACAAGCACACAACCACGTGAACAAACGTCAGCAAAATGATCATACAGAATCCTCGGCGGGCTAAAACTTATGTTACCACGCCCTACTTATATGCCGCGATGCCGGTCACCCTTTCGCCGATCACCAGCGTGTGGATGTGATCCGTGCCCTCGTAGGTCTTAACGGTTTCCAGATTGCACATGTGCCGCATGATGGGATATTCGTCCATAATGCCGTTGCCGCCCAGCAGATCGCGCGCCGTGCGAGCCACCTCCAGTGCGGACCGCACGTTGTTCCGCTTGAGCATCGAAATGTGCGCCGGCTCGATCTTGCCCGCGTCCTTCAATCGCCCCGCATGCAGCGCCAGCAACTGCGCCTTGGTGATTTCCGTCACCATGTCCGCGAGCTTTTCCTGAACCAGTTGATGCGACGCGATCGGCTTATCGTCGAACTGTTTTCTTAAAACCGAGTAAGACCGCGCCGTTTCATAGCAGTCCATCGCCGCGCCGATCACGCCCCATCCGATTCCGAAGCGAGCCTGCGACAGACAGCCCAGCGGTCCTTTGAGTCCCTTCGCGCCTGGCAGCATCGCGCTCTCGGGCACGCGGCAATCGCTGAACGAAAGGCTCGCCGTGACCGACGCCCGCATCGACATTTTTCCGTGCAGTTCCGACGACGTGAACCCCGGCGTCCCGCGCTCGACCAGAAACCCGCGAATACCGTCCTCCGCCCGAGCCCACACCACCGCGACGTCCGCGATCGAGCCATTGGTGATCCACGTTTTTTCGCCATTGATCACCCAGCAGGAGCCTTGCTTGACCGCTCGCGTCAGCATGCCCGCCGGATTCGATCCGAACCCTGGCTCGGTCAGTCCGAAGCAGCCCAGCGCCTCGCCGGATTGCAGCTTGGGCAGCCAGCGCTGCTTCTGATCCTCGGTGCCATACGTGTAGATCGGGTACATCACCAGGCCGCCCTGCACGCTGGCGAAACTGCGTAGTCCGGTGTCGCCGCGCTCCAGCTCCTGCATGAGCAGCCCGTATTCGACGTTGTTCATTCCGGCGCATCCGTAGCCCTCCAGATTCGCTCCGAAGAAGCCCAGCTTGCCCATCTCGGACACCAGCTCCAACGGGAATCGAGCTTCGCGATAACAATCGCGAATCACCGGCACCACCCGATCGTCCACAAATTGACGAGCGGTCTGCCGCACCATGAGTTCCTGTTCGCTGAATTGCGAATCGATGAGAAGGTAGTCTACGCCGGGGAAGCGAGCCATAAGAAATCAGGATACAGGAGTTCGGGACGTGCGCGCTCCAGTTGGAGTATCTTTCAAAAAGAGGAATGTCATGCGCGCCTTTCTGCTCGTTCCCTTGTTTTCCGCCGGATTCGCATACGCCGCCACGATCGATTTCACGTTTCGCGCCCTGACTGCAGAAGTCTCAGTCAACGGAGGTCCTGCCGTCAAGACCGATCTTGCGGTGAAGCTTCTTGCCGACACGTCCAAGCTCGTGTCGGGCGGTGGTTATGGCAATTCCGATCGTTATCTCGACTTGAAGGGCTTCGTGTCGAGCCAGACACTCGGGCTTTTAAATGTCGAAGCGACGACTCCCTTGACCGTCGACATTGGCGCGCCCGCGGCGACCAGGCCGTTCCGAGACGCGACGGTGCTGATGGTTTCAAACAACGTCGTGAACGGCATCTTCGACCTGCGCGATGTCGGACGGTGGGACCGCACTTCGGATATCGGCCCGCTGCGTGGACCCGCGACTGCTAGCGGTCCTCTGAAGATCGCGCTGAAAAACGGCAGCACGCTTTCGATTACCACGCTTGAGAGCGTCGAACCCTGGGGTAAAGCGTCTTTTCAAGCCGTGGTGATGCCGGACACCAAAGCGTTCGAGGGCAACCTGCGTAAGCTCGGCGAGAAGGAACTGGTTCTTGAGAGTCCCGACAAGCGCGCGCTTCGGCTGCGGCTGATCGCGAAAACGATGTTCCGCGATCCGCAAGGCTCGCCGATTCGCGATTCGCTCCTGCGCCCGGGCGATCGGCTGTCCGTGACCGTCAATAAAGATGACCCGGAGACCGCAGTAGCCGTTGTGCTGGTCGAGAAACGAGCGCGGTGAAAGGAGCCAGAACCGGCAGCCTGTCTCCTGACTCCTACTTCTTGTGGATCAAAATATTTCCGTTGAACGTCACAAACTGCATCTCCGGACCGCCGCCGTTGATGGTGCCGTACATAGTCTTGTCCAGCCGGATGCGATACCGGCCGCCGTGGCTGCGTTGATCGTCCACCTGTGGAGGCTGTGAACCGGTCAGCTTGACATCGAAATCGCTCCAGATATCGCCGTTGTCGCTCTTCAACTTGAGATTCGCTTTGATGTCGGCAGGCAGCGTCACATCGATAGTCCCGTTCATCGACGAAAAACTCATGGTCTTGTTGGGTGTCACGCGATCCAGAGTAACCGTGACCCTGCCGTTCATCGAATTGGCCAGCACCGATCCGGACACGTTGGTCATGGTGACCGATCCGTTCATGTTCTGCGCATCGATTTCGCCGGAGACGCCTTCGATCACGATCTTGCCGCCGTTTACGCTGCGTACCTTAAGCGAGGTTTGCGCCGGCACCTGCACCACTACGTCGGCGGAATGCATCACGCCGGCGCGAATGTTGATGACATTGTTGTCCTCGCTGATATCCAGGCCGGAGCTGTTGGAAGTGATCTGATGCATGCCCGGCGGAACGCTCGATGGGCGGTGGTTGCGGCTGGCTCGGCCGTTGGCCTCGATAATCGCGTCATTGCCGCTGCCGCCACGAACGGTGATACTGCCGTTGAACACCTCGATGTTTACCGTGCGCGGCTTCGACGCGTCGCGGAACGGCACTGTCAAACGATCTCCCGTGTCCTGCCCGAATACCAGCGCGGCTCCCATCGTCCAAACCGCTGCTCCGACTGTCCAGATGCTCTTTCTTATTGTTGTTTTTTTCATTTTTTACTTTTCCCTGTTCCTGATCAATACTTCTCCATTCAATGTTTCAAACGACAACTCCGGCCCCCCGCTGCCGATGCGGACTCCCGTCATGCGATTGCTGCGATAGATGAACTTTCCGTCCCGCTGCTCACCTTGCGACCCGGCCACCTGACGCGCGGAAACCGGAAAATCCGTATACATCCCGCCGTTCATGGTCTTCATGTTCACGTCGGCGTTCAACCCGCCGTGGAAAGCCACGTCCAGCGTTCCGTTCACCGATTTGAACGACGTCGGGCCCGACGGATTGCGCGCAAAGGTGACCTTCACCGGGCCGTTCACCGTATGTACCGAGCCAGACCCTTCGACTTCGCGCATCTCGATTCCACCGTTTACATTGCTGATCTTGAACTCGCCCGCAGTGCCCTCGACCAGAATGTGCGAGTGATTGACGGTCCGCAGCTCCAGATTGATGCTGCGCGGAACCTTGACCTTGAAGTTGTATTCGAACTCATACACCTCGCCCTCGTGAAAGCACGTGCCGCCGCCGCAGCGGAACGGGCCATCCACCATCAGGCGTACTAATCCGCCCTGCTGCGTCTCTGAAAGTTGAACTTCTTTCTTCGCCAGCGCCATGCGGTCCTGCGACCTCGCGTGCAGCGTCTTCTCAATATCGACTTCAACCGAGCCGCCGGTGGACGCCGAAACCTCGATCGCGCCAGTGACGTTGTCGATGATCAGTTCATGCACGCCCGCAAAGGATTTATGCTCGGTAGTGCGCTCTTCAAGTGGCTGGCCGAAAACGGGCAGGCTTAGCGCCAAGAACAGATAGTGCGCTTTGGACCATCGTGCCGGTCGCTGCCGCTCGCGGCTCTGTTTGGTCGTCACCGAGCCGCGAGCGCTAGCGACCGGTTCCACTATTGTGTAGCAACGGCTCTTCATTGCAGTTTCCCCAGAGCCGACTTGGCATACTGCCGCACCGCCGGATCGACCTTTTCATCCGCCGACAGCTTCAGCAGCTCCGGCGCCGATGCCTTGTCTTTCAAATCCACCAGCAGGTCGATCAGTGCGATCTGCACCAGCGCCGTATCCTGCTTGCCGATCGCCTGGACAGCGGCCGTGCGCGTCAGCGGGCTCGCGCCAAACTGGTGCAATGCGTCGACCGCCTGCAGCCGGACATTCGTGTTGGGATCCTGATTGACGGTCCTTAGCAGCGCCGAAAGCACTTCCGTGTCCGACGACGGAACCTGTACCGCATAGCTCACACCGCGCAGCCGTTCGCTGGCCGACTGCTGCTGCAATAACGACAAGGCCACCATCTGACGCATGTTCGTCACCTCTCCCCGGAGCTGCGCCAGCTCCGGATTTCCCGGTTCCACTGCCGGTTTTCCGCCTGTATGCACCGTGTATCCAATCCCTACACCCGCCACCAGCAGTGCGAAGCTCATGGCCATCTGCCACGCCGGCTGCCGCGGCCACAGCGCCAGAATCCGATCGCGCAGCGTCGGCTTCGGCGCCGATTCCAATCCATGCCGGAACGCCGCGAGTGTGTCATAGAATCGCGAGCGCAGCGCCGGACTCGGCTCTTCCGCGGGAATCAGCGCGAGACTCTTCCACAGCGACCCGAGCCGCTCCGCCTCAGCGCGGCAGCTTTCGCACGTTCCCAGATGCGCATCGTAGGCGAGCTCCTGTGTCTCGCTCAGCGTCTGGCTCCAATAATCGGTCAACAAAATCTTGGCTTCGTCGCAAGTCATGCGGTTCTCTCCCCAGCCAGGGTGAAATAAATCTGCTCCAATGCGCGCATCGCCCGGAATACGCGCACTTTTACTGTCCCCACCTCGCATCCGAGCAAGGATGCGATCTCTTCATACTTCATTTCCTGGAACCGGCTAAGCACCAGGATCTCTTTCTTATCCGCCGGCAGCCGGTCCAGCGCGCGTTTCAGGAGCGCCACATCTTGCCCCTTGGCCACCGTATCCTCGGGCCCCGGAGCCTCGCTTGCAGGTTCCGGACGGCGATCGTCGAACTCGTCGATCCCCACCACTTCCCCCCGACGTTTCTGCGCCTGATCCACATTGGCGTTCCGAGCGATCTGGTACATCCAGGCCGTGAAGCTCTGGTTCGAATCGTAACTGGCGCGGTATCTGAGCATTCTGAAAAACACGTCCTGCACCAGGTCCTCGGAAAGTTCCCGGTTGCGATTCAATGACACGAAATAACGGAACAAACCCCGATGATGGCGCTCAAAGAGCACCGCCATTTTGGCGACTTCGCCGTTGCTAACCTGCCCCATCAGGGCGTTGTCCGTTTGGTTCACGCTGTCGTAAGTGGATACTTTTCAACGATAAAAAGGTTACAGACGCGGTCCCGGCGATGCCCGGATGCTACGATGGACCAACATGCTCCTGCCTGTGCTGTGGATCATTGGCGCGGCCGCAGGCTACGTGTATGCTCTTCAACAGAATATACCGCTGGGAACGGCGCTGCGGGTCCTGCCGGCGTTCCTTTTGGAAGTCTCGTTCTTCTATGTGCTTGGATCGGAACGGCTTCGCGCCAGAATCGAAAAATGGCCGCCCGTGGCCATCGCCATCGTCCTAACCCTCGCCGCCTTAGCGCCTTACACGATCGCGGCGACGGCCTTGGGTTCGTTTGGTCGTACAGCATTTCTCGCGATCGCGGGACTGGCGGCCGTAGTCTCCTTCTGGTATGTCCTACTCCCTCATAAGCCTGCCGCTGACGTCCTGTTCCTGGTGCTGATGGGGACCATGATGCTGGCGCGGGTTTTCCCGCACCTTTACGTCAGCCCGATTCCCAAGCTGCAGCTTCCCGTGCTCGGCCAGGCGATGTGGATCCGCACCGGCGCGTTTGCCATGTTGAGCATCCGGCGCGTCGGCGGCGTCGGATTCGGGTTCTGGCCGAACAAGCGGGAATGGAAGATCGGCGCGCTGTTCTATCTCGGGTTCCTGGCCGTCGCGATCTGGATCGCCTGGTGGATCGGATTCGGGAAGCCACGCCTGCCGGTGGGATGGGAGAAAACCACGCTGTACGCCATCGCGACATTCTTCGGAATCCTGTGGGTGGTGGCGATGGGCGAAGAATTCTTTTTTCGCGGGTTGCTTCAACAATGGATGACGCGATGGATGAAGAGTGACACGGCCGGTTTGATTTTCACATCGCTATTGTTCGGCGCGGTGCATCTGTGGTTCCGGACATTTCCCAACTGGCGCTTCGCAGTGCTGGCGGCGATCGCCGGGATCTTCTACGGGCTGGCGTTTCAGAGAGCACGCAGCATCCGCGCGTCCATGGTGGCGCACGCGCTGGTGGTCACCACGTGGCGAATCTTCTTCCCATGAAAACTACGCGTCGTCGCGCGCTCCTGGCCGGGTCAGCAGCACCGTCATCTCACCGCGAATGTCGACCGCCGGCGCGCCTGAAGGGAGATGCCAGACGTCCCCCGCTTTGGTTTGTTCGCCGGCGAGTTCGCCGTCGCCCTCAATCACGATCACAATTTCGCCCGTGCTGCTGGGATGATGGTTTCGCAATCCCGCGATCACGATTCGCGACGTATCGAAGTACTCGCAGGAGACCAGCGTCTCACCGCAAGGCGTCGCCCGTGCCGCGAAAGGCGTGCGATCGCTCACCGCGATGGCCTGATCCAGATGCAGTTCGCGAGGCCGGCCGTAGTCGTAAAGGCGATAGGTGATGTCCGAGTATTGCTGGATCTCGCACAACGCCAGCCCGCCGCCGATCGCATGGACGGTTCCAGCGGGAAGAAAGAACGTGTCTCCGGGCCGCGCCTCGAACCATTCCAGAAGATTCTCGATCTCGCCCGAGAGAGCCGCCGCGCGAAGTTGTTCCTCGCTCAGAGGCGCGTGGAATCCGGCTGCGATGCGAGCTCCCGGCTCCGCCGCAAGAACGTGCCACATTTCGGTCTTCCCTGGTGAATTGGCATGCAGCCGCGCGTAGTCGTCCCCAGGATGCACCTGGACCGACAGCTTCTCCGTGGTGAACAGAAACTTCACCAGCAGCGGAATGTCTTCGGTATGGAACCAGACCTCGCCGATTTTCTGGGAGCTGTCGGGGAACCACGGTGTCAGATGGTGCGATCCCCACACCTTTTCGAGAAAGGTCGGTTCTAGGCGCCGCGGCTGCATGATTGGCGTGCCGCGATGAATTTGTGCATCCGGTCCAGGCCGCGTTCGAGCTCGTGCATGGAGGTCGCATACGAAAGACGAACATGCTCGCGTGTTCCAAACGCCTCGCCCGGCACGACAGCGACGAATTCCTCGGCCAGCAGCTTTTCGCAGAACTGAAGCGAACTGGCGATGCCTCCGGTGAACGCCGCACTGACGTTGGGATATGCGTAAAACGCTCCCTGCGGTTCGTTGATGCGAACACCCGGAATCTGCCGCAGCCGCGCGACCACGAAATCGCGACGCTTGCGATACTCGGCCAGCATCGCCGTCACCGAATCCTGGGGACCGCTCAGCGCTTCGATTGCGGCCTTCTGCGCGATGGACGTCGGGTTCGACGTCGAATGGCTTTGCAGCTTGTTGATCCCGTCGATCACATTCGTCGGAGCCAGTGCGAACCCGATACGCCACCCGGTCATCGCGTAGGTCTTCGACATGGTGCCCGCCACCACCAGGTTGTCCTTGATTCCCGGGAACGCCGCCATGGAAATCGGTTCGCCGGAATAGAGGAAGCGGTGATAGCATTCGTCCGTCATCACCCAGAAGCCGCGATCCTTAGCGAGCCTCGCGATCTTTTCGAGTTCCGCGCGAGCAAACACAGCACCGCTGGGATTCGAGGGCGAATTGATGATCACCATTTTGGTCTTGGGCGAAATATGCCGCTCAACCATGGAAGCGCTAAGTTGAAATCCTTGCGATTCGTCCGTGTCGACGAACACGCACGACGCGCCCGCGTAATTCACCACGTCTTTGTACGTCACCCAGTACGGCACTGGGATGATGACTTCATCGCCCGGCTCGACCAGCGCCTGCATCAGGCTGAAGATCGCGTGCTTGCCGCCCACGGTCACGATGCATTCCTTGGCGGTGTAATTCGTTCCGTAGTCGGATTTGTGCCGGTCGCAGATGGCCTGCTTCAGCTCGATCACGCCGCCGGAGTTGGTGTACTTCGTGAAGTTCTGATCGATGGCCTCGTAGGCCGCGCGCTTGATGTTATCCGGCGTCGGAAAATCCGGTTCGCCCGCGCCGAAGTCCACCACGTCCGCGCCCGTGCGTCGCAGGCGATCGGCTTCCGCGGCAACGGCCATGGTCGAAGAAACGCTGATCGTTGAAATTCTATCGGCCAGATCCTGTAGTGTGTGCATACTTACCTCGCTGTCGCTCCAAATCTTTTTTTGAGCCGCGCCTCCACCAGCGGCGGCACCAGCCCCGCAATGTTGCCACCCAGCGCCGCAACATCCTTCACCAGCTTTGAGCTGATGAACGAATAGGCCTCGCCCGCCAGCAGAAACGCCGTCTCGATTCCAGGCTGCAGGCGGCGATTCATCAGCGCCATCTGCAACTCATATTCGTAATCCGAAATGGCGCGGATTCCACGTAGAATCAAGTTCGCGCCGCGCTCCACGGCATACGCCGTGGTCAACCCGTTGAACGTACCGATTTCGACGTTGGGATACGGGCCCAGCGCCTCTTCGAGCATGGCAATGCGTTCTTCGACGGAGAAGAGCGGCTGCTTGGATTCGTTTCTGAGGACGGCGACAATCAAATGATCCACCAGCCGGCTGCCGCGCGCGATCAAATCCAAATGACCGTTCGTGATCGGGTCGAACGAGCCCGGATAGACGGCGACAATGCTCGTTTTCTTCGCGGCCAATGATACTCCTTGGGGGCACAGCTGAAGTCTTATTCTAACAACATTGTTCCATGTAATTCGCGCGAACGTCACGGTAACGGAAGGCACCTGGGCGACATCCTCAAGATGTGAGAACAGCCGCCGTCGGTTTCGCGATCGTGGCCGCCGCAGTCGCGGTGGCTGCCACGCCGCCAGTTAGCATCCGGGCTGAAGACATCCTCGATCATCTGGAGCAGACCATCGCCTGGTATCGCCACATGCAATCGATCGAACAGGCGACCAATGACGTTCTGGTCCGGCAGAATGTGCGGCAGGCATCGCTCAAGGCGTTACAATTAGCGTTCGATTTCGCGCGCGCCGAAGTTGCATTAGTGGCTTCGGATGCTCAAACTTCACCGAATCCGGCCAACTCAGGCTCGAGCAACTTGCAGCAAGCCGCGACGCGAGCAGCCGATCGCGTGAGCGGTGTCGAGGCTCGCATCGCCGATCTGGACGCGGCGATCACGAAGGCATCGGAAAGCCAGCGACGACTGCTCCAAGCGCAGCGGAAACAGCTGAGCGCCGAACTCGACGTGGCTCAGGGAATTCAGAGCACAATTCAGACGTTGATCAGTTTCAGCGGCAATTTGGGCGCGTCCGGAGGCGTGGCGGCCGGATTGGCGGGACAAATCGATGAGTTGGAACGTTCGGCGCCGGAGGCTCGTCATGAAAAGCGCGCGAATGTGACTGCGAACGCACAGCCTCCGGCGCCCGCGACGTCAAGCCCGGTTGCGCCTCCCCCGGTATTTCAACCGGCATCGCGGGGCATCATCGGCCTCATCGCGGATCTGTTCAGCATCCATAGCCGCCGGAGACAGTTCATGGAGCTGCGAAAGGAGACCGATTCGCTAGTGGCGAACGGCGACCGGCTGCGGGCGCCCTTGTTGGCTGAGATGCGGACGTCCATTCACCGCACGGACGAGATCCTCAACGTTGCGCCGGCGCAGAATACAAGCGACGTGGAAACCACGCAGCGCGAACTGACCGCGCTCTCGGCGCGAATCAAGCAGGTCTCGGCAGCCACGGTTCCACTGGCTGAACAGGGCATTGCCGCGGGAACTACTCGCAGCTACCTGCAGGAATCGGTCAACGATCTGGATGACGATAGGGCCAAGGCCGCGCGATATCTGCTGGTGCGCATGGTCATGCTGGCCGGCGCGATCCTCGCCATCCTGGTCGTTTCCGAAGCATGGCGGCGTGCGACGTTCCGCTATGTGACCGACTCGCGCCGCCGGAGGCAGTTCCTGATGCTGCGACGAATCGCGGTGACTGGCGCGGTGATCGTCACAGTAATGATTGGATTCGTTACGGAGTTTGGATCGCTGGCGACCTATGCAGGCTTTGCCACGGCTGGACTCGCGGTGGCACTGCAAAGTCCGATTCTTTCGATGGTGGCGTATTTCTTCCTGATCGGCCGCTATGGAATTCGTGTCGGCGATCGCGTGACCATTTCGGGTGTCACCGGCGATGTTCTCGAAATCGGATTGGTGCGAATCTACCTGATGGAGCTCGGCCCGAATCTGGAGTCCACAGGCCGCGTGGTGGTGTTCTCGAATGCCGTAATTTTCCAGCCCGCGGCGGCACTGTACAAGCAGATGCCGGGGATCGATTACGCATGGCGCACAGTGACGCTTACGCTTTCGGGCGAGAGCGATTTTAAACTTGCCGAGGCCAAGCTGAACGCGGCGGTCGATTCGGTGTATCAGCAGTATCGTGAAAGGATCGAGCGCCAGTATCGCATGGTGGAGAAAGCGATTGATGTCAATGTCTCAGCGCCTCGCCCGGAAAGCCGGCTCCGATTCACTGATTCGGGACTTCAGGTCATCATCCGCTATCCAGCGGAGCTGAAAGATGCCGCTGCTACCGACGATCGAGTAATGAAAGCGCTGTACGACGCTATCGCGGGTGAACCGAAGCTTCAATTCGCGCCATCCGGGAGACCGACAATTCAGTTGGCGGCGTAGAGCGTCGCTGTCAGGACCTGCGCCACACCAGGCGGCCATCGATATACACGGCACGGGCTGGCTCGATGCCAAAGAAATAAGCGAGCTCGCGATGATCGGCGGAATCGTGAATGACGAAATCAGCGCGCTTTCCCGGCTCAAGAGATCCGATCTCCGCCCCGAGGCCGAGACTGTAGGCGGCGTTGACGGTCGACGCCGTGATCGCTTCGGCGGGCGTCATTTTCATTTGCGTCGCCGCGATCGAAAGAATCATCGGCATGGAAGGAGTGGGCGATGAGCCGGGATTGAAATCGGTGGCGAGCACTACCGCGAGACCGGCCGCGATCATCGCGCGAGCATCAGGGAAACGCCTCGATCCCAGGGCGTAAACCGCGCCGGGCAGCAGCACGGGCTGCACCTGCGCTTGTTGCAAAGCGGCGATTCCGCCGGCGTCAGTGTGTTCGAGATGATCCGCAGTGACCACGCCGAGTTCGGCCGCTAGCCGCGCTCCTCCCGAATTTTCGAGCTGATCGGCATGCATCCGCAATCCCAAGCCATACGATCGCGCAGCGAGCAGGACGGCGCGCGCTTCTTCGAGAGGGAAGACGCGAGGCTCGCAAAACACGTCGCAGAATTTCGCGATTTTAGCGGCGCGCGGCAGCATCTCATTGATGACAAGGTTTACGTATTCGGAACGCCGTCCGCGATATTCGTCCGGAACCTCGTGCGCACCGAGAAACGTCGGGACAGTGCGCAGGGGGCCAAGCTTGACGATGGTCCTCAGCAACTTCAACTCGTCGTTCAACGAAAGACCGTAGCCGGATTTCGCTTCGATGGTCGTCGTACCGGTCCGGAGAAACCATTCCGTATAGCGCGCTGCCGCTGCGAGCAGTTCATCTTCGCTGGCGGCGCGCGTCTTGCGAACGGTGGACCGGATGCCTCCGCCGGCCGCGGCAATCTCCTGATACGTAGCCCCTTCCGCGCGTTTTTCGAACTCGTCGGCGCGATTGCCTGCGAACACCGGATGCGTGTGCCCGTCGACAAAACCGGGCATGACCACGCGCCCGCCCGCGTCGATCACCTCCGTGTCCGCGTTAATCTTTATTGCTGCACGCGGTCCGACTTCGACGATTTGCCCGTCGCGAATCAGCATCGCGCCGTCGCGAACGATGGCGAGATCGCGCAGCTCTGCGCCCACACGCGGCCGAGGAGGTCCCGCCAGTGTGACGAGTTCGGAACAGTCGACGACAGCGAACTGATTCACTGGAGATCCATCGGAATCCGGACGCCCTTTTCGCGCGCGACTTCTTTCGCGCGATCGTAGCCGGCGTCAACGTGGCGAATGATTCCGGTCCCCGGATCCGTCGTGAGGACGCGCTCCAGGCGGCGCGCGCAATCGGCGGTGCCCTCGGCGACCACCACCATCCCGGCGTGTTGCGCGTAGCCGATGCCGACGCCGCCGCCGTTGTGAATGGATACCCACGACGCACCTGCCGCGACGTTGACCATCGCGTTCAGCAGTGGCCAATCGGCGATGGCATCGGAGCCGTCCAGCATGGCTTCCGTTTCGCGATACGGCGACGCCACCGAACCTGTATCGAGATGATCGCGCCCGATCACCACTGGCGCGGCGATCTTGCCTTTCTTGATCAGATCGTTCATGGCGAGGCCGAACTCCGCGCGTTCGCCGTAGCCGAGCCAGCAGATGCGAGCGGGCAATCCCTGGAAATGAATCTTCTCCGACGCAAGCCGCATCCAGCGCTTCAACGTTTCGTTTTTCGGGAACAAATCCAGCGCCAGGCGATCCGTGGTGCGGATATCTTCGGCGTCGCCTGAAAGAGCAGCCCAACGGAACGGCCCGCGCCCTTCGCAGAACAGCGGACGAATATATTCGGGCACGAACCCGGGAATGTCGTAAGCGTCATCGACCCCGGCGCGCTTCGCTTGCGTACGAATATTGTTGCCGTAGTCGAACGTCACCGCGCCCATGCGCTTCAACGCGAGCATCGCCCGAACATGCTCGCCCATCGCATCGATGGAACGGCGGACATACTCGTCAGGATTCTCGCAACGCAGCGCGCGCGCTTCCGCGAGACTAATGCCGTTGGGGATGTATCCGTTCAATTCGTCGTGGGCGCTAGTTTGATCCGTCAGGATGTCCGGCACCACTCCGCGCCGCACCAGTTCTGGTAATACGTCGGCACAGTTGCCCACCAGACCCACTGAAATCGCCTGGCCCTTGCGCTGCGCTTCCCCGAGAATCGTCAAGGCTTCGTCGAGGGTCGACGTCAGGCGATCGCAATATCCCGTGTCGATCCGCTTCTCGATCCGCGTAGGATCGACGTCGATGCCCAGAAAACACGCGCCCGCCATCGTAGCCGCAAGCGGTTGCGCTCCACCCATTCCGCCCATGCCGCCGGTAACGATCAGTTTCCCCGTGAGCGATCCGCCGAAGTGTCGATCGGCGGCGGCGGAAAATGTTTCAAACGTTCCTTGGACGATGCCCTGGCTGCCGATATAGATCCACGAACCTGCGGTCATCTGGCCATACATGGTCAATCCCATCCGCTCCAGCCGATGAAACTCGTTCCAGTTGGACCAGTGACCCACCAGATTCGCATTCGCGATCAGCACGCGTGGCGCGTCGTCATGAGTTCGAAAAATGCCGACGGGCTTTCCCGACGCGACCAGCAGTGTCTCGTCGTTTTCCAGCGATTCGAGCGACCGCACGATGGCGTCGAACGCCTCCCAGCTTCGCGCTGCGCGGCCCGTGCCGCCGTACACGATCAGATCATCTGGACGCTCCGCCACGTCCGGGTCCAGATTGTTCATCAACATCCGGAGCGCGCCTTCCTGGCGCCAGCCTTTGCAACGCAGCGCGCGTCCACGTGGCGCGCGAATCACTCTGCTCATCTCTTTACAATACCTCGCGTATTTTGCGGTCGAATTCGGCCGCTGAAAATCGCGCGGCAGCCGCTTGAAGCTTGGCGGCCGGCACTTCCGCCGATTCGAATTTCCGCACCGCGGCCTCCAGAGCGATCTCATCAGGCGACTCGTAAAAAAAAGCGCCTTCCGGCGGAACGATCTCGAGTACGCCACCGCGTCCTAGCGCGATTACAGCTTTGCCGCTGGCGATCGCTTCCACGGCGGTGATTCCAAAGTCTTCCTCTCCAGGCAGGAGAAATGCACGGCAACGGGCGTATAGCGTGCGCAGTTCCTCGTCAGAAACGCGTCCGCAGAATTCGACATTTGGCGCTGCCAGCTTGCGCAAGCGCGCGAACTCCGGGCCGTCTCCGGCGATGCGCAGCTTGCGGCCGCACTTCGAAAAGTACGCGATCGCGCTGTCCAGGCGCTTATACGGGACCAGCTCGCTGACCATCAGGTAGTAATCCTCGGCCGGCTCGCAGCAAAACGATTCCACGTCCACGGGCGGATGCACCACGCTCGCTTCACGACGGTACGTTTTCCAGATGCGCCGTTTCACGTTCTCGCTATTTGCGACGAAGGTATCCACGCGAGCGGCCGTCGCGAAATCCCACAGGCGCAAATAATTCGCCAACGGAGCCATGGCCCAGCGCTTCACGCGCGATCGGGTCCACTCGTGCAGATAGGCGGGATACAGGTCCCACAGGTAGCGCATCGGCGTGTGGCAGTAACACACGTGGCGCGTGGACGAATCCGTCAACACGCCTTTCGCCGGACCCGACTCGCTCGAAATGACCAGGTCGTATCCACGCAGATCGAAATGTTCCAACGCCAGCGGCATCAGCGGTAGCAGCGACCGGTAGTGCCGCCGCAGCGGATTCAGAAATGACGCGGTGACGCGTTTCGACCGGATCAGCGGCGATATTTTTTCCGGATCGTAGAACAGCGTGAACAGGTCGGCTTGGGGGTACAAACGGCACAGCGCTTCCACCACCTTTTCGCCGCCGCGCATGCCGAGCAGCCAGTAATGTACGATTGCGACCCGCACCCTTGGACGCAGTCTAGCATCTGTTAGCCTGAGTTACTGCATGGTCTCTTCCCGCGCGCGAGCCGTTTCCTGGCGCGTCCTGTTCCAGATGGCCACAGTCGGTGCATATACCGCACTGGTCAAAGTGGCCGGCGCCGCGAAGGTGGTCTTCACCGCGCGCGCATTTGGAATGAGCGACGGCCTGGACGCGTACCTGATCGCGTTCCTGCTGCCGGCGTTCGTGACCGACACTCTGGCGGGATCTCTCAACTCCGCGCTGATCCCCACGTTCATCGAAGTCCGTGAATTGGAGGGACGCGACGCCGCGAATCGGCTGTATCGCACGGTGCTGGCGGCGGCAGTGGCGTTGCTCATTCTGGCTGCATTGATCTTCGGATTGCTCGCGTCGCGCGTGCTACATCTCATGGCGTCCAGTTTCGATCCGCCAAAACTCGCGCTCACGGTCTCTCTGTTCTGGGTGATGCTGCCCATGGTTCCGCTCACCGCCTTATCGGTCACTTGGCGATCGATCCTCAACACCGAAGGCCGCTTCGCGCTGCCGGCGGTGGTTCCGGCATTGACACCCCTCGCGTCCATCGCATTTCTTTTACGCTTCAGCCACACGTGGGGCGTGTACTCGCTGGCCGCGGGAACGCTGGTCGGCACAGTACTCGAAGCGGCGTTGCTGGGGGCAAGTATGGTGCGGCATGGATTCCCGATCCTGCCGCGCTGGTGCGGACGCACTGCGGCGCTAAATCAAGTGCTCGGCCAATACGGACCAGTAATCGCAGGGGTCTTGCTGCTGGGCGGCGCACCGCTCATCGATCAATCGATCGCGGCAATGCTCGCGTCAGGCAGCGTCGCGGCGCTGAACTACGGTACCCGATTGAGCACCGTTCTGATCGCCGTGGGACCATCGGCGGTCGCCACAGCCATCCTTCCACATTTTTCGAAGCTCACCGTTACCGAGGATTGGGCCCACATCCGCCAGAGCCTGCGCGGCTACGCGATGGTGATCCTGGCCGTTACTCTGCCGGTAATCGTTGGACTCATCGTTTTTTCCGAACCGCTGGTACGTTTGTTTTTCGAGCGCGGCCAGTTCACCGGTGCGAATACGGGATTGGTAACGGCGATCCAGCGTTTTTCGCTCTTGCAGATTCCGCCCGCCATGGTGATGGCCCTCACCTTGCGGTTGATCTCGTCGATGAAGGCGAATCAGCTCCTGCTGCGCGCCGCGGCGTTTGCCGCGTGCTTGAACCTCGGGCTGGACCTGCTTCTGACGCGTTGGATGGGAATCGCCGGGATCACCTTGGCAACGTCCATCGTCCAGTTCGCGACCGTGATTTACCTGTTCTACTTGATGCGAACGCGTCTTCCCGCCAGTCGGAATTCTTCGCCGAGCCGCGCCACGGTTTCCTGAAACATCGCCCGCACCGGCGCGTCCACCAGAAATTTGCCGCGATCCGCAACGGTGATCCGATCGAACGAATCCGGCGCGAGCGCGGTGAAGCGATCGGAGACCAAACGAATCTTTCCGCCGACGATCACCATTTCGACGCGTCGCAGATCGAGCAGCGTTTCCGCCGGGCTGCGACCTTGATCCCTGACAACTATCAGATCGGCGATGCCGCCTTCCCGGATTTCGCCGCGTCCGTCATTGAGACGCAGCACGGTCGCGGCGAGGCTGGTCACCATGGCATAGAGTCGCGCGTGGCTAAGCTTCCAGATGGTTCGCGCGGCGCGCATGGCATCCAGCAAATCTCCTGGAGCGGTCATGGCGGAGTCCGTTCCCAGCGCGATTGGAATCCCACGGGAGAATGCGGAGCGCTTCAGCGTGCGCCGCAAGGTGAACAGGTTCGATACCGGACAAGTAATGAGCGAAGCCTTCCGGCGTTTCATCAGCCGCAGCCCGCGTGCGTCGAATGCGACTCCGTGGACGGTGACGGTGCGTTGATCGAGTGCGCGCAGCTCATCAAGTGCGAATATTTCGTCGCGACCCGCAGCGTCCGTAGCCTCGCCCGCGTGAACGATGAACGGCCGATTGGCTGGAGTGGCGTGGAAGCGTCGCGCCAGATCCGGTGTGAATTCGAGGGAATGCGCCCATCCTGCTTTCGCGATCCGCACGGGAAGATTCCTGGTGGCTGAAGAAGGATCTGGGTCGTGATGCGCGACGGTCGTCACACCACTCACCAGGTTTTTGAGCGCACCCCACGCGAGTCGAGTCTCACGCCGCACGCTGCGCTGTTCGCGGACCGGGGACTCGTCGGGATGGTAAATATCGTGCGCCCATGCGGTCGCGTTCGGATACGGTGGACGTCCGAGCAGAGGAAACAGATTGAAGGCAAGATGGTCGTGGGCATTGATCAGGCCGGGCAGGATCATGTGGCCGGAAAGATCGATGCTCTTCGCGGATCCGTTTATAAATCTGATGCGCCCGCCGCGAATCGTGAGATCGAGTTGTTGCGCGCGCTGGGGACCCAACGCCACTCGCGCGCCGCGAAGAATCATCTGCGCCAGCGCTTCATCCAGACTGCGGGAATCCGTCGCACCTCTTCGGCTATCTCTGCCTTACCTGCGCGCTCGTAGATCGCGCGCTCAGGTTCGCCGAAATACAGATCAACTGCGCCGTCGGGACGATAGGGACGATTTTCGATTTCGTAGATGACGCCGCCGTCGCGAAACGATCGCGTCCATCCCGCCGCGATCGCCGCCGGATGCAGATCAGCCGCGATGATCAGTCCGCCACGGCGCGTGATGCGATGCAGCTCCGCGACCGCGTCCTCGGCGGGCCATACGTACCCCAACGCCAAAATGCACAACGTAATATCCGCGACTCCATCCGCGAACGGCAGTCGGCGCGCGTCAGCCTGTGCCACGCGGCCGGGCCGCCGGGCGAGCATTTCGATGGACATGTCGACGCCGAACCCGCCGGTCCGCTCGACCCATCGCCCGGTCCCGCACGCTACGTCGATAACCAACCCGGAAGGGATCTCAAGATGACGATCGACCAGCGAAATGACCGCGTTCGGCGCGTCGTCATAGCTTCGCGCCCAAAGACGATACGCGTCGCGAGCCGATATTTTTAGAGGCTCTCGAGCCGCGGTTCCCGCAGCCGAACCATCTTTTGCATCCATCGCAGCTCCACCGGATTGTCGAACGCGTCCGCGGCGTAGCGCCAGCTTCCCATCGCTTTCAGCATCAGCCGGGCCCACTGCGGAAGCCGCCAATCCTGCACCGTCGGCCAACGGGCATTCATCACGGTTTCGAATCCGCGAATCTTTCGACGCAACTCCGGCGTCAGCCAGCTCAACTCCGGATCCTTGCGCATCGCGAACCGGAACCAACGATCCGCGGCCCACTCTTCCACGGTAGTCGGGAATTCGAAATTGTCCAGATTTCCGTACATCTCGCCGGTGCGTTGCGGCACAGGAACGTAAGTTTGAACGATGATCTCAACGGACGGGTTGATGCGCTTGACTTTCTTGGCGAACGCCACGGTCTCGTTGAAATCCGTTTCCGAATCCCGCGGATCGCCGAAAATGAGCGAGTACTCCGGCACAATTCGAGCTTCACGCAGACGCGCGGCGAGTTCTAAAGACTGCTCCGCGGTGATCTGTTTCTTCATCTCTGCGAGCTTCTGATTCGATCCCGATTCGACGCCGAAGAAGATCATCACGCATCCGGATTCGCGGATTTTGCGCAGCGTGTCATCCGAATATTTCAGGACCGCGTCGACGCGAGCTTCGGACCACCAGTTCATCTTGAACGGCGTCAGCCGGTCCGCCAATTCCCGCGCGTGATCCTCGCGCATGAAGAAATTGTTGTCGTAGAACTGGACTGCGTTCGCGCCATACTCCCGATGCAGCAGCCCCAGCACCTGCGCGGTTCGCTCCGGCGATTCCATCTTTTCGCGCGATCCAGAGAATCCCACGACGCCGCAAAAGTTGCATTGATATGGACACCCGATGCTGGCCTGATGCACCACCGTACGCGATCCCAGAAACGACGGCAAAAGATATTTCGCCGGATCGAGCGCATGATACGGCATCACCGGAAAATCGCCCGGCGACCGCATCGGCCGCTCCGGATTGTGGACGTGCAATCCAAAATCGTCTCGGTATGACAGTCCGCGAATGCCCGCGTACTTCTTGCTTTCGAGTGCCGCCAGCAATTCGACGAAGGTCTCCTCACCCTGCCCTCGCACCACGAAATCGACGTACTTCGCGTTGAGTGCAACATCCGGATAGAGCGATGGAAAGTATCCGCCCCATACGATCGGCACGTCCGGATACGCCTGTTTGAACCGCTTGCAAACAGGCATCGCCGCAGCCATCTGCGGCCCCGGCATCACGGTGACGGCGAGCATTCGCGCGCGCGTCCCGCGCATGATCCGGTCCATGGACGCACACGGGTTGTCATCCTCATTCCCGTCGACGATCGCGTAGTGTTCCCTGCCCTCGATCATGGCCGCCAGCGCGAGAATCGACAGTGGATAGCGCCGGTTTTTAGCCCTCGTCGCCCGCGGATTGAAAAACAGAATCATCGCAGGACCCCTTCGAGAATCCAGAAGCGCGAGGGCGGCCGCGTTCCCTTCCACCAAGCTTTTAGCGGACGCGAATGCCACGCGACGCCGTACCACGGCTTGTGGATACGCCAGTCGATTCGCAATTCGCGCGCCAGCGTATCGATCGTCGCCAGGTCCAGAAACTCGATGCTGCGCACGTGATCCGACTCCGTTCCGTATTGCGCCAGAAACTGCTCATGCCGTTCGCGGCGCATCATTTCTCCATGCTCGCGCGCGCGATACACCGGCGAATCCAGGATCACGATGCGCCCGCCCGCACGCACGCATCGCCGCGCTTCGGCCAGGGTCTTCGAATAGTCCGATGAATAATGCAGCGATGCATTGAACACGGCCACATCGAACGACGCATCGGCAAATGGCAGCCGATCGAATTCGGATTCGAAGCGCGGAAATGGCGGATAGTGGCGAGCCGCGCCGAGCCCGTCGCGGCCGTCAGTCAAAATATCCACGGCCACCGGCCGATGCCCGCGCAATGCGAGGCGATACGACATCCATCCGCACCCGGCGCCCAGATCGAGGATATCGAGTGGTGTACCTCCTAGCAGGCGCTTTTCGAAGTAGCGATACGTTCGCGCGCGCATGGCCCACTGCGCCGATAGTTTTCTCGAAACGTCGCGATAGGGCAGGGCGAGATAGTACGCAGGATCGTCCGATCCGCGCCCTTCCGCGCGCCGGATGCGCAGATAATCGTCGAGAAATCGTTGCCGTTCCGCTGCGAGCATCAAGCCTCTACCTCAGCGTACGATTCCCGCAGCCCGCGTCGCGCGGTGTCGGCGTCATCGACACGCCCCGCGACTTCGCTTTTCAGCAACTGATCCGCGAATTGATAAAAGCGCCGCGAATGCCTCCCCGCGACGCGCACTTCGCGATCCGTTGACGCGGTCCATTCGCCGATCCGCACCAGCTTCGTCGCAACGTCGTCGTAATACGGAGTCCCTTTGATTGGATACGAAACGGTGGTGAGGAAAATATCGGGACGGCAGGTTTTTACATGCTCCACGGTCGCCTCGATATCGCTCAGCTCTTCGCCCTCATAGCCCCACATCAGGAACATGCCGGTCTCAATGCCATGCTCGCGTAAAAGCCGCACCGCTTCATGCACCTGATCGACGCGCACGCCGCGCTGCATCGCATCCAGAATTTTCTGCGATCCGCTCTCCGAGCCGATCCATACACGAAAACATCCTAGCGCGGCCAGCGTTTCCGCCATCTGCCGGTTCATCCGATCCGCGCGCGTGATGCACTCGAACGGGATCTTCAAATCGCGCCGCTGCATTTCCTGGGCGTACTTCGTGATCCAACCCGGGTGAATGGTGAACACATCGTCGGCCATCCACAACATTTCCGGCTGATAGCGTTTCGCGATCCACGCGACCTCTTCCGCTACACCCGCTGGCGACCGACGACGATGCGTCTTTCCATACACCGAATGACTGCACCAGCGGCAGTGATACGGGCACCCGCGCGCGGTAATCACGGATACCGATCCGCGCCCATGCCGCGCGCGCCAGGCATTCAAGTATTGGTCGATATCGATTCGATCCCGATCCGGCCAAGGCTGCGCGTCCAAATCCGGAATCAAAGATGCCGCGGGATTCTTGACGATGACGTTGCCCGCCCGATACTGAATCCCCGGTACGTTGCTGAAGTCGCGCGCCCGCAGCAGCGCATCCAGCGCGACTTCGCCTTCTCCATTGACGATCGCGTGGGCGCCCGCGTCGAAATATTCGTGAGCATAGTTCGCCGGCTCCGGCCCACCCAGGATCACGCGGCAACCGCACGCTCGCGCCGCGGCTACAATCGCGAGAACATTTCGCCGCGTCATCAGATTTCCATACACGCCGACGTTCGCCGGCCGCTCGGTTTCAATGATGCGAAGGAGTTCTTCTCGCGAACCGAACGTCGAATCGTAAATCTCCACGTCGAATCCACGCGCGCGCAAATGCGAGGACAAATACAGCAGCCCCAGCGGAGCGTAGGGCTTCATGATCTCCCGCTCCTTCGGGTCATCGGCCAGAAAGTAGCCGTGGGTCAGCAGGAGGTCCATAGCAAAGTTGGATTCGCGGACACTCTTTCGAGTTCGCGCACCCGTTCCCACTGCGGGTCGCCGCCGCGGACTTCTTGATGCACGGCGTCGGCAAGCTCGCGATAAAACTCCGTCGAATACGCGCCGCGAAACATCATGGATAGATCGTCGCTATCGCGCCAATTCACTTTCTCCCCGAGTTCCTGCGCCACGCGATCGTAGAACTTCGTCCCCGGCAGGGGATACGAAACCGAAATTCCGACGTCATCGGGCGCTGTATCCCGCACCATGCGGATGGTTTGTTCGATCTCGTTCCATGTCTCGCCCGGATATCCGAACTGCAGAAAGAATCCCGCACGAATCCCATGACGGCGCAGGTTTTCGCGAGCCTCGTAGATCTGTTCGACGCGCGTCCCCTTATCCATCGCGTCCAGAATCTTCTGCGATCCGGATTCGGCGCCCATCCACACCTCGGCGCATCCGGCACGTCGCAGCGCCCCCACGGTGTCGCGCGTCATCAAATCGCAGCGCGATTGCATTTTAAACGGAACCACGGCGCCCAGGTTTTCGACTTCTTCCGAGAAGCGGCGTGTCCATTGCGGCGACAATGCGAAGATATCGTCGGCAAACCAGATGTGTCCGGCGCCGAATTCGCGTTTCAGCCGCAACATTTCCCGCGCTACGCGTTGAGGAGACCGGAAATGATAGTTCGATCCGAATACTGGCTTGGCGCACCAGTTGCAGCGGTACGGGCAGCCGCGGCTCGAAATCAGGTTGAGCGAAAAATATTCGTGAGCGCCCTGCCACGCCGCGCGGTACGGTTCCATGTCCACCAGATCCCAGGCCGCGTCGGGTAGCGCATCGAGATCGGTCAGGGGTGTGCCCGCGCGCCACACGCCGCCCGGCAGGCGATCCCACACCTCCAGGCCGCGCTCCACCTCGCCGACGATCACCGTATCGAAACCCGCTTCCAAATATTCCGGAGCACGATCACTCGCGTCGGAGCCGTTTACGATCGCGGGAACTCCCGCTTCGCGCGCGGCCGCAGCCATACGAAACGACAACTCACGATTGCGCGTCAGACACATCTTGGTCAGGAAATTGAAATTGTCCTCGATCACCGCGACCAGTTGCGGCCGATGCTGGTCGAGCGCTACTCGAAACGCATCTTCAGGCGATTCCTCCAGCGTGACATCGCACAGCGCCACCGAATCGCCACGCTCCCGCAGCAAAGCCGCCGCCAACAGCGTTTGGAGCGGGGGATACGGCTGCATCTTCCGCACCTGCTTGCGGTCGGAATACAGATGATTCGAGTGCGTGAGCAGAATGTCGGCCATGCCCTTACCTCAGCATGTCACGGGTTCGGCGGAAAGTCGCTTCGCATCCACCTTGGGCTTGGGCGGCGAAATTACCTGATTCACCAGATCCTTCACCCATAACTCCACCGGGAACTTGTAGAAATCGTGATCCAGACGCCAGCGCGCGGGGATGCTGATCGCCTCGTAGACCGCGCGATTCAGCCAGCTTTTGTCCCACAAGGCGATGGGAACGCGATTGAATGCTACCCGAAGATATTCCCGCATGGTCTGGACCTCGCGATGCTTTTCGCCCTTCAGCCACGGCAACACAGTATATCGCGGAAAAAACTCGGACCAGCCTTCCAGCGATTTGGGAACGTCGATTCCCAACTCGAACGCGCGTTCCATCACTGGAGCTCCGGGGTACGGCGTGAATATATTGGTCCAGAACTCGGCGCCGGGATATTTGCGGCAGATGTCCATCACCAGCCCAATCGATAGCCGCCGGTCCTTCTCCGTCTCCCCGGGATAGCCGAACATCATGTTGAACGAGGGACGAATGCCAGCGGCGGTCAGCTTCTCCGCGGTTTCGTACACCATCTCCAGTTTCTGAAAATCCTTGTTCATCAGCTTCATCACACGAGGCGAGCCGCTATCCACCCCGTGCACGATCTGCGACAGCCCGCTGCGCCTTAACAGTTTCAGCTCGTCGACAGTCAGGCGAGAGGTCAAATTCGTCGAGGCCTGAATGCTCCAGTCGAACTTCACGCCGGTCCGAACGATTCCTTCTGCAATCTCGAGCGCTCGGTTAAGATCGACTAGAAAATTATCGTCGACCACCCACAGTAGACTGAGGCCATAGCGCGTCACCAGATCCGTGGTCTCTTCAGCCACCTGCGCCGCCGGCAGCGCGTTCCACTTGCGGCCGTACACGCCCGCGTTGGTGCAGTATCCGCAATTGTAGGGACACGCCAGGCTGGTGATGTACATCGCCCAGCGCCGCCCGCAAATGCGCTCATAGGCGTCGAAATCAGCCATGTGGTAGGCCATCGGGGGCATCTCTGTGATGGGC
Organism: Bryobacteraceae bacterium; assembly: GCA_035568415.1. Taxonomy (GTDB): domain Bacteria; phylum Acidobacteriota; class Terriglobia; order Bryobacterales; family Bryobacteraceae; genus Palsa-187. The sequence goes on along the minus strand of DATMOC010000057.1, from coordinate 62,691 downwards.
TTCAGCGTGCGGGGCGGATTAAACACCATGCGCCCGTCTTGTTTGTATCCGACGCCGTCGATTCCCTCGAACGACTCGCGCGCTTCGATCCTCTGCACGATCTCGACCATGGCCTCGTCGCCCTGTCCCTTGCACACCACGTCGACATACTCAGCGGCCAGCGTCTGATCGGGCAACAGTGAGGGATGCCATCCGCCCAGCACCACGGGCAGCTCCGGATACAATTTCTTCGCCGCCTTCGCGATCTCCACTGTTTCGCGAATCATGGGGCCCGTCACCAGTGAAACGGCCAGGCACAGCGCATCGTCCAATTCTTCGATGACGCGCTGCTTGAAATTCGGAGTGATAGTGGAATCGATCAGGCGGACCTGATATCCGGCGCGCATCAAGGGTGTTGCGAGCGAAAGAATACCCAACGGAGCTGTCGCCTCCGTGCTCGAAAACGCCGGAAAGAAGAAAACGACTTTTTTAGAGCGCGACCGCATTCCTGCCCCTATCATCTTATAACCGCGCAAGCACGTGATAGAATCGTTGTTACCAGGCCATTTGATCCATAAAACGTTCTATCCACTCGGTTTTCCCGTGGTTGTAGCGTCTAACTCTCCAGCCGTGTTCGAGGCTGCGCACCTGGAATGGGATCCATGGCGATGCACCTTCAACCAGCCTCCCATCGTCCTTTCGTTCCATGTCTCTTCCGAGCGCCCCCCGCTGCCCGAGACGTCGGAATTTCACCCCCACTCGCATCTGTTCGCCTTCGTCGCCGACGCGAAAAACCTGGGCGTGTGCGACACCAACACAGGCAGCGGAGTCGCCTGGCTCACCGCGTCCGCCGTCGAAGACACCGCGTATTTCCGCTACCATTTCCTGGAAGGCATGGCGCTTGAATTGATCGTCTCTCTGCACCTGACTCCGTTCCACGCCGCCTGCGTCGCGCGCAACGGCCGAGGAGTCCTGCTGTGCGGCGACTCCGAAGCCGGCAAAAGTTCGCTCTCCTACGCCTGCGCACGCCGCGGCTGGACTTATCTGAGTGATGACGCCAGCTACCTTATCCGCAATCGCGCCGGGGAGCGGATGGTACTCGGTCATCCGCATCGCGTCCGGCTCCGTCCCGACGCTCCGGGTCTGTTCCCGGAACTTGCGTCCATCGCCCCATCGCGCCGCGGCAATGGAACCATGTCGCTCAATGTGCATACCAACGCGCTGCACACGTCGACGAATACACAGGTGGATCGCATCGTAATCCTGCGCCGCGCAAATCGAAATCAACTGACTCGCGTGGACCAGTCCGCAGCCCGCGAAATTTGCGAACCGATCTTCTACTGGTGGGACGCGCGCATCTCTTCCGAACAGCAGGCGGCATTCAACACGCTGCTCGCCGCCAGCGAGGTTTTCTCGCTCGAATATTCCGATCTTGACGCCGCCATCGATTTGCTGGAGCGATGAAGTTCCCCGACGAGCTGCTTGCGAGTCCCGAGTTCGCCGATCGCCATCAGCTCACGCCGCTGCTCGAATCGTTGCAAGGACGCCCGCACGAGGCATTGAAACGCAACGCAATTCGAGTCGAGCGCATCGCAACCGCCTATGCTGAAATCGCACCTGCGCTCGATCACGTAGTTCTGAAGGGCTTCACACACGTCCCCGATTTCACGCCCGAACTGAACCAGCGTGTTCAGTACGATCTCGACCTGTACGTCCCGCCATCGGAAAAAGAAAGAGCTCGCGACGCGCTGCTTGCGCTCGGCTATGAGCCCATTGGACGCATGGAAGGGCTCGCCATGGATCACCTGCCAACGATGGTTCGCAAAACAGGTTGGCAGTGGCGCGGCGATTATCTCGATCCCGATCTTCCGCCCGCCGTCGAAGTTCACTTCCGCTTCTGGGACCCCGAAACCGAACGTCTTCCCGCCGACGGCGTGGACGATTTCTGGACGCGCCGCTGCGGCCATCAACTCGCGCTGGTCGACAAGCTGGGCTACGCCGCGCTACACCTCACACGGCATCTTCTGCGCGGAAACGTGAAAGCATTTCATGTATGGGAACTTGCAAATTTTCTCGACACGCATCGCGATCCCGCATTCTGGGCGGAATGGCGCGCGCTTCACTCGCCTAGCGTTAGGCGCCTCGAAGCTGTGGCCTTCTTACTCGCGAAATCGTGGTTCGATTGTGCGATTGAAGTGGAAGAAATCGCGCAACTCCCGCCTGACGTCCACCGCTGGTTCGATCGCTATCGCTGGTCGCCGATTCAAGGCTCGAACAAACACGAGCTGTGGCTGCATACCAGCCTGGTCGCAACCACATCCGACCGCGTGGCGATCTTGCGCCGCCGCCTGATCCCTGCGTCGCTACCTGGCCCCATCGACGCGATCCACATTCCTCGAATGACGCTAGCGCGCCGTCTCCGGGCGGCGATCCGGAACACGACTTATGCCGCGTCGCGGGCGGTTCATCACATCGGCCTGTTTGTGCCCACCGTTTTCGAGGGCATTAAATGGTGGTTCCACTCTGCGTAACTCTGCGCTTGTCTGCGCCTCTGCGTGAGTCAGCCCGTTACAACGCCCACCGTCGTCACCACGCCGCCCACCGCACGAAACTCCGCAAGCGCCTTCTCCGCGGCCTCTTCCGACAGACTCCGGACGGCATCACTCACGATCTCCACACGCGCGCCGGTCTTCAGTAACCCCATCGCCGCCAACTTGACGCAGATCTCCGTGACCACGCCATACACCACGTAGCGCCCCGCCCCCAGACGCTCCAGTAATCCCGGCAACTCGGGATTCGTGAAGCAATCCAGCTTCTGTTTCTCCACGATGATCTGCCCCACTTGCGTAGCCGAAGGCTTCCGTTGGCCCAGCGTCCCGGCGACGCAATGGTGCGGATATTCTTTGAATTCCGGATCGTCTTCAGTATGCGCGTCCATGGTCGAAATCAAAGAAATTCCGTGAGAAGCTGCGAACTGATTCAGCGCCGCGACGCGATCGATGATCCGTTCCGCCGCCGGCACGTACAGCGCGCCCGAGGGAAACATAAAATCCATCTGCGTGTCGACGTCGAAGAACACCGTCTTCATTGGGCGACACCTTGTCTTACCCGCTCATATAAGCATTCGAGCTCGGTACTCACGTCAACTTTCCATGCGCCTGGATTCTCGAACAAACTGTGGCACGGGGCCGGAAGCTTCGCCAGCGATTCCGCGGCATACTTCCGAGCTTGCGTTGCCGTTGGCAGCGGCTCCACCAGACGTCCTCCAATGATGACAGGACGCAGCAGCGCCTCTGACGGAGCGGAGCCCGGCGGGCACGACGGGCACTCCGTCGATCGCGCCAGCAAGTCATGATCCGCGTACCGGAAAATCTGTTTCGAGCCCGGCAGCGTGTGCTTGTCCTCGCTCAGCTTGAGCGTGTATCTCTTGATAGCGGCTTTTCCGGATGTCTCCAACTCAACGAGTTTATACACCACGCCCAGATAGGGCGCGTCCGCCGACGTCGCCAACTCGGTCCCCACGCCGAACATATCGATGGGCGCCCGAGCCGCCACCAGCTCATGGATTTTGTGCTCGTTCAGATCGCCGGTCGCCATGATTTTCGCGTCACGCAATCCGGCGTCATCCAATATTTTCCGAACCGCCGGAGCCAGTTCCACCAGGTTTCCGCTATCGAGCCGCAGTCCCCATAACGGTTTCCCGAGCGCCGCCGCCCGGCGCGCGCCTTCCACCGTATCGTAGGTGTCGATCAGATAAACCGTGCTCTCGCCCAGAAGCTTTTGAAGCTGCTCAAACGCTTCGCGCTCATGCGGGAAAGACATCACCCAAGCATGCGAGCAGGTTCCGAACACCGGCACTCCGAAGCGCATTCCGGTTTCGGTGTTGCTGGTTCCTTCACATCCGCCGATGTACGCCGCACGCGCCGCGAGCGTTCCAGCTTCGGGAGAATGGGCGCGCCTGGTTCCGAACTCCACCACGCCGCGACCGAGCGCTGCCTTCACCACGCGTGCGGCCTTGGTCGCGATCATGGATTGAAACCCGATCGTCGCCAGCAGAAATGTTTCCGGGATCTGCGCTTCAATCAGCGGCGCGCGCAGCGTCAAAAACGGCTCGCCCGCAAACAGCGGAGTGCCCTCCGGGGCCGCGAACAAGTCGCCGGTGAAACGCAGCGAGGCGAGCATGTCGAAAAATCCGCCGCTAGTGTGAGCGAACTGCGGCAGCCCGCGCAGATACGCGATTTCTTCGGAAGTGAAGCGCAGATTGAGAAGATACTCAACCGCCTGTTGCAGGCCCGCGGCCAGTACGAAGTTGCGATCCGGCGGCAGCCGCCTGACGAACAGCTCGAACGTGCCGCGTTCGCCGGCCTTGCCTGCCTCGAAATAGCCCGCCGCCATGGTGAGCTGATACAGGTCGGTGAGGAGACCAGTAGGCACTATTTGTGAGGCCGGCAGTCTAGCCGGCGAGCCGGTCCCCAGACCGGCTGGTCTTCGAATCGGTCACGCGTCGTCATTTTTTGGATGCCTTGGGAGCCGCCGCAGGTGCAGTTTCCTTCACGTCTCCCGCCGCGCCTCGAACATCCCTCACCGCGTTCGGGTCGAGCTGGTAAATCGACGCCTCGCCATCCCGCCGCGCGATCCCGTTCTCAGCGATCTGGACTTTCTCGGTCCGCTTTCCGTCGTTTGATACCACGGTCATTTCGACCGCCGGCGTGGTGAATCCACTCTCCACGAACTTCGTGGCAGCCAGGTCGCGCAACTTGTCGATCAGCGCCTGGATGCTGGTGGCGTCCATCTGCTTGCCGCCCGCCATCCACTTGTCGCCGGTCTTTTCAAACGTAGTGGTCTTCGCGCCGTCTTTAATCTCGACTTTGGTCGGATCCGCGAATCCGAAGTCGAACAACTTCTTGTTGCGGAAATCGTCCAGCGCTTTGTCGACGCCTTCGCCCAGGTCCTTAGTGACTTTATGGACGCCATCCACCACGCTCGATTTCGCCAAATAGTCGTCTTTCGATTTACGAACTTCCAGCGTCTGCGTGCCACTCGCATCGGTGACCTTCACCGTCGCTACAGGGGTCGCCGAACCGAACGAGCCGGCCATTTTCTTCGCGTCTTCATCGGAGACGTTGGTATCCATCTCGCCGTTCTTCACCTTGCGGACCAGTTCTTCCACCTGGAATCCGTCGGCGCGCAGCGGCTTGGGCTTCAGGATCTGCCATTCGTTCTGATTAATTCGTCCGAACTCGATGGAGGCCTTCTTCGCGGTTAGTTCGACGCGACTGATCTTGTCCTGATCGAAGGTCATCAGACGTTTGTCGCGGAGCTGTTTGTAGTCCTTGTCCAGGCTGTCTTTGTTGAAACTGCCCATGGTGAACAGCCGCGGATCTCCGTCTACCTTGGCGTAAACGGCATTGCCGGTGGGCGTCTGATCGCCGATCAGTAGCTTCGGCTTCTTGCCGTCCTTCAACGTGAACGTCACTTCGTCGAGCGCAGGCGCGAGGCCATAGGACGCCAGATCGGTGGCGTTCTCATCCACCACGCGCTCCGAGGTCAAGCTGGAGACTGCGGTCGTGACGGCGTTGCACGCGTTCTGATCGGCGGGAAGTGCCGGCGTGAGCAGCGACCATTTGCCGGAATCGTCTTTCTTGGCGACGGTATCGGTGCCGTCGCGCTTTTTGATTTCAAATTGCGCAATGTTCTTTTCGTCGAGCGCAAGAATCTTCGGCGCGGCGTCCTTAGCGGGCTTGCCCTCTTTGGCGGCTTCCGATTTGTTGGAAAAATAGACGGCGACACCGAGCCCCGCCATCAGAACCGCAGCAATCAATAATCGGACTGGCTTCATTGTCTGCTGTTATCTTCTCTTCCACCACACGCCGACGCCCGCGAATACGATCATCAGCGGAATAAAGAACACGCTGAAATACTCCACCATGGTCATCTGCCGCGAGGTCATATTCAGCCGGCTATCGGTCGGCTCCTTGGGACGAATCGAAATCAGATCTTCGTCTGACGACAGCCAGTTCATGATGTTCATAAACAGGTCGCGATTTCCCCGGAAGGAGATGAATCCGTTCGACGACCAGCCCGCATTCCCGACCACAACGAAGCGGCCGTTCCCGCTTTCCTTGCCGGTGTTATAGGTCCCCGCGCCAGCCAATGTCAGCGGACCTTTCTTATCGGTCTTGCTGGCCCGGATCTCGGGTGAATTCAGATTCATCGTCCCGAAACTCTCCTCGCCCGTTGCGAACAGCTTTTCGACCGTAGTCTTGTCGCCGTTCTTCACTTCGATCGACCGCGCGATGGGGAACGCCGTGGGCGTTTCTTTCATTTCCCGCACGATCGCGTGCGACTCGTAGCTCACCACCAGCGGCACCTCGCCGCCCAGGCCGAAGATCTGGCCGACGCCGCTGGCATCGATCACCAGGTCTTTGTCCAGGGTGACGCCCCAGGCTGCCAGAACATCGGTCAATCCAGGATTCGCGTCGATCTGCATCTGCGCAAAATTCAGCGGCGGGTCCAGCATGAACAGCGCGCGTCCGCCGTTTTCGACGTAATTTTTCATCGCGGCGACTTCAGGCGCCGTGTAGTCGCGCTTGGGTCCGTCCACAACTAAGATTGTGCATTCGGCTGGAACATCAGGCTTTTGCAGCAACTTCACGGTTTGCGTCTTGTAGTTATTTTTCTCCAGCAACTCTTTCGCCCGGGATGCCCCGTCGCGGCCGCTATCGTCCAGCGCGTGCTCCCCCGCGCCGAGAACGAAGCACACTGTGCGCTCCCCGCCCTTCATGGCGCGAACCAGCGCTCCGGTGATCTCTTCCTCGGAAAGGGATTTCGCTTCCTGCTGCTTGCTGCCGACGTTGACGAATACGGTGCCGTAGCTTTTCACGCCCGCGGCAATCGCCGCTGTCTTTTTCTTGTCGACGTCCTGATACTGCACGTCGATCTTAGGCGACAGATTCTTGTAACGATCCAGCAGATCGTGCGCGCCCTGGAAGTTCGTCGCTTTGTCCCAGTACGTAATGGTCACGTCCTGTTTGAGATTCTTCGCGATCTTCAGGGTCTGATCGGAGAGCGTGAATTTCTTCGATTTAGTCGCGTCGTAGGTCTTGTTGTAACGATTCGCAAGAAAATTGACCGTTCCCACCACTGCCACCACGATCAATGTGTACACGGTCGCATACAACGCGAACTTGGTTTGACGGGCCTTCAACCAAGAGTTGTTCATATTACGCCCTCCACCTGAGCGACTCCATCGAGCGCGCTGTCAGGAATAAACCAACGAAAATCACCGACAAATAGTAAATGATGTCCTTCGAGTCCAGCACGCCTTTTCCAAACGAATCGAAATGCTGAAGCACCGACAGGTACGAAAGAATGCGCGCGCCGATGGAGGTCTCAAACGACGAGACCCAATCCAGCACCCACAGCAGCAGGCATATCGCGAAACCCGCGACGCCCGCCACGATCTGATTTTTCGTGCAGTTCGAAATGAACGTTCCGATGGCCAGCAGCGCCCCGCCTTGCAGCAGCAGACCCAGGTAGCCGATTGCGATCGGATGCCAGTCCGGTTGGCCGTAGGCGAATAGCACCAGCATGCTCAGCGCGGATAGTCCCAGCATCGCCGTATACAGAATCATTCCCCCGATCCATTTGCCGAGAATGATGCTGAGATCGCTGATCGGCGAGGTGAGCAGCAGTTCGATGGTGCCGGTGCGCTTCTCTTCGGCAAACAGCCGCATGGTAATCATCGGGATCAGGAACAGCCCGATCACACTGATGTTCGAGAAAACAGGGCGCACCACGAACTCGTTCACGTCCATGGGAAACGACTGCCCCATCATGGAGCTTTCAATCCCGCGCCGCACGAAATACACTACCGCGACATAGAAAAAATATCCCGCGATCAGCGCGAAAAACGCCATTACGCCGTACGCGATCGGCGAGCGGAAATAACTGTTCAGTTCCTTTTTCGCAATGGTCCAGGTACTCATTGTGGTTCTCCCGGTGTTTGTAGTGAGCCCACCGTTTCGACGGCCGGCGCCGGAGCGGCGTGTTCATCGGGTGTTGCGGTCAATTGCAGGAAGATCTCTTCCAGGCTCAGCCCGACGGCGTGCAACTCATTCAACTCCCATCCGGAGTCGACCACGGCCTTCGCCAGGCCCGGACGAATGTGACGCCCCTCTAAACTTTCGACGGTGAAATTGAACTTTCCGTCTCGATGATCTTTCGGAATCACGCGGCTGACGCCGGCCACTTGCTCCAGGCTCCGCTGCACGATCGCCGCGTCCGATGCCAGCACTTCCAGTGCTACGGTCTCGGCTCCGCGCAACCGGCTGGTCAGGTTCGCCACGGTATCCATCGCCACCAGCTTGCCTTTGGCGATGATGATGACGCGCTCGCAGGTCTGTTCGACCTCGGGCAGGATATGCGTCGAAAGAATGATGGTATGCTCGCCGGCAAGTCCCTTGATCAGGTCGCGCGTCTCGATGATCTGGTGCGGATCGAGGCCGGCGGTGGGTTCATCCAGAATCAGCACGTCGGGGTTGTGGATGATCGCCTGGGCGAGCCCTACGCGCTGCTTGTAGCCCTTGGAAAGCTTGCCGATTAACGTCTTACGAACGTCGGTCACGGCGCATTTTTCCGAGACTTCGTTGACGCGCCGCAGCAGATCGCCGCTAGGAACGCCCTTGATGCGGCCCACGAATTCGAGATATTCGTGAACCTCCATTTCCGGATAAACCGGCGGCGTCTCAGGCAGATAGCCGATGCGTCTCTTCACTTCCATCGGCTGCTCCAGAACGTTGAAACCGGCCACCGTCGCCGACCCGGAAGTCGGCGGCAGAAAGCAGGTCAGGACGCGCATGGTAGTGGTCTTGCCTGCCCCGTTGGGACCGAGGAAGCCGACTATCTGTCCCTTCTCAACTTCAAAGGAAATGTTATCGACTGCGACTTTGCGGGCGTATCGCTTGGTGAGCCCTTCGACTTTGATCATAAGTTACTCAGGACGAGCGGGATCGCTCTTTGTGAGTGCGATTAACACTACATGATAGTGTGGCCGCGGCGGAAGTGTCAATCCTGACTTTAGGGGAGGACTGCCGGATTCGGAAACGCGTCGGCGTCCTCCGGAGTGGGTTTGTGAAGACACTGAAAGTCTTTCTCGATCAAGACCTTGAGCGGACCGATTTGGTATTCGATACCGGTTTGATCCGTTTCGATCCAGCGCTTCGCCTCGCCTCTGGCCACAATCACTTGGATGGTGTCGTTCTCGAATCTGACGACATTCGAATCGCCGGATTCGACAGAATAGGAAAGCGTTTGGTCCCCTGGAAAATCCGTGCGCGTCTCGATCTCGCCGGCTTCAGCCAGCCGAGCCACCTCAGACTGGCTGAGCCTCAAACGAAGCGAATTGCCATGGAAACGTAGTTTCATGCGTCCCGATGCACCGTGTCCGGACTGAACGCCGGCAGGCAGATGGCGACGTATTCTGCACCCTTCGGCGTGCTATACCGGACCCATTCGCCTTTCTGCGCCATTACGGCCTGGCCTGCGCCCACTTCCATTATGCCGCCTTCGTGCTCGACGTTCATCGCGCCGGTGAGAACCACGGTGTATTCGTCGAATTCGGGACGCTGGCCAGGCTCGGACCACCCGGCGGGGCTGCGCATGTGGGCGATAGAGACACTCCGGTCGCGCGAATTGATGCGGCCGACGTATTCGTCGACCAACTTGTTGCCAGGAACCGGGATCCGAGTGGGTGCTTCGATGAGCTTCGGCATCGAACACCATTCTAGAACGTACCAGTGGGCAGACGATCGGTTCTTGTCGTCTGCCGAGCCGCAACACCGGAAAAGACAGGCCACCAACAACGATGGCCTGTCCTACGCTACTAGAAGCTGAACTTTGCGCCGAACTCGCCCGAAAACGACTTCGGCACGATCACGCCGGTACCGCCGATGAAGTTGGTCGGTTGGCCGAAGGTGGCCGCTCGGATGCTGGTCTGATAGTTGACGCCGAAGTTGGCGCGATTGGTCAGATCGAACGCCTGGAAGATCAGCTGGAGATGCGCTTTTTCGCCAAACTTGAAGTCACGGCTGAAACGGGCGTCGAGCTGGAAGAAATCTTCCCCGCGCATGGTGTTGTAACCGATCTGGTGGCAGGTGCCGGCATAGAGACACGCCTGCAACTGGGCCACCGAAAACGTCTTGGTCTGTGTCAGATCATTCGGAGCACTGTCGAGCGTGACCGCATGTGTATTTCCCGCGCCGCCGCCGAAGTTGTAGCTGTCGTTCTGACCTTCGAGCGGAGTCCACGGACGTCCTGTGGCCCACTGCATGATCGGCGCGAACTCGAAGCGCCACGGCAGATTTACCAGGCCGCTGATGGTGATCCGATGACGTTCGTCAGCAGGCGTCGGGCCGAAATCTTCCGGCGAGAACCACTGGCGCAGATCGGTGGGAGCGTTGCCGAATGCGGCTGCGTTTCCGTTGTAGGCGACCGCTTTCGACAGCGTGTAGGTCGCGTTGGCGGAGAAGCGCTTGCTCAGCCGGCGGCGATACGACAGGTTCATTCCGTCGTATCGGCTGCGGCCGATGGACATGTAGTCCGAGACCCGGCCAAATAGTGGAATTCCAGCGGCCGTAAACGGCGCGTCAGTAGCGCGCGGTGCACCATTGAGGGTCGGATTGACTACGATCGTTTTGCTTTCGTGCAATCCGAGCACGTGAACGTATTCGGCTTCAATCACCGAATCCGACGTGATGGCCCAGGTGTATCCACCGTTCCATTGCTGCGAGTAGGGATTCCGATAGTTGGGGTCGACGTTTTGCCCCACCGTCGCGGAGCCGATCAATTGCGATCCTCCTGGCGCGCGGATGGGCAACTGGTCAACGCCGAAGCGGAAGGCCGAAAGCGGCTGCCCCGTGGTGGGAATGATGCTCGACGTGGTGTAAGACGTGGTCGTGTAAATCGACGCATTCGCTTGCTGGATCATGAACAGCGGGATATTGATGAACGTCTGACCGTAGTACAAGCCGTAGCCGACGCGAACGACGTGTTTGCTGTTGCCCTTCACATCCCAGGCGAGCCCGAAGCGCGGGCTGAAGTCCTTGTTGTCATCGTTAGGAACGTGCGAGCCGTAGGGGCTGCCGATCTTTTGCAAGTCTAAAAACGCCCGCGCGGTCGCTTGTTCCTCGTGGCCGTTGAGATTGAAGTCCTTATCCCAGCGCACCCCCAGGTTGATGGTCAGGTTGCGTTTCACTTTCCAGTCGTCCTGGAAGTACAGACCGAACATTTTCCCAGAGAGGAAGAAATATGGATTGCCTCCGTTGCCATAGGTGAACGACTGGATGGCACCGGCCGATGCGAATCCGTTCGGATATTTTCCGTTGGTGTTGCCCAGGATCACGCTGGGGTTGTCATTGAAGAGGAGCACACCGCTGAAGCTGGAGGCAAGCAGGCCGCCGAGCTGCGGTTCCCACAGATAATCGAACCCGGTCTTGAAGGAGTGCGCTCCTTTGGTGATAGCGATGTCGTCCTTGAACTGCCACTTGCGCTGAACGCTCTCCTGCGGCACGGCCCCCGCGGTTCCGAAGTTTCCAGCCGGAAATGCGTATTGAAGCGAGGGATCTTGCGTCTGAATCACGTTGTGCCAATACTGATAGCCAAGCGTCACCGCGTTGACGATGTTTGGCGTGATTACCGAATTCCAAGAGCCATTGGCGATGATGAGCTGGTTGGTGGTGAAGTTATTCTGGATCAGCGTGGACGTGGCTTGGTCGTTCAAACCGCGATTGTTTTGGTTCGCATAGCTGAACGAGACGTTGTTTTTTTCGTCGATACGATGATCCACGCGCCCGTTGTAGCGCCAGTCGAAATACGGCGTCGGCAAGGAGTGCACGGGATTGGCGCCGAAGCTGGCGGGAAGCAGGCTCAGTTCGGTAAACGTCGGTCCGCTGATGTTGAGGCTGGTCTGCTCGCGGGCGCGTTCGAGAGCGAAGAACAGGAATGTCTTGTCTTTCTGGACCGGCCCGCCGATGGACCCGCCAAACTGCTGGCGGCTGAAATCGGCCTTCTGGCCACTGCCACCGTGGGCTGTCTCTTCGAAATAATTCAGCGCGTTGAACGGCTTGTCGCGATCGAAGAAATACAGAACACCGTGGTAGTTATTGGTGCCTGATTTGGTGATGACGTTGACCGCGGCGCCTTCGCTGCGTCCATTGGCGGCGGAGAAGCGCTGCGTGGAGATGTTGAATTCCTCGATCGCTTCAAGCGGAAGCTGCATGACTGGTCCGCCGACCGTGCCGTCTTTATTGTCGATCCCGTTGACGGTGATATTGACGTTGCGGCCGCTGGAGCCGTTGGTGGCGAAGACGCCGATACGGGCCTTGGTGGGGTCGTAGGACGGCATGGGACGCGCGCCAGGGGCCAGCAGGGCCAGGTTGACGAAGTCGCGGCCGTTCAGCGGCATGTTTTCGACTTCAGCCGGGGTAATGGGACGGCTGACGTCGGTTTTCTGAATATCGACCAGCGTGGCGCCGTTCGATTCGACCGTCACCGTCTCGGCCTGCGCGCTCGGCGCGAGCGTCGCGTCGATGGTGGTGGTCTGGCCGACCGTCAGCTCGACGTTTTCAAACGCCGCGATGTTGAATCCCTTGACGGTAACACGGACATTGTAATGTCCGGCGGGAAGAAGGTTGAAGACGTAGCTGCCTTCGGCGTTACTGGTTGCGGAACGGGCAAGGCCGGTTTCCGTGCCGGTGATCCTGACCTCGGCTCCAGGAATCACAGCCTGGGTCTTGTCCATCACGGTGCCGCGCAATGTAGCGGTCGTATTGGCTTGTCCGAACAGAGAAACGGCGCTCAGGCACACGAGTACCGGAGCGATAAGAAATCGCAAACTGACTTTTTTCATGGCCACCCAAGTCCTTTCGAGAACTACGGCGGCGAATCCCTGAAGCTGGATGAGACCAGCGAAAGCAATTAATGCCAGACTACGGCCAAAGGGAGGGGTTTGTCAACTGAGGAACCAGTATGTGGGAGAATTTGCGTTGCGGTTACGGTGTGCCGGATTGCTGGTACAAACGAAAAAGGACCAGTGGCAAGCCACCGGTCCTTCTTCTCCCCAACAACAAGTCTTAGAAACGGAACGTAAATCCTGCCTCACCCGCGAAGAATTGCGGAATTACAACGCTCGAAGCAGCGATGAATCCTGCAGGTTGGCCAAAGGCTGAAGAGCGGATATTGTTGCTGTAGTTGCCGCCGAAATTGGCGCGATTGGTCAGGTTGAAGGCCTGGAAGAAGAACTCCAGGTGCATGCGTTCACGCAGCGTGATTCCCTTGCTGAAGCGCGCGTCGAACTGGAAGAACGGAATACCGCGCGCCGCGTCGTAGGTTGAGATGAAGCAGTTTCCGGCGCTCAGGCACTGCCCGACTTGCGCCGCGCTGTACTTTGCAGTCCCCAAAAAATTGTTGGGATCGCTCTTTAACAACACAGCCTGCTCGCCAGTACCAGAGGTTCCATAACCGAAATAGTCGACTCCCTGGACCGGATTATAGGGCCGGGCGGAGGCGAGCTGCATGATGGGGGCGAACTGGATGCCCCACGGCATTTTGACCACGCCACTCAGGACCCATCGATGCCTTTCGTCGGAGGGCGTCGGTCCGAAGTCGTACGACGCCAGGTAATTCAAGACATTCGACGGAGCGTTGCTATAGCTGGCCGCGGCGCCGCGGTAGGAAAGCGCGCGCGAAAGCACGTAACTGGTATTCAGGCTGACACGCTTGCTCAAACGTCTCCGGTAGGCGACATTGAAACCGTCGTAGCGCGATCGTCCGACCGACATGGAATCGGTAACCCCTGCTAAGACTGGCTGCCCTGCGGCTGAGAGAGCTGCCGTCAAGATACGTGGAGCGCCAGTGATATTGGGATTCTTGGGATTGATATTAACGTTCTTGTTCTCGCGCAATCCAAGCACGTGTACATAGTCCACCTCAATGACATTGCTGTCATTGATCGACCACGCATATCCGATGTTCTCCTGTTCCGTGTAAGGATTGTGATAGCTGGGATCCATCAGACGCCCTGCTGATCCTGCCGGCAGCTTGGTCGGCGGCGGTGGAGGCACCGGGAGCGGATCGATTCCATACTGCCATTGCGACAGAAGCTTGTTGGTCCCGGGGACTAGATCGGCGGACGTGCTAGGCGGCACGCCTGCCTGCGGAGCCGACGGGTTGGCCAGGCTGAGGGTGGTGGCGAAAATTGTGGGGTTGGACTGCTGAATCATGAACAAGGGAATGTTTTCGAAGGTCTGGCCGTAGTAGATGCCGAAACCTCCACGGACCACGTGCTTACCCTTGCCCGTAAGGTCGTAAGCAAAACCGACGCGAGGACTGAAGTCCTTGTTGTCGTCCTGCGGTATCGCCGCGTAGGAACTACCGATGGCCTTCAACTCCAGATAGGTCCGGCTCAAGGATTGTGCCGAACCTCCGACGAGATTGAAGTCCTTGTCCCAGCGCAGGCCCAGGTTGACCGTCAGACGACGGCTAACCTTCCAGTCATCCTGGAAATACACGCCGAACATCTTCGCGCTTAGAAGGAAATAGGGATTGCCCGCGGTTTCCGCGATGCCGGAAACTGCACCGGGAGTCGCGAAGCCCAGCGGGTAGTCCGCTTTGTCGCTCAGAATCTTGCTGGGATCGTCGAAGAACGTAACCGCCGGTGTGGGCGTGAACTCGAAGAAGCCGCCCAGCGAGGGCTCGTACAAGTAATCAAAGCCTACCTTAAAATTGTGCTTGCCCTTGGTGATCGACAAATCGTCTTTGAACTGCCACTTCCTCTGAAACGACTGCTGCGGAACGTTGCCGTTGGTTCCGAAGTATTCGCCACTGCCAAACGTCACCGTCGGGACTTTGGTGGTTGAGTCGATCAGGTTGTTCCAATACTGGTAGCCCACCGTCGCGGCGTTCACCACTGTCGGCGAGATCACCGAATTGAGGTTGATGCTCGCAAGGATCAACTGGTTGGTGGTGAAATTTCCAGCGGTCAAATCGTTGTTGGAAGCTGACTGGTCGTTCAGCCCGTTATTGTGCTGGTTGGAATAGCTCGCAAAAATGTTGTTCTTGTCGTTAATGTGATGGTCCCAGCGCCCGTTGTAGCGCCAGTCGAAATAGGGCTCCGGAATGGAGGTCGCCGGCTGAGCGGCTAACCCGGCATTCTTGGCCAGCAACAACTCGTTGTAGTAGGTGGGATTGACTGCGATGCTGGTTGCCTCGCGCTCGCGCTCGATGGCGAAGAACAGGAAATCGGTATCCTTTCGAACTGCCCCGCCAATGGATCCACCGAACTGCTGGCGGCCATAGTCGGGCTTGGGGCTCCCGCCCTGCTCGGAGAAATAATCGTTGGCATTCATCGCCTGGTTGCGATCGAAGAGATACAGCGACCCATGCGGTGTATTCGTTCCGCTCTTCGTAATCGCCGTGATCAGAGCGCCTTCACTGCGGCCGTTCGCGGCCGAGAAGCGCTGGGTGCTGATCTGGAATTCCTGGACGGCTTCGAGCGGTAGTTGCATCACCGGTCCGCCTACGGTGTTGTCCTTGTCATCGACGCCGTTCACGGTCACATTGACATTGCGGCCGCTCGAACCGTCCACCGCAAACACGCCGATCCGGTTCTTGGTCGGATCGTAAGAGTTGACGGGACGCGCGCCGGGCGCCAGGTATGCCAAATTCACGAAATCGCGCCCGTTTAAGGGCAGATCCTCGATCTGCTGCGTCGTAATCGGTAAGCTCACATCGGTCTTGGTCATGTCCACCAGAGCCGCGCCGCCAGCTTCCACGGTGACCGTATCGGCTTGGGCGCTTGGCGATAGCTGAGCGTCGATGGTGGTGGTGCGGCCAACGGAGAGCTCGACATTCTCGAATACCGCGATAGAGAATCCCCGGACCGTAACGCGGACTTCGTAGATACCGGCAGACAGTAGATTGAAGCTGTACAATCCGGAGCCGTTCGAGGTCGCCGAGCGCACTTCATTGGTCTGCTTACTCGTGGCTTTGACTTCAGCGCTCGGGATGACGGCGCCCGATTTGTCCGTCACGGTGCCCTGCAAAGTTGCAGTGGCATTGATTTGGGCCATGACGCTTGATGCACTCAGGCACACGAGTACCAGAGCGAGAAACAACAAGGAGATGCGATTTCGCATAGACTTTAAACCCTTTCCCCAAAAATTACTTTTAAAGACGAACCCCAGCGGCATCAAAACGCTGTTACCGCCAACACAAACCTGTTTCAGATAGAGTATCCCTAAGGACGATTCAATGTCAACTTACGGTTAATACCCTATCGTAAGTTACTCATAACGCAGGGATTCGACGGGTAAGATGCGGGTCGCGCTGCGGGCAGGATAGAGCGTCGCCACAACGCTGACGGCCAGGGCGGCTGCGGCAATCCAGACGCCGTCGATCCAGCGGGCGTCAAAGGGAACATACGCTAGCGAGTAGACCTGTTCGTCCAAGGGAATCCAGCGGTAGAGATTGGCGAAGTAGCACAGGGTGTAGCCTACGACCAAGCCAATGGCGGTGCCCACGCTTCCGATGAGCACACCTTCGTAGATGAAGATGTTGCGGATCTGTTTCGCCCGGGCGCCCATCGACATCAGGATCGCGATGTCGCGATGTTTTTCCATGACCATCATGACCAGCGCGATCAAGATGTTCAGAGCCGCGACGATTTGAATCAGGCCGATCGTAATGACCGTGACGATCCGCTCGCTGCGGAGCGCACTGAGGATCGGGCGGTTCTGCTCCTGCCAGGTGAGCGCCGCGAGTTTCGGACCGATGATGGCTTCGGCTTCGCGGGCGACATCCGGGGATTTGTAGATGTCGCCGAGCCGGAGGTCGATGCTGTTAACTACGTCGTCCAGGCCGAAGGCTTTTTGAGCGGCTGAAAGGGACGTGTAGGCCCAGTTGTTGTCCACGTCATAGAATCCGGTCTCGAAGATTCCAGAGACCACGAATCGCTTGAAGGTGGGGCGTGGGCCGAAGGGCGTTAACTCGCCTTCGGGGATCATCAGAGTGACTTGTTTGTTGAGTACGGCTCCAATGGAATCGGCCAAACGCGATCCGAGCACGATGCCGGGCAGCACGCCAGGATCGCGGAGGCCATCAATAGATCCCGATTTGAGCTGCGGTGGCTTGAGAGCGTCGGGAAGCGAATCGACCGAGACGCCTTTGACGATCGCGCCGGTGCTGCGGACCGGGCCGCGAATATAAGAAGGTTCGTAGAGGCCGGGAGCCGAGCTTACTACGTAGGGTAGCTGGCGAAGCCGGGCAGCGATCTGCTCCCACCCGAGGATTCCTTCGCCGGGTTCCTTTTCCTGGATCATGACGTGGGCGGTCGCGCCCAAAAGATTTTTCTGCAAGGTGGAGCTGAAGCCGGTATTGATCGCGAGTGCGATAACCATAGCCATAACTCCGGCAGCGACGCCGATAACGGAGATGACCGTGATCACCGAGATCACCACTTGCTTTCGTTTGGCTCGGAGGTATCGCCGCGCTACAAACAGTTCAAACATTTTGCGTTGGCCGCGAATGAACGCGAATGAACGCTGATAAGAAATTCGCGTTCATTCGCGTTCATTCGCGGCTTAAACTTTTTAAACGTTCCGCAATTCCGATCTCGCCTTCCGGTCGAAGCAGCGGGAACAGAATCACGTCGCGAATGGATTTTGAATTCGTAAGGATCATCACCAGACGATCGATGCCAATGCCTTCCCCGCCCGTCGGCGGCATTCCGTAGGACATGGCGCGGAGATAGTCTTCGTCCATTTGATGCGCCTCTTCGTCTCCAGATTCGCGCATGGCGAGCTGCAATTCAAACCGGCGGCGCTGCTCCTGGGGATCGTTCAACTCGGTGTAGGCGTTGCCGATTTCCATGCCGGCGGCGTAGATCTCGAAACGGTCAACGAACGCCGGATCCTGCTCGTTGTTCTTCGAGAGCGGCGAAACTTCCACCGGATATTCGTAAATGACCGTGGGCTGGATCAGCGTCGGCTCGACTTTTTCGAACGAATGGACTAGATCGTGGCCTTTCAGCGACGCGTCGCCGACGGCTTCCCGCATGGTCATGCGGCGGATGTTGCCGAAGTCGAGGGTGTGGCCGTCGTATTCGACCACGGCAGAGCCAGTCGCGTCGATGGCGACTTGTTTCAGAAGCTCGCAGGACAGGTCGATCAGGCCCTGGTAATCGGTGTAGGCTTGATAAAACTCGAGCATGGTGAACTCGGGGTTGTGACGCGTCGAGATTCCTTCGTTCCGGAAATTGCGGTTGATTTCGTAGACACGATCCAGGCCGCCGACGATCAGGCGTTTCAGGTACAGCTCGGGCGCGATACGCAGGTAGAGATCGACATCCAGCGTATTGTGGTGGGTCACAAAAGGCCGCGCGGTCGCGCCGCCGTAAAGCGGCTGCATCATGGGCGTCTCGACCTCGACAAAGCCGTGGGCTTCGAGCTGACGGCGGAAGCTGGCGACGATTTTCGCCCGTGTGACGAAAATCTTCTGCGATTCGGGATTCGCAATCAAGTCGAGATAACGCTGGCGGTAGCGGATTTCCACGTCTTCCAGACCGTGCCACTTTTCAGGAAGGTTGAGCAGAATTTTCGAGAGGAACGTGAGCTTCTCCACGTGGATACTCAACTCTCCGGTGCGGGTGCGGAACACATAGCCGTCGATGCCGACGATATCGCCGATATCGAGGATCTCGTAGAGCTTGTATTCGTTTTCCGAAACGGCGTCTTTGCGGACGTACACCTGAAGCCGCTCGCCCCACTGGGAAACATGCATGAATCCGGCTTTACCCATGCGGCGAACGGTGACGATCCGGCCGGCGATGCGGACTTGCGGCTTGTCGGCTAACTGCTCGGCGGTCTTGTCGGTGTAAGCCGCGAGGATCTGAGGAATGGTGTGGGTGAAATCGAAGCGCTGGCCGTAGGGGCGGAAACCGAGAGACTGGATTTCAGCGGTGCGGCGCAGACGCTGCTCGAAAAGATCGTCTTCAAGGGACATGTAAACACTTCAGCTTAGCGAAATCCGGTGGCGATAGACCGCTCAGCGGCGAACGATGACTTCGCGCAAGTGATCGCGGGTGAGGAAGAATTTCACGGACGCGAAGTCCTGGAACAGCTTTTCGAGACTGCGGTTGTTGAAAAACTGAGCAGGCTTGCGGCGTCCACGCGCCCCCAGAAGAATGGTGCGCTGATCGGCGATGCGATAGGAGTAGGTCGGGATGGTATCGATTTTTTCTTCGGCGTGGAAAAAAGCCAGCAGGCAGGCTCCGGGCTTTAGCACCCGATGCAGTTTGTGCACCACCGTCTGCAATAGCTGCGGACTCAGGAACTGCAGCGCATCCCACACCAGCGCGCCGTCAAACACGCCACCGGGAAAATCGAGCGCGGTGTCCAGAAATTTTCCGGACATCAGCGGATTGGACTGATTCTGGTAGAAGTCTCCGTCGGAGAAGCACTGGTCCAGCTGATGGATGAAATCGTCGGAATAGAGGCGATGGCCGTAGTTGGTCAGGAATCCGATGGTCTGCTGGGATGCGCCGGCAAGATCCAGGATGGAGAGACCCGGCCGCTCTTCCAGGGACGAGCAGAACTGCTCCAGGCCGTGGCTGTGCCGGGTCTCCAATTTTCCAGGGGAGGATACCGGGATGGCGGAGTGCATCATTCAGATTGCCTACTCACAGATTGCCTACTAACATTGTGAGGCAGACGATCGGCTGCCGTCGTCTGCCGCGCACCAAACAACATAAAGACGGACCCCAAACAGCAGAAAGACAGACCACAAACAACGATGGTCTGTCCTACCGAAGCTAGCCAATTAGCGCTTGTTATCGCCGGCTCCTGCCGCCATCGCGGGTGCGCTCGGAGCAGGTGCGCTGGCGACGACCTGCGGTTTGGGCGCGATTTGAGGCGCCTGACGCGGCGCTTCCGCCCGCACGATATCGATATTGCCCTTGAAATATGCGCCATCCTCGATCACGATGCGCGCCGTCTTAATATCGCCCACCAGCTTGGCTTCCTTGCGAATATCGATCTTGTCGGTGGTCTCGACGTTGCCGTGAATGGTGCCGAGCACCACGATTTCGCGGGCTTTCACACTGGCCATCACCTTGCCGTTGGGTCCCACGGTGAGACGGTGTTCCTGCAATTCCACGGTGCCTTCCACTTCGCCGTCGATGGTGAGATCCTCGCGGCTGAAGATCTGGCCTTTCACGATGACAGACTTGCCGAGCACAGCCTGGCCACCTCGGTGCGAATCGAGGTGCGGTTCGCTGGTAGTGCGTCCTGGGAGCGTAGACATCGGAATTCCCTCCTTGGCAAGCTCGGACGAAGTCGGCGGGGCCGAGGCCGGCTTGGGTGTATGATGCTCTTCTTCCTTACGGCGGTTCCACATGGGAGCGCCTCCCTTCCCGTTAATATAAAGATCCAAAAATCAACTGCGCGATCGCCGCCGCGCGGCCCTCCGACGCAGCTACGCGACTGTCCATCCATACTACTACGGCCAGCGCACGACCGCGACCTAGTTTCCGGTGAACATTGCGAGATGCGCGAAAGAGCAGGATCGTTACACATGTTGGTCGATCAAATTCGCGGCCGGAGCGGTACAGTGGAATTGTTATGGAAAAATCGGACGCCGATTGGAAGAAGCAGCTCACACCCGAGCAGTATCACGTGACCCGGCAAAAGGGCACAGAACCACCCTTCACCGGTAAGTATTGGGACCTGCACGACGACGGCGCCTATCACTGCGTGTGCTGTGGCGCGAAACTGTTCAGCTCCGGCACCAAGTTCGAATCGGGCAGCGGCTGGCCGAGCTTCTATGCGCCCGTCGATGAACAAAACCTGCGCACGATCGAAGACACCAGCCACGGCATGCGCCGCATCGAAGTGGAGTGTGCGCATTGCGGGGCGCACCTGGGCCACGTGTTCCCGGATGGGCCGAAACCCACGGGATTGCGGTATTGCATGAACTCCGCGTCGCTGGATTTCAAGAAGGAATAACTTCGGATTCGGGCAAGTACGAACAACAAACGGCGTTCGCACAAGTGCCCGCGCCACAAGGGTATACGCGCAGTTAAGAGCCTGTCCCGTCCCTAAAGTCGTTTGCCCGCCCCGCCGATTCTCTCATCGGGAGGATTTGTCCCATGAGCCAGTTCATCGGCGTTTTCATGTCGCTGGTGGTTTACCTGATCATCACCTTTGGCGTGTACAAGGTTATGCAGGTCGCCAACGACATGAGTGAGATCAAGGACCTGCTGAAGGACATCCGGCGCAACACCGACGCATCGCAAGCCGGAGCCCCGGAGTTGCATTCGGCCGAGAGCCTGGTACGAGCTGTAAACGCTGGCGCGTATTCCGAAATTCTGGACGACGACGCGCTGGCTACAAACCCCGAACAGCAGCGCTAACCGGTCGCGAGCCCACCGGAATCACCGTGCGCACCGCCGCGGGATTGGGACGGTTGGGCTGAATTCTCTCGATCCGCAGCACCGTCATATCGCCCGATCTGCGATTCAGCACCAGCGCATACTGATCGTCGGGCGTGACCACCACGCATCCCGGATCGCTCCCCACGGCGACCACGGCGATGACTTTCTGGGTTCCCACGTTGAGCACGCTCACGTTGCCGGACTGCGGGCTGGCGATGAACAGGAAGGAGGCGGACGCGGCCATCGGTCCCGGCGCGTGCCCAGCCAGCACGGTCTGGCCGACCTCCGCCGCGTGATACGGATAAACGATCACCACGGCGTCCAATCCCTCGCCGGTGACGAACAATTGGCCGCCGTCGGAGTTGAAGCACAGATTATCGGGACGCACCGCCAACGGAAGATGCGTGATGAGGCGGGCACTGGGTGAGTCGTACAGAGACAGCCGCCGCGCGGCGCGATCCGCGGCGATCAGTCGCAAATCCGATAGGAAACAGAGCGCGCCATAATCTCCGTCACCGATGGGGTCACTGCATTTTTGAGCGGCTAGATCGACCAATCGAATCGTGTGGCCGAAGCTCACCGCCGCAGTCTTTCCATCGATCGCGAGCGCAAAGCTCACCGGTGTCTCGGGCAACGCCACGCGGGCTTCCACGTTGAAGGAATCGGGACCGATGCGGCAAAGCGCCTTCGGCTCGCTGGTCAAAACGTAGAGCGCCCGCTCGGCGGGAGCGAGGCTCATCGAAATCGCGGATCCGACCGCCAGCGTGCGTTTTAGGCTCAGGCGGTCCGGTTGGATTTCAAAGACGGAGCCTTCCGCCGGAGCGAGCGCGTACACCGCGGGACGGCTTTGCGCGGCCAGAACTTGCGTTGGTGCGCCATCGACAGAGATATGCCGGGCAACCACCAGCGCCTGCAAATCCACAGCAGCGATCGCGCGGCCTTCCTCGTTGGCGATGAAGGCGTAACCACGATACCCGGGCGAGCCGCGCCGGGTGCAGGCAACGGTCGCGGTGAGCAATCCAGGAACCCCCAAAAATACCCGACGGGACAGCACCCATCCAGTCTAACCTTGCTTGGCGCGGCTTTAAAATAGGCCACGTAGCTCACTGAAAAGAAAAAACGTTGCCCGTTCTTAGCCCGTGTGGTACCTTCATATGTGGCGCTTGGAATCCGCCCTCCTCGCTGTCCTAAAGTAGATACATCTTTAATATGAATTTGCGGTCGCTGTTTAGCCTTTTTTCCTCCGATCTTGCCATCGATTTGGGTACCGCCAACACCCTGGTTTTCGCGAAAGGCAAAGGGATCGTCGTCAATGAGCCGTCCATCGTCGCCATTAACAAGACCAATGGCGAAGTGGAAGCGGTGGGCAGAGAAGCCAAAGAAATGCTGGGGCGGACGCCTGGGAACATCGTTGCCATCCGGCCCATGAAAGACGGCGTGATCGCCGATTTCAAAGTGACCGAGCGCATGCTGAATTATTTCATTCAGAAGGCGCACGGCCGCAAGATGCTGGTGCATCCGCGGATCATCATCGGCGTGCCCAGCGAGATCACGCAAGTCGAGAAGCGCGCGGTCATCGATTCGGCCTATCACGCGAAGGCGAGCGAAGTGTACCTGGTGGAGCAAGCCATGGTGGCGGCGATCGGCGCGGGGTTGCCGATCACGGAGCCGTCGGGAAATATGGTCGTGGATATCGGCGGCGGCACCACCGACGTCGCGGTCATCTCGCTTTCGGGCATCGTGTACTCGCGCTCCGTGCGCGTCGCGGGGAACGAAATGGACGACGCGATCATGCAGTACATGAAGCGGAAATACAATCTGCTGATCGGCGAGACCACGGCCGAAAAAGTAAAAATGGCGATCGGCTCGGCGTACACGCTGGACAAGCCGCTGACCATCGAGATCAAGGGCCGCAATCTGATCGAAGGAGTTCCCAAGACGATCACAGTGGACGACAGCGAAATTCGCGAGGCCCTTTCGGAATGCGTAGCGACCATCATGAACGCGATTCGCGTGGCTTTGGAACGCACGCCGCCGGAGCTTTCCGCCGATATCAGCGATCGCGGCATCGTGCTCACGGGCGGCGGCGCGATGCTGAAGAATCTGGACAAACGCATCCGGCAGGAGACCGGACTTCCGGTGTCCATCGCCGAGGACCCGTTGGCCTCGGTAGTATTAGGAACAGGAAAGATGTTGACCGAGTTCAAGTTGTTGCGCAGAATTGCAATTGAATGATCGCAGCTTAGCCGTATGGAGTTTCTTCTAAATCGCTACCGTAATCTAACCGTATTGCTGGTGGCGATTCTGGCGCAACTGGTTCTTCTGGCGTATCAAGTCAAAAGCAATGGTGAAGTCCGGCTCATTCGTGTGTGGGCTGTGACGGCTGTGACGCCGCTGGCGCGGATCATCGAAACGGGACGCAGCAGCACCGCACATTTTTTCGACGATTATTTCGTTCTGCTGGACGTGCGCGAGGAAAACAAGCGTCTCAAAAAAGATCTGGATCGGACTTCGATGGAGAACCAGTATCTCCGGACCGAGCTGGACACGGCGGATCGCGCGCAGTCGCTGGCGATTTTCCAGTCCCATTCGCCTTCGAAGATGGTGGCAGCCCACGTCATCGGGAATGGAACCGGAACCGGCGCCAAGGTCGTGATTGTCGACCGCGGATCGACCAGCGGAGTGCAAAAGGGGATGGCGGTGGTCACACCTGCCGGGATCGTAGGGAAAGTGGTGGACGTGTACCCGGTATCGTCCTTCGTGCTGCTGGTCACGGATCCCACCTTCGCGGCGGGTGTCATTTCGCAAAAAAATCGCGTGCACGGGACACTCCGGGGCCAGGGGCACAGCACCGTGAGGATCGATTACGTGCAGAACGAAGAGAAGCTCGATCAGGGCGAGCTTTTTTATACGTCCGGGGACGATCGCATTTTTCCGAAAGGTCTTCCGGTAGGTGAAGCGACCGTGGTCCGGCAGGGAAAAGGCGTGAAAGAAATTTACGTCACGCCCAGCGGATTCCAGAACGGCCTGGAAGAAGTGCTGATCATCACCGAAGGAGTTCACGCGGCGATTCCCGAGGTTCCGGTGCCGAATCAGGCGGTTCATTTGATGGACCCGCCGCCGGCGGAACCGGGCGCGCCGCCGGTCCCAGTGCCGGCGCAGAATGGACCGGTCTCGGACGCGGATCGCCTGGTCGAAAAATACAAGAAGATCGGCGAGGCCGAAAAACACGTGTATGGCGAGCGCGCCGTGATACCGAATTTCAACCTGGACCCGAATGCGGCTGCCCCAAAAAATCCGGAACAGCCCAAGCCAAAGCAGCCTTAGTCTGTCATGAACGAGTTCACCGAGACGTTCACCGAGCCGCGCAAGAAAGATCGCGTCTCGAAGTTTAACGTCGCCTCGATTCTACTCATTCCACTGGCCGCGATCCTGTTTCAGGTCTACGTGCCGCGGTTCGTTACTTATCTTTCCTATTTGGAACTGCCGCTACTGGTCACGGTATATTTCGCGCTGATGCGGCGGTCGCCGGTCGCGGGTGTGTTGTTCGGAGCGGGTATCGGCCTGGCGCAGGATTCACTCTCCTCGCATCCGCTGGGAATGTTCGGCATCGTCAAGACCCTGGTGGGGTACTTCGCGGCTTCGGTGAGCCAGCGCTTCGACGTCCAGAACCCTGTGATACGGCTGGTGCTCGGGTTTTTCTTCTTTTTCTTCCACCAATTCTTTTATTGGGTGTTGTCTCGCGCGTTGCTGGGCGAAGCGCTGGATTTCGACCCGCAGCAGACTTTGGTGGTGGCGACGCTGAATGCCGCGGTCGCGGTTCCGCTGTACCATATACTTGATAAGTTGAAGATTTCGGGCTAGTTGGAAGTTCGAAGTTCAATGACATGCTGACCCCAATCGAGACCGAACGCCAACAACCGGATGTGCCGGGCCGGCTGTTCAAGGATGACACGCGCTTTGCGCTGGGGCGGATCGCGGTGTTTCAGTACCTGGCGGTCGGAGTTTTTCTGCTGCTGATTTCCGGATTCTGGCTGACCCAAGTTCGCGATCACGAAGCCAACAGCGAACTGGCCGAGCGCAACCGGATCAAAACGGTTCCGCTGCGCGCGCCGCGCGGAAAAGTTCTGGATCGCGATGGACGCGTGATCGTCGATAATCATCAGGCGTTCGAGGTGCGGCTGACGCGCGAGAACCTGAAGCCGGAGCACATCGAACCGATCGCGGCGGGATTGCACCTCGATCCGGACGATTTGCGTGCGCGGCTAAAACGGTTCGACTCGCGGCCCAAATACGTTCCGATTACGATCAAGCAGGAATTGACGCCGGGCGAACTGTCGTTTGTCGAATCGCATCGCGATCCGCAGACCTTTCCGGAATTGGATTTAGTGCAGACGCAGGCGCGTCTGTATCCTCGAAATGGCTTGGCGGCGCACGTCATAGGATACGTGGGAGAAGTGAGCGAGCAGGAATTGAACACCACCGAGTTCGCCAAGTACTCGCAAGGCGATCTGGTCGGCAAATTCGGACTGGAGCGTCAGTATAACGACATTCTGACCGGAGTCGACGGTCAGCGTCGCGTGGTGGTGGACAGTATGGGGCGCGAGCGGCAGGTGCTGGAGAACCTGGAAGCGACGCCGGGAAACAGTCTTCAGTTGACGCTCGATCTGGACTTGCAAGCGGTCGCTGAATTGGGAATGGAGGGAAAACGCGGGGCCGTGGTGGCGCTCGATCCGCGCAACGGAGAAGTGCTGGCGATGGTGAGCCGTCCGGCGTTCGATCCGAACGCGTTCGCGACGCGCATTCGCACGCAGGATTGGAAGGAATTGACCACGGATCCGAACACGCCGCTGATGAATCGGGCGATACAGGCGCAGTTCGCGCCGGGATCTACGTTCAAACCGCTGGTGGCGCTCGCGGGTCTCGAGACGGGGACCATCGACGAGCACACGTCGGTACGCTGCGGCGGGAGCGCGATCTGGTACGGCCGCCCGTTCAAATGCCACCAGGTGCACGGCTACACCGAGTTGCATAGCGGCATCGTGCATTCCTGCGACGTGTATTTCTACAACGCCGGGAACCGCATCGGGATCGACAACATTGCCGAATACGCGAACATGGTTGGGTACGGAAAAAAGACCGGCATCGATCTGCCGGGAGAGGCCGAGGGATTGGTTCCGTCGACGAAATGGAAACTTCGCACGCAGCGTGAAAAGTGGTACGCGGGCGAAACGATTTCGGTCGCGATCGGACAGGGCGCGGTGACGGTAACTCCGATCCAGCTCGCCAGCGCGATGGGCGGATTGGCGATGGGCGGAATTTGGTATAAACCTCACCTGGTCAAATCAGGGACGCCGCCGGAGCCCCGTCGTGGAACCTTGAATCCCGAAAACGTTGCCAAGGTGGTATCCGGCATGTACGGCGTGGTGAATGAAGGCGGCACGGGCGCCGCGGGCGCCGTTCCGGGGCTGGAGATTTGCGGGAAAACCGGCAGCGCTCAACGCGTCTCGAATGAGCTGCGCAAGTCGGGCAAGCTCGCGGCGTCGGAACTGAAAGACAACGCGTGGTTCGTGGCGTTCGCACCGCGAGAAAACCCTGAGATCGCGGTGGCCGTGCTATTCGAAGCGGGCATCCATGGAAACTATGCGGCTCCCATCGCGCGGGACGTGATCAAGTCGTATTTCGACAAGAAGATCCGGCTGACCGAGGCGAAGGCTCCCACGCTGGCGGT
Source organism: Bryobacteraceae bacterium (assembly GCA_035568415.1). Lineage (GTDB taxonomy): Bacteria > Acidobacteriota > Terriglobia > Bryobacterales > Bryobacteraceae > Palsa-187. Next base: position 35,497 of record DATMOC010000057.1, on the reverse strand, counting down.
GTTGAAGACTCCGCAGTAACATGTCACACTGGTAGTGGGATTTGCTATGGACCATGCTCGCACTCACGTCGTGATACCTACGGACTTACTGCGCGAAATCGATGCGCTGGTGGGGCGCAGGGGGCGGAGCGCCTTTATTACGGAAGTCACGGCAGAAGCCGTCAAGCGGCGAAAGCTCCGATCCATTCTGGAGCGTCGCGATCCCATCTGGAAGACGGAGGATCACCCTGAACTGAAGCGCGGCGCGGCAGCATGGGTGTCCAAAGTGCGCACCACTGAAGAGCGGTCGCGGAAGCGTAAATGACCGTTCTGCTCGACACGAACGTGTTGATCGACGTACTCAGAAATCGCAACGGACGCCGTGAATTTCTAACCGAACTTCTGGATGGCGGAAAGCAACTTGCGTGTTGCGCTGTGACGGTGGCCGAAGTCTACGCAGGAATGCGCTCCGCCGAAGCGCGCGAAACGGCGGAATTCCTCAGGTCCCTGGATTACCTGGAAATCACGCTGGAGGCGTCCGGCCTGGCTGGACGCATGAAAGCCGCCTGGGCGAAAAAGGGAATCACGCTTACGCTGCCAGACGTGCTGATCGCGGCGGTCGCTCTGGAGCACCGTGCTGCGCTCGCGACCGATAATCGCAAACATTTTCCTATGACCGAACTGCAAATGGTGACGATGCCTGAGGGCTCGCGCTAGACTGTATAGAACAACGTGGCGAGATACCGTAGTTTCCGCGATCTCGATTGGCCTCTGCTGATCATCACGCTGGTCATCTGTGGACTCGGGGTACTCCAGATCTATTCCGCCACGCACGGCACCAAATGGCACAACGTGTGGTGGAAACAGGTGCTGTGGATCCTGATCGGATTGGGACTAATGTGGATTGTCACTTCGATCGATTACCACACGCTGCTGGGACAAGTCCCGATTCTGTATTGCGTCTCGATCGGGGCGTTGCTGCTGACGTTTGCGATCGGGGACATGGTGTTTCACTCCCGCCGCTGGATCGCTATCCCCGGGACCACGATTCAGATCCAGACCTCTGAGTTCGTGAAAATAGTGATAATATTACTGGTGGCGCGGTACCTTTCGGAGCTGAAAAGCGACGAGATCAGTCTCCGCGACCTATTGAAACTAGGAGGGTTAGTCGGGATTCCGACGGCGCTGGTGATGAGCCAGCCGGATTTCGGCACGGGGGCGACCTACTTGCCGATCCTGGCCGGAGGGGTCTTGTTAGCCGGACTTCAATGGCGTTACCTGGCAGTGGTGGTCATCGTTTGCGCACTGGCTTTGCCAGCCGGATGGTACATGTTGAAGGACTACCAGAAGGCGCGGCTGATCACGTTCGTGGACCCGTCCGCCGATCCGCGTGGACGCGGCTATCAGGTAATCCAGTCGAAAATTGCCGTCGGTCACGGCGGCATCTGGGGCCGCGGCGTCACGCAAGGCACGCAGACGCAGCTTCGATTCCTTCCGGTTCCTCACACCGATTTCATTTTTTCGGGATTTGCGGAGGAGCACGGGTTTGTCGGAATCGTAGTGGTTCTGGGCTTGTATTTCCTGCTGTTGATGCAAATCGTGCAGAACGCGCAAACGGCGCCGGATCGCGCCGGGATGTACGTGTGTATGGGTGTGGCTACGCTGCTGCTGTTCCACCTGCTGGTCAATGTGGGAATGGTGGTGGGGTATATGCCGGTGACGGGAATTCCATTGCCGCTGTTCAGTTACGGCGGCTCGAACACGTTTTCGATATTTATGATGCTGGGGCTGGTCAACAACGTCCGGCTGCGGCGTTTTGTGACGTAACAGTATTGGATGCGCGGAAGTCCGCGCGATTGAGAAACGACGGTCCTGCGGCTCTATGAGTGCGGGGACAAGAGGCGATTTCGGTAGACGATTTTTCGAAGCCGCTGAACATGGAAGAGCGTTGGCGAAGAGCGCCGCAAGTGAACGGGCTCCAGTTTAAAGAACGCTCTTGGTTAAGCCGGTTTCGCGTGCTGATCGAGCAGGTTGTTGGCCGGGGTGTTTGAGGAGGACGGAACTCCACTCCGGGATGTATGACCTGGACGTAAAGGTGGTCAGCTACCCAACCCGAGCCGCTTCCGGAACAAGTCCACCCTCTAAGGGCACACGCCGTCAGCCTCGCCATGCGCGAGGGGAGAGGGTGTGCAATGAGCAAAGAATTAGTGATCGCGTCCAACCGGCATGAAACCCGGGTGGCGCTGATTGAAGACGATCAGCTGGTCGAAGTTTATTTCCAGCGCGCCAACGAGTATTCGCTGGCGGGCAGCATCCACAAAGGCCGCGTGACGCGCGTCCTGCCGGGGATGCAATCGGCGTTCGTCGATCTGGGACTGGAGCGGGACACGTTCCTGTACGTTTCGGATTTCCTGGAGGAACACGACGACTTCGATCGAGTGACGGGCGACGAACGTCCTCTGCGTGAGGAACGTCCACCGCGCGAGGATCGTTCCAGCCGGGATCGCCGTCCACCGCAGCAACAACAACAGCAGCAACAATCCGCACCGCCTGCGACGGCAGAGACGCCATCCGCACCGGCTGCGGAAGCGGCGGCCCAAACCGGTGAGCAACGGCCTCCGCGTGGAGAAGAACGTGGCGACGATCGCCGGGGACGCCGTTCGCGAAGACGCCGCAATCGGGGCCGGGGCTTTCCGGACGCGAAGTACGCGCACGAAGGTCCTCCGCAGCGCGCCGCTGACCCCGAGCCCATCGCGCGGCCCGAAGGAGAGCCGGCAACGGAAGAGACCACTCCGATCATTCTGCCGGGCGAATCGCTGGCGAAGTATCGCGGCGTTCCCGAAGCCGCCGCGCCGGCGTTGAACGGAGCGCCCGCCCTGCCGGTGGAAGAAGACGTCGAGAACGAATACGACGAGCCGGTTCACTACGTGCCGGAGAACGCGCTGCCCGATGCGCCCAGACACCAGCTTCCGCCGCCTCTACCCGAGGCGCCTGCGGAACAGGCCGTTGCTCCAGTTCCTCCGGAAGAACCGGCCGAAGGACCCGGTGCGGAACAAGCGGAAGACGAGGAAGCCGCAGCCGAAGGCGGGCCCGTAGTCGCGCCCATGCTGGATGAGGAAGAGGATCGCGACATTCAGGAAATGATCCTGAGCCACGCCGAAGGGATCGAAGTCGACGGCATCGAAGCCGAAGGCACCGAGGAGGAAGGCTCCGAAGAAGCCGTCGAAGCAGAGAGCGCGATGGAAAGCGAAGGCGCGCCAGCGGCGGGAATCGAGAGCGGCACGGCTGCGGTCCGCGAGCGTGGCGGACGTTATCCGCATCGCGTTTCGCGACGCCCGCGCCGGCGCGGCGGACGCCCCGGCCAGCAGGAGCAAGATCGCCGGCCAGCGCCGGCAGGCGACCGCGAGCGCACCGTGACGCGTCCCGTAGTACAGCAGGTTTCGATTTCGGATCTGCTCAAAGAAGGACAGGAAATCATTGTTCAGATTGCGAAGGAGCCGCTGGGCCAAAAAGGCGCGCGCATCACTTCGCACATCGCATTGCCGGGACGCTATGTGGTTTACATGCCGACGCTCGAGCACATGGGCGTGTCGAGGAAAATCGGGAGCGATGAAGAGCGCCTGCGCCTGAAGCGCATCCTGCAAGGACGGCGGCCCGGACCGGTAGGCGGGTTCATCACGCGCACAGCGGCAGAAGGCCGCACCGAAGAAGAAATCGCCGGGGACATGGCGTTTCTCTACAACCTGTGGCAGGACATCAAGACCAAGGCCGATAAACGCCCCGCGCCGATGCTGCTGCATCACGATCTGGATATCGTCCAGCGTATTCTTCGCGATCAACTGGCGGACAGCTTCAAGGCTATCTGGATCGACAACGAAGACACCTACGAAAGCGTGCTCCGGTTCGTGGAACGGTTCCAGCCGGCGCTGGTGGGCAAAGTGAAGCTGTACACGCGCGAGGCTCCCATCTTTGACGCATTCAGCGTGACGGCAGAACTGGAAAAAGCCCTGCGCCCGAAAGTATGGCTGAAATCCGGCGGATTCATCGTGATCAATCAAACCGAGGCGCTGGTGGCGATCGATGTCAACACCGGAAAGTACGTCGGTAAGACGAATCGTCTGGAAGACACCATCGTCAAGACCAACACCGAGGCGATCAAGGAAATTGTCCGCCAGATCCGTCTGCGCGATTTAGGCGGGATCATCGTGATCGATTTCATCGATATGGATGAACGCAAAAATCGCCAGAAGGTGATGCAGACGCTCGAAGAAGCCATGCGCGTAGATCGGGCACCATACAAGATTCTTCAATTCAACGATTTCGGATTGGTGGCGATTACGCGCAAACGCGTCAAGCAATCGCTGGAGCGCACGCTCTGCTCCCCATGCCCGCATTGCGATGGCGCAGGCTACATCAAGAGCGTGCAGACGGTGGTCAGCGAGATTCTGACGGAAGCTCGCAAGATGGCGTCAAGCGTGGAAGGCAAGGATGTCATGCTACGCGTGCATCCGGATGTCGCGAAGGTTTTGAAATCGCACCAGAACAAGTATCTGGAGGAGTTGGAAGAAGTTCTCCGGAGACCGGTGCTGGTGAAAAGCGATCCTCAGTTGCATCACGAGAAGTTCGATCTGGCGTGATCGCTAGTCCGCAGTGAACAGGCGCAGGCCCGGAATATCCGAAAAATCGGTCGTATTGAGGGTCCACAGTTCTGCCTCGCGACGTATGGCGCACGCGGCGATGGCTATATCAGCCTCACGGCTTCGTGCCCGACGAACCGCCGTGTATAGCCTGGCCGCAATCTGTGCGTCGGCCGCCTCAAACGGGATCGCCAACGCGCAAGGAAATAACGCTTCCTGAGCGTCCAGTTCCGCGCCCGTTCGTGGTCCACGCAGCCACTCGTATGCAACCAGCGCGCACAGGATCATCCGCTCGCCGCTCTCGAGAGCGTGAACCAGATTCGGAAGCGACCGCCGCGATCCGCTCAAACAATCGACGAGAACCGAGGTATCGAAAAGAATCACCTAACGTCACTCGGCCGTCGCCAGCCCTTCCGCCTTGATTCCCGCAATTCGCGCAACTCGCGATCCACTTCGGCTTGAGACCGTGTGGGCGGCATCTTCATTATCTGGTCGACGACTCCCAGCATCCGCCGGCGCTCGGTCTCGCTGAGACGGTCTGACTTGACATGATATTCACGGATGGCCTCCCGGAGTACCTGGCTCTTCGGCTTGGCGAGGCGGCTGGCGATTTCATTGAGAAGCGCCACACTGGTCTCGTCCAGTGTTACTGTAATCTTAACGGCTGCCATACTATGGCCATACTACCATACTCATTCGGTCGAGGAACGTTCACCTCACAGTTATCCATGGAATAATGCGTGAGCCTGACCAGCCACCAGATCGGCGAGACCCATCATTGCAAGGCGGACAATGTCTCGCTAGGCGCGGGACTGGCGCGGACCACCGGAGCGACGCGCGAAGAAGTGGAAAGTAAAACCATCGCGCGTGCGAAGGAACTCCTGGGCCGAACCCAGACGTCACGAAGTCTAAGCTTCATTTGGCCGCGAATGAACGCGGATCAAAGCGAATTAAGATCGGCGTTCATTTACGGTCGGTTTCTAAAACAGCAGCTTTAGCGCGAACTGGATCTGCCGCGACGGATACGTGCTGCGAATGGTGCCGAACGCTCCGTCAGTGACCTTCGAATCCGGGATTCCAAAATTGGTGTGATTCAGGATATTGAAGAATTCCGACCGGAACTGGAGCTTGATATTCTCACGGATGCGGAAGTTCTTGTCCACCGCCAGATCCCATTGTTCGAAACTCGGGGCGCGGAAAGAATTGCGGCCCAGGTTGCCGAAGGGCGCGGTCGCCGGTGGGACGGTGAACGTGTAGCCGGCATAAAACGTATTGATCATCTGTGGAGTGCTCTGACTTGCGGCGCTGCCGGATACGTTGGGCCGTTGGAACGCCTGGCCACGATAATCGTTGGAAAGCCCGGTAACGTCCTGGATGGTCGACGGCGCGTAGGCCACGTCGAGCGGCGTGCCCGTATGAGCGGTGTTGATGCCGCTCAGTTCCCATCCGCCTGCGATCGCGTCGAGCACGGGATTCATCGACGATCCAAACTTGCGGCCTTTTCCTACCGGGAGCAGGTACACGACGCTGGTCACATTATTCAGTTTCACATCGAAGCTCGATGGTCCTTTTTCCGCAGCCAGGTTGTGGATGTTCTGAGGATTCGCCTCGTAGTAGCCCGCGTAATACTCCAGCGCCTGCTCCGAATTGCCCATCGCGTTGCCCCACGTGAACGAGTTCAGGAAATACAAGCCCTGTGTGAAGCGGTGCTCGACGCGCGCCGAGAATCCGTTGTAGTGATTGTCGCCCGCCGGGTCGACCCAAGTGATGGGACCGAAGCTCGGAATTGGCCGCCGCGCTTGTACGCCCAGACATCCGGAAGTGACGGCCGGCGTCACGCTGAAGTTGCAGGTCGCCGTCTGCGCGTTGGGAGCCGACTGGTTGTAGTCGGCGAGGATGGGCAGACGCAGACTGTGATTTCCGTTATAGGCGATCTCTATCATGGTGTTCATGGGCAGCTCCCGCTGTACCGACACGAACCAGTTCTGAACGTACGGCCATTTCGTGTCCGGCGGAATGTACACAACATTCGAATTCACCGGATTGAACGCGGACGGATTGGCGATGCCGGTGGTGAAGCTGTTCTGGGTGGTGAGGAATCCCGGCGGAGGCGTCCCGCCCGACGGGATGGATTGATTCAGCACGCCGAACAGCGCCTGCGGAGCGTTGATGCCTTCGAGCGCGCTGCCCGGACGGTTGAAGAACGTGTAGCTGATGCCGTATCCGCCGCGCACCACCGTCTTTGAGTTGATGCTGTAGGCCATCCCGATGCGCGGTCCGTAATCTTTGTAATCGGGATGCACCAGGCTGCGGTTGTACAAGTCCCCGCCGCTGGCCATTTTCATGCTGTTGTTGGTGGGATCGAAATTTGAGTAGCTGTTGTCGCGCTCGAACAGTGGCGAGGCGAATTCCCAGCGCAACCCGGCGTTCACGGTCAGCTTCGGAGTGACGCGATAGTCGTCCTGCACGTAAAGCGAGTGAACGAACTGGCGCAGGTTTACGACCTTATAGCTTCCCTGGCTGATGATGCTCGGGGTGCCGAAAATGAAATCGGCCAGATTGTAACTGGTTGCATCGCCCGTGGGCGGAAGTGTGCAACCAGGTTGCTGACCAATCTGAGCGCAAGTAGTGATCTTGCTGAATTGGCCGGTATACTGATCCTGACCGTAAAGCGGATTCGTATCCAGGATCTCCGTGTGAATCGTCAGAAACTCGTAGCCCGCCTTCAACGAATGGCGGCCGAGGACTTTCGAGTAATTCAGTTTTGGATCCCACGATGTCGGATTCTGGAACTGCGGATTGCTGGTCTGGCGGCCCAGCGCAGTCGCGAATCCGCTGATGCTCTGTGTGTTCAAGCCGCCTGCGATATTGGGCGTGGTCGGCAGCCCCTGAATCCCGAACAGATCCTGAAGACTCGCGCCTCCCAGGTACGGCGGCGTTTTTCCGCCGAGCACGTGGGTGAATCCCAAGCGCGCCTCGAACAATGAAGTCGAGGTGATGGTCCACGTGTAGCCGAGCGACGCGTTCTGATCGATGGCATGGATAAATCCGTTGCCATCGCCGCCCGCGAATCCGGACATGCTGGGCTGGTAGAACTGGACGTCCTTGCGCTGGCTCCAGCGCAGGAACGCGGTCATGCGGTCGTTGATCTGGCCGTCCATTTTTGCGTCGTACTTGTCACCGTAGTCGCGCAGCAGCAAGAGCGCCTGGTAATTATTGGACCGTCCCGGGCCGTTTGGCGCAGGCAGAGCTCCTAGAATCGCCGCCGCGAAAGGGTTGATTTTTGCGATCGGGATGGGCGTTCCGCCGGGATAAACCTGGCCGTTCAGCGGGTTGATTACGGTCACAAATGCACCCGTTGCCGGGTTGATCAGAAGTCCATTGCGATCATTCACGGTTGGGATCGAATCGAAATTGTTGTAGTGCTGAAGCTGGCGAAACCCTTCGTAGTCGCCGAAGAAGAACAGGCGGTTCTTGATGACGGGCCCGCCGATGGTGAGTCCGAACTGATTGCGCTGCAACGGCGGCTTCAGGAAGGGCTGCGAGAATTCGTATCCGGCCGCGTTGAGCGAGGTATTGCGCAGAAACTCGTACGCCGTGCCGTGGAACTGGTTCGTCCCGGACTTCATCACCGCGTTGACTACCGCTCCTCCCACGCGGCCATACTCTGCGCTGTAGTTACTGGTGATGACCTTGAATTCGGCCAGTGCGTCGGGCGATGCCTGCACCGCCTGCGCCGAATAGCCCTGGTTGCTGGTGCCATAGGCGTTGTTATCCAGCCCATCCAACAAGAAGTTGTTGTACGTGCTGCGCATCCCGTTCACGTTGAACGCGCCTTCGCGCGGCGTGCCGCTGGGCGAAAACGAGACGGCGATAGGAGACTTGATGGTGTTCGTCGACAGCAGTGCCAGATCCGCGTAATTCCGGCCGTTGAGCGGAAGCTCGGCGACCGCGGCGGAGATGACCTGGCTGCGATCGCTCGAATCGGTTTCGAGCGAAGTTGCCGCGCCGATTACGTTGACACTTTCCGTAATTGCGCCGACTTGCAGCGACAAATCCACGCGCTGCCGCGCGCCGACGTTCACGGTGATGTCGGCTGCAACTGCTTTGGAGAATCCGGTGGCTTCGGCGGTCACGGTATACCGGCCGACCCTGACGTTAGAGAATGTGAAGTTTCCTCCGTCGTCCGCGGTGCTCTTGGACTGACTCGCCGTGTCCTGGTTGATCAGGGTAACGGTCGCCTTGCTGATGACCGAACCGCTCGCATCGCGGACCGTTCCAAGCACTTCCGCCGTTTCGAACTGCGCAAAAACAGGCGCGATTGCAAATGCCAAAAGACAGAGATAGCGCATGAACTAAACCCCCTCGTGACACGTTATCACGAGGGGGTTTCACGCGGCATTTCAATGCGATGAATTCTTAGCGATCACCCGAGCCGGTTCGAACCGTGCTGACCTTGGTGCCCAGGATTTCGCCGGAGACGACCAGTTCCACGCGCCGGTTCATCTGCCGTCCCGCCGCGGTGCCGTTATCCGCTACCGGCTTCGTCTTTCCGAACCCTTGCGCGGTAATGCCGTCCGAGCGAAGCCCCTGCGAAACCAGGAATTCTCGAACCGCATTCGCACGATTCTCGGAGAGTTTCATGTTGTATTCGTCGCCACCCACGCTATCCGTGTGACCTTCGACTTCAATCTTCAGTCCGGGATGTCCCAGAATGATGCCCGATACTTTCGCCAGCTTCTCCCGGGCGCCCGGCTTCAGCGTATAGCGAGCAGTGTCGAATAGCACGTCGGACATGTTGACGATCAGGCCGCGAGCCGTTTCCGTGGTCTGAAGAATCGTATTGAACTGCTGGAGAAGTTGGCGGCGTAACTCGGCCTGGTCCTGCTCGGCTTTCAGGCGCGCCGCATCCGCATTCAGGCGGGCCGCATCCGCATTGGCTGCAAGTTGACGCGACCGTTCCGCATCCGCGGCAGACAGTTGCTGTTGCGCGATGGCGGCCTGGCGCGCTTCGTCAGCCTCACGTTTGGCGCGTTCCGCGGCCAAGCGCTCCTGTTGAGCAATCTGCGCCGCCGACTGTGCCTCAGCTTTGGCTCTTTCGGCGGATGCCCGCTCGGATTCCGCCTGCGCACGCTGCCGCGCTTCTAATTCAGCCTGCTGCTGCGCTTTTTCTGCCTTGGCGCGTTCCGCGTTCTCTCGCGCAAGCGCAGCCGCGCGCTCGTTCGCTTCAAATTCGTTCTTCTCCGCGCGGATCGCGATCACACGAGCATCCTCGGCCCGCAGTACCGCCTCGCGCGCCATGGTGATGACGGGTTTCTGTCCCGGCTTTTGCGTCTGATACCGCAGAGCCTGATCCAGAGCGTCGTTCGCTTTCTGGAAGCTCTCCGATGCATACTTGTCCGCGCCGGCGATGCGCGCCAACTGCACCGCGTTTTCGGCTTCATACAACTCGAATGGATCTTTCTTGCCGACTAAAATCGGCTTAAATCCGGAGGCCCGGCCGTGACTGGTGTACGTGCCGCGCGGCAACAGCTCGTATCGCGCGCTGATGTCCTCCACCACGCCGAGCGTATCCTTGCGTACCACATTCTCCATGACCACGACGTCACTCGGCTGCGTGACCGAATAATACGGCTCCGCGGTCACGATCATTCCAAAGGTCTGAATGTCGCTCGTGGTTTCGATCTTGCTGGTCGATCCCATGCCGTAGTCACTGAGCGTAAGCTCGCCCATGTTGACTGGACGGCCATCGGGCGATACCGCCCACAGGACATACGTCAGATACTCCGGACCGAAACTGGAAGGCGCAGCCATATTCTTCAGTTCGGCGGCGACGTGAATCACGCCGCGCACGCTCTCCACTGTTGCCGTTCCTTTACCTTGCGGCATCACAGGCGTGCCCTGAAAATCGATCTTCGTGGAACCACCGCGATGACGGTAGTTCACGGCCGGCGTAGTGCGCGAGACCACTTCGATCCGGAAAATCGGCATCGGAGTCGTCTGTTCCGCCGCACGCTGGTTCTGCGTCGGGTTCGGCACTTGCGCCGTTAAACGAAAAGACGCGATCAATACCATCGCGAAACCTAGATTTGTTCGGCGAATCATGCATGAGGCAGTGCAAGTCCTTCGCCAACAGCTAGAATCAGCGACTTACGGTTGCATTAGGGCCGTTTGTGTAAAAACTACATGCAGGAAATGCCACGTTACGCGAGCCATTCAGTGGTAACTCCGACCAGGACGGGACCTAGCAGGCCTGCTGCATCGCGCTCGACGTTTTGCAACACCTGCTCAGCATGGGCCCGGTCTGCTGAAACCGTTACAACCGCGACCACGCCGCGCTGCCAGAGGTCTTGATGATCGATCTCAGCGACGGCGACGTTGAACTTCGAGCGTAGCCTGTCTTTCAGGCTCTTGACGTAGTGCCGCTTGTCTTTGAGCGAATGCGATTCTTCGAGCCTCAACTCGAAGATCAAGACGCCGATGCTAGGCATCTGGGGTTACTGGCACGCTTAGACGAAGGCTTCCGTGGCCATGCGCTCGGTGGCAAAGGCTTCGATGATGTCGCCCGGCTTGATGTCGTTGTAATTCGCGAGCGAGATGCCGCATTCGAAGCCCGACTGCACTTCTTTCGCGTCATTCTTGAAGCGCTTGAGCCCAATCACCTTACCGGTATGGATCACCACGTTATCGCGCAGCAGACGGACTTCGCTGTCGCGGGTAATCGAGCCGTCCTGCACCATGCAGCCGGCCACCGTTCCGACTTTCGAGATGCGGAACACGTCGCGCACCCGGGGAAAAGGGGGGGGAAAAGGGGAAAAGGGGAAAAGGGGAAAAGGGGAAAAGGGGGACAGCCTGAATTGAGTCTTTCATTTTTAGATCCAAGGGACGGAGCAATCCACCGTAGTGAGAAAACTCGCGTCATTGATGCACTCTTTCATAGATGCCTCGAAACGCGCGCTGTGTTTATCCGGATTTGCCCTACCACGTCACCCAGCGGGGGACGAATCGTCAGACCGTGTTCCAATCCGCGGGTGATCGGAGGGCCTACCTGGGCTTGGTCCGGCAAAATTTGGAGGATGCCGGAGTGCGCGTACTCGCGTATTGCCTCATGACCAACCATGTTCATTGGGTGGTGGTGCCGGACCGTGAGGATTCGCTGGCGACCTTGTTCCGCCGTGTGCATGGGCGATACGCACAGGCCTGGAACGCTCGCCGGCAGCGCAGCGGGCATGTGTGGCAGAATCGGTTTTTCTCTTGTCCGTTGGAGGAAGGGCGCCTGTGGATCGCTCTGCGGTACGTCGAGCAGAACCCGGTGCGAGCGCTGCTGGCCCGGATTCCAGAAGACTATGAGTGGTCGAGTGCTCGCATGCACTTGACCGGACAAAGGGACCGGAGTGGGGTGCTCGACGTCGATTTCTGGCGCCGATCGGGAGGCATGGAGACCTGGCGCGAAATGCACGCCTCGGCCGAGGACCCGGTCACGACGCAACTTCTTCGGCGGTGTACTTACGCCGGGCGTCCGTTCGGGGCGGAGGAGTTTTTGGGAAGAATCGAGTCGAAATTCGGCCGGAAGTGGAGGCGCTGGAGGTTCGAGGACGCTCGAGAATGCTTGTCCGGAGCTGCGGGCTCGTAATTCGCGATAGGGACGGAGTGGTCCGTCCCTTTTAGTCGAGAAATAAAGGGCTCAAGTCAGGCTGTCCCTCGCAAAAGGCTCTGTCCTGTGTGAAGGTTATACCAGGGGATGGCCAGTAGCCGCATGCGGTCAGGCGAGCCACTCAGTGCTCACAGCTACTAGCAACGGTCCAAGCAGCGACGCCGCATCCCGCTCGACGTTTTGAAGCACCTGCTCGGCATGCGCCCGGTCGCCTGAAACGGTTACAACCGCGACCACGCCGCGCTGCCAGAGGTCTTGATGATCGATCTCAGCGACGGCGACGTTGAACTTCGAGCGTAGCCTGTCTTTCAGGCTCTTGACGTAATGCCGCTTGTCTTTGAGCGAATGCGATTCTTCGAGCCTCAACTCGAAGATCAAGACGCCGATGCTAGGCATCTGGGGTTACTGGCACGCTTAGACGAAGGCTTCCGTGGCCATGCGCTCTGTGGCGAAGGCTTCGATGATGTCGCCCGGCTTGATGTCGTTGTAATTCGCGAGCGAGATGCCGCATTCGAAGCCCGACTGCACTTCTTTGGCGTCATTCTTGAAGCGCTTGAGCCCGACCACTTTTCCGGTATGGATCACCACGTTATCGCGCAGCAGCCGGACTTCGCTGTCGCGCGTAATGGAGCCGTCCTGCACCATGCAGCCCGCCACCGTTCCGACTTTCGAGATGCGGAATACGTCGCGCACCTGCGCCCGGCCTTTGTAAACCTCTTTGAACACCGGCTCGAGCATGCCGGTCATGGCTTTCTTGATCTCGTCGGCAAGCTCGTAAATGATGGTGTGCATCCGGATGTCGACTTTTTCCTGCTCGGCCACCGCTTGTGCCGTGCGCTCCGGCCGGACGTTGAAGCCGACGATGATCGCGTTCGAGGCTGACGCCAGCAGCACGTCGGTTTCGGTGATCGCGCCCACGCCGGAATGCAGCACGCGAATTTTGACTTTGTCGTTCGAAAGCTTTTGCAGCGTATCCGTCAAAACCTCGGCCGTGCCGCCCACGTCGGTCTTGAGGATAATGTTCAGTTCCTTCGACTCGCCCTCTTTGAGCTGATCGTGGAGCTGTTCGAGCGTGATGCGATTGGTCTTCGACATGGCCACTTCCCGCGCTTTGATTTCGCGGTAAATGACGATCTGCTTGGCTTTGGCGGTGTCGGTCACCACCTGCATCGCGTCGCCGACTTCCGGGAGCGATTCCAGACCGAGTACTTCGGCCGGCATCGACGGCGGAATTTCACGCGCCGGCTGGCCGCGATCGTCGAACATCGCGCGCACGCGCCCAAACACGGATCCAACAATAAAGTAATCGCCGACTTTCAGCGTGCCGTTGCGAACCAGCACCGTCGCCACCGGACCGCGTCCGCGATCGAGCTGCGCTTCAAGCACGGTACCTGTCGCCGGCCGCGCCGGATTCGCTTTGAGATCCTGCATGTCAGCGACCAGCAGAATCATTTCGAGCAAAAGATCCAGATTCTGTTTGGCCTTGGCCGATACCGGGACCATTACGGTATCGCCACCCCAGTCTTCCGCCAGCAATCCGCGATCGGAGAGCTGCTGCTTGATTCGCTCCGGCTGGGCGTCGGGCTTGTCGATTTTGTTGATCGCGACGATGATCGGAACCCCCGCCGCTTTAGCGTGATCGATGGCTTCGAGCGTTTGCGGCATCACGCCGTCATCCGCCGCGACAACCAGCACGACAATATCTGTAACCTTGGCGCCTCGCGCTCGCATACGCGTAAACGCTTCGTGGCCGGGCGTGTCGATGAACACGATTTTCCGGCCGTTCTTGTCGATGTGATACGCCCCAATATGTTGCGTGATCCCGCCGGCTTCTTTCTCGGCGACATTCGCGGAACGGATCGCGTCCAGCAGCGAGGTCTTTCCGTGATCGACGTGACCCATGATGGTAACCACGGGCGGCCGCCGTTCGCGATCTTTTTCGACCTCGGCTTCCTCGATCTCCTGCCGCGATTCCTGTTCGTAGCTGACGTTGTTGGTGGACGCGCCGAAATCGCGCGCCAACTCCTCGGCCAGTTTCACATCCAGCGTCTGGTTGATGGTGGCGAAAATTTTCTTCTCCATCAACCGCTTTACGACCATATTGCCTTTAATACCGAGCTTTTCTGAAAGCTCCTTCACCGTGATGCCTTCGGCGATGGTGATCTCACGATCGATGGGCGGCGGCTGGAACGCTTCGGTGCGCCGCGGACCCGGCCGTAGACGGCCCTCTTCCTGGTCGACATCTCGGCGGCGATCGGTGCGCCCGCCGGGTTTGGTGGCGTGCCGGCGTCCAGCTTCGGTCGGAATCGTCGCGGGCTCCGCACGGAGCGGCGAGGTCGGATGCATCGGGCGTCCGCGCCCACGACCCATCGGCCCACCGGGACCTCCCGGTCCACTGGGACCACTCGGTCCTGGCCGCAAGGGCTGACCGGGGCGAACCGGACCGGTGTAAATGGGACGGCCGGGAGTCGGGCTCGAGGGCCGGCTCGGCATGCCGGGACGCGGCATGGCTGGAGCGCCGGGCGTCGCCGCCGGTTTGGTGAGCCGCGCGACCATGTCCGGCCGTGGAGGAACCACTGGACGCGCCGCCGGCTGTCCTGCAAGATTCGGTTTGGCGGGGGGACGCAACGGTCCGCCTCCACCCATGGGAGCGCCAGCCTGCGGAGCGCCGGGCGCGGCTGGAACTGCCGGACGAGCGGTCGGCCGGAGAACCGGTGCGCTTGGCATCGGCGCTGCTGGACGTGGGGTACCCGGAGTCGCCGCCTGAGTTGCCCCAGGAATCGCCATCGCCGGCGGAGTCTTGGGCATCTCCCCCAGCCCAGGCGGCAATGGCTGGCGGGGACCGGAGAGAATTTGCCCGGGTTTCGGAGCACTGGGAACCGGTCTTGCCGGAATCGCCGAGCCACGCAAAATCGGTGGCGCGACCGGAATCGAGGGAGTATGCAATGGAGGTGTTATCGGTGCACCAGGCTGGCCGGTGGCCAGCGGCGGGCGGAGCGGATGCACGGGGCGGGCAGGAGCATGTTGCTCCTCGGCCGCTTCCTTTCCTGGAGCTTCCTTCAACAGCTCCGCAGCCACTGGCGCAGGCTGAGCCTTCACTGGCGGTTGACGCCGCTCTGCTGTCTGCGGGGCGGAAGGAGCTTCTGTAACCTCAAGTGCCGGCGCTTCTACCTCCTCGGCGTATGCTGCGCTCGATCCGTTCCCCGAACCGGTCAAGCGGCGGCGTAGTTCGAGCGCGACGTCGTCGTCCAGCGAACTGGAGTGCGTTTTCTTGTCCATCACCCCGAGTTCGGGCAACAGATCAAGGATCACGTTGGGCTTGACCTCTAGTTCGCGGGCCAACTCATTGATGCGGATTTTACTCATACAGTGACGCCCCGGGGCCCATTCGTCGAACGCCAGGGTTCAATCGATAAACCTCTCCTAGGAAGCCTTGGTCGGCTCCGCTTGCTCCGTGCTTTCTATCGTAACAGATTCGCTTTCAAACTCCGGTTTTACTTCTTCCGCCGCGGCTTCCCCACTCGCGTCCGCGGCGACTTCGGCACTTGCCTCGGGCGCCGCTGCCGGCGTGACCGAGCCCTCAAATTGTCCGTAGTAGCCATTTACCGCTACCTGAATGTTTTCCACGGCCTCCGGATCGATGCCTTCTATGGCTTCCAGATCCTCCGGCGTCATCGAGCCGAGCCGTTCCACGGTGGGAATTCCCGCCGCCATCAGCTTGTCGACCACTGGTTCCGGAAGCCCGTGATCGATCAGCACGGAAACCGGCGCGCCCGGCACCACCAGCGCGGCCATCTGCGATTCGACTTCCTGGCGCTTCTCTTCTTCGCTCTTAATATCGATGCGCCAGCCCAGCAGCTTCGCGGCCAGGCGGACGTTCTGCCCCTTCTTGCCGATCGCCAGCGAAAGCTGTGTATCGTCGACGATCACTTCCATGTGCTTTTCGATTGGATTGAGAATTGTGACCCGCGAAATCTTTGCGGGACTCAGCGCGTGCGTGGCAAACGACACCGGATCTTCGTTGTACTCGATGATGTCTATTTTTTCACCGCGCAATTCGCGGATAATCGATTGCACGCGCATGCCCTTCATGCCGACGCAGGCGCCAACGCTGTCAACGTCGCGATCCCGGCTGGACACGGCTATTTTGGTGCGTTCGCCCGCTTCCCGCGCGCAGCCTTTGATCACCACGGTGTTGTCGTAAATTTCCGGAACTTCCTGTTCGAACAGCCGCATCACGAGTTCTGGCACGGCGCGCGAAACGATCACACCGGCGTTCTTCCCCGCTTTTTCGACGCTCTTGATCACGCACCGGATGCGATCCCCGACGCTGAAGCTTTCGAGCTTCGATTGTTCTTTCTTGGGCAAACGCGCCTCGGTCTTTCCGAGGTCGGCCACCAAATCCTGGCCCTCCACGCGCTTGATCACGCAGGTGACTAGCTCGGCTACGCGCCCCGAATATTCCGAATAGATATTTTCCCGCTCGGCCTCGCGGACCTTTTGAAGGATCACTTGCTTGGCAGTCTGCGCCGAAATGCGGCCCAGCACGTCGGTCGGCTTGGGAAAGCGCACTTCGGATTCGAGTTCGGCTTCGGGATGCGTAGTGCGGGCGTCATCCAGAGAAATTTCCTTGTCCGGATCGGTCACCTCCGGCACCACGCGCCGCACGCCGTAGATCTGGATCGCGCCAGTGCGCTCGTCCAGATCAGCAACCAGGTCTTCAGTGGTGCGGAAATGTTTCCGCGCCGCCACCAGCATGGCGTCTTTCACCGCGTCCAAAATGACTTTTGGATCGATGCCTTTTTCCTTGCTCAGGATCTCGATGGACTGATAAATCGTTCCCAGGCTCATATGAATCCGTTGTCCGTTTTTCGAGGATTACCACTCGAACTTGAGGTTCGCCCTTTCAACCTGTTCGAGCGGAAACTGCACGCTCCGTCCAGGCGACGGCTCGAGTGTAATGATTCCTTCTGCGAAACTCTTGAGCGCTCCCACCCAGGTGCGCTGATTCTCGACCGGCTGGCGTAACGCGATCTTTACTTTTTGACCCACGAACCGCTCGAAATCGCGGGGCTTGGTGAGCTTTCGCTCCACGCCCGGCGAGCTGACTTCGAGCGTGTAGCGCGCGCCAGGGATCACGTCTTCCACGTCGAGGATGGTGCCAACCTGCTGAGAAATAAACTCGCAATCGGCATGCGTGACGCCCTGCGGCTTATCAATGAAAATCCGCAAAACGCGGCTTCCGCCGCCGCCCAGCAACTGGACGTCGACAATTTCCAGCCCTTCACTCGATGCTACACGCTCGGCAATTTCCAGCACTTTATCCGTAACGGCCGTCCGATCCGCCATCTTTTCACTCTGGAGCAATAAAAAAGTGGGCTTTCGCCCACTTCCTTGGCTCGACACCTGTACCCAGTATACACCACGATCCCGAGTGCCGCGAGAAACGAAGCAGGCGTGATAAGATCGACGCTCTATGCTTATTCTCGCGGCAATTCTGGCGATATTCGTGTACGGGATGATCGCCGCCATGCTGGGGACCATCCTTCCCGATCTTTCCGCACGTTTCAACCTCACGCCGCAGCAAAACGGAACCATCGCGTTCACGCAAGCCGTCGGGTTGATCATCGCATCAGTGGGCGTCGGACCGCTGATCGACAATGAAGGGAAAAAAGTCGGCCTCGTCCTGGGCCTCGCTTTGATTACGATCGCTCTGTTTCTGCTGCCGAAGTCGAGCGGATACGGAAGCATCATGTTCTACCTGTTCCTGCTCGGACTGGGCGGCGGCATCATCGTGACGGGAGCGAATGCCCTCGCAAGCGACGTCAGCGAATCCAGCCGCGCGACCACGCTGAACCTGCTGAACCTGTTTTTCGGCCTCGGCGGCCTGGCTACGCCCTTCATCTCGGCGAATCTCTTGAGCCGCAATTCGGTGCGGTTGTGCTACACGGTCGCTGCGCTGACTGCGGTGACCTTGGCGATCCACGTCGCGACGCCAATGCCCGCCCCGACGGGCGGCCAGAGCTTTGTCTTTTCCGACATCGGCCCAGTGCTGGGGAAACCGGCGCTGTTCTTGCTTTCTCTGATGCTGTTCCTGTATGTGGCCTGCGAAGTCGGCGTGTGGAACTGGCTGGCGCAGCATCTCATCGCACAAGGCGTCCCGGAATCCAAGGCGCTGAACATTCTATCGCTCGGATTCGCGCTGGGCTTGCTGATAGGACGCGTGGTCGTATCGCAGATCCTGAGGACGGTGTCTCCTGAGACGGTGACACTGGCCGCGGCGGCGCTCATGGCGATCACGACCTTTTGGATGCTGCGCACTACCAGCATGGCCGGAATCGCCGTGTTCCTGGCAGGAGTCGCGATGGCCCCGGTGTTTCCGACGGTGCTGGCAATGGTCGCCGATCGTTTTCATACCATGACGGCGACGGCTCAAGGAATCGCGATCAGCTCGGGCTGGCTCGGCTTGGCAATCAGCTCGCGGGTCATTGGATCCATTGCCGGAGGAGATCCGAAACGCCTGAAATCGGCTCTGCTGGTACTTCCAGCGGCGTCGGTGGTGATGATCGCGGTGAATCTCGCGCTGCGAGCGCTATAGACAATTGGCCGCGAATGCATGCACATAAAAATTCGCGTTCATTTGCGTGCATTCGCCGCCAGCTTTACCGGAGATTCATGGCCGCGGGCGGTGACACGCTCTACTCCAACCACGCGATTCCCTTCGATGATCAGCGCGTCGTCGAAATTATTTACCGTCGGGCACACGTGACGTGGCACCAGATACAGCGCCTCGCCGATTGCAGGCCGCACGCCACCGAGCACTTCAATGGGAAGATGCTCTTCGCTGGGCTTGAGCGGACGCAAGTCAGGGCGCCCCGCGACTTCGCAAGTCGGGATCCCCGCATCCGCCGAAACACTTTTATGTCCCGCATCGCACGTCAAGTAGTTCGCTTTGGGATGGCTGACCACGGTCGAGACCACCACGGCGGCCGGCTGGTAGCCCCATTCGGCCGGTAATTGGGTCATGCTGGTCGCATCGCTATAGACCACCGTTCCGGGCGACGTGCGATGCACGAATTTTCCTGAGCGGAACGGCGCGTAGGTTGCGGAACACGGAAACGCAGGCGTTCCCGACGTAATCACTTCCTCCACCGGCACTCCGGCGCGCTCCAATCCACCGACGATTTCCATCAGGCGATCGTATCCGCTGTGCGCAATTTTCTCCCGCTCGGCTAGCGCCATCGACGCGACGTGGCCGTCATAGTAGTGCAAGCCGCGAAACGCGGGGCCAGCCGCGCGCGCGAGATCGAGAATCGCCGCGACGCGGTCCTGTTCAATTCCGGTTCGACCCATTCCTGGATTGACATCGATGAAAATTCCCAGGCGGCTGCCCTTCCATGCCGCGATTTGGGTCGCATTTTCAACCAGCACGGAAATGCGCGCGCCGGAATACTGCTCGGCAAGTTCGCGAACGCGCGCGGCGTTGGCGCCGACCACGGGATACGCTAGGACCACGTCCTGAATGCCAGCCTCACACGCGACCGCCAGTTCGACGCTGGTGGAACATTTCGCGTGCACCACCCCGCGCTCGGCAAGCCGCCGCATGATAAATCCGAGCTTGGCGGTCTTCACGTGCGGTCTCCAGCGATTCACGTCACCACCCAGAAGGCGCAAGGTGGCTTCAATATTGCTGTCCACGATTTCCGGATAAATCGCGAGGGCCGGCGTCAGCAGCGATTCCACGGCGTCGATCGAGTAATTCATTTCCCCACCTTTTGAACCTTCTTCTTTTTACGCGGCAAGCTCCGTTGCACGCTGAGAAATTTCTGAAACGCGCCGTACACCGCACCAGCCGTAAGCGACGCGGTCAGCGCCGTCCAATACCACAGCGGCTGCCGCGCTGGACTGACATAGTAGGACACAATGCCCATCGCGATGGCGAGGACTCCCAGCCAAAGCCCCGCCGTGACTTCCTGCGACTTCGCGATTTTCGCTGCGAGCCACCCGCCCGCGAATCCATACGGAAACGCGAGAAGTAGATTCGCGAACGAAAATGCCACCGCGCCCTCGAACAGAATGTCGCTGACCAGCACCAGCGAAATCATGGTGAAATAGCCGGCGATCGCCGCCAGCGCCAGCCGCATCATATTGTGGCGCACGCACTCGTGCGTGCCGCGTCGAGACTTCCGGGGTAGGGACCCGTGCCGGGCTTCTCGACGTTTGGTTTTAGTCGGTACGAGGCGTCGAGAAAGTCTCGACGCGGCACGCACGAGTGCGCGCGCCACAAGCCCATCAATCTTGGCATCCGCATCCTATTAGTCGAGGGGTTTCACAGGAACGTTGAACGCCACCGTATTCACGACGCCCTTGCGCTGGAACTGCACCCAAACGCGATAGATGCCCGCCCGCGGAAAAATCAGGTTGAACTGGATCTGCTTGTAGGCGCCTTCGTCGGGATCGGTAACGTACAGCGGATGCGTGTGCATCAGGTCAATCAGATCCGAGCTCGCCGCGAGCATGTGCCCCATGGCGCCGAGATACGGCTCGATCCCGTCGTTGGGCTTCAGCTTGAAAAACATCAGCGTCTTGAAACCGGCGAGCGGCTCGGGAGGATCCAGTACCAGTTCGACGTCCAAATTTTCCGATTTCTGCGGTTTTAAATCCGGCGCGAGCTTGGCCGGTTCGAGTCTGAAACCCGCGCCCGGGATCATCATGGTGCTCGCGATCAGTTGCGGCGTGCCGCCCTTGGGATAAAAATCGCTGAGAACGCGGTACAGACCCGCATGCGGAAACTTCACGTCGAGATTGAACGTCCCATCCGGCTGCTTCTCCGGGTGGATGTGCCGGAAAAACCGCATGTCCTGGCTGACCAGAAACAGGTGATACAGCTTTTCGTGCATGACTTCGAAATCCTGCACGGTCTTGCCGTTGTCCGGCTCCTCGATCTTGAAGTTGAGCAGCGTATCTTCGCCCGGCTTGATCATCTTCGGCTTGGTCGAAATACGCACCGGATACTCGTGCGCGTCGGGAATCCCCAATACCAGCGTCATTCCGCAAATCGGACACTTACCGGGAGTCTTCTGACGAACGTTCTTGTCCATGGGACAGATGTATTCGACGTCATCGTCCTCGCTGGTGACCGGCGGATTCGGATTCGTGACTGACTGTTGGAAGAACAGAAGGGCCGCGGTGAGAAGAAGTTTCAGCACTACTTCTATTATGCTCTGGTTTATGGCTCATTTCTCGATCGCCGTGATCCCCGGCGATGGCGTTGGACAGGAAGTTATTCCCGAAGCTTTGCGCGTGCTCGACGCCGTGGCGAAGCTCGACTACACGCATTTCGACTGGGGCAGCGAATACTATCTGCACCACGGCCGCATGATGCCGGCCGATGCGCTCGATACGCTGAGGAAATTCGACGCGATCCTGCTGGGCGCAATCGGGCATCCCGACATTCCCGATCACATCACGCTGAATGGCCTGCTGCTGCCGATCCGCCGCGCGTTCGATCAATACTCCAACATCCGGCCCGCGATGCTGTATCCCGGCGTGGCTTCGCCGCTGGCCAACGCCGGCCCCATCGACATGGTGGTGGTCCGCGAAAACACGGAAGGTGAATACGCCCAGGTCGGCGGGTTTCTGTATCATCATCAGCCGGAAGAGGTCGCGATTCAGACCGCGGTGTTCACCCGCCGTGGAATCGAGCGCGTGGTACGGCATGCCTTCGAGCTGGCACGCAAACGCAATGGCAAACGAAAAGTCACATCCATCACGAAGTCGAATGCTCAGGGATTCGGGATGGTCCTGTGGGATCGCACGTTCGCGAAGGTTGCCGCCGAGTTTCCCGATATCGATACCGATTCGCTGTTGGTAGACGCCGCGGCAATGAACTTCGTGCGCCGGCCGGCGAGCTTCGACGTGGTGGTCGGGTCGAATCTGTTTGGCGATATTCTGAGCGATTTATCCGCGGTCATCACCGGCAGTATCGGCCTGGCCGCCAGCGCGAATCTCGACCCGACGCGCCAGCATCCGTCAATGTTCGAGCCAGTGCATGGCTCGGCCCCCGATATCGCGGGACGTGGAATTGTGAATCCGCTGGCGATGATTCTTTCGGCGGCGATGATGCTCGATCATCTTGGAATCGAGAACGGAATCGAACCCGCGGTCGCTGCGGTGCTGGCGGAAGGAAAAATCAGGACACCGGATTTGGGCGGGACCAGTTCGACGCGCGAAGTCGGCAACGCAGTGCTCGAAAGAATAGGCCGTTAATTAACGTGAATGGACGTTCATGAACGGCTAGGATTCAACCTCTGAGGCCGTCGAACGCCTGCTCGATTTCTTGCTTCGCAGCGGGCGTCAAGCCGATCAGAGGCAGCCTTGGCAGGCCGCCATAGTAGCCGTTCAGATCCATGGCGTATTTGAGCCCGGCGATTCCGTATTGTCCTTCTACCAGGTGCACAGCTTGCGCGATCCGGTTCTGCCAATCGAGAGCGGCCTCGTACTCGCGCGTGCGATGCGCCTCCCAAATGCTGATGGCCGCGTAAGGAGCCGCGTTTGCAAACTCAAGAATCGCCGCCGGCGCGCCAGCAGCAAAGGATTGCGCGATCGTTGCGGACGATGTTGCGATGTGCTGGGAGACAACGTTGGGATGCTTTACCGCAACGCCGTCGACGATGATCGGGATCTCGGCGCGGTCTGCCACGGCGGCAATGTAAATCGGATCGTCGCTCCGCAGGAACGCAGCTTTGAAACCCAGCGCCGCCGCCCGATTAGTCAGTTCGGTGGTTTCGCGCACAGCGGGCATTCCCGTCGACGCGATCAACACCTTGTCGGGAGCATACTGCGCGACCCATTCCCATATCCGAATCTTCTCTTCGGAACTGAGGTAAACGGATTCATCACCGCAAACTACGTAGCCGGAAACGCCGGTCCGATTCAACTTCTCAATGTTGTGCTGGACCTTGACCGGATAGAGATCGCCGTGGTGATCGAAGGGAACCGCGATGGGGACGAAAATACCCTGAAGCTTCATTTGAGGTTATTGCGCATATGCCACAACGCGCTCCATGACTGTCGCGCCTCAAGAACCGGTAGCGAACAATAGTTCACGCGGCCGCCAGTTGAGGCGCGACAGTTATGGAGCGCGTTGATCGTGCGCAGCGAATTAGCCTCTGAGTACGATGACGAACATGTACAGCGCCAGCGACTCGATCAGCGCCAGACCAATGATCAGCGCCGTTCGAATGGCCGCCGTATTTCCGGGGTTGCGCGCCATTGCTTCGGTCGCGCCTGCCGTCGCCTTGCCCTGACCGAGAGCGCAGAGACCCGAAGCGATGCCCATGCCGAGCGCGAGACCGAGATACTTCAATCCACCGCCCAGATCCGTGCTGGGGGCTGCGCCGCCCGCCGCCGGTTGTGCAAATACCGGCATCGCGACCAGAACCAGCATCGCGAATGCTAGAAACATGACTTTCTTTGCCATTTCTTTTCTCCTGTTTAAAAATTTCCGTCCAGTGGGTGGTGCCGTTCCAGCGTTGGGACGAGGAGGGCTCACGCTCGACGGAGATAATGCCGGAATAAGTTAATGTTCGTGCGAAACCGCACCACGGACGTAAACCATCGAAAGCAGCGTGAAAATATAAGCCTGTAAGAATGCGACGAACACGTGCAGTCCCATGAAGATTACCGGAACCAGCAAGGCCACCACGCCTTCGAATGCGGTGGTCACCTGTTCGCCCGCCAGCATGTTGGCGTAAAGACGAATGGTGAGCGAGAGCGGACGCGCCAGGTGGCTGATGATTTCGATGATCACCATCAGCGGAGACAGCCACAACACGGGCCCCAAAAGCTGAGCCAGATACGTAGGACCATGCTCGCGGAACCCCCAACCGTTGTAGTAAATAAACGTGCACAGGGCCAGCCCGAGCGTCACCGAGGCAGACATCGTGGGCGATTCGAACGTCGGGATGATCCCGATCAGGTTCATGAACAGAATGAAAATAAAAACCGCGCCGAAGTAGGGCAGAAATTTGTCCGGATGTTCTATCCCGGTTTCCTGCACGGTGGTCTTGATGAAGTCGTGAAGGGACTCGAACAAGTGCTGCAAGCCGCCCGGATTGTCGACCGAGAGCCTGGGACGCAATGCGGCGAACAACACTACGATGATCGCGGCTACCAACAGTTCCATCACCAGCCACGTGGCCCACGGCCGCTCCGGATTCTCGGCCGTAATCTTGAAAATTCCGAGAATCGAGTTCGCCACGCCGGCCAGATGATCGTTGAACAGGGCTGTGAGCCAAGGCTCGTGTTCGTGCATAGTTATTTAGAAGAAACGAGTTCGTACAGGATTTCGATGAGCACCGCCGCCGCGGAAACGAAAAGCCCCGCCAGCACCGGCATCACGCTGATTTCCAGAATTTTTACTATAACATAGGCAGCCGCGCCGATGATCAAATAGCGCAGCGTGAAGAATACCGCAGAGCCGCGAAATGGCGTTCCTGCGCCAGGCTCCAGTCCTTCTCCGAGCCGTCGCAAGGTGTGAAAACTGAATAGCGATAGTCCAGCGCCGGTCAGGAATCCAGCGGCCATGCGAGGCCCGAGCGTGGCGAAAACGTAAATCGTTCCCGCGACGCTGAGCGTCATGCCGATCCGCATAATTCGCGCCGGCGTCCGATCCTGCGTCATCCTTTACCCAGGCCGCGGACCAGTTGAATGAATCCGCCCGCGGTTCCCAGCACCAGGAACACCATGCCCAGAAAGTGCGTCCCGAAAGCATGGTCCAGCCAGTATCCGATGCCGTAGCCGGTCAACGTCGAGGCGGGGAGCATGATCGCAAGGGAGAAATACTTTGCGAACGCACCCCATCCGCTATCGTCATTGGCCACGCTTCACGCTCCCGTCCCACGCTTCGCGCCGAGGATGCGCGCCGCATTCGCGGCAGCTTCATTCACCAGGAAGCCCATCTTGGGATGTGTCGGCTCGAAATCGGCGCGGAGGCCCAGGTGGACGAGAGTCTCGCTGGTGGTCGGGCCCACTGAGGCGACCATCATCCGCCCCAGCGCCGCGCGCACCGCGTCCTCGCAATGCAGCTCGTTGGCGATCCGCAGCAGATGCGTTACCTGCACCGACGTCGTGAGCAGGATAACGTCAAATTCCCCGCTCGCTAATTTCTGGACGGCGGTACGAAGAGGTCCGCAATCTTCGGGAAGATCCCATTGATACACCGGAATGGTGGTGACGTCCGCGCCGCGCTCGCGAAGGCCCGCGATCAGTTCGTCGCTGGGCCGGCCGTATTCCTGCACCGCGATCCGGCTCTCGGCGCGGCCGTCGATTGCGGCCAGAACCTCGCGCCACGTATTCGGCTCCGGAACCATGATCGCAACCGGTACGTTCCATTCGCGCATTACGGCCATCGGCTTCGGTCCGCGGACGACTACAGTTAGTTTCCGCAGGGCATCCGCGAAAGCGCCACCGGGCCAGCGCGTCTCCAGAATCTGTCCGAGCAGACGGGTACCGACGCCCGTCAGCAGGATCATCATTTCGAATTCGCCGCGAAACAGGCGTTCGGCGAATGCGAAGGCGTGGGGATTGTTTTCAAGCGGCACCTCGCGCATGGATGGTGCGACGAACGGTTCCCCGCCCTGCGCGCGGATCAGGCGCTCGATTTCGCGAGAGCGCCGGCTCTCGAGCGACAGGACGCGGAGACCGTCAAATGGCATCCGCTCTTAAGCTTAGCAATCCCTTATTGGGCCGGCTTCGCTTCGGGCGCGGTCTTTGGTTCGGCTTCCCCGCGATGGCAGGTGTAGCAAGTGACATGCATTTTGCCGTCGGGGAAGTTCTTATTGATGTCCATCGCCATCTGGATCATGTGCCGAGCGACTTCCTTCTTCGGATTATCGTCACTCGGGAAATTTCCCTGGACGTGGCAGTAGGTGCATTGCACTCCGAGACCGGCGGTGAAAGTCCGCATGATCGGTCCAATTTCGGCACCAGACGTGACTTTGAGAATCTTAAGATTCTGCGGAGGACGCGGCGGACCCTTCTTCTGATCCTTGTTCTCCTGTTTCTCCTGAGCTTTGTCTTGTGCGAAGGTTGGCAGCAAGACTAGCAACGTGGCAATGAGTATGCGCATATCCGCATATCATACAACGGTTCTTTCGAGCACGGTCACTTGACCTGCCAGATCATCGTCGACGTGCGCCATGCGGAGTGTCTTCCCGTCGGCCGCCAGCGACCAGTGGTCCCGGAAGTGACCTTCGCGGTCTCCCATAAGCAATACCGTTTCGATCACGAGCTCGGGGTCTGCCCATCGCGCCCGTGTTGACATCTCTTGCCCACGCAGCGAGTTCATGGTCTCCTGGCCGTCAGTGGAAAAGCGAAACGTCATATGCTCCTCGCGGCCGTCGGAGTTCGTCATCGTAATCGACTGAATAAGCCGCGGCCCATCTTGCTCGATCGCGACCAGAACTTGCTTCGGCTGAGCTCCTCGAATCTTGCTCTGAGCCAGATTGGCGCGCCACTCACCCGTGAAGTTGGGATGCATTAAGGAGCTGTTTTCGGCGCAATCGCCCCGCGATGGCAGGTATAGCAGTTGACCTTGCCCGCTCCCATGTTCTGTTCCAACTCGCGAACCATCTCGATCATCTTGCGCGCCGTCACCTTGGCGGGCTTGTCGTCTTTCTCAAACGCTTCGGGCACATGGCAATGGTTGCAATCCACGCCCAGTTGCTGCGTGTAGCCGCGCATGACCGCGAGCAGTCCTGACGCGGGCATATTCCCCAAGAGACGGACGTTCTGGTACGCCTCAGCACCGGTCTTTTCCGGCTTGTCGAATTCTGCCGCCAGGGCCGTGGGCGCTTTCTCGAAAGACATCACGACTGATCCGCGCGGGTTGGATTGCGTCAGCGTAAGCTCTTTCGCGTCCCCAGACAATGAAAGACGCAGACTCGCGTGAATTTCCTTATCGCCCGTCTTAATGGTAGTCTCAACCACCAGATCGGCCCCCTCCCAGTGTGACCGCATCCGCTGACCATTCGCATCCACCACCTCTTCGTCCGTAGCCTTATACGTGGAGGAGTTGCGCACCTCCGGACCGGCCGAGCCCGTGGCGAGGATCGTAGTCTCCAGCGTGGGATCGTGATGATCGACCTTCAGGAGTATGCGCTTGGGCGGAGGACCCGGGAGTTTCGTCTTCTCCAGGTTCAGCTGCCAGATGCCGGAAAAATTGGGGTGCTGCTGGGCGTACACCGTCGACGTGAGGAGCAACAGAGTCCGGAAGAGCATACACGAAGAATCCACCACCTTCGCCCAGTACGCAAAGAGAAAGTGACGAACGCCCCGCGGCCAGGGATCAACCGGATTTTCCGGTGACCAACTGCTCAAGCCGGTCGCGATAGCTGCGCGTCAGCGTAAGCTTTTCGCCGCCGCGAAGCACCACCACGTACTCGCCGCGGAACCACGGCTTCAACTCTTTGATCGAGTCGATATTCACGATACGCGAGCGGTGAATCCGCATGAACTGCCGTGCGTCGAGGCGCGCTTCGATTCCATTCATCGTTTCCCGCAGCAAGTGCGATTCGGAGCCGGTATGCAGCCGGACGTAGTTGCCCTCCGCCTCGATCCAGTCGATTTCGTCGACCCTCAGAAAGGTGATCCGTCCCGCATTCTTGATCACCAACCGTTGCCGCTGCGTGTTTCGAAGCAGTGCTGCCAGCCGATCCGAAAGGCCGCCCTCCAGTTGGCGCTTCGCTCGCCGCAGCGCATTTTCAAAACGTTCACTGTCAAAAGGTTTCAACAGATAATCGAGCGCGTGAACCTCGAACGCCTTCACCGCATATTGGTCGTGAGCGGTCACAAACACGACTGCCGGAACGGCGCCGGGTCCGATCGCTTCGATCACCGCGAATCCGTCGATCTCCGGCATCTGCACGTCCAGGAACATCAGGTCCGGAGTGTGCGTGGCGACCGCCGCGATAGCCGATCGGCCCCCGCCGCATTCGCCTACGATGTGAATGTCCGGATCACGCGCGAGCAGAGTTCGGAGCCGCTCCCGCGCCAGCGGCTCATCGTCGACGATCAGCGTCTTGTATTTCATTCGCGAAATGGAATCTCCACCACTACGCGCAATCCGCCGGTCGCGCCGGGTTCCAACGAAAGCGTGTGCCCGGGTCCGTACATCTGTTGCAGCCGCGCCCGCGTGTTCCCCAGGCCGATGCCTTCGCTAAAACCTTTCTTCAGCCCCGCTCCGTCGTCAACGATTTCGATTCTCAGGCGGCCATCGCGGCGCGCGGTCCGAATCGCGATCAGTCCTTCCTTTTCCAACGCGGCGATCCCGTGACGAACCGCATTTTCCACCAGCGGCTGAAGCAGGAGATTGGGAACCAGCGCGTCGCGCGTCGCCCGATCCACGGTCATTTCGACTCTGAGCCGGTCTGCAAAACGGATCTTCTCGATCGCGAGATAGCGCTCTACAAATTCCAGCTCCCGCTTGAGCGTCACTTCGCGGGCCGCCGAATCCTCCAGGGCGATTCTCAACAGGTCGCTCAATCGCGCGAGCATCTGGTCGGCCGCCTCTACATCGCGATGCATCAACGTCGAAATGGCGTGCAGCGTATTGAACAGGAAATGTGGTTGAAGCTGCATCCGCAGCATTTGCAGCTTGGCTTCCACCAGCCGCGTTTCCAATTGCGCTGCGCGAAGCTCGCGTTGACGGAAATAGCTGAACCCCACCAGAATCCAATAAATCAGAACGCCTGGATGAATCTTGAGAGGAATAAAGGTGCGGTACATCGCCATCGGCACGGTCGGGTCCATGCGCCGCGCAATGTTCGAATACAAGATGAGGCTCACCAGCGAAAACACTACGCTCGCGGGTAGATGCACTGCCAGGGCACGCCCCCATCCGCTGCGTCGAAAAGGCAGCTTGCGCGCCAGCCATAGGATGGGGATCGAAAGCGCACCCCAGATCCAATACTCGACCAGCGCGAGCCGGACGGCCCGCATCCATGAAAGGCGCTGCTCCCAGTTGCCGTATGCGAGCTGGGTCTGCGTCGCAAAGAACAACCCCAGTACAGTCCAGCAGGCAAAGCCGAACAGCCATGCCCGCCAGCGCCGTTTCACGGCTTTTTAGGTTCGGGCTTGATTTCGAGCTTGGGATAATACGGCTCGTCCAGCTTGTTGAACTTGTCGAGCCACTTCTTCCCCGCCTCTTGCGGCGTGAAGCTCCAATCCTGGCGGTGATAGTTCCAATCGTCGGGATTGAGCTTCTGCGCTTGCGCGAAGTATTTCTCTGCGAGCTCGTTGTCTCCACTCTGATGGAAGTGCACCGCGAGCTTGAAACTCGCATCCGCTTCCATCTCCGCCGCCGAGCGAGGCTTCACGCGTTTTGCGAATTCCTCGTCTGAAACGACGTACGAGCTCTTGTCGCCATTCGACACCCAGTCGCGCAAGGCGGTAAGGTACGCCGTGCCCTCGGTGACGATGCTCTTCTGACCGATCTTCAATGTCGAATCGTTGGTCCACGCCGGCTCGGCCGGACGCACCACACGGCCGCGTTCGTCGATCCAGATGCCCATCGGCACGTTGATGAACTGATACGCGGTGCTGATGGAATGCTGCACGTCAACCAGCGTCGTATAGGTCGCTTTGGCTTTGTCATACCACTGGCCAGCCGCCGCTTCGCCGCCGGTATCCTGCGCCGCCGCGATAATTTCAAAATTCTTGTCCTTCAGCTCTTCGTAAACTTTCTGCCAGCCTGGCAGATCAAGTCGGCATCCTCACCAGGACGCCCAAGTGACCACCAGCACCTTTTTGCCGCGAAAATCATTCAGGTGGATGATCTTCCCTTGGCGATCGGCCACCGCGAAATCCGGCGCGATTCGTGAATTGGTGAAGCTTCCGCGCAGAACCGGAACCTCGCCCAGACTCCACACGTTCGATTCCTTCACCACCACTTCGCCGATCTTGCGGGCGAACCCGGTCAAGTTGAAGTACTCGCCCTTGGTCAAGTCCTTGGGAATCGGAATGCACAAATCCTCGCGGCAGGCGCCCTGCGGCTTGACCTCGAAATCGTTGATCTTGGGCAGATCGGCTTTGCGGACCCACAGATCCTTGGGATCCGGCTGAATCTTGTCGAGCGCGACCGAACGATCGCCATACAGCACGGTAGTGGTCGTGGCGCCTCGCGAGGGAATCATCGCGGCAGCGCCGGAAGCGAGCAAGAAGGTTCGACGATCCATATTTACATAGACTATCGCAACCGTAGCCGCAATATAGGAGAACATTAGCGAGTGTACAATCTCAACATGACGCGCGGCGAATTTCTTTCGATGATGGCGCTTGCGCCGTTTGCTCGTGGGGCGGCTTCCTCACCCATAAACGCCCAGCGGCTGCGCCAGCGGCTCGAAGAACTCAGCGTCCACGGACGCCCAGCCGGCGGGACCTTCGCCGACGGCGTGAGCCGCGTCGCGTTTTCCGATGCCGACGTCGCCGGTCGCACGCTGGTGATGCGCTGGATGCGCGAGGCCGGGCTGAACCCGCGCATCGATGCCGCCGGAAACATACTTGGCAAACGCGCCGGTACGGATTCCCAGCTTGAGCCGGTGCTGTTCGGCTCGCATATCGATTCGGTCCCTAGCGGTGGAAATTTCGATGGCGATTTGGGCGTGCTCGGATCGATCGAAGTGATCGAATCGCTGAACGCCTCGAAGGCCACCACGCGGCGTCCTCTCGAAGTCGTCGTGTGGACCAACGAAGAAGGCGTCGCCTTCAACAATGGGCTCTTTGGTAGCCGCGCTGCTGCCGGACTTCTGGTCGACAAAGAACTCGATCAGATGTGGAACGGGACCAACCAGCGCGAGGCGTTGAAGAAGATCGGCGGCGATCCCGATCACATCGATTCAGCCCGCCGCGCCCGCGGATCGTTTCACGCCTATCTCGAACTGCACATCGAGCAGGGCGGCAATCTCGATCGCGAACACCTTCCGGTCGGTGTCGTCGAAGGTATCGTCGGCATCGATCGCTATGATGTCGAGATTCGGGGCTTCGCGAATCACGCCGGCACCACGCCCATGCCGGACCGGCAGGACGCCCTGGTAGCCGCAGCCGAGCTGACCGTCGCCGTCAATCAGATTGTCCGCCACGAACCCGGCCGCCAAGTCGGCACTGTGGGACACATCGAGGTGAGTCCTAACGCGCCCAACGTCATTCCCGGCCTGGTGCGGCTCACCGTTGAGCTGCGCGATCTGGATATCGCCAAGGTCGGCAGACTGGGGAAAGAGATTCAGGACCGCGCCCGCGCCACCGCGACTGAAACCAAAACCACCATCGAGTTTCACACCGCCTCGCATCACGAACCCGCGCTGGCCGATCCAAAGCTCCAGACCGCCATCGAGGAAGCCTCTGCGCGGCTCGGCTTGAAGACGAAACGCCTCCCCAGCGGGGCCGGTCACGATGCCCAGAGCATGGCGCATATCGGACCGATGGCAATGATCTTCGTTCCCAGCGTTGCCGGGATCAGCCACTCTCCCAAGGAGTTAACCCATTGGGAGGATTGTGCTAACGGAGCCGCTGTACTGCTCGAAACGGTGAAGAATCTCGCCGCTTGAATAAACAGCATCCCCCGCCGGAACTAGGTACTTTTCGGCGAATCGAAAGTTGTACCAATCCTCGAATCCAAGTAGAATTCAGAGAACCCCTCGATTCGGGGTAAACAGGAGGTTCTTGATGCGGAAAGGGTTCTTGAGTGCGGGGGCGGCTTTCTTGGGACTGCTGATCGTCACTCCGTTATCACTGCTGCGCGCGCAGGATTCAGCCGGAGGGGCGAAGCACATCGAAGACGGCCAACCAATGGTGGTGATCCATGCAACCGTCGGGGACGCGGCTAACGCCCACGCGGCTCACGGTCACAGGGGCGGCGGAGGCTCGAATAACCTGAGTTACCACGGTGGCGTCGGCGGTATCGGCGTCGAGACGGCTCCCAAAGTCTACCTGGTGCTGTGGGGCTCGCAGTGGAACAACAATGACCCCAGCGGTGAGTCGGCCATTCTCCAGAGTTTCTACACTGGGGTCGGCGGCAGTTCCTGGTTGAACAGCGTTACCCAGTATTGTCAAGGTGTGGCAAACGGCACGGTAACCTGCGGGAGTTCTGGTCAGCACGCCGGCAATCAGTCAGGCATTCTAGCGGGTGTCTGGGCCGACAATTTATCTTCGGCCCCATCGCATCCGACTCAGTCCCAGCTTGCGGGCGAGGCTGTGAATGCCGCCGGCCACTTCGGCAACACGACAGCGAGCAGCAACGCGAGCGTCCAATATGTGATCGCCACGGCTACCGGGAACAGCTCGCAGGGTTTCGCGACACAATACTGCGCCTATCACAGTTCGACCAGCTCCACGTTCGGCAACGTAGCTTACACCAACCTGCCCTACATCACGGACGCGGGTGGAAACTGCGGCGCGAACTTCAACGGCCTCGGGCCCAAGGCGGGCATCACCATCGTCGGCGGTCATGAAATGGGTGAGACGATCACTGACCAGTTTCCGAACGGCGGGTGGTTGGACTCGGGCGGCGCAGAGAACGGCGACAAGTGCGCCTGGATTACGACGGGTAATCAGGGCGCGTCGGCGAACACCACGCTGAGCACGGGCACTTTCCCCGTGCAGTCGTTGTGGAGCAACGCCTTCAACAGCGGCGCGGGTGGCTGTGTGTTGTCATATCCGTAATCCGCGGTAGCGCACATAAGGGACCAAGGGGCCGGGAGAGAGATCTCCCGGCCTTTTTCTTTGCGCGGCGATCGTGGGGCAGGCTTGCAGCCTGCGGCGGACTTGTAGTCCGCCAAACGAGCGCGGACCGCAAACCTACCTCATAACTAAGTACCCGAATCCAAAAGAGTTGACCGCATTTAATTGTGACCTCTTGACAGATATCGCAATTTGCGATATTGTTATCGCATATTGCGATATGAAGCTTGGTGAAAAAATCAAGTACCTCCGCCTGGTCGAAGGCACCCTTCGCGGACTGGATCGCGAGATGACCCAGCAGGAAGTGGTCCGCGCGCTTTCCCGCGAAATGAAGCGGTCGTTCAGCCAGTCGTATCTCTCCCAGATCGAAAGCGGAGCGCGGCCCCATCTGACCAATTCCACGCGGATGCTTCTAGCCAAATTCTTCGGCGTGCACCCCGGCTATCTGGTGGACGACCCGGAAGGATTTCATACCGAGCTGATGTCCGACGCGCGCGTGCAAGAAGACCAGCTCGATCTATGGCTCATCAGCGGAGCCGAGCGTTTCTCGCGCGATCCGCACGTCAGCCAGGCGCTGCTGAAACTCGCCGAGCATCAGGATTCGCGAAAGTGTCTGATGCTGTTGAAGTCGATTCTCGAAACGCCGCAATTGGTGGATCGTTTGTTCAGCGTCCTGGGGCCGTCCAACGTGCGCTCCAACGTGGAACCGATCCGCAGGGAGGCGGTATGAGCACGCAGGATTTTTATTTGCTGGCCTTCGTGGTCGGATTTTTGTTCAGCATGGTTTCGTTTCTAGGCGGCCGCCTGCACCTTCCCCATGCTCATTTTCACGGTCCCGGCCACAGCGGCAGAGGCGGCCTTTCGCCGCTGAATTTCGGAACAACAGCGGCTTTTCTGGCGTGGTTCGGCGGAACCGGCTATTTGCTGGAACGCTACTCGAACATATGGGTTTATCTGGGCCTTTTCATTTCGGTGATGAGCGGTTTGGGCGGCGCGGCGATCATTTTTTGGTTCCTGGTCAAGTTCGTGGCCACCGAGGCGCCGCTGGACCCGGCGGATTACGAAATGGTCGGCGTATTGGGACGCGTGGCGAGTCCGATTCGCGTCGGAGGCACCGGCGAGATGATTTATGAACGCAACGGCGCGCGTTGCGCCGCGCCCGCGAGGACCGAGGACCCGGTGGAAATTCCGCGCGATACCGAAGTGGTCATCACCAGATTTGAAAAAGGCATCGCATACGTGCGCCGTTGGGACGAGATCAGCGGCGAACGCTACTGAGGAGAAGGATTATGCACATTCCTGCTGAGGTTTTTATCATCGGCGGCCTGATGGTTCTGGCCGTCATGTTCCTGATGTCCATGTTCGCGCGGATGTATCGCAAAGCCGGACCGCATCAGGCGCTGGTAGTCTATGGCTTCCGCAAGACGCGGATCATCAAGGGCGGCGGAACCTTCATTTGGCCCATGTTCGAGAACTACCGCGAACTGACTCTGCAGCTCATGTCTTTCGACGTCGCTCCGCAGCAGGACCTCTACACTATGCAGGGTGTGGCCGTCACGGTGGAGGCCGTGGCGCAAATCAAAGTGAGGTCGGATCCGCAATCCATCACCACCGCCGCCGAACAATTCCTGACCAAGAGCGACTCCGAACGCGACGGGCTGATCCGACTGGTGATGGAAGGCCACTTGCGCGGCATCATCGGCCAGCTTTCCGTGGAGCAGATTGTGAAGGAGCCGGAAATGGTCGGCGATCGCGTGCGCGCCACCTGCGCCGACGACATGAGCAAGATGGGCCTCGAAGTAATTTCGTTCACCATCAAGGAAATTCGCGACAAGAACGACTACATCACCAATATGGGACGTCCCGACATCGCGCGCATCAAGCGCGACGCGGACATCGCCGCGGCCGAAGCCGAGCGCGACACCGCCATAAAGCGCGCCGAAGCCACCCGTGCCGCAGCCGTCGCCAAGGCGCAGGCAGATCAGGAACGCGTTCTGGCCGAAACGCTATCCGCCGCCAAGCAGGCCGAGGCCACGCGCGATCTTGAAATCAAGAAAGCGCAGTACCTTGAATTGACCAAGAAGCAGCAGGCGCAGGCCGACAAGGCCTACGACATTCAAACCAACATCATGCAGCAGCAGGTGGTGGCCGAGGCGGTGAAAGTCCGCCAAGTAGAAAAGGAACACGAAATCAAGGTGCAGGAGGCCGAAATTCTGCGCCGCGAGAAGGAACTGATCGCGACCAACCTCAAGCAGGCCGAGGTGGATCGTCAACGTATCGAGACGCTTGCCGCCGCAGAACGCCAGCGCCGCATTTCCGAAGCCGAGGGTCTCGCCTCTGCCATTCGCGCGCAAGGCGAAGCCGAAGCGGAAATCATTCTGAAAAAAGGCGAAGCCGAAGCCAAAGCGATGAACGTGAAGGCGGAGGCCTATCAGGAATACAACCAGGCCGCGGTGGTCGACAAGCTGATCACCAATATGCCGGAGGTGGT
>DATMOC010000056.1:0-223129 GCA_035568415.1 Bryobacteraceae bacterium | reverse complement strand
CCACAAACTAACGCAGAAGGCGCTCGCTCATCGTCACACTAAAAGCTAGCTGCATGTCACGTTGCGATGGGAGAATCTCAGAGAACTTCGCCGCCGCGCGGTAGGTCTGGAAGCCGATGAGAGCGCCAAACCGTTCTGAGCTTAGGGTAGTGGGGGGTTTGCGAATTGCGGTCGCACGGAAGTGCGAAGTTGTTGAGGGGCTGGGAAATCGGGTCGAGCGCGATCAGGGGATCGCGCGCGGACCAGGGGGTCCGCCCCCCATTTCGCTCATACTTTTTGGGACTTCCATTTGCCTGTGCGGAACGCGAATACCGCGATCACTGCGAGCAGCGAGTCTGCAATTGGAATCGACCAAAATACTCCGTTGACGCCCATGCTCAGCTTGAAAGCGAGCCACCACGCCAGCGGGATTCGCAACAGCCAGTAGCAAAGAACATTCAGGACGGTGGGCGTGTACGTGTCCCCCGCTCCATTGAACGCGGAAACCATGACCATCGCCCAAGCGTAGAAAATATATCCGTAGCTGATCAGCCGCAGCGCGGTCGCCGCGACGGGCAAAACGGCCGGATCGCTGGTGAAGATCGAAATCAGCGGCCGGGCGAAGATCACGAAGGTCAACGCGACCAGACCGAGAAAAGCCATGTTGTAGAAACCGGCGCGCCAGACCGATTGCTCGGCGCGATCCGGCCGCTTGGCGCCCAGATTTTGTCCGACCAGTGTCGCCGCCGCGTTGGCCATTCCCCAACTAGGCAGAATCGCGAAAATGACGATGCGGATCGCGAGCGTGTACCCGGCAACCGCGACGCTGCCGAAGGTCGCGGCGATACGCACCAGCGCGATCCAGCTCGCCATGCCGACGAAGAACTGAAAAACTCCACCTGCGGAAACCTTGATCAATCGCAGCATGACCTCGGCATGGAACCGAATATGCCTGAGATGCACGACGACGCGGCTCTTCCCGCGCGTTAGTGCCCAGAGTTGAATGAGGACTCCGGCCGAGCGGCCGATGGTGGTCCCGACGCCCGAGCCCATCACGCCCAGCCGCGGAAAGGGTCCCAGCCCGAAAATCAGCAGCGGATTCAGAACGATGTTGATCAGGTTTGCGATCCACAGCACGCGCATCGCGAGCACGGCGTCGCCAGCGCCGCGAAACACGCCGTTGATCAGGAACAGCAGCATGACCGCCGCGCTGCCGCCGTAAAT
This sequence comes from Bryobacteraceae bacterium, assembly GCA_035568415.1. GTDB lineage: Bacteria > Acidobacteriota > Terriglobia > Bryobacterales > Bryobacteraceae > Palsa-187. Next base: position 221,926 of record DATMOC010000056.1, on the reverse strand, counting down.
CACGCGAGTGTATCCCGAGCCGGTCCGAACGATCGCGTCGGAAGCTCCCATGGCTCGCAGAACGTCGGGCGCGAACCATGCGCCCAGGACTCCCATCAGGCCCGCGAATCCGAGCCCCAGCAGAATTGCCTGCATGGCGGAGTCCGCCGCGCCGTCCTTATCTTTTTCGCCGATCCTGCGCGCCACCATCGCCGCCGTCGCAGTGCTCAAGCCCATGGCGACCGCGAACAGCAAGGTCAACACTGCCTCGGTCAGTCCCACGGTCGCGACGGCATCGGCGCCCAGACGCGCGACCCAGAACATGTCGACGATGGCGAACAGCGATTCCATACTCGCTTCCAGCACCATGGGGATGGCAAGCAGAGTAATCGCGCGGCCAATGCGCTCCTGGGTGAAGTCGCGATGCGAATCTCCTTTGATGGCGTCGCGTATGGTGGCGAAGACGCCAGTATTTTCAGAAATCAGTTGGGGCACAAAAATCCTCCGGTCTCGTTAAAGGGGAAAAACCAGCCGACGCGGAAGCTCGCGTTAGCGGAGCTTCGACATGACGGCGAATCGAGATTGGAGGACGATACGCATCGGAATGACCAGATTCGAGATTAGCTGAATGGTCGGGTGGGAGTCAAATCATCGCCGTCCTCCGCACTACGTAGTACACTATACGTATGATCGTGTCGTGTCGCGACAAGGAAACGGAGAAGGTGTTCCGTCGCATCGCGAGCCGGAAATTTCAATCCATCCAGGAACGTGCCGAAGAACGCCTGGCGCAGTTGAACGCCGCCGTTAGCATTCAGGACTTGTCGATCCCGAGCATGCGCCTTGAAAAGCTGTCCGGCGACCGAAAGGGGCAGTACAGCATTCGGATCAACGACCAATATCGGGTGTGTTTCGAATGGCGCGATGCAAACGCGTATCAGGTCGAAATCGTGGACTATCACTAGGAGCGAATTATGAGCAAGACGACAAAGCGCCCGCCAATCCATCCCGGGCGAATCCTAAAGAGTGAGCTGATGGAGGCCGGATTGTCGGCCAATGCCGCGGCGCTGGCCTTACGGATTCCAGCCAACCGCCTTACTGAAATCATCAACGAAAGACGATCCATCTCGGCCGATACAGCATTACGGCTCGGGCGATACTTCGGAACATCCGCACAGATGTGGATGAATCTGCAATCTCAGTACGAGCTTCAAGTCGCAGAGGATGAATGGTCCAGCAGGATCGAGCGTGAAGTCCAGCCGCTGGCCGGGCGCACTTCTTAACCATCGCGCACCGACTCTTCCGGCACTGCAACGAACAACGTGGGAAACTAGAAGCGTGCAGGAACGATGTACCTGTGGCGCGATCCTTCCGGAAGACGCCCTGTTTTGTCATAAGTGCGGCAAGCCGCAGCGCGAGATCGTGGCTGTGGAAATGGAAGCTCCTCCGCCCGTCGTGCCGCCTCCGATGCCGGCAGTGGCCGCTCCTGCGCCCATCGGGTTCCATAACGGATTGGCGGTCAGGATCGGATTGCTGGCCGGACTCCTGCTGATCGGCGTATCGCTGGTGCTGGGACAGGTGGGCTTCTTTCGATACCTTGCACCGGTGTGGCCGATGGCCGCGGGATTCTGGGCGGTGTTCGTGTACCGGCGCCGCACGGGTCAGCGTCTTTCTCCGATGAACGGCGCGCACCTCGGCTGGATCTGCGGAATCTTTGCGTTCCTGATGACGACCATCATGATCACCATGATGGTGGTGGTGCTTTCCGAGCCGTCGGTAGTCAACAGCCTGCGCGACCAGTGGAAGGATTACGGCCGCTCCGAAGCCGACCTCAATCTGATGATGCAGGCGCTGCACAGTCCCGCCACCATCGTGGGGATGCTGCTGACGTTTCTGCTGCTATTCTCCGTACTGCCCGCTTTCGGCGGCGCGATCGGGGCCAAGCTTCTGGACCGCGACTGAAGCCCGTTTCACGATCGCGACTCCGATAAAGATGATCACCATCGCGACTGCTTCGCGCCAGCCGAACGGCTCGTTGTAAATCATCCATCCCAGCAGCACCGCGACGATCGGATTCACGTAGGTGTAGATCGACGCGACCGCTACCGGCAGGCGGTCCATCGCAAAAATGTAGGCGCTGTAGCCGATGATCGATCCGAAAATCATCAGGTAGATCACCGCGCCGACTCCGCGCGCGCTCCAATGGATGGGATCGTGACGAATCGCTGTGGGAATCACGTAGACGATTCCGGTCGCGAGCTGCTGTACGGCTCCGCTGACGAAGGGATGGGCGCGTGACGACGTTTTGCGCTGCGCGATCGAACCGATGGACCATCCGGCGCATCCCAGTTGAAGCAGCAAGAATGCGCCGATCACCATTGGATTCGCCTGAAATCCCGCAGCGGCGGGCGCGACGAGAAATGCCACGCCGGTGACTCCGACCAGCATGCCGCGAACCGTAGGAGCGTGTAGCGGCTCGCCGCGCGGCGCGAGTGCTTCGGTCCCGACCAGCCAGAATGGCGACGTGGTGACGAACAGTGCCGCGAGCCCGCTGGGTACCCACTGCTCCGCGAACGCCAGGCATCCATTGCCGATTCCGAGTGTCACCACGCCCAATCCCGCGGTCACCCATAGCTCGCGGCCGCGCGGAATGTGCCAGCCAGCGGCTGCCGCGACGATCAGCATCACCAGGCCGGACGTCAGGTATCGAAAACAGACCAGCGTGGTGGGCGTGAAAGATTCGAGCGCCATGCGGATGCCGGCGTAGGTGGTTCCCCAGAAGAAGCAAACGCACACCAGCGCGACGTATGCGCCGAAAAGAGGATGGGATTTGCGGGTCAGGTTACTATGTTAAATGAGCGCACGACCACGTTGGACAGGGCGTTGGACGGGGCGTTGTGCGCCACTAATCCATTGATCATCACGCTGACTATCAATCCCGCGATCGACCGCACGGTAAGCGTCGACAAACTGGTGTTCGAAGATCGCGCCTACATTCTGGACCGGACTGACGCGGCCGGCGGCCGGGGCGTCAATGCGTCGCGCGTGATTCACGCGTTCGGCGGAAAAACGCTGGCGCTGCTCACCGCCGGCGGATCGAACGGTGAGCGGATCCAGACGTTTCTCACCAGCTTCGGCTTCGCCTTCGAAGCGGTGCGCGTTAAGCAGGAGAGCCGGACCAACTTGATCATCTCCGATAAACAGGGGTTGACCGTCAAGCTCAACGAAGTGGGTACGCCTCTGGATAAACGCGAGTTGAAGGAAATCCACGACCTGGTGGAGGCGCGCCTGCCCAAGGCGCACTGGATCATGATTTGCGGAAGCCTGCCGCCCGGCGTTCCTCCGCATTATTATTGCGAACTGATCGCGCTGGCGAAGAAGCGTGGAGTAAAGACGCTAGTGGATACCGATGGCGAGGCGCTGATGCACGCGCTCGAATCCAAGCCGACCGTCATCACACCGAATCAACATGAGGCGGAGCGCCTGCTGGGACGCGCGCTGATTACACGGAGCCAGTGTCTGGAAGCGCTGGATCGAATCCAGCAGATGGGACCGGAGTCGGTGATCCTCTCGCTGGGAAGCCGGGGCGCCGTGGCGTCGAGCGCGGAAGGCTCTTTCGAGGCGCTGCCGCCGCACATCGACGCGGTGAGTCCGATCGGCGCCGGCGACGCGATGGCGGCTGCGTTCACTTGGAGCATGGAGAAAAAGAAGTCATTCGCGGAATCGCTGCGCTGGGGCGTCGCGGCGGGAACGGCGAAGGCGACTCTTCCGGGGATGACCTTCCCCACGCTCGATCAGACGCGGGCGATGTATAAGCAAGTAGAAGTTCGACCTGCGCGTTGAGAAGAGCCCGCAACGAGCCGTGACCAGAGGGAGCGGTTAAAGCCGCAATCGTTGAAGGATCTTCAGCGCCTGATCTCGAATCGCGGCATCGGGACTCTGCGCGGCTTTTCGCAAATACTGGGCCGCGGATGTATCTCCTGAATCGCCTAGCGCCGCACCCAGATCGAGATTCGCGCGTCCGGATTCAGGCTTGAGCCGCACCGCTTCCCGAAAATGCTGGATGGCGTGTTGTGGTTGTCCTTTGGCGCCGAGCAGACTACCGAGCAGACCGTGCGCGTCGGCATTTTGCGAATCGATTCGAAGGGAGGCCTCGAGTTGCGTTTGTGCTTCATCCATGCGGCGCGCTTTGGCCAGCACCAGCGCATAGTTGTAGCGCGCTTCGGAATAATTGGGTTGGATGCGAATGGCCTCCTGCAGCGCTGGTTCGGCTCGCGCGGAATCCCCAGCCTGAAACAAAGTGGCTCCGAGGCTGTTGTGCGCTTGGGCGAAGTCGGGATCGAGCTGAATCGCCTTCTCGAACGCAGCCATCGCGTCCGCCGATTTGCGCTCACCCAGATAGACCGTGCCAAGCCGCGTCAAAATGGCGGCGTCCGCCGGTAATCGCTGCAGGATCGCTTCGGCTTGCGCGTACTGCTTCAAGTCCGAATGGGCGAGCGCCAGCCGTTCGGCGGCGGCAATCGATTCCGGCTCGCGGCGGAGCGCTTCCCGATAGACGGGCAAAGCGTCCGTGAATCGTCCAGCGTTGCGCAATGCGTCGCCGAGTTGGAGGTAGTATTCGGCGCGCGCGGGACGATATTTTTCGATTGCCGCGGAAAGCCGCGCGATCCCGGTGGTCAAGTTACTGCTCTCGCTCACTTGGGCGATGGCCAGATAAAGTTCGTCGGACGCTTTGAGTGGGACGGGCGGATCATAGGGGACCACTTCACCACGATAGGATGTCAAGCGTTCAGGAATTTCCGCGCGAAGATCGCGCGCGGGCCTTTCGCGCTGGATGTAGTGATCCGTCATGACGGCGTGGACCACGTCCTCAGTGCGCCGTTTGGGCATGTGGCACCCGATGCAAACGTCGAAGTGAGCGTGGGATGGTGTAGTCGCAGTGTGGCATTGACGGCAGATCTTCACGTAGTTCTGCGCGGTCGAGACCTGGTGCGGATCGTGACACGTCGTGCATGTCATCCGGCCGTTGCTTTTCAGGAAACATTGCGATTTCCGGAGCCGGTACACGGATCCCGTAATTTCGAACTTGTCATCACGACCCGTGCCTGGAGCGTGATCGAAGTGCAGTATGAACTCCGAGAGCGGCTCGCCCGGGACGAAAGAAAACGGCTGACGTTCGTAGCGCACGATCGAATTGGGCAGCGGAGAACTGGTGGTTTCCAGGTGGCATTGCATGCACACCTCCATCTGCCTCGCCGCGGTCAGGCGCGACGGATTCACGATCGCGTTGCGAATCTCCTCCGCACGGGCACGGCCGCGCGCCAGGGCGATGTGCTTTTCTCCGCCGCCATGACATCGCTGACAATTGATCCCTTCAGGCACCGCGGAAAATACAGGCGTCGAGCGCGGATTGGCGGCGGGAATTTCCGGATAGGCATTGTGGCAGAACATGCAGTCGTAGCCGATCTTGCGGCGGAATCCTTGATGGTCGGGGCGATCGTAGCCGGGATTCATCGCCCAGTAGCCGCCCTTCTCGGCGTACCAGGCCAGCGGCAACTCGATCAGCAGATTCTCCGGGGTGCGGTGCAGGAAGGCTCGCGAGTGGTTGCCGGATCCCAGAACAAAGTCGACTTTCTTTTCGCTCAGATTGATCTGCTTCCCGTCCGGGGCGATCTGGTATTGACGCTGGAAATAGCCGCCGTCACGCTCCACCATCTGGTAGTAGATGTCGGACGCGCGGTGATAGAAAACGCTCGGGAGGTTGCCTTCACTTTTCGCGCGAGCAAACGATCGCGCCATGCCCGTGCGCCGGTAGGTTTCCCAGATGTTCGAATGGCAGCCAATGCACGCGTTCGAATCCTGGCCACTCTGCGCGAATACGGCGCCAACGGATATCGCCCACCAACCGAGCCGCAGCATCGGTCAATTCTACCCCGCAGGTCCCACACAAAATGCGAAACTCAAGGATGATGACCGAACAACAACGCATGGCCCGGCCCTTGGCCGAGGTGGATCCCGAAATCGCGGATCTGATTCAAAAGGAAACTGAGCGGCAGAATTCACGGCTGGAACTGATCGCGAGCGAGAACTTCACGTCGGAAGCGATACTCGAAGCCGCGGGAAGCGTGTTCACAAATAAGTACGCCGAAGGTTACCCCGGCAAGCGCTACTACGGCGGGTGCGAGCACACCGATGTGGTGGAGAACCTGGCACGCGATCGCGTCAAGAAACTCTTTGGCGCGGAATACGCCAACGTGCAGCCGCACTCCGGCTCGCAGGCGAACCAGGCGGCATACTCCGCGGTGTTGAATCCCGGAGACACGATTCTGGGCATGAATCTGTCGCACGGCGGCCATCTCACGCACGGGCATCATTTGAATTTCTCCGGCAAAACGTACCACGTGATTCCCTACGGCGTGCGCAAGGAAGACGAGCGCATCGATTACGAGGAACTGGCCCGGCTCGCCGAAGAACACAAGCCCAAGATGATCATCGCCGGCGGCAGCGCCTATCCTCGAATCATCGATTTCGCGCGTTTCCGCCAGGTCGCCGATTCAGTGGGAGCGATCTTCCTGGTCGACATGGCGCATTTTTCGGGCCTGGTCGCGGCGGGCGTCCATCCGAACCCGTGCCAATGGGCGGATATCGTGACGTCGACCACTCACAAGACTCTGCGCGGTCCGCGCAGCGGCATGATCCTGTGCAAGGAAAAGTACGGCGCGACCATCGACAAAGTGGTTTTCCCGGGGGTCCAAGGCGGACCGTTGGTCCATATCATGGCAGCGAAAGCCGTGTGTTTCCGCGAAGCCGCGACCCCAGAATTCGTCGTATATCAGAAACAAGTAATCGCAAATGCGAAGGCGCTTGCCGCCGGATTGCAGGAGGCGGGTTGCCGCGTGGTATCCGGCGGAACGGATACCCACGTGATGCTGGTGGACGTGTTCGCGAAAGGCGTCCGCGGCAAGGACGCGGAATTGGCGCTGGATCGCGCCTATATCACGGCGAACAAGAACGCCATTCCGTTCGACGTAAATCCTCCACTGAACCCGAGTGGGATGCGATTCGGGAGTCCCGCCGTCACGACGCGAGGATTCCGGGAAGCAGAGATGCGCGAAGTCGCGGGACTCGTCGTACGAGTGCTCGAAAACATCGCCAGCGAAGACGTTCTGGCGGAGGTGCGGCGCAAGGTGGGGACCCTTACCGATCGTTTCCCGTTATACGCGTGGAGAATGGCAGCCGCTGCAAGCCGCTAGGGGGAGAAGCACGGAGATGCTCCACATCGTCATCGATGTCCGGCACCTCCAAGACTTCGGGATCGGCACTTATATCCGCAATCTGGTGCGCGCTTTGGCGGGCCGGGACCAGCAGAACCGGTACACACTGGTAGCCCGTCCACAGGACGTGGCTGACCTCGCCGGGATCGGCCCGAACTTTTCCGTCGCCTCGTACGCCCGGCCGGAGACCGAATTAGCACACAACTTTACATTTCCACGCTTTCTAAAAACATTTGATGCGCATTTGTTCCATATTCCACTAAATTTAGTTGCCTGGTGGATGCCGAAACCATACGTGGTCACGATTCACGACATGAGCAGCCTGCTGTTTCCGGCGCGGCGCGATTTCCGGAACACCTTGCGGCAGGAGAACTACCGCCGCGGCGCCAGCCGCGCAACGCGCGTGATTACGGTATCGCATTCGACGCGGCGCGATCTCGAAAACGTCCTCCACATTCCCACCGAGCGCATTCGCACCATTTATAGCGCTCCCGACCCCGCGTTCGGAGAAGCCCCTGACGCCTCCATCGAGAGTCACATCTTGGAGCGTTATTCCATCCACTATCCGTTCATTCTGTACGCGGGAACCATTCGTCCGCAGAAGAACATCGCGCGGCTGATCGAAGCGTTTGCAGTGGTGCGGGTGGATCTGGAAAATCACCCCGAATACCGCAATCTCCATCTGGTCATTATCGGCGACGAGTTATCCAAGAATCCTTCCGTGCGGCGCGCCGTGGCGCAAGCGCGGATGGAATCGGTGGTGCGGTTTTTGGGATTCGTTCCGCTGGAGACGCTACGTGTGTTCTACCGCGCCGCCTCGCTGTTCGCTTTTCCATCGCTCTATGAAGGCTTCGGGCTGGCACCGCTGGAAGCCATGGTGTGCGGGACTCCGGTGGTCGCTTCGGACATTCCCGCGCTGGTCGAAGCCGTGGGAGACGCTGCCGAATTAGTGAGCCCTGACAACGTTTTCGATATCGCGCGCGGCTTGCGCGAAGTTTTGCTGGACGATAATAAGCGGCGCGGTCTGTCCGCTGCGGGACGCGAACAAGCCCGCCGTTTCCATTGGGATCATACCGCGCGCGACGTTTTACAGATTTATCAGGAAATGCAAAAATAAATGCCGAGATAGATTGACAGTATTTTAACAATGGCAGTACTATACCTACGTAACTATCCTCGGGATAGATGGTTCGGGAAGGATATGTCGTTTTATGCAATGGACACGTTCGGAGACTCTGGCGCTCGCCATGTACAAATGCACGCAATGCCATGGATCTGGATTGCGGCTGACGAGAAATGGCGCGGTCGCGCCCTGCAATTGCGTCTTGCGGGGAATTTTCAGAGTGTGTTGGGATCGCTTCCTGCGGTGTGTGACGTAGGAGAGGCACTTGAGCAAGGTTTCACTGGAGCCGCACGTGGGCCGGTCGCGCCCTTCGACTTGGGGGCGCAGGATGAGGAGCATATCGCGGATTTCTGCCTGATCGCCCATAGATCCCTGGACGAATTCGAAAACCGGCTGTTTCGATACCACTTCCTGCTTGGCGCGGATTGGAAATTATGTTCGCGGAGACTCGGCATCGACCGCGGAAATTTCTTTCACGCGGTGTATCGTATTGAGCAGAAACTCGGCCGCGTGTTCCGCGAACTGGAACCTTATGCGCTGTTTCCAGTCGACGAATATTTCAACGGGCCCCCCAAGATCGCGCCCGCCCGGGCACTGGCGATCCGGGAGTTCCCCCATCGTCCGAAGCACCTCGAGTTCCCGCACCCGCTGGGAAAGACGGCATGACTTAGCGCCGTTGGGCAAAGAAGGCTTGCATCAGCCCGGTACATTCGGGTCCTAAGACGCCTTCCACAATCGCGGCTCGATGATTGAGCAACTCCGAATCCGCAACGCGAAACTTGCTGCGGATCGCGCCGAATCGCAAATCGCGGGCGCCGAACACCACGCGGGCAATCCGCGCGGCCACAATGGCGCCCGCGCACATGGCACACGGTTCGATGGTTACGTAGAGGGTGGTGTTCTCCACCCGGTAATTGCCGATGGCGGCGCCGGCCTCGCGAATAGCCAGGATCTCCGCGTGGGCAGTCGGATCGTTTGACGCAATGGGCGAATTTCTTCCTCGCCCAATCACGCGATTGTCCAGAACAACCACGGCGCCTACGGGAACTTCGCCGGCGCTCCCCGCCTCGCGGGCGAGATCGAGCGCCATGCGCATGTAGGACTCGTCGCAGGAGAGTAGTGGTTGATCCATCGGAATTCGCCGTTCGCCGATAGGTGCGCTAATCTGTGGAGCCCTCCAGAGTCAGTTTAGAACAGATCCATTTGGGGATCCTTCGGCCACAACTCCGGTTCGGCCAGCGCTGGTTTCTGGTCAAACCCATATCGTCGCCGGATCGCATCGATGCGTTCGTAAATTCGCTCCGGGTAATCGCCTCGAAGGTACGCGACTCTTTCGGTATAGCGCTCCTTGTAGCGGCGAACAAGCAATGGAAAATGCTCTTCAAGAAACGGAATGAAGACTTCGCGAGCGCACGGTTTCAAGAACAGAACACTCCCTGCGAAACCCGAAGCGCCGGCGCGTGCGGCAGCTTTGGCCAATGCATCCAGAGACGGGTCGCTATCGTTGATCAGCGGCATTACGGGCGCGCAAAATACGCCCGCACGGAAACCGGCCGCGGTCAGCTTGCGGACCGCGTTCAATCGAAGGTCGGGACGCGGCGCCATGGGCTCGATCAATCGCGCCAGATCGCGATCCATAGTCGTCACCGTCATGTGGACGCTGAGGTAGTGCCGTCGCGCGATTTCATGGAACAGATCCATATCGCGGACGACCAGGTTTGATTTAGTGGTGATGCCGATCCGATGCCCGGCCGTGGTCGCCAGGACTTCGAGGATGGCTCGCGTCACGCGGTAGCGGCGCTCGGCGGGCTGATACGGATCGGTGGCGGTCCCGATCGCGATGCTTTCGCCGACCGGGATTTTCTTCAGCTCGTGACGAAAGGACGCGGCGTTGAACTGTTTCGCGAAAATCTTGCGTTCGAACTGAAGCGGGTCGCGCAGTTCCATGAACTCGTGCGCGTAGCGGGCATAGCAGTACTTGCAACCGAATTCGCAGCCGCGATACGGATTGATCATCCAGCGGAATGGGACGCGGTCGCTGTCCGTTTTCGCGAGGAACGAGCGCGTCTCCAGCTCGAAGTATTCGACGCGCCGTTTGGCCTCGATCAGAGGGCTTTCCGCCGCGAGACGAGCGATGCCAACCAACTCCGGCATCTGTCTATTTTCGCTTTTTATTCGCCTACTGTCAAAGGACGATTCTTACGTCGCCGTCCCGGCGCGTAAGTCGTTCACGATCAAGGAATTCTAGCAGAGGAATGGCGTACTTTCTGGACACTCCGGTCCAGTCCTTGAACTCGGGAACGGAAAAACGCGCGCCCTTGCGATCGGCCAGCGTCTTGCGCAGGGCGTCGATGGCGGAGCCGTGATAAATGAGTTCATCACCGACGCGAATCAGCTTACGGTTTTTTAGCAGGATTTGTAGCAGAGATCTTGCTCGCGCGGGTTCGATTCCGGACTTCGCCAGAACCTCGGAAGTCGACGGCACGGCGAGTCCGCCGTCGCGAAACAGCGCTTCAATCTTGGCGACGGCTACCTCTTCATCCTGTTTCAACGCGACGCGATGTGAAGTGAGCCTGACGACGTCGCCTTCGGACACAATATCCTTGGCGCGCGCGAGGATCGCGTCGAAAAGAAATGGCGGCGCTCCGGAAAGTTCGCGGCTGCGCAGCTCTTCTTTGGCTGCTCCTGGCTGAAGCGGGTTCTTGCGGTGAAACTCCTTGAGGATTGCCCGGAATTTCGCGACGAGCTTTTCTAGCGCGTCCGCCGAGATCAGCCAGCCTTCGAGAAGACGAACCAACCCGGAAGGTTCGACGATCTCCGCTGCGAGCATGCCGGTTCGCGCGACCAGATCCGCGATGCCCATGCCGAACTGCGATTCGCCGACCAGCACGCTCACGCGATCGCCGGATTCAAGCTCCGACAAGCGCTGGTCCAGCGCGGCGCGGCGAATCCGGGGAGGCGCGGCGATATCCAGCACGAATCCGCCTCCAATGGTGACGACCGGAGAAAACATGCGGACGATGAAACGGTCGCCAGGAAGAAGCAGGAGCGGCTCGCGTAGTGAGAATCGAACATGCGCCCGCATGCCGGGTTTCATCGGTTCGAGGGACGCGATCAATCGCGCCTGCGCTTCCACTTCGGCGGTTCCGGCGTGAAAGTGTACTGGCGCGCGATGCTTCAAGGGATGCGCGCCGGGGAGAAGATCGAACACGCAATCGACCTGCTGGGTCGCATGAAAGATTCCAGGCGGCGCCAGGACCATGCCGCGGTGCACGTCCACGGAATCGACGCCGGCGAGGTTCACTGCCGTGCGCTCCCCCGCCCTGGCGCGATCCACCGCGGCGCTGTGAACCTGCAAACCTCGGATGCGTGCGCGCTTGCCGGAGGGATACAACTCTACTTCATCCTGCAGCGCCAAGGTTCCCGCGATCAGCGTTCCAGTAACGACGGCGCCGTGGCCGCGCATCGAAAAGCTGCGATCGATGGGGAGGCGCGGATGACGCGAAAGACTTCTTCCAGCGACTTTCGTCGCCTCTAGCGTCGCGCGAAGCTGATCGAGTCCCGCGCCGGTGGTGGCGCTCACGGGGATGATGGGCGCACCTTCGAGAAACGATCCTTGCACAAATTCTTCGACCTCGAGTCGCGCGAGATCGAGAATGTCCTGATCGACTAGATCGGATTTAGTAAGCGCAACGATGCCGTGGCGAATCCCGAGCAAGCGGCAGATATCGAAATGCTCGCGGGTTTGAGGCTTGATGGATTCGTCCGCCGCGATAACCAATAGCACCACGTCGATCCCCGACGCGCCTGCGAGCATGTTCTTCACGAACCGCTCATGACCGGGGACGTCGACAAAACTTATATTGCCCAGGTGGGCGAACCCGAGATCGATCGAAATGCCGCGGCGTTTTTCTTCTTCCAGGCGGTCGGTGTCGATGCCGGTGAGTGCGCGGACCAGCGATGTCTTGCCGTGGTCGATATGTCCAGCGGTGCCTACGATGAGAGGAATATGCGTGAGCTCCTACTAAAGACTATAGGCCGTTAATGAACATGAATGAACGTGAATTAGTTGAGGTCGCCGTCGGTGCGGCGTATGAGGTGTCGAATGCTTTGGGGTGCGGATTTCTGGAGAGCGTGTACAAGCGCGCCTTGTTTCGAGAGATTCGACTATTCGGACTGCCGGTGGAAAAGGAGGTGTCGTTTTCGGTCCAGTACAAGGGCGAGTCCGTCGGCGACTACTTTGCCGACCTGGTAGTTGACGGACGTCTCGTCGTCGAACTGAAATGCGTCGAACAGTTCTCCAATGCGCATCTGGCACAATGTTTGAATTACCTTAAGGCCTCTGGCCTCGCGACCGCGCTGCTCATTAATTTTCAGCGTCCCAAGGTAGAGTGGCGACGAATCGTCAGCCGTTCTTGATTCACGTTAATTGACGTTCATTAACGGCCTTACGGCTGTATCCGAAATAGACAACCAATCCAATCAACAACCACACCACAAACCGGATCCACGTCAACAACGGCAACCCCATCATCAAAACCAAACAACACGCGATCGACAGCAGCGGCAGCAGCGGCACAAACGGAACTCTGAATGTCCGCGGCCGGTTCGGCTGCTTGCTTCGCAGTACGATCACGCTGGCGGCCACAATGATGAATGCGAACAATGTTCCGATGTTGGTCAACTCCGCGAACGTGTCGATATCCCAAAGCCCCGCCGGAATTCCCACCAGCAGGCCGGCGATCCAAGTCCCGATGTAAGGTGTACGGAATTTCTGGTGCACCGCGCCGAACGCGCGCGGAAGCAGACGGTCGCGCGACATGGCGAACCAGATGCGAGCCTGGCCGAATTGGCCGACTAGCAGCGACGAAATCATTCCCATCAGCGCGCCTGCGCTCACCACCAGCCGGATCCGGTTGTATCCGATATTCTTCAGCGCTACGGCAACCGCGGAATTCGGATCGAGCGTCTTCCAGTTCGCAATGCCGGTCAGCACCAGCGAAACCGAGCCGTAGAGAAGCGTGCAGATGATCAGCGTCATGATGATGCCGAACGGCAGATCGCGCTGCGGTTTCTTGCATTCTTCGGCGGCGGTGGATACGGCGTCGAAGCCGACATAGGTAAAGAAAACGATGCTTGCGCCGCTGATGACGCCGCCGAGTCCGTTGGGAGCGAAGGGATGCCAGTTCTGTGTGTTGACTGCGCGGGCGGCACCCAAGACGAAGACCAGAATCGCGGCGATCTTGATCAGCACCATGGTTATATTCGCTTCGGAGCTTTCTTTCACACCTCGCACCAGAATCCAGGTCACCGCCAAAGTGATCAGCAGGGCGGGGATGTTGTAAATCCCGGAAGGCGAGCCCGGAGCGGCGAACATGGGGTACGCGAGGGCGGTTGGCAGATGAATGCCGAATAAGTTGTCGCCCAGGTCCTGCAGGTACGCGGAAAATCCGACGGCGACCGACATATTGGCCACCGCGTATTCCAGAATCAGGTCCCATCCGATGATCCAGGCGAAGATTTCGCCGAGAATCGCATACGCATACGTGTAGGTACTGCCCGCGATGGGAATCATCGAGGCGAGTTCGGCGAAGCACAGGCCCGCGAACAAGCAAGCGACCAGCACCAGACCGAACGAAAGAACAATCGCGGGACCCGCGCCCGGACGGCCCAGCGTCGACGCCGCGGCCTGTCCGTGCATCAGAATGTCGAGGACCGTCGCCTGCAGTAGTCCCGGATCTTTGACCTTCCCCGATGCCGCGGTTCCGGTGACGGTAAAGATCCCGGAGCCGATGACGATGCCGACCCCCAGGAATGCCAGCGACCAAGGTCCCAACGTCTTTTTAAGACGATGCTCGGGCTGCTCGGAACACTCCAGGAGTTCGTCAATCGACTTGGTCTGAAGCAGCGGCATAGGCGAGGTCACAGGCAAGACCCTGTGAGTCGGAATTTAACGCTTACGCTGGCCCTTGACCATCTTCTTCACTTTGCGTTTTTGCGATCCGCGCGCGACGTCCGCCGCACGCTTCGCCTTGGGAGGAGCCGCTTTGCGCTTAGCGCGCTTCAGTTTCTTTCGTTCTGCTTTGTCTGTGACTTTTTTAGTGTTCATTCGATCTTGATTCCTGCGTATTTCGCGACCAGCTTCTTCAACCCGAATCCGGGGAAACTCACCGTGACCTTCGTGTCGTCGCCCGAACCTTCCAGGCGGAGCACGGTGCCACGGCCGTACTTGGCATGCTCAATGGTCGAACCCGGTCCAACTTTTTTTCTCACCGGCGGTTTCTGCGCCGCGATCGGAGGTTTGGCAGCCACAGCCTGCTGCACGATCCCGGAAGGCGCCGGCATCCCTTTTTCGGCGAAGAACTGCTTGATATTCTCCACCGAATTGTAAGTCTTCCCAGTATAGAGGTTCCGGCGAGCCGCGTCGCGCACCTCGTAACGTTCCGCGAGCAGATCGACGTGGCCCTGATCGCCACGCACGCGATCTAGAAGCGCCGCCGGAACTTCTTTCAGAAATCGCGAATGGATGGATTGCTCGGGCTGGCCGCCGCCGAAACGCCTCCGGTAACGAGCCCAGGTCAGGAACAGTTTAGTCTCGGCGCGCGTCATGCCGACGTAGCACAGGCGGCGCTCTTCCTCCATTGCGGATTCCGAATCGAGCGAACGGCTGTGCGGGAATAGACCTTCTTCGAGGCCGGCAATGAACACCACGGGAAATTCCAGTCCCTTGGCGTTGTGCATCGTGAGCAGAGAAACGGTGGCGCGCTCATCTGCGGAATCTGCATCGGAAACCAGCGCGGCGTGATCCAGAAAATCGCGGATGCCTTCCCCGCGCTCGCTCGCGTCGGCGGCGGCGTTGAGAAGTTCGTCGATGTTGGCCAGCCGGCCACGCGATTCCTCGGTGCCCTCTTCCTCCAGCATCTTCCGGTATCCGGTCCGCTCGAGAAGAGCCTGCAAAGTATCCGAGCCGGGACGCGTTTCCACGCCTTCGGCCAGTTCCTCGATCATGCGGCGGAAGGCCGCCAGCGCGGATTCCGCGCGCGCGGGGAACGCATGCTGATCGAGCATTTCCTTGAGCGCCGGCCACACAGACAATTCGTGTTCCAGAGCGTACTGTTCGATCTGCTCGACCGTGGTTTTGCCGATTCCGCGCGCGGGAACGTTGACGATGCGCAGCAGGCTCACGGAATCCTGCGGGCTAACCAACACTTTCAGGTAGGCGAGGACGTCTTTCACCTCGGCGCGCTGATAGAAGCTGAATCCGCCGACCACGACATATTTGCGTCCGTAGCGGCGCAGCGCTTCTTCCACCTGCCGCGATTGCGCGTTGGTCCGGTACAGCACGGCGACCCGCTCTTTGGGATTGCGCGCCAGCCGGTTTTCGATGGTGTCGGCGATAAACAGGGCTTCGTTTTCCGAATCGGGAGCTTCGTACAGCGTGACTTTCTCGCCGCCTTCGGATTCGGTCCACAGCGATTTTCCGATGCGCTCGGTATTGTGGGCCACCACGCCGTTGGCCGCCTCGAGAATATTTTTCGTCGACCGGTAATTCTGCTCCAACCGAATGATGGTGGCACCGGGGAAGTCGCGCTCAAAATCGAGGATGTTGCGAATATTCGCGCCGCGCCATCCGTAAATGGACTGATCCTCGTCGCCCACCACGCAGATGTTCTGACGCTGTTCGGTCAGCAGACGCATCAGCTCATACTGGCTGCGATTTGTGTCCTGATATTCGTCCACCATGAGGAACTCGAAGCGCCGGTTATAGCGTTCGCGCGTGGGCGCGTCGTGAGTCAGCAAACGAACCGCTTCAAGCAACAGATCGTCGAAATCCAGCGCGTTCGACTCGCGAAGCTTGGCTTCGTATTTTTCGTAGACCACGGCCAACCGCTCAACCAGCGGATCGGTAGCAGCGCGCGCCAGTTCGTCAGGCGACTGCTTGTGGCTTTTGGAATGGCTGATTCGCGAAAGCGCCGCACGATGTTGCATGAACTTTTCGTCCAGCCCAAGCTGGCGGTAGACGCCTTTGATGATCGAAATCTGGTCATCATCGTCGTAAATGCTGAAGCGGGTGGTAAATCCGGGACGAAGCGTCGCGAGTGGAGCGCCATCGCGGCGCAGCAAACGTACACAAAACGAATGAAACGTCGCGACGGTCGGGCCTTCGCCGGGGATGTCGGCGACCAGCGAATGGACCCGGTCGCGCATCTCGCCCGCGGCTTTGTTGGTGAAAGTGACCGCCAGAATTGCCCATCCGGGAACCCGATGCGCGGACATCAGGTGCGCGATCCGGTGGGTAATGACGCGGGTTTTGCCGCTTCCCGCGCCTGCCAGGACCAGCAAGGGCCCTTCCGTGTGCTGAACCGCTTCAGCTTGACGCGGGTTCAGCCCTGCCAAAAAATCCATGAAACTGCGATTTTAGCATGCGCGTTCATACCCATAATTGCGGGGTAAGCTGCTACCCTCATTTGAGGGTATTTGCCCTAGCGGCTTCTAGTGCGATCTGCGGACAAATGCTCGCTCTGGGCGCCCACAGCGTTGTAACCTGAGTGAGAGCCGGTGCGCCTTTCTTGTTGGACAGCATGGAGATTAGAAACCAACGGCCCCTGCGCCGGTCGGGCAGGTGGGCATGCTGGTTGACTTCGAACTCATTGAGCGGGCTCGAAGCGGTGACGATGGTGCGTTTAACCAGGTCGTGCAGGCTTATCGCAAGCGGATCCTGGGGACAATTGCGCGTCTCATCGGGCGGCCGGAGGATGTGGAAGATGTCGGGCAGGAAGTCTTCCTGCGTTTGTACTATTCTCTGGACCAGTTGCGAACGTCGGAAGTGTTCGAGCCGTGGCTGTACCGGCTGACGGTCAACGCCGCCTACGACTATTTGCGGCGGCAGCGACGGCGTCAGGAAAGCCGGATGTCGGATCTGAGCGAGCAGCAGGTCATGCTGGCGGACGCAGCGGCTGGGAGCAAGAAGAACGATGAGGAGCAGCGCCGGACGAAGGTGCGGGAGCTGGCGGATTCGCTGCTCGGCAAAGTGAGCGAAGAAGATCGGATATTGCTTACTTTGAAGGAAGTAGAAGGGCTGTCTTTGAAGGAACTTGAGAAGATTTATCGGGTTAATGAGAATGCCCTCAAAGTAAGATTGTTTCGAGCCCGGCAGAGAGTGCTTAAAGCATACGATGCCGAGGGTGAAAAAGAGGTGTAGAATGCGGGATATGCCGAACGGTCAGGACAAGCTCGACAGGCTCTGGGCGGAGTATCGCGAGGCTTGTCCGGATCCCGAACCGAGCGCCGGGTTCGTGCCCGGACTGTGGCAGCGAATCGAAGCCCGGCGTAGCTCCAATGTGATCATGCTCCGGCGGATCGCACAGATTTGCGTGGGCGCGACGCTGGCCCTGACCGTGCTGATCGGCGTAGTGCTGATTCCCCAGCTCGAAAAGATTCCGGTCTATAGCGCAACCTATGTCGATGTGATCGCGGCGGATCATCCCAACAGCTACGTCGACATCCTGACCGGAGACATTAAATGAAGCTTTCGCGGGCTGCGATCGCGCTCTATGTTGGACTGGTGTTTGCCAGCGGCTTAGTGCTGGGCGCGTTCGGGCAGCGATTGTACACGGCTTCCGTTGTGGTCCCCAGACAACGTCCCAATCCTGAGGAATTCCGCAAGAGGATCGTTGCCGAGTACCAATCCCGGCTCAAGCTTTCCCCGGATCAGGTCGGTAAACTGAACCAGATTCTGGACGATACGCGAGCCCGGATGGAAGAGACGCGCAAAAGCATGCGCCCTGCCTACCAGAAGATTCACGAGGAGCAGGTGGCCAAAATTCGCGAGATCCTGGCGCCGGAGCAACTAAGCGAGTACGACAAGATGCGCAAAGAACGGGAAGAGCGCGAGCAGCACCAAAAGCAATCCGGGCGCGGAATCTAGTTCTTGCTCACAGTGACGGGCTGCTTCTTCTTGGCTTCCGCAGCGTCCTTGACCTTCTGATACTTCTTCTGGAAACGATCCACGCGGCCTTCGGTGTCGATCAGCTTCTGCTTACCCGTAAAGAACGGGTGGCAGTTGGAGCAGATTTCCACGCGGATGTCGCCTTTATGAGTGGAGCGCGTCCGGAAGGTGTGGCCGCAGGCGCAAATGACGTTCACTTCTTCGTAAGCGGGGTGAATACCGGCTTTCATAGCAAAATTCTCTCCAGGGGAAACTTCAGTGTAGCATAGCGGTCGACACGGGGTCCAAGAAGCAAAACCCCGCCACGGCCTCAGCGGACCGGGCGGGGCTTGCGTGTTTCAGATCAGACTCGTAACGCGTGAGTAGGCCGTTCCACAGGAGCAGCGGCCTCGTCACTGAACGAAACCTGAACGTTCGGAGTGTCGACTTTTAAGAGTCGGCCACCTCACGCGGATTTAGAGTGCAGTCTTTACTACCAGGTATCATTCGACTGGACCACCTCCTTTCTCAGTGATGGCTCCATCATTACACGTGTCGAAAAAACTGTCAAACGTTTTGTGGCGCTAACGTGAAGACGCGCCGCCGCTTCGCAGGCGTGATAGAATCCCGGAATGGCCGACTCGGCGTGGGCTCCGGATAAGGCGGTTTTCACAGCTGCTTCGGACCACACGCGGCACACCGCGCTGGTTCGCGTCACTCACTGGATCACTGCGATCTGCTTCCTCGCTCTGCTCGTTACCGGAGCGGAAATAGTCATCTCGCATCCACGTTTCTACTGGGGCGAAACGGGCAACGTGCTCACTGCGCCGCTATTCAAACTGCCGATTCCCGCGTCCAGGAGATTGGTCCAGACCGGCTACGGGTACGTGCTGCCCGACCAGAACGGCTGGAGCCGGGCGCTCCACTTTCAGGCCGCGTGGGCGCTCGTGTTTACAGGCGCGCTGTACCTGACCTTCGGACTTCTGTCGTGGCATTTCGCGAAAAACCTGCTTCCCAGGAAAGCCGATCTATCGCCGCGGACGCTCGCGACGATGATCGGCAGTCATCTGCGCTCCGTTCGTCAAGACCCAGGCGATGGCTCCTCGTACAATCCGTTGCAGAAGCTCTCGTACGTGTTGGTGATCTTCGTTCTGTTCCCGCTGGTGATCTGGACGGGCCTGGCGATGTCGCCCGCATTCGTCTCCGCGTTTCCGGGGACGGTCACACTGCTCGGCGGCCAGCAATCCGCGCGGACCATTCACTTCTTCGTATCGCTGGCCCTTCTGCTTTTTCTGGTCATCCATATTGCGATGATCTGCGTTGCCGGATTTAAGAGCCGCGTCGTCGCGATGATCACGGGACGCACCGCGACACATCAGGAGCACATATGAGAAGCATCTCGCGCCGTAAACTCATCACCACCGGACTGGCCGTCGCGGCGGGCGGCTCGGGCCTGGCCGTGGCAGGAAAGATCGCGCAGAAGTATGGACTGGTCCCGCCTGATCACGGCGGACTCTACGGCCCCGGGGAGACACTGAGCTACGCCGCCTATCGATTGCTGACCAAGCACTCTCTGGCTCGCGAGTTTCCTCGCAGCCTGATCTCGGAACGTCCGCTAGCCAATGAAATCGGCCCGTTGAATGAGGCATACAAAAAACTTCAAGCCGGCGGCTTCAAGGACTGGCGGCTCGCCGTCAACGGCATGGTCGCGCATCCCACCGTATTTTCGCTGGACGATTTGAAGCGCTTGCCCGCTCGCAGCCAGATCACGATGCTGCAATGCGAAGAGGGCTGGTCGTATATCGCCGAATGGATCGGCGTTCCTCTGCCGCACGTGCTTGAAGCCGTGGGAGCTCTTCCCCAAGCCCGATACGTGGTCTACAATTCCATCGAAAAGGATTCGTGGGATAGCATCGACATGGGCGATGCGCTGCATCCGCAGACTCTTATCACCTATGGGATGAACGGCCGCGACCTTCCCGTGGGACACGGCGGGCCGCTGCGCATGCGCCTGCCGCGCCAGCTCGGCTATAAGAACGTGAAATTCATCACGGATCTTACCGTCACCGACGACTTGAAACGGTTCGGCAAGGGCATGGGCTCCGTGGCTGCAGAATACGGATACGCCTGGTACGTAGGGATCTGAGCACATCCCTACTGCGACAGCGTGTAGTTCACATCGATTTGCGTCACCACTTCGACCGGATTTCCGTTGAGCAGCGTCGGCCGGTAGACCCATTGCTTCACTGCATCCAGGGCAGACCCGACCAACAACGGATGCCCTGAGATCAATTCGAGAGTCTGGATGGTCCCGTCCTTATTGATGGTCGCCGTGAATTGCACGACGCCCTGAATGCGCGCCTGCTTCGCTTCCGCCGGATAGGCAGGCGTGACCTTCATCACCAGATTCGCCTGTTGTACGTTGCCGCCCACGCGAATCCGTTGCAGCATCCCCGATACGCCACCTTGAGCGCCGTCCTGAATGCCTCCCTTAACTCCTTCGGCAACTCCGCCTCGAACTCCCGCGACCGGCGGAGGGGGCGGTGCCGGAACGCCGAGTGCGAGCCGAATGGTCGCTTCCCGATGTCCCTCCGCATTCGTCGTGACGACATTCATGGTGAAATGTTCGTCGACTTCCCGGGAGGCATTGAGAATCTTTGCCAGGATGTCACCCGTCACTGAATCGCCTTCCCGCACGGTGAGGCGCTGTCGTACTTGTTGCTCGATTTCAGAAGTTGCACCGAGAAACTGGATCTGCTTGAGGACCGATGGCGATGGTGGAGGCGGTGGAGGCGGCGCTGGCGCGAGCATCACCATGCGCTGCGGACCATCAGCGGGAGGCTCGAACTTGATGCTGACCTGCACCGTCGGCGGCAGCGAGCTGATGGTCGAGTAGTGCCACTGGAGCACGCTCTGCAGCGCGGGCTTGCGCAATTCTTCGGGGCCGCTGATGACACGAGCATCGCTGACTTCGCCTTTCGCGTTAACCGACGCGTCGATAACCACGGTGCCAGACGCCGTGGATGTTCCGCGCGCGACCGGCGTTCGATGCATCAGCGGAGCGCCGGGATCGACGGTGATGCCCGGAGGGTCTATCACCGCGACATGATCCTGCACGGATTGCGCCGGGGCTTCCAGCGGAAAGAACCAGACAGCGAGACGCGCTGCGACGAGCGCGGCTGAAAATACCGTCGTGAAACTGGCGATCAAGCTAGGCTTGGACATGCGTGTCTCCTTTAAGACTGCGGCCACTCGCACGGCGAGCTGGCGTTTTTTCAAAAACAGTGGAGCCGGCGCGAGATCCGGCTGAAGCTTCTGCTGCGCGACGGCGACCAGTGCGTCGAGGTACCGCTCACGATTCTGCGTCAGCCCGATCACTTCGCGATCCACGGTCTGTTCGCGCGCCAATTGCACCTGGCTCAGCACGAACCACACGGCTGGATGGAACCAGCACACGGCGCGGACCAGTTCCTCGGCCAGCACGAACAACCAGTCGCCACGCTCGACGTGAACCAGTTCGTGGCACGCGATGGCCTCGCGTAGATCGTCAGACAGTTGGTTGACACGCGATGGCAGCAGGATCGACGGGCGCAGCCATCCAAACGTCACAGGTCCCGAAACCGTATCGGAGGTGTACCAGCGCACGTGCTCGCGTTCGAACGGCACGGGCGGATTTTCGAGGGTGTGGGCCGCCAGCCGAAGCCGGCGAAGGCGGAGAAATCCGATCGCAATCCAGAGCAGGCGCAGCACCGCGCCCAAAGCGATCACGATGAGGAAATATTCGCGCTGCCACATAAAAAATGTGTGTGGCGCGCTTCCCGTCACGATCCTCACCGGCGCCATCGACACGGACACACCACCGGTTTCGAAGATCAAGGGCTGGGTCCACGGCTGGACTAGGGGCAGCAGCAGCGCGAGGGCCAGAATCGCCTGCCAGTACAGAAGGCGCGCGCGTGGATGCCGCAACACCAACCCGGCCGCCGCGGCCACGGCCACCAGAATGAAAACCTGCGCCGACCACGCCAGCACATTATCGAGAAGCCATGCTGGATCAAACCAGGACGGTGTCATCGCTGCCTCCTCGCGGATTTGATGGTCTTGCGGATTTCTTCGAGATCATTCTCCGTTAGACGCCGGTCCTCGACTAAATGTGCCAGGAGCGGCTCGGCCGACCCGTTAAAGACGCGATCCAGAAATTCGCGCACCATGGAGCGGATCACCTGCTGCTGCGGCTGAGCGGGCTGATACACGTAGGCGCGATCGCTCTGTTCCTTCTTGAGATATCCCTTCTGCTCGAGGATGTTCATCATCGTCATCACGGTGGTATAGGCGATGCGGCGGCGCTTGAGCATGGTTTCGTAAACCTGGCGCACCGTGGCGGTATCGAGCTTCCAGATGACCTTCATGATCTCGAGTTCCTGCCCGGTGAGGGTCGGCTTGGAGGGACGCATACTAAGAAACTAGTACGAGTGCAGCCGGAAGTCAAGGACTATGTGGGGCCGGCAGTCGTGCCGGCGAGCCGGCTTTCAGGCCGGCTTGTGATTTTTCCGGTCGCGCGACTGAAAAACCATTCGAAGCCGGTCAGGGGACCGGCTCGCCGCTAAGACTAGCGGCCCCACAAGGTATTACTAATTTGTTAGTACATTCCTATTGACGCGCGAACCTTTACGTACTAATGTTTTAGTATGTTCGAGCAAACCTTCGTTCCCGATTCCAACCGGACCCGCAGCGGCGCGTCTCTGTTCATCTCCTTTGCGATGCAGGTAGCCATGATCCTCATCTTGGTGGTGATTCCCTTAATCTACACGGACGTACTGCCGAAGGCGACGCTGACATCGTTGCTGACGGCTCCGCCTCCTCCCCCACCCCCGCCTCCGCCTCCACCAGTCCAGGCGAGAGTCGTAAAAGCCGCGCCGCGGCAGTTCGATGCGGGCCGGCTGATCGCGCCCAAAGAGATTCCGAAGGAGGTCGCGATCATCAAGGAGGACGATTTGCCGCCACCCTCAATGGGGCTCGGAGTTGCCGGAAGCGTACCTGGCGGCGTTCCCGGTGGCGGGGGCGATAGCATGTTGAGCAACCTGCTCGGTTCGAAGGTTGCGGCCGCTCCGCCGCCCGTCGTCAATGCGCCGAAATCGACGACGATTCAGCGAATCACGGTCGGCGGAAAGGTCATTCAAGCGTCGCTCATAAGGAGGGTCGTGCCGGCATATCCCCCGCTGGCGCGGCAGGCTCGGATCCAAGGTACGGTGCGATTCACGGCCATCATCGGGAGAGACGGCACTATCCAGAATCTGCAACTGGTTTCTGGACATCCGCTGCTGGTTCCCGCGGCGACGGAAGCGATCAAGCAGTGGGTTTACAAGCCGACGATCCTGAACACCGAAACCGTGGAAGTGATCACGCAAATCGAATTTACATTTACGCTGGGCCAGCAGTAGACGCGAGCAGTTCCTCGACACGCGCGCGGATATTTCCGCCCTCAGGGAATAAGTCCCCGATCACCGCGACCGAGTTGGCGCCGGCTTGGAGAACGCAGCGTGCGTTCTCGCGACGGATGCCGCCAATCGCGACCAGCGGACGATCCGTCAGCGCGCGCAGCCGCCGCAGTCCTTCGATCCCGACCACCGGGTCCGGATTCATCTTCGACGAAGTCGCGAAAATCGGTCCGAGCGCGAGATAGTCCGCCGGTTCTGAAGCAGCGGACTGCAACTGCTCCGCATTGTGCGTTGAATAGCCGATGCAAACATCGGGACCGGCGACGCAACGAGCCTGCGACGGCGTCAGATCTTCCTGGCCGAGATGCAGCGCGGCTCCCAGAAGACGTGCGATGTCGGCGCGATCGTTGACCACGAAGCGCGCACCAACTTGGCGGCACAACCCGGCGATCCTCTCCATGTCGGCGAAAATTTCGCGCGAGAACAATTGCTTGTGCCGGAACTGCAGGATCTTCACGCCCGCTTCGAGAATTTGAGTGGCCGCATCGATCCTATCGATCCCCCGGCTCGTCACGGTTTCCGTATCGAGAATCGGATAGAGGCGGGGAAGTAACATCGTGCTTCTTATCATAAAACGAGCGGAATTTTTGCACGATCAGCAGAGTTACTAATGGTAACGACTACGATCATTCGTTCTCAGTTAAGAAGATGTAAAAGAATTGTAAAAACGCAACATCCGATGTGTCAAAGAGAACGACGTATCGGATAATGGGGCGTCTACTAACATAGGGGGGTGTACCTTTGATTCGTAAAACAGCAGCGGTGATCTCTAACGGAACGGGAGGGGCAGCGGTGGCCCATACCGACCACGACGAGTGCCCATGCATGGAGACTTCGGGTACCGTTGTGGCCATGCGCCACGTGCCGGGGTTTCGCGTCATCGAAAATCATTATCCAGCCGGCTTGGAATTGACTCGTCATTATCACGATCATGCCTATCTGAGCTATGTTCTGGACGGTCCTTATTCGGAATCCTACGGGAATTCATCGAGTGTAATCTGCTCTCCGCGAGTGCTGCGGTTTTTGCCCGTCGGACTCCCGCACGCCAACGTTTTTGACGCGGGCTCGCATTGTCTCGTGGTCGAGGTGGATCGGGAAGCGCTGAAACGCGTGAACGAGCATAGTACGGCGCTGGAGAAGCCCGGCGAAATTCAGGGGATCGGCTCCACCTGGCTCGCGCAGCGTCTGTATCACGAGTTCCGGCAGGGTGACGAATTGGCGCTGGTATCGCTCGAAGGAGTTCTGCTCGAAATGCTGGCGGAAGGCGCGCGGCATGCGGGAGCCACCGGTCCGGTTGCGGTGATTCCGCGCTGGCTGCGAATCGCGCGGGAGTATCTGGAAGGGAATTTTCTGCGTCCCCTAAGCCTGGCCGAGATCGCCGGCGCCGCGGGAGTGCATCGCGTGCATCTATCGCGCGAGTTCCGCCGTTATTTTTCCACCACCGTCGGCGAATTTCTCCGGCGCAAGCGCATCGAACATGCCTGTCACCTGGTGTCTACGACCAACACGGCGCTGGCGGAAATCGCAATGACCTGCGGATTCTCCGATCAGAGCCATTTTTCGGCGACGTTCCGGCGACAGGTTGGATTGACCCCGGCGCGGTTCCGCCAGATGGCGCAAGCTCGATAAGAATTCAATTTGTCCTTCCCTTAATGCGGCGCAGGCCAGTCCGGTTGCGCCGCTTCTTTATTCAACCCTGCTATCGTAAACACCATGACGGTTCGCCCGGCCGTAATGGGGATTGCCGCCTTTTTTTCGATCTGCCTTCTGTTCGAAGTCCGCTTCACCGCTGAGGAGTTTTACGATCTAATCCATCAGTCCGAGCGAGCTCGCGAGCCGTTCAGTCTGGGCGCGAAGGGCGATAACCTGACCGCAGTGGATGCGGACGCCAAGGCGGCCGGGTTCGCCGACGACGATCGCTTGATCGCCATCGACGGGAAGCCGATTCTCGGAATTGTCGGCGTTGCATCCATCGTGCGACGCCATCGTCCTGGCGATGTGCTTGACGTGACCATTCTCCACCGTGGCGCCGCGACGCCGGTCCACATACAGTTGACGCTTGCGACGGCCGAGCGTCTGCAGCCCAAGGACTGGGTGTTGGTTGCGTTTCTGGGATTTTTGACTCCGTGGTTTTGCCTTCTGCTCGGATTCTTCGTGGTATTTCTCCGGCCGAACGATCCGCTCGCCTGGCTGTTGCTGATGCTCATGCTCAGTTTCGCCGACGTGGGTCAGGGATCCGTGTTCCTTTCCGTCGCGTCCGGCTGGGGACCATGGATGCGCGTGCCGGCCGGGTTTTTCCACGGCGTTCTGAACGGGACTTGGGCGCTGTGGATGATGCTGTTCGGCCAGTATTTTCCGAATCGCGTCGCCGACCGCTGGTGGGATCGGATGGCGCGAGTGTTCCTGGGAATTCCCCTGGCAGTGCTTGGACTGCTCAACGGCGTGGGCACAGCATTAGCGATGGAGGACGCTACCAAACTGGTGGGTCTGCAACACGCGTTGACTCGCTTCGCGCCCGTATTGCTCGCCCTTTTCATGGTCGCCATCGGTAGCTTCTTCATAAACATTTCCATGAAGATGTCGTCCGCCAAGACGACGGACGACCGGCGGCGGCTCAAACTCCTCTACTGGGGCGCGACGCTCAGTCTCACGCCGCTCTTCCTGATAGTCGTCGCGTCGCTGGTGATGCGTCGGTTGTTCTCCGGAAACGATTGGGTAATCATCCCCGCGTTGGTCGCGCTCTTCCTTTTTCCGTTGACGCTCGCGTATGTAATTGTGGTCGAAAAGGCGATGGAGGTTCGTGTCGCCATCCGCACCGGTTTGCAGTATGCGCTTGCCAGCCAGGGTGTAAGAGTGGTGCAAATCGCCGTATCGATCGCCGTCGTCACCGGAACGCTTTTCCTGGCGACGGGCGGAGGGTTGCGGCGTCCGCAGCAGATGCAGATGATCGCGTACGGAATTCTATTCGTGATGTTGGGGCGGCGAGTTGCGAATCGGTTGCAGAAATGGATCGATCTTCGATTTTTTCGCGAGGCCGTGGACGCGGAACGCCTGCTGGGCGATTTGGGCGACAAAGTTCGAACCATCGTCGAAGTCCGCCCGTTGCTGGCCACCGTCACCGATACAATCTCCGAAACCTTGCACGTCGCCCGCATCGCCGCGTTGGTCCGGGAGAACGGCAGCTTCGCGCCCGCGCATGCCGTGGGGTACGAGTCGACGCCTGCGGTAAGTTTTTCGTCAAAAAGCGCAGTCGCGGAACGGCTGGGCCAGTCGCGCGAAGCGGTACGCGTATCTTTGGCGCGGCCTGATGCGTGGGTCACGAAAGAATTCGAGGAGCGCAAGCAACTGGAGACGCTCCAAACCGAGCTGCTGCTGCCTTTGGCAGTGAAGGATCGGCTGCTAGGATTTCTCAGTTTGGGACCGAAGCTCTCCGAGGAGCCGTATTCCGCCACCGATGTGCGCTTGCTGCAATCCGTCGCCGCGCAGACCGGGCTTGCGCTCGAGAATAGCAGGCTCACCGAAGCGGTCGCCACCGAAGTCGCCCAGCGCGAACGTCTCAACCGCGAGCTGGAAATCGCGCGCGAAGTGCAACAGCGCTTGTTCCCGCAATCGGGTCCGCAAATTCCGGGCCTCGACTACGTGGGAAAATGCCGGCCCGCCTCGAGCGTCGGCGGCGACTACTACGATTTCGTATCGATGTGCGACGGCCGGCTGGGCATCGCGATCGGCGATATTTCGGGCAAAGGAGTCCCCGCGGCGCTGCTTATGGCGAGCCTTCAAGCCTCACTGCGCGGGCTGGCGATCGCGAATCCTCCGGCGCTTTCGACGCTGATGGTGAACCTGAACCACCTGATCTACGACGCGTCGCCATCGAACCGCTACGCGACGTTTTTCTATGGCGTGTACGATCCGAAGTCGCGCGAATTCATCTACGTGAACGGGGGCCACAATCCCCCCATGGTCTTTCGCGGCCCAGAAGTGTTGCGATTGGAAGAAGGCGGTCCCGTGGTGGGATTGTTCGGTCCGGCGCAATATTCGCAAGCGTCGATTCAACTTCAAAGCGGCGACACGATGGTGTTGTTCACGGATGGTGTCAGTGAAGCGATGAATGCAGCCGACGACGAATTTGACGAGCCTCGCTTGATGGAAGCCGTCCGCAGCGGCGCAGGCCTGAACGCCAGCGAATTGATCGACCATGTCATGGACGCCTGCGACGCTTTCGTAGCGGGCGCGCCGCAGCATGACGATATGACGCTGGTAGTGGTGCATGTAGAATAGAAATACCGCGCCAAAGGAATCTATATGCGTGGTATTTCTCTGCTCTTTTGCTCCATTCTGCCCACGTTCGGTCAATTCAACGCGCTGACAACGACAGATGACGGATCTCATCTGTACTTTTCCTCGACGCTCCAATTGACCGGATCGACGGATGAAAACTCCTACGAAAAGATCTTCGTATACGATGGCGCAACCTTCCGGTTATTTGCGCAGGCCACAAAGTTCGAAGACGGCTCGAATCCGCCGGTTACAACCAATCCTTACCGTCTGACAGCACCATACGTCAGCGGCAACGGCCAGATAACGGGATTTGTGGGTGTGGCGGACTGTGCCCCCACTGTGTCCTGCTCCCCGGTATCGCGTGAGGTGCCCAGCCAAACGACGATACAGTTTGCGAGCTACGCCCGAACCATTCTTACGCATGCATGCGAAGTGAGCCGCAACACGCAGTTCGCTCTTTGCATCACAGGACGGGCGGCCGACGGTCAGCCTCCACTAACGCTGGTGAATCTCGTTACAGGCGCTACAGGCCCTAGCGGGCGTGGGTGTTCCACACACCTCAGTCACCTGCTGACCTCCGATGGACGGGCTATTGCCTGGCAATTCAACCGGGTCACCCTGTTTGGCGGCGGCAGCCCACAAGATATCCCTGGGAACTTCAGTGAATGCGCGATGATCAGCGATGACGGTTCGCGAGTCATCGCCGGCGGGAACTTCGTGACCGTCGCGGATGTCACGGCGGCAACCGTCACCACGCTCAACGTTGGGGGCACTCTCCAGTCCGTCTCTAACAACGGCGGGCTGGCGCTGGTTTTGGCGGGAAATTTGCAGTCGAAAATCCCTCAAGCCGTTCTGATTCGAACGGACGGCAGTGGGTCCACCCAACTCACCCAGGATCCCTCGGGAATCGCGAGCGCAACCCTATCCGGCGACGGAACGATCGCGTATGCGGTGACCAACGGCGGAAAACTGCTGAGGATCGACGCGCTATCTGGACTGGTGACACAACTCGTCGGGCCGAGCCCGGTGGTGCAGCAGATGCACGGCGGGGCAACCGCTGGATCGCTCAACACCATTCGCGGCGCCGCGCTCAGCGCTAATCAGGCTACGGCATCAACTTTTCCACTGCCCGCATCGCTCGGCGGAGCACAGGTGATCATCAACGGAACCGCAGTGCCAATTCTCTCCGTTTCGCCGTCGTCAATCACTTTCCAAATTCCGTGGGAGACGCCGGTCGGCGCCACACAGATTGAGGTGACCCACCCGGCATCGATTTTCGAGCAGCCGCCCACGGCGCTTCAGGTTCAGACGCAGCAGCCGGTAAGCGAATTGACCCAGGCGATCAATCAGGATTTCAGCGCTCTGAACGACCCTAGCCATCCCGCGATGCCCGGTGAGATCGTAAATTTCTATCTCAGTGGCCTCGGTGCTGTCAGCGTGCAGGTCGCCGACGGTACGATATCACCGTCCGCGCCTCTTCCCGTCCTGCTCAACCCGGTCAGCGCGACAACATCCTATTCACCACCGGACCCGGTGGACGTCGTGTATGCGGGACTCGCCCCAGGGCTAATCGGGATCTACCAGGTGAGCCTTCGTACCCCGACCACCGTGAACGCGAATCCGCTGTTGCCGAATGGAGGACCGGTCGCTGTCGGGTTCACGCTCCAATACTCCGGTGGTAGCCTTGAACTTCCGGCTGCCTGGATGATCCCCAACCGTCCCGCAGTGAACTGACGTCACACCTGGTCAGCAGTGTCGCTGGCGGTGAAATAAGCGCAATCCGGATGATGGAACACCAGCGCGCTCACGCTCGCCTCGGGATCCATCATGAAGCTTTCCGTTAACTTCACGCCGATTTCGTCGGGCTTGAGAAGCTTCCAGAGTCCAGCTTGATCTTCCAGGTTGGGACACGCCGGATAGCCGAAACTATAGCGTTTACCGCGATAACGCGAGGTGAAGCGCTCCTGCATGGTCATGGTGGGCGAATCGGGGAATCCCCAATCTTCGCGCATGCGGCGATGCAGCCACTCGGCGCAACCTTCCGCCGTCTCGATGGCGAGCGCTTGCAATGCGTGCGCCAACAGGAATTCGCCGCGCTGTTTCGCTTCCTCCGAATGCGATCGAACGCACTCGCCCGCGGTCACGACAAAAAGCCCGATGTGATCGCGGCGGCCTTCGTCCGCATCCAGCACGTAATCGCTCAGGCACAGCCCGTCGGATTTCGGTTGCCGCCCGAACGCGAACGTGTGGAGCGGATTCGCAGCGCCCGGTTCGAACAACTTGATCGAATTGCCGTCGCGCTTGGCTTCGAAGAACTGCCACACCGCGCGGATCTTCATGAACTTCGCGGCTTCTGTTTTAACCTTCTCCATATCGTCGAAAAGTTCCAGAGCCTTGGGATCGCGCTCCGCGAGCAGCTTTTCGAAATTGCCTTTGAACCCCAGATGCCGGCCGAACAACATGAACGGATTGATGTAGCTCCAGACTTCCGGAAGGTTCGGAATTTCGCGCACACGGCGGTCGAGGTAGGGAGCCGCGGGGATCGGAATGTCCGTGCGAACCTTCGGACTACGCGACGTCCCCGTATTGATCGCCGGCGCCGCTTCCACTTTCGGGACGTCCGCCGTTAGAAAAATGTGACTGCTGACGGCGATTTCGTGCGTCGCCGGATCCATCAGCTCGTTCATGATGCGCAGCCCGGTCATGGCATCTTTGGCGTAGAAAATCGGCGCGCCGTACGCGGGGCCAATTCGCGTGGTCGTGAATTTCTCCGAAAGCGCCGCGCCACCCACCAGCAAAGGAATACTTACGCCGTGATCTTTGAAATCGGACGCGGTAGTCACCATCTGATGCGCGCTCTTCACCAGAAGGCCGCTCAGCCCGATCGCGTCAGGTTTGTGTTCGCGCCACGCCTGGATCAGGTCCTCCGGCGGAACTTTGATCCCTAGATTGATGACCCGGTAGCCGTTGTTCGACAAAATGATCTCGACCAGATTCTTGCCGATATCGTGAACGTCGCCCTTCACCGTCGCCAGCACGATCTTTCCGCGCGTCGACGATTCGGTCTTCTCCATGAACTTTTCGAGATGATTTACGGCGGCTTTCATGGCTTCCGCGGACTGTAGAACTTCCGCGACAATCAGCTCGTTGTTGTTGAACAACCGGCCCACTTCGCTCATGCCCGCCATCAGCGGGCCGTTGATGATATCGAGCGGGGCGATGCCTTCTTTCAACTTCAAGTCGAGATCGGGAATCAGCCCGTCCTTGGTGCCTTCAATGATGTAGCTGGCCAGCCGCTCATCCAATGGAATCTCCGCGGCTTTTTTCTTTTCTTTCTTGACAGTCTTACGGAAATGATCGGTGATCGCTGCGATGTTGAATTGGTTGATCGCGGCTCTCTGCTCTTTCGACTGCTCGCGCCAGTCTTCGGGCGCATGAATTTCCGGAGGCGGCGTGTTGAACAGCAGGCTTTCCGCGAGCCTGCGCTCTTCCACCGGAATCGACGCAAACCGCTCCAGCTTCTGCGCGTTGACGATCGCCAGATCGAGCCCGGCTTTCGTCGCGTAATACAGGAACACGGAATTGACCACTTCGCGGGCCGATGCGGGCAAACCGAAGGAGATGTTCGATACGCCCAGGATGGTCTTGACGTACGGAATATTTTCTTTGATCAGCCGCAGCCCTTCGATGGTCTCCACCGCGCCGCCGATGTAGTTCTCGTCGCCAGTCGCGCAAGGGAATACCAGCGGATCGATGATGATGTCTTCCGGCGGGATGCCGTATTTTTCGGTCAGCAGCTTGACCGATCTTTGCGCGACTTCCAGTTTCCGCTCCCGCGTGAAGGCTTGCGCTTGCAGCTTGTCCTCGTCGATGGTCCCGACTACCAACGCGGCGCCATACACTTTGGCGATGGGACACATCAACTCGAATTTTTCTTCGCCGTCTTCCAGATTGATCGAGTTGATGATGCTTTTGCCCTGGCACCACGCCAGAGCCTTTTCGACCGCCTTGGGGTCCGTCGTGTCGATCATCACCGGCGCTTTGATCTTGGGCATCAACTTCCCGTAAAACGGATCGATGTCCTTGATTTCTTCGCGATCCGACGACTGCAGGCACACGTCGATCACGTGCGCGCCGTTCTTCACCTGCCAGCGTGCGATCTCGCTGGCCTCTTCCCACTTTTCTTCGGAGATCATCTCCTTGAACAGCCGAGATCCAATTACGTTGGTTCGCTCTCCGACGATCAGAGGACGATTCGAATCCTCCGCTTCGACTAATTCAATGCCCGAATAGTACGCCTTGTGCGACGGCGGCGGCACCACGCGCGGAGCGTGACCTTCGGCCATCTGCGCGATCGCTTTGATGTGCGCGGGAGTGGTCCCGCAGCACCCGCCAACGATGTTCAGCCATCCGTGCTCGACGAACTTCGCAAGCTGTGAGGCGAGCGAATCCGGCGTTTCGTCGTACTTGTCTTCTTCATTCGGAAGTCCCGCGTTCGGATAGCAGGAAATCCGCGTCGACGCCATTTGCGCCAGCGTGCGGATATGATCCGTCATCAGGTCTGGCCCAGTCGCGCAGTTCAAGCCAACGGACAACAAATCCGCATGCGCAACCGAGGCGTAAAACGAATCCGCGGGCTGTCCCGCGAGCATCGCGCCGAAACGTTCGATGGTCCCCGAAATCATCAGCGGAATACGAACCCCCAAGTCGCGCTCCAGGCGCTGGACCGCGAACACGCCGGCTTTGATGTTGCGTGTATCGAACGCTGTTTCGATCAGCAGAAGGTCCGCGCCGCCCTCGATCAGCCCCTTGGCCTGCTCATAATAGCTGTTACTCATCTCGGCGAACGTCACGTCGCCGCGCAACGTGATCGATTTCGTAGTGGGACCGAGCGATCCCGCCACGAACCGCGGTTTCGAGGTGGTCGAGAATTCATCCGCGGCTTGCCGGGCAAGCTTCGCGGCAAGCACGTTCAGCTCATGCGTCCGGTCTTCCAGCTTGAACTCGGCGAGAACGATCGGCGAGCCTTGAAAGCTGTTGGTCTCGATAATATCCGCGCCCGCTTCGAGATAAGCGCGATGGATCGCCGTGATCCATTCCGGGTGCGTGCGCGACAGATTCTCGCTGCAGTTTTCGAGGCCCGGTCCGCCAAAATCCTCGGCTGTGGGATTGTACGCTTGCAGCATGGTACCCATCGCGCCGTCGATGATCAGAATGCGCGAGGCTAGGGCGTCGTAAAGTTGCTGCCGGCGAAGGGTGTTCATGAGAAGCGAAAAGATCCGCTTCTTCTATCGTACCGTTTCTTGTGGAACTTCCGCGTTGAAGCTGTATCCGAATCCGCGCACGCTGCGGATAAACGCCGCCGATTCATCGGCTTCGATCTTTTGGCGCAAGCGCAGAATATAGACGTCCACGGTGCGATCGGTGACCGCGCGATCATGTCCCCACACGGCATCCAGCAACTGCTCGCGGCTGAAAACTACGCCCGGGCGGCTCATCAGGAATTCCAATAGACGGAATTCGGTCGCGGTCAGCGAGACTTCCTGTCCGGACAGATGGACGCGGCAGCGCGCGCGATCCAGTTCCAGGTCCCCGGATTTCAAGAGCTTCGAAACCGGTGGCTGGCCGCGGAAGTGGATCTTGATGCGGGCAATTAGCTCGCGTACAAAAAACGGCTTGACGATGTAGTCGTTCGCGCCCAGTTCCAGCCCGACAATCCGGTCCGTTTCCGAAGCGCGCGCCGTGAGGAAAATCACGGGGACGTGCGCCAGTTCCGGGTGCGCCCGAATCGCTTTGCAGATCTCCAGCCCGTCCGAATCGGGCAGCATGATATCCAGAATGGTCAGATCGGGACGCTCCCGTCTGCACAGTTCCAGGGCTCCCTTGCCGGTTTGCGATCCGGCGACCGCGAACCCCTCTTTTTCCAGGTTGTACTGGATGAGAGAGTAGAGGTCCTGGTCGTCCTCAATCAGTACGATTTTCTTCATACTTGCAACAGGGTAACTGATCTCAGGTTACAAGACGATTACAAATCGGTGAAACTATTTCGCCGGGAAGCCGGCGGTCGCCTTGACCTCTTCAATCTGCTTGTCGTGCCGCATCTGATGCAATGGAATGTATAAGATCCACTGATAGGCGCTCAGCGGATTGAAGATCGGGAACGGGTGCGGAGCGATGTGCTCCTTGAGCGCCACGTCGGTGGTTTCAGCGAACTTCAGGGTTCGCGCGCGTTCCTCGGCGAACTGCGTCATGATTTCAGCGCGCGGCATTTTCCCGCTCGGCACGATGTCTTCAGGAGCCTGCGCCTTGCCCATCCGTGGAGCCATGACACGCAGCAGCAATTCGGTCTTTCCCGCCGTCTGCTTTTCCCAATCGGCGCTGGCCGGATTGTGCAGCGCCTCCTGCATCTTCGCCCACAACATGCCCTCGGCCAGGACGATGTGCTCGGCGCATTCACCTACGGACCATCGCTCTGGCGCCGGTTTCCACTTCCATTGCTCATCGCTCAGACCGCTCACGGCTGCAAGAAACTCCTTCTGCCCGTCTTTCAGGAATTGAACCAGTTGCGCGCGTTCCTGCACGCTCATGTTGGCGTCGGCCGCTTGGACTAACGCGGGAGTCAGGCACAGCACCACGGCAGCGAGTTTCATGAATCCTCCTCCTACAGTGTACATACACTCATCGCAGGATTTCGAAGCGCCCGTCCGGTTCCACGCGATACCGCGTGCCGCGCCACACAATCGTGTTCCCGAAAAAGCCCGCGATCCAGAAGCCGAATGCCATCAGGTCTTCGACCGGCACCAGCGCCCAATTGATGCGCGCCTTCAATACCAGCCGTGCGAACACCCACGCCGCGGCGCCGCGAATCAGAATCGCGATGGATGCAGCCGGCCACCACGCGGGCGCAACCGCCAGCAGCATCAGCGCGAGCGGAAGCGGCATGGTGAACAATTGCCCGGCATATCCCCAGGGACGCGACCTTCTGGTGCTCCGCACCCACCGCAGGCGATGCGCGGCGTTGTGGCGAAGATCGATCGCTCCAATATGATGCTCGATCATGTACGACGACAGGCTGACGCCGTGCCCCGCCTCCGCCGCGAATTTCCCCATCACAAAATCCTCGGCTAGAAAGTCTTTAAACCGGTCGAACCCGCCGATCCCTTCGAGCACACTGCGACGGGCAGCGATCGTCGGACCGACGGCGAAGCGCATCCCTTCGAGCATCCGAGCCGTCAGGATTCCCGCAATGAAATCGGTATTCATTCCCGTCGCTTCAAGACGCGACCAGAAACTCGGCCCCGCAACCGCCCGGTACGGACACGTGGCGACCCCCAGCTTCGGATCCTGAAATTCCGCGGCGATGGTTCGCAACATGTTGGAACCCACGCGAATATCGCTATCGCTCATCACCACCAGATCGTTGGCCGCCACGCGAAGCATTTGATCCAGCTTGAAAACTTTGGAGTTTGGATACGGCGGTTCGCCGGTGAGCAAAAGCCGCGAAGGAATCTTTGGGTATTCACGCTGAACCTTTTCGACCACCGCCATCGCCGGATCGCTGGTATCTCGCACGGCGAAGAGAATCTCAAACTCTGGATAGTCCTGTTCGAAAAACGTCCGCAGATTGGATTCGAGATCCCGGTCCAATCCCGCGAGTGGCTTCAGAATGCTGATGGGAACGCTGCCCTGCAGCGTAGGCGGCCGGATCGCAAGATACCGCATCGCAGCGACAATGGACAGCAGCGAATAGACCACGGCACCCAGTACCAGTGCGGCGATCGCGAACGGGATCAAAGGGGGGCGGACCCCCTGGTCCGCGCGCGATCCCCTGATCGCGCTGGTCTCAACTCGAAAAGGCCGATCGGGGGATCGGCCGCGGACCAGGGGGTCCGCCCCCCGTCGCTGGGAAAGAGTGCCACGCTATTCCGCTTTGGCGCGCTTGGGACGGTACAAATCCATCGGATTCATCCCCGCGTCGATGGCGACGTCCACAGTCCCCACCATCATCTCTTCCCAACTCTGATCGCCCCAGCGAACTTCTTTGGTCGCATCGGGATTGAACTTGTTGTTGGGTGAGTTATCGAACCGCGCCGAGCATTCGATCCGGGCGCCGGGTCCCAGCATCAGCGGCTCGGCCAAGTAGTACTGAAGCTGCCAGGAAAAATCGTATTTCGGCACACGCAACAGAACTTTAGGATCCGATCCCGCGGCTGCCACGCGAAACTCGAACGACTTTCCGCGCAGATGCATATGCGGATTCAGGGCGACGATTCGAGCATTGTCCTGCAACGTCAGCTTCGCGTCGACGGCGTAATTTGAATCACCCGGTGGAATCACAAATCCGCGATTGGCGATCTGCAGTGTGAAGATGCGTTCGCGCGGAGGTTCCTTCGCGAACACGATGCCGATGCGAGTCCGATCCGTTGCCGGCTTGCCGTTGGCCGTATAGTGCATCTGGAAAACCAGATCGCTGCCCGCCTTAATCAGCTTGGCCTGTCCCGGCTCCAATCGATGCGGGACGCTGCCGGGGACATGAAAATCGAGCAGTTCCTCCATGAGCCCGAGTCCTGCTTCCGTCTGCTTGCCGGAAGCCGCCTCGCCGACCTTGGCCTGACGCAGCCAGCGCGATTCCGGCGGCCGCACAAACACAGCCGCGTGATGCACCACCGTACGATTTCCAGGCCGCAGTTCCACCACCTGGACCCACTTGTCTTCCGCAAATCCAGTCGGCACGATGAAGTGCTGATACTCGATGGTTCCGCTCGCCGGCACCTGATATTCGGCCGGCATTTCGAGAATCACATCAGGCTTTCCGATGTTCCAGCCTGCGGTGAATTCGACCGGCTTGGGGGCGTCTTTCGCATTCCCCGCAGGAGCACCCGCGTCGACCCATGCCGCGATCGTGTCAACGTCAGCTTTCGACAAGGTTCGGTCGTTGGCGAAATGCCCGTACTCGGCATCCGCGAACCAGGGTGGCATTTTCCTGGTCAATACGGCCTGCTTGACGGCTTTAGCCCACGGACGCGTCTCTTCGAACGTCGTCAATGGCATGGGCGCAGCTTCGCCGGATCGATGGCAACTCTGACAATTTCGCTGCAGGAGCGGTTGCACGTCCTTATAGAAAGTCGGGCCCGCGCTCAGGCACGCAGGCAGAGCAAGCATCGGCAGGAGGCGCATATAGATAGCTTACGCCGCTTCGATGTCGGTTTTCGAAAAATCGTCGCCGGTATAGAGCAGTGGCAAACCTGCCAGCGAAGCGACCGCATAGGACATGCAATCCCCAAAATTCAACCGGGCTGGATGCCGCCCTTTCCCGTAGCGAATAAATGCGTTGAGAGCGGCGTCGTAGTGGTCGGCATCGAACGGGACCATCTCGGCATCAACGGACCGAAGGAAAGCCGACAGATTCGCTGCTCCCCCGGCACGTCGCTCGAGTACCATCGCCGTCTCAAACAGAGTCGGCGTGCCAACCATCACGATCTCGGCTTCGTTCACCTTTGCTTCCAGCTTTGCGGACTGGGGTTCCTCGATCAGAATCGCGACCAGAGCCGACGCGTCGAGCACCATTCTTTAATATCCGTCAGGTCCGATCCCGAGGATCTCTTCCCGCTCTTCCTTTGTGATCGTCTTGCCCCGAACTTCAGGCGGGATAAACGGCCAGATATAACGCTCGAGCGCAGCGCGAATGTCGCGTTTCTTTTTACGGACGGGTTTGCTCCCAAGCTTTTCTTTCCTGTCTGCGAGCGCGCGACGGATCGCCTCCGTTTTGGTCTCCTGAGCGAGTTCAGCCACCTCGGCTGCAAGCTTTTCGACCTCTGGGTTTTTGATATTCAGCGCCACAATACACCTCTTACACCACGATTCTACCACTTACACCATTCTCGAATTGCGCTACTCTAATCTACTATGCCGCTTCTGCATGCGATCGTCCTCGGCATCGTCCAGGGGATCACCGAATTCCTCCCGATCAGCAGCACCGCGCACCTGATCATTATTCCCTGGATCCTCGGATGGGACGATGGCGGCCTGACTTTCGATATCGCGCTGCATGTGGGTACATTAGCGTCGGTTCTCCTGTATTTCGTCCGGGATTGGATCCAGATTCTTGCTCAGGGGTTCGGACTGAACCTGGGCTACGATCCTGTGCTGAGCAAAAACCGCAACCTGCTCTGGTTCCTGGTGCTGGCCAGCATTCCTGCGGGGATCATCGGCTATCTCTTTGAGAAACAAGCCGAATCTTCGCTGCGCAGCCCCTATGTCATCGGAACGACTGCCATCGCGGTCGGCATTCTCATGTGGATCGCCGACCGTTCCGGGAGGCGTCACAAAGACCTGGGTCACGTAACCGTCGCCGATGCCCTCACCATCGGGACTGCGCAGGCACTGGCCGTGATTCCAGGCGTATCCAGAAGCGGGATCACCATTTCCGCAGGCCTCTTTTGCAATCTGGACCGCCAGACCGCTGCACGATTTTCGTTTCTCCTGCTCACCCCGGTGACTGCGGGCGCGGCCGCTAAAAAGTTGTGGGACTTGATGCGGCATGGCGGCGGCATTCCGGCGGATATGCATACCGCTTTCCTGGTTGGAATGGCCGCCAGCGCCATCACCGGAGTGCTGGTCATCGGCTTCTTCATGAACTACCTGCGCCGACGCACACTTTCCTTCTTCGTGTGGTACCGGATTGTTTTTGGCATAATAGTATTCGCTCTGGCCCTCTTCCGCTTCAACGGGAGATGAGATATTTAGGACCCACTTCGCATCCTCGTCTCAACGAGGCGATGGCGGTTGTGTTTCTGTTCGCGGGACTGTTCCTTTTCTTCAGTCTCATTTCCTACCATCCGCTCGATCCCTCTTGGGACACCGTAACCGGTGTCGCAAAACCTGCGAATCTCACCGGGCGCCTCGGAGCCTACCTGGCCGATCTGTTTTTGCAAGCCTTCGGTCTGGCAGCCTTTGCGATCCCGGCTCTGGTTCTGCTGCTGGGATGGAAGTGGATTCGGTCCGTCTCCATCGAGGCGCCTTCCGCCAAAACGTTCGGAGCGATCCTGCTGATCGCTTCAACCTGCACTGCATTAGGGATGTTCGCAAATTGGAAACCGATTGCCGGTGTGATTCCCGCCGGCGGGCTGGCTGGATCGATCCTGGCGGACGACCTGCTCTCGTCGATGAACTTCATGGGCGCCGGGCTATTCACCGCGGCGTGCTGGATCGTCTCGATTTACCTGGTTTCGACGTTTGAAATGGCGCGGCTCCCGGTATGGTTCAGCGGCCCCGTTGCGTTGACCAAAGCCATGTGGGGACGATGGATCGATTGGCGCGAGAAACGCGTCCGAGTCGCACAGGAGCGAGCCCAGGAGCGAGCCAATGATCGTCAACTCCGAAGAGCTATGGCCGAGCCAACCGCGGCCGAGTCCAGGCAGCCCGAAGCGCCGCCGATTGTCGACCCGCTGGAGCGGCTCGCCGCGCCTGAGCCGCAAGTTGAGATCGAAGACATCCCGATTCACGCGCTTGAGATGACGCCGGCGCAAGCTGGGGCCATGGAAGTGCCGCCGCCTGCGCCGGCCCCGCAACACCGCCGCGAGCATGCGGCGCCCTCGAAAGCGCGTACCGAGTTCCACCTGCCATCTACCGAGCTTCTCCAGGAACCGGCCGGCCGCAGCGCCTACGATAGCCAGGAACTCAAGGAAATCGCGGCGCGCATCAAATCGAAATTCGAAGAATTCAACGTCCACGGATCGGTGACCCAGATCAATCCCGGCCCGGTGGTGACCACCTTCGAGTTCAAGCCCGAAGCGGGCGTGAAGTACTCGCGGATCACCACGCTCACCGAAGACTTGTGTCTCGGCTTGCAGGCCGAGTCGATTCTTATTGAACGGATCCCAGGAAAGCCGACCGTTGGAATCGAAGTGCCCAACTCCAAACGCGAAGTCATCAGCCTGCGCCAGATCCTCGAATCCGAAGAATTTCACGACTCGGCATCGCCGTTGACCATCGCGCTGGGCAAAGATATCAACGGGCGCATCAAAGTAACCGCTCTCGATTCGATGCCGCACCTGCTGATCGCGGGCTCCACCGGATCGGGCAAGAGCGTGATGCTCAACTCGCTGATCATGTCGATCCTGTACAAGGCGACGCCGCGGCAGGTGCGCATGATCATGGTCGATCCCAAGCGGCTGGAATTCGGTCCGTACGAAGGCATTCCGCATTTGCTGACGCCGGTCATCACGGATTCGAAGAAAGCCACGTACGCGTTGCGCAACGCGGTGCTCGAAATGGAGCGGCGGCTGAAACTGCTGGCTTCACAAGGCGTCCGGAATATCGACCAGTACAACAAAAAGGTCCGGCAGCTCGAAGCGCAGCCGCGCAGCCTGTTCCAGGAGGAATCGGGAGAAGAGGAGCTGGAACAGATCCCTTACGTGCTCATTGTGATCGACGAATTGGCCGACCTGATGATGCTGGAACGCGCCGGCGTGGAAGAATCGGTAACGCGCCTGGCACAAATGGCTCGCGCCGTAGGCATGCACCTGGTACTGGCGACGCAGCGGCCCAGCGTCGACGTGATCACTGGATTGATTAAGGCGAATTTCCCGTCGCGGATCAGCTTCCGCGTGGCGACGCGCGTCGATTCCCGCACGGTCCTGGACGTGATGGGCGCGGAACATCTTCTGGGCAAGGGCGATATGCTGTTCCTGCCGCCTGGTTCGTCGCGGTTGACGCGCGTCCACGGCGCGTTCGTGAGCGAGGCCGAAACCAGCCGGGTGGTGGATTTCTGGAAGGAACAAGCCGAGCCCGAATACGACAAGTCTTTCCTGATCGCACCGCCCGCCGACGAGGACGGCGAAGCCGAGGATTTCGACGGCCCCGAAGATCCCGCGTATCAGGACGCGGTTCGCGTGGTCTGCGAAATGGGCAAGGCCTCCACCTCGACACTGCAGCGGCGCTTGCGTCTAGGCTACGGCCGCGCGGCGCGAATTCTCGACGTGATGCAGCGCGATGGCATCATCGGCCCGCCTGACGGCAGCCGCCCGCGCGACGTGCTGAAGCGTCCCGACTGGCTGGAAGAAGTGGAGAATCAATTAAGATAGAAGAAATACCCATGTTAAGCCGTATGTTGCGCCGTCTTGTGATTCTGCTGTGCCTGGTGACCATCGTGTTCGCGAAAACACCGCGTCCCCTGGCCAGTATTCCGCTGCATACGCCGGATATGAGGATTATCGATATTAAAAGGCAGTTTCGCGGGCACCCGATCGTGCTGGTGATCTTCTCCACTGCCTGCCAGGATTGCGTCGCTGTGCTGCACCTGATGGACGGCATCCAAAAGGAGTATGGTGCGCAAGGATTGCAAGTGATCGGCGCCGCCGGCGACGACAATGCAAAATTTCTCTTGGCGCCGTTCCTCGCGCGCTACCGCCCGGCTTATCCCGTCGGATACATCTCCAAAGAGGAGATCATCAAACTCGCGGACGTCCCGAAAGA
The DNA here is from genome assembly GCA_035568415.1 of Bryobacteraceae bacterium. Classification (GTDB taxonomy): domain Bacteria; phylum Acidobacteriota; class Terriglobia; order Bryobacterales; family Bryobacteraceae; genus Palsa-187. Next base: position 180,376 of record DATMOC010000056.1, on the reverse strand, counting down.
GACTCGTCCGGTGGCCCCCATCGTGATGTTTATCGATAAGTGGGGCACGGTTCGCGAACAATTCTACGGCGATCACCCGATCTTTAAAGACGCAGAGAAATCGTTCAAGGCACTCAGCCTGGCGATGATTAAGGTGACCCCCGTCGCCCCCGCAGCTCCAAAACCGGTCGCTCCCCCGAAGCCTTCGGAACCGCAGCCCTAACTATTTCACGTCGCCGCAGGAATCGCTCAGCCACTTGGCGTTGATGGTGCCGTCGATGTTCATCGGGCCGAGGTTCATCTTCATCGTGCCCTTGACGTTTTCGCGTGAGACCGCCTCGAAGTGCATGGTTGCGGTGGTAGGGTACTTCTCGTTGGCGCATTCGACCTTGACTTCCACTACGCTTCGCGTATTGGTGACAATGGTTCGCTTGCACGACGCCTGCATTTGCTGAGGATTGAACATCGTATTCTTTTCGATTTTGTCTTTCGTCATGCATTCGCGCGTGGTGCGCGTTGTGGGCCCTTTGGCCCCCCGAGCCTTCATGGACTCTTCCACCCGTTGGCGAACTTCCGGGGTCATCTTACTGGTGTCGATCTGCGGCATGCCGGCGGACTGAGTGACGCTGGTGGTCTCCCACAGGCCCAGTCTCACATCGATATTCGGAGTCTGGCCCAAGGCATACCCGGCCAATAGAAGCGCGAGTGCGCAGGTCGATTTCGCCATGCGCCCAGTATACCGCTACACCTCGAACTTGATGCCCTGCGCGAGCGGTAACTCACCGGACCAATTGACGGTTACGGTCTGACGCCGCATGTACGCCTTCCACGCATCGCTGCCCGATTCGCGGCCACCACCGGTATCTTTCTCGCCTCCAAACGCACCGCCGATCTCCGCGCCGCTGGTCCCGATATTCACGTTGGCGATGCCGCAGTCGCTTCCGCGGACGCTCAGGAAATTCTCCGCAGCCGCCAGTCTGTCGGTAAAAATCGCCGATGAGAGCCCCTGCGGAACGTCGTTGTGCCACGCAATCGCGTCGTCCAGCTTTTCGAACTCGATCAGGTACAGAATCGGCGCGAAGATCTCTTCCTTCAGAATCGGCATGCGATGATTCGCCTTGACCAGCGCCGGCCTCACGAAACATCCGTTGAGCCGGTCACCGCCGTACAGAACTTCCCCTCCCTGTTCGCGAATCCGCTCCAGCCCGCGCATCATGTGATCGACTGCATCCGTGTCGATCAGCGGCCCCATGAGCGTTTTAGGATCCATCGGATCGCCAATCGGGATCTGCTTGTAAGCGCCGATCAGGCGTTCCATGGTCTTCGCCGCGATATTCTTGTGCAGGAACAACCGGCGGAGGCTCGTGCAGCGTTGTCCAGCGGTCCCCACGGCGCCAAACACAACCGCGCGAACCACCAATTCCGGATCGGCATCGTCCATCACGATCAAGCCGTTGTTGCCGCCCAGTTCCAGCAGCGATCGCCCCAGCCGCTCCGCTACCGCTTTCGCCACAATGCGACCCATGCGAGTGGACCCCGTCGCGCTGATCAGCGGCACGCGCGGATCGTTCACCAGCCGCGTCCCCACTACGTCGTCACGGCCGATGACCAGGTTCAGCACACCCTCCCATCCGTATTTCGCCAGCACGCGATTGCAGATGTGCTGCACCGCGATCGCCGTCAGGGGAGTTTTGAGCGACGGCTTCCATACCACCGTATCGCCGCAGACCATGGCCAGCAGCGCGTTCCAGCTCCATACCGCGACCGGAAAATTAAACGCGCTGATCACGCCCACGACGCCGAGCGGATGCCACTGCTCGTACATCCGGTGCCCGGGCCGCTCGCTGTGCATGGACAGGCCGTAAAGCTGGCGCGACAGGCCGACGCCGAAATCGGCGATGTCGATCATCTCCTGCACTTCGCCTTTGCCCTCGGCGAGAATCTTGCCCATCTCCAGCGTGACCAGCTCGCCCAACTCGTCTTTCGATTGACGCAGCGCGTCGCCGATCTCTCGCGCGATTTCGCCGCGCTTCGGCGCGGGAACCATCCGCCACCGTTCGAAGGTGTGGACGGCGTGCTTCATCACCTGGTCGCAATCCTCGGCCGTCGCAAGCCGGACGCGTCCCAGTTCGCTTCCATCGGCCGGATTATAGGAGGCGATTTCTTCGCCCGAAGAGTGTTCTATCCAATGGGTGCCACACGCGCCGGAGTGCGTTTTATGAAGAATGTCGGTCACCTACCTATTGTGGCGCACGCACATCACGCCGCAAGTCTTGCAAAGCCGGCTGGCCCGGTCTGGAAGGTAAGTCCGAATTTCCGAGCCGCCCGATCGATCTGCTCTACGATGGTAGCCTGAAACGCCGCCTCCAGCCATGCGTCATGCCCCTGCACGGCACTGATGCGGAACGCCGCTTCACGCGTGGTCGCGCCGTGCTTTTTCACTGATCGCACGTGCAGTGGATCGCCAATCAGGTCGCGGCCGGTCGCCTCAATCGCGGCGCGCGCCAATCTTTCCGGATCGCACGGCAGCAGCGGCGCGAGAGTCGCATAGGTTTCGATTCCCGTATCGCGAAGCGCGCGCACCACCGCTAGCCGCGCTTCGAACGCCGCGCAGTGCGGCTCATACATGCGACGCACTTCGTCGCGATCCGTCGTGATCGAAAAACTTACGCGCAGGCCGGGAATCTGCTTCAGTTGTTTCAGATCGCGCAGGATCATCGGCCCACGCGTCTGAATGGTGAATACACGCGGTGGATTCGCGATCACCGCGTCCAGAATGCGCGGCATCATCTGCTCTTCCGCCTCAGCCGGCTGATACGGATCAACTAACGGCGAACAGTAAATCCGCTGATTCGCGCGCAGCTCGCGAGTCAATAAATCCGCTGCGTTCGTCTTGAAGGTCGTGAACTGGCCCCATCGTTTCCAGTCCTCGGGCTTGAGGCCGCCATAGATCCGCAGCGTCGGAACATAACAATAGGTGCATCCGAAGGTGCAATTTCGAGCCGGCGTGAGCGAGTGCGTGAAACCCGCCTCGGCAATGAAGCCTGAGGTCGCACTCAAAATCGATCGCGCTTCCACGTTCTTATTCTAGGCGTCACGCAAAAAATGTTCCAGCAAGTGTCATTCTCTTCGGGCGGACACGCGTTCCGGGCACTTTACGACTGCCGATACGCATGTACCTATGAAGGCGGTGCGACATTTCGTTCGCGCCGCCCATTCTTTATTTCGGAGGAGTTATGAAACAATTAGCATTCTTCACGATCGTAGCGGGTGTCTCTTTGGTCCCCGCACAAGCGGGAGAGTTAGTTCTCAACGGGGGATTCGAAACCGGCGACTTCACCTCATGGACGACCGCCCTCGCCAGCAAAGGCTCCGGCTTGCTGGTTAACGACCTCAGCCCAAACACAGGCGGTCAATCGGCAGTATTCGGCGCGATCGTTCCAGGAGACTTCGATTCGATCTCGCAGTCCTTCGATGACGTAAACGGCCAGACATTGTTTTTCAGTTTCTTCCTGAAAGGCGATTTGCCTGCGGTTATCATCCTCTTCGAGCGGCAAGGCTTGCGGAGCGCCGATCCTGTCTTCGATCCCATCGGGGATTTTCAAGTCTTCTGGGACGGCGACCTGGTATTGGATTCCCAAGGCTCGCAGACCGGGCCGTTCGATTACACGCAGTCTTTGTTTCAGGAGACGGCTAGCGGCCACGACACGATCACCTTCAGCGGCTATAACGTGCCGGGACAATATTTTCTGGACGACGTATCTGTACTGAGCCCGGAATCGGCTACGCCGGAACCCGCCACCTGGGCCCTGTTCGGCCTGGGACTTGCGGCGTTTGTCGCGGTTCGCCGAATTACTCGGTAACGTTCTTCGAATCCACCAGGGCGCGCACTTCGGCGATGAATTGATCGACCGGCTTCGCGCCCATATCGGCGTGCTTGCGGTGGCGCACCGCCACGCTGTCCGACTCCGCTTCCCGATCGCCGACCACCAGCATATACGGGACCTTCTGCAATTGCGCCTCGCGAATCTTGAGATTCACTTTCTCGTTGCGATCGTCCAGGTGCGCCCGTATTCCCGCGGCTTCCATGCGTTCATAGACTTTGCGCGCGAACTCCACATGTCGATCCGTGATCGGCAGTACTGTGGCCTGCACCGGCGCCAGCCACAGCGGGAAAGCTCCCGCATACAGTTCGATGAGATACGAGACCATCCGCTCCATGGTGCTGATGATGGCGCGGTGAATGATCACCGGACGATGCTCTTTTCCGTCCGCCGCGATGTAGCCCAGCTCGAACTGGTTCGGCAGATGGAAATCGACTTGTATGGTCGAGTACGTTTCTTCATGCCCCATCACGTCGGCAAGCTGAATGTCGAGCTTGGGACCGTAGAATGCCGCTTCGCCCTTCGCCTCAAAGAACGGAAGCCCGAGCTCGATCATGGCCTCGCGCAGCATACGCTCGCCGAGGTCCCACATTGCGTCGTTGTCGACGTACTTCTCTTTGTTCGCGCGGTCGCCCAGCGACAAACGGTACCGATACTGCGTGATCCCCAGATCCTTGTACGCCGATTCCACCAGCTTCATGACGTTGGTGAATTCCTGCTTGATCTGGTCCGGCGTGCAGAAAATATGGGCGTCGTTGAGCGTCATGCAGCGCACGCGGCTCAATCCGCTGAGCACGCCGGAGCGCTCGTAGCGATACATGGTCCCTAGCTCGGCGAGCTTCACGGGAAGGTCCCGGTAACTGCGCTTCTTCGATTCGTAGATCAGAATATGATGCGGGCAGTTCATCGGCCGCAGCACCATTTCTTCGTGTTCCAGCTCCATCGGCGGGAACATGTCCTCGTGGTAATGTTCCCAGTGGCCGGAGCGCTTATACAGGTCGACCTTGGCCAGATCCGGAGAATACACGTGTTGATAGCCCAGCGAACGCTCTTTCGCGACGATGTAGTCTTCCAGGACGCGTCGTATGGTCGCCCCCTTGGGCAGCCATAGCGGCAGTCCCGCGCCCACCGTTTCGTTTACAGTGAAAATCTCCAGCTCCTTACCCAGCTTGCGATGATCGCGCTTCTTGGCTTCTTCCAGCCGATTCAAGTAGTCGTCCAGATCCTTCTGCGAGAAAAACGCCGTCCCGTAGATGCGCTGAAGCTGCGCGTTCTTTTCGCTGCCTTTCCAGTACGCTCCCGCGACTGAAAGCAGCTTGAACGCCTTGATCTTCTTCGTCGACGGCAGGTGCGGGCCACGACAAAAGTCGATGAAGTGCGGTCCCAGCGTGTACTCGGAAAAAATCTCGCCGGCACGCTCGGTGATCAACTCGACCTTCATGGGCTGATCCGCGTACAGCTTCAAACCCTCGTCTTTCTTGGTGTACTTGCGCTCATAGGAAAGATCGCGCGCCTGGATCTCCCACATGCGCTTTTCGATCTTTTCCAGATCTTCGGGCGTGAACGGCTCGGCGCGCTGAAAATCGTAGTAGAAACCAGATTCGATGGGCGGCCCGATCCCCAGCTTGGTTTCGGGAAACAGTTCGAGCACCGCGGCCGCCAGCAGATGCGCGGTCGAATGCCGATAGACTTCCAGCGCCTCGGGATTCTTGGTGGTCAGAATTTGCAGCCTCGCATCGGATTCGAGCGGACGGTTCAAATCCCACAAATCCTCGTTGACGCGCGCGACGATGGCAGCCTCGGCAAGGCGCGGGCTGATGGACTGTGCGACGTCAATGGGACGCGTCCCCGCCGCGACGCTTTGGACACTACCGTCCGGAAGAGTGACCTGAATCATGGTTTCTCTAATTGTAGGGCAGACCATCGCAGTTTGTGGTCTGCCGGGAGAATTTTGGGATTGCAGGCCAGACCGTCGCAGTTGGTGGTCTGCCGGGAGAATTTTAGGATTGCAGGCCAGACCATTGCAGTTGTGGTCTGCCAAGAGAATTTCGTGTCCCTCAGAGCACTATCCTATCGATGCTGATCTACCGTCGTCACCTGCCTCACTGGATTCCCGACGACACAACTCTGTTCGTCTCCTGGCGGCTAGCCGGTTCCCAGCCTGGACGTCTCGGTGGGCCCACATGGCTGCTGGAAGACCGCGTGGCACACATGGTCGCTGAGGCGATCCTCTACGGAGACTCGATTCGCTACCGGCTTCACGCCTGGGTGATCATGCCGAATCACGTCCACGCCGTCTTCGAGCCGCTCATGAAGCTTCCGGCGATCATGCGATGGCTGAAGGGCAGAACGGCTCGCAAGGCGAATCGGATACTTGGGCGATCCGGAATGACGTTTTGGCAGGATGAATCTTTCGACCACTGGATCCGGCCGGGCGAAGAGTTCGACAGGACAGTGAGATATGTGGAAAATAATCCGGTCAGAGCTGGGCTTGTCGAGACAGCCTCGGAGTGGAAGTGGTCGAGTGCGGGGGAAGGAGGCAGGCCACAAAAAACGATGGCCTGCCCTACGCGTCGGACCGATTTTGCGGATCGTACGGATTGAGTGTACGGCTTAAACTGCCACGCCGGCCTCGATCTTCAACCCGAGCCCTTGTGCCACGCCCGCGCCATAGGCGGGATCGCACTTCAGGAAATGCTGAACCTGCTTCTCTTGAATGCGCTGTGGAATCGACTTCATGCTGCCCACGATGTTTTCGATCAGCCGCGCCTTCGCGTCCGCCGGCATCAACCGGAACAGATTGCCGGGCTGCGTGTAGTCGTCGTTGCCTTCGCGATGATTGAAACGCCCGATTTCGCCCGAAATCGGGAACCTGGGATCGCGGTATGCGGGATCCTCCGCCGGACCGCCGAAGCTGTTCGGCTCATAATTCGGCGCGCCGCCGCTGTTGCCGTCCACGCGCATGAAGCCATCGCGATGATAGGTATGCACCGGGCAACCCTTGGCCTGATTCACTGGGATCTGATCGTAGTTCACGCCCAACCGGTAGCGATGCGCGTCCGGATACGACAGAATCCGTGCCTGCAGCATTTTGTCGGGAGAAAAACCCATCCCCGGAATCACATTGGCCGGTTCATACGCGGCCTGCTCGACTTCCGCGAAATAATTTTCAGGATTCCGGTCGAGCACCATCTCGCCGACTTCGATCAGCGGGAATTGTCCGTGCGGCCACACCTTGGTCAGGTCGAACGGATTGAATTGGAATTTCCCGGCCTGTTCCTCGGTCATGACCTGCACGCTCACACGCCACTTCGGAGCATTGCCGTCCTTGATCGCGTTGAACAGATCGCGTTGCGCGAAATCCGGATCTTCGCCGGCCAGCTTCACCGCTTCGGGCCGCATGAAATTCTTGATCCCCTGCTTGGTCTTGAAGTGCCACTTGACCCACACGCGCTCGCCCTTGGCGTTCAGCAGGCTATACGTATGGCTGCTGAAGCCGTCCATATGGCGATACCCATGCGGCGTGCCGCGATCGGAGAAAAGAATGGTCACCTGGTGCAGGCTTTCGGGTGAGAGCGACCAGAAATCCCACATCATCGTGGGCGATTTAAGATTCGTCTGCGGATCGCGCTTCTGCGTGTGGATGAAATCGCCGAACTTCAGCGGATCGCGGATGAAGAAGACCGGTGTATTATTGCCGACCATGTCCCAGTTGCCTTCTTCCGTATAGAACTTGCACGCGAAGCCGCGCGGATCGCGATCTGTATCCGCCGAGCCTTTTTCGCCGCCTACGGTGGAAAAACGCACGACGCAATCGCAGCGGTTACCGACGCGTGAAAAAAGCTTCGCTTTGGTGTATTTCGAAATGTCTCCCGTGATGCTCAGGTGCCCATAGGCGCCCGATCCTTTGGCATGCACCACGCGTTCGGGAATGCGCTCCCGATTGAAGTGCGCCATTTTTTCGATGAGATGGAAATCCTCCATCAGGACCGGTCCGCGGGGGCCGACGGTTTTGGTGTTCTGGTTATCCCCGATGGGATGGCCAAAAGCCGTGGTCAATGTCTTCTTGTCGCTCATGCCTGGATTGTACGCCCGAATGAGCTGCCGAACTAGCGGCAATCGCCTATGGCTCTCATAGTTTATGATGATGGTTTGGAACTGCACCAGCTTCGTTATTTCCGCGCCGTCGCCAGCACTGGAAGCTTCACGCGAGCCGCCGAACAGCAGCGCATCGCGCAGCCGTCCCTTTCGCAACAGATTCGAAAACTGGAGATCGAACTCGGCGTGCGTCTGTTCGAACGTCTGGGCCGGACCACACGCTTGACGGCATACGGCGAGGCCCTGCTCGACGAGGCAACCGCCATTCTTCAGCACATCTCCGGCGCCGAAGCCGCGATCGCGGCGCTCCAGGACGGCGTCCGGGGTAAAATCCGCATCGGCGCAATCCCCACCATCCTTCCGTTTTTCCTCGCGCCCCGGCTGGGCGAATTTCGCGACTTGCATCCGGAAATCGAGATCGTCCTGACCGAGGACATGACCCGCGGCCTGGTGGAACGCCTTCAATCCGGCGACCTCGATCTGGCCCTTGCCGCCTTGCCGATCAAGAATCCAGACATCATTTGCAGCGAGCTGTTTCGGGAGCCGCTGATGGTCGCCGTCGGCAAGGGGCATCGCTTGGCCAAAGCCGCTTCAGTGGATCTCGCCGAAGTTCAGAATGAACGTATGCTCCTGCTGAAAGACGGGCACTGCTTCCGTCAGGACGTCCTCACGGCTTGCACCCGCGCGAATGTTGAATTTCATTCGATTTTTGAAAGCGACCAGTTCGCCAGCATTTTTCCACTGGTCTCCTCTGGCTTCGGTATCAGCCTAGTCCCGGCGATGGCGTGTCCCCACGCGCGCGAGTGCAAAATACTCCCGTTGGCCAAGCCCGCGTTTCGAAGAATCGGGTATGTGCAAGCCCGCCGCCGGGTCCCTAGCAAGCTGAAACAAGCCTTCGTCGCCTGGTTGCGAGAACTCAAGTGACCACGCCGGCGAAATAAAAGGGAACTCTAAATCGGTATAACCTGATATATAGATATGACTAGACTTTGGGGATTCCTGTTTCTCGCCGCGGCGATTGCCTTCGGCCAGCCGCCAGCCGCCAAGCTGGAATTCGAGGTCGCGTCCATACGCCCTGCGGGGCCGATCGAAGCCATGGCTGCTTCCGGCAAAATGCATGTCGGGATGCACATCGATGGAGCCCGGGTCGACATCGGAATGATGTCGCTCGCGGATCTGATTCAAATCGCCTACAAGGTGAAGCGCCATCAGATCACCGGTCCCAACTGGATGGGAGTGCAGCGCTTCGACATCATGGCCAAGCTACCCGAAGGCGCGACAAAAGACCAGGTTCCGGAAATGCTTCAGGCGCTGCTGGTAGATCGATTCAAGCTCACCTTCCATCGCGACACCAAGGAGCAATCCGTTTATGCGCTGATCGTCGCGAAGGGCGGGCCGAAGTTGAAAGAGTCGCCGCCAGATCCGGCTCCAGCAGCGGGCGAAGATCCGGCCGCTACGAACGCCGGAGACACCCAACCTAAGGTCAAGATCGACGGAAATAGAGGCGCGGTGATCACTGGAGGCCAGACCGGCACGACCAAAGTCGCCATGGTGAACGGCTCGATGCACTTTGAGATGGAGAAAATGCCTTTGTCCGCGCTGGCCGAGTTTCTGTCCCGCTTCATGGAACGTCCGGTCCTCGACATGACGGAACTCAAGGGGAACTATCAGGTGGCGCTGGAACTTTCCATGGATGACCTGCGCAGCATTGCCAAATCGGCGGGCGTAATGATCCCCGGTCCCGGCGGCGGTGGCGAGCCAGGAAAGGCCCCGGCGGATTCCGCGTCCGACCCATCGGGCAGCTCGATTTTTTCGACCATCCAGCAGCTCGGCCTGAAGCTGGATTCGCGAAAAGCGCCGGTCGAGATGATCGTGGTGGATCATCTGGAAAAGGCACCGACCGAAAACTAGTAAGGCAGAGGTTTTCTCTGCGACCTCTGCGTCTTTCTTTGCGCCTCTGCGTGAAATTCTTTTCTGTCGACGTCTCTATTCCCCCCGGATTCAACGACATCCCGTTTTCACCAGATCCCTTTAGCGCAACCCTCGCGTAATTTATAGGCAAGGAGTTCATACGGTTCGACGGGACGGTTCACCACGAAACTTAGTGGCAGCCGGAGGTGTCTAAGGAGCTATGCTTCATGACCTTCGCTACGCGATTCGTGGATTAGCCCGTAATCCGGGATTCGCGGCCGGGGCCGTTCTGACGCTGGCGGTCGGAATCGGCGCCGTCACGTCGATCTTCAGCGTCGCCGACGCCGTGATTCTGCGGCCTCTGCCTTATCCCGATTCGAACCGGCTGGTGATGGTTTGGGATCAGCTCACGGTGATGCGCGTGGAGCGGCTTCCGCTGATTCAGGTTGCGTATGAAGGCTACCGCGACCTGAACGTCTTCGATTCCACTGGCGTTTTCTGGCCGCTCGACCGCACGCTGATGGGACGCGAAGGTGCCGAAGAAGTTTCCAGCATGATGGTGAGCGATGCGGTGCTGCCGATGCTGGGCTCATCGTTCGCGCACGGCCGCGCTTTCGACGCGGAGGAATATAAGACCGCCACGCCCGCAGTAATCCTGGGACACGCGTTGTTCGAGCGTCGCTTCGGCGGCGATGCGGGGATCGTCGGCCGAACCATTAATCTGGACGGGATTGCGCACCAGGTGATCGGCGTGATGGCGCCGGGATTCGACTTCACTCTGGGAGCGGGCAAGGTGGATGTATGGACACCGATCGTTCACATGGGCGACCGGCATCTGGCCAGGCTACGCATGATCGCCCGCCTGCGCCCGGGCGTTTCCGTCCAGGCGGCGCAATCCGCCATCGACGCCGCCGTGAAGCATCTCGAAGAAACGGAGCATCCCCATCGCGGTCCGAACGGTGAAGACGCGGGCTTTCGTGCGAAGGTGATCTCGCTGCACGACCAGTTGCTCGGCGATTACCGTTCGGCCACTCTGATTCTTCTTTCGGCCGTTGCGGCAGTTCTTTTGATCGCGTGCGTGAACGTCGCGAATCTGCTGCTGGTGCGCGCCGTCGCCCGGGTTAAGGAAACGGCGGTGCGGCGGGCGCTTGGCGCGTCGAACGGACAACTGATTCGGCAGTGGACCATCGAAGGCGCGCTGCTCGCGATCCTTGGAGGAGCCGCGGGTGCAATCGCGGCGACGTGGGGCGTTCCAATTCTCTTGAAGCTGAGCCCAGCCGGGCTACCGGGGATCGCCAAGGTCGCAATCGACGGGCGCACGCTGATGTTTACTCTTGTCGTTTCGGCAGCAACGTGCGTCCTCTTTGGACTCGCCCCCCTTTCGACCGCATCGCGTCTCGATTGGCGCGGAGTACGTTCGCGCCGAGCCGCTGCTCCTCTTTTAATCGCGGCCGAAGTCGCGGTGGCGACCATGCTGCTGATCGCATCCGGACTTCTGTTGCGCAGCTTTTCCGAACTGCGTCGAGTCGATCCAGGTTTCCGGGCGGATCATCTGCTCACACTGCGTTTGCAGTATCCGCCGGCGCGACCGATCATGAACCGGCGCAGCATCCAATTCTTTTCCAATGTCCGCGACAAGCTTGCAGGGCTTCCCGGCGTGATCTCAGCGGGCGCCGTCAGCCGTCTTCCCGCAGGCGGCAGCACGGCAGACTCGCGTGGTGGAAATCCATTTTCGATTGAGGGCCGGCCGTTCAATCCATCGAGCGTGGTTCCACAGCTCGCGCATACGCAAACAGCCGGCGTCGATTATTTCAGGACGCTCGGCATTCCGCTGATCGAAGGACGCACTTTCAGCGAAGCCGATACCGACCAAGCCCCGCACGTCACCGTGATCAATCAAACGCTCGCGCACGGGTTCTTTCCACAAGGCGCGATCGGGCAGCACATCCTGCTGGGCGCGCCGCGAGAAGGAACTCCCTGGCTGACGATCATCGGGGTAGTGGGGGATGTGAAAACGGCGGGACTCGATCAGGACACACTGCCGCAGTTCTACACTGCCTATACGCAGGAGCCCACGCTCGCGATGAGCGTGGTCCTGCGCACGGTGGGCGATCCTCAAAACATCGTGCGAGAGGCGAGCGCGGCGATTCATTCGCTCGATCCGGAAATGCCGGTCTTCGACGTGACCACCATGGACGACCGGATCGCGAAGTCGATAGGACAGCCGAAATTCGAGACCGTTCTGGTGGGGATGTTCGCGGCCACCGCACTGTTTCTCGCCGCCATCGGCATCTTCGGCGTCGTCGCGCATTCCACCGAACAGCGTACCCGGGAGATCGGGATCCGCATGGCCCTCGGCGCCGATTCGCAGCGAGTCCTGGGCTACGTGGTTACCAGCGGCCTTCGTCCCGTACTGATTGGCTTGCTGATCGGCATAGCCGGATCTCTGGCCGCTGGACGTCTGCTGGCGAGCGTATTGTTTCATGTCACTGCCACCGACCCGGTCACGTTCACCCTCGCGACGGTGGTGCTGGGACTAGTCGCCGTGACGGCTTGCCTGGGCCCGGCGCGGAAGGCCACCCGCGTCGACCCGATGATCGCATTACGAACCGAATGAGGCTATATTGGGGATAGATGTCCCTTACCCCAGCCCCGTCCGTGACGGCAACCTTCGACGAGTCGGATCTCGTCGCCAGGGCCAAAGCGGGCGATGCGCAGGCATTCACCGAGCTCGTAACTCACTACCAACGCAAAATCTACCGCCTGGCCAAGCACATTACCCAGAACGATGAAGACGCCGAAGACGTGCTCCAGGAGACTTTTCTTAAAGCCTACGAGCACCTGGACAACTTCCAGGGCAATTCGAAATTCTATACCTGGATCGTCCGTATTGGCGTGAACGAATCGCTCATGAAGCTCAGGAAACGCAAGGGCGACCGGACCGTTCCGCTGGATGAGCCGGTGGATACAGGCGAAGAAATGGTGGCAAGGGAGATCGCGGTTTGGGAAGACAACCCCGAACAGCGCTATTCCCGCGAGGAGATGCAGCAGATCCTTGACGAAGCTGTACAAACCCTTAAGCCGGATTTTCGCACCGTTTTCATACTTCGAGACATCGAAGAACTGAGTACAGAAGAGACCGCGGAAACGCTGGGGATATCGATTCCAGCGGTGAAAAGCCGGCTGCTGCGAGCCCGGCTGGCGTTGCGGGAAAAGTTGACCCGCCAGTTCAAGCGTAAAGGGGAAGACGTCTTTGCTTACCTGTAAACAGTTCCTTCAGGAGCTGAACGACTATTTGGATCCGAATACGGACCCGGATTTAAAACGCCGACTTCAGTCTCACGTTACGGAGTGCCCCAATTGCTTCGTCATCGTTGACACGACGGAAAAGACGCTTCAAGTCTACAAGGGCGTGGAGCCGCAGACCATTCCGGAAGACGTGAAGAATCGCCTGTGGAAGGCGTTGGAACGGAAGATCGCGGCGAAGAAGCAGACGCCCGCATAAAAAATGGCTCCGGCTTCACCTTGAAAGCGCGGAGCCAAGCACGCTGATTCTGATTGCCTGCCTTACTAAAACCAAATCCAAGTCTAAAGTTGCGCCGGACACGAATTTCCGAAGTACGGACAGCGCCGGCACTGCTCACCGGACTTTAGAGGAAATTCCAGCGATTCCTGCGCGTCGCGAAAAGCCCGCACGGCTGTCCGCGGCTGGTCGAGAGACGCAAGATTCACTTCGATTGCCTGGTCGAAACGCACGTAATACAACACGGCACGATCCGGCACTCGCCCCGCGTAGCGTTCGAGCGCGAGCGCGTACAGTTGAAGCTGCAAGGCATACATCTCCGCCGACGATTCGTCACGATCGGTCTTGTAGTCGACCACGATCAGCTCGCCCGCTTCTTCAAACCACAGATCGATCCGCCCGCTTAGGACCACGTCGTCGATATAGAACAGGAAATCGAATTCACGTTCGATCCGCGTGGCCCGAGCCGCACGCTGGCCCAGTTCACTCGCGGTGAATCGTCCCGCAAGTTCAGCTTGCTCGACGGATTCGGCGGATCCGCCCGCGAGAATCCGGTGCACGGCCAATCCGGTGGCGATCGCGCCGTCGCCGTTCCCGTATTGGCCTTCGGCAATGGTCCCCAGATAGTACTTTCGAGGACACGCATGAAACACGGCGATCGAGGTCACCGCGGCGCTCGAATCGTATTGGCCGCTGGCTGCCGGCCGAGCCATTTCCGTCGCCTCGATTTGCGACGCCGCGTGCGCCGGCGGCTTCTCCGGCGGATCGGCGAGACGCCCTGAAATAGTAGTTGCGGGGATCACCTGCACCAGCTTTTGCCACGGCGACGGACGCTTGGTGTCGGCATGGGAAAGAATCAGCCGGTCCTGCGCACGCGTCATCGCCACATACAACAGGCGATTTTCCTCGGCATCCTCTTTGCGTTTCAGCTCTTCCATGATCGACACGTGCGCACTGTCGGGTTGGCTCTTTCCGGTCGCCGGACTTCTCCATTTCACGCCGAGCCCCGCGGGCGAAGAGAGTGCGATTACCGGCTTGCTCCGGTCCGGATTCCGGTGAAGTGCGGCGACAAACACCACCTTGAACTCCAGTCCTTTGGCAGCGTGAATCGACATGAGCCGCACGATGTTCCCGGCTTCCGCCGGCGGCGCTTCCGCTTCGGACTGAGTGGTGCGCAGCGCTTCCAGGTCTTCAAGCACTTCAGCCAGCGGGCGGTGACGATGCACGCGGCGTAAATACCCCAGAAACTTTTCGATATTGGCCTGCGCGCGACCCGGCAATCTCGCCGCGTAGCCGCATTCGTCGAGAGCAGTGGCCAACAAGAGATCCGGGGCATCGAACCCTGCGCGTCCGCGCAGCGCACCGAATCGTTGGTTGAATTCGGCTTGCCAGCCTTCGCGGCCCATCCGGAAGATGTCTTCATCGCCGATTCCGGCCAGCGGACTTCGCAACACGCCGACCACAGCGACGTCATCCAGCGGATTCACCAGCGCGGCAAGAAGCATCATAAGATCGCGAATCTCGCGGGCTTCCAGGAACGTTCGCCCGCCACTCACCACAAATGGAACCCCGAAGCGTTCGAGCGCGCGCTCGAATGGCGCCACGGCGCTCATGGCACGGACCAGAATCGCGATGTCCGCAAACTCGCATTCACCGGAATCGGTCAGCTCGCGGATGCGGGTGGCCACCAGGGTCGCCTCCACCTCGGAGGCCTCATCGCCAGTCCCCACCAGGCGTTCGACGATCTCTCCATTCCCGCGCGCGGCGATCAACTCTCGCGGCTCAATGCCTGCTTGCCCGTCGAGCATTGCCCAAACCACATCCAGGATTTCCTGAAAGCTGCGGTGATTCTCGCGCAGGTCGTCGATGCCCGCTCCCACGGCAACCAGCGCGTCCCGGTACTCCGCGAACACCGCGGGCTCGGCGTGTCGAAAACCGTAGATGGACTGATTGATATCGCCTACCGCAAACAGACGCCGGCGGATCAGATCGATCAGCCTCCATTGCAGGCGGTTGGTATCCTGCAATTCGTCGATCAGCACTTCGTCGAAGCGCGACGCTAGGTCGCGTCGAAGCTCTGCATCGGACTCGAGCAGCCGGATCGACTCCTCCTCGAGATCCGCGAAATCAAGCTTCCCGTCGTTCCATTTCCTGGCGCGGTACAGTGCTGCGATGTTCGACAGCGCGGAACGCAGCATTCCGCGCTGATCCGCGAACCATTCGCCGATCCATTGCCGATACAGTCGAGGGCCTAGATCCTTCTTCAACTCGTCCGCAGCCTGACGGGCTCGCGAGTTCTTGGTGATCCGTCCAAGGTGGACATCGTCAAGTCCGGCGAGAGCCCTGAAATGTTCGATGCTCAACCGGGCCGGCAATTCCAGAAACGTCAGCGCCCACGCGCGAAGCTGCAATAGGTGCGTGCCGGCGGCAGCGCGATCGTTGAGAATCGTTCGCGCCAATTCTTGCGCGCGAGGCCACAGATCCGGTTGCTCCGGCGCTGCCGGCAACTCTTTCTGTCCCGATAGCCGTAAGGCCTCGTAAACTTCGAGCAAACTGGCCGCCAGGTCGGGCTGCGGACCATCATCTTGCGTCGAAAGATCCACGGCCTCGAACAGCCTCCGCATCTCGGCGGGCTGTCCGCGATACATTTGTTCGAGCGCTTCCTCAGCTGCTTCACGCGCGAGACGTTCCGCGGCGGGCTGTTCGAGGACCTCAAAATTCGGCGCCAGGCCTGCCGCGATCGCGTTCTCACGCAGCAATCGCGCGCAGAAGCCGTGAATTGTCGAGACCCAGGCCCGTTCGATCGATTCGCGCAAATCGGGTCGCAACGCGAACCGCGAGATCAGGCGCTCTTTGATTTCCGTCGCGGCTTTTTCCGTGAACGTGATCGCGAGGATTCGCGTCGGGTCCACATCGCGTTCTTCCACCAGCCACGCGAAGCGTTCGATCAGAACACGCGTTTTCCCGGAGCCAGGCCCCGCCACGATGCAGACGTCCTGACCGGTGCGCTCTACCGCCGCTCGCTGCGCTGGCGTCAGGATGGCGAGCCTCCTGCGATCTTCACCAGCGCCGCGGTTTCGACCCGGCAGATATCGCGGAAATCGCACCACACGCACTTGTCCGTATCCGCCGGCCGCGCGACGATTTCACCCGATGCGATCGATTCGAAAACATCGGACGCCTTGGCGATGGCGGCTTCGATAAGTTCGTTGAGGGCCGCGGGCGTGCGTGATTCGCCGACGCGTTCGAGCCCCTCGATGGGCGCATGCCAGCCGCCCCACACCACGTCCTTCCGAAGGCCGCAGTACAGCATTCCCGCAGGCTCCAGGTGGAGCGCGCGCTTCGCCGCAGCCATGTACAATCCGCCCTGCACCAGGTTTCCGTCGGCGTTTTCGCTCACGAATTCACGAATCTTGTTTCTGGCGCTGTATTTGTAGTCGATCACCAGGGCTTGGCCGCGCGGACCGATATCCAGACGGTCGATGCGGCCCGTGATCGTCAGTAGCGGATTCATCGCGAAACTGAATTTTTCCTCGACGCGCGTGTCCCAATCGAGCGTCACCTGGCGATCGGCCGCAAACGCATCGAAGTGCCGCGCCAGCTCGAGACGGACCGCTTCCGTGCGATACGTCATGGGAATATTCGCGCGGCGGCACTCGTCGGCGAAAATCTGGTCAAGCACCAGACCTCGGAACAGAGGCGTCCGGATCAGTTCCGCCAGCGCGCGATGCAGAATCGAGCCTTGCAGCCGGGCATCCAGCCGGTCGCGCGGCGCAGCGGGACGTGGATTCAGCCGTAGCGTCCGGTTCGCGAAAAACTGAAATGGACATTGCAAAAAGCTTTCGATGGACGTCGCCGCAAGCCTTTTGTGCGCTTGGGCGAGCTGTGCCAGCGATGTGTCCTGACGAATGGCCGCGGTCGTCAGCGCCGGTACGGTTCGCGACGGCCGGGGACAGATGCGCGTCGTGACCGGCTCGAACGCGATTCCAGCGGCAAATCCGGAAACCAGCGAGTCTTCCCCTTTTTCGTTGAAGCGGGCAAGGCTTAGAACCGTTAGCTCGGTGGCGCGCGTGGTCGCAATATCGAACAGAAAGCGCTCTTCGCGCTGTAATTCAGCCGAGGTTTGAAGACCAGCCCGCTTTCGCGCCGCATCGGCGAACAGCGGATCTTCGTGGTGATACTGCGGAAAATGCCTTTCTACTAATCCGCACACGAACACCACCGGAAGCTCCCATTGCCGGGCTTCATACGCGTCCATGACGTGGACCACGTTGCGGCGGCGATCCGGCACGCGCAGCGGTTCGAGGCTCAAACTGGTCTCAACCTGCTTCCAAAACGTGGCGAGGTCCAGCGTCGATCTTCCAGCAAACGCCGCGGCTGCGTCTTCGACGAGCGCCTCGAAGGTCTCAAGCGCGGCCGCCGTCGATCGCCAGCGGTTCCATTGAATCCGCTCGACACGATCTTCGATGACCGAGCGCGGCAGGAGCATACGAAGCGTCTTCAGGCGCGCCGCCCAGATTTTGGGATCAAGCCGGTCCCGATTCCAAGAATCGAGCGCCGTGAGCGATTCGGCGATGTGGGGAAAATCCTCGACGCCCGGAAGCGGAAGCCCGGCGCCGGGCAGCTTCTGGCGGACGGCGAAATCGAACGCGTCGCCCGCCGGTGTCGCTCCGATTCCGGAAATGGGCATGCGCAGCGCCGCGAGCAGCGATGCATGATCCCATCCTTCGAGCAGCGCGCGAACCAGCCGCGACAGATGATCGATCGCCGGATGTGCGCTTAGAGGATCGGCGAAATAGAATCGAGCCGGAATTCCGAAGCGTGCGAACGTCGTTTCGAGCACCGGAGCATATGGATCGCGCGAACGCAGGACCACACCCATTTCGCGAAATGGCCGGCCGCGCGCGGCGTGCTCCAGAATCTGCCGGGCGATTTCTTCGCTTTCGCGTTCCAGCGTCGGCGCGGAAAAGGCGGTGATGGCCGGTCGCCGATGCGATTCGGAACAATGTTTTTCCACGAATCCGCGTGCGAGCAAGCGGCCTCGGGAATGTTCCGCTCCGGGCCAGGCCGGCAGAGTGACCGTAAGTTGCGAACACTCGTCCAGGCTTTCTATAAGCGCGAGTTCGGCGGACGAAAAGAAAAAGAACCCGTCCAGGACGATGTGACCAAGGGCGACATGAGCAGGCCCGGCAACCGGATTTCGTGCCGCGCTCGCCAGGCGCGCATTACGCAGCGCGATGCCCCGCTGCAGCAGAGCACGTTCGACATGCCCGGTGATTCGGGCCAAGTCTTCCGGCAGCATACTCGCGGGCAGCGCTTCGATCAGCGCCGCGACGGAGGCCCGGAATCCCGCATATTGCGCGACTGAGCGGAAGCGATGGGGGCGCAATTCATCCAGGGCCTCTCTGATCAGCAGATCTAAAAGCGCCGGCGATGCCGGATCCTCGGCGGTGCGCGATTGAACGAACTGCGCCAGCGTGATCACGCGGCTGGGCCGCACCACGATGCTCGCACGAGCTAGTTGATGCCGAACGTGCTCCGCCATGGTTGCCGTTGGCGCGAGAAACAACGAATCGGGAATATCGAGAAATCGGGCCATCGCCTCACGCGATTTTCCCGAGGCAGGCGGACCGGTGATCAGTAAGGATTCGGGCAAATACTCACTATAAGATGGCGGCTACTTGGGAGTGAGCTGCGGACTGAGGTCGTTCATCATCTTTTCGAACTTCTGCCGCTGTTCCGGGTCGAGAATCGCCATGATGCGCGTCTTACCGGTGGCACGAAGATCGTCCAGCTGATCTTGCAAGCTTTGATAATACTGGCGGTAATCGTCCAGCACCAGCGCGAGTCTTTCGGCCTGCGGCTCGGTCAATCCCAACTCGGTCTTGAATTGGTTTAGGATCGCGTCGCGGTTTTTCACAGCGGCTCGCGGCGCCGGACGATGCAGGATATCGTGCAAGCCGATTTGCATGAACAGCGCACCCGTGGCTGCGCCCGCCAGGAACACAACCATCAGCGTCGTTACGATTTTTGGATTCTGCCAGGGAGCCCGTTCGGCTGCGACCATCATCCTACTGCTCCCGGTACGTGACCAGATTCACCAGAACCGCATCGCGGTCCGGAGCGCCGCTCGGCGTCAAAACCATACCCGGTTGATCTTCCCCGGGCAGGGTCCCTGAGCCGATCTCGATGGGGTGATTGATGGCGCCCGGTCCGGTCTGCTCCGCCGTGAACAGATACACGCCGATGACGAGCGCCAGCGCCATGGACGCGACCGCGATCCGGCGTCCGAAGGGCGACTCCGAGAAAACGTTCCAGATCGAGCCAGGCCCCTGCTTCTCGATGCGTTCCATCACACGAGCATAAAAGCCGGCGCGCGGCTCCGCTTCTTCGGCGGACCGCAAATTACGCAACAGGCGGGCCTGCTCCTGCATCCGGGCTATTTCGCCGCGACACTCTTCACAATCGTCAAGATGCTTGGTGAGATCCTGTCTCGTAAGATTGTTTCCTGGCTGTGCCGCCAGGACCTCTTCGAGGCGATCCCGAATCACGCGATGCATGGTGTCCTTCCCTCAGTCACTACAATGACAACCACAAACACAGCGCGGGTCTATGCCCGCTTTTATTTGGCCGCCCGCTATTTTGCGAGCGGGCGCGTGCGGCTCAAACGTTGCGCCGCCTTCAATAATTTCTGCCGGGTACGGAACAGCTTAACTTTTATTGTATTCTCGTTCAACCCGGTCATCGCCGCCAACTCTTCGACAGAGTGGCCTTCCACCTCTTTTAAAAGGATGAGGCTGCGGTCTTCTTCGGAGACTTTTTCCAGGAGCTTGGCCACCAGATCCTGCTGCGCCAGTCTGCGGTCCATGGGGACCGACGGATCGATGGCCGGATCGGACGCCTCCATACGCGCGGCATCGTCTTCGGAAAAATCGCTTTCGTACACCAGCTTCCGCACGCGCTTCTTGCGCAAGTAGTCGTAGCACTCGTTCACCGTGATCTTATAAATCCAGGTGAGCAGCGAGCTGCGGAAGTCGAAATTGCGGATGGAGAAATAGATCTTCGAAAAAACCTGCTGCGCGATATCCTCAGCGTCGTTGTGGTTGCGCAGGATCCCGAAGATGATGGAAAAAACCTTGGCCTGATAACGTTCGACGATCTCGCGAAAAGCAATTTCGTCGCGAGCCTGCACGCGCCGGACGAGAGCCGCCTCTTCGCTATTCTTGTGATCCACTCGGGTCCTGGTGCCGGTCTTATCCCTGCCCAAGCCTGGGGCAGACCGATCCCCGACCGCCGGAAGTGGAAGCGCTCCAATGAGGCCGCTCATAATCTACCCTTTCCGACGCAGGCCGAAGAAGTGGGGTTTCAGTCATTTGGCGGAGTTGTAGCGCGGCGGGGACGGTTTCCGGGCCGTTTTCTTAACGATACCAGAATCCATAACCGGATTCGCTACCCATTGGCGGACGCCCCAGCCCGTAGTACAATACAAGCGAGAGGGAAATACGCAATGGTTCAGCTGACAGAGACGGCAATCACTAAGGTTAGAGAGATTCTGGACACCCAGGAACCGAAGCCGGCTGGGCTCCGGATCGCGGTAGTGGGCGGAGGTTGCTCGGGATTCAGTTACTCGATGGCCTTCGAGAACAGCCCAGGCTTCCTGGATAAGACCTACAGCTTCGGCGAGCTGCGCGTGTTCGTCGACCAGGCCAGTCTCCTATACCTGGACGGCGCGGAAGTGGACTTCGTTGAGTCGCTCGAAGGATCGGGTTTCAAGTTCAACAACCCGAACGTCAAGTCGACTTGCGGATGTGGGAGTTCCTTTAGCGCGTAGATCTGGAAAAGGATTGGGATAGAAAAATGGCGCTGTCTTCTGACAGCGCCATTTTTGCGTCCGTAAAGCACGAAAAAGGACCTGAGCGGTTAAGCTCAGGTCCTTAAGAGAAGAAGAAAACTGACTCGATCTTACTTCCGCAGGCGACGGCCCAGAAGACCGATGCCTAGCAACCCGGCACCCATCAACGAAAGCGTCATCGGCTCAGGAATGATGAAGGATTCGTCGAAGGACGTCAAGTGAGAACCGGTCACGCTATTGATGGAAATGTCTTTGAAGACCCAGCCCTGGCTGACTCCGCCGTCGAAATGACACACGGTGGTGGTCGTTGTGCCGCTGGCCGTATTGCCCAGACACGTACCAGCCTGTCCCGAAATACCCACTGTATTCCAGACCTGGTTCGCCAGCAAACAACCGCCGTTGATTCCCTGGAACACGTTGCACATTTCCTCGGAAATACCCGCGCCGTTTCCACCAACGTTCAGATCGGCACCGATTAGGCCGCCCGACACTGTGAACGCCAAGTGAAGGTCGGTAATCGTACCGCCGATGGTCCCGACACCCAGGTTGGGGTTGAAATTCAAATCGACGTCATTGCCACCGAGCAGCGACACGTTCACCAGATCGATTTCGGCAACCCCAGTCCCGCCGCTGGCATTCAAGACCGCAAAATTGTTGAATGTCAAACCGAACGCGGTACACCCACCCTGGGCATTGATGTTGATCACGTTGATGCTAATCAAGCTGGCGCACGTAGGCGTCGCACTTGCGAGCGACGTCATCATAAGGGCGCACAAGGCGACCAAAAAAATACTTGCAAAACCTTTTTTCATTCTGTAGCCTCCGATTCGTTTAAGAGCTTCTGTGCGACCGTTTCCGCACTTTCCGTCGCTTTGTAAGTATATGATCGATGGTCAAAGAGTGTCAAGGTATATTCAAGGGTTTCCCCTTAGATGTGCGTTTCAAGTAGCTCCGTATTGGCCCAAGGCAATCGACACATAGTAAAAGAGTTAGGTGCGGTCTCCGAACGCGACTCGGTCCTCTTAGTACTGGTACTTTTCAAGTGCTTCCCATTAGAGTCATGGGACTCTTGATTCGCTCAGGCTAGGGCCCCCAGGGAAGGTAAGGGCCGCTCCTCTGAAGTCGGAAGTGGAAAGGCCTGTACAATGAGATTCTGGCCCCCTGGGTCCGCTCAAATTCATGCTTGATAAGCTCCCAACAGAGCAGGCCAATCCAGCGTCCGGCGGCATCGATGAGCTTGAAACGGCTGAGGTTCTGGCCATCATCAACACCGCCGACTCCGGAGTGCCTGCAGCCGTGGCCCGCGAGATACCCCGCATCGCCGCAGCAGTGGATGCGATCACACGCGCCCTTGAGCAGGGGGGGCACCTGGTCTATATCGGCGCGGGGACTAGTGGAAGACTCGGTGTTTTGGACGCTTCCGAGTGCCCGCCCACTTTCAACGTTTCCCCGGACTTGGTTCGAGGAATCATCGCGGGAGGCCAGGGGGCGCTCACACGATCGTCAGAAGGTTCCGAAGACGACCCCATCGCAGGAGCGCGAGATCTGGTTGACTCCGGATTCGCTGCGGGAGACGTCCTGGTGGGGATTTCGGCCAGCGGCAGGACGCCCTATGTGCTGGGGGCGGTCGCCAAGGCGCGCGAAATGGGGGCGGTCACCTGTGGAATCAGTTGCAATCCCGGCTCGGAGCTATCTAGCGCGGTCGACTATCCGATCGAACCGCTGACCGGGCCCGAGATTATCGCCGGCTCGACGCGGATGCGGGCGGGGACGGCGACGAAAATGGTTCTGAACATGATCAGCACCGCCGTGATGATCCGGCTGGGTTACGTTTACGGCAATCTGATGGTGAACGTCCAGCCGACGAATCGGAAGCTGGAGGAACGCGCCCGGCGCATCCTCCAGCAGGCGACAGGAATCCCGTTCGACGATACCGCGGCGCTGCTCGACCAAGCAGGGCGGAGCGTGCGTACCGCGATCGTCATGCACAGGAAAAAAATCTCGCGTGACACCGCCGAGCAATTGCTGGCCGCGGCGCGCGGCAGAATTTCGGAGGCATTGAAGTAGTGGACAAATTCGTCATTCAAGGCGGCGTTCCTCTGGAAGGTGAGATCGCGGTGAGCGGCGCGAAAAACTCGGCGCTCCCTGTGCTGGCGGCCTGCCTGCTTACGGCCGATCCGGTGACGCTCGAGCGCATTCCGCCGGTGCGCGATATCGCGACGATGGAAAAACTGATCGCGCACATCGGCGCGCAGGTCATCCGCAAACAAGGTTTGGTAACCATACAGGCTTCGGAAATTCACCATCCTGAAGCGCCCTACGATCTGGTCAAGACCATGCGAGCGTCGAGCCTGGTACTGGGACCGCTGGTGGCCCGCTGCGGACGAGCGCGTGTTTCCCTGCCCGGCGGCTGCGCCATCGGGGCGCGGCCCATCAACCTGCACGTCGCCGGTCTAGAGCGGCTGGGCGCGCGCGTTCGCCAGGAGCACGGATACATCGAGGCGGAAGCTCCTCACGGCCTGGAAGGGGCCAGCTTCGCATTCGACCGGATCAGCGTCACCGGAACCGAGGACCTGCTGATGGCCGCGGTGCTGGCGCGCGGCGAGACCACCATCGAAAACGCGGCGCGCGAGCCGGAAGTGGTCGACGTCGCGGCTTTGCTCACCAAAATGGGAGCGTCGATCGAAGGCGCCGGCACTTCGACCATTCGTATTCGCGGAGTCGAGAAGCTGCACGGGGCTTCGCACACCATCATTCCGGATCGTATCGAAGCCGGGACGTTCCTCATTGCCGGTGCAATCACGCGCGGCGGCGTGACCGTGACGGGATGCGCGCCGGAGCATTTGCGGGTGCTGATCGACAAGCTGAAGCAGGCCGGCACCGAGGTCGACGAGCCCGCTCCCGGCGCCTTGCGTGTTCGGATCAGAGGCAAGCTCAAAAGCGTGGACATCACCACCGAGGAGCATCCCGGCTTCGCCACCGATCTTCAAGCGCAGTTCATGGCGCTGATGACGCAAGCCGAGGGCATTTCCTTCATTACCGAGACAATTTTCGAGAATCGCTTCATGCATGCGCAGGAATTGGCGCGAATGGGCGCGAATATCCGCATTGAAGGCCGCCAGGCGATTGTGGCTGGACCGGCGCGTCTCTCGGGCGCGCAGGTGCTTGCCAGCGACCTGCGGGCCAGCGCCTCACTGGTCCTTGCAGCGCTGGCTGGGCAGGGCGAAACGGTGATCGATCGCGTGTACCACATCGATCGCGGCTATGAGAGAATCGAGACTAAGCTGGCTGGCGCCGGAGCCCGCATCCGGAGGATCAAATGAGCATTCCACATAAAGCCCACAACCAAGGATTTCTGGCCCTGGTGAACGACGCCAAATCCCGCGTGAAGCAGGTCGACATTCAAGGGTACAAGGCAATGCCGCCGCAAGGCCATGTGCTGATCGACGTGCGCGAGGACAACGAATGGGCGGCGGGGCACGCTGCGGGCGCGGTCCATCTGGGCAAAGGCATTATCGAACGAGATATCGAGACCAAGGTTCCTGACAAATCCACCACGCTGGTCCTGTACTGCGGTGGTGGATTCCGCAGCGCGCTTGCCGCCGAGGCGCTGCAAAAGATGGGATACACCCATGCGATTTCGCTCGACGGCGGATGGAGGGCCTGGAACGAAGCCGGGCTCCCCATTGAAAAACCCTAGCGCTTGAATCGCGCCCGTCCGTTCCTGATCCCCGTGCTGCTGGTGTTGATCGCTGGCGGCGTGTATCTGCAAACGCTTTCTTTCGGTTTCGTCGGCGACGATCCGCGCCAGATCGTCCTGGCGCAGTCCCGCTTCACCTGGGACCAGGTTCCGGGCTACTTCACCACCGACGTCTGGAGCTACGTGGAGCGCGTGAAGGGAAGCTACTACCGGCCGGTGTTTCTGGTCTGGCTGCTGATCAACTACCAACTCTTCGGTTTGAATCCCGCGCTCTGGCACGCAAGCACGGTGGCCATGCATATCCTGGCCACGCTCCTGCTTTTTGTTCTCGCCCGCCGGCTGAGCGGAGATGCGCTTCTCGCCGGGATTGCCGCGCTGTTGTTCGCGGTTCATCCTGCCCACGTCGAAGGCGTGGCGTGGATCAGCGGAGTCACCGAGCCGCTGCTGGCGGTGCTGTCGATCGGCTCGGTCCTGTGCCAGATTCAAGCTCGCCAGAACCCGGTCCGGAGTCGCTGGTGGAGCAGCGCCGCGGTGGCCTTGTTCGCGCTCGATGGGTTTTCAAAGGAAACCGCCATCGTGCTCCCGCTTATTCTGTTCGCCGACCAATGGCTGTTCGGATCGGACAATAAGGAGGATAAGAAGACCCGGGCGCGAACCGCGCTTCGATCGATGCTGCCGTATCTTCAGGTGACCGTGGTCTACGTGGCGGCGCGGATCTTTGCACTGGGAAGATTCGGGCAGGCATGGCCGTGGCCGCGGCGCGCGATGGTCGAGACTATCCCGTCCGCGGCGTTCTTTTATCTGCGGCATCTGCTGTGGCCCTGGAAGCTCGGGTTGTTCTATCAGGTCGCGCCGGTGACCAGTCCAGGCCTGATGAATTTCGCCGTGCCACTTGTTATTTGCCTGGCTGCGCTCGCGCTGCTGGTGTGGATCTCGCGCCGCGACAAGATCGCCGCTTTTTTTGTTGTGCTGCTGGTAGTGCCACTGCTTCCAGTGCTCGACGTCGCAAACTTTTCGTCCCAGGATTTCGTTCACGATCGTTATCTGTACCTGCCTTCGGCGGGTTTGTGCGTTCTAGTGGCGATTGCCCTGCGCCGTCTGCCGCGGATAGGGATTCAGGCCGCGCTGGTGCTTCCCGTAGCGGCGTTGCTGGCCTGGATCACGGTGCACGAAAGCCGCTTTTGGATCGACGATGACACGCTGGAACGGCGCAGCCTGGAAATTTCGCCAGACAGTGTGGTTGCAGCCCGCACCTACGCGGGAACTCTGGTGGTTACCGAGCGGTATCCGGAAGCGCTGCCAGTGCTGCTGCGAGTCGCTGCCGTTTTTCCGAAGGACCCGGACGTGTTGTACGCCCTCGCGGTGTGCCATTACCGGCTGGGGGATTTCGAAGGCGCCGCGATCGATCTGCGCCGTGTGATCGAGTTGGAACCGGATCATCCACACGCGCACCTGCTCCTGGGCATGGCCGAACTACAAATGAGCCATTTGGACGCAGCCGAAGCAGACATGCGGGAAGCGCTTCGCGTCAGGCCGCGCGCGTCAGCCCAATATTCCGGCTATCACGCCGAACTGGGACGTCTGCTGGAGAGAAAAGGCGACTTGGGCGGCGCGTTAGCCGAATATGAAGCGGAATTGAAGGAGAACCAAGACCCGTCGATTCTGGACCGCGTCCAAGCGGTTCGGGAGAAACTGGCGCACCAGCCTTAGAATGGCGACGTCCCGTCGCCGAACACTTCGTGCAGGAATACATACACGGTCAGGCACATGGTGCAGGTCGCGAAAAATCCCACGATTTTCGCGAATCCCTGATTCATGAACTCGAAGCGCAGCAGGAGCGCGAACGCCAGGCCGGAATACAGCAGGAACGGGTTCACCTCGCGATCGGTGAAGTTTGTAAACAGCACGGCCACGAAGTAGAAGATGAGCGGCAGATTGCTGTCATACCTCTTCCGAACCACCATAAACGCGGCAATGATCGCCAGAACCGCGACCAGCAGTTCGGTCATGTTCAGAGGGGTTCCGTCCATACCGGGATGATCGGCGGAAAGGCCTCTTTTCCGTAGAGCGAATCAGAACGACCAGAGAAGCGACGAATACCCCGTATGTGCGTGAAAATCCTGAAAGTTCGTGAACTGTTCGTTGTAGCCGTAATACTGGTAACCGACGTTCCACCGGAGCTGGCGGTGGATGCGCACCGAAAGCCGCGCTTCGGGCGATACGAACTTCAGCGGAAAAGTCTGGACCGCACGGAACGGATCGAGCACCGTAGCAGTGCCGGCGCCGAGCGGGAGCCCGTCGGCAGTCGAGCGTCCATCGCCCACATCCTGCGAATGGCTGTAGCCGACAAATACATCGGCTTTCTTTGCAATACTGAACCGCGCCCCCAGACTCGCTGTGTGAATATTGCTGATATACAACGAATTGAATTGCGTGGCTTGTCCCGCCGCAAAGAAATCCAAGCCGCCCAGCGTGTTCAGATGGAGTTTCGTATAGCCCGCGTCGATAGCGAACCAGTCGTTGGGAGTCCACGACGCGTCCGCGCCAAAGTTGCGCGATCGTGACGCGTAGCTGGTTAGCGAGACCGAATTGGTGTTGTAGTCGGTCTTTTCGTAAACGGACGCGCGCCAGGTTTTCCGTTTGTACTCGGCGCGCGCGCGAAACACGGTGTAATTGCGGTCGCTGATGGGAGTATACGGCGCATCTGCGCGTCCGATCTCTCCGTCGGCCAGAATCGTCAAACCGGCAACCGGACGAATGCGCACTCCCAACGTTCCTGCGTGCTGGTGGTTGAACTGCGTAATCGGAATATTGTTGGGAGGCGCGGGAGCCGGCAGTCCGGCGTTCTGCTGCCCGTCGATCACCTGAATTCTTCGATCGGAATAGTGGTAGCCGGTGTGAACCGAAAATCTTTTCTTATAGCGCAGCTCGGCATCGGTGCCGTTGGCAATCGTCCGGATGCCGAGCAGCGTGAACGGAATGAACGGAGTGATGGCGACGCCGTTGTCAATCTCGCTGAACAGTGCATTGCCTTGCATCCGGATATTGTTGACGGTGGTCTGATTGGTGATCGTAAAAAACGAGGCTGGGAATAGAGTGACGTTCAGATTGCCGTTGGCGGCGGGACGGCGTGCGTCGCCGAACACCAAAATTTGCCGCGTTGCCGGAGCGCCGCTGGTGGTGCTCCCCCCGGAAACTTCGTTATCGATGAAATTGCGGCTGCCGGCGACGTACGTGAACCTCGCATTGACGGCATAGAATCGCTTGCCTTCGCGGAACAGGCCGACGCGCCAGTACGGGCTGGTCCCATGATAGGGCTGTGAGCTGTGATAGGCGTTCAGCGTGTTGAGGCCGTTGTCGCCGGGCTCGCCCAGCGGTACTGCGTTGCCGTCTATCCCAATGCGAAACGCTGCCGTGCTGGCGAGAATATCGGTGGGTGTGTCTTCCTTGAAATCTTCCCATCCTCGAAGGACGTTGAGACGGAAGCCCAGGAAATTGATCTCGCCGCCGACCCGATATTCATTCTGCTGACGCCTGACGTCGGCGAACAGCGGGAACGTGTCGCCCCGGAAGTCGAACAACTGAATGGTGGTCAGCGCCGGACCGTTTTCCTCATTCCGCGAATAGCCCAGGAAGAATTTTAAGTTGCTTTGCGGGAACAAAGTGAGATCGTGATCCTGCCAGATGCGGCTGGTCGACTTGAAATGCTCGCCGTTGGCGATGGTCAGCGACGGATTGTAGTAATCGTTCAGCCGCCAGATCATGTCGTAGCGATACAGGCGATTCTTTTCGACGCGCAGCGTCGCCGATTCATACGGATCGTTGCCCAGCCCCTGGGTGTTGAGTTGCAGCGAATCGAACCAGCGGCCGTGGCCGTCGCGCGACTGGATGGAAAGCGAACTCGATAGCAAACGGATGCCGTCGGTGTAATTGACGGTCGAGCGGTACATGTCGAAATCGCCGCCGGCGGTGGCGAATCGATAGCCCAGTTCGAAAGAATTCCGGATGTTGTACTCGCCCGTGTTTTCGCCGCGAGGATCCCCAACCTGTTCACCCGTGGTGGGAGCAACCGGAGGTTGCGCATAAACGATGCCGGAGATCAGCAGAATGATGATTTTTTTCATGTGCGCTGTCTCCTATCGGAAAAAGAACTCGCTGGTATTCGAGCCGTGAATCCGGACGTGGCAACTGGTGCAGTTGCGGTAGCGCGGATCGGCCAGGTTGTGATCGGAGGGCGGCTTCTGCACCCCCGAATTGAACTTCGGCCCGAATGAGCCGAATGTGCCTTGGCCGTTGTGGCATTCCAGGCAAAGCGTCAACGTGACCGGCCGCCGCAACAGGCGGGCATTCATTGAGCCGTGCGGCGAGTGGCACGTCTCGCATCCTTCCACGCGAACCGAGCCATGCTCGTAGACGAATGGTCCGCGCTTATCGATATGGCATTTGAGACAGGCTTCCTCGTTGGCCTGGCTTTGTTCCACCATACGGGGACGAGTGGCGGCGCGCCAGGTGGGATCGAACGCGCCATGCGGATTGTGGCAATCGGTGCACTGGACGGTTCCTTCATTCACACGATGCTTGAACGGCATGGAGAACTGCGCTCGTACCGAGGAATGGCATCCGTAGCACAAATCCGTCTGAGCCTTGGCGAGAAGGAATTTCGGCGCGGGCGATTTGTGGATCGAATGGCATGTCGAGCACACCACGTCCTGCTGCGTATGCGTGCTGCGGCGGATGTTGGCGCGCGACATGGTCTGGCTGTGGCAGCGGAGGCAAGCATCCAGTGTTTTTTCCGCGCTGAGCTGCGAGAAAGCGATGATGGTCGCCTTGCCGCCACGCGCTTCGACGTGCGCCTTCCCGGGGCCGTGACAGCTTTCGCACCCGGTGTTCTCCGGCGCCTCCTTTCCGGAAGCGACGCTTTTGAAGTGCGGGTTTCTGTAGAAATTTGCCCACACGTCGGGATGGCAGGTCTTGCACACATTGCTGCCCACATAGTCCGCGGCAACCGCAGCGGCGGGGGCGAGCAAGCCTGCGAGCAGTACAGCCCGGAGCAGATACATGGTCCCAATATAGCCGGGGCGAAAGAAGCGCGGCTTGTTGGGGAGAAACGCGGAATTCAGGAGTTAGGGATCCAGGAGTCCAGGAGTCAGAATAAACGGCGTCGATACTTCGATTTGCCACGTTTCGAGGCAATCGGTGCAATAGCGGTTACAGTCCCTTTTTACGATTCTTTTACCTTTTGATAAAACAAAAAGAGCCAGAACCAGGCACTCGGGCCCGATTCTGACTCCTGAATTCCGACTCCCGACTCGTGTTTCTTAGCGTGCTTCGCCGGAGGTGTAGCTGATCCCAATCATGGGGACGAAGTCCTGCAGCCAGCCGCCGACTTTGGCGCCGCTGTTCGGAGCGATGACCTTTTTGGGGAACGGCGAGGCGAAATCGTTGACCTCGGCGCGGAGCTGCATGTGCGGAGAAAGCTGCACCTTTACGCCGAATCCGCCGCTGATCACCGGGGTCAGGTCCTGATCCTTGGTCAGCAGCGCGTACTGGCTGAGCGGCTGGTATGCAACTTCGGTACCGGTGCCCTGGTAGACTTTGATCCCGACACCCAGCGACGCATAGGGACGGATGCGCGATCCGTTGGGAGCGAAATGATACTGCGCGTCATAGTGGACTCCGTAAGAGCGCGCTCCGAAGGACGTCTGGGTGCCGCCCTGGCTCAGCCGAAGATCGCCGAGTTGATAGTCGAAGCGAAGTTCGCCGCCCCAGTGGTCGCCTTTATCGTTCACCAACCAGGCGCTGCCGGCGATGTTGCTGGCGATTTTGGCCGAGGCGGAACTCCCCGGCAGGCTCACGTCCTGCGACGTGTAGAATCCACCGCCGACGCCGCCGCCGAATTCCCATTTCTGAGCCGTGGCGGCCGGTATTGCAACCGCGGCGCACACTAAGAGCGTTCGAACTGATCTCATAGGTTTTTCCTTCCTTACTTACGTATTTCTAATTCACCACGCGCAACGCGATCGTTTGCGTGTTACCGCCTTGATTGATAAACAGCGGCATTCCGAGTCCGGTTGGCGTGTTGGTTGGAACCGACGCATTAATCTGGCAGACTCCCACCTGTCCGGGTGCAAGTCCTGCATAAGTGACGGGAAGTTGTGTGCCACCCAGCGCAACTACTGGCAGTGAGAGCGCCTGGGCCAGCGGATTGGACGGAGCGGGGAAACCGTCGGTGACGGGAGGAGTGGTCCCGCCGCAGCCGGTCAGATAAATCGTGAGCGAATCGTTGCGGTGAATCGGATTCGAGTCCGTCACCAGCAGGTTGTTGACGCTGCGGACCACTACCGGCAAATTCGTCTCCGGACCGGCAGTGCCGCTCAAGAAGATCGCGGGCGCCGTGGGCTGGACGCGAAGATTGAAATTGTCGCTGATACCGCCCGGGGTGTGGACGTTGATGGTCACGTCGCCGACCGCCTTCGCCGGCATCTGCGCGTTGATCTGATTCGGCGAGACAAACACCAGCGGCATGGGCTGGCCGTTCACCGTCAGACAGCTATTGGCCAACGCCGTAGCCAGCGGAATTTCACTGCTCGCCAGGTTGGTGGCGCTCAACTGATTCCCCAGGATGGAGATCAAACCGCCAGGGGCAACCGGCGAAACCATGTCGGCCGCACTGACGATCTTCGTAATCTGCGGGGGCGCGACGGACGCTGCGTAAGTCCACGGCAGCACGGTGAATCCGGAAGTGGTCAGATTGATGATCGCGCTCTGATTCGGCAGCGGCGCGATGCTCCGGATAAAGCCGGTGACGGTGGTATTCGCGGGACCCGACGCGGTGCTGGTAGAGCAAGTCGAGGACCCCGTACCGGCGCCGGTACACACAGTCGTAACTATGGTGGTGATTCCTCCAGCGGTCGAACTGCACACCTGCGTGGAGGTGGTTCCGCTGTTGGTCGTGTTGCACGTGGTTCCCTGTCCGAAGTTGCCCAGACCGACGGTCACATTACCCAGCAGCGGCGCTTCCACCATCGGCGTGGGCTGGATCGCATTGCCCGTCGCCAGATCGATTTGGGCGATGGTCCCGGGACTGTTCTGGCCCGAACCCGCGGTGGTCGCAGGCGCGCTCGTAAAATAGGCAGCCTGATTTACAAATGCAAATCCCGAGGGAGAGCCGTTCGGGGAGAAATCGAAGGTCTGCGCGCCGGACGCGTCCAGCAAGTGATTGCCTACCACGTACTGGCCGAAGTCGGATGCAGCGTAACTACCCGCCAGGCTGGTAAAGTCTTTGCGTGAAACGGTGAAGGAGTTGGCGTTCGCGTCGTAAACCATCACGGATCCATCCCCTGAGGCAACCAGGATGTGCGAGCCGTTGCTTGAAGAAGCCAGCACTGTGTTGGTGGAGCCCAGCAGGTTCTTCCACACGCCCAGAGTCGGCAGCGAACGTCCGGTCCGGGTTACCAGGTCGATGACATCGATGCCCGCGTGGCCGTCCGCGCCGGAGCGAATCGCGGCGAGAATCGCGTTGGAGGAAACCGCCACCGATTCCACATAATCCGAAGGCAGCACGATGGGCGGCTGCGCCTGGAGCGTGTCCAGATCGTAAACGCTCATGATGTGCGCGTTGTCGCACCCGATCAACAGGTACTGCTGATCGAAGGTGATCGCCATTCCCGTCGGCTTGGTGCAGGTGCGCAGGGTTGCCGCCTGGGTGTTATTGGCGGCGTTGAAGACCAGAACAGAATTCTTGTCCTGGCGCAGAATGTAATACACGTTGCGCTGCGGATCTGCCAGAAGATCCACTATGTTTCCGGGGATGTCGACAAAAGCCCCGCGCTGCGCCGGGTCCTGCGAATTCACCAGCACACGCACGGTCTGGGCGGGATTGACTCCCGTCTTCGAAGTGATGGAAAGGGAAGCAGTCACGGTCCCCTTCTGGCCGGCGAATGCATTCGGGTCCACCGACACGGTGACCGTAGCCGGTGTGATCCCGCTGGTGGGCGAAACCGAAATTCCCGACACGCTCGGAGTAATGGTGAAAGGAGTGTTGCCGCCGCCTGGATCGGTGATGGTCAACTTTTGACGAGTCACGCTGCGGTCGCAGAAGTTGCCGCGAAACACGACGTCTTCGGAAGCGGCAGATAGACGGGGATACGAACTCAGACTGCCCACTGGAAGCACCAGCACACCACTGTCGGAGATGGAGTACATGGTGTTGTAATCACTGGTGAGCACGCTCTTGCCGGCGAGGTTTTCAGGGATCTGAAGTTGTTCCCGGAGGGTCAGATTGTCGGAGTCGCGAATTTCCAGGAGCGGCGAAGAAGTATTTCCACTCTGCGTGGTGGCCGAGGGAACCTGGGCATACACCAGGTTTCGGGACGAATCGATCACATGGCTGCCGAGATTTAGCAGCCCGCCAGGATTGTTGAATTCCGCGATGGTGGTGAAATTGGTGTCGGAAAGCCACCAGGCCATGCTGGCGACGCTTCCATCGTCGCTCAAGCTGACCACACGCGGACCGGCCGGCGGCGACGAAATGTAAAAGGACGAAGTGATGGTATGGTTCAGAACGCTATAACGGAACAGTAAGTACGGGCTCGTTCCGCCAAAGCCGGCGACGGTCAGTCCGTCGCGCGACGCGGCTATGGATGCCTGCACGATGTTGCCAGGAAAGCTCGCCGTGGGTTGCGGGATCGCCTGGGTCGCGACTTGCGCCACGGTCTGCAGCACCTGCGTGGTGCCCATCGCGGGATCGAACAGAATGAAGCTGGTGGTGGTGACCACCAGGGCCTTGTCGTCGATTCCGAACGCGACACCCAGCGGGGCATCGGGCAGTGAGAAAGTCTGCCGGGAGTTGTTCGCGGTCAGATCGATCAGCGTTAACGCATTGGTGGGCGACGCCGGCGCCGTGTTGTTCCCGTAGTGGGCGATCAGAAGCCAGCGATTGTCGGGCGACAGCGAGAGCGAACTCGGCTGCGCAGGGACGTTGATGGACGTCTGAATCCTGTTGTTGGCAAGCGTCATGACGTCGATGCGGTTCGCGGTGAAGTTGGCGATATACAGGACGCCACGAGACTCGTCCAGCGCCAGGTCCGACGCCTCGCCACCGATCGGAACCACCTTACCGAAGGTTCCGGCCAGCGCGGTTGCGGCGAGAATCGCGATCGTCAATCCCAATATCCAAGGCTTACGAAACATACTTTTGAACTCCATCCTCCGGCCGGACCTTTTCGGCCTCGGCTCTACCAAAACTCACGTTCCAGACTCTTTGACAAACCAGTCCAACATCAGCCGCTCCGCGTCTTTTTGCTCCCGCGATTGCGGTTCGACGGGCGGAGGGAGACGCACTCACTCCACCCGGATCCGCTTATTCGGCGCCTTTTTTGCGGCGCAGTACGATGACCCCAAGAAACAGGATCGCCAGCACGGCGCAAACGAGTCGAACAGTGGAAGTGTCCATCGCCTTTTTCTCCTTTCCGACAATATAAAATCGGCTTTTCTAGCCCTAATCTTTAGGCAGGTACTAGATGTTGTTCATCATTGGTACCAGCTCACGCATGATCTTCATGATCACCGGCCCCACCGTCACCACGAAAAGGGAGGGCAGAATGCAGAAAAAGATGGGGAAAATCAGCTTGACGCCGAGTTTCGCCGCCTTTTCTTCGGCCACCTGGCGTGCCTGGATGCGCATGAAATCGGCGTGCGCGCGCAGGCTTTGCGCCACACCCGTACCGAACCGGTCGGCTTGAATCAGGACCGCCACCAGCTTCTTGAGATCGTCGACGCCGGTCCGCTCGGCCAGGTTGCGGAGCGCTTCCACGCGCCGTTTTCCGGCCTTCAATTCGAGGTTCACCAGTCCGAATTCCTGACTGATCTCGGGATGCGCGTGATCCAGTTCTTTGGCCACCTGTAGAATCGCCTGATCCAGCCCCAGTCCGCTCTCGACGCAAACCACCAGCAGGTCGAGCGCGTTGGGCAACCCCCGGGCGATTTGTTTCTGGCGCTTGCTGGCCATCCGGCGAACATATTCGTTGGGACCGAAAAAGCCCAGCGCGGCAGCAATCAGAATGGTGGCGAACTTGTTTCCGGTTTCAAAGTTGGAGTTGGTCACGAACAGCGCCGCCAGCAGCGGAAACGTCACCCCCAGCGCGGCTTTGGCGCCGTACAAAATTTTCAGCGCGTTTTCGTTGCGGACGCCCGCGCGGATCAGGCGCCGCTGCATCACCGTGACGTCCTTGGGCGATTGCGGAACGATGGAGCCCAAGCGCTTGATCAGGTCGTGAAACGCGAGACTTGGATGCGAAGGGATGTGCTGGGATTCGTCGATGCTGCCGACCACCCGCTCCATCGCTTCCTTCGGGCGCACGTACAGCTTCATGCCGGCGAACACGACGGCTACAGCCAGCGCGATAAAGACGAACAGGGTTAGAACCAGCATGGCATTAAACCTCGATGTTCACGATTTTCTTCATGATTCCGTAGCCGATCAGCTGCAGAACCACGGCGCTGCCCAGCATGATGTTGCCCACGTCGTCGGTGAAAAAGAACTTGACGTAATCCGGATTGGTGTAAAACATCAGGATGGCCACCGCGATGGGGATGCAGCTCAGCGCGGTCGCCGTCATTTTGCCGTGGGCGCTGACCGCGCGAATGCGCCCGCGCAGCTTGAAGCGCTCGCGAATCACATACGCCAGCTTGTCCAGGATCTCCGCCAGGTTTCCGCCAGTGCGCTTCTGCAGCAACACCGCCGAGACGAAGAAATGCACGTCCAGCGACGGAACCCGCTTGGCCAGCTTCTCCAAAGCGATCTCGATGGGGAGCCCCAAGTTGGCTTCTTCAAACGTCCGGCGGAACTCGTTCGACAGGGGTTCCGGAAATTCGCGGTGAATCATTTCGAGCGAGACCGAAAAGGCGTGTCCGGCGCGCATCGAACGGGAGACGAATTCCAGCGCGTCCGGAAAGATTTCCTCGAACTTCTTCAGCCGCGATTTCCGTTTGAAGCTCACGTACACGAAAGGAAGTATGGCCGCAATCAATCCCGTGACTGCCGCCGCGGCATGCGTGATGGGAATGAACATCCACCCCCCGGCGAAGCCCGCCGCAAAAGAAATCAGGGTCAGGTGCACGAACCGTGCTGGCTGCCAGGGCAATCCGGCCTGCTCCAAGAATATGGCGAGCTTGGGGCCCAGCTTGTACTTGTCCACCAGCATCTGCGCCACGCGATTCTTGACCACCGCGTCGCCATGAATAACCGAGGCTTGCGACGGATCGGCCTTGGCTTTCTTGCTGGCCTTGGACTTGGTGGTGCCCGCCAGGCGGGCCTTGATGCGATCGATATCCGAGGATTTGAAGTATTTCGAAACGACAAACCACGCCGCCATCGCGACGGCCCAGATCAGCAGCATTACTCCGATGAATCCCATGTCAGACCTCCACCACTTCATCGAACAGATCAGGCCGCAGGCGGATACCCGCGCTGAGGAGCTTTTCGTAAAACTTGGGACGAATGCCGGTGGCCGCAAAGCGCCCCACCACTTTTCCGTCCGGATCGAGACCGCGTTTTTCGAACACAAACAGATCCTGCAAGGTGACGATTTCGCCTTCCATGCCGGTCACTTCGGTCAGAGAGACCACGCGGCGCGAACCGTCGCTCAGACGCGATGCTTGTACTAAAAGATTCACCGCGCTCGCGATCTGCTGGCGAATCGAAGTCAGCTGCATGTTCGAATTAGCCAGCGAAACCATGACTTCCAGACGCGACACGGCGTCGCGCGGGGAATTGGCGTGGACCGTGGTCAGCGATCCGTCGTGGCCGGTGTTCATGGCCTGCAACATGTCCAGGGCTTCCTCGCCGCGGACTTCGCCCACCACAATGCGGTCGGGACGCATACGCAGGCTGTTGACCAGCAGCTCGCGCTGCCGGACCGCGCCGTTGCCTTCGATGTTGGGAGGCCGCGTTTCCAGGCGGACCACGTGGGGCTGCTTCAACTGCAATTCGGCCGCGTCTTCAATGGTGACGATGCGTTCCTTGCCGTTGATGAACGCGGACATGGCGTTGAGCAAAGTGGTCTTACCGGCGCCGGTACCGCCGGCGATGATGATGTTCATCTTTGCTTTCACGCAGGCTTCCAGCAGTTCCATCATTCCCGGCGTGAGCGCTTTGCGCTCCACCAGATCGGCGGGCATCAGCTTGTCCTGCGAAAACCGGCGGATGGAGAGGATCGGACCATCCACCGCCAGGGGCGGAATAATCGCGTTGACGCGTGATCCGTCGGTGAGGCGCGCGTCCACCATGGGCGTCGATTCGTCGATGCGGCGGCCCACCTGGCTGACAATCTTGTCGATGATCCGCAGCAAGTGCTGATCGTCGCGGAAGGTCACGCTGGTCAGCTCGAGCAAGCCGCGCCGTTCGATGTAGACCTGTTTATGAGTGTTGACCAGAATGTCGGAAATACCCGGATCCTGCAGCAGCGGCTCCAAGGGTCCCAGCCCGAAAACTTCGTCCAGAACTTCATCGCTGATCTGTTGCTTTTCAAGCGAGCTGAGCAGCGTCGGCTCGGCGTCGATCAGCGAGATCACCGCCTGGCGCACTTCGCTGCGGACGCGCTGGTTGTCGATGGTGGCCAGCGCTTCCAGGTTGATTTTGTCCACCAGCTTGCGGTGCAGCGTGAACTTCAGTTCCTGATACTCCGGCTTGAGACTGGCTTTGTTTTGCCGGGTGGAGTTCTTGAGCAGTCTCTGTTCCCAGGAGATCTGCTGATTATTCTTATTGGCTGAGTCGAGCGTCGAAAACATACGATTCCGTTAATTCCTTATGCCTGTGAAAATGCCGGCTTCATCTCGCGCGGGGCCGCCGCGGACTTCTTGGCTTGGTCGAAGGCGCCGCACAAACGGCTGGCGACGCTCTCAATCGACTTGCCCAGGTCGCCTTCCGCGCCCAGGGGCTGCCCCAGCGTGACCACGCGGTGCAGCGAAAAATAATCGTTAGGTAGACTCGCGTGTACTTTCACGCCGAAAATCTTTTCCATATCCGCGGTTCCGATGTCGCCTCTCTTATCGAGCCGGTTCACCAGAACGTGAAACCGATCTTTCGGAAATCCGAGACTTTCCACCAGCGTCAGCGCCTTACGCGTCAAATGCAGACTCGGTAACTCCGAGGTTGAAACCAGAAACGCCCGCTCGCACTCTGAAATCGCCATCAGGCTGGTGCGGTTAAACACGGCGGGCAGATCGAGCACCACCCAGTCGTATAGCGTGCGCGCATGTTCCACCAGGACGCGCAGCCGCGACGGATCGATTGCATCGGCATACGGGGCGGCCGGCGCCGGAAGAATATCGATCCCGCCATAATTCACGGTGAGCGAGTTCCACAGCGCCAGGTCCAGATGCTCGGCGTGCTGCAATGCGTCTAGCAGCGAATAGTTCTGGCTCAGCTTGAGATAAAAACCGATGGTGCCGCCGGTCAGGTCGAAATCGGCCAGCAGAATACGTTTTCCGGTGATGCGCTGGAGACTGAAAGCCGTCTGCGTGGCTATGGTCGAGGCTCCCGATCCCGGTTTGGAGCTGGCAAACCCGATGACGTGTCCCGCTTCGGAGTGCCCTTGCGGCTCGGGGGAGCATAACCGGCGCAGCCG
Source organism: Bryobacteraceae bacterium (assembly GCA_035568415.1). Classification (GTDB taxonomy): domain Bacteria; phylum Acidobacteriota; class Terriglobia; order Bryobacterales; family Bryobacteraceae; genus Palsa-187. The sequence goes on along the minus strand of DATMOC010000056.1, from coordinate 141,801 downwards.
CACGATCGCCTCGCGTTGCGTGGAGATGTCGAACGGCGCGAACAGAAACTCGATGGCCCCGGCGCGCAACGATTGTAGAATCGCCGGCGCGTCGTTGTGAGTGTGTAACCCGATCACCTGTACCGGCGGCGAAAGCGTGGTGACGAAACGGATCAGGTCGATGGCCGCGTTCAGATCGCTGGACAGATCGAGTAGCACCACCTGCGGCTTAAGCTGCCGCGCCCGAATTTCCAGGGTCTGCTGCGGCGGATAGCTCTTCAGATCCGCCATGATCTGGAACGCGCGGGATTGAGGAACGGTCGCCAGAAACTGCTGCGCCAGCTCGCGGTTCGGCGCGATCAACAGCGCCGCAATCTCCGCTTCGTTCTGGACACGTGGACTCATTCCGGGCCATTCCTCCCCACAACTATCTTTTCTTGCTGTTCTTGGCCTGCTTCTGCGGCGGCGCCGGAACGTCCTTGGGATCCAGGCGCACCAGAAAATCCTTGGGCATATAGATATTCGGCCTCGCGTCGGTAGTAGCAAGGGGCGAAGTCATCTCGGGCGTCACCAGCACGATCAGATCGGTCCGCGATTTTATTTCGTCCTTGCTCTTGAACAGCGCTCCGAAGATGGGGAGACTGCCCAGGATCGGAATCTTGGTATAGGAGTCTCTCTCGCGGTTATCCACCAGGCCTGCGACCACGAAGCTCTGTCCTTCGGCCAGTTCCACGTCGGTTTCCGCGCGCCGCGTGGAAAGCGCCGGAATCACGAATCCGTTGAGGGTGACTCCATTGGCCGTATCGATGGTGGAAACTTCCTGTTTCAAATGCAGCTTGATGGTATTGTGCTCGGTCACCCAGGGCGTGAAGATCAGCCGGATTCCGAACTCGCGAAACTGAACCGTCACCGCGCCGGCGTTGCCGCCGCCTTGTAGGATGGGCACCGGGAATTCGCCGCCGACCAGGAAGTAGGCTTCCTTGCCATTGGTGGCCACCAGGTTCGGCTCGGCCAGAATCTCCAGAATGCTTTCGGCTTGCAGCGCTTTGATGAACGCGCCGATGTTAAGGTCCGGCCGGAACGCGAACAGGTTCAGCGCATCCGTGATGGTCGCCTGGGTGCTAAACCCAGGACCCTGCGAGGGGCTGACCGCGTTGAGCTGCGTGAGGTTCACCGATCCGTTCCCGAATTGCGAGGTGGTGGTGCGCCCCAGCGTGTTGCCGGCGCCGGTCGAGAGGATATTCACGCCGAACTGCGATTCCTTGGTCCGGTCCAGCTCGGCGAATTTCACGCGCAGCAGGATCTGTTTATCCATCGGCGCGGCGTTGAGCTGCAGATTGTTGACCACCGTCTTCGAGAACGAAGCGGCCAGCATCATTGCCCGGTCGCCTACTTCCTTATTGGATACGCGCCCGTTCAGCGAAATTGAATCGCGCGAGCTGCGCGCGCTAATCTCTTCGCTGGGGAAGGATTCCTTCAGCAGCCGGCGCAGCGGGTCCAGGTTCATGTCGACGTTCACGTTGTAGAACGTGCGCTGACCACCCTTGGTCCACACCACCAGCGTGGCGGTTCCCAGCCCCTTGCCGTGCACCAGGATCTCGCGATTGCTCACCGCGCTGTAATCCATGACCTCGGGCGTGCTGGTCGAGATCTGCTGGACGTCGGACGGGTAGTCGATCACGACGCTCTTGCCTACCGTCAGACGTAGTTCCTCGGCGCTCTGGGCCATCGAAAAACCGGCTCCCAGCGCGGCCATCGCGATTACTTGAGTAAAACGTGCTCGTGTCATAGGAATGATCCTTGCCTCGTTAATTCTTCTCGCTGCCCTGGAGCGTCACCACGGTCCGGGTCGCTCCACGGATTTCGACAATCTGATTCACCGGCGCGGGCGCGGGCGGCGGCGCCACCACCGGCGGCGGCGGAGCTTGTGCTACCACCTGCTTGACTCTCGGCCGGGCCGGAGGATCCGGCTTCGGCGCATCCGGACGATGGCCGTTGTACAGCTCCGAAATGTAGCGGCCATTCGTTTTTTCGACACTCTGGTCGCTGGAGTTGCGGAGCACCAGCTGGATGCGGCCGTCGTTCCCGGCGAGCGTCAGGGTTTCCGCCTGTTCCAGCGTCACCAGCAGCGTGACCGTGGGGGCCTGAATCGCCTGGCCGCGCGCATCCGGTTGTATGGTCTGTCCGGCGGAAAGGACCAGGACGTTCTGCAAGCAAGTTGAAGTCATGTCGCCCCCCTCCGTATTCGGAGGATGACCCGTGACCAGCACGTCCACGTGCATTCCAGGAAGCACGAATCCGGCGACGCCGGCTACATCGTTGACGCGCACTGTGATCGCCCGCATCCCCACCGGGATCGTCGGCGCCAAGCCGAGGCCGCTGCCTTTGGTGGCTAAACGTCCTTCCAGGATCGGCTCGTCGATCAGGATGTTTGAGACCACCGGCCGGTCGAGGACTTCTTCGACCTTCGACACAGCGCCTTTCGGGAACCCGTCCACCGGGATCTTTACGACCTTCACGTCGGCAGGCTTAATCATCACCCCGACGGTCAGCGGATGGGTTGCCACCACCATGTCCTTCTGATTTGACGCATCCGTCTTGGCGGGACCACCCGAGCGCGCCGTCATCTGATAGAACACGCTTGAAACCACCAGCGCGAAAACCAGGCTGACGCCCAATACCGTTAGAAACCTGCGATCCATAACCTTTGTCTCCTTAACTGCCCAACACCTGACTCAACTTCTGCCTTGACCCAGCCTGCTTAGCCCTTCGGCACCAGCGACAACCAAACCCCCAGCGCGATGGCCGGCGCATACGGAATCGATTCCTTGTGTGCTCCATCCTGCGCCGACTTTTCTTTTTGAAACCACCCGCGGACCGCTTTAAAAGCGATCGCCAGGATCGCCAGAATGCCGCCGACTCCCGCCGTCCATAACGCCGCTTCCACCAGGCCTCTGGCTCCCAGCAGCGCTCCGAATCCAGCCATGAGCTTCACATCCCCGCCGCCCATGCCGCCGAGCAAATAAAACAGCAGAAAAACCGAAAATCCCGCCACCGCTCCACCCAGCGCGTACAGCGATCCCATCCAACCGCTCTGGCCGATCTGCCATCCAAATCCGCCCGCCAGCGCAGCGGCCGGAATCCAGTTGGCGATCTGCCGGCGTTTGAGATCATCCACGATCGCCGCCAGGCCCACGAGAATTGCGATCCACACTTGAGCGGTCATCTTGCTTTTTTTCGAAAGTCCCTTGCTTTTTTTCGAATGTCCCTTGCTTATCGAATGTTCCTTGCTTATCGAATGTTCCCGGTCTCTCGAAAGGTCGCGGATCGCTCCGGCGCCTCCTCTACGTTCTTGCTCGCAACCACTGGAGCCACACCCGTCGATTTCTTCCGCTTCACCACCGGCGTTCCCAACATCAGCGGCGCCAAAAATCCCGCTTGTAACCAAAACTCTGCCAGTGCCTTACCCGACGGCAGCCGCCAGCTCATCGGGTCCATCCACTCCATGGGGATTTGTGGAATCCGCATGGGCGCTCGCCCCCGACGCCCGGAACTGTGCAACTTCATCCGTGTGCTCCCACTACTACTTCGGCCTCCTCGGAGATTTTCATTAGTGCTTCCGCTCCTAAACGCCGTGCTCCTTAGAACCTTGGTTACGGATTAAGATTCCACGTAGCTGGTACTGAGGTGGCCCTACGGACTAAGAGGATATGCTTAGTGTCCTCGTCGGCCACGCGCCAATCCGGCTGGGTCCTCAAGAGTTGTACCAGCGCGGTTTCCTTGGGCAGCAACACCATGCCAAAGTCGTATTTCTGCAGCACTTGCCGCCACTCCGGCTGTCCCGAGACCAGATGCAGGAATGCATCGCCGATCTCCGGTCCATAAAAGTCGCTGCGCCCATCCACGAACACCTTGTACTGAGGATTCAGGTAGATCAGATAATCGGCCCACTGGTCTGTGGTCAGGACGCGCTGGCTGAAAATCTCGGACTCATGCGCATGGATCATGGCGACCGGAAAGATTTCCTCCGGAAAGTCCTTAGGCCACGCGATCGGACGGCCAATGAAGACCAGGGCCAGGATCGCCAGCGCGGGCCACACGCTGGTGCGCCGGAACCCGGGCTCGAAATCGGCCGAGATCTGATTGACGATCCCGGCAGGCGACGCCTTCCCTGCCCGCGCCGTCCACTCCCGCCACCACGCGCTGACTTCTTCCGCGATCAGAGGCGCGGCCACGATCACGAAGACCGGGACGTGCCGGACACTTCCCAGCGCCTCATACGCGAAGAACAGGATCCAGACGCCTTCGGCGATCCTGCGCTTGCGGAACAGTAGCCCCGCGGCAATCAATCCGGCCAACAGCAGAACTTCGAACTGCATCATGTTCTCGTTCCGGAAGCTGGGCGATTGAAATTCCTGGACGACCTTACGGATCCAGTCCGAGCGGAGATATTCGGCTGCGTGCTGGTGCAAATGAATCCCGTAAGGATTGATCAACGATGCCGCCGCACACGCCGCCGTTAAGGATGCATAGCGCCACTGGCGCTGGGTGACCACTTCCACCGCCGCAGTCAAGCCCAGGACCGCGATCAGCGCCAGGAATCCGCCATGCAGGTTGGTCCACAGCACGGTCAGCGGGACCAGCAGCCAGATCCACCGCGAAGGCTTCCTTAAGTCCGCCTCGATCATCCACATGGCGATCGAAAGCAACACCAGGGTAAAGACGTGCGGCCGCGCGAGGTAGTGTATAGACGCCGACCCGACGCCCAGTAAAGAGACCACCACCGCTACCAGGAGATGCGCACCGCGCCAGATCATCCGGCGCAGCAGGATGGTGGCGAACAGCACGATCATCACGCCGGCCAGCAGCACCACGCCCTTCAGTCCGCCCGCGCGGAACACCGCGGCGTCGATCACGTCGCTGAGCCATTCCCAAGCGAACCAGGGTGCACCCGGCTTCGAGAAGGAATACAGATCGGTGTGCGGAACCGCGTGATGATCCAGGATGTATTCGCCCGTGCGGATGTGCCAGCCGACGTCGGCATCGGCCAGCAGTCCTTTCCAGCCGTACTGACCACACAGAAACAACCAGACCATCAATGCCAGAAAATACAGATCGGAAAGGGAGGGGATCAGCGGCATGAAATACGCCCGCTGTTTCTCAAAAGGAGGGGCTGCGGCGAGAGTCTGGGGCGAAGTCATGCCTATCTACATGCCTATCTGGTAGTTCGCCTGAGACGCTCGCGCACTTTAGCGTTGGTCCGCGTTCGTTAACTCTCGTCCGCGCCTATGGCGACGCTTTCGGCGCGCGCGATCGCCTCGGCGTGCTCTACGCCCAGCAACCGCCGGCCATGGACCGCCAGCTCGAAGCGATCCTTTACGCCGGTCTTTTCGAAGATGTGCATCAAGTGGACTTTCACGGTTCCCGGCGTGATGGTGAGCGCTTCCGCGATTTCCTTGTTCTTCATCCCGCCGCAAACGTGATGGACGATTTCCTTTTCGCGCGGCGTCAGCCTGGGGGTCGATCGCCGGTCAAGAGATCCGCCCATGTGTTCGGAAAGCGAGCTTTCGATCCACACATTGCCGCGCCCTACCGAACGCAGGCACTCGATCACGGATGGAATGGGAAGCGTTTTCTTCAGGATGCCGCGCGCGCCAAGTTGCAGCGCCCGGAAGCAATCGATCTCGGCCAGATCGTTCACCCACAGCACCGGCTGGCAGCGCGGCGAAGTACTCTTCGCGTCCGAAATGAATTGAAAGACAACCTTGAGTCCGGGGGTCTGATCCACCAGCAGGACGTCGGGATGCCGCTGCCGCAGTGCTTCCAGCGCATCGCTCAAAGTGCTCGCCGAACCGACAAATTCCAGATCGTGGCAGTCTGAAAGAACCTTGGCCAGTCCTTCGAGGACGATCGGTTGTGATTCACACGCAAATACCGTGAGGCGATTCAGCACATATCCCCTTAGAGGCGTTAGATCGTCGGTGAACCAAGGGGTGTATAGGTACTAAGTGTCGATTTAACCAGTCATATGCCGCTTACGACTGGAGCGCGAGCCAGGCCGCCAGGGCCGCATATTTTTCATCCTGGGTCCATGGCGGGCCCAAGGCTCTTCGCATATCCGCCAACGCCGGTTCAGGATCGATTCCGAAAGCCGCGTGTGCGGCCGCCAGTAAATCTTTCTCCTTGATCTTTTTGCACGGAATTGCGCAGGCCTCGGCGGCGTGAAGGATCGCGTCACGGAAGAAATCACCCTCCGCCGAATGAATGGCGGCGTGGGAGGCCAGGGTCGCTTCGAGCGTCCCCATCGGGCGCGCGGAACTCATGAGAATCGCGCAAGCGATCACTTTGTAACGTTGCAGCGCATCCTCCACCGCGGTCTGCGCCAGATTTCGCGATTGCGCGGCACACCGGGCGAGATGCGCGTTGGCGCTTGGTAGGTCCAGTTCGGCCGCGTAGTGATAAGGTTGCACCGACCCAGGCGTTTTCCGATCGGCAATCTCGATGCGGCGGCGCACCAGCACGTTCGGCGACGCGGGCGATCCCGCTGCCACCACCATCGACGCCCATCCGGAATGAACCCGAAATCCTAACGCCGTCCATGGCATGGCACATATAATGTCACAACCGTGAATTTAATTTCGTATAGCGAACGATACCGAGTTGAGCTTCTCGAACGCGTCATCCCTTTCTGGCTGAAATACGCCATTGATCGTGACTTCGGTGGATATTTTACCTGCCTGACGCGCAATGGCACGGTCTACGATACACGTAAGTATGTGTGGATGCAGGGCCGAGCGGTGTGGATGCTCGCGCGACTGTACAACGAGATGGAGCCGCGCGAGGAGTGGTTGGAAGCCGCACGCCTGATTCTCGACTTCCTGCGCCGTCATGCGCTCGATCCACAGGGCCGCTACTATTTCAGTCTGACGCGGGATGGGAAGCCGAGCTTCTATCAGCGCAAACCGTATGCTGCGGTGTTTGCAATGTTGGGGATGCTCGAATTCTCGAAAGCCACCGGCGACGCGGTGCTGCGGGCCGAAGCGATCGAACTGTTCTGGCGAATCCGGCGCTGGATCGACGACCCCACGCTGCTGGGTCGACCTCGAGTTGAAGGAGTGACGGCGCTGGCCGACGTCATGGTGGTCACATCGATGGCGACTGAGATCGCGCGGGTCGATCCCGATCCACGCTATCGCGAGGTGCTGCGCGAATGTATAGCGGCATCGCGAGCACACTACGACGCTTCGCGAAGAATCTTTCTTGAGTATTCAAGCTCAAGAGAGTTGCCAGAGGGCCGTCTGTTTTGTCCCGGAGATTCGATCGAAGCCGCATGGTTTCTGCTGCATGCGCTCGAATTCGTGCCGGACGCAGGCGCCCGGCAAATGTGTCTGGACGCGATCGAAGGCTCGCTCGAATTCGGTTGGGATCGGGAATTCGGCGGGCTGTATTATTTCATGGACATCGACGGGTTCCCGCCGCTTGCGCTCGAAGCCGACATGAAGCTGTGGTGGCCGCACACGGAGGCGATCTACGCGACGATTCTCGCGTACTCCATCACGCAAGAATCAAAGTGGCTGGAATGGCTGGAGCGAGTGGACGCCTACGCGTTCTCGCACTTCTCCGACCCCGAATTCGGCGAGTGGTTCGGCTATTGCGATCGCCGCGGCAATTTGACCAGCACTGCCAAAGGCAATCCATATAAAGGATGCTTCCACGTGCCGAGAATGTTATTCATGAGCGTGCGAAAACTGGCCGGGATGCAAGCAACAATCCCAGGCTCGCCACTGCAGCCGCGGTGATTCCCCAACCGCGGAGCATTCCGTGCTGAATCAGAAATCCAGCGACTGGCGGACCGGTGATCTGCGCGATCGACGTCAAGGATTGCGTTAACCCCAGCACGACCCCCTGCTCTTCCCGCGGAGCGGCTTGCGTGATCATGCTGGTGAGCGTAGGGCGCACCAGGCTGCCGATCGCGCAGAAGGTGGTGGCCGCGATCAGTACCGGAATTGAGAAACAGAACGCGAGTGTGAGGTAACCGGCTGCATAGGCGGCGAAGCCGAGACGATTCAAACTCGATTCGCCGAACTTCTTCACCATCTTTCCGAGCGCCGGGCCCTGTAAGAAAATACCGAGAAACCCTGCATAGGCCCAGGAAAACCCGACTTGCTCGGGTCCAAAGGGCAGGCCGTGCCAGGTGAGCCGACGTTCGGCAAACAACGGGAATCCGGCGGTGAACATCGCAAAGGAGAATCCAAATGCCAGGAACTGGTATAACCGCGCAGCCAATGCCGGCTGCTGGAAGTAGCGTCCGTATTCGCCCCATTGCAGAAGGGAGAGCCGTCGTCCACCGGGCCCATCGGCGGGCGCGGAACTGGTCCTGACACTGGGTAGAAGAAGCCAGGTGGCGAGGATACTGGTCGCCGAAAGACCGGCGGCGGCGAAGATGGGATCGCGATAGTCGAACTTCGCCAGATACCCTGAAATCGCCGGGCCGATCAAAAAGCCCATTCCGAAGGCGATTCCGATCACGCCGAAGGACTTGGCGCGCTCCTCCGGCTTGGTCACGTCGGAGATGTAGGCCTGGGCCAGCGAAAGATTCCCGGCAGTTGCGCCGTCGATGACACGGGCGACGAAGACGACCCACAGCGAAGGCGCGAAGGCGAGGATCAGGAATCCGATCAGCGTTCCCACCTGGCTGACTAACAGCAGCGGCTTGCGGCCGGTGTGATCCGAAAGGTGTCCCAACAATGGACCGGAAAAGAGCTGGCAAGCCGCATAGACGCCGATGAGCAGGCCGACCTGGGTGGGGGTCGCGCCCATTTTTTCAGCGTAAAACGGCAACAGCGGGATCATGATCGTCAGTCCAAGCACGTCGACGGCGACGATCAGGAAAATGGCGAGCAGCGGAGAACGGACCAATTTACATGATAGACCTGTCGCACCTAAGGCTCGCTCTATCAGACGGACCCGCTCACTGCGTTCGCGGTTCGGTGCAAATATTTCGATTCTTCGCGGCGGCACCGTGAGCGGGTAATGGTTGCATTTTTCATGCCGGCGGGTGTAGTTCGAGTGTTAAACTGGGACCAGCCATGAGTTCGCTGTCACCACGGCTACAGGTCAGGGTCCAACAAAAGCAAATCCTCACGCCCGGCCTGGTCCAAATGGTCAGCCTGCTCCAGCTCAACCGGCTGGAGTTGAAAGAGATGATCTCGGCCGAGATCGCTCAAAACCCGGTCCTGGAAGAAGCGGCGGATGGGGTGGAGGAATTGTCTCCGGAGGAACTGCAGCCACTGCTGGAGGCGGAACGGCTTGCGGAACCCGCGGACCAGTCGATTCTCGAAGTGACCAGCGGACCCGCCGAGGTGGAGGCTCCCGAGGCCGACGCTGCCGAAATCGCAGCGGCCGCGTTGAGCAATCCCGAACCGGATCTGGCCGGAACCGCGCCCGCGCCGGAAAACCCCGAGGTTGCGGATCAGAAAACCACGGATCCTTTTGACGAGATAGACTTCGGCACGTATTTCGATGAGTACCTGGATCCGGGATATAAGAGTCCAGCGTCGGAGAACGTCGAAAAACCTTCCTTTGAAACCTTCCTTTCGTCGCCGAAAACGCTGAGCGATCATCTGCACGACCAGCTCGCGCTGGTCGCCTTGACGGAAGAAGTTCGCGACGCGGCCGAAACCATCATCGGCAACCTCAACGAAGACGGCTACCTGGTGCTGACAGCGGAAGAGATCGCGGCGTCCGGCGAACACACTCAGGCCGACCTGGCGGAAGCCTTGCGCGTGGTCCAGACGCTGGACCCGGCGGGTGTGGGCGCGCGCGACCTTCGGGAATGCCTGCTGTTGCAGATCGAAAGCCGCGGAGGAAACAGCGGAGTGGCGTGGAACATCGTCCACGATCACCTGAAGCTGGTGGAATTGCGGCAGCCCAAGGAAATCGCCCGCGTGTTGCATCGACCGCTGGAACACGTCCAGATTGCGATCGATGTGATCAAGCATCTGGATCCGCGTCCCGGACTGCGCTATTCCGGGGCGGGAGCGCGGGTGGTCGAGCCGGATGTGTACATCTCCAAGGACGGAGAGGATTACCTGATCAGTGTCAACGACGAAGACATTCCGCAGCTTCGCCTGAATCCGCAGTACCGCAAGATGCTCGATCGCGATCAGGAACCCAATCGCGACGTCCGCAACTACGTCAAGGAGCGTTATGCTTCCGCGATTCAGTTGATGAAAAATATCGAGCAGCGCAAGCAAACCATTCTGAAAGTCTGCCAGAGCGTGGTGCGCCGGCAGATGGATTTTCTGGAGCACGGCATCGACTATTTGAAGCCGATGATGATCAAGGAGATCGCCGAAGAGATCGGCGTGCATCCTTCCACGGTGAGCCGCGCGGTATCCAGCAAGTACGCGCACACGCCGCAAGGTGTTTACGAACTGCGCTATTTTTTCTCGGAGGCCGTGCAGGGCCCGTCGGGTGGCGCGACGCCGTTGTTGATCCTGAAGCGCCGTGTCAAAAAAATGATCGAGGAAGAGGATTCGTCGCATCCGCTGACGGATGAGCAGATCACCGAACGTCTGCAATCCGAAGGGATCCAGGTGACCCGCCGCACCGTCGCCAAGTATCGCGAAGACATGCGCATTCCGTCGACGCACCAGCGTCGCGTACGCAACTGACGGAGGTCTGACCACATGAATATCAGCTATCGGGGCGTCGAGAGACAACTGCCGCCCAAGCTGCAAACCAAGCTCGACACGAAGTTCGCCAAGCTTTCGAAGATGCTGGAAAAACGTGGAGAGAAAGAGGCGCATGTCATCATTACGGCGGAGCGCCATCTCCACAAAGCCGAAATCACCATCCAGTTCTACGATCACCAACTGGTGGGCGCCGGTTCCGACAGCGACCTGTTTGCGGCCATGAGCTCGGCCATCGAAAAGCTGGAAACACAGGCGGTGAAGACGCGCGCCAAGTGGCTGGAAAAGCGCCGCGGCGGCGAGTCGGAAGCCAAGAGCGAAAAGAAGAGTGAAAGGAAGAGCGCAAAAGAGGGCACGGCGGCCTCCCGCGAAACTGCTTCCGGCCCACGCATCTTCCGCGTCAATCATCACGAGCGCCGCAAGCCGATCACGCCCGAAGAAGCGCTGCTCCTCATGGAAGATGGCCGCGACTACCTGGTGTATCGCGATGCCGACAAGGAATGCCTTTCCGTGCTGGTTCGCCGCAAGGACGGAAATTTTGATTTAATCGAATCCTGAGGAATGCCGAAACAGGCGGCGGTCGAGAGCGCGCAAAACGAGCTGGTCATCATCACCGGGCTGAGCGGCTCCGGTAAAGGGACTGTGCTCAAGGCGTTCGAGGATCTGGGCTACTACGCCGTCGATAACCTGCCCATCGACCTGATTCCGAAGTTTGCTGAACTGGCGCGCGGCTCGAAAATCCGGCAGGCGGCGCTGGTGGTGGATATCCGCGAAGGCGCCGCCCTGGAGCGCTTTCCGGCGATGTTCAAGCGCATCCGGCGGATCATCCGCACCCGCCTGCTGTTTCTCGAAGCGGACGACGCGGTACTGATCAGCCGGTTCAGCGAAACGCGCCGTCCGCATCCTCTGGGCACCGGGCAGAGCGTCACGGCCAGTATCCGGCATGAGCGCGAATTTCTGGCCCCTATCAAACGTCTGGCAGATCCCATCATCAATACCAGCAAGTTCAACGTACACGAACTGCGGGAGACCATCCACAGCACGTTTCGCGGCCTCAAGAACGAACAGAAGATTCTGGTGCAAGTGAACAGCTTCGGCTATCGCCACGGCGTTCCGGGCGATAGCGACCTGGTTTTCGATGTCCGCTTCCTGCCGAATCCAAACTACATTCCAGCGTTCAAGCACCTGAGCGGAAAACATCCCAGCGTGGCGCGCTATATCCGGTCGTTTCCGCAATCGATGGAATTTATCGAGCGCATTTCCGATCTGCTGATTTATTTGATTCCTCACTACATCCGCGAAGGAAAAAGTTATCTGACCATTTCCTTCGGCTGCACGGGAGGGAAGCATCGGAGCGTAATGATCGCCAATGAAATCCGCAAGCGGCTGCACGCAGCGGGATTCCGGGTGAAGGAAACGCATCGGGACGTGAAAAAGTCATAGCCGCGCAGGATTTTTGATCTACGACCGAATCGCTCCAGGAGAAGCCGGTCCGGGGACCGGCTAGCCGGCACGACTGCCGGCCCCACATAGTGCGAAAATGGCGGTATGTTACGCGGACTATTTCTCTTTATTCTTCTCTCCGCGAGTCAAGGGTTCGCAGGAAATGTTCAAATGCTCCCGCCGCTGCCGAATGGAGCCGCCGCTAACGCGGTCCAGGTGGACACGGCCGGAAACATTTACCTCGCTGGTTCCGTGCCCCAGAATGGCGGCGATGCCTTCGTCGCGAAGTTATCGCCGGACGGGTCGCAGATCCTGTATTGGACTGTACTCTCGGGATCGGCAACCGATTCTGCCTCAGCGATCGCGCTCGGGCCGGACGGTTCTGCTTATGTGACGGGCACGACCGCATCGGCAGACTTCGACACAACACCGGGATCGATGCAGCCTGCACAGGGATACAAGGGCCTGCAGGCTTTCGCGGCGCGCCTGGACCCGAGCGGTAAAGTGGCGTGGTCCACTTACATTGGTGGATCGGCGGAATCGCAAGGAAAAGCGATCGTGGTGGATTCGTCGGGTCGCGTCTACATGACTGGCCAGACCTACCCTGCCGGATCTTCGACGTTTTTGTTTGAGGCACCCACTGGATTCATTCTCGTCTTGGACTCAATGGGGACTCAGGCTCTGATCACAATCAACGGATTCGGCGGATCTGCGATCGCGCTCGATGCGCAGGGCAATCTCTACGCGGCAGGCTCGTTCGCCAGTCCTGTTGCAACCACTCCGGGCGCTTTTCAAGCTAGCGCCGCGAACATATCCTGCTCCGCATCGAACTTCGGCGCTGCCCCATGCCTCTATCAACACATCGCGAAATTCGACCCCACCGGTGCGCACTTGATTTACGGTACGTACCTGACGGGCCATTATGGCGCGCACCCGGCGGCCATGGTGGTGGACGCAGATGGCAACCTGTTCGTCGCGGGAAATACTCCGTCTCCCGACTACCCGACGACTCCTGGAGCGTACCAGCCGCAGTACCTGTTCTATCCGGCCGTGCAAATCGGGGTCCACGGATACAATCAGCTCACTAGTTCGGGCTACATCACCAAGCTGAATGCTTCCGGCACGGCTCTCCTCTGGTCCACTTTCTTCAGCGGCTCGACCTACGCGAACGGCGAAGGGATTACCGGTCTGGCTCTCGACCAAAGCGGGAACGTTGTGTTGACCGGGTTTGCCGAGACATCCGATTTGCCGGGGTTGTGGACCACGCCAGTCGCCTCGCGCCCCGGGACGAGTCAGCAACCATACGCCGGCTTTGTCGCGCGACTGAGCCCGGATGGTGTCAAGCTATCCCCCACCCAACTCCTGCCGCCGGGGAACGGCTCCCTGGCGACCGCTGTGGCACTCCGGGCCGATGGCTCGGCTGTCATTGCGCCGCAGCTTGCCGCCGTAAGGTTGTCTGATCCTCCGCGCATCGCGTCTATTACCGATACGGACAACACCCGACTTGTGCGCGTCGCGCCGGGACAGCTCCTCACACTATACGGAACCAAGCTTTCGCCTCCGCGGGACGCGCAACCCTCCGGCACATACCCGACTTCCTTCAACGGAATGACGGTCACCTTCAACGGAATGGCCGCGCCGATTCTTTATGCGGCCGGCGATCAGGTCAATCTGCAAGTCCCCTACGAAATCGCGGGGCAGAGCGAGGTCACGATGCAGGTGACCAGCCAATTCGGTGATCCGCCGATGTCGGAGTCGTTTTTTCTGGGCGTCGTCGAACGGCAGCCGAGCGTGCTTCTTTCACCCGCGAATTTCACAGGCCCTCTGTTCGGAACGGACTGCGGACAGGGCACTCCCTGCCGCCAGCCGCTCGCGCTAAACGCCGATGGAACGTTAAACAGTAGCGACAGCCCAGCCGCGTCGGGCTCCACGGTGACGATTTTCCTGAACGGCGTGGGGCTCACCGGCCCTGCGCTCGCGACCGGTGTGATCTCGACGTCGCAGTCTCCCTTGATTCCCGTGCCCGCCGTTCCGTGCTGTTACGTCGTGTCTTCGAAAGTGGTCGATATGGACACCATTCCAGGCTCGGGCACCAGCGTCGCCCAAGTGCGCATCCTGGTGTCATCCACATCGTCTTCGGTATCCGTTCCGCTGGCTTTACAGGATCTGCCTGGCGGCCCGCTGGACACCTTCATCATCAGAGGGCTCTCGGTGCTCATCTGGACCATACCCGCGAACTGAGATTCCGCCTCTTCTCAAGAAATCGACAAACTTTGAGAGCCGAGTAACGTTATTGAGTTGAGGCGGTATTCTGTTCGTGGGCCATCTTTCTCAAGACTTTCGTTTCGCGCTGCGGACATTTCGAAAATCACCTGTATTTGTTGCAGTTGCCGTGCTTTCACTGGCTTTGGGGATCGGCGCCAACACGGCGATCTTCACGCTGGTGGATCAGGTCCTGCTGCGGCTGTTGCCGGTGAAGAATCCCGAACAACTGGTTCTTCTGCGAAGCCGCGGCAACCACTATGGCAGCAATAACGGGCGATACAAGCTGTCCTATCCGATGTACGAGGATTTTCGCGATCACAACCAAGTCTTCAGTGGAATGTTCTGCCGCTGGGATACCGAGTTCAGCGTCAGCGCCGATGGAAAAACCGAACGAGTTTACGGCGAGGCAGTCTCCGGGACGTATTTTCCGGTGCTCGGCGTAGGCGCCGCTCTCGGTCGCGTATTCACTCCGGAGGACGATCGAACGCCCGGCGGCCATCCGCTCGCGGTACTCAGTTACCGCTACTGGCAGATGCGCTTTGGCGGCGATCCGAGTGTGATCAATAAAAAGATTCTGGTAAACGGCTATCCATTGACTATCATCGGCGTGAGTCAGGCCGGCTTCGATGGCCTCGACCCCACCACGTCCCCTAGCGTTCGCGTGCCGATCATGATGAAGGCGGAAATGGATCCACAGGGCTTTTACACGTTAAAGGGCCGCCGGGGACGTTGGGTAAATGTTTTAGGTCGCCTCAAGCCGGGCGTCACCATGCAGCAGGCCAAGGCGGCGCTGCAGCCGTTCTTCCACCAGATGCTGGAGATGGAGGTTCAGGAGAAGGAATTTTCCAAAGCCGCTCCGGAGACCAAGCAGGCATTTCTGAAGATGTACATCGACACCATGCCCGCGTCGAAGGGCGACTCGAATGTACGCGACCAGCTTTCGAGTCCCTTGCTGGTACTGACGGCCATCGTCGCAACGGTTTTGCTGATCGCATGCGCGAATGTCGCGAATCTTTTGATCGCGCGGGCGTCGGCGCGACAGAAGGAGATCGCCGTGCGTCTGGCTCTCGGCGCGAGCCGCGGCCGGATCGTCTCGCAGCTTCTAGTGGAGAGCATTTCGCTGGCTCTGGCGGGCGGCGCGCTAGGGTTGGCGCTGGCGGTAGCGATCGATCGAGCGTTGATCGCGTTTGTCCCGACCGGCCGTTCCGCGCTGGCGATCTCGACCACGCCGGATTGGAGAATCCTGGCATTCAGCGCCGCTGTTTCGCTGTTTACTGGAATCCTGTTCGGCTTGATTCCCGCGCTTCAAGCGACGCGCCCGCACGTCGCGGCGACGTTGAAGGATCAGGTCGGCTCCATTGCCGGAGGAACCGCGGTGGTGCTGCGCAAGGCGCTGGTCGCAGCCCAGGTGACGCTCTCTCTGTTGCTGCTGATCGGTGCCGGCCTCTTCATCCGCAGCCTGCAAAACCTGAAGGATCTCGATCCCGGATTCAAAACCAGCAACCTGGTGAGCTTCTCCATCGATCCGCCTTTGAACGGCTACAAGCCCGATCGTTCGCTCGATTTTTATCGGCAACTTCGCGAGAATCTCAACGCGATCCCGGGTGTGGAAACCGCAGCGTTCGCCGTCATGCCGGTGCTCACCGGCAACGAATGGGATAGCAGCATGGCCGTGGAAGGATTCGCGCACAAGCCCGGCAATACGCCCGATCCGCACATGAATTTCGTATCTCCCGAATATTTCAAAACCATGCAGATCCCCATCCTGCTGGGCCGTGATTTCCGCATGACCGATGGCCGCGGCGCACCGCTGGTTTGCATCGTGAACGAACGTTTCGCCCGCAAATTCTTTAAAGACGGCAACGCGACGGGCCGTCACATCGGCATGGGTGGCGATCCGGGGACCAAGCTCGACATCGAGATCATAGGAGTGGTTCGCGACACCAAGTACGAAGGCATGCGCGACGAAGTGCCGCTCGAAGTGTATCGCCCGTATCACCAAATGAATTTCGTGCTGGGTATGTATTCCTATGTGCGCACGGCGCGCGCCCCGGAACAGGTGTTCGCAGGCGTTCGCAGCGTGGTGAATAACCTGGACGCGAACCTCCCCATTTCCGAGATGAAGACGCTCGAAAAACAACTGGACGAATCGCTGTTGACGGAGCGCCTGGTGGCGACGTTGTCGACCGGCTTTGGCCTGCTCGCCACGCTGCTGGCAGCGGTCGGATTGTATGGCGTAATGGCGTACATGGTGGCGCAGCGAACCCGCGAGATCGGTGTCAGAATGGCCCTGGGCGCGGCCAGCACCGACGTGATCTGGCTGGTGATGAAGGAAGTCCTGCTGCTCGCCGGAATTGGAATCGCGATCGGTCTGCCGGCTGCCTATGGCTTGACGCGCTTCGTCAAATCACAACTTTACGGCATCCAGCCCAACGATGCTGTCACCATTACGCTCGCGGTAGTGGGCATCGCATTCGTCGCGCTGTTGTCCGGCTATATGCCGGCGCGCCGGGCGACGTTGGTCGATCCGATGCGCGCGCTCCGGTGGGAGTAAATTCGGGGAACCTTTCGCAACGCCTTCCGTATCCGGAGGTATGCGACTTCTAACCTGCTTCGTCTTGTTTGCGATTTCCCTGTGCATTCCGGCGTTCGCGGCGGATCTCAGCGGAACCTGGACCTTCTCTGTCGACCTCGAAAACGGCCAGCACGGCGACCCGATATTCGTTTTCAAACAGGCCAATGGAAAACTTACCGGGACCTACAACGGACCTTTCGGGGAACAGCAAGTGACCGGAACGGTTCAAGGTGAAACCGCGCATTTCGAAGTCAGTGGAGCGACGGACGGCGTAAAGGTGACCCTGAGCTACACGGCCAAGCTTGACGGTCCGGATAAAATGACCGGCACCATGACTCGCAATATCAACGGCGACCCAACGCCGGGAAGATGGACCGCGGTCCGGAAGAAGTGACGATCAGGCGTCCCGGAAAAGCGGGCGAGCAAGCTCCAAAGTATCCATCGCTTGCTAGGCGAGGAGGCAAGCTAAGTCTCCTCTTGATTACCGAGAGGAGTTCAAGTATGCTGATCTCGGTAACCGATATGAGCAAGCCATCCGACCTGGTCCAGGGCACGCTGGACCTTCTGATTCTCAAAATCATCGCGCTCGAACCCATGAACGGCTGGGCCATCAGCCTGCGGCTCAAACAAGTCTCCGGTGACGTCTTACAGGTGAGCGATGGGTCGCTGTACCCCGCCCTGCACAAACTGGAACAAGAGGGCTGGATCAGCTCGGAGTGGAAACAGAGCACGAACAATCGCCGCGCGAAATTCTATGCACTCACAGGGTTGGGCCGGAGCCATCTCGAAAAAGAAGCCGCGAACTGGAGCCGGCTTTCCGCGGCGATCTCGCAAGTGGTGGGGATGGAGGGTTGAGCGATGCGCGCCAGGCATTGGAAATATACTCTGCCGTTGCGGCTACGTTCGCTTTTCCGGAGATCCGCAGTCGAAGCCGAACTAAGAGAAGAGCTGCAGGACCACCTGGATCATTTGATCGATCAAAATATCGCGCGTGGGATGCCTCCGGACGATGCTCGGTACGCGGCCCTGCGCGCGATGGACGGAATCGAGCAACGCAAAGAAGACTGCCGCGATACACGCCGCGTCCGGCCGATCGAGGATTTATTGAAAGACATTCGCTTCGCGCTACGTGCGTTCAGGCGGAGTCCGGTTTTCACCATCACGGCGGTGGTTTCGCTGGCTCTGGGAATCGGCGCGAATACCACGATCTTTACGGCCATCGACGCCATGTTGTGGAAACCGCTGCGGGTTGAAAAACCGGAGCAATTGGTTCGCTTCGTCAGCATTATGCCGAGCGGCCGCGAGTCGAACATATTTCCCCCGGACTTCGCCGATCGATTGAAACGGTCGCCGGATCTCTTTTCGGATGCCATCGGGTTCCGCGACGACGGACTCAGCTTCATCTACGACGGCCGCGCGGAACGAATCCTGGGAGGCGCTGTGCCGCCGAACTATTTTACGTTCCTCGGTGTGAGGACCATTCTGGGAGAGCCCTTCAGCACCGGTGTTCGCGAAGGGCATTGGGCCGCCGAGGCTGTGCTCGGCTATCGATTCTGGAAAAACCGATTCGGCGGTGATCCGAGCGTGATCGGTCGCGTGATTCATCTCAACAGCTATCCGTTTACGATCGTGGGCGTCTCCGCACCCGAGTTCTACGATCTCGAACGCGGACTCGACCTGGAGTTGCGCGTCCCCCGGATGCCGCCGGGCCAGCAGCTCAAAGAGATGGATCTCATCAGCGGAACCAACAATGATTGGTGTCTGACCATGGCTCGATTGAGACCGGGCGCAACGCTGGCTCAGGCGAGTGCGATTGCCGAAACGCAATTCCACGATATTCTGCGCGCTGAAAACGCACCGGAGGACCGACGGAGCCGCCATGTTCGGGCGTTACCGGGCGATCGCGGATGGTCCCAATACATGCAAGCATTCTCCACGCCGCTGTTTGTGCTGTTCGGCCTGGTCGGTGGCGTTCTGTTGATTGCCTGTGCCAACGTCGCGAGCATGCTGCTGGCGCGCGCCACCTCGCGACGGCGCGAACTGGCGGTGCGGTGCTCGGTCGGCGCAGGACGCGGGCGGTTGATCCGGCAGATGCTTGCAGAAAGCATGCTGCTCGCGATCGGCGGCGGAGTACTTGGAATCGCCGCGGCGTACTGGAGCGGGCCGATCCTGCTGCATTTCCTGCCGCGCAGCAATATAAATCTGGTATTGGATCTCCACCCCGACGCACGAGCGCTGTGGTTCACCTTCGCTCTCTCGGTCGCGACGGGCGTCCTGTTCGGACTGATTCCCGCATTGCATGCGACGCGCGGAGATCTGGCGGGAACCCTGAAGGCAGATTCGGCCGCCTCGATCGGCGACCGTCGCACGGCACTATTCCGGAAGGCGCTGGTCTCGGCTCAAGTCGCCTTCTCCCTGGTGTTGCTGATTGCAGCCGGCCTTTTTGTGCGGACTGCGGCGAATCTTCACCCGGAACATCTGGGCGTCGATCCGAATCGAGTGTTGCAGTTCATGATCAAGCCGCAAGTCGAACTGTACGACGCGCCAAGAATGCATACGCTCGTCTCCGAACTCTTACGCCGCATTCGCGAAGTTCCCGGTGTCGAGTCCGATACGCTCGGGCATCCTGGGCCGTTCACCGGACACCCCGACATGGTTATGGCAGGCGTCCCGGGCCATGCTCCGGTGCGCATCGATCGGGACGATGTGAATTCGGGCTTTGTCCACACCTTCGGGCTGCGGCTGATTACAGGACGCGAGTTCACAGATGCCGATAAACCCGGCTCGACTCCGGTCGCGATCGTGAATCAACTCGCGGCGCGAGCGCTGTTCGGCAATGAAAATCCGATCGGTAGGACGTTTCAAGTCGAGAGCAAAGGGCCCGAGGGCGGAGCGTACCAGGTGATCGGTGTCATTGCCGACACGACGTGGGCCGACGTGCGCGACGGCGTGCGGCCGATGGCGATTTTCTGTTTTCAGAAGTATCCGCCCTACATGCCAGTGGTGCACGTCCGCACGAATAATCCAGATACCGCGGCGATGTTCAGCGCCGTGCGCCGCGTGTTCGACGAAGTCGACCAGGGATTTCCCGTGTTCAATGTGAAGACCATGTCGATGCAGATCGACGATCTTCTGGCACGTGAGCGGATCGTGGCGAATTTCGCGGCTGCCTTCGGAATGCTGGCATTGGTGCTCGCCGCGATCGGATTGTATGGCGTTCTGGCCTACTCAGTAGCACGGCGCACGCGCGAGATCGGGATCCGGATGGCGCTCGGGTCGGGAGCCGGTCCCATGGTATGGCTGGTGGCGAAAGAAGCGCTGCGCCTGGTGGCGATGGGCTGCGCCGCCGGAATCGCAATCGCCATCGCAGCGGGCCGGCTGATCGCTTCGAATCTGTACGGAGTATCGCCGATGGATCCGCTGACGCTGGTTGGAGCGGCGGCGCTGATGCTCGCAATCGCCGCGATTGCTGTCGGCATTCCGGCCATGCGCGCCACGCGAGTGGACCCATTGATCGCGCTACGATACGAGTAATGAATTGGACCGCTGCCGCGGCCGTGCTGCTGGCCTTTGCTGTCGTCTTCGGCGCGTTCGGCGCGCACGGGCTGCGCGGGCGCATCGACGAGTATTCGATGAGCGTCTATGAGCGTGCGGTCTTCTACCACTTCGTCCACGCGCTCGGATTACTGATTTTTTCAACCTTACCGCGTCGACCGGCCGCCGTCGGATGGCTGCTGGTCGCGGGAGTGGTTCTGTTTTCGGGGAGCCTCTATCTACTCGCGGTGACCGGCGTACGAACGCTGGGCGCCGTGACTCCATTCGGCGGTGTCGCGTTCATTGCTGCTTGGGTGTGGCTGGCGTGGTCTTCCACGCGAAAATCGTGATGCTGCGAGTGGCAATCGCTTTTCTTCTGGCTGTTTCGGCGCGAGCCGAGACTGGAAAGCTGATCGTTTACTTCCTCCAGCTTCCCGTGGGTGAGGAAACCTACGAGCTGAAGGACAATGTTCTCAGCGCGTCATTTGCATACACCGAGCGCGGATCTAAAGTCGCTTTGACCGCAACGCTTCGCACGAAAGAGGATCTTACGCCGGAGCAGTTCGAGGCGCATGGCCGAAGTTACCGCCCGTTCACCGTGGACGCTTCGGTCACTCCAGGTTCACAACCGAAACCGTTCTTCACCATCAGCGGCTATTCTCCACTGTCGGTCCAGATGATGATGCTGCGCTACTGGCTCGCGCATGGGAAACCACGCAGACTCTTGCAGCTTCCAGCGAACACCGATCTCATCATTGAACGAACGGGCGACGACTACCTGCCCAACGGCGATCGTCTCGCGCGGTATTCCATCGACAACGTCGTGTGGGGTCGCGAATCGGTGTGGCTGAACGACCGCCAGGAGATTGCCGCAGCGGTAACCTACGCCGGAAATCTTCCACTCGAAGCCGTGCGGGAAGAATATCGTGAAGCGCTGCCGAGGTTCATCCACAGCGCGGTTTCGGACCGCATACTCGAACTGGCCTCCCTTTCGAGACTCATCCGGCCGGTCGAACGCGGCGATTTCGCCATCACGCACACCGTGCTGATCGACGGGATCCACGACGCCGCCAAAGACGCGACCGTCATCGTGCATAACGGGACCATCGGCGCTGTGGGAGCCGTTCCAATTCCCGCAGGCATGCGCACGATCGATGGACACGGGCGCACTTTACTGCCGGGGCTCTGGGAAATGCACGCGCACTTCGCGCAGGTCGAATATGGTCCGGCATACCTCGCCGCCGGAGTCACTACAGCTCGCGATTGTGGAGAAGAGTTCGAATTTATCACTGCGGCTCGCGATCTGATCAACCAGTCCGGCGGCCTGGGTCCGCGCCTGATTCTCGCCGGGCTCGTCGACGGCAGCGGCACTGGGACGTTCGGCGTGAACTGGGCGGATACGCCCGAACAAGGCCGTGAGATGGTCGCGAAATACAAGGCCGCCGGATTCGCGCAGATGAAAATTTACAACCGGATCAAGCCCGACGTGCTGACCGCGATCGCCACCGAAGCGCATCGCCAGGGGATGACCGTGACCGGCCACGTTCCGGAAGGCATGACGGCGTTTCAAGGCGTCCAAGCGGGGATGGATCAGATCAATCACATCGGTCCCGTGGCGCAGGCCGTGCGCGCAGCCGGACTCGAAACGACGGTGCAATTTTTCAAAGACCACAAAACCGTGATCGACCCGACCCTGGCATGGAATGAATTGCTGAGTCACGCCAAGGACGTCGACATCGCGTCTTTCGAACCGGGATTCGCAAAGGCACCGTTTTCGCTGCGCTCAATGATCGGCACCGCCTTCGGCCAAGGCGCGCGGCTGCAATCCTCGCTCGATCTGGTGCGAGCGCTTCACGCAGCCGGCGTTCCGATCGTCGCCGGAACGGACAAAGCGGTTCCGGCGCACAGTCTGCATCGCGAGCTGGAACTGTACCTGCAGGCCGGACTCACGCCGATGCAAGTGATTCGACTTGCGACCATCGGCTCCGCGCGGGTGATGGGCATGGATCGCGAAGTGGGCTCGATCGAACCTGGCAAGCGCGCCGACATGATTCTGGTGGACGGCAATCCGCTGGAGAATTTCGCGGGTCTTCGAAAAGTCGCGCGCGTGATTACCAACGGCCGGGTGTACGATCCGGCTGAATTGTGGAAGAGCGTCGGGTTCCAGCCCTAAAGAATTTCAGCCGCGAATGGACGCGAATACACGCGAATGGGAGGCAAGAAATGGATTCGTGTTAGCGCCAGGCCCCTAGAATTGCCCCCATCAGCACCAACGCGACGGTCAGATAACCGCCGTTGACGATCACATAGCTCCACGGCCTGCGTTCGAACAACGACACGATGCCGATGCCCATGGCGACCCAGCCGAAACCCGCGAGAAATCCCGCCGTCGCGCCCCACGCAAGAGTGGTTTTCGGATCGTTCAAAAACATCGCGCCATCACCAGGCTCAGCACGAAGCTGATCCCAAAGATCTTTCCCGGCGCGGGCGATGGCTCGTCCACACCGAAATGGTTCGCCTTTTTCCAAATCGCGCCGAACAGCGCTGGCGAATACCACAGTCCGCCGACCAGAAACGCCGAAATCGCCGCCGTCAGGATCGCCCAGATATTCAAACTTTGAAAATTCATTTCTTGGACGTGCCCCACTCCTTTTCCCAATCGATCGGTCCGTTCACAAAGCGCCGCCGTAGAGTCTCCAGCATCTGCGCATTGCCGACGGCCAGATAGTCGTAAGCGCGATCCCACTCTGCGCCCGTTTTCCATCCCGTCTGCACCAACTTGACGAGGGTCGATTCTCCCATCGCAATGAACTGGAACTTCGCGGTGAGGCGTTGTGCGCGAACCGTGGGGAATTGCTCTGGAGCCATCGCCGCCATCACTATTTCTTCCTGCGACTCGAAACCGAGAATCGTGCCGCCGCCCGTTGCGCCGCCGGGGAAGTGCGCCGTCCACTCGCCGCCCTTTCGCAGATCGACCACGGCGCCGGGCGTGAGCCAGGTGCTCAAACCGTCGCTGGTGGTGAATGCCTGCCAGACCGCGGCGCGCGGGGTCGGAATCGTGACCTCGAAAATCAGCGCCTTTTCCGGCGTCGCTTGCTTCGTCACCTTTACCGGGCTTTGGGCAAGGCCGACTACAGCCGTCGTTAACAGTAAGAGCGTTCTCATACTTGGTTGATCATTCAAGTAAATCGCAGTATGCTTGAAAAATCAAGAGTTTTTTTGATGCCCAGGCCCCCGTCGGATACTCGCGACCGGTTGATCGAATCCGCACGCTATCTCTTTTGGGAGCGGGGGTTTGCAGGGACAAGCATGGCCGATCTGCTGGCTCGGGCCGAGGTGAACTCGGGCAGCTTCTATCATTTTTTTGAAAGTAAAGAGGCCTTGCTGCGGGCTGTTTTGGAGTCGTACATCCCCGCTCTGCGGCCCATGGTCATCGATCCAGCGTTCGCCACCACGCCGGAACCGGTGGAACGCATCTTTGCGATTATGGCGGGCTACCGCGAACGGATTCTGATGACCGATTGCCAGTTCGGCTGTCCGCTCGGGCGGCTCGCGCTGGAGATCGATCCCGAAAACCGGCCGGCGCACAAATTGATCGCTGAAAATTTTCGCGGCTGGATCGGCTGTGTTCACGAATGCCTGGATCAGTTGGATCTCCCCGCGGGAACGGACGCCGATGCGCTCGCGACTTACGTTCTGGCCGTGATGGAGGGCGGCGTGATGATCTCGCGCTCGTACCGGTCTGTCGAACCGTTCGATCGTAGCGTGGCGCAGTTGCGGGAACATTTTCGGCTGCTGCTGAAATCCGGTTAACATGGATCTGTGCCGCCGCTCGAAATCACTCCGCAGGACGTCAAACAGAGATTAGATGCGGGTGAGAAAATCCATTTGGTCGACGTGCGTGAACTTCAGGAATTCGCGCTCGCGCGGATCGCCGGCGGTGAACTGATCCCGATGCGGACCATTCCCGGAGCATTGCAGCAACTCCAAGCTGAAGCCGGCGAGGCAACGCTGATCGTGTTTTGCCACCATGGCGTCCGCAGCCTCAACGTGGTCCATTGGCTGCGCGAGCAGGGCGTCGAAGCATGTCAAAGCATGGCAGGAGGAATCGACGCATGGAGCCTGGCCATCGATCCAGGCGTTCCGAGGTACTGATGAAGTTCTATCTCAAGCCCACTTGAAGCACCTGCCGCAAAGCGAAGAGTTGGCTTCGCGAAAAGGGACTGGCGACGGAAGAGATCGATTTGAATCGCGGATTGAGCGAGAGCGAGATCGACAAGCTAATCGGGTCGCGCGACTATCAGCAATTTCTAAACACGCGCAACGAGCTGTATCGCGAGCGGAACATGAAAGAGAAGCCTCCTTCACGCGCCGAAGCGATCCGGTTGATGGCCGCGCATCCGAATCTGATCCGCCGTCCGATCCTGGTGAACGGATCAAAAATCGCGCTGGGGTTCGATGAGGCGCAGTTTAACGATGTGACCGTAAATTAACCGCTCCCTTTGGTCACGGCTCGTTGCGCTGCACCGCTTTCAAATGGCGGTATACCAGCGGCAGCGGCAGTCCCATCACGTTGAAGTAACATCCCTCGATTCGATCCACAAATTTCGATGCGAGCCCCTGAATCCCGTAAGCTCCCGCCTTGTCCATCGGCTCGCCGCTCGCGACATAATCCTCGATCTCGCGTTGGTCCAGTTCGGCGAAATGCACGCGCGTCGATGCGGCGTCGACGATTTCCCCGCCCGCATGACGAAGACAGATCGCCGTGATCACGGTGTGCGTCCGTCCCGAAAGCGCGCGCAGCATTGAAACCGCGTCAGCGGCGTCCACCGGCTTTTCGAGCACTCGATTGTCGAGCACGACAATCGTATCCGCGCCCAGCACGATCTCGTCAAGCGACGCCCACGCGGCTTCGGCTTTCGAGCGCGCCAGACGCCGGGCGTACTCTTCCGGAGCTTCT
Organism: Bryobacteraceae bacterium; assembly: GCA_035568415.1. Classification (GTDB taxonomy): domain Bacteria; phylum Acidobacteriota; class Terriglobia; order Bryobacterales; family Bryobacteraceae; genus Palsa-187. Next base: position 116,351 of record DATMOC010000056.1, on the reverse strand, counting down.
CCCAGGGCGCGAACTTCTTCTACCGGCCGCGATCGAACCGAAAATGGCAGCCCGGCCGTTGCGAGCAGTTCACGGCGGCGCGGGGATGCGGATGCGAGAATCAGAGGGGACACTGGTGCATGATACAATCGAGACTTCCCCCGGCACCACCGCGAATTACTATGCAACGCGCCGGCCGTCTCATCGCAACCATGAATCTTCCGCCGGACGTGGGCGATCTGGAGACCCGCGTGCGCGCGGCATGGCCGGTCGCAGCGGGAAAGAAAGTCGCGCGGCATACACGAGCCACTACGTTGGTTCGCGATTCGCTGATTGTCGAAGTGGAAGATTATCTTTGGCAACACAACTTGGCGCGGCTGGAACATTTTCTGATCCGGAATCTGGCGAAGGAACTCGGTGCAGGGCTAGTGAAAAAGATCGACTTCCGTCCGATGCCGCGCCGCCGTGCGCCGCAACGCGCCGAAACCGCGCGGCCGAATGCCGGGCAGATTCAGGATCCGATCCTCGATCTTCTGTACCGCGAGTCCCAGATCCGCCAAACCAAGACCAAATGAAACTGACCGAACAGGAAGTCCGGCACGTCGCCGATCTTGCGAACCTCGCCTTGAGCGATGAAGAAGTCGCACGTATGGCGCACGATCTGGACGGTATTCTTACGCATATCGACAAGCTCAATGAATTAGACACCAGCGGTGTGGAACCCATGGCGCAGGTGCTGTTCGACGCGGACGAAACGGCTACGTTGCGCGAGGATCGCGAGCGCCCGCCGATCGGCGCTGAGGCCGCACTCGCCAATGCGCCCCTGGCGGGCGCCGGATATTTCAAAGTGCCGAAAGTGATCGAGCGATGACCAGCGTCGATTCGATCCGCGCCGGGCTCCTGGGCAAAGAGTTCACGGCGCATGAACTCGCGCTTCAATCCCTCGCCCACGGGCAGGCTCAGAATCCGAAGACCAACGCGTTCCTGACTTTTTCGCCGGAGCGAGCCGTCGCGGCTGCACGTGAAGTAGACAAGAAAATCGCCGCCGGCGAAGATCCCGGACCTCTCGCCGGCGTGCCCATCGCGATCAAGGACGTGATCGTCACGCGCGGCGTCCGCACTACCTGCGGCTCACGGCTGCTCGAAACCTACGTTCCGCCTTACGATGCCACCGTGGTTTCGCGCATCGAACTGGCCGGTGGTGTCATCATCGGAAAGACCAATTGCGACGAGTTCGCCATGGGATCGTCGAATGAGAACTCGGCCTTCGGCCCGGTGCGGAATCCGGTGGCGTTGGACCGTGTCTCCGGCGGATCGAGTGGCGGATCGGCGGCCGCCGTCGCGCAGGGGACCGTGCCGCTGGCGCTCGGTTCGGATACGGGCGGCTCGGTGCGGCAGCCCGCGTCGTTCTGCGGAGTGGTCGGCGTAACCCCGACCTACGGCCGCGTTTCGCGCTATGGATTGACGGCCTTCGCCAGCTCACTCGATCACGTGGGACCGTTTGCGACCTCGGTGAAGGACGCAGCGACGTTGCTGCGCGTGATTGAAGGTCGTGATGAATGCGACGCCACATCGGCGTTCGCTCCTGTTCCGGATTACGCGGCGACGCTCGATGGCAGCGTCCGCGGTCTGAAGATCGGCCTGCCGCGCGAATACTTCGCCGACCTCGAGAGTGAAACCGGCGACCTGGTGCATCGCGCCGTCGATGTCTTGAAAAGCCTGGGATGCGAGATTTGCGAGATAAGGTTGCCGCACACGCAATACGCCATCGCGACGTATTACATCATCGCCACGGCGGAGGCGAGCTCGAATCTGGCGCGCTATGACGGCGTGCGCTACACGAAACGCGCGCCTTCGGAGACGCTGTCCGAAATGTATCGCCGCACGCGCGGTGAAGGATTCGGCGCAGAATGCAAACGCCGCATCATGCTGGGAACGTACGTCCTGAGCGCCGGTTATTACGACGCGTACTATCTGAAAGCCCAGAAAGTCCGGACGCTGATCGCGCGCGATTACTCGGACGCGTTTACGGAGGTAGACGCCATCGCAGCGCCGGTCTCGCCGTTTCCGGCATTCAAAATCGGCGAGAAGGTGGACGACCCCATCGCCATGTACCTTTCCGACATCTTCACCATTACGGGCGACTTGGCCGGCATCCCTTGCATGAGCGTGCCGTGTGGCAAAACCGCCGCCGGTCTTCCCGTTGGTCTCCAGATTTTGACGCGGCATTTCGACGAAACCACCATGTTTCGTGTTGCGCATGCGTATGAACAAGCATCTACACCATAGGAGAACATATGCCATTCACAGTACCCCCGCTACCCTACGCGCCCGAGGCCCTCGAGCCGCACATCGACAAGATGACGATGGAGATTCACCACGGCAAGCACCATGCCGCCTATGTGGCGAATCTCAACAAGGCGCTGGAATCCGCGCCCGACCTGCAGAACAAGACCGTGGAAGAGCTGCTGGCGAACAACTGCGCCATCGTACCGGAGGCGATCCGCACCGCGGTCCGCAACAACGGCGGCGGCCACATCAATCATTCGATGTTCTGGAAAATCATGGGACCGGGAAAGGGCGGCGCACCCATCGGTCATCTGGCGCAGGCGATCACTGGATCGTTGGGCAGCTTCGATTCATTGAAGGAGAGACTCAACGCCGCCGCGATGAGCCGCTTCGGATCGGGTTGGGCGTGGCTGCTAAAAACCGGTAGCGGTGTCGAGATCACGTCGACCGCAAATCAGGATTCGCCGGTGATGGAAGGCAAGTTCCCGGTGATCGGCGTCGATGTTTGGGAACACGCGTATTACCTGAAATATCAGAACCGCCGCGCGGATTATCTGGGCGCGTGGTGGAACGTCGTGAATTGGGAAGAAGCGGAAAAGCGTTTCAACAGCGGGAAATAACCTTGCCGTCGAACGCGCTCCATTACTGTCGCGCCTCAAAGCCGTAAGTTGAGGCGCGACAGTGATGGAGCGCGTTGGCCTAAGCACTTACATCGGTTCGACGTAAACGATCTCCGCGCTTTGAGACGCCGGCAGATTCACACGCACACCTCTATCAGAAAGCTGCTGTCCCGTCATCGATAGCGTCCGCGGATCGTCCTGGAAGTGCACGCGATACGTTTTGCCCGCCTGCAAGCCCAGGATCTTGATGTCGGCATAGTCATTACCGGTGTCTTCGCGCGTGACGATCGCGATGGCCGTGCCGTCGATCGCCGTGAAACTCTGCAGCGCATCAGTCCGTCCTGATGCCGGCGCCGAGGTCACGTGGTAGACCATGCCGGCCTGAATGCGGCCGCGAATATTCTTGTAGGTCGCGATCTCCTGCGCGGCCAGCGCCATCGACGCCGCTGGCATGACCGGCAACTGGTTCATCAGGTGCCATGGCCCTCCGAACATATAGCTGCGCGTGATGTACGTGTTCGACGGATCCTCCGGCATATAGCGATCCGCATAGCGCGGGGAAAACGGATAGGTCGCGCCATAAACTCCCTGCCGCGCACCCAGCGCGCCCGAAGCATCGTTGGTGACCGAGGTGACGTAGCGCTGCACCATGCTGAACGTCATCATGCTGCCGCCGTTCTCGCAGTTTTCCCACATCACATTGGGACGCTGCTTGCGGACTGCCGAGACCACCGCGTCGATCCCGTCCACTGCGTTCGAGTAGTTGCTGTCGCTGGGATCGTGCGTGTGCGTGGTCTTGGTGCATTTCTTGACCATGTTCTGTCCATCCTGCAGGATCCAGTCGAGGTTGTAATTGTCGATCATCGCCAGCGCCTGCTGTACGATCCAATCCTGCGTGGGTTTGTTCGAAAGGCACAACGAGGACGCGCCGAAGTAGCCGTAGGATTCGGAAGAAGTCCAGTCGGGATTGTCCTGCAGCACCGGCGCATCGGGCATGACTTCGGCCAGCGCGAAATGCAGGCCAAACTTCATCCCCAGCCCGTGCACAAAATCGGAAAGCGCGCGCAGGCCGCTCGGAAATTTATCGGGATCCTCGCGCCAGTCGCCGATCTCGCGCGCCCAGCCGAGGTCGACGACGAACAGCTCGATTCCGAGGCTCGAGGCCATCAGGGCATTTTCCCGCAGAGTCTCTTCGTCGATTTCTGTGGTGTATCCCCACGAATCCCAGCTCACATATGGGAACCCCGGTGGCGCGGGGGTGGCGAGCACGGCCTCGGTGAACTGCTGCGTGCGGAAGCCTGCCTCGTCCCAATCGCCCTGGAACAATCCGATAAATGCCGCTGGAACTTGGAACGTCGCGCCCGCAGCGAGCGGATGATGCAGCGATTGCATCGCGGTCGCGAGCCGCACCGTGCCGTCCGATGCCGAGTAACGCGCGGAAGCTTGCGCCTGCCCATCGAACTCCCATCCTGCGAAGAGACCCCGATTGTTTTCGTCGCGAAGCGCCATCCACGTGCAATAGTTTCCGTCCGATCCGGTCAGCAAAGTGGTGGGAGTTCCATCTGGCGCCAGCGTGATTTGGGTGGTCTGAAAATCCTCCACTTTAGGCGCTACGGACCATTGGGCGACGCGCCACAGCCGGAGGGTTTGCGCATCCGCGGCGAAACTGAATGGCGTCAGATCGGCCATATCCACAAAAGCTTTGCGCAGTCCGAGATTGGTGACCGAGGTCCAGTAGCGAAGCACTGGCTGGTTGGCATACATCTCCAGATCCAGCCGGACTGTCGCGGTTCCGTTCAGATCCTCCAGCACGATCACCTGCCGCTGCGCGTTCGCATTGGGCGATTCCACGTGTTGACCCAACAGCTTGTACATCGTGCTCGCGTTGTAAGCGTTCGCGTTGAGCTTAACGCTCATCGGCGAAGCCATCTGATTGAGCTGCGCCTTCCACACCACCCCATTTTGCAAATGATCGATCTGAATCAGTCCGAATCTGCCGGCCGAATCCAGTTGAAATGCGCTATGGACTACTCCGTTGGAAAGATCCCAACGCAGCTGAGCGGGGTCGAAACTGAACTGAAAATCGGGTGTCTGGGCTGCTCCGGCGGCTGCCCCCAACACAGCGAATATCAGTGCTCGCATCTGCATTGCGCAAACACTCCTCCAGAACACCTCATCGCACAAAACGGTCGTAAGTATAGACGGATCTCGACGCCATTTTGTAGACAAAAATTTACATATTTAACGATGGAGAAATATTGCGCGGAGGTTGAACCGATTCAACTACCAGAAACAGGCCGGTTTTCTCCCTTGCTGACACTAAATTGGTGACGGGAGAGAAATTAGTACTTCGGCACCGATGGATCGACCTTATCGCTCCACGCGAGAATGCCGCCCGTCATGTTCTTCACTTTCTTAAACCCGGCTTGTCGGAGAAAGTCGCAGGCCTTTCCGCTGCGAACGCCGCTCTTGCAGTGCGCCACGATTTCAACGGCGCTGTCCAGCTCGTTGATTCGCTTGGGCAACTCCCCTAAAGGAATCAGCTTAGAGTGAGGAATGCGGGCGATCTGGTACTCGTGCGGTTCGCGCACATCCAGCAACAGGAAGCGATCACCCCGATCGAGTTTCGCCTTAACTTCCATCGGAGAAATCTCACCTTCGCGCGCTCCCGGCGCGGGAGCCGGCTCATGCTGAGGAATGCCGCAAAACTCCTGGTAGTCGATCAGCTTGGTGATGGTCGGATGATCGCCACACACGGGGCATTCCGGATTGCGGCGAAGTTTCAGCTCGCGGAACTTCATCGCCAGGGCATCGTACAGCACCAGCCGTCCGATGAGCGGCTCACCGATCCCGAGGATTAGTTTCACTGCTTCGGTCGCCTGGATCAGTCCGATGGTGCCGGGAAGAATTCCGAGCACGCCGCCTTCGGCGCAACTCGGCACCAGGCCGGGAGGTGGCGGCTCCGGATACAGGCAGCGGTAGCACGGCCCGCCGGGATACGCAAAAATGCTCGCCTGCCCTTCGAAGCGGAAAATCGATCCGTAGACGTTGGGCTTCTTGAGGATCACGCAGGCATCGTTGACCAGATACCGCGTCGGAAAATTATCCGTTCCGTCGATGATAATTTCGTACGGGGAAAGAATGTCGAGGGCGTTCTCGCTCGAAAGGGCGACTTCGTAGCGATCGATCTGCACGTTCGGGTTGATGTCGAGCATCCGGTCGGCCGCTGAATCGAGCTTCTTGCGGCCCACGTCCTTGGTCCCGTGGATCACCTGGCGCTGCAGGTTGGTGAAATCGACGACATCGAAATCTACCAGCCCGATGCGTCCCACACCCGCCGCGGCAAGATACAATCCCAGCGGCGCGCCCAACCCGCCGGTCCCCACCAGAAGCACTTTCGCGTTTTTCAGCTTGAGCTGCCCCTCCATGCCGACCTCGGGCATGATCAGGTGACGCGAGTAGCGTAAGATTTCGTCGTTCGAAAGCGAAACAGGCGGCTCAGCGATTGCCGACCCGCCCGCGATGCTTGGAACAATCGACAAGGTATCCGCTGCCGCCACCGGCGTGGCGTCTTTTTTCAGATAGCGGATGTCCTCGTCGTTCAGATACACGTTCACGAAGCTGCGCAGCTTGCCTTCGTCGTTAAAAAGCTGCTTGCGCAGATCCGGAAACTGCGAGGTCAGCGCGCCCAGCACTTCGCCGACGGTCGAGCCAGTCAGCTCAACCGCGTCCTTCTTATCGGCGTACTGGCGCAGCGGGGTTGGAATCAGGACTTTGGCCATATCAATTCTTCTTTCTCAGCGGCGGTCTGCTCGGCGTTCGGCAGAAAACTCGCCGCGTGGTCGAACTTTCCGCCCTTCACCGATAGTACGACGAACGAGTACCAGGGGCAGGAGTTCTCCAAATCGGTTTTCGAAAAATAGGCGTCGCAATCGGGATGCGAATGAAAAATCCCGATCAGATCGAGCCCTGCGGCTCGCGCTCGGCGATCGGCTTCGAGCAGATCCTCAGGACGCAGCTCATAGCGTGCGCCCTGCTCTCCGCCGTACGCATTTTCGAGAGGCACGGCCTGCGTGACGTGCTTGGTGTCGTCGGCGATCTTTCCGATCATCGCCCCGCAACACTCGTTGGGAAATTTCGATTCGGCGTGGGCGACCATCACGTCCCACGCACCCTTATCCACTTTGATCATGTTTTTCTCTGCGTCTTCTCTGCGTTCTCTGCGTCTCTGCGTGAAATCTTTTCGGACTCACGCAGAGACGCAGAGAACGCAGAGGGCCGCAGACTAATCTTCATCGTTCCAGAACGGCTCGCTCAGATACTTGGTCGCGCCGTCGCACAGGACCGTGACAACCACGCCGCTGCGTCCTTCCTTCACCAACCGCCTGGCGATTTCGCGCGCCGCATGCACGTTCGCTCCCGAAGACATCCCCACCAGCAGCCCTTCGTTCCGGCCGAGCCAGCGAGTCATATGATACGCGTCCTCGGTTTCAATCCACAGGTTATCATCGGCGATGGCCGAGTCGTAAATTCCGGGCACGATCGCCGTGGGCATGTGCTTCAAGCCTTCGAGTCCATGAAATCCCGACGACGGTTGCGCGGAAATGCACTGGATTCCGGGAAGCTCGCGCTTCAGCCGCCGCGACGTGCCGGTGAACGTCCCGCTCGTCCCCATGCACGCGACGAAATGCGTGATCGATCCGCCAGTCTGATCCAATAGTTCGAGGGCGGTGCCTTCGTAGTGCGCCTTCCAGTTCGCCGGATTGTTGTACTGATCCGGATAAAAATACTTTTCCGCACCGGCTTCATACACCTGCTTGCATAACCGAATCGCGCCGTCCGAGCCTTCGCCGGGATCGGAAAAAACCATCTCCGCGCCGTAGTTCTTCAGGATCTGCTTGCGTTCATGCGACGCGTTCGCAGGCAGGCACAACTTCACCTTGTAGCCCTTTAACGCCCCGATCATTGCGTAAGCGATTCCGGTATTTCCGCTGGTCGCGTCGAGAATGGTGTGCTCGTGCGTGAGCTTACCGGTTCGCTCACCGTCCAGGATCATGTTGAGTCCCGCCCGGTCCTTTACGGAGCCACCAGGGTTGAAAAGCTCGGCTTTCGCGTACATCTCGACACCCGGAAACTCGCGTTCGAGCTTGGTCAACCGGAGTAGCGGAGTGTTGCCGATCTGATTGAGCAGCGAGGTTTTAGAGGTCGTCGCCGTAGTTGAAACCGTAGGAGCCATGGCTCACCTTTGTCCATTGTACCCAATGTCTCTCAACATTGGGGAGATCTAGCGATCTCTATCTATTAGAGCCAAACGAACCCAAGGGGATTCACCTTACGGTGTCACTGCCGACGCCCCTTAGTGCAGCCCGACGGTGTGCTCTACCGATTTGATCAACTTCTCCGGATCGTACCCAACGCCTTCTTTGAAAACGATCTTGATGTTTCGGACGTCGGAAATCCGGGCAACTGGATTCCCCTGCACCAGGATCAAGTCCGCCTGTTTCCCCGGTGCGATGGAGCCGATCCGGTCGTCGGCCTTAAGGAATTTGGCGCCGTTCAGGGTCGCGATCTTGATCGCCTCCACCGGCGTGAACTCGGCTTCCACCAGCAGTTCGAGATTGCGGAGATCGCCGAACCCGGCCATCGCGCCGCCGTTGCCGGTCGGATCGACGCCAGCCATCAAGGTTCCGCCGGCCTTTACGAACTCGTATTCGAACTGCTCTTCCTTTTTCAAGGATTCGAGCGACGTGGAGTTGGCTGCGTCGGTCGCCCGGGCGCGTGCGGTCATATAGGTGATCGCTCCTTGGGGCGTCAACACGTCGACCAGACGCTGATCAAACGGCGGACGATGCGGAGCACCCGCATCGAAGACGGCCAAAGTGGAAGTGACCGCGACGTTGTGCTGCACCAGGTCACGAATGGTCTGCTGGACCGGCGCGGACTTAATGTCAAGTTTCCCGAAGGCTCCGCGAGTCGCGTTCTGCTGCGGACAGACATCGGGAGCTTTCGCAGGATCGAACTCGGTATCGACGATCAGCCCATGTTCCAGATTGTCGATGCCGATCGCGGCAGCCTCGCGAAATCCGACCGAGCACAAATGTCCCGTCACCTTCAGCCCGAGTTTATGCGCAGCATCGACGGCAGCCGCAAGCTCGGCGTGCGTGATGTGCATGTACGCCTTGAACGAGGTTGCTCCCACGGACGCCCAATACTCAACGGTCTTGCGCGCGTCGTCAGGCCCGCTGAGTAAATGCGCTTGCACGATGGGCGTGCCCGGACCTTCCAGATAGGGCCCGGTGATATAGAAATTCGGTCCCGGCATCTTGCCGGTGTCGACCAATCGCTTGACGGTCAGATCGGTGTACGGCTCCATGCTGCCGCCGGTGCGTGCGGTGGTCACTCCGCTCGCCAGATACAGGCGCGGGAAACTGTACGCCTGCGTGGTGTAAATCGGAATGCCTTCCCCGGAGGGATAAAACAGATGCTCGTGCATGCCGACCAGGCCCGGAATCACCGTGTGGCCCGCCAGATCCATGCGGCGTGCATTCGCTGGAATCGCGATGCCGGCGCCCACTGCGGCAATCTTTCCGTGATCGATGAGGATGGTCTGATCCTCGGCCGGCGCTGCGCCGGTCCCATCGATCACGCGCACATGCACCAGCGCGACTACCGGATCGCTCACACTGACGAATGGTCCGACTCCTGGATTGAATCGATTGGGGGGCTGCGCGAAGGCGCATGCAGCCAGCAAGGTCAGGCTGAGTAGTCTCATTGCGGCCATCTTATCAGTTGCCGGTGGGTATGATTCCTTTGTTCTCCACCATCAGGATCACGGTTCGATGCGGCGCACGCGTTCGATGGATTACGCCCTTCGGGATCACCGTCCCTTGGCCTGGCTCCAGTTCGATGATGCGGTCCTCCAGGTCGATCAGCAACCGGCCTTCGACGACGTAAAAGAATTCGTCGTCATCGTCGTGCTTGTGCCAGTGGTATTCGCCCTCGATCACGCCGATGCGCACCACGGAATCGTTGACCTGGCATAGCGTCTGGTTGTACCACTTGTGAGTACACGCCGCGGCGAGAGCATTGGTGTCGATCACTTCGAGTGGCTGGCACAGAATATTTAAACGAGTATCGTAGGGAAAAGCCATGGGGTTCAGTATACTTAGTAAGTTGGCTAATTGTCTATGTCGATTGAAGTGTCGCTGAGAGCGCTCGCCAATGCCCGCCGGCGCGAGATCCTGGCCTGGCTGGAACATCCCCGCAAACATTTTCCGCCCCAAGTCGACGGCGACCTGGTGAAGGACGGCGTGTGCGGCCTGCTGATCGCGCGGAAGCTCAAGGTGAGCCAGCCCACAGCAAGCGAACATCTTAAGATCCTGACTGCGGCCGGCCTGATCCGCGGAAAGCGCATCAAGCAGTGGACGTTTTACAAGCGAGACGAAGCGGCCATTCGGCGCATTAAACGGGAAATAGCAGGCAGCTTCTAAGCTAAACCGCTCCCTTTGGTCACGGCTCATTGCCGCAGTTCCACCGAGCCGTGACCAGAGGGAGCGGTTTAGATCCGAACAAGCTAGAACTTTTTGAGTTCTTCGACCAGCCCGGCCGGGCCCTTTTTCAGATAAATATGGGTGAGCCGCTGCTCTTCGGGCGATGGGGCGACAGCTTTGCGCAATCGTGCATCGCTCAAGGCCGCGCGGCTCGGGATCCAGAAAGATCCGTCCGCAAATTCGACTGAGGAAACGAAACCGGTCATGCTCTGGATGGACGCACCCGGCAGCCGCAACGACGCATCCTGCACCACCTGGCTCGACCGGCCCGGCGCAAGAGTCACGTCCGCGGGCATCGAGGCAGCTTGAAATTCGCGGCCCTGCTGGTCCTTGATGATCCAGCCCATTTCCAGATACCGCACGGCGCGATCGCTGCGGTTGTGGACCTCCACACGAGGCGCATGGGCTTCGTTGCCAGCGACGCGCGCCATCCCACTCACGGCTTCCACCGGGGATTCTGGGAATTGCAGAAACGCGAAGTTCAACTGGCGCTCGGGATCCGTATTGGTGGAACGGCCCCGCACCATCTGCACGCCCTGCTGCGGACGATCCGCCTGCCGCGCCAGGCTCTCCAGCATCTCTTTTTGCAGAGCTTCGCGGCCCGCGGTTTCCAGAACTTTCTTGAAATACTGGCGATCGCGGCGGGCTTCCATTTCCATCACCGTCAGTATCCGCCGGGAGTGCAGCTTATCGGGACCGTAAAATCCCAGGTCGTCGAACAGCACTCCGTCGAGCTTCACTTCCACCGGCGACGCGCCGTTGATGGGTCGCAACAATCGCGAATCGAAGTTCACCGGAAACGTTTCCCCGGGTGCGACGTCCAGGCTCGGAATCGAGACCGACGCTTTGCCGCCGGGCGTGACTTCCTGGGTGAGCACCACCAGCGTGATGGCCCGCACCCGCCGCTGGCTTGAATTGCGCAGCGACAGCGACGCATGCACGTCGACGAAGAACGCTCCGCCGCGAGCCGTCGCATTCGTATCGCCCCAATCCACCGAGACCAGCGTCACCGGCGAATCGGCCGGCAGATCCACCTTGCGCTGCAGCGTCTGGGCGCTGGCAAGTCCGGCTAATGCAAGGATGATCCAGCTACTGCGCATACACACTCGTAATAGTCATCTGGCCGGTTTCGGAATTGACATACCGCGCGCTGGCCGAGCCTTGCACGCTCACCGAAACCGCCACCGGACGCGTGGTCCCTTGCGAAACTCCCAGGCTGTTGCCGTTCTCGCGAAGTTCGATTCCGGAGGCATCGGCTTCGACGACCAGCCCGCGTTCCGGCGCTACCGCTCCGCCGTGCCACACCGCCGTCAGCGCCCGGCCCAGCGATCGCGTCGTATCCGGAGGCATGTTCAGCCACCAGGCGAACGCGAGCAGCGCCGTCAATCCAGCCATTGCCGCCGCCGGACGCCATCCGAGAGTCACTGCTTTGCGACGTCGCGGCGCGACACATTCGCCGGCCGCCAGCCCCACCCGAATATTCGCCGTCATTTCGGCAGACAGGCGTTCCCAATTAACGTCGTCCGGCATCTCGGCCACGATTTCCCGCAGCGCCTGGCGATCTGCCCGGTACGCCTCTACGTGCCGCCGGCAGCGCTCACATCCGGAAACGTGCAGACGCACCAGCACCCTGCGTCCCAGGCCCAGATCGCCCGAAACGTACAGTGCGAGATCCGATTCCGCCACGTGCGCGTTCATGCTTTTCTTCTTTCTAAGTACTTCCTAAACTTCACCCGGGCATTCGCGATATGCGACCGCACCGTCGCCTTGGAGCAATTCAATCGCTCGGCCACTTCTTCCGCCGGCAATCCTTCCACATCGCGAAGCAGCAGCGCCGTCCGCTCCCGCTCGGTCAACACGTTCAGTCCTGCTTCCAGATACTCGCGATGCTCGGCACGCAGCACCAACTGTTCGGGACTCTCATCCGGCGAACTCGACACCGGCTCCGGCAGCTCGTCGATGTCGGTGAAACTCACGCGCCCGGAGCGGCGCAGAAAATCGATGGCCGTGTTGCTGGCGATTCTCGAAAGCCAGTGCGCGGCCTTGTCCAGATCCTTCAACTGGTCCTGACGCTGAAGGGCTTTGATGAAAGCTTCCTGAGTCAGGTCCTGGGCGTCCGGAACGTTCCCGACAATCCGGTAGATCAGCAGGAACACGCGGCGCATGTTCTCATTGACGAACCGGGTTTGCTGCTCCGAAGTGAGCGGAGCGGCGTCGTAACGGGTAAACCCCTGCGCCTCGCTCACGAACGTGGACACGCTCGCCATCTATACATCAATGACGCCTTCCCTTCCAGAAACGTGCACCTGAATCCATCGACTGCTCGCGCTATTCTAAACAGTATATGAGACCTGTCGCCGTCATCGGAATCGGCAAGACCGCTTTTGGAGCTTTTGCCGACCGCGATCTGCGTTCCCTGGCCGTCGAAGCCGGCCAGAAGAGCATGGCCGATGCACACGTAAGTCCTTCACAAGTCGAAGCTTTCTACCTGGGCAACTTCGCCGGGCCGAGCTTTGTGGGCCAGAATCATCTGGCTCCTTATATTGCGGGCGCCATGGGGATCACGGGCGTTCCGGCCACCCGTTTTGAAGCCGCCTGCGCTTCGAGCGGATCTGCGTTCTTTCACGCAGTCTCGGCGGTTGGCGCCGGATTGTACGATGTCGTGATGGTGGGGGGCGTTGAAAAGATGACCTCGCAATCGACCCCCAAGGTCACCGAAATCCTGGCCGGAGCCGGCGATATGCTGGGCGAAGGACGCGCCGGAGCGACCTTTCCCGCCCTGTTCGCCATGATCGCCCGGCGGCACATGTATCAGTACGGAACCACGCGCGAAATGCTCGCCGCGGTGGCGGTGAAGAATCATGCCAACGGAGCCAAGAATCCACAGGCGCACATGCGCAAAGTCATTACGATGGAACAGGCGCTGGCCGGGAAGCCCATCGCCGATCCGTTGACGGTTTACGATTGCTCCTTGATCAGCGACGGAGCGGCGGCGGTGATCATCGCTCCCCTCGAACGCGCCGCCGAGTTCACTAACAAAGCCGTGAGGGTTCTCGGAATCGCGCAGACTTCCGACATGGTCGCTCTGGATGAAAAGGACGACATCACCGCGTTCAAAGCCGTGCGGGAAGCGGGCCACAAGGCGTACAAGATGGCGGGCGTGACGCCCCAGGATATTCAATTCGCCGAGCTTCACGACTGCTTCACCATCGCCGAAATCATCGCGACAGAGGATCTCGGCTTCGTCAAAAAAGGCGACGGCGGCAACTATGCATTGCAGGGCTGCACGGCGTTGAACGGACCGCGTCCAGTCAACACCAGTGGCGGTCTCAAAGCCAAAGGACATCCGGTGGGCGCGACCGGCGTCGGACAGATTTGCGATATCGCCATCCAGATCCGCGGCGAAGCTGGCGAGCGGCAAATCGAGCGGCACTCATTGGGTCTGGCACAAAACCTGGGCGGCAGCGGCGCGACCGCGGTCGTCACCATTCTGGGGGCGGTATGACTGGCACCGTTTACACCGAAACCTTGATTTACGCGGCTCCGGAGCAGTTTGTCGCCGACGCGCCGTATCAGCTCGCCATCATCGAAATGGAGGGCGGCAAACGCCTGACGGCTCGGATTGCCGGGGATCGTGTGAAGATCGGCGATAAGGTCGAGTCCGCCGATTCGCGCGACGGCATCCCGTTTTTCAAGAAGTCGTAGACGGTCACTAACGCGCTCCATCACTGTCGCGCCTCAACTGACGGCCGCGCAGGTTTTTTGAGGCGCGACAGTAATGGAGCGGTCGTGCTCGATGAGAATTCTCCTTTACTACTTCGGCAAAGCTCGCGACCCGCACGCCAACGCAATGGCCGAAGAGTACATCAAACGCTCCACCCGCTTTGCCAAATGCGAAATGCGCGAGATCACCAAGCGCTTCGATCCGTGGGAAAAACATCCTGCGGCCACGAAAATTCTACTGGACCCATCTGGCCGAACGCTCGACTCCGCCGGTTTCACACGACTTATGGAGCAGCCTCGCGATTTGGTGTTCATCATCGGCGGCGCTGACGGGCTCCCCACGGATTGGAAACCGCGCGCGGATCTGCTGCTCACGCTTTCGCCGATGACCATGCCTCATGAGCTCGCGCGGGTGGTGCTGGCGGAGCAGATTTATCGGGCATTGACGACGCTGCGGGGGCATCCGTACCCGCGATAGCCAAAGGAAACGAAGAGTTCTGGACCTTTTCGCATAACGTTACCGTCAACAAATGGCCGGTCTCCTGGCTCGTGAATGGGCGACGCGCATTCTGGACAAATTTATTGAACCCGGTCGCGATTCCGTGCGTAACCTTGTCTTCAGACGTCTGTATACTTAGACATCTAACTATGGCCGACTCCCTTCAAGGCTCCCTCGACCTCCTGGTCCTGAAAATCCTCTCGCGAAAGCCCAAATTGCACGGGTACGCGATCATGGCTGCGATCCAGAACATTTCCGACGAAGTCCTCCGCGTCGAGGAAGGCTCGCTCTACCCTGCCCTGCACCGGATGGAAGAAGCCGGGTGGATTCGCGCCGAATGGATCACCAAGGAAACCGGACGGCGAGCGCGTCAGTATGAGTTGACAGCGGCGGGGAAGAAGCAGCTCGGCGCCGAGGAATCGCGCTGGAAGGCCGTCACTTCCGCCGTGAATCGCGTTCTGAGGACGGTGTGATATGTCGCTCTGGTCGCGTCTCGCCAATGTGTTCCGCGGTGACGTGCTGAGCCGCGAAATCGATGAAGAGCTACAGGCGCACATCGAGGAGGCCGTTAAACAGGGACGCGATCCGGAAGAAGCACGCCGCGCCTTCGGGTCTGCCGTTCGACGAAGGGAAGAGAGTCGTGACCTAAGGCTGATCCCTTGGCTCGATTCACTGCGCGCAGACGTTATCTTCGGATGGCGGCAACTCAAGAAGAGAAAGGTAACCTCAGCCGCCGCAATCCTCTCGCTGGCACTCGCCATCGGCGCATGCACGTCTGCATTCCGGCTCATCGATGCCCTGCTGCTGCGCCCCTTGCCCGTCGCATCACCGGAGCGGCTGTACACGGTCGCATTTGCAGGTACGTTCGCGACGGATGGCTCGCCCATGACATACGACAGTTGCTCCTATCCGATGTTCCAGCAAATGCGGACGGCGGTGAAGGATCAAGCCGAGCTGATCGCAGTCTCCATGTATAACGGGCTGGCCGACCTGACCTACGGATCGGATGAGGAGATGGAAAAAGCCGATCTGCAATATGTTTCCGGCTGGATGTTCGCCTCTTTCGGACTGCATCCGGCGCTCGGGCGGCTCCTGACCGCGGACGACGATAGCCAGCCCGGCGCGCATCCCATTGCCGTTCTTTCCTACGATTACTGGGCTCGCCGTTTCGCACGAGATCCGAACATCGTCGGACGCACCTTCCGGCAGGGCAACGATCTTTATCAGATCGTCGGAGTAGCAGAAGAACGCTTCACCGGCACGGAGACCGGCTGGGTAACCGACGTCTTCGTTCCCATGGCGATGAAGAATCCGCGCACGCTCGCTAGCTTGAATAACTTCTGGCTCCGAACTCTGGTGCAACTGAAACCAGGGTTTGCGCCCGAACCGGTTCAGGAGAAACTGCGGGCGACGTTTCGCGACATCCAAGAGGTCAGGGTGAAGGGGTTTCCGGCCCAGTCCAAACGGGATCGCGACCGGATGTTTCAGGAAAGGCTGCTGCTCGAACCCGCTGCCGCCGGCCGTTCCAACATGCAACGCGAGTACCGCCGAGCCCTGACGGCCCTCAGTCTGCTGGTAGCGCTGGTGCTGCTGATAGCCTGCGCCAACGTTGCCAATCTCATGACGGCTCAAGCAGCCATGCGGGCGCGCGAGATGGCCTTGCGCGTCTCGATCGGCGCAGGACGTTGGCGGCTGGTTCAACTGGTTCTGGCCGAAAGCGCCTGGCTGGCGTTCCTAGCCGCCGCCATCGGCGCGCTATTCGCATGGTGGTCCGCACCAATCATCGTCGACAAGATCAGTCTGCCGGGATATCCCGCGCGCCTGGTCCTTCCGGCAGACTGGCGCGTGCTCGGCTTCGGCTTGGCGCTGGCGTGCGGCGTGACATTCCTTTTCGGCCTCGCGCCGGCGCTGCGCGCTTCGGCTGTCAAGCCCGCCAGCGCGCTCCGCGGCGACGACGATCCCCATTCGCGGAGCCGCCTGATGCATGGACTGATTGCGGCTCAGGTCGCCTTCTGCTTTGTGGTGCATCTGGTCGCGGGCCTGTTTGTTGCCACGTTTGAACGTTTGTCGAATCAACCCACCGGCTTCTCCGCGGAACGCATTCTCAATGTGGAAACGCTCACGCAGCGGCCTCAGGCGCCGGTCTTCTGGGATCAGGTGGGCGAACACCTGCGAACGGTTCCCGGTGTCGAAAAGGTTGCAGTGATTGGATGGCCGCTATTGAGCGGGGAGAGCGCTGTGGGCAATATTTCCATCAACGGTGGACCTCCAGGCGAGGTCTTTTCCGATTTCATCAGCATCTCTCCGGGCTGGATGGACATCATGAGAATTCCTCTCTATAGCGGCCGTGACTTTCGTACGAGCGACACCAATCCCAGGGTCGCCATGGTCAACCAGGCTTTCGCGAAACAGTATTTCGATGGCGAGAACCCAATCGGCAAATCGTTCGAGAGAGTGGAGGCGGCGGGCGGGCGTGCTCGCATCGAAATCGTCGGCCTGGTCGCCGATGCTCGATCGCGGGACGACATGCGCCGGCCCATCCGTCCGACGGCCTATATTCCCTTTCCATCGATCGACGCAAGCGGCGCCTTGAAGCCTCTCGGCAGGGGCACGTTCGTGGTTCGGACGACCAGTCTCAACCCGCTGGCGCTCGCTTCGACGCTTCGTCGAGAAGTAGCACGCGCGCAGCCCGGATTCCGTGTCAGCAATCTCCGAACTCAAATAGAGCTCAACCAGTCGACCATGGTTCGCGAGCGCCTGCTTGCGATGCTGGCGGTGTTCTTCGCCGTTGTCGCGATGCTGCTCGCGGGGATCGGTTTATATGGAGTGCTCGACTATTCGGTGCTGCAACGTCGCCGCGAAATCGGGATTCGGTTGGCGATCGGCGCTCGGGCCGGCGACATCGCACGACGTGTGACGGCTGAAGTTTTCGGCATGGTGGTCTTAGGCGCTGTGGCAGGTCTCGCCCTTGGCATGGGATCGGTACGATACATCGAAACGCTGCTCTACCAGGTGAAGGCCACGAATGTGACGATGCTCGCGCTGCCAGCGTTAATCATCGTCATGGCGGCGTTGCTTGCGGCGCTCCCGGCAGTGATCCGCGCCATACGAATCGATCCGGTCACAATGCTGCGTTCGGAGTAAACAATATGTCGCTATGGTCACGGATCGCCAACATGTTTCGCCGTGATGTGTTGAGCCGCGAGATCGACGAAGAGCTGCAATCGCACATCGAAGAAGCCATCGAACAGGGCCGCGATCCACACGAGGCCCGGCGCGCGTTTGGTTCATCGCTGCGTCATCGAGAAGAAAGTGGGGATATGCGAATGCTCGTGTGGCTGGATTCACTCCGCGCCGACGTCGTTTTCGGCTGGCGGCAACTGGTCAAGAGAAAAGTCACGTCCGCTGCGGCGATCCTTTCGCTGGCTTTGGCGATTGGAGCGTGCACCTCGGCGTTCCGCCTGATCGACGCGCTACTGTTGCGGCCCTTGCCGGTCGCTCACCCGGAGCGACTCTTTGCGCTCAGTCGTGAAGGCATCGGTCCCGATGGCAAACTCTTTTCCTACGATGTGTGGGCCTATCCGGCGTTCCAAAGGATGCGGGCCGGAGTGAAAGATCAGGCTGAGCTGATCGCGATTTCGAGTTTCGGAATGGACACCGATCTGACCTATGGCTCCGACCAGGAAACCGAAAAAGCTAACCTGCAATTCGTTTCCGGCTGGATGTTCGCCACCTTCGGCCTGCAGCCCGCGGCGGGTCGCTTGTTGACGGAGAATGACGACACCACGCCGAACGCCCATCCCTACGCGGTGATCTCTCACGACTATTGGACGCGCCGCTTCGGCCAGGACGCTAACGCGGTCGGCCGGACGTTCAGGTTGGACAGCGGCATCTACGAAATCGTCGGCGTCGGCCCCAAGGATTTCACCGGCACCGAAACAGGGAGCGTCACGGATATATTCGTCTCTTCCATGATGCACGCCGGCGTAGTCCATTCGGATTGGACCTGGCACCGGACCTTGGTGCAACTGAAACCGGGCGTCGCGGCGGAACCCGTGCGCGCGAAACTGCATGCCATCTCGCGAGCGTTCGAGGAGGAACGCGCCAAGGGATTTACGGGCATGACCAGAGAGAGTATCGACAAGTTCCTGGATCAGAAGGTGGTGCTGGAACCCGCGGCCGCGGGCGCTTCCGGATTGCAGCGGGACTATCGCCGTTCGCTCATCGCGCTGGCTGTATTGGTCGCGCTGGTGCTGCTGATCGCGTGCGCGAACGTGGCGAACCTGATGATCGCGCAAGCCGCGGCGCGCGGGCGCGAGATGGCTCTCCGCGTTTCCATCGGCGCGGGACGATGGCGGCTGGTGCAACTGGTGCTGGTGGAAAGCGCGTGGCTCGCCTTCCTGGCGGCCGCACTCGGCGGATTCTTCGCCTGGTGGTCCGCCCCGTTTGTAGTCGCCAGGATCAATCCGCCGGATCATCCCGCGCGGCTTTCGCTTCCAGCGGATTGGCACGTCCTAGGATTCGGCTTCGCGCTCACCATCGCGGTGATGCTGCTGTTCGGCCTTGCGCCCGCGCTTCGAGCGTCTGCGGTCAAGCCGGCCAGCGCGCTTAAGGGAGGAGAAGATCCGCACTCGCGCGGCCGCCTGATGCATGCCCTGATCGCCGTTCAAGTCGCTTTCTGCTTTCTGGTTCTGTTCGTGGCGGGCCTGTTCGTGTCTACCTTCGACCGGCTATCGAATCAACCCACCGGTTTTTCCGCCGAACGGATCCTAAACCTGGAGACGTTGTCGCCGACGCCTCAGCCCATGGCCTTCTGGGATCAGGCGGTGGAGCGTTTGCGCGCGATGCCCGGAGTCGAAGCGGTTGCGCTGGCCGGATGGCCGCTGTTGCACGGGGGTTCCTGGAATGGCCTCATTTCGGTGGGTGGCGCGCCGCCCGGCCCAGTCTTGGCCTTCTTCTTAAATGTTTCGCCGGGCTGGAGCGGCACGCTGAGGATTCCGTTTATCGACGGGCGCGACTTCCGCCCAGCCGACACTTCGCCGCGAACCGAGCCAGGTTCCGGCGTCGCGATTGTCAACGAGGCGTTCGCGCGGCAATTTTTCAACGGCGAGAATCCAGTGGGAAAATGGTTCGCCAAAGGGCGCCTCCGTTATCAAGTGGTGGGCCTGGTTCGCAACGCGCGCTATCGCGATATGCGCGAGCCGTTTCCACCGGTGGCCTACGTTCCCATCCTTTCGACCGGCGCCGATGGGTCGTTGCAGCCCAGAAGCTCGGCTACGTTCGTCGTCCGGACGTCGACGTCGAATCCACTTGCGCTCGCGTCGCTGCTACGCCGGGAAGTGCCACGAGCCCGTCCGGAATTCCGCGTCACCAACCTCCGCTCTCAGGTGGAAATCAACCAGTCGCACACCGTTCGGGAGCGGCTGCTGGCGATGCTCGCGCTGTTCTTTGCAGGGGTGGCGCTCCTGCTTGCGGGGATCGGATTGTACGGAGTTCTCGATTATTCCGTGCTGCAGCGACGTCGCGAAATCGGGATTCGCATGGCCATCGGCGCTCGTGCCGGCGACATCGCGCGGCGCGTCACGGCTGAAGTTTTTGTGATGGTCGCGGTGGGCGCGCTCGCCGGTGTCGGCCTTGGAATGGCATCGGTCCGCTACATCGAGGGGCTGCTTTACGCGGTGCAGGCCACGGATCTGACGATGCTCGCGGTTCCAGCGTTCACGATCGTCGCGGCAGCACTGCTGGCCGCGGTTCCCGCGGTGATTCGTGCCGTGCGAATCGATCCGGTGACAATGCTGCGCTTCGAATAGATAATGGAATCGTGGATCTCGCCGCGAGCTTCAAGCAAGCTGCTCATAACGACGACGCACCCGCTCTGAGACGACTGTTTATCGACCATCCTGAAATGAAAGCGAGGGTCGACCAACCAATCTTTCAGTTCGATTCTCCAGCCATCGTCATAGCCGCCAGCCGCGGAAATCGTGAGATCGTCGACGCGCTGCTCGCAGCCGGCGCGAACATCGATGCGCGATCGAACTGGTGGGCCGGCGGCTTCGGTGTGCTCGACCACGATCGTCACGAAATCATTCCCTACCTGATAGAGCGCGGCGCCATGGTCGATGCTTACGCGGCCGCCCGCCACGGCATGATCGATACATTGCGGAAGCTGGTGGACGCCAACCCGGAAGTTGTTCACATGCGAGGCGGAGACGGGCAGACGCCGCTGCACGTTGCCTCCAGCGTTGAGATCGCGCGATTTCTGCTCGATCGCGGCGCCGATATCGACGCTCGCGACGTCGACCACGAATCGACCCCGGCCCAGTATCTGGTGCGCTCTCAACCCGAAGTCCTGCGCTACCTGATCGAGCGCGGCTGCAAGACCGACATTCTTATGGGAGCCGCGGCCGGCGACGGTGAAGTCGTGCGTCGTCATCTGGACGACGATCCGGAATCGATTCGCGCCCGCGTCGATGAAATGTATTTCCCCATGCAGGATAAGCGCGCCGGCGGCACTATCTATTTCTGGACGTTGGGCAAGCACCGGTCTCCGCACCAGGTGGCGAGCAGTTTCGGTCATGAAAATGTCCTGCAACTGTTGCTGGAACGCACGCCGGAGGATCTGAAATTCGTACAAGCCTGCGCCACCGGCGACGCGGTCACCGCGAAAGCCATATTGGCGCGGGATGCAGGTCAGGCCCACGACTTTGCGCACGCCAACGCGCATTACGTTTCGAACGCCGCTGAAGACAACAACACAGCCGCGGTCCGCTTGATGCTCGAATGCGGGTGGCCGAACACCGGCGACGGCGGGCAGACGCCGCTGCATTGGGCCTGCTGGCACGGCAATGTCGAAATGGCGCGCGAGATTCTGCGCTTCCATCCTCCGCTCGATTTCCTCGACGCGGAACATCATGCCACGCCGTTCGGGTGGGCGGTCCACGGCTCACAACATGGCTGGAATCGCGATACCGGCGACTTTGGCGCCACTGTTCAGGCGCTGCTGGACGCGGGCGCAGTGCTTCCACCTGACGCCGATGGCAGCGAAGCGATCCGCAAAGTTCTCCGGTCGCGCTAACGTATCCCTATGGACCTCCTGCTGCCGGTAGTGGCAGCGCTCGCCGCGATTCTCATCCTTCCCGGCTGGTCGTTTTATTTCGACGTGTGGCCGAAGATCGTAGTGATCGTCGCCGGAGCCGCACTGGCACTGGTTTTCCTGCGGCGATGGCCGAGCCCCCAGCCTCCGCGGCTCAAGTGGTTTTTGCGAATTGCCGCGATTCAGGCCATGACGATTCTTCTGGCGACCCTGTTTTCCACACATCGCTGGTTCTCGCTGTATGGAAGCACGTGGAGGCGCAGCGGACTGTTCGCCGAACTCGCGGTGTTGATCCTGGCCGTCACGGCGGCCGCCAGACCCATCGACCTACGAGCCTGGCTGCGCATCACGGTGATCGCATCCATCCCGGTCGCCTTGTATGCGACGCTGCAATATTTCGGAATCGATCCGATCATGAACGCATTCGGCTACCAGTTCGGCGAGGGAAAATTTATGATCGTCCGGCCGCCCGGTACGTTGGGCCACGCGGCGTATCTGGCGACCTATCTCATTTATGCCGGCTTTGGCGGCATTGCGCTCGCGCGCATGGAAACAGCGCGCCGTTGGATCGTGGTAGCCGCCGCGGCATCGGGGCTGGCGTTCTTCGCGATAGTGCTCAGTGGGACGCGCGCCGCACTACTCGGCGCAGTAGCGGGCGCGGTCTTCATGGTCTTCCGTTGGGGGGCGGACCCCCTGGTCCGCGCGCGATCCCCCGATCGCGCTTCGTCGGCGACACGCAAACCGGCCGAACCAGGGGGTCCGCCCCCCTTCAAACTCTACCTAGTCGCGGCGGCGTTGATCGCGATCGTCGCCATCTTCTACCTCTCGCCTCTCGGCGAACGGCTCCGCGCTCGAGTGTTCTGGTCGAGCGAAGACTCCCTGGGCGGCGCGCGTCTCGATTTATGGCGCGACACGCTCCGGATGTCTGCCGATCGTCCCTGGACCGGCTACGGTCCCGAAACATTTTCGATGGAATTTCCGCGTCACCAGTCCATCAACCTGGCGCGCGCGTATCCGGATTTCTATCACGAATCTCCACACAACATCTTTCTTGACGCCCTCGTTTCGAAAGGCGTTCCCGGATTGCTCGCGCTCACTGCGCTGGTCGCGTTCGGTCTCGCCATCGCGCGCGGCCCCATCGGCGGAGCCTTCGTCGCCATGCTGGTCAGCCAGCAGTTCACCACGTTCACCTTGCCTACGGAACTTTACTTTTATCTTTCCATCGTGATGCTGGTGAACGACTCGAAGGCGCAATCGCCGGCGCCCGTTCGCGTCTGGCCGCTGCAAGCCGCCCTCGCCCTGCCCTTCGCATTCTTCGCGATGTATCTCGCGACCGGCGATTTTCTGCTCGCCTCCGCTCGCCGCGCCCTCGACGAGCATGAACCCGATCGAGCCGCGGACCTGGTCGCTCGCGCCAGGTCCTGGAACGCCAGTGCCGATTTTTATTTCTCCCGCCGCTTCGCCGCCGCACCCGCTTCCGATCCCGTCGAGCACCTGCGCGTCTGGCGATACGGGTTCACTGCGGCGACGCATGCTCCCGAATCCGCCGACGATCCTCAAAATGCCCTGCTTAACCTGGCCGCGTTTCAAGCCAATCTGAACGATGCTCCCGCGGTCGAGCAGACCCTGCGCCGGGCCATCGCGGCCGCGCCTAACTGGTTCAAGCCGCACTGGCTTCTCGCCCAGGTCCTCCACCAGCAGGGCCGCATCCCGGAAGCGCTGAAGGAAGCGCGCGCCGCAGTCGACCGCTGTGGCGTAAAACATCCCGAAGTCATAGCAACCCTTGACCTTCTCGAGAAGCGCTAATCCCATGCCAGGACCCCTCTAATCTGCTCCTATTCAATCGTGTGGCCTTGCCGGTATCCTTGGGGTATGAAACGGTACCTTGGGATCGCACTTTTGATCGCTGCGTCGCCGGCATTGTTCGCGCAGAAGCCGGTGATCGCGGATGGAGGCATGCTTGACGCCGCGAGTTTCGCAAAA
This sequence comes from Bryobacteraceae bacterium, assembly GCA_035568415.1. Lineage (GTDB taxonomy): Bacteria > Acidobacteriota > Terriglobia > Bryobacterales > Bryobacteraceae > Palsa-187. Next base: position 92,615 of record DATMOC010000056.1, on the reverse strand, counting down.
GATCCAAAGACAGGCTTCGGATTGCCGACGGCGCCCGGGACGCTGGTGTCCATCTTCGGCACGTTCCCGGCAAGCACCGTGGCCTTCGCCGATACGATTCCTTACTCGGCGTCGCTTGGCGGCGTGAGCGTCACTATTGGTGGAATTAATGCTCCTCTCCAGAACGTAATCCTAGACCAGGCGACTTCTGGAGGCTTTCCCTTTATCACGGCGCAAGTACCTTTTGGCGCGCTTGGCAGCCTGAACTCCGGGAACGCGAACGTCATAGTCACGGTCAACAGCGTTCCGTCGGATCCCAAGCCGATGCCGTTTGTCGCTGCTGCGCCCGGAATTTTCACTATTCCGGCCACTGGCCAGGGCAATGCGGTGCTGGTGATGACGGATGGCCCCAACGTCGGAAAGATTGCCGCGCCGAGCCCCGCAGCCGTGCTCAACTACCCCGCGGCTCCGATTAAAGCGGGAGGTCGCGCATTCTTTTACGCCACCGGACTCGGCGCGATGACGCCGCCCGTTAAGGAGGGAGAGGGCGGTCTGGACGGCGTGACGCATCAAGTCAATTCGCCGCCAACCGTGCTGATCGGCGGCATCACGGCGACCGTTGAATACGCCGGAGTGTCCGGGTATCCCGGCGTGTATCAGATCAACATCGTCATGCCGACTGGCGTGGCCACTGGCGACAAAGTCTCCCTGGTAATCAGGACTGCCGATGGATCTCTCACCAGCAACACGTCCACGGTTGCGGTCCAATAAGTTCCCGTCTCGCTAGGTCCTCCTCTGGGGCACGGTTTCGGCCGTGCCCTTTTGTTTTCCAAGCGGCGATACAATCGCACTCATGAACCTCAGCCAGATGCTGCTGCCCGAATTCGATCAGGAAATGGCCAACACGCGCAAGACGCTGGAGCGCGTTCCCGCCGGAAAAACCGACTGGAAGCCGCATGAAAAATCGATGACGCTCGGCCGGCTGGCGGGTCACGTCGCGGAGTTGCCGGGTTGGGCGGTCGAAACGCTCAAGCGCGACGAACTCGAAGTCATGCCGCCCGGTCAGCCCCCACAGCCATTTGTGAGCGGCTCCGCCCAGGAACTGCTGGCGATGTTCGATAAGAAAACGGCAGAAGCCCGCGCCGCACTGGAGCAAGCCAGCAACGACGACATGATGAAACCGTGGACCCTCAAAGTCCGTGGCAACGTTGCGTTTACGCTGCCCAAGGCCGCCGTGCTGCGCGGGTTCGTGATGAATCATCTAATCCACCATCGCGCGCAACTCGGCGTGTACCTGCGCCTCAATGACATTCCCGTGCCGGCTCTGTATGGTCCGTCCGCGGACGAAAGACCATTCTGAAATCATGGGCTGCCGCGCCCTTGCAAGTAAGCCGCTTTCGCAGTAAGCTTCAAGCAGGAGGGCTCGCGATGAGAGTCCTGAGGTTCGTCTTTATTCTTGCCGTAATTCCGGCATTTTCTTTTGCACAGCGCGGCGGTGGCGGCCACGCAGGTGGAGGAGGCGGCGGCTTCCGCGGTGGCGGCGGTGGTGGCGGCTTCTCCCGAGGTGGATCGTCCGGTGGATTCAGCGGAGGTGGCTACCGCTCGCCTTCCATGGGTGGCGCCATGCGCGGGCCCTCCGTTGGCGGCGGCGCGTTCCGCGGTGGAGGCTTCAACAACGGCGGTTTCAACCGTGGCTTTAACAATGGCTTCAACGGCGGGTTCAATCGCGGATTCAACGGCGGTTTCAATCGCGGCTTCAATGGTGGTTTTAATCGTGGATTCAACCGCGGCTTCTTCGGATTCGGGCTCGGCTACGGATGGCCGTACTACGGATTCGGCTGGGGTTGGGGTTGGCCCTATTGGGGCTCGGGCTGGGGCTGGCCCACGGCCGGCTACTACGATTCCTACAGCTATCCTGGCGGTTACTACGGTTCTGGATACGGCGACGGATACGGTTATGGCGGCGGCTATGGTGGCTCTGCCGGCTATGGTGGCTATCCCGAAGACTACGGATCGCAGCCGCAGCAGCCGGTGGTGATCAATCAGAATTTCACGCCGACTCCTCCGCCTCCCGGCAGTTCCACTGAATCGTACTATCGCAAGCCGGATTATTACCTGATTGCGTTCATTGATCATACGATCCAAGCCGCGACCACATATCGCGTGGAAGGCGATCAGCTATACTTCACGACGCGCGAGCGTGAGGACCGGCAAGTGCCTCTGTCGTCCGTCGATCGCCGCTTCACGGAACAGATCAATCGCGACCGGCGCGTCGACATGCGGCTGCCGTAATCGGCTACTTAAACCACTGATACACTGGAATTTGCCGCTTACCGGCGGATTCCCGTATGATCACGTCTCTCTTTGGCTCCACTAAACCGTCTGAGCCCAATCTTCTCGAACGCCTCAAGGCCGGCATTCAGAAAACCCGGGCGGGGTTGCTGGAGAAGATCGAGGACGCGGTCAGCGGGCGCAAGGAGATCGACGCAGACGTCCTGGAGGAGTTGGAATACGCGCTGGTCACGGCCGACATCGGCGCCACCACCACCGGCGAAATTCTGGAGCGCATCCGCCAGCGCGTGGATCGTCACATGGTGGGCGACGCTGCCGAACTGAAAAACCTGATCCGCGAGCATCTGCTCGAAATTCTTCAAGCGACCGAACGACCCTTGCCGCAAGTCACGGAGCCGCCCGCGGTCGTCATGGTAGTGGGCGTCAACGGCGCCGGCAAAACCACTTCGATCGGGAAGCTCACCCGGCGCATTCAATCCGAAGGCCGCAGTGTGCTGTTGTGCGCGGCCGATACGTTTCGCGCCGCCGCAGTCGAGCAATTGGAGATTTGGGCGCAACGCACCGGCGCCGAAATGATCCGGCAGCAGACCGGCGCCGATCCGAGCGCCGTCGTTTTCGACGCGCTGCAAGCCGCCAAGGCGCGCAAAGTGGATTGCGTGATTGTCGACACCGCGGGCCGTCTGCATACCAAGACCAATCTGATGGCCGAGCTCGAAAAAATGAGCCGGACCGCGGCGCGCGTAATTCCCGGCGCTCCCCACGAAGTGCTGTTGGTGCTCGAAGCGACCACCGGCCAAAACGGTCTGGAGCAGGCGCGCAAATTCACCCAGAGCAGCGCCGTCACCGGCATTATCCTGACCAAGCTCGACGGCACCGCGAAGGGCGGCGTGGTGGTCGCGATTTCGCGCGAGCTGAATCTGCCGATCCGCTACGTAGGCGTCGGCGAACAGGTGGACGATCTGCTTCCGTTCGATCCGGAAACGTTCGTAGCATCACTATTCGACTAAATGAACCGCTACCTGGAAGAAGCGCTGGAGCTGGCGGCTCGCGGTGTCGGACGCGTGTCGCCGAATCCGGCCGTGGGAGCGGTGATCGTCCGCGACGACGCCGTGGTGGGGCGCGGTTTCTACACTGCCCGCGGTGTGAAGCACGCCGAAGTTCTGGCGATCGAAGAGGCCGGCGAGAAGTCGCGCGGCGCGACCATGTATGTCACTCTCGAGCCGCATTCGTTCCATGGACGCACTCCGCCCTGCACCGGCGCGATCGTCGCGGCTGGAATCAAAAAAGTGGTTTCGCCGATGAAGGACCCCAATCCCCAGGTGCGCGGGCGCGGATTCGATCAATTGATCGAGGCCGGAGTCGAGGTCGAAATCGCCGGCGATTATGCGCCGCGCGCGGAGGAGCTCAATCCGGCGTTCATTCATTTTTCTCGAACGGGACGCCCGCTCGTGACGTTGAAAGCGGCGCTTACGCTGGACGGAAAAATCGCTGCTCCCGAGGACAATGCAGGCTGGATCACCAGTGAACTGGCACGCGCTCACGTGCAGAAACTGCGGCATGCCTCCGATGCGATCCTTACCGGGATCGGCACGGTCCTCGCCGACGACTGCCGCTTGACCGATCGCAGCGGCGAGGAACGAGCCCGGCCGCTTCTGCGCATCGTGCTCGATTCACAGCTCCGTTTACCGCCGGATTCGCACATGGCCGCTTCCTGCGAAAACGATGTTCTGGTGGTCACGACTTCGGCCGGATCAGCCGAGCGCCGGGGCCGGCTCGAAGCGAAGGGCGTTCGCGTGGAAGCGCTGGAAGATGTGGACGGTCGCGTCAACTTGCGCGCCGTAGTCGATCTTCTGGCGCGTGAAAAATACATTTCGCTGATGATCGAAGCCGGCAGCCGCGTGAATTGGACCGCCCTCGAATCCGAAGTCGCGGACAAGATTTTCTTTTATTACGCTCCGAAGATTCTGGGCGGGACGCAATCGCTTCCGGTCGCGGGCGGCCTGGGACGGCGACGCCGCGCGGATGCCATTCGCTTTCGCGATGTGCGCGTGCTTCCCATTACGGCGACCGAATTTGCCGTGGAGGCGTGGCTGGAAAAAGACTGGTTGGAGAAGGATGTTCACGGGAATCATTGAAGAGTTGGGAACAGTAGTTGCCGCCGGAAGCCGTCTGCGCGTCCGGTGCACGACCGTCCTCGAAGATTTGTCGGAGGGCGCCAGCATCGCCGTTAACGGCGTGTGCTTGACGGCGCTCGACCGCACCCGCGATTCTTTCGCTGCCGATCTTGCCCCAGAAACACTGCGCCGCAGCAATCTCGGCGATCTCGTTGCCGGTTCGCGCGTCAATCTTGAGCGTCCAGTGACGCCGGCCACGCGGCTATCCGGACACATCGTGCAAGGTCACGTCGACGCCACTGGCGAGCTGATTTCGCTCGATGCTCTGGGCGACCAGAATTATTGGCTGAAGGTGCGCGTTCCCGCCGAACTCGACCGGTACCTGGTTCATAAAGGCTCCCTATCGATCGACGGCATCAGTCTGACCATCGCCGCTCTCGATCCCGGTCCCGTTGTCAGCGTGACCATCATTCCCCACACCTACGCAAATACGACCCTGGGTTCCGCACGCTTAGGAGCGCGGTTGAACCTGGAAGTCGACGTCATCGCAAAGCACATCGAGAAATTGATGGCCGGAAACTTCCTCAATGAGCCGCGACCATAGGGAGCGGTGGATGCCGGGTTTTCCGCAATCTCTCAAGCTGAAAACTTCCCTTCACGCTCCAACGCGCAACTCGATTTCGCGCGCCATCAACAACTTCCCACTTCCGTCCGGCCGCACTTTACGGACTCCCCGCTATCCTCGGCTCAGAACGGTTTGGCGCTCTCATCGGCTTCCAGACTTACCGCGGGGCGGTGAAGTACTCGAGTTACTCCCGTCGCAACGTGACATGCAGCTAGCTTTTAGTGTGACGATGGGCGAGCGCCTTCTGCGTTAGTTTGTGGCGAGCAGTCGCACGTGATTGTGGCGATGCCGTTCCGTTGCGGCCAATTGACGGAAGATTGCGGCCGCAAATCTAAATTTCGAAAGGGAGGCGCGACAGTAATGGAGCGCGTAACGCTCGATAGAGCGTTCAAACACGTTCTTCCTACCGTCAGGACACCTCCACGTCCATACCTTTGGCTTCTACATGTGCTATAGGTAGAAGAACGAGGCATACCTCATGACGCCCAAATCCGATCTCCCGCAAGGCACACTCGACTTGTTGATCCTGAAGGTGGTCGCACTCGGTCCAGTCCACGGATACGCGATCGCGCAACGTCTTCAGCAAGTCTCTCGCGACGTCGTCCAAGTTCCACAAGGATCGCTCTACCCCGCGTTACACCGTCTCGAAAACCGCGGACTCTTGGCCGCTGACTGGAAGGAAACCGAGACCGGGCGTGAAGCGAAGTTTTACCGCTTGACGCGGAAAGGCCGGGCGCAGCTCGACACGGAAACCGCAAGCTGGCAGCGCTTGACGGGCGCGGTCGGTCTGATTCTCGACCTCTCCGAGGGAGGCGCCGAATGACCTGGTGGAATCGTTTGTGGCGTCGAAATCAGATGGAAGATCAGCTTGAAAAAGAGCTGCGTTTCCATCTCGAGCAACATACGGCCGAACTCATCGCGCGCGGCCACACGCCCGCGGACGCCAGGCGACTGGCGCGGCTCGACCTCGGCGGTCCGGAGCAGGTGAAAGAAGAATGTCGCGACGCGCGCGGCACCCGCTGGCTGGAGGACCTGTGGCATGACGCGAGCTATGCGCTTCGCGCCTTGCGCCAGAAACCAGGATTCGCGGCCGTCAGCATCGTTACGTTGGCGCTGGGCATCGGCGCGAGCACGGCGATTTTCAGCGCGGTGAACCCGATTCTGTTCGAGCCGCTGCCGTATCCTCACGCCTCGCGCGTCATGATGATCTGGTACGCGGGCCCTGGCGGTGCGCGCGGCAATCAAGCCTTCGGGACGTATCGCGAATTAGCGGCGCGGAGCCGTACGTTTGAAGCGATCGCGGTGTTCAAACCGTGGCAGCCGACCATGACCGGTCCCTCCGAGCCCGAGCGATTCGATGGACAACGCGTCACCGCGGACTACTTCCACGCACTCGGCGTCGCACCGGCGCTGGGACGCGACTTCGATCCAGCGGACGACCGGATCCATGGCCCCGACCGGGTCATCCTGAGCGACTCGTTGTGGCGCCGGAAGTTTGGCTCCGATCGCACGATCGCGGGACGCGAGATTACGCTGAACGACAATCTTTATACCGTGATGGGCGTGATGCCGGCTGGATTCGAAAATGTTCTGGCCCCCTCGACGGAGATCTGGTCGCTATTGCAGTATGACGCCACGCTCCCAGCGCAGGGCCGGGAGTGGGGTCATCATCTGCGCATGGTAGGGCGCCTTCGGGCAGGCATGGGAACGGATCAGGCCAGAGCCGAGCTCGACCAGATCGCGCACACGCCCACGCCGGAATTTTCCAGGCCGCCGTGGGCGTCCATGAAGTTGGGGCTGATGGTGGATTCGTTGCAGGACGCTGTTACGCGCGGAGTCAAGCCCGCGCTGCTGGCGGTGATCGGCGCCGTTCTCCTGGTGCTGGCGATCGCCTGCGTGAATGTCACCAATCTGCTGCTCGCTCGCGGCGCTCAACGGCGCGGCGAATTCGCAATGCGCGCCGCTCTTGGCGCGGGACGAACGCGTCTGATACGGCAACTTCTCACGGAGAGTCTGCTGCTCTCGCTCGCCGGCAGCCTTCTGGGCATGGTAATCGCGGAACTCGGTGTGCGCGGGTTGGTGGCGCTCAGTCCTCCGGAGCTGCCCAGAATCGGCGCGATCGGTGTGGACAGCGCAGCATTCGCGTTCGCGTTGGCCGTCAGCACTCTGATCGGGTTGATGGTCGGGCTGGTTCCCGCGCTGCACGCCTCGCGCGATGAACTGCACATCGGACTGCAGCAAAGCTCGCGGCGTAGCGCCGGCGGTCACCAGTTGACGCGCCGCACTTTAGTTGTCGCGGAGGTCGGGCTCGCCCTGGTCCTACTGGTGAGTGCGGGATTGCTGTTACGCAGCCTGCAACGTCTTTTCGCGATTGCACCGGGATTCGACGCCTCGCATGTTCTCACCATGCAGGTACAAGTCTCCAGCCCTCGCCGCTACCCGAAGGACCAGGATTATCACCGCTTCTTCGCGCAGGCGCTGGACGCGGTCAAACAAGTCCCGGGCGTTGCAAGCGCGGCGTTCACCAATGTGTTGCCGTTGGGCGACGATGCCTCGAATGAGGTCTTCGGCGGCCATTTCGAAAACGACAACGATCCCAACGACGACCATCGCGCGTATCGCTACGCCGTCACACCCGAATATTTTCAAACCATGAGCATCCCGCTCCGCCGCGGACGCCTGCTCGACGTGCACGACATGCTCCCCGCCCCGGCGCGGCCGGTTCTGATCAACGAATCTTTCGCGAAGCGCAAGTTCGGCGGTCTGGACCCCATCGGTCAGCGCGTTCGCTTCGGCGGCGACAACGACCGGCCGTGGGACGTCATCGTCGGCGTGGTGGGCGACGTCAAGCAGACGTCTTTGGCGGTAAGCGAATCGAACGGATTCTACGTCGCGACCGCGCAATGGCTGTGGGCCGACAATCCGCTGACGCTGGTGGTGCGCGCGCACGGCGACGCGGCGGCGCTGGCTCCCGCCATTCGAGACGCCATCTGGTCGGTGGATAAGGATCAGCCGATCGTGCGCGTCGCCACCATGGAGAAGCTGGTGGCTGCGTCGGCAGCCGAGCGTGGATTTGCGCTGATTTTGTTCGAGGCGTTCGGCATCGTGGCGCTGGCGCTCGCCGCGACCGGCATCTACGGCGTTCTTTCCGGCAGCGTTACCGAACGAACACGCGAGATCGGAGTCCGCTCCGCGCTGGGTGCGACCCGTGGCGACATCGTCGCGCTGGTGATTCGCCAGGCGATGACGCTTACCGGGCTCGGCATCGCGATCGGTCTCGCGGGAGCAGTCATCGCCAGCCAGGCCCTGATCACTCTGTTGTTCGGCATCTCGCGGCTCGATCCGGTCACATATCTCGGCGTGATCGCGCTGCTGGCGGGCGTGTCGGGAATCGCATGCTGGGTTCCCGCATGGCGCGCGGCGCGAGTAGATCCATCCATCACCCTGAGGACGGACTAATTTATGGCTTCCTGGTGGCAGCGTTTGTGGCATCGAAATCAAATGGAATCGCAACTCGATAAGGAACTGCGCTTCCATCTTGAGCAACATACGTCCGATCTGATTGCGCGGGGCCACACTCCCGAGGACGCGAGGCGCTTGGCCCGGCTCGATCTCGGCGGTCCGGAGCAGGTGAAAGAAGAATGCCGCGATGCCCGTGGCACCCGCTGGCTGGAGGACCTGTGGCAGGACGCGAGCTACGCTCTTCGCACTCTGCGGCAGAAGCCTGGATTTGCCGCCGTCGCGCTCACGACTTTAGCCCTCGGTATCGGGGCGACCACGGTGATGTTCACGGTGGTTAACGGTGTGTTGTTGAAGCCGCTGCCCTATGCGGAACCCCGCCGGCTCGTGTCGGTGCAAGGCCAAACGGAAGGCTGGAACGCCGCCCTGTGGGGGAAACAGAATCTCTCCTATCCTGACTTTCTGGATTGCCAACGAGAAAGCCGCACGCTCGACCTTGCGGGCGCGTTATTCAATGAGGGCACCTTGAGCGAACCGGGGGAGGCGGAGCGTGTTGCGGCTTTTGAGGCTACATCCAACTTGTTTTCCGTCCTGGGCGTCCCGGTTTTTCGGGGACGGGCGTTCTTGCCTGAGGAGGACCAGCCAGGCGGCACGCCGGTCGTCATCCTGGGCTACAGCTTATGGCAACGCAAATTCGGCGGGAGCCCGGCGGTGTTGGGAACAGCGGTGGTCCTCGACGGCAAGCGCTACACCGTCGTCGGTGTCGCGGCTCCGGAGTTTCGGATTGATCGGACGGAGGCCGGTACGTTTACGGCGATCGGTCAGGATACCCAAACGTGGATGCAGCGTCGGGTGGCGCATCCCGTTCGCGGTTTCGGACGTCTTCGGCAACGTGCGACGCTGGGACAGGCGCAAGCTGAACTGGCAGTGATCGGCGGCCATTTAGCGGGGCAGTATCCGGACACGAATAAGACCCGCGGCTTAGGGGCGGAGACGCTTCGTCTGGAGGTGGGAGACGTCCGTTCGACGCTTTGGTTGCTGCTGGGCGCGGTCAGCCTGGTCCTGCTGATTGCCTGCGCGAACGTCGCGAGTTTGTTATTGGCGCGCGCCGTATCGCGCGAGCGGGAACTTGCCATGCGTGTGGCGCTGGGCGCCAGGCGAGGCAGATTGATCCGCCAATGTCTGACGGAAAGCGTCGTCCTGGGATTCGCCGGCGGTGTGCTGGGCATCAGCCTTGCCGCCATCGGATTGCGCCCGTTTGTAAAACTCTGGCCGGGTGATTTGCCCCGCGCCGAAGAAATTCAACTGGATTGGCGCGTACTGCTGTTTGCCATCTCCGTGTCCGTGTTGTGCGGTATTTTGTTCGGATTGGCGCCGGCCCTGCGTGCCCCCTCGCGCCGATTGGACGAGACGCTCCGCGCCGGAGCGCGAACCGTTACCGGAAGCTCGCGCCGCCTGCACGGGGCGTTTGTTATTTCCGAGATCGCGCTATCGGTCGTGCTGCTCGTCTCCGCGGCCATGATTGGGCGCACCCTGTTACGGCAGGCGTCACTCGATCCCGGCATAGATGTCAACAATGTGATGACTGCTCGCGCGGCGCTTTCGCCCGCCACGCTCGCGAGCCCCGCTCGGATCCGTGCGGCTTGGCAGGACATCCTGGATCGTGCCGTCCGAGTGCCTGGAGTGCTCGCCGCCGCGATCGTCGACACAGTCCCCATGCAACAGGGCAACAACGCACAAGGCTACGGGACCAGCGCGGCTTCGGTTCCGGAAAATCAAAAGCCGTTGGTGCTGGCCACCAGTGCGACCCCGGACTATTTGAAAGTCATGCACATCCCGCTGCGTAAGGGCCGATTCTTGGATGAGCACGACCGATTGGGATCGCGGTCTGTCGCCGTGATCGATGAGGTAATGGCGCAACAGGCGTTCCCCGGACAGGATCCCATCGGAAAGCATCTGTGGATCAATCTGGGCGCTGATCCCGCCACCGTAGTCGGAGTAGTGGGCCACGTCCGCTATTGGGGACTCGCAGGAGACGATCAGGCCAAGGTGCGCGCGCAGCTCTACTATCCCTTCGCGCAGGTTCCGGATCGGCTGGTGCCTCGTTGGTCCGAGCTCATGTCCATCACCGTGCGTACCAATACCGATCCCTTGCGCACGGTTGAATCGCTGCGGCAGGCGGTGCGCGGAGCCACCAATGATCAGGTCCTTTACGAGGTCTACACCATGGAGCGGCTGGTCAGCGATTCCCTTGCCCGGCAACGCTTCCTGGTGTTGTTGTTCGCGATCTTCGCCGGCTTGGCATTGCTGCTCGCCTGCATCGGAATTTATGGTGTGCTCGCATATTTAACCAGCCAGCGCATCCCGGAAATCGGCGTCCGGATGGCGTTGGGGGCCAGTGCTCAGGAGGTCCTGTGGCTGGTGCTGCGGCAGAGCCTCGCGATGATTTTCCTTGGCGTGGTCGTCGGCGTTACGGCTGCGATCGCGGCGGGGAGCGTCATGCAGCGTCTGGTGGAGGGAATGGGACCCACGGGCCCGTCGGCGTTTCTCATCACAATTCCGGTTCTCATCCTGGCCGCGCTGTTCGCCAGTTTTGTACCGGCACGACGGGCAAGTCGCATCGATCCGTTACGAGCCCTGCGTCAAGAGTGATGTCACCAACCTGGACCCACTCGTTGCACTCGTGGTTCTGTGTCGGAGCCCGGCACCGAACCGCGAACGCCAGTGAGCGGGTCTTGACGTTTTTTCAGCAATGCCTACGAGGCCCCGACCGGCAAGTAACCTTCGTAATCCTGCCCCGGTATCAAGCTCGATATGCTTCACGATATCCGGCTGGTTTTCCGTCAACTATTCAAGACCAAAGGCTTCACGATCACCGCTGTCCTCACGCTAGCGTTAGGGATCGGAGCCAATACCTCGATCTTCACTCTGGTTCACGCGGTAATGCTCCGGACCCTGCCGGTGGCGGCTCCGGAACAGCTCTACCGGCTAGGCGATTCAGATAATTGCTGTGTCATCGGCGGCTATCAGAGCCGCTTCTCGATCTTCTCCTATCCTCTGTACAGCTACCTGCGCGACCACACGCCTGAGTTCGAGGAGATGGCCGCGTTCCAGGCTGGTCTTGCCAGGGTCGGTGCGCGTCGTCCCGGCAAGGATGCCGTGTCCGAGCCTTCGGTGGAGCAATTTGTCTCGGGCAATTATTTTTCGATGTTCGGATTGAAACCGTTCGCCGGCCGACTGATCAATTCCGATGACGACCGACGCGGCGCCGCTCCCGTCGCGGTCCTCAGTTACACGGCTTGGCAGCAGCGCTATGGCGGAGATCCTTCCGTAATCGGCGGGAGTTTCATTCTGGACGGCACACCCGTGACGATCGCGGGCGTAGCGCCGCCGGGCTTTTTCGGAGATACGCTGCGTCCCAACCCGCCGGACTTTTGGCTGCCTCTCTCGGTGGAACCAATCGCTCACGGAGCCAGTGCGCTGCTGGATGATGCGAAAAATAGTCATTGGCTATACATCATCGGGCGCGTCAAACCCGGCGGGCAGCCCGCCGCCATCCAGGCGAAAGTCAACGCGGAACTAATGCGATGGATGACGGAGAATAATCCACCGCGGAGGGAATCGGACCGGCCGGCTTTTTTGAAGCAACACATCTCGCTCGCTCCCGGGGGCGCCGGCATTGCCAGCATGCGGGAAAACTATGCTCGCGATTTGCGATTACTGATCGCCGTGACCGGGCTGGTTCTGCTGGTCGCCTGCGCCAATCTCGCGAATCTTCAGCTTGCTCGTGGAGCGGGACGCAGCGGCGAAATGGCCGTCCGCGTGGCTTTGGGTGCATCTCGCGCCCGGCTTGTCCGGCTCGCCCTGATCGAAAGTCTGGTGCTGGCGATTGCCGGAGGCGGCGCGGGGCTGCTGGTCGCCACCGAATTGACCGGATTTCTGATCCGCCTTGCGTTCGGTACCGCGGCCTCCTTGCCCATCGACTCGACGCCGTCGCTGCCGGTCCTCGGATTCGCGTTTTTTTTGTCTCTGGTCACTGGAGTCGTTTTCGGAATCGCGCCCGCATGGTCGGGCTCGCGTGCCGATCCGGCCGCTGCGCTGCGTGGTGCGGGGCGATCCACGGGGAATCGCGTCACGCTGGCGCAGAAGTCGTTAGTGGTCGTGCAGACCGCGCTTTCCGTGATCCTGATCGCCGGCGCCGGCCTTATGCTGCAGACCTTGCGCAATCTGACCGATCAGCAGTTCGGCTATCAAAGCGAAGGACGCCTGGTGGTCAACGTCCACGCTGGATTCGGAGGATACTCGCCGGCTAAGCTGGGCGCGATCTACACGGAAATCGAGCGGCGAATGAAAGAAATTCCTGGAGTTCGCAACGCCAGCCTCTCGCTGTACAGTCCGATGGAAGGAAATAACTGGCAATCCGGCGTCAGCGTGGAAGAGCGGCCCGGACAGATTTATTCGCCATCCTGGGATCGGGTGAGCCCGGAATTCTTCGAGACCATCGGGTCCCGAATCCTGCACGGGCGCATGTTCGACCAGCGCGATGCTCCCGATTCCACGCACGTTGCGGTAGTCAATCAGGCCTTCGTCGATCGCATATTCCCGAAGGAGGACCCCATCGGCAAGCGCTTCGGGCTGGGCGACGCGCCACATCGCGCCGACTACCAGATCGTCGGCGTGGTGGAAAATATTCGATTCCGCAACCCGCGCCAACCGGCTCCGCCCATGTTCTTTTTGCCGCTGCTCCAGATGTGGCCGGCGGAATGGTCCGACACTGGAAAGTCCCGTTCCAATTTGATCGGCAACATCGAGCTGCACGTGACCGGAGCGGCCGCCGGCTTGAGCCCCAAGCTGAAGCAGACCCTTTCGGAAATCGATCCGAACCTGACCATGCTCGACCTGGCGAGCCTCGACGACCAGCTGGGAAATCTTCTCAGCCATGAGCGGCTCATCGCCAGGCTCGCCGAATTGTTCGGACTGCTCGCGCTTGCGGTCGCCTCGGTAGGGCTTTACGGAATCACGGCTTATTCGGTCGCACAAAGAACTAATGAGATCGGAATCCGCGGCGCGCTAGGCGCGAACCGAAGCGACATTCTTGGTCTGATCCTGCGCGGCGCATTGGGGCAGGCAGGTGTTGGATTGGCGATCGGGATCGCGGGCGCGCTCGCCGCAGGACGAGTGTTGGCCGATCAACTCTATGGCGTGCAAAGTTACGATCTCAAAATCCTCGGCGGCGCGACGCTGATCCTGATGATCTGCGCCTGCGTGGCTGCCGTCGGCCCTGCGTGGCAGGGAAGCAGTATCGATCCAGCTCGCACACTGCGCTCCGAATAATCGACTTCTGGTCTCCGGCTCGACCCGTCAGTCATAATGTGAGTTCATGTCCGGTGAGCCTTCGACGCCGCTGATGCGGCAATACCACGGGATCAAACAACAGTTTCCCAACGCGCTGTTGCTGTTCCGCCTCGGCGATTTCTACGAGTTGTTTTTCGACGACGCCGTCATCGCGGCGCGCGAGCTTGAAATTACGCTCACCGCTCGCAATAAGGAAAAAGGCCAGCCGATTCCGATGTGCGGCGTCCCGTATCACGCCGCCGAAAACTACATCGCGCGCCTTATTCAGAAGGGCTACCGCGTCGCTATCTGCGATCAGACCGAGGATCCGCGTTTCGCGAAAAAACTGGTACGGCGCGAAGTCACGCGCGTGGTCACTCCCGGCACCGCGATGACCGCGCGGTCGCATGAGAACAATTTTCTTGCCGCTGTATTCGCCGATCGTACCAGTGCTGGGATCGCACACGTGGACGTTTCCACGGGGGAATTCCGCGCTACTGAAGTCGACCTTGCCGAACTGACTCCAGCGCTCGAAGCCTTGACGCCTCGCGAAGCATTGGTCCCCACGGGCTCATCATCGGAAGTACCGTGCCTGCGGACCGACGTCGAGCCCTGGATCTTCGGAGCCGACTATGCGGCGCGCAGCCTGTGCGATCATTTTCACCTGCTCGCGTTGGATGGCTGCGGACTGGAAGGCCGGCCGCTCGCGACCGGCGCCGCCGCTGCGATTCTGCATTATCTCCGCGAAACACAGCGCTCCGCGCTCGATCATCTGGAGCGTCCCGCGTTTTACGATCGCGCCGACGCGCTGGTTCTGGATTCTACAACAATTCGTAACCTGGAGCTGGTGGAACCGCTGTTTGCCGGGGAATCCAAAGAATCGACTTTGTTGAACGTCCTCGACCGCACGCGCACCGGGATGGGCGGACGGATGTTGCGGCGACGCCTGCTTGCTCCGTCCATCGATCTCGCCGAAATCGAGGCTCGTCTCGATGCGCTCGAAGAGTTGCACAGCAATCTGATGCTTCGCGCCGAGTTTGGCAAGATTCTCGCGTCGATTCTCGACTTGGAGCGCCTGCTCGCCAAAGTCACGCTCGCCAGTGCCGGTCCTCGCGATCTTGCGGCGCTGGCCCGTTCTCTCGCCGTGATTCCGGATTTGAAGCGGCAGCCCACGCAGTCGGCGCGGCTCCGTGACATTCAGTCGCGGCTGGATGAAGTGGAAGAAGTTCGCGATCGTGTCTTGGCCGCGCTGGCGGATGAGCCGCCGGTGAATCTCAACGACGGTGGCGCGATTCGCGACGGCTTCGATCCACGCCTGGACGAGTTGCGCGACATCAGCCGCAACAGCCGCACGTACATCGCGCAAATCGAGCAGCGCGAGCGAACGCGCACCGGCATCGCGTCGTTGAAAGTCCGCTTCAACAACGTTTTCGGATACTACATCGAAATCTCTAAGGCGAATCTTCATCTGGCCGCGACCGATTACGAGCGCAAGCAGACGCTGGTCAACGCGGAACGATTCACCACGCCCGAATTGAAGGAACTGGAAACCAAAATTCTGGAAGCCGAGGAAAAAATCCTGGCCATAGAGCGGGAAGTGTTCGAGCAGCTTCGCGCGCTGTCGGCATCCCACGCCGCGCGCATCAAAGCTACGGCCGCTGCCGTGGCCGAGCTCGACGTGACACTGGCGCTCGCCGAGATCGCCGTCGAAAATCGGTATACCCGTCCGCGATTCTCACAGTCGGGCGAAATGTCGGTTATCGCCGGGCGTCATCCCGTCATCGAGAAATTGACTGAAAAAGACGCCCAGCGTTTCATTCCCAACGATCTGTATTTCCACCCCGAAACCGAATTCATCGCGGTGATCACGGGACCGAACATGGGCGGCAAATCGACTTACCTGCGGCAGGCAGCGCTGCTCTCGATTCTGGCGCAGTTGGGTTCTTTTGTTCCGGCGGATTCGGCGCTGGTCCCGATTGTGGATCGGGTGTTCACCCGAATCGGTGCTGCGGATAATCTTGCGCGCGGCCGATCCACATTCATGGTCGAAATGACCGAGACTGCGGTGATCCTCAACACCGCAACGTCGCGCAGTTTGATCGTGCTCGATGAGATCGGCCGCGGAACTTCGACCTACGATGGTCTGGCGCTCGCCTGGGCCGTGGTCGAACACATCCACCGGAATATTCGCGCCATGACGCTGTTCGCCACGCACTATCACGAGCTGACCGAGCTTGCGGATCAGCTTGAAGGCGTCCGCAATCTTCACGTTTCCGTCAAAGAGTCCGGCGACCAGATCCTGTTTCTCCGCCGCGTCGAGCCCGGCGCAGCCGACCGCAGCTACGGGATCGAAGTCGCGCGGCTCGCGGCGTTGCCGATGAGCGTGATCGAGCGCGCCCGCCAGATTCTCGCGCATCACGAAGACTTCGTACCAAGAGCAGCTCCCGTGCAGATCCGGCTGTTCGAACCGGTCAACCACGAACTCGCGGATCGCATTCGGGATTTGAACCTCGATAATCTACGGCCCATCGAAGCGCTTCAACTTTTGGCGGCTCTTCAAAAGGAATTGAAGAATTGAGAGTCGCCGGCATCATGAGCGGAACGTCGCTCGACGGGATCGACGTCGCCATCGTCGATATTTCGCGCAAGCGGGCGGGTGTGCGTGTAAAACCGTTGGCCTTCCGCACCACTCCTTATCCGAAGCTGGTTCGTGAAGCGATTCTCTCCGTGTCCAATTCGATGACCCACACGGCGACCATCGCGCGGCTCAACTTCTTGTTGGGAGAACTTTACGCTGGCGCGATCATCCATACTTGCCGCCGTGGACGAGTGCCGCTCGATTCCATCGTGATCGCCGGTATGCACGGCCAAACCATCTTTCACGAAGCCGACCCGGTCGAATATCTTGGCCACCGCGTCGCCAGCACGCTGCAAATCGGAGAGGCCGCTATTGTCGCGGAGCGAACCGGCTTGTGGACCATCTCGAATTTTCGCGAACGTGATATCGCCGCCGGCGGCAAAGGCGCGCCGCTAGTGCCTAATGTCGATTTCCTCCTGTTCCGCCACCGCAGCATTGGACGCGTGGCCCTGAACATCGGCGGCATCGCGAACATCACTGTGATTCCGCCAGGCGGTGAACGCGACGACGTCATCGCATTCGACATCGGACCGGGAAACATGGTCATTGATGCGCTGGTCGCACATCACACTCACGGCCGCCAGACCTTCGATCGCGACGGCCGCATCGCGCGGCACGGGAAAATCAACCGCCGCCTGCTCGATTCGATGTTGAGCAATCCCTACTTCGCGCTGGACCCTCCCAAGGCCTGCGGACGCGAACAATTCGGACGCGAATTCGTCAGCGGCTTGATCGCCAGCGGACTCCCGCTCGCCGATCTCATCGCCACCGCAACCGAGCTGACCGCGCGAACCATTGCCGCGGCAATCGCGAGTCACATGGGTATTCGCGAGGTGATTGCATCCGGCGGCGGCGTTCACAATCGCTACCTGATGCGGCGCCTGCGCGAGCTTCTGCCGGCTCTGACCATCGGCACTACAGCCGATCACGGCATCGATCCGGATGCCAAGGAAGCCATCGCTTTCGCGATTCTCGCCTACGAATTCATCCAGCGCCGTCCGGGTAATCTGCCGTCCGCAACTGGCGCGCGTCATGCGGTGCTGCTGGGCAAGGATTCGCCGGCGTCGTAGCACAGACCATCGTTTTTCGTGGTCTGTCTTTTTCGTTGCCAGCGGCCGGCAGACGACAAAAACCGATCGTCTGCCCTACGCTTCGTCTGCGCTGCGGGCTAGCTATTCTGCCGCTCTTCGGATTGCTGCGCCTGAAAATCGAGTTGACGCGCGCGCTCCAATGGATCGTCCGACAATTCCTGATTTTCCAAGTCCGTGGGCACGGACGCATTCTCGCTCTGCGCGGGAGCGGCCGTCGATGGCTTGGGAATCGAAGGAATGAAGTCTTTACTGTTCTTGCGCCGCAGATCGTTGAGCATTTCGCGGATGTATTTCTTCATGCCTCATGATCGATAGGGTTCGCGCGGGCGAGCCTGTGCCGCTGCGCCAAGTCCCTGATAGCATGCTGGAAATTCTTTAGTTCGTGAACGTCACCGTGACCAGGCGATACCACGTTTGCCCGCTGCCGGCGTCTTTTCCGAAGAACTCGAAATATTTCGTCACCGGCGTATACAGGCCCGCCGTATGGATGACGCCGCTGAGCGATCCGTTTGCGGAAAGATTCGCGGAGCCGAACCACACAGGAATGTTGGCGCTATAGTCCACGCCATCGATCTTCAACCCAGTCAGCGTGGTCGCAGCGCCCGCGGTCTCCTGCAGATTCAGTGTCAACGCCCAGGACGTTCCGGTTTGCGGCACCGGATTCGGCGCTGCCGTCACCGTCACGTTGGAGATATCGATCTTCATGTTGACCGAAACGTTCACGAACACCGGCGGCGCGGCGCCGGAAAGGAGAGTGATGGTCGACGTGAAAGTATCCGAAGTGAGGAAGTATTTCGGATCTACGCTCACGTTGAATTTCGCGGGTCCGGTCGCGGAAAGCGTTCCGGAAGCCTGCGAAATATGGACCCACGGCGCATCGGCGCGAGCGGACCACGCGACTCCCGCTGGGGACGCTACAGCCAATGTGACCGTCTGCGTCGCGTTTCCCGTGATCGCATGATTCAGACCGGTGAACTGCAGATTCGCCGGCGAGGGCGTCACTTGTGAAGAAGGAAGATCTTCTAGGTACGCCTGCAGGAACGGGTACGCGTTGGAGAATTTCCCGTACCCGCCCAGCGCGCCGGTCGAACATTGCTGAGCGCCGGAAATCGCTGGTCCATAGGTGAGCATGCCCACTATTACGCCCGGTCCGCTGAACAGCGGCGATCCCGACGATCCAGGCTCGGTCAATCCGTCGTCCCAAGCTACCGCATGATACAGGTCGGCGGGCGCGAAATCGTCCCCAACGAACACATCGAAGCTGGCGATGGAATGACCGAACGAAATTCGCTTGTACGAGCCTTCGGGATGATGAATCCCGGTCAGTGAAGCACCTACGTTCAGGTCGTTCGTGTCCCAACCGGCGAACACCACTCCGGAGGGAACGTTCGGGAGCAAGACCAGGCTATAGTCGCCTTGTGGGATTGTCGCCCACGCGAGCAGATGGCCTCCATTTTGCGAATTCAGCGTGCCGCGGCTGGCGGGCGGTCCTAGATTACAGCCGGTCGATTCGTAGGCCCAGAAGGTTTCGAGCGACCGTGCAGCCGGCTCGTCGTGGATGCAGTGGCCGGCAGTCAGAAGATACGGCTTGAAACTGTTGTCACGGGTTCCCACCAGGGCTCCGGAGCATAGGAACGTGCCCTGCTCCACTCCTTGCGTTTCTTCGAACTGAATATGCGCCACCGATTTCTTGGTCGTCAGCCAGTCGCTATAGCAGTTCACGTCGAGATTACAGGACGCGGCCGGATCGAACGTCTGAGGGGGCAGCGCATCGTTGGCGCTGAATTCCTGGTGCGAAATCCGATGCACGTGAAACGGAAGCGCGCCCCTGTGCAGCGGATTCTCGGGCTCATATTCGATGATGGCGGAGTCGCCTTCGACGGTGGCAGTCCAGAACTCGCCGTTTCCATAGGGACCGCGTCCGGTATAGGGACCGTCCATGGAGTTGGCCGTGTGAATCCACATCTTTCCGGCGCCGATGGCGAAATTCGTGAATTCGACGCGCATTCCCGTCGCCTGGTCGGATCGAATCGCGACCCGCCAGATGGAGCGTCCATCCGGCAGCGCGGTCCACGTTCCTCGCGCGAGCCCGTTCTCCGGAAGGATTCGATGCAGGCCGACGCGCCGCATCGCTCCCACTGTGCCGAGCTTTCCACGCTCTTCCGTCGAAAGGCCGCCGAGTCCAACCGCGGCGGGGCGAGGCAGCGCATATGCGCGGCTCGGCGCCTGGACGGAGATCTTAAGGTCGCGCGTTGCCGGAGCGGCGTACTCTGCCGGGTCTTTCCGCTGCGCGAACGCGGCGAAAGTGGCGAAGACTAAGAGAAGAAAGGACCGTCTGAGCTTCATCAGACACTTATCGGCTGATGAGTAGTACTACTTTAGAAAGGGGGTATAAGGGCTATTTCTTTTCCGGCTTTTGCGCGTCAATACGGATTTGCTTCAACATCTCCGTGGCGGAAGACATTTCTTTTCCACCGGCCGGGAACTTGTTGAACGCGAGCATGTAGGCGACTATGTCCGCCTTCGCTTCGCGGCCGAGCTTTCCAGGTTGCGCCGGAGGCATTCCAGTACGGATGCGTTCAAAAAGGTCGCCCACCGACAGGCTGTTCCAGTTGGAAAGAAACTCGCCACCGGCCAGGGGAGGGGCCATCTCGCCGCCGGTGAGCTGATCGCCGTGACAGGACGCGCACTGTTCGGCATACACCGCCGATCCTCGCTTGGCCTGATCGTCACTATAAACGCCATCCCAAACGGATTTGGTCGCGTCCTGAGCGCGCGAAATGGTTAAGCCGATGATCGATATTCCAATGATTGCGATGATCGCGGTCTTCATGGATTTATCTTAGCGTATATGTGTGGCGCGGGCTTCGCAAGACTCACAGACTAAAGTTCGTGCCACACGGCCCTACAAATTGGTGGCACAGGCTTCAGCCTGTGATCCGCCCTCGAGCTATTGTTGCCGGCCGTTGCCGCCGGTCGGGGGCTTTTGCTCTACGCTCTCCGGCAGCGTGAACGCGACGTATTCGCCGGACTCATTTCCTCCGCTGGTGGCGACGATGATGTACTGCTTCCCGTTGATCGCATAGGTCATCGGGGATCCGCTCTGCGGAGCTTTCATGAACACGGCGCCGACTTCCTTGCCGTTCGTCTTGTCATATGCGCGCAGCATCGCGCCGCGCGGATGATCCTGTGTCGAGGTGACCACTCCGTCGCCGGCGATCACCAGGGACTTGGTGACCAAGGTACCGACGTTATAGGTCATCTGCCCGAGCTTCGCGACGTTCATTCCCTTGAGCGCAGGATTATTGCGGATGGCATCCGGCGTATCGCCGTGCGGTGTCTGCCACTGGATATCGCCGCGATCCAGATTGATCGCCGAAATGGTCCCGTACGGCGGCTTGATCAGCGGCAACCCCTGAACATTGAGGGCGGTGTAGGCTGCCATCGCAGCAGCCATCGCCTTTGGATCCGGCGGCGGCTGCTTGGGGGAATCGGCGCCGGCGTTTTCGCCAGGACCGCGCGCGATGGTCAATTCGCGTCCGGCCATGCCCATCACGTACTTCATATCCGAAATTTCAGGCTTGGATGGGACCACGCCAATCGGCGTCAGACAAGCGTTGCAAGCGAAAGCGTACACAATGTGCGTTTCCGGATCGAACGACGCGCCCGGCCAGTTGGTGCCTCCGCTGGCGGTTCCGAGCGTGAGAGTGGAAAGCGGACCACCGATGGTGCTGAGCGCCGGCGGCGTGAATACGGGGCCGATTTTATACTTGCTCACGATCTCTATGCCCTGACGATGCAGATCGGGCGTGAAATCGATGATGTCCGATTCGAGCACTCCGTTGCGGCTGTAAATCGGAGGCTTGGACGGGAACGGCTGCGTCTTCGAATACCACTCGCCAGGCACATTGCCAACTTCCACCGGCTTTTCGTTGATGGGCCACACCGGCTCCCCGCTGACGCGATCGAACACATACAGGAATCCCTGTTTCGTCGGCTGTGCCACTGCTTTGATCGCCTTGCCGTTCACGTTGATGTTCATCAGAAGCGGTGTGGACGAAATATCCATGTCCCACAGCGGATGGTGCACCAACTGGTAGTGCCACTTCTTCGCGCCGGTCTTCAGATCGACGCAGACCAAAGCCTCGCCGTATAGATTGTTGCCGGGCCGATGCCCGCCATAGTAGTCGCCCGTGGGAGTTTCGATGGGCAGATATGCCAGACCGAGTTCGTTATCGATACTGGGCTGGGTCCACATGCCGGTGTTGCCGGTGTATTCGGCCGATCCGTTTTCCCACGTATCGTAACCGGCCTCGCCCCTCTTGGGAATGGTGTGGAAGATCCACAAACGCTTGCCGGTGCGTACGTCGAATCCGCGCACGTAGCCCTTGTTGTTACGCATACTGTGCGGCGTCATGCCTTCGCGGAATGCCGCGCCGATGAGGATCGTGTTGCCGCCGACGATCGGCGCCGACTGGATGCCGACCTCGCCCTCAGTCAGATTCGAGACCCACTGGCCTTTCGCGTTCCAGGCCGAAATCTCCTGGTCCATCTGTTCCTTCAGGTCCACGATGCCGCTGCTGCCGAAGGACGGGCAATACTGGCCGTTCTTCGCGTTCAGGCAGACCAGACGATAGCCGGGCGTGGTGTAGAGAATCCGTTCTTCTTTTCCATCCGACCAATACGCGAGCCCACGTCCGGAAAGCTGGCGGACGGAGGCCGCGCCGCGCTCGCCTTCATGTTCGCCGTGGACCCACAACAGCTCGCCTGTAACCGCATCCAGTGCGATCGCCGCGCGGCGCGATCCGGCTGTAGCATAGACCACGCCGTTCACCATCAACGGGGTGCCTTCGAGCTTAAACTCGGGTCGATTGCCGATGCTGTCGGTCTTGAATCGCCAGGCGACTTCGAGTTTGCTGAAGTTCGACGCGTTGATCTGGTCGAGCGGCCGGTAACGCGATCCCATGGTGTCCGCGTTGTAGCTGGGCCATTCGGTATCTTTGGGTTTCCACTGGGCGGACGCAATGGGTTCCGAGGCAATGGCGGCCGCCACCGCGGCCAGAATCAGAAGTCGGTGCATGAAGGTCCTCTTCAGAAGAGTCTACCGGAAGTAACGCAAGCTTCCAAACGTGGGGCAGGAACGGAGCGACTGAATTTCGGTGATTACGTCGCTTCCAACCCGCCTCGGTTCAGCCCCATGCGTCAGCTTGGGGCTATCGCTATGCGCCCCCCGTAGCCCCAAGCTGACGCATGGGGCTGTCCAGGTGGCGCTTACAAGGCGGCGGGACGTTGAGTGGCACATGAATCAAAAGCGCGCATCTCGGAAACTGGAATTAGAAATACAGCCGGATGCCGAGTTGCAATTCTCTCGGCAGATTCGCCTGGTACAGCAGTTGTCCGAAGCTTCCCACCAGCTTCCCGTTCTTATCAAATCCCTGGAATTGCGTGTTGGGATTCGCGAAATCCGGTGTATTGAATGCGTTCAACGCCTCGGCGCGGAACTGGGCATGGAAGCGCTCGCGAATCGTGACGGTCTTGAACAGGGATAGATCCCAGTTCACCATTCCAGGGCCAAGATAGTTGATGCTACGGGCGAGGTTTCCGAACGTATACGCGGGGGCGAGCGAAAACGCCGCGGGATTGATGTAGCCACCCACCCGATCTTCAGGGCTGCCGCCGACCGCCGGGCTGACGCCTGTAGCATTCGGGCGCTGCACCTGCGCACCGATCGCTGAATTGTTATTGGCCTGATACACGAACAGCGGGAACCCCGAGGAAACGATCATCGTGCCGTTCAATGACCATCCGCCGACGGCGTAGTTGAGAGCCTGGTTGTTATTCAGCCACGGCTTGCCCTTGCCCAACGGCAATTCGTAGGTCCAGCCAGCGGTGCTGCGCCACGGCGTGGTGCCCGCCCCATAGGCCCATTCGGCGGCCAGGTTGTACACGTTCTGCGGATTCGAAGACGGGGTGCTGCCGGCATACGTGTTGAAGTAATTGGATCCGCCCGCACCGAAGGTGTTGTCCATGTTCTTCGACCAGGTGAAGGTGGAAAGGAAGGTCAGTCCCTTGGACATTCGCTTCTGCGCCTTCATGATCAGCGAATCGTACTGCGCCTTGCCGCCGTTGGTCGCGTCTTGGACCAATTGATATTCCGGGTATGGCATCAGCAATTGCGCTTGCGAGACGGTCGAAGCGGCGAGAACTCCGCCCACGTTGGGCAGCTTGTAGAAGGGATTCGCCACCTTCGACGTCAGAGCCGAACCCATGGAGAGATATTGCGTCGGCACCTGATTGATCTGCAGATAAGTGGTACCCGTCGAGCCGTACTGAAGCTGAACGGATCGGGACCCGATGTAGCCGATTTCAAACGCCACACCCCAGGGCAACTGCCGCTGGATGTCCGCCGAAAACTGCTGGACGCGGCCCTGCGTGCGGCTCTGATCGGGAAACGTCGTGGTTCCTCCAAGCTGTTGCAGGATGCCCTGCTGGATGGTGGCCGGCTGAATGATGCCGTTCGGAAACGGATTGTACAGGCTGCCCGCTGGAGTCGCATTTCCGTCGGCACTGGCCAGATACGTAGTCGTCTGGGCGAGGCCCGGAGAATACTGGCTGTCGAGACCGAAGTACACCGGCGCGTAGAACATGCCCCAACCGCCGCGGAACGTGGTCTTGTCGTTGATCTGATACGCGAAGCCCAGGCGCGGACCGAACTTGTCCTTGAGAGCGTTGCAGCATGCGGTCGGATTTCCATTCCCGGCGATCAGCGGGAGTCCATTTGCCAGGACGCCCGAACCCGCGGGAAGGCTCGCCTGAATCGGATTCAGCGCAGTCCGGTTGAAACCCACCAGCATGTTCTGGTTCTTCTCGGTTTCTCCGCTTTCGTACTCATAGCGAAGCCCGACGTTAACGGTCAGCTTGTTATTCACCCGAATATCGTCCTGGAAGAAGCCCGAGTAGTAGTTGACGAAGTACGCGACGTGGCTGCTGGTCTGGACCGATCCTGACGACGGGTAGCCCAGTAGAATGTCGGCGATATCACTGCCGGTTCCGTTGGTTCCAGCGTTGAACTGCTGCGAGAAGATGCCGTTGAAGCTGAACGCTCCCGGACCGCTCGGAAACTGGATACCGTCGGTGTGAATCAGACGGTAATCGAAACCGTACGTCATGTTGTGCTTGCCTGCGAACTTCGAGGCGCTGACCGAAAAATTTCGCGACCAGTAGTCGATGTTCTGGCGCGTTCCGCCGCCGAAGCTGCTGCCCGATTGCGAGAGCGTAATGCCGGGGAATTCCTGCACCTGCTGGCCGTTGACGTAGCTGGCCGGCAAACCGAGCTTGGTTTGATCGAAACCCTGGCTGACGTAGTTGTAAATATTCGGGAAGCGATTGAACCCGAAGCGCGCGGTCAAAACTGTGGTCGGATTCAGCGTCACGATCGCGTTTACAGCCGTCGCGTCGACGTGGCGGTCCAGCAAATAGGATCCGCTGCCCGGCAGCGTGGTCAACGTATTCCCGCCCGGCTCGTGGCTCTTGTAGTACAGGAACGATCCGTTGAAGCGCAGCCAATTGGTGGGGTCGTGCTCCAGCTTGTAGACGAATTCTTCAGCGTGATTCAGAAGAGAATCCGTCCCTTGAAAATTCTTGTTGCCGATCGGGGAACTGAGATTGAAGTTCGGCGACGGCAGGTACCCGAGAATCGCCTGCCCGACTTTGTTGATTTGCTGTGGGTTGATGACATTGCTTCCAAACGGGGTCCGGATCACGGTCGCCCCGGCTGGACAATTGTCAGTCGGCTGGCAGGGGCGGCCGCTGAGGGGATCATAGATCACCTTACCGGCCTTGGAGAAATCCCCACCCAGTTCGGCTGCCGTTGGAACCGCGTAGCTGCCTGACGCCGGCTGTCCCTCGAGATATCCTTCGGTCGCGACGAAGAAGAACGTCTTGTTCCTGCCGTTATAGAGTTTCGGGATCACCACTGGTCCGCCCAGGTTGGAGGCCCAGTTTTCCCACTTCTCATCCGGCCGCACGATGTTTGCTGCGTTGTTGAAGTAGTTATTCGCGGTCAAGTCCGTGGTTCGCAAATAGCCCAGCAGTTCGCCATGGATGCTATTCGTTCCGCTGGAAATGAGTGTGTTGAATACGCCGCCCGCGGTGCGGCCCATGCTCGCGTCATAAGTGTTTTCCTGAAGTTTCATTTCCTGCACGGCGCTCTGGCTGGGGATGATGATCGCCAGGTTCTGCGAACTGGTGATCGGCACGCCGTCGATCAGATAGTTGTTCCCGCGAATCGGGCCGCCGCCGATCGAAAGATTGGACGAGCCGATCTGGTCCTGGAAACGGTTCCACTGTGGAGGTCCGGAGGGAACTACGTTGTTCGACAGCTTCGACATCAGAAACGTGTTGCGTCCCAGGTTCGGTAAATCCGTGATCTGCTGCGTGTTGAGCACCTGGCCGTTGGAGGCGGTGGCGTTCTCAATCAACGGAACGGCGGAGGTGACCTCGACGCTCTGGCTCACCTCGCCGAGCTCCATTTTCAGATCCAGATTGAGCTGCTGCTGAGTGCCGATGACCACGCTTCTCCGCTCGAGTTTCTTGAATCCGGGGCTTTCGACCACCAGAGTGTAGGTGGCGGGTTCCACTTGCGAGAAAACGTATTCGCCTTGCGCATTGCTGGTCGAAGTGCGCATCGTTCCGGTGGCATCATTGCGCATTGAAACGTTCGCGCTGGCGATGACTGCTCCGCCAGGGTCCTGAACCAAGCCGCGAACTCCTCCCACGAACGATTGGGCGGATGCCATGCTTACCAACAGGATGGCGGCGAGAAGCAACAAAGCCGTCTTAACGTTTGTGGACATAAAGCCTCCCTTGTGGAACGAGACATTGAAAAACGGAATGCGAGGCAAGGTCCAAAGTGGGGATGCCGACCGCATTCGCGGATCGACGACGTGGGCGACCTTGACTCAATGCAATCAGCGTGGTGAATTCCTGATTAATGGGACATTACGGTAAGATTTCTTGAAAGTCAACTGGAAACTAGAAATGCTAACGACCTCGGTGATATGAAGTGCAGGGGCTGCAGGTCACGCGCAAGTGCTGGAGGGTCCAACGGTTCGCCGTTCGGCATAGTTGACTTGCACCATCGTGTGAGCTATGCTAATTCGCGTATATCGGTTGTTTCCCGCCCGACACGGGTTCGGCGCCGACGGGCTGGTTAATAGCCACCTGTCGGGCGCAATAGATTCTGAAAACCCTGTCCATGTCGACACCCAAGGAGAAAAAGAGTGCTTCTGACACCTGAGCAACAAGATAATTTCCTGGCACGCGGCTTTTCGCGGCGGAGTTTCGGACGCATCGCGACGCTGCTCGCAGGCGGCGCGGCGCTACCCTTTTCCGGCGAGTTCGCCATGGCCCAGGTGGCCATTGACGACCGCAAACTGCCGCCCGGCGCGGTGAAGATCGATAACAACGAGAATCCGCTGGGGCCCTGCAAGGAAGCCTTGGACGTGATGACTCCTCTGCTCTCGCAGGGTGGACGGTACATGTTCTACCTGCCCGCGGAGTTGCAGGAAGTGCTGGGGTCGCAGGAAGGCGTGCGGCAAAACTATGTGCAGGTGCACGACGGATCGAGCGCTCCGCTGTTGCAGTCCGTTCTATCGTTCTGCTCACCCACCAAATCCTTCGTCATCGCCGATCCGGGTTATGAAGCCGGTAATGAAGCCGCGAAGTTCCTGGGCGCGAAGACCGTCAACGTCCCCCTAACCAAGGACTACGCGCACGACGTCAAAGCGATGGCCGCGGTGAAAGACGCCGGCCTCATTTACATCTGCAACCCCAACAATCCGACCGGCTCGATGACCAAGAAAGAGGACATCGAGTGGCTGGTGGCCAACAAGCCTGCCGGATCGGTGGTCGTGATTGACGAAGCCTACATTCACTTTGCGGGCAAAGAAGAAAACACGTGCGTGAATCTGGTCGCGCAGGATAAGGACGTCATCATTCTGCGGACGTTCTCCAAGATCTACGGCATGGCCGGCCTGCGCTGCGGCATCGTCATGGCTCGTCCGGACCTGCTGAAGAAGACCCGCGGATTCGGCATCAACTGGAATCCGATTCTCAGCGTCAGCGGCGCGATGGCGGCACTGAAATCCAAGACTGTGATTCCAGAGCGCCGGAAGATCAACGGCGACATTCGCGACAACACCATCGCGTTTCTGGACAAGAAAGGCTTCAAAGTGGTGCCGTCGGTGTCGAACAAGTTCATGGTCGACACCCACAAGCCCACCCGCGAAGCGCGGGACATGCTGCGCAAGGATCTCGTTTATGTGGGCCGTCCGTGGCCGAGCATGCCAACCTACATCCGCGTGTCCGTGGGCACGGCGGAAGAGATGAAGAAGTTCCAGGCCGCGTTCGTCAAATCGTTCGCGTAAGACTTTGGGCCGTTAGTGGACGTCCATGCACGTTCATTAACGGCTCATTTCCCTATCTGAGGGAATACGGTATATTCTCTTAGATGAAGCTCCTTCGGTTTCTCCTTCCTCTTGCCCTTATCGTTTCCTCGTTTGCACAGCCCGTCGCGAACATCGCGCTCAAGCCCGGACGCGACGCAAGCCAAGCCGTTGACGAGGAATACACCAAAAAAATCCGCGAGTACACGACCGAGAAATTCTTTAACTCCCCGCTGACCGACTACTTGCCTGCGTCGAAGACCGTGCCGACGCCGAAAGCCGTGCTAGGCGATATTGCGGGCGCGCCCGGCATCCTACCCTACTCGCACCAGGTGTATCAGTACATGCGGATGCTCGAAAAGGCCACGCCGCGCGTGAAGGTCTTCAGCATCGGCAAGACCGAAGAGGGCCGCGAGATGATCGCCGTCGCAGTGGCATCGGAGAAACTGATTGCGAGTCTGGATGAAAATCGCGCGCGGCTCGCGAAGCTGAGCGATCCACGAACCATCAAGATGGACGACGCTGAGGCCGAAAAGCTGGTGGCCGCCTCAACGCCGATTTACTACATCACGGGAACCATCCATTCGCCTGAAACCGGCGCGCCCACGGCGCTGATGGAACTGGCGTACCGTTTGGCGGTCGACGAGAGCACCTACATCAAGAACATTCGCGACAACGTAATTACTCTGATCACACCGATTGTTGAGGTGGACGGGCGCGATCGCATGGTCGACATTTACCGCTGGCACCTGGAGAATCCCAGCAAGCAGTGGCCGCCGCTGGTGTATTGGGGTCATTATGTCGCGCATGACAACAATCGCGACGCGATGGGGCTCACGCTGCAACTCACGCGCAACGTTCTAAATACGTTTGTGAGTTGGAAGGCGCAGGTCATGCACGATCTGCACGAATCCGTTCCCTACCTCTACGACAACACCGTGGGCGACGGTCCGTATAACGCATGGATCGATCCGATCCTCGCCGATGAATGGCAGATGATGGGCTGGAACAATGTTTCGGAAATGACCAAGTTCGGCATGCCCGGCGTGTTCACGCATGGGACGTTCGATACCTGGTCGCCCAGTTATTTAATGTTCATCGCCGCGATGCACAACGGCATCAGCCGTCTGTATGAAACCTTCGGAAATGGCGGCGCCGACACGGAAGAGCGAACCCTGCGTCCCAACGAGTACGCGCGGACATGGTTCAAGCAGAATCCGCCGCTGCCGAAAGCCAAATGGTCGCAGCGCAACAACAACAATTACGAACAGACTGGCGTTCTGACAGCACTCGCGTTTTTCTCGTCGAACAACAAGCTGTTCCTGCGGAATTTTTATCTCAAAGCCAAACGATCCATCGAGAAGCCGGCGACTGAAGGTCCCGCTGCGTACGTTTTTCCGGCCGACGATCCTCGTCCCGGTGGGCAGGCAGATCTTCTCCGAATGTTGCAGGATCAGGGCTGCGAAATTTCGCGCGCCACGGCACCTTTCACCGTGATAATGCCGGCCAAGAAAGCTCCGGCGCGAGGAGGCCGCGGTGGACGCGGCGGCGCTGCTGACACCGAAACGGCTTCCGCCGACGGTGCGGCCAAAAAACCCGAAGAGAAACCCAAGCCCGAGCCGCGCACATTTCCTACAGGCAGCTACGTGGTTCGCATGGATCAGCCCTACAGCCGCATCGCCGACACGCTCCTGGACTATCAGTATTGGGCTGCCAACGATCCGCAGAAAAATATTTACGACGATACCGGATGGACCTACGGCGAGCTGGGGAACGTGCAAGTCGCGCGGGTCACCGATCAGAAAGTGCTTACGGCTGCGATGGATCGCGTTCCGGGCGCGGTGCAGGCTGCGGGCGGCGTGCTAGGCTCCGGCGGCATTTTTCTGATCAACCACAATGCGGATCACGCGTTGATGACGCTCCGCTATCGATTCCCGAATGCATCGTTCGAGACCGCGGAGGAGCCGTTTGAGGCCGCCGGTCACAAGTTTAACCGCGGGTCGTTCATCGTCCGCAATGTTTCGTCCAGCGATCTGACCAAGGCTGGCGCCGAGCTGGGAGTGCAGGCGTACGCGGTGGACGCGGCGCCGAGCGTAAAAACCCATCCCATTCATGCGGCGCGTATCGCGATGATGCACACCTGGCTCAGCACGCAAGCCGAAGGGTGGTGGCGATTGGAATTCGACCGCCTGAAGATCCCTTACGACTACATAAACACGCAGACGGTTTCGAAAATGGACAATCTTCGCGCGAAATACGACGTAATCGTGTTCGCGCCGGGCGTGCGCGGCAATCCTCAGACGATCATCAACGGGATGCCGATGTATGGGAATCCACTGCCGTGGAAAGTCACGCAGCTTACGCCGAACCTGGGTCACACCGACGAGACCGATGACATGCGTCCCGGCCTCGGCTGGGGTGGCTTGCAGCATTTGCAGGATTTCGTCGCCAAGGGCGGCCTATTGATTACGGCGAACGACACGACCAATTTCGCCGTCGCGTTTGGATTCACGCCGGGTGTTTCGATCGGGGCGGGGCAGCGGCTGAAAGTGACAGGATCGGCGCTGCGGTCGAAGATCGTCGACGGGGCGAGCCCCATACTGTATGGTTTCAGCGACAACCTGGCGATTTTCGCGTCGAATCCACCGATTTTCAATCTTTCGAACATGGCAGGAGGCGGCGGAGGCGGGCGCGGCGGCCGAGGACCGGAAGAGCGCGAGCGTCCCACCGGCCGCGGCACAGCGGACGACGTCGACATCCCACAAGGACGGACGCCGGTGGAGATTCCGGAGGAGCCGCGCGGAGAAACCTGGGAAGCCACGCCTCTGACCAGCGAACAGTTTCGCAATCCCATCAACGTGATTCCGCCGGCGCAGCGGCCGCGCGCGGTTCTGAGGTATGCCAACGCGAATGAGCTGCTGGTTTCCGGGCTGCTCGACAACGGCGGCGAACTCGCGCAGCATGCTGCGGTGATCGATTCCCCGTACGGCGACGGCCACGTGGTGCTGTTCTCCAACAATCCGTTCTGGCGCGCCGAAACCAAGGGCAGCTACTTCCTGGTGTTCAACGCGATTCTGAATTTCGATAACCTGAACGCGGGAAGAAAGCTCGCGGATAAGTAGGCCCAATCGTGCCGAAAACGCTGTACATGGTAGTGGAGCATTACAAAAACAAAGATGCCGTACCCGTATATCGCCGGTTTCGGCAAACCGGCCGGATGGCTCCCGAGGGCCTGGTATACGTGTCGAGTTGGATCGATGAGAAATTGGAGCGCTGCTATCAATTGATGGAAACGGAGGATCGCGGGCTCCTCGAACAGTGGATGAGCCACTGGGAGGACCTAATCGATTTCGAAGCGTATCCGGTAGTCACGTCGCAGGAAGCGTCCGCAAGAATTGCGCCGCGGCTTTAGGTCTACTGCTCCATGCGCCGCGAGCATTCGGCGATCTCGTCTTGCGCCTGCTTGAAGCGCCGGGCGGTTTCTTCGGTTTGGGGCTCCCAGTGTTTCCAGCGCGACAAATTTTTTTGGAATAGCATTTGCGCCCACGCGTAGTGACGATTGGATAGGAGCATCCGGCCGTAGAGATCGTCCAGGTCCGAGGCGGCCTCCACCGCTTCGAGGCTCGGCTTGGAGACCGAAAGTAGTTGCTTCATAGTGGGCTGTGCTTTTTCTATCACGGCCGCGGCGGCGTCGCCGTTGCCGGCTCGGAAGAAGTCGTTCGCCTGACGATTCATGGACACGAGTTCCTGAACGTTCTGACGATAGGCGTTCGCCTGAGTTGGATCGTGAGGCGCCGGCGCGGAAGCGCAACCAATCAGGATCAGCGCGGCGATGGTCGCAACGGTGCGCACTATTTCAGCTTAGCGTGGCTATAGGGTCGCAATTCTGCGATGGACCAGCAGCAGGTACAATCCGAGGGCCGCGAGCAGGCCTCCCGAGCACGCCATAGTCACCGAGACCGTGAACACGGGGATCAATTTCCCGAACAGAAGACTTCCCACGGGCATTCCGCCGCGGAACGCGACGTTATAGACGCTCATCACGCGGCCGCGCATTGCGTCCCCGGTGATCGCCTGCACCAGCGATTGCACCATCGAAAATACCCACATCAGAGCGGCGCCGCTGCAAAAGATCAGCACGCTTGAAAGCAGCAGCGACTTGGAGAACGAAAACGCCACGATGATCCCGCCCAGCGCGATCAGCGCGAGCAGTGCAACCCGTCCCTGCCGTTTCACTTTCCCGGAAGCAGCCACCAGCAGGGCTCCGCAAACCGAACCCGCGCCGGAGCAGACCAGCAAACGCGTAAATGTCGTTTCGTCACCACGGAAAACTTCTTTTGCGAACACGGGTATGAACGTCAACAGCGGAATGGCAAAGAGGGTCAGGCAGAACGCCAGCACAATGAGCGAATCCAGCCCCTTACTTTTTCTGATAAAGGAAATTCCCTGCTTCATGCTGTGCAGAATCGATTCGGTGGACCGCGACGGAATAAACCCGACTTTGATTACATACAGCGATGTGATCACGGCGAGGAAGGAGAGGCCGTTTAGCCCGAAACACCACGTGGCATTGAGCTGCTTGAGTGTGATGCCGGCCAGAGTGGGCCCGACGATGCGAGCCAGATTGAACTGGATCGAATTCCACGCGATGGCGTTCGAGAAATCCTCCTGCCCCACCAACGTCGGCAGCAGCGCTTGATAGGCGGGTCCTCCAAAGCTTTGTCCGACGCCGGTAACGAAGGACAGGCACAGAATGTGCCACACCTGCACCTGGTGAAAATAGAACAGCGCGGTCAGGATGAATGCGGAGGTCATCTGGATGTACTGCGACATCAGCAGCATGTTGCGCCGATCGCGCCGGTCGGCGATGACGCCGCCCACCAGCGAAAACAGAATGATGGGCGCCTGCCCCAGAAACGCGTCCAGTCCCAGATAGAACGGATCGTTCGAGAGCGTGTACACCAGCCACGCCTGGGCCACGGTCTGCATCCAGCTTCCGATGCTGGAAGTGCATGCGCCTATCCACATCAGGCGGAAATCGCGGTAGCTGAGTGCTTTGAAGACTCGATTGAGCAAGGTGACCTGGCTTTCCTAAGCCGGCTGCCGCGTCAGGGAAGCGGCCGCTCTCTCTGGATCAGGTGCACCAGGTTGCCGTCGCAATCGGTGAAGAACACCAAACGATTGCCCATGTTGGTGTAGGGCTCGCCTGTGAAGTTCACGTTCTGGCCGAGCAGTGTTTTATACGCCGCATCGAAATCCTTCACTTCGATCGCCAGGTGGCGAATTCCCGGGTCGCGCATCTTAGATTCCGCCCGCGCGCCTTCGGAAGGAATGATCTCCAGCACGCTCCCATTGACCGCCCGCACGAAAAAATTGCCGTCGTACTCGAAATTGATTCGAAAGCCCAGATGATCGACGTACCACTGCGCCAGCGTGCGCGGATTCGGCGACGCGATGGCGGTATGCTCCAGCCCTAGAAACATAAATGTTGATTCTATCAGGTCCACTCCCCATGCTCCTATTCGCGATTCGACAAGCATGTTTCAATCGCATCGCAAGGCCACCATCGGGTCTACTCTGGCCGCGCGGCGCGCTGGAATATAGCATGCCAAAAGGGCTGCGCTTATCAACACCAGCGAGACGGCCAGGAGCGTCCACGGATCGTTCGCCCGCACTCCGAACAGCAAGTGCGAGAAGGTCGCCAGCAAGCGGGCGAGAAGCAACGCGGCCGCGCCTCCAATCGGGATGCCGGTAAGCGCCAGCCGCAACCCCTGCTCCATCACCATCCTCAAAACATCCGATCTTTGTGCGCCGAGCGCCATGCGAATACCAATCTCGCGTACGCGCTCCGTCATCAGGTACGAAATCACGCCATAAATTCCAATCGACGCCAGCAGCAACGCCAGGCCGGCGAATGCCCCCAGCAGAAGCATCGGAAAGCGCTGCGCCGCGATCGATTCGGAAGCGATTTCCTGCATGGAGTGGACGTCATACACGGGAGCGCCATACACCACGTTCCTGATCGCCGGCATCACGGCCGCGGTCTCCAGCGGCGTGCGAATGGCAACCGTCAAGTCCGCAAACATCACCGGCACCCACTCATCCGTAATTTGATACACGGAAGCGTACGCCTCGCTTTGGGAGTATTGACGATCGTCGCCCAAGCCCCAGTGCGTGACGTGGCCTACGACGCCGATCACGCGGAAGGTTAATCCAGACGCGATCGTGATGGCCTGTCCCACGGCGTCCTGGTCGCCAAAGTAGTTGCGGGCCAGAACGCTGTCGATCACTATGACCGGTTGGGTCTGCAGCGTGTCCGCGGCGGTCAGGAAACGGCCGTGCAGCAGCGGGATTCGCAGGGCCTGAAGGTAATCCGGTCCCGTGGAATACAGTGTCAAGCGCGGCGCTTCCGCCATCGAACCTGTCGCGTGAGGTCCGATCCAGAAAGGGACCGAGTTGGCCTGATGGCTCAGAGGAACCAGCACGGTCGCGTCGGCCGCCTGCACACCGGGAATCTGCTGGATGCGCTGCAGCAGCTCTCGATAGAAAACTCGCATGCTTGCCGGCGTCTTGCTCGCCGATGGAGAAAGCCCTACCTTGAAGGTCACCACGTGCTGCGTATCGAAGCCGGGATTGGCCTCCCACAAGCGGCGGACGGTGCGGAACAGCAAGCCGGCGCCGGTGAGCAACACCAGCGTCAGCGCCATTTGGAGCACCACCAGAACGCGTTGCGAGCGATGATGGCCTCGCGCCACGCCGCGGCCCCGGTCCTTGAGCGTCATTTGCAAGTCCATCTTCGAGCTCTTCAGCGCGGGTGCGAGACCAAACAGAATCCCGACCACAACGGCGACTCCAAACGTGAACAAGAGCACCTGAATATTCACGCCGACGTTCTCACTGCGCGGCAGCCCTCCGGGCACCATGGCCAGCAGGGGGCGCATTGCCCATGTCGCCATCAGCAACCCCAGAGCCCCGCCGATGAGCGAAAGAACCACGCTTTCCGTAATCAACTGGCGCGCGATCTGGGCACGGCTCGCTCCCAGCGCCGCGCGGACCGCAAACTCGCCCGTGCGCGCGGCCGTGCGCGCCAGCAGAAGATTCGCGACGTTCGCACAGGCGATTAGCAAAACCAGGCCCACAGCTCCCAGTAGAAGGAGCAGCGTCGTACCCGTGTCGCCGACGAGTTGCTGCTGCAGCAGTACCACGTCCGCTCCCAAACCCCGGTCGACCACGGGATACATCCGGTCGAGCTGAACCTGGACCGCGCTCATTTCGGCCTTTGCCTGGGCCAGAGTGACGCCAGGTTTCAAGCGCGCGACACACAGCATTCCGTGGGAGCCGCGATTATTCAGAATCACCGGATCGCCTTGTCCGAGCGGCGTAAAAACATCCGTGCTGCGTTCGAGACGAAACCCTGAGGGGACAACTCCAACAATGGTGTAGTCGACCGCGCTCAGCGTGACGGACTTGCCGAGCGCGTCATCGCTGCCGGCAAAACGATCTCTCCACAAACGTTCGCTGATGAGCGCGACCGGCGGTCCGCCATGCTGGTCTTCCTGCGGCGAAAAATCACGGCCCAACGTCAGTTTCACGCCGAGCGTGCTGAAGAATCCCGATGAGGTTGCATTTCCGTTAAGATGCTCGGGCGTCCCGGGGCTCGTCAGGTCGTAGTTATGTGACGTCAGCCCCGCCATCTGCTCGAATGCGCGAGCGTTGCGCTGCCAATCCCGAAAGTCAGGCACGGACGTGAGCACATTTAGGGCGCTGGGAAGCCGGGTCCACACGATCGCCAATCGGTCGGGCTGGGTATACGGTAGCGGAGCCAACACAATGCCTTCCAGCATGCTGAAAATCGCAGTGTTGGCGCCGATCCCCAGCGCAAGCGTGAGAACCGCTACGATTGCGAATCCAGGACTACGCCGCAGTTGCCTCAAACCATAACGAAGGTGGTCCACCAATTGTCCGATCAGTACACTTCAAAACAAAAGACGGTGTTGGAGCCGTTTGGTGAGAGTCCATATTGCCCATTTTCGATTTCTTCGTCGGCTTCGATCTTGTAAAGCTTCCCGTCGAGCCGCGTAACGGTCAGCCGGAGCGGCCGCGGCCCCCCGCGCGTGCGTCTCTGGACCATAGTCACTTCGCGATGTCCGTTCTTCACTTCGAACTTGTAAAGCTCCAAGCTCTGCGGTTGAATCTTTTCGGATTCGATGATGAAGATCGGCTCGGCCAGAGGCGTCCGCGCGCTGGAACCGGTCCCGGCGACGGTGAACTGAATTTCGTTTTTCTTGGAATCCTGCTTGGCCTCGGTGACTTCAGTGGGGACCAGATTGTCGGCGTGGACTAGATAGACGACGTCAGGCTTGGGTGGCCGCGGCCCGGCGTACTTCTGGGCGAAAGCCGTGAGGGACAAGAGAAGGAGCAAGCTGCAACAGATCCGCATCTCACCATCATTCTATCGCCGTTACGGAGCCACTACGAACCGATCCAGGTCCACGAAGCGATCCGATGAACTTGGATACTTCCGGCTGGAGACCCGCAATTCGATGGTGTGGGGCCCCGAATCGAGGCCGCCGAACACAGTCTGCTGTTGCCATCGAGTCTGCTTCGAAAACAAATCGATATCCCCGCGCGGCTTACCGTCGATCCTCACCTCGACGTATCCGCGGTTGAAGGTCCTGGTGTAAACGTAGGCGATCGATGTGCCCTGGAACGGAAACCGGAGCGTATCGCCGGGCTGGTTGGAATACGTGATGGAGCCGCTGGAAGCTTCGGCGAACTGCCGGTCGTGCAGCCACGCTCCGGTGTATTCGATGCGCTGATCCATGTCGTCATAACTTCCGGGTGGGGCCGGCGAAACGTCGCGTGACGCGGGCACGGGCGCATTGAGCAAGCTGCGCAGTTGGAACCGGCCATTCGATTTGCCGGTGGGACCTGTGAGCGTTTCGATGAAATGCTGCACCACCAGGAAATCCGTTTCGGCGGGGATCGGAGTAATCACGTAGCGAATGTGAAGCTCGCGGAACATTTGGGCGATGTGTTCGGGGTCCGGCGACTCGATCAGCCGCCTCCAGAACCGGTACGTGTGCCAGGTATCTTCGTAGGCTTCGGCGTGGAGACCCGCGATCGCGCCGCCGCGGAAGACGGCGATCGGCTCGCCGGGCGCGATGCGGTTCGCGATCTCGATCAGTTCGCGGCCGGGCGCGGAGAGTTTCAAGTAGGCGTCGAGCTGGGGTTCCGTGAACAGCGCGAATTCGGTGTGATACCAGCCCGAGGACGGCGTGAACCATATGTTGAGCCCGATCAGAATCACGACGGCCACAATCAGCGCGGGCAGTTCCGAAATCATCCATGCAATTCCGATGGAGACCAGCGGCAGCGCCGGATACAGGTAGCGCAGATTCGGAATCGAGGCGAAAGTCAGAATGGCTCCCGCGACTCCCACGGCAATCGGCCCTCGGGGCGCTTTCCGATTGATCAGCAGCAGTAGCGGCACGAGCAGCAGAAAGTACTGAAATCCCAACGCGCCTTTCTGTCCCTCGATGAAATCGGAGGATCGGAAGGTCAGGTTGTAAAGCGCGTTCCAGGCGTGCGGGACATGGAAGCGCACATCTTTCAAAGAATTGACCGTGTCGAAATACGGCGACTTGAACACGTTGTTCGCGAATGGAAAAATCGGATTCCCGGTCTTGCGCCACGCGTTCCAGTAAGGTGGCGCGGCGAAGACGATGAGCATTGCACATGCCGCAAGCGCAGTTCGGGCGCGATGCTGCGCCGATCGCAGCGTGATCGCCGCGATCACGGCCGCCGGTGCAAGAAACGCCGTCGTCCCAACCTTGGTCGCCGAGGCCGCCCCGAACAGCAATCCCGCCCATGCAACTTCGCCTTGCCACAACGCCATAACCGCGCCGGCGATGAACGCGGCCCACACGTTTTCGACAAACAGCGATCCGGTAACGAGCTGGACGAGCGGCGTTGACGCGAACAATGCCGCCCCGATCGCGGCTCGCTCCGGCGTCAGCCAGCGCCGCGAGCCTTGATAGACCATCGCAACGATCACTACCAGCAGGGCGAAGTTCAGAAGTCTCGCGGCCATTTCACCGCCTAGAAGGTACACGGCGGTGAACGCGAAGTCTCCGCCCATCGGCATCACCGCCCAGGCGTAGTGCTGAAAATCGAAAGCGAATTTTCCCTGATGAGCGATCATGCCCGGGATCGCCAGATGCATCGCCAACCCGTCGGAGCTCACCTCGGGTTTCAGCGTCACCAGCCAGTGCATCATCAGCACGTAAATGAGCAGTGCCATGTGCGGCAGCGTTTTCGGAATCGCAAGCTTTTCCCGAGCCATGGCATAGGGCAGTGCAAACGCCACCCAGTACACCCAGGAACGATTGACGTTGAAGTGAACGGCGATCGAGATGACGAAAATCCACCCGGCGAGACCGACGAGCAGCGATTTGATCGCATCCGCTTTTCGCGTCACCCAGCGGCCCAGGAAGAAACACGATCCCAGAAAGTACAAAACGGCAACCGGAGCCAGTGGATCGAAAAAATTCCAGCACCACCATTCGGTGTAGACCAGCGCGATTCCCGCCGCCATCGGCAACAGCCACGAAGGGCGCGACCACAGCAGGATCGCTGCCGCGGTCCAGAACGCGGCGGTGAACCAGGCCCAGCGCCCCAGGCCTCCGTCTCTCCACAATTCCTGCGCGAACAGGTTTTCGTGGACGAAGCCGTAGACAGTGAACGCGGCAAGGACCGCGAGCGCGCCCCACGCGATCCTGTGTCTCATGAATTTTTCCGGAAGACCATCAGGCGCTGCGTGAACACGATGGGCCACAGAACTTTTTCGAATTCGATGCCTCCGAATTCGCGCGCCGCCTCCTCGACTTCGCTGCGGTCGAGCGGACGCTCATCCGGAAACTGCCACATCCCGGCGGCCTCGGTAACCCAGCGCGCCGCGCGATACAACCAGGTCGGCGTCGGAAAGGAAATGATCGCACACCCTCCAGGTTTGATCAGAGCGAAGTGCGATGCAATGGCCTGCCGTGTTCCAGCAGGATCGAAATGCTCGATCAGGCCGATGCTGAAAACGGCGTCGGCCGCGAGGTCGAGCTTCAGATCCAGGCAGCTCTGCTGATGTGCGATCACGCGGCGATCCCGCAATAGTGAAAGCCCGTAAGCATTGGTGTCGATCACGTGATATTCGCGCGGGGCAATCTCCTGCTGGATCCTTTCGAGGAAACAGCTATTCGCGCCGCCCAACTCGGCGAGTCTTTCGATTTTTCCGCCGAATCGCCGGAGCGATTCCACCACAACGCGTCCTGTATAACGCCGCGTCAAGTGAGCCGTCGGAGCGGGGGCGCGGTAGTAACTGTCCCAATCCGTCGCCGTTTCCCGGCTGCGGCGCATGAACACCCAGTCGCGCTGCACCATGAAGTTCACGATGAACAACGCCGATTCAGCCAGAATCTTGGCTTTCAGCACGTCGAGGCCAAGCTGGTGCTGAAGCAACATCAGAAGCTGGAACGAAAGAAATCCGCTGGCCACCACCAGCAGCAGATAGCGCAGCAGCGTGGACCGATGCGGGTCTTTGGAAAGAAACACGGCACGCCGCGCTAGCGGATAGTTGACGCAGATCGCGATCGCGCGGGCCGCGACTTGCGCAGCACCTGCCTCCAAGCCCCCGTGAATCGCGATCGTAAACACCAGATTGTCCAGCACCGCCGTCGCGAGCGACAGCATGGTGAATCGCGCCAGAACGAAGCCGATCCGCATCGAATCCATCAGCGGATTAAAATGCGAGGTCGGATTCCCCGGCTCGTAGATCGTGCGCACCGCTTCTTCGACGATGGGGATCGAGAGATGCTTCGCGGCCGTCAGCATATCGACTTCGAACTCGTAACCCGCCGATTTCATCTGGACCAATTCCGGCAGCAGCCGGTTGGGAATTCCGCGCAGTCCAGTCTGCGTATCGCGCAGAGTTTGCCCCATCAGCACCCGAAACACTGCGCGGGCCAGCCGGTTGCCGACGCGGCTGCGCCCCGGCACTTCGCCATCGAATCCCCGCGCGCCCATCACCAGAGCACGCGGCTCGCGCAGCAGACGTTCGGCGACCCGTGCGACGTCCTCGGGATGATGTTGCCCGTCAGCGTCCGCTGTGACCACGCCGCAATCGGGGTATTTTTCCAGCGCATACGCCATTCCTAACCGCAGCGCTGCTCCCTTGCCCAGGTTCTTTTCGTGTCTTAAGACCGTCGCCTTGCAGACCTGGAAGACCGCGGCATAGTCTAGACCGCTCCCGTCATCGACAACGATGACAGCGGCGAACACATCCGGGTCGACCGCATTGAGCAATTGGGGTAGTTCCGCTCCCGGCCGATAGGCGGGGATCAGCAAAACGTTGGGCAAACTACAGAATACAAAAATGCGACCGTCTCGATCATCGTGACTTGCGCGGTTTCGCCCGAGGAAGCCTGGCGGCGACTGATTCCCGCCGGTCTCAAATCAGGGGATCGCTACAGGCTCAAGCAAGGGTGCGAAGGAATCGTGCGCACCTACAATACGCCGGAAGCGTTTGGCGCGACCGGTCGAGACTCTGAATGACGCGGTGATTGGAATTTATTGCGATTTCACCGCGGCCGGAGGAAGGAAGTTCGTCAACGTATCTTTCGTGCTGTGGGGCCCCGCTCGCGATCGCGCCAAGGAACTCGAATCGCAGTGGAAGGATAGCCTGACGTCCGCCGTTGCCGCCGCAGCAGTCTGATTGTGGAGCAAGGTCAGGACCCGACTTTTCTTGAAACCGAGGTTGAGACGGCGGCTAAAGCCGCTGCTGCAAACTGAAGTTCGCTCCACGGATTCGATACAGCACATGCCGGCGCAGGGCGTGGCCTTCGGGCAGCCCGGGATGATCGAAGTCCTCGGCAGGATCGCGCGTCATTTCGATCTTTTCCATCACGCGCCGGGAAAGCAAATTCTGTTCCGCAGTGAAAGACACCAGCGCGTCGATACCCAGCTCGTCAAACGCGTGATGCACTGCTGCTCGTGCTCCCTCGGTGGCCAGGCCTCGATTCCAATATTCTGCGGCCAGCCGCCATCCGATCTCGACGCAAGGCGTGAAATGCGCCTCGAAGCCGGGTACCGAGAGGCCAATGAAGCCGATGAATGACGCATCCTCGCGCAGTTCGGCGGCATACAATCCGAAGCCGCGCTCCTCGATTTTCCGTTCGATCTTCTCGATCAGATCGTCGCTCTCCTCGCGAGTAAGGCACCTTGGGAAAAACTGCATCACACGCGGATCGGCGTTCATCCGCGCGAACTGTTGACGATCCGAACCTTTCCATCGCCGCAAGCGCAGCCGGTCCGTCTTAATCATTCGGTCAAAAACTTCTTGGTCTCCTGGAGGAACACGTCGAACTGATCGTGATGGACCCAGTGACCGGCCCGATCCACTTTCACCAGCCGATGATTCTTCAGCACGGAGGCGCGCCCGTCGATTTCCGGATCCTGCGCCCAGCTCTGCTTGCCCCAGAACAGCAGCGACGGGCAGGCGACATTTCCCAGCACCTGCTTCATGTCGTCCATGTTCATGCCATAGGGCGCGAAAATGCGGGCGTAATTGTCGAATTTCCAGATTATCGATCCGTCGGCGTTCCAGTTGGTTCCATGCAAGGTCAAGTGCTCGGCGACCTCATGGGACAGAAACGGATTCGCCTCCTTCATTCGCGCCACCGCTTCCGCCAGCGTGGGATAGCTATGCGCGGAGCGATGCTCCAGCTTGCGGACGGATTCGATCCATTCGCGATAGCGTTCCGGCGCCGGTTTGTGCACGCGATGCGACGGCGGCGGTCCCAGACCCTCGATTGCGACCACCTTCTTGACGCGATCCGGATAAATGCCGGCGTACAGCAGCGTGATGATCCCGCCCAGCGAATGGCCGATGATATACAGCGGGAACGAATTGACGATGTCGGCCAGCGCCGAAAGATCCAGCACGTGCTCGGCGACGCTGTACAGCGCTCCCGGAGCCCACGCGCTGTTGCCATGCCCGCGCAAATCGAGCGCGTAGACATGATAGTCATCGCGCAAAGCGCGCGCCGTCCAGTCCCAGCTTCGCGCGTGATCCAGACCGCCATGCACCAGGATCATGGCCGGTTTGCCGTTGGTGCCCCAATCCCAGAACTGAAGTTTTAATCGATCGGAGTAGAAAAAGTGAGAGATGGGTTCCAAGAAGACAGAATACAGGAGTCAGGAGCCGGGAATCAGGTGTCTTTTTCCGGGGGCGCACCCTGCAACGTCACACTGATTCCCGCGGCGCGATACCCTTCCATTAACGCGCCGGCCGCGGGTCCGAATTTCGGCGCTTCCACGCGATTGGCTTCGTCGAGCTCCATCAGCGCCTGGAACCGGTCTAGCACGATGCCGCTGCGAAACACGCCGCCGATGAAGGAAACGCACGCGATCTCCCCTGGCCGGAAAAGCTGTCCGCGGACCGCCGAGGCGAAGGTGGCCAGCGATTGCGCGGCGGCGTTCAGAACGTCGCGCGCCACTGCGTCTCCGGCGCCCGCGGTTTCATCGATCAGCTTCGCAAACGATGCCACGCGTGTCCGCGGAAACGCATCGGTGTAGAACCGGTGCAGCAGATCGTTGACATTCCACGCGCCGGTGGCTTCCAGAAGCACGTCGCGCAACGCGGTGCGCGGTCCCCAGCCTTCTTCGAAACGCAATCCGGCGCGAAGCGACTGGCGCACGATGTCGAACGCGCTGCCCTCATCGCCGAACACGAATCCCCATCCGCCGGCGCGCGCTATGCGTCCTTCCGCATTTCGTCCGTAGGCGATGGATCCCGTCCCCGCGATGGCCACCACGCCGGGCTGTCCCGCGGTCGCGCCCGTCAATGCGATCAGGGCGTCGTGCGCGAAAACGTACTTCGCGGCCGGAACGATCTCGCGCGCCAGAGCGTCTTTGTCCTCCGGCCCGCCGCTGAATCCGAAGCTGGCGCACTCGAAGTGAGCGTCCGCTCCCTTCAACGCTTCGCCCACGGACCCGCGGATCGCGTTGACGAATTTTTCGCGACCCTCGGCGCCGCCTGCATGGTTGCACGGCCCCCCGCGTCCCATCCCGGTCACGCGGCCGTTTTCGTCACCCACCAAAGCGGTGGTGCTCGATTGTCCGCCGTCAACTCCCAAATACAATTTCATGGAAGAATCCTGTATAACGACGTGCTGGCCGCGCGAGCCACGAGTTCGATTCCCCAACCCTCCGGATTATCGAAGAAGGCGTCCGCCAGGCGATGCGCATCGTCGACCAGAATGTAGCGGATGCCATGAGCATACAACTCATAGGTTGCGGCCCTTGGCATGTAACCGCGCGGCTTGGCCGGCGTCTCCTCAAAACTATCGGTGACTTTTGTCCACTTGCCGGCGCTGCCCGTTTGCACTTCGAACCGGATGTCCCAGTGGTAGTCGATGGACGAAAACATGCGGATCTCGTCGACTTCTTCCACGTCCCCAAAGTTCACTTCGATGAACATGCCCGGCTGTCCCGTCTGCCAGCTCCGCCACCGCGTGGCGTCGGAATTATCGAACGCGTACTGGATTTCCCACGGATTCGGCCATGCTCGGATGCGCCAGGCGCTGCTCCTGGGAACTTCGACGCCGCGGCTGTAGAACCTCAGTTCATGGACGTTCCACTCCTCCAGCTTTTTCCCCTGCGCAGTTTGAACCACGCGGATGTGTTGCGTGCGCTGGTCCGGGACGCGGAACACGAATGCGCGGCGCACTTGCCACTCCTCTTGCTGCACCATGTCCAGAACATCCATTAGGGTGTTGTTCAGCGCTCCGGGGAATGGCGCGATCACCTGCCGCGAAGTGTAGGATTCCTCTAGTCCGGCCAGATCGAGAATCTTATCCTGAGGCGCAACCTGCGATTCGATCATCTTCGCCCTCTCATAGCCGAACAGATGTGTCCGCAGATACTCTTCGCGCGACGCAATGCCGAGCGCGGCCTGATACGGGAAATCGTCCAGCCGCCAGACATACTGATTCGCATATGCCAGGATTACAGGGGGCCACGATGCGATAGCTTGCACGGCAACCATCGCGGCCAGCGCCGGCTTCCACTTTTGGACCGCCAAAGCCATCGCGAGCGCGAAGAATGGCAGGCAAGGGATCAGGAATCGCGTCCCGATATTCCCGAAGTACGTGGCCAGCAGAACCGCACCCAGCAACAGCACGCGCCGCCCAATTCGATCCCGCAACGCGAGCAGACCCAGCGGGGCTAACAGAAAAATCGGACCGGCAATGCCTTGCGTCCATCGCCCTCGTACCGTGTCTTCGAGCGGCAGGCTCCATAGGTTCGGAATGTCGTACCGCCGCAGCCACTCCGCCCAATCCTCCACCGCCAGTGTGTGGATGTAGGGGCTCGGAAATGTCCGCGTGGCGAAGGGCGCGAGCGGATCGTGCATGAAGATCCAGTTCTTGATGAGCCAGGGAGCACAAGTCAGCACGGCTCCCGCCGCGAAGATCGCCACTGTCCTGACCCGCCGCGTC
Organism: Bryobacteraceae bacterium; assembly: GCA_035568415.1. Classification (GTDB taxonomy): domain Bacteria; phylum Acidobacteriota; class Terriglobia; order Bryobacterales; family Bryobacteraceae; genus Palsa-187. The sequence goes on along the minus strand of DATMOC010000056.1, from coordinate 48,091 downwards.
TTCCACGCCACGAACAGCAGCGCGTACAACACCATTACGAACATGGTGTATTTAGCCGCGAACGCATATCCGGCCATGAATCCGGCGATGGCCAGCAGGCGAGGATTGCGCTGCTCATCCCAAATCTGCAGCCAATAGAACGCCGCGAACACAATGGCGCCAGTGGCGACGTCGATATAGGCAGTGGTCGCGTCCTTGCCCACCACCGGGCTCACGTACACGATGGTGGCCGCAGCCGCGCCTACCCAGGGCTTGCCGATCCTGCGGCCGTAAGCGAAAATCGCGAGGCCGAGCGTGATCGCGAAAGCCACGTGCACCAGTGCCGCCGCCGAGTGCTTCCCCAGCGCGAATGCCGGAGCGTACACCATCTCCACGCCCTGCCCAAGACTCGCATACATGTTGGTCGGCATCGGAACGAATCCGCGCGCCCTCAAATACTGCGCGAGTACCCCAAGGTGATACCCAGCGCCATCGGCACTAGTCTCCGGCGCCCATGCATTCACTACATACATCACCGTGAACGCGGCGAAAATCACCGCGAACAACGCAGCCAGCGTCCAATCCGCGGCCCTCCGCGTCCTCTGCGCCTCTGCGTGATTCGGTTGTTTTAGGACACACGCGGTTACGATCAAACCGCCCAGCAGAATCCACCATACCGGCTTGTACGCGATCCTTGCCGCCATCACCGCGAAGACCGCGAGATGAAGACAGCCCGCTCCCAACAGGAACGCCAGAGGCACGCGCTCCACGCGATCCAGCTTCGCTCCCGACCAGCGTAGCGCCAGCACTCCGGCGGCGAAACATCCCGCGACGGTGAGCGCCGCGCCGAACATCGCCGCCCACGCTGCCAGCATCAGTTGAGTCCAATCCGCGAAATGATGAACCCGAAGGCCTTTCCATCGTCCTTAGAGACCCACAGCTTGTCGATCTCGGCCCCCACGATCGCGTCCTGTCCCACGTGAATCCATTCCACCGGAACCGGCTTTTCGAAGTGCTGATATCCAGCCTGCGCGTAGCGCACGGTATCCAGGACGCGATCGTTCACGGTGAACGCGATGGTCACCGGACCGGTGTCCTTAAACGTAATTTCGGGCAGCGTGAAGTCGATGATGTATTTCACCTGCCGTTCCACCCGGACCCGGATCTTCACCGCCGGTTTCTTGAAGCCCCAGCGCCAGCTCGACGAAAGCTCGGGCGAGATGTCGCGAACGAAACGCGAGGTTGCCCCGGGATCGTCCATGTTGATGACGCGAGCCGTGGCGATCTTGGACGCGTCGAACACCGGGCGCTGCGCCGGCACCGGATACTCGGGTACTCGTTGGCACGCGCACAGAGTCGCCAGAAACAGGATGGCGGGAATCTTCACTTCCCCGCTAATATAGCGAAGGAATCGACCCTTGCGCTCCACGTTTTTCAGGAGCCGCTCGTCTTAAGTTCATAGCGTGTTAAATTGGCTGAGTACTGCCTCGAAGGACCCCAAATGAAAATCTGTCTAGTGTTTACCGCGCTTGCCGCTGTGCTGCCCGCCCAGACTCCACCGCCGGTAACGCCGGAAACCGTGGTCGCCAAGATCGACGGAAAAGACCTCACCGTCGGCGACCTCCGTCAGATGCTCCAGAGCTACCCGCCCGCCTTCATGCAGGATTTTCAACGCGACCCGCGCCGTGCGCTCCAGGATATTTTCATGGTTCGTTACGCGTCAGCCGAGGGCGACAAACTCAAGCTTGGCGAACAGACCGAATGGAAGCAACAGATTGAAATCGCACGCATGAACATTGTGGCCGCGGCGATGTACAACCATGAGCGCAATTTCTATCCGGTTTCGATCGAAGACATCAATAACTACTACGCTCGCAACCAGGCGCGCTACGAACAGGCCGCCATCAAGATCATCAAAATCGCCTTCAAGCCCGGTAGTGCCGCCGGTGAAACTAAAAAATCGGTCGAGCAACTCGCGCAAGAAGCGTTTCAGTCTGCACACGCCGCGTCCGATCGTTCCGAGGCCGACGCGCGCAAGCTGGCTGCCGATCTGGTGAAAAAGCTTCGCGAGGGAGCCGACTTCGCGCAGCTTGTCACGCAGTACTCCGACGACGCCGAGTCGAAAGCTTCCGGCGGCGATTTCGGCACCGTGAAACCCTCCAGCGGCTACGCCGACGATTTTAAGAAAGCCGTTCTTGCCCTTAAGCCCGGCCAGGTGAGCGATCCCATCGCTGCCGGACCGGCCTTGTATATCGTTCGTGTGGAGAAAAAAACCGTGCTCCCTATGGACGACGTTCGCGTGCAGATCATCGACGAAATCAAAGACACGCACTTCAAGGAATATTTCCAGCGCCTGCAAACCCGCTTCGCTCCGCAGTTGATCCGCCCGGATCTCCTGGTGCAGATGAACGCTACCGCCGGAAAATAGTGCTGCCTCTGCTGTCTGGCCGCCCCATCCTGGTCGAAATGCGTCCTTCCTTGGGACCTCATCTGGCTGCGGCGTCGATTCCCGATCGCCGGATTCTTCTCGATCGCGAAGTTCTCACATCGAGCGGCGAATTCGAGCGCATCCTGATCCACGAGATTTTCCATTTCGCCTGGCTCCGCCTTTCCAACGCCAAGCGACGGGAATGGGAATCCGTCCTGCAAGCCGAAGTTCAAAACCGGGTCCGCGGCGAGCTGGGCTGGAGCGCTGAATGGCGCAAAGAAAAGCTCACATCGCGCGATCCGGTGCGGCGTTCGCCCGTCTGGCGGCGCTACGCCTGCGAGAGCTTTTGCGACACCGCCGCCTGGCTCTACTCCGGCGTTCGCCTGCATGACGAATTTACGCTCCCGGCGGCTGCGCGCTCCCGCCGGCGGCGCTGGTTCCAGGACACTTTTCCTGCGACCCAACACATCTCGATATAATCAATGTAGATATGAGCCTGCTTCGCTCCTCTGCGATCGTTATCCTCGGGTGCGCCGCCTTCACTGGATGCTCGAATAGCAATGTCAGGGCTGCCGTGAAGCCGGAAAAAGAGCGAAAACTCGCCCCGGATTTCTCGCTTAAGGACTCGTCCGGCAAAACCGTAAAGCTTTCCGAGTATCGCGGCAAGGTCGTTCTGTTGAATTTCTGGGCCACTTGGTGCGGGCCGTGCAAAATCGAAATCCCTTGGTTTATCGATTTCCAGCAGCAGTACAAGGACCGCGATTTAGTCGTGTTGGGAATTTCTATGGACGAAGACGGCTGGACGTCGGTTAAGCCCTACGTCGAGCAGAAGAAAATCAACTATCGTGTCGCCATCGGTACCGAAGAACTTTCGACGCTGTACGGCGGCGTGGATGCTCTGCCGACCACCTTTATGATCGACCGGGCCGGCCGCATCGCCAGCACTCATCTGGGCCTGGTCAGCAAGAGCGAATATCAAACTGAAATCCAGGATCTACTCGATGGCAAAGAACTCAAACGCAGCGGCGCTCTTGCTACTGGCCGCCTCGCTTTCATACACGCCCCTTTTATTGGCGCAAGGTAACGTTCTCACCGTCGCGCCGCCCGATAAAGTGACGGCCAAGGCGGGTGCCGTTGTCTCCACCAAGCTGGTGGCACAGCTCCGCTCCGGCTACCACTGCAACAGCGACAAGCCGTCGGACGAGTATCTGATTCCGCTGAAGTTAACCTGGACCGCTGCGCCGCTCGAAGTCGGCGAAATCATTTATCCCAAGCCGCAGATGGAAAAGTACACCTTTTCTGAAAAGCCGCTTTCGGTGTACACCGGCGATTTCGAGATCGTCACCAAATTCAAGGTTCCCGCGAGCGCTCCTCCAGGTCCAGCGGTGCTCACCGGCAAGCTGCGCTATCAGGCCTGTACCGATCGCATGTGTCTGCCGCCCAAGACGGTGGACGTTTCGCTGCCTATTACTGTCGTAAAATAATTCGCGTGTATACGCGTTCATTCGTCGCAGCATCGATCTTGCTGCTAGCGTCGTGTGCTCCGCCCCAGGATGGCGGCGCCCGCATCGACCCGCAGATCGCGGCGGAGGTCAGCCGCATCAAAGCCATCGATAATCACGCACACCCGGTCCGCCCGGTTGCGCCTGGCGAAACGCCGGATAACGAATACGACGCTCTGCCGGTCGAAACGCTCGAGCCACAATCCGATCCGGTTCGCATCCGTCCTGGCTCGCCCGAATTGATCGACGCGCACCGCAGGATTTTCTCTGGCGACAAGCCGCGTGCTGTGAAGACCTACGGCCTCGATTACGCCAATCGCGTGCTTGATCAGCTCAACATCGAAACCATGCTGGCCAATCGCGTCGCCATGGGACCGGGAATGATGCCGCCGCGTTTTCTATGGGTCCCTTATCTCGACGCGTTGATGTATCCTCTGCCTACCGATAGCATCGCCCGCACTCCGGACCAGAAAGCGTTTTTCGCGCTCGAGGATCGCGTGTTCAAACGCTATCTCACCGATTCCGGCTTCACCTCGAAACCGGCGACGCTCGACGAATATCTCGATAAAGTGGTTCGCGCAACCATCGAACGCCAGAAGGCCGGCGGCGCGGTTGCCGAGAAGTTCGAGATGGCCTATCTGCGCACCTTCGAGATCGGCAATCCGTCGAAAGCCGATGCCGATAAGGTCTACGCGACTGGCGCTGGCGATTACAAAATCCTGCAGGACTACATTTTTCGTTTTATGGCTGTCGAATGCGGCCGCCTGGGTCTCCCGATGCACCTGCACTCCTGTGCCGGTGCGGGTGGATATTTCAACGTCGCAGGCGGAAATCCCATGCTTCTGGAGCCTCTGTTTAACGATCCGGCGCTCCGCAAAACGACTTTCGTCATGGTTCATGGCGGCTGGCCGTTCGAGCATCAGTTGACGGCTCTGCTCACCAAGCCGAACGTGTATCTCGATTTCTCTCAGCAGTCGTTCACCAACTACCCGCGCGCCGTTTCGGAGGCGATCCGCGCATGGCTGGAATATGTTCCGGAAAAGGTTCTTTTCGCTACCGATGCCTATCCCTTCGCGCCGCCCGATGTGGGCTGGGAAGAAGCCGGCTGGGTGGCCAATTCGACTGGCCGCGAAGCGCTCGCGTTGGCGCTCACCGGCATGCTGCGCGACAACGAGATCACCCGCGACCGGGCTTTGGAACTCGCGCGAATGGTGCTGCGCGAAAACGCCCGGAAACTTTACCAACTGAAATAATGTCTCCTCGCCTGCGCGCTCAATCACTTGTCGCGCGTCAAGATTACAGCGGGCCTCCTGTCCGCGCGGGCCGTCAGTTGAGGCGCGACAGTCATGGAGCGCGTTGGCGAAGAGCGTACCGGTGAAATCGTGCATCGACGTCTCCTGATACGTCCCGGCGCCATCGGCGATGTAATCCTGTCGCTTCCCGAACTCGAAGCTTCGCGCGCCGATTACACCGAAGTGTGGGCACCGCGGCCGGTGCTTTCCTTGATCCGGTTCGCCGATCGCACCCGCGCCATTGCGGACACCGGACTCGACCTTCTGGGCGTCGTCGACAACACAAACGTCCCGGAGCTCGCCTCGTTCGATTCCGTTTATTCCTGGTATGGAACGAATCGCCCGGAATTTCGAGCCGCCGTCAGCCATCTCCCCTTCACGTTCTTCCCCGCACTCCCGATCCCGCGAACCGCCATTCCGAAGATCCCTCTGCCCGCCGTTCCGCTCGCGGATTTCGCAGCGATCCACCCGTTCTCAGGAAGCGCCCGAAAAAACTGGCCGCTCGAAAACTTCCGAGCGGTCGCTGCTGGGCTCCATGTGCCGGTTAAATGGATCGCCGGTCCCGAGGATGTTCTCGAAAACGCCATCCGGTTCAGCGACCTGTACGATCTGGCCTGCTGGCTCGGGTCGGCCCGCGTCTACATCGGCAATGATTCCGGGATCACTCACCTGGCCGCTGCCGCCGGTGTGCCACTCGTCGCCATTTTCCTCGCTACCGACCCTGCCGTCTGGGCTCCCCGCGGCGAGCGCGCGATGGTTCTCGAAAACCCCACTGTCAGCGAGGTGCTCGACGCTGCCATCCGAGTGATCCGATAGGATTCGAATCGCCTCATTCACCGCGCGGCCCGCCAGGTCACGCATATCCTCCCCCGAAATATTCCGCAATGCGGACCCGGACGCCCGCATGAATCGCGAAACATCGCCCGCCGTACCGAGATCGATCACTGCCTCCACAACTTTTGCCTCCGAAGCCAGAAGAGCAATCAGCCGCCGCGGTTTGTTCTTCACCGTCCGCATAATGTCCTGGCGCCAGATCGGGGCGTACCGCCGGCCCAATTCCGGAAGTCCCGCCTCGCACAGACGCCGCTCGACCGATGCAAGCACCACCGCCAGCGACCTCCCGGTATTGTGGAGCGCCGAGTTTAGCGTGCCCGGATCCGCAACATCGAAAGTAAATTCGGTCCTAGGACGCCCATAACAGGGCCGGCATGCCGCATACACCAGGAATTGGTACGCCATAGCGCGGTTCTCAAACCGGCGGACGTCTTGGAAATACCGCTCGGGAATCCACTCCCGAAGCGCCCTCTGCAACGCGACTGACGTCCGCTGCCAGGTGGGAAAATACCGGGGATCGCGCTCTGGAGGCGCTGTAGGCATTACTCCGGTCGAATGGACCGGACAAATCTGATGGGTGCACATACTCTTGAGGGAATAGTACTCGCAGCTTATCTCCATCCTCGGAGGTCTGCTCTGTAAGGTATATAGGGCGAAATAAATAAACTGCAACGATCGTTGTGAACCGAGATCGTCAAGATCGTAAAGTTTTGTCTTGAGCTAGCCCCATCACGGTCCTGTTGGTATTCGATTGAATCCATATATCTAACAAATAGAATAACTTAACAATTGCTCCTTCATTAGGACGATGAGGATGACAGCCGTATTCGCCGGGCGCTAATCGAGTACCCATTTTGTATGAAACGTTGCAATACCTCTGTACAGCGGCATATCAGCAGTGTTACGATACTACTGTCCAGTTGTGGAACCTTTCACGGTTTCACCGCGTCTCTTTCTCTAGGGATGGGTTCGCTGACTGCCTGGCGAATCTCCCAAAAGTTCGGCGCGCTACGACCTCGCGGTAGTGGTGAGCCGGCCGGTGAGTATCTTCCTCCGAGTACTCACCGGCTTTTTTATTGGCAGGAGTGGTTGCCGGGCCGGGTTAGCGCGAACAAGACTCGCCCTGGAACCAGACCGGCCAGCCACTCCGCCCACCCGCCGCCGACCGCTTTTCTGAAAATTCCTGCAATTTCAAAAGGCTTTTTCAGCATCGTGCGGCTTTGGGCGCAGTATTCCGACACCGGCAAGCCGCGGGCCGCGGCGATTCCCGCCAGCGCGCCAGTCTTTACCGCAGCCACCAGTCCCGACCCGGTAAAAGGATCCACAAACGACAGCGCGTCGCCAGCCAGGTACGCCTTGTGATCCGGATCGAAGGTCTGGCGAAAGTGCAGCGGCCCAGTGGAGAGCCATTTCATCGAGCGCGTTAATGGTCCGACTCGAGCGGAAAGCGCAGGGGAGTAGTATACGACTCGATCGAAATCGAAATCGAAGCGGCGCAGAACATCCTCCGGACCGAGCCCGCACACATTAGTGCGGCCACCTTCGATCGCGCTCACGCCGACGTAGCAGCGGTCGAAGAAGAACAGTTCCACTGCGTCGTCGCAGGGTCCTTCGAAATGGGCCTTGAATCCGAACAGCCTCTGCCCGCGCGATTCGACCGTGCGGCGGCCACAGGCGATGACCGCCGGGTCCCGGCTTTCCGCAGGCGATGCTTGTGCGCGATCGAACATCAACGCGTCGAACGCAAAGCGGCTGAGCCCCCAGCCGGGCTCAGGAAAGCAGCAGACTTTTTCCCTGCGCCCGAAATGCAGTTTCATACGCCGCACTCGCGCGGGATCGGACGCCAGAAAGGCATCCCATACGCCCAGTCGCTCGAGCTCGATCTGAATTTCGGGCGAAAAAAATTCGCCGCAGACCTTATGCCGCGGGAATTTGGATTTCTCGATCACTTGCGGCAGGCAGCCTTCGCGTCCCGCCGCGATTGCCGCTGCCGCCCCCGCGGGCCCGCCGCCGAGAATGGTGACGATTCGCTCCAAACCCTTATCGTAGCTTGTAGAGATACACCGCGACTCCCAGCGTATCGCCGACTTTCAGCGTCTCTCCTGCCGTTTGGAGAGGCGACGACAGCACGGCAATGCCGGATGTGTGGCATTGAAGACACGCCGAATCGCTTGCGCGAAGCGGTTTCCACGTCACCGTCCAATCACCTTGACGGACCGTGTAAGGCTCACCTTTTCTCAACGCCTCCCGGCTTTCGGCCAGCAGCGCGTCGCGATCCGGCAGGTCGGCCGTCAGCGGCGTTATGAATGCCGGACCTTGCAACCCCAAGCGGCGTGAATCGTAGCCAAGCCCGGGAGAGGAGGTCATCGCGTTACGGCCCACCAGAAAGAGAGCGACCTGATAGCCGTTGGCACGGAGCGTGTCGACCACTGACTGTTCCGTTGGATTCTCGGGACGAAACGTGCGCACGCCGTGCCGTTCTCCCGGCAGAATGCGGCTCATCCCGAAGGACGTCCGATCCACGAAACGATGCTGGATGCACTCGTCAAGACGTGCAATTTCGGGCGGACCGCTACCAAGTCGCGGGATGGTGAAGAGCAGAATGGAAGTAAGGAGTGTTCGCATGCTGACACATGCCGCATGCGCGAAAATCCTTGCGGGCTATCCGTGGCCCAGGTACATCAACCAGCTCAATCCGAAAATCGCTGCCAGGAAACAGCCGAAGCAATAAGCTGCGTAGCGGAAGCGTTCGCGATCGGTGCGTTTCGTGATGATCCCCAGAACAATGGACGTGAACAGCGCGAACAGCAGCGACGCTTCGAAATGCGAAAGATTCATCTTAGGCATTATTCTTTCTTCCCCGTCGCGATCTCGAATGCGTCCACCATTGCCAGAATGTTCAATAGCCCCGCCGCCACCAGGAACTTGGTTCCATAGTCGTGAACATGGCCGGCAACATCCGCCTGACTATAGCCGAGCCATACGGCCAGGAAATAGAAAATCCCCGACATGAAGTTACCGATGAACCCGCCGACGTAGATCACGGTGGTCAGAATGTCGCCGGTCTGAGGCGAGAACAAAGCTCCACGCATCATCAGGCCCAGTAGGAACATTGCGGCTACGGACGCCGCTAATAGCGCTCCTCGTCCGGGACGCTTCAGCAGGAAATGCCCGCCGCCTGGAACGATCCATGCGAGAGCCACCACGGGAGCCCATTTACTAACCGGGGGCAAGGCTTCGTTTTGCGTATCCGCCATTGGTCTTATTTTAGCAAGAAGCAGTCAGGAGTCAGAACGGCCGCAATCCGCCCGCCCAATGCGATACTAAGATTCTGAATTCTGACTCCTGACTCCTGTCTCCTTTTTCCATCATGCGTTTCTTACGCGACGTAGCGGCCGAGCTTGGCAAACCACAGATGTGGATCGCATGGGCCGAGCGCGGGGTGCGTGTGATCGTGATCCTGGCGCTGGCCTGGCTGTTTTCGCGGCTCGCCCGCAAGCTTCTGGAACGCCTGCGGACCTACACCATCCACGTGATGGACCGCCGCCATGAAGGTTCCACCATCGAAATGGAAAAGCGCGCCAACACCATCATCTCGGTGCTGAGCAAGCTCGCCACGATGCTGGTCTGGCTGATCGCGCTGGTAATGGCGCTGACCGAGACCGGATTCCGGGTCGAGCCGCTGCTGGCCGGCTTGGGCGTCGCGGGAATCGCCATCGGTCTTGGCGCCCAGACGCTGATCAAGGACTGGCTGGGCGGACTGTTTCTGCTGCTCGAAGACCAGTTGCGCATCGGCGACGGGGTAATCATCAACGGAATCGGAGGCGGCGTGGAAGAAATCAATCTGCGGACCACGGTGCTCCGCGGCGAAAACGGAGCTGTACACGTAATCGCCAACGGGTCCATCACTACGCTCTCGAATCTGACGCGGGATTATTCTTTCTACGTCTTCGAAGCCACGCTCGCGCATCGCTCGGATGCCGACCGCGCGCTCGCGATCGTCAGCGACACGGGCAAGGAACTACAGAATGACAGTACCTACGGGCCGCTGATCCTGGCCCCGATCGAGATCATGGGCATCGACCGTTTGGCCGAGCGCGGCGTGGTGGTGAAGGCTCGTATCAAGACGTTGCCGTCCAAGCAGGCGATGGTGGGCCGTGAATTGAACCGGCGCGTCAAGAATCGCCTGGACGCCGAAGGGATCGCGTTCCCGCCGATCGCACCGATCATATGACGAAAGCCGAGCTGTTCCAGTTCATGTCGAGCGAATCGCTGGGCGTCGCCGGCTGGATCGCGGCAGACGGCTGGCCGCAGGGCGCTTTGGTCGGGATCGCAGTGACGCCGGACCTGGAGATCGTCTTCGATACCGTCAAGTCTTCCCGCAAGTACGCGAATCTGATTGCAAATCCCAAGGCCTCATTCGTGATCGGAACGACGCGCGAGGTCACCGTGCAATTCGAAGGGACAGCTCAGGAGCTATCCGGGGAGGAATTGGCGCGATACCAGAAAATCTACTTCGCCAAATTGCCGGATGGCCCAGCCCGGTTGAGCTGGCCGGGGATCGTTTATTTCGTGGTGCGGCCGCGGTGGATCCGCTACAGCGATTTCGAGGCGCGTCCTCCCCAAATCGTCGAGTTTACTTTTTAAAACTCAGCATCCACCGCTTCCTCTGGTCGCGGCTCATAGCCTTACCAAAACGAGCGCCGACCCTGAGCCGCGACCGTAGGAAGCGGTGGATGTTGACGTGTCACGATCGCTGCAAACTAAAGTTCGCTCCTACGAATCCGACTTAGTGGCAGGAGCCTCGGACTTGGACTCGGTCTTGGCCTCAGACGATGCCGGCTTCGAATCTTTCGACTCCTTCGAATCTTTGGAATCTTTCGAGTCTTTCGAATCCGATGCTTTCGTCTCCGATTTTCCGTTGTCCGCCTTCGACGACGACGATCCCTTGGCGTAGTCCGTTACATACCAGCCGGTGCCCTTCAGATGGAACGCCGGCGCGGAAATCAGCCGCTCGACTTTGCCTCCACAGTCTTCGTGTACCTGGAGCGGCGCGTCGGAGAACTTCTCGATCTTCTCGAAAACTTTCCCGCACGCTTCGCAGCGATACTCGTAGAGGGGCATCGTTACTTCTTAATGACGGTCTCGATGGCCTGCTTAAGGATGATATCCGGAGGCAGCGGCTTCATCTTGTCCGGACTCGGTGATGCTGCGGCATCGCTATCGTCGTCCAGATCGGCCGTAGGCTCAGATTCCACCTGGGTGATGTTCGGAGTCACGCCAGTGTCCTGAATCGCCTTGCCTTCGGGGGTGTAGTATTTCGCGACGGCCAGCAGCACTGCGCCGCCATCGTCCATGGTGATCGCCTTGCGGATTCCTGTATCGCCGCCGTAGGTATGTTCGCCGACGACATCCGCGCGGCGGTTGAGCAGCGCCGCGGCCGTGATCTCCGCGGCGCCCGCCGTGCCGCGATTCACAACCACCGCCAGCGGCAGCTTGGTGATGGCCTTGGTGGCCACTGCCTGATAATCCTGGCGGCTCATCTTCTGGCCTTGCGAATACGTGATCAGGCCCTTATCGAGAAACAGGTTCGCCAGCGCGATGCCTTCCTCCGGCGCGCCCGTCGCGCAATGCCGCAAATCCAGAATCAGGCGTTTGGCGCCCTGTTTTTCCAGTTCGTCGACTTTCGCCGCGATATCTTTTACGCGGCCCGGCGCGAGTGAATAGGTCGCGATCAGCCCGATCGGATCCTTGCCCGGCTCGTTCACCATTTTTCCGCTCACCGGTGCATACACCAGGTTGGTGCGGATCAGTGTCAGCTTCTGCGGCTCGGATTTGCGGACGCGCAGCACACTCACTTCGATGGTGGTCCCGTTCTCGCCTTCGAGCATCATTTGGGACAGCGCCAGCGGCATGTCGCGCGTGGAAACGTTGTTGATCGATTCGATCACGTCCCCGGTGGAGATGCCGGCCTTCGATGCGGGGGAACCCGGCAGCGCGTCCACCACGCTCAGATACCCGAAGCGGCGCGAGAGCACTACTCCGACACCCGCTCGCGTCTGGTCCTTGCCCTTCTGATACTGCTTGTACTGGTCCGTGTTGAGATAGCTGGCATACGGATCGAGCGATTCGAGCATCCCGTTGATCGCGCCGATCGTGACCGCCTTCATGTCGGGCTCTTCGACGTAATCCGCCTTGATGCGCGAAAGCACTTCGCTATACACACCCAGGTGGCTATAGACGTTGTTGCTGTCGGCGGCGGCGCCGCGGCCCCGGACGGCTCCGAACAGGAGAAGAAGAACCAGGCAAGTGGATGAAGCGACGACTGCAAATTGAAAACGACGAGTCATAGGCGAAAGTCTGCCTCTCTGTTTATCAGGATAGCATCTGAAAGTCAGAGGAGTCAGGAGTCAGAATTCAGGAGTCGGAATCAGGCTGCTGACGAAATTCTGACTACTGTCTCCTGACTCCTTCTTATTACTGTTCGATCTTCTTCAATGGAGCTACTGGAATCGGAGTGTCCGCCTTGGTTTCGTTCTTCGGCGCAAGCGGCTTGTCGTCGGCGGACGCTTTCCGGACTACCACCTGCCCGCGCTCGGTGTGGACGGTGACCGCAGGGCCGCCGCTGACCTGCGCTTTCAGGAGCGTGGTGCGGCCGCTGGTTTCGGTCCTGATTGGCGAACCATAGTCGTTGGTCACGTCGCCGCGCGCGGTGGAAGCCGTCAGATCGAATTTTGCGTTCTGCGGAATCGAGAGTTCAATATCTCCGGACCGCGTGGTGGCATCGATGCGCGAAAGCGGGACGCGTCCCGGCCGCAGCTCGAGATCGCCGCGCTGCACGGAAACTTCCAGCGAGTTTGTAAAATCGCTGAGCTGGATGTCCTTCGATCGCGTGGTTAGCGTGGTGGGACCCACGATGCCCGATCCGGTGAAATCTCCCAGGGCGAAACGGATCTGCCCGGGCAGTTTTTCGAAGCTCAGCTCGGTTTGCGGCCCGCGGTAGCGCAAGGGCTTCGAAATATTGCGGAACTGGATCACGCCGGAATAGGTTCCATTGATGGTCACCTGTCCTTCGATCCCTTGCAAATCGATGTCGGAGCCGTTGCCCTTCACGTCGATGGAGCCTTTGACATTCGACGCGCGAATCACATCGCTGCGGCGCAGGTCGATGTGCGCGTCGCCGCCTACGTTTTGCAGGCGCACGCCGGCGTTGTCGGAAACGATTTCGACATTACCGTTCACGTCGGTCACATCGAAATCTCCATAGCGGCCGTGCCCTTCGATGGTTGCGCCCTTGGGGACCATGATCTCCATATCCGCCGTCAAGCGCACGTGTCCGCTGGATAACCGTTCCTGATTATTGCGGATGGTGATCTCGTTGGCGTCTCCCGAAACTTCAAAAGGCGCTGTGCGGTTCGCGTTATCCGCGCCGTTCTGATCCAGGCTGCGAATGGAGCGGTGTCCGGTCACCTTCACCGAGTCCGTATCGACACCGGTGATGCGGGCGTTGCCGCGAAACGATTCGATCACGATGCGCGGAGTCTTGGAGGCAGCCTTTTCCGCGCTCAGCGGATACTCATAGCTTTCCCCAAACATATCCAGTCCGCCGATACTGACGTTGCGAGGCCACCAGTCGCCGTTGAATCCGCGAACCGCATGCAGGCTCGCGCCGAACATGCACAGGAAGATGACCAGAACCCATTCGCCGGACGAAACGCCGCGCGCCGGGATCGCTTTGTCCGTCGCGGCCCAGAACAGGACCTCGGCTAAACGCAGCCCGCCCCACAGAATCAGCAGGAAAGGCCAGTATTTGGCCAGGTAATCGAGCAGCGGCAGCTCGGGGTATAGATTTCGCGCCAGAAACAGACCGCCAATGGCGATCAGCAGCAGCGGCGCGACTACGGAGGAACGTCTCATGCGTTTCGAATTCCCGCCCGCTCAGCCAATTTGAACAGGCCAAACACGATCAACAGCACCGGCCAGGTGCGCCCGAAGCTGAACGAGCCAAGCTGGTCGACCGCCAGCAGGACCCCCAGGGTGATCATCAGAATGGGCCCGCGAATCGCGCACAGGAAGCTGGTGTTCATTGCTTCTCTCCTTCGACCGCGGCGCCGCTCATCCGCAGATACAGCATGTACGCTCCCAGGGCGATCAGCAATACCGGCCAATACCGCAACGCCCGGTGCAGATCGAGAAGATCCAGATTGTTCAGCAGGAAGATCACGCCCAGCGCGATCAGCACCACCGGTGCGACTGGAAACTGGTGTGGTCCGCCGCGCATCGGCATCAGGCTGGAGAATTCGTCCACTGCCTGCCCCAGTTGCCGGCGCTTGGCCGTGTGGTACGCCTCAAACGCCATGTACGCCCAGAATCCCGCGAGCAACAGGCTTACTAAAGGTTCCAGGCCGCTGGCGGAGCCATTGCTCAGGATACTGATGGTCAATCCGATGATGATGACGTGAATCAGGCCCTTGCCATATTGCGCGTTGTAGATCGCGCCGACGCCTGGAATCAACCCCAGCAGGAACGCCAATCCCGGCGAGACCTCCGGATTGGGCATCGGCGGCGGAGTTTTCGCCGTATACGGCGATGCTTCCGCGGCGATCGGAGACGCTGTCTGGGCCATCGGTTCCATCGGTAAATGCTCCTGGCAATAAATCGTTCCATGCGCCATGCGCACAGTGGTTTCATCGAGACCTTTGCCGCACGCGCGGCAGTACCCGACGACGTTGGTTTCCGTACTCATTTCTTGTTCACGTCCGCGGGGGCGCTCGAATCAGCCTGATCCGTCCACTCCGCCAATTTAGTTCGAATTTCGAAGACCACGCGCAAATTCTCGTAGTACTTCATGCTGCGTTCCCACGTCCGGTGCACACGATCCTCAGCCGCCATCCACACTTTCACCGGATCCAGATCGGAAGGCTTCAACTGCCGTACTTCGATTCCGGACAGCCGCCCCAGCATCGCGAAGGACAGGATGGTCATGGCCAGTCCCATGGTGAATCTGGGCTGCAGCACGGGCTCCAGCCACTTGCCGAAAATCCGCCGGATCCAACTGGGTTTGACTTCCGCGCGGCTGGGACCGTCGGTGATCTCGAACAGAATGCGCGTCACCAGCTCCGGCGGCGCTTCCACCACCGCGGCTCGCTCCATGAACGCCACCGCGCCGGCCGCATCGCGCGCCAGCTCGGAACACTCGGCGCATTCGGCCAAGTGCCGCTCCAGAGCAGACTTCTGTTCGCCGCGGAGTATTCCATCCACGTAATCGGCGAGCAGAATTTCGAAGTCCGCGCAATTCATTTAAACAGCTACCTTCTGTCTGCGCAGGATCCGGGCCAACTCGGCTCTCCCGCGGTTCAATCTCGATTTTACTGTTCCCTCGGGAACGTTCAGCACCTGGGCGATCTCACGATATTCTAGTTCTTCCAGATCGCGAAGGATAACGGTTTCGCGCAATTCCGGCGAAAGCTTTTGTAAAGCTCCTTGTAGAAGTTCGCTCGCTTCGCGTCCCGCCACCATGCCGTCGGTGCGCGAAAGCATGGCGGTCTTCTCTTCCAGCATGGGGAGCTGCTCTTCGATCGAATCCGTCGCCCGGTCCAACTTGGTACGGCGATAATGATCGATCAGCAGGTTACGGCTCAATCGAGCCAACCACACACCGAAGGAACCCTCGCCCGCCCGAAAACTCTTCAGCGACCGGAATACCCGCAGAAACACTTCCTGCGTCAGGTCCTGCGATTCCTGGTCCGATCCGGTGAAGCGGTAGCAGATGGAATACACACGCCGGCTATGGACCTTCACCAGGTCTTCCCAGGCGGCGCTTTCGCCGCTCATGCATCGCTCCACTAGCTGATTGTCGGCGTCCAAAGCGGAAATAGCCGGTCCCCAACCGGTCCGCCTCGCAACAGCGAATTGAGGCGTCGTGCTAATCTGTGCAACTGTGGCAGTGGCGGCCATGCTAGTCTTCGTCCTCGAACCGTATGCGGTTCCCAGACCTTCCGGTTATTTATTACCTTCCAGTAATGAGAACGAAGAACTGACATGATAAGTTCGATCTACATTCTATCCACGGCCGGGGCTGCCGGGCCAGCGGCATCCCGCGGCCCAGTAAACCCCGCACCCACGTGGCTTCCAGAGGGAGTGGCCCTAACCGCTTGACGAAAAAACACTTTGGTATCGGACTGGCGATCGCCGTCGCCGTGGGGGCGGCCGCCTATGCCATCTGGCGGTGGCGCGATTCCGGATTCTCCTGGGCCGACTTCGCCGCCTCTTTCCATCATGTCGATTGGTCCTGGCTTTCGCTGGCTTTCGCCCTGGTCATGGCGACCTACGTGGGCCGCGTGCTCCGCTGGGAGGTCATGCTGCGTCCCTTGCGGAAAGACGCCAGTTTGTGGAGGATTTTTACCGCGACCGCCATCGGATTCACCGCCGTGGTCCTGTTCGGCCGGGCAGGCGAGCCGGTGCGGCCCTACCTGATCGCCAAGAACGAAGGAGTGTCGTTTTCGAGCCAGATTGCCGCCTGGATTGTGGAGCGTATTCTAGACCTTCTGATGGTCCTGCTGATCTTTGGACTGGCGCTCACGCAAGTATCGCACAGCGCCATCGAGCCCGGTCCCCGGACGCGCGTGGTGCTGCAGGTGGGCGGCTACACGGCTGGACTTACCGGCCTCGCCTGTTTAGCGCTGTTGATCGGGTTGCGGCAGTTCCGTGCGCCCTTCCAGCAGCGCTTGCTGCGGGCTCTTTCTTTTCTGCCGGAGCGCATTGTTACGAAAATTCAAGGCGTGCTGGCGTCTTTCGAGCAAGGCATGGAATCGATGCGCAGCGCCAGCTCCACGCTCCTGCTGATCGCCTATACGATCATCGAATGGCTGGTCATCGCGGCGGCGTATTATTGCTTGTTCCAGGCCTTTCCGTCCACCGCGAAACTCAGTGTTACCGACGTCGTCATCGTCCTTGGATTCGTGGCTTTCGGGAGCGCGATTCAGATCCCTGGCGTCGGCGGAGGCATGCAGATCGCGACGGTGCTGGTCCTCACCGAGTTCTTCGGGCTGGGAATTTCGACCGCCAGCGGAATCGCGCTGGTGCTATGGATCCTGTCGTTCGTCAGCATTGTTCCTCTAGGACTCGGACTGGCCTTCCATGAAGGCATCCGATGGCGTAACCTGAGGCATCTGGATCCCGAGGAACCCAAGCCCGCGGGAATCGAACCATGACTTGTCCGTTTTGCGGCCATCGCGAAGACCGCGTGATCGATTCGCGTGAAAGCAAGGAAGGCGACGTGATCCGGCGGCGCCGGGCATGCCTGAAGTGCGAACGCCGCTTCACCACCTACGAGCGCAGCGACGAGATTCCCTACATGGTCATCAAACGGGACGGCCGGCGCGAGAAGTTCGACCGCCAGAAGATTCTCGAAGGATTGTTGAAAGCCTGCGAGAAACGGCCGGTCGCCATGGGCAAACTGGCCGAGGTGGTGGACGAAGTCGAATCCAGGCTAGCTGATAGCCCGGATCGCGAAATGTCGACCACCGAAATCGGAGAACTGCTGATGACTCAACTCCGGACGCTGGATAAGATCGCCTATGTCCGGTTCGCCTCGGTTTACCGCGATTTCCAGGACGTCGAGGCTTTCCTGACGGAGCTGAAGGACCTGCTCCAGCGGCGCGGGTGAGGAAAACATTGGTGGCTGTAATTGTTTGTCCGACACGACTTTCCCCATGGAAACCTGTAACCCGGGGGCTGGAAAAACATCCTTTGAAATAGGGACTTAACAGAACGCAGGAAGGCTGATATACTGAGTACCAGTCCCAACATGCGGCCAAAGAGGGGAGTGTGCTCCCGTATTCTTCCTTAAAATATTGAAAATAAAGAAGGTACAGCCGCGACGTGTAGGAGAAAACTGACACCCCAACGGACGCTCATGGAAGGTTTGCTTGTATGGGCGTTGTAGATTGGGTGAGGTGAGAGCAGTGGACCATTTTGAAGATCCAATTTTAGGCGAAGGCCACGAGCCTCTGGGGCTTCCTTTCGACGAGGAAGGGGCATTTTTTCATCCAGAGGAAGTGCACGACGGCGACGAGTTCGCGCCCGCGCATCCGGCCGAAGAGTCGATTTACACGGACGACCCGGTACGCGTGTATCTGCGCGAAATGGGCGCAGTTCCGCTGCTGACCCGCGAAGGTGAAGTCAACCTGGCGCGCCGCATGGAACGCGGTAAGTTGCGGATGCAGAAAGCGATTAGCCGGTCGGCGCTGGTTCAGCTCCGGGCGGTCGAAATCGTCGAGGCGATCCGCAAAGAGATCGAGGAACTCGATTCCTACGTAGATCTGGGCGACCTGGAAGAGGAAAGCGCGGCGTTCGCCAAAAAGCGTACGGAAGTGAAGAACGATCTGGCAGAGATCGTCAATCTGCACAAGAAGTTAACCCAAACTTCGGACAAGCTGGACGACATCGCGCTGAGCAACAAGAAGCTCCGGCGCAAGTGGATGGGGAAGCTGGCGCGGGCGCGCGTCGCGGTATCGCAGGCGATCCGCAAGATTCCGTTCTATCTGTCGCAGTGGAAGCAGTTTTCCAAGGAAATCGACCGCGTGGTCGAAGAGATTTCGCATCTCGAAGCCGACCTGCGCAAAGTGGAAGGCCGGAACAGCCAAACGGCACAGGCGCGGTCCCGCGAACTGAAGCGCGAAATTCGCAAGCGCGAGCAGATGGCCGGCGCGACGTTCCCTGAAATCAAGCACACGCTTTCAGTGATCCGCCACGGTGAAGTAGAAGCCGAGCGCGCCAAGAAAGACCTGGTGGAAGCCAATCTGCGACTGGTGGTTTCGGTCGCGAAAAAGTACGTCAATCGCGGGCTCCACCTGCTGGACCTGATCCAGGAAGGCAACATCGGCCTGATGCGCGCCGCGGACAAATTCGAATACCGGCGCGGCTACAAATTCTCGACCTACGCGACGTGGTGGATTCGGCAAGCGATTACGCGTGCGATCGCGGACCAGTCGCGCACTATTCGCATCCCCGTTCACATGAACGAGTCGATGAACAAGTTTCTGCGGGCCACGCGTGAGCTCGAAAAAGAACTGGGCCGCGCGCCCACCAACGACGAAATCTCGCGGCGCATGGACATTCCGGTGGAGAAGGTCCAGAAGCTCAAGACCATTTCGCGCGATCCCGTGTCGCTTGAAACTCCAGTAGGCCGAGACGGCGAATCGGCGCTGGGCGATCTGATTGAAGACCGCTGGGTAGGCTCGCCGGTCGACGCGGTGATCGACACCAACGTTCGCGATGAGACCGCCAACATCCTGAAGACGCTTTCTCCAAAAGAAGAGAAAGTGATCCGCTTGCGCTTCGGCATCGGCTGCGAGCGCGAACACACACTCGAAGAGATCGGCCAGGAATTCGATGTGACCCGCGAACGGATTCGTCAGATCGAAGCCAAAGCACTGCGGCAATTGCGGTCGCCTGAACGGGCCCGGCATCTGCGGGCATTGCTCGCGGCGCGGTAACCCTGTAATACATCCGCGTAATACGCTACGCTGATGGCATGGCGTCCCCGATCACCCTGCGTCTTGATCCAGAAATGCGGCGGCGCGTCACGCGCATCGCCCGGCGAAAGCGGACGACTACCTCGGAGGTCCTCCGCCAGGCGATTGCAACCTGGGTCGAACGCGAAGAGGGCACGGGATCGGTCCACGATTCGATCAAGGACTTGATCGGCAATGTTCGCGGCGCCGATCCCACTCTTTCGACGGATACTGGCCGGCGATTCACCGAGTTGCTGCGGGCACGCCGCAGCGAATGATGATCCTGGTTGACACCGGCCCTTTGATCGCGCTCACGAGCGCCGAGGACCAACACCACGCGGCCTGTGCCTCCGTGATCAAGACGATCCGGCCTCCCCTCGGAACGGTTTGGCCGGTGCTGACCGAAGCGATGTATCTATTGAACGGGTTGCCGCGAGCGCAGCACGATATCTGGGAGATGCTCGCTCGAGGCGCACTGGAACTTCTGCCGCTCGGACGGGACGATGTCCCAAGAATCCGCGAGTTGATGAAGAAGTACGCAAGCCGTCCGATGGACCTCGCCGATGCCGCGCTGATCCGTGTGGCGGAGCGGGACGGCCTGCGCCAGTTCTTCACCGTCGACCGAAAGGATTTTTCCGTGTACCGCCTCCACGACAGGATTCGGCCTTCGATTCTCCCCTAGATTCGACTCGTCATTAGACCGAACCGCCGGCGGAGATTAAATGCTCGAAGAGATCGGCCAGGAATCCGACGTGAGTCGTGAACGGATTCGACGGATCGAAGCCAAAGCGTTGCGGCAACTGCGATGGCCTGAGCGAGCTCGCCATCTGCGGGCATTGCTCGCGGCGCGGTAGCGCCTCATCGGCTAAAACTTAGCAAATACGTTAAGCATGAGGTCTTCGATATGAGCGGAGACCTTGTGGTCGGCGACTTGAAGCGAATTGGGATGCCCACAACCATTTCGTAACTGCAGACACTTCTGGAGCTCCTGCTTAACATTCTTTCCTATAACCGAAATAGCCTCGAGAACATCGAGGAATTCATGCTCCTTCATCCGTCCTAGGTCGTCGGCGTTCTTGGCAATTTTCCACTTGCTATCCCTTTTCACCGCCTCTACATTGAACGCTGGCAGAGCGTTGGAAACGACGTGCTGTTGGAGCACGGATACAGCACCAACCCACGAGAGGACGACGGCCGCGCGGTACTGTCTCGTCTCGAAGCACACGATGGCCTCCTCTACGAATCGCTGAGTATCCGGACTTCCGATCTTCACAAGGTGGGCCCTCAGCGATGAGGCGACCTGCGGAATTGGGGAGGACATGAGCGGACCCGCGATGCGCGCCACGTGCTGACTTCCGGCCGCCGTGAGTTCCCAGCCCGCGGCCGTTCTGACCACAAGCGCTGGTGCCGACCCAATATCCGCGACACGTTCTTTTTCGCGATCGCACGCCAGCCCGCGGCGATTGCGAGGGACTTAATCTCGCCAACAACTCTTGCTCTGACAGGTTGAACGGCCAAGCAAATCAGCACGCGATCCTGGTCGGATAGAGTCTGGCTGAGCAAGTCCTTTAGCGCGTCTTCAGGAAGCAAGGCTTGTGGAAAGCTCCTCTTGCTTCGTCGCACTCAACGCGTATGTGTCCTTAGCCGTTTCCGCGAAGTCGCCAGACTTGACTAGTCCGGCCAGCGTATTTGTAAGGTTATTGTTCACCGTCTTCTTGTAGTATCCCGTCGCCGTTCTTGCCTCCGTCAGGAGTTCCGCACGCGTAAAAGAAGGCTTGTGGGAAACGAATGTCAGTCGAGCCGCAGCCGCAGTGATGAGGTCCTTCCCGACACCTGGCTTGCACTTCAATTTGGCAGCAATCGTTCCTGTGGTGCCCTGCAGTCCTTTTGCCGAGTGCATCTTTGTATCTTTGTTCGCACCTGCTGGATCTGCTCGTCCTGAGTCGTGATGTAGCTTAGAAACCGCCGAAAGCAACTCAGGCAGCTCGTCGCGGAGAAAGGATTCGGTACCCTCGTATTCGACTTCAATTTCACCCATTTTTATTCGAATTCGGCTCGTGCTCATTGTATCTCCGACCTTTAACCCGATAGTAGCCCATTGTAACGTGACCCGCAATTAACCAACGTTTGATTGACGCTAATTTGTCGCCTAGGCACCTTGGGATTCGCAGCCTAATTGCGCGCCCGGACGGAACTACCTGCCGGCACTCGCGCGAGGTGCGCGCTGCGGCTGCGTATCGACTTCAGTCATATCCACTCGCTGATCGAAATCCCCTAGCAACCACCGGCAGAAATAATCCGCTCGGACCCAGAAGAAATAGTCCTGAACCGGCATGTAACTGTGCCGCACTCCTGGAAGCACGAACTGGTCGAAACGCTTGTGAGCCTTGATCAGCGCGTCCACGAGCCGCATGGTGTTGGCCATGTGGACGTTGTCATCCATGTCGCCCGTCGTCAGTAGTAAGTGACCTTTGAGATTCCGCGCAAGCTCGGAGTTTTTGTCGATGGAATAATCGAAGGTCACGTCGCCATCGGGGCCGGGATTTTCTTTGATGCCGTGATGTTTTTCGCTCCAGTTCTGGTTGTAGATGTTGTTTTCATGATTGCCGGATTCGCTTACAGCGACTTTGAAGAAATCCGGGAACTGAAGCATGGCCGCGGTCGACATGAAGCCTCCGCCGGAATGGCCCGTGATGCCGACGCGTTCGATGTCGATCCACGGATAGCGGCGCGAAAGCTGTTCGATGGCGGCTTTTTTGTCGACTAAACCGTAGTCGCGCAGGTTGCCGTAACCGAAGTTGTGATACCACTTGGAGCGGTGCGGATTGCCGCCGCGATTCCCGACTTCGATCACGATGAAGCCGAGCTGCGCCAGCGCGACATTAGCATTCTTCGGTGAAAATGTCTGCGTGACGCTTTCCGTTTGTGGGCCGGGATACACGAACGCGATGATCGGATAGCGCTTGTTCGGGTCGAAATCGAAGGGCTTGTACAGGACGCCGTAGAGGTCGGTCAGTCCGTCGTCGGCTTTTACTTGGAACGGTTCGGGCATCTTAAACCCGGCGTCCATCAAAGCGGAAATGTCGGTGGTTTCGAGATCGAGCGTGAGCGCGCCGGCATGATCGTACAGCAGCGAACGCGGCGAGGAATTGACCGCCGACGCGTTGTCGACGAAGTATTTTCCGTCATCGGCGATCGCCAGCGCGTGCGACGCGTTGCCAGGGTCGAGCAGTTTCAATCCACTGCCGTCGAGTTTGACGCTGTAGACGTGGGTGAAATACGGATTCTCGCCTTCTTCGCGGCCTTCGGCGCTGAAGGTCATGGTGCGGGTCTTTTCGTCGATCGATTCGATGTCCTCGGTGACGAATTCGCCGGTGGTGACCTGACTCTTTAGCGTTCCGTCGGCGCCGTAGAGATAATAGTGGCCCCAGCCGTCGCGCTCGCTCCAGAAGAGAATTTCGCTTCCGCTGTTGATCAGCCGAATCGGTTTGGTTTCGACGTAGGTGTTGAGACGCTCCTCGATCACGTTCTTCACTTCGCCGGTGGCTGCATTGGCGATGCACACGTCGACCTTGTGCTGATCGCGGCTCATGCGGCGGAAATACAGTTTTTCGGGGGAATCGGAAACCCACTGTGCGTCGGTACGCTGCCGTTCGCGCTGGCGGGCGGTCACGGGAGCATCGAAAATCTGCAGCGTCTGGTCTTTGAAACGATCGACCTTGATTTCCCTGCGCGCCGGAGTGGCGACGTCGAAGACTTCCAGGTGCGATTGCGGGACGTTGGCTTCGCCGGGCATCGCGTATTTGTAGGTCTCCAGTGCAGGGCGCGGACTCTCTAGTGTACGGATGACCCACAGATCGCCGACCTTGCGCTCGTCACGGCGGATGACGGCGAAGCGGCTCGAATCGTGCGACCAGTGGATTTGAATTGCCTGGACGCGGCCGGTTTTGTCTTTCTGGGTGTTCATCCGCTGGTCGCCCTGCTGATTCTGCTGCTCGATCTGCTGCTGTTCAGTCCCCAGTATGCGGCGGGCGTAGCTGAAGTTTTCTTCGCCGTCCTTGGTGAGCTGGATTTCCTTGATGTTGGGATCGTCGGCTTTCTTCAGCGCCAGCGCGTAATTTGCGGCATCCATCATGAAAAGATCCTGCTTCTTTGCAAACACGATCCACTTTTCGTCGGGTGAAATCGAGGCCCACAGCGGACGGCGAGGCTCAGGAGTGTACTCAGGCGGCAAGGAAAGCTTGCCGGTGGAGAGATCGTATTCGAAATACAGTGTCCGCATGCGTGGATTCGCGGCGGGCGCTGCTGCGCCTCCTCGGCCGCGCTGCTGCGGATCGTCACCCTGATTGCTGGTGATCTGATCGGTCTGCTCGACGACTCCGATCACAGTCTGTTTGCCGTTGATATCGGCGTCACGATCCACCTGTAGCTCGAATTCGATGGCCGTGTCGTTCTTGGTGAACTTGATGGTGGGGATGGGCAGGTGCTGCGAGTCGTAGGGAATGCGTGTGATTCCGGTCAGCATCGCGGCCATTCTCGCGTTGTCGAAAACGGGAGCCTTGGTTTTCTTCACCGGGTCGACCAGGAAGAAATGGCGGCCGTGGCTGGTTTCATAGCTGTACCAGAAACGATCGCCGGTGAGCCAGTGCGGCGTGACGGACACGTCGAAGACAAGTTTTCCGACTTTGCCGGAGGTCCAGTGTTCAGCGAGCTCGTAGTTGGGTTTGTGGACCGGAACGGGATCGGCAGCCTGCAGCGCCATCGTACAGACGCAAAAGAGAATGATTTTCATGGAACAGCTCCTAAAGGGCGATGGAGCTAATATATCGCTTTAGGGCCTATTGAAAAAGGTCGGGACCCGGTCGCTATCGCTCGCGGCTCGGTGCCGCGCGAAGAATCAGAATGTCAGCACCGAGCCGCGAGCGATAGCGACCGGGTCCCGACGGCTAGATTTTGCTGAGTTTCAGCGCCACGATCGCGAGCAGGCTGATGGCGATTCCGGCGATGGCGTCGGTCGCGAAATGGTAGCGGCCGTAGACAGTCGCGAGGGCAACGGAAAATCCGTAGAATGCCATCGCAATGCCGATCCAGCGGTGTTCGGGAATGCTCGCCAATAGAGCCCAAGCAGCGGACAGAGCAGATGAAACGTGGGCGCTGGGGAAGACGCTGGAATGAATGCCGTAGCCGCCGACGATCCATAAATTGAGGCGGCGCAGGATGGTCACGATGTGCGGCAGATCGTCGGCTGGGAAAACGGTACGGGGCGGCTCGGATGGGAAGTAGGGAAAAAGCGCGTAGGCGCCCAGCGTTCCGGCGAGGTAGGCCAGCCAGAATCGATCGATGTGGTCGCGGCGGTGATTCAAAAAAAGCGCCGCGACGGAAACCGCGCCGACGGCGTAAACCAGCACGTAGCACAGCTCCAGATAGCTCGGAAACAAAGCTCCCGCCGATTCAATCGCCGCGCGAAGATGAAAATCGTCGAGCAGGCGGCGATCCCACACAATCCAGGCGTGTTCCAGGCGATGAGTGTGGACGGCGGGCGTGAACCAGTCCATTTCAAGAAAGGCGGCCAGGGTGTAGGCCAACGGCATCAGGTCGCGCAGGACACTCTGGTGGCCCGCCAGGGCCAGTAAAACGATTGAAACCACGGCCAATAGCGCGCACGGCTTGAGGCCGACCCCCAGGATCAGACCCATCAGGGCGACATAGGCGAAATAAGCCAGCACAAACCACTCGGACCGGCGAAGGGGACGCACGTTCTTTGATTTTCGCAACTAACCGCCGCAAGATGTTGCAGTCTAAAGGGTGAATGGAAGACAGCGACAGCGTAGCAGTCGCCAGGGCCAAGCAAGGGGACGGCGATGCGTACCGTATCCTGGTGGACCGCCACAGCCGAGGTGTCTTCCGTCTGGCATTTCGTATGACGGGCAACGAACAGGATTCCGAAGACGTGGTGCAGGAAACTTTCATGCGGGCGTACAAGCAGCTTCACCGGTATGAGGCGCGGTCGAGCTTTGGCACGTGGCTGTATCGGATCGCGGCGAATTATTCGCTGGACCTGGTGCGGAAAAAGAAGCGGCACGGCGAGATTGGGTTGCAGGAATCGGCGACGGAGGAGGAGATGGGCGAAGTAGTGCACGCAGTCGCATCCAGCGATCCGGGTCCGGAGCGGCTTTTGTTCAGCGGCGCGGTGCAGAAACAAGTTGCGGCGACGCTGAATGAGCTGAGCCAGCAGGAGCGGACGGCGTTCGTCCTCCGGCATTTCGAAGGACAGTCGATCGAAGAGATCAGCTCCGCGTTGGGGCTTTCCAACAACGCGGCAAAACACAGTATTTTTCGCGCGGTGCAGAAACTGCGGCGCGCATTGGAACCCTTGGTGGCGTTATGAATCATTTAGACGAAGAACAACTCGTTTTGTACTATTACGGCGAAACTGGAGCCGCGGGCGTCGAGGAACACCTGGGCGCGTGCGAATCCTGCCGGGACACGTATCACACGCTGCAGCGCGTGCTCAATTCAGTCGACAGCCTGCCGGTGCCGGAGCGATCGGCCGACTACGAAGCGCAGGTGTGGCGCGCGGTGTCGACAAAGCTTCCGCGAAGATCTTTCGCGTCCCGTTGGTTCACTTGGAAACCGCTCGCGGTGGCGGCCGCGATGGCGACGCTGGTGATCGCGGCTTTTTTCGCAGGACATAGCTGGCGGGTGCCGCTTGCACAAGTGAATCGCCACGATACCGGCGTGCGCGAGCGCGTCCTCCTGGTGGCGGTGGGCGATCACCTGGAACGCAGCCAGATGGTTCTTGTGGAGCTGTCTAATGCGGGTGCGCCGAAGAACGGGTCGCTGGATATTTCGTATGAGCAACGTGCGGCGGAGGATCTGCTGGAGTCGAACCGGTTGTACCGGCAGACGGCCTCCAGCTCGGGAGATACCGCCACGGCATCCATCCTCGAAGATCTGGAGCGTGTGCTGCTCGAAGTGGCGCACAGCCCTTCCGCGGTTTCGGAAAAGCAGTTGGACGATTTGAGAAAGCAGATTGAGGACCAGGGGATTTTGGTCAAGGTGAAGACGTTCGGACAGAGGGTGGAGGAGAGACAGGCGGCTCCGCAAGGCGGAGTGCTTTAGGACGGGAGACAGGGACAAACAATGAAAACAATTCAAAAGAATCTAGTATTGACGATCATGGCGGCTGGTTTTGCCGCGGGACAGGTGCCGCCACGACCGGCTCCTCCAGCGTTCATCGACGATCAGCAGGTGCAAGCTGAAATCGAGCGTGCGCAGAACGCGATCAGCCAAATCGACATGGCTGAGGTGCAGGCCCAGATCGAACGTGCCCAGGAGGCGATGAAGAACTTCGACTCGGACGAATGGCGCGCGAACATGAAGCAGTTCAAAGTTGCGAAGCCGTTCTTGAAGGATTTCGCTTTCAATTTCGACTTGGACGGAGCGTTACTGGGCGCGGGTTCCTTGCTCGCGCAAGTGCCGGCTCCAGCTCCCGCACCGTTCGCGCCGCAACCTCCGCAACCGCCTCAGGCTGCCCAGTCGGAGCGCGCACAGGAGGCCGCCGAACGCGCCCGTGAAGCGCGGGACCGCGCACGCGAGGCGTTGGATCGATCGCGCGATAGCGAGGATCGCAATATCGAGATCTACCGCGATGGAACCAGCTCGATCGACGATCATCGCTATGAGCGGGCCATCGACCGGTTCGATCGAGTGATCTCCAATAAATGGTCGCGCGCCGATGGTGCGTATTACTGGAAGGCGTACGCGCTGAACAAGCTGGGCAAGCGCGAAGAGGCGCTGGCCGCGCTAGCCGAGATTCCAAAACAATTTCCACAGAGCCGTTGGATCAACGACGCGAAGGCCTTGCAGGTGGAGATTCAGCAGGCCTCGGGCAAGCCGGTGTCGCCGGAGAACATGTCGGATGAGGATTTGAAAATCATGGCGATGAGCGCGGTGATGAATTCCGAGCCGGATCGCGCGATTCCGCTGCTGGAAAGAGTGATCAACGATCAGAAAAACAATCTGGGAATCAAGGGACGGGCGCTGTACGTACTCGCACAGAGCCGGTCCGACAAGGCGCACGAGATCGTGGCGCAATATGCCAAGAGCGGCGCGAATCAAGACCTGCAAATCCGAGCGGTGGGCTATGTCGGATCCTTCCGGACCAAAGAAGGCCAGCAGGTTTTGGCCGACGTGTACGGGGCGACCAACGACGCCGCCGTGCGGCGGGCGGTGCTGCGCGGCATGGCCAACTCGCGCGATGCGGCGCATCTGCTCAACGCGGCCAAGACGGAACAGAACGTCGATCTGCGGCGTGAGGCGATCCGCGGGCTAGGGAATATGCAGGCGGTAAGCGAGCTGTCGCAACTGTATCCGTCGGAAACGACGCCGGAGCTGAAAGAGGCGATCATCGACGCGATTTACTCCGCGCGCGGCCTGGATAAGTTGATCGAGCTCGCCAAAGGGGAGAAGGATTCCAACGTTCGCGTATACGTGATCCGCCGATTAGGGAACATGCGGAGCGCGCAAACGTCCGGAGAAAAGCCGGCGGATGCGCTGGCCGCTATCTACAAAAGCGAATCCGACAAGACTGTAAAGTCGGCCATCATCCGCGCCTTGTGGCAGAGCGGCGCGTGCCCGCAACTGGTGGACATCAGCCGGGGCGAAAAAGACCAGGATCTGAGATCGGAAAGCGTGCGCGGCCTGGGGCAGATGAAAGGCTGCAAGGAAGCCACGGATTATCTGATGGAGATTATCGCGAAATGAAACGGCTGACTCTGCTGGTGTGTGCGCCTCTGATGTTCGCCCAGCCGAAGCTTCAAAACGCCAGGGTGGAAACGCGAGCCGTGTCCGGATCGCTGGACGCGACGTTCCAGGGGATCGTGGCCGCGCGGGCGGCTCCGGCATGGATCGGATACGCGGCACCGCAAATTCCCGGCGACCGCAACATGTGCTGCTTCAATTCGATGAACGGCGTCAGTTATCAGGGGTGCTCGCTCGAAGAACAGACCACCACGCCGACGTTCGCTCCACCGAACACGGTGCATCTGGAAGGCGCGGCCGAGTTTTTCGTTTTCTTCCGTGTCGAGAACAAGCAGGTTGGAAAGATCCGTACCTTTTCGATCGATTGCAATGTGGACGGCGGCGGGCTCCCGTTTATCTGGCTTACGGGCGTGAACGCGGCGCAGAGCGTGGCGCTGCTGGAATCGCTGATTCCGAACGCGGAGCGAAGAGTCATGAACGGCGCGTTGTCGGCGATCGGCATGCATCGAGATCCGGCCGCCGACGCCGCGCTCGACCGGCTTTCGTCACCCTCCCAAACTGAAGAGACGCGCAGGCAAGCCGCGTTCTGGCTGGGCAACGCCCGTGGGCGGCACGGATTCGAATCGCTGGTCCGCATTCTTCGGGACGATCCCAGCGATAAGGTTCGGGAGAACGCCATTTTCGGACTGACGCAGAGCAAGGAGCCGGACGCGATTCCGGCCATCGTGCGGGTAGCTCGCGACGATAAGTCGGCGCATGTGCGGGGCCAAGCCCTGTTCTGGCTGGCGCAGAAATCCGAGCGGCAGATCTCCGAGGAGGCGATTCGCAACGCGATCGAGCAGGACCCGGAGACTCAGGTCAAGAAACGAGCAGTGTTCGCACTGACGCAAATCAAGAATGGCGACGGCGTGCCGATGCTGATCGAGATTGCGCGGACCAATAAGAACGCGGTGGTCCGCAAGGAAGCCATGCATTGGCTGGGGAACTCGAAAGACCCGCGCGCGATCAAGTTTTTCGAGGATGTGCTGGCGGCGAAGTAACGCTGCATTTATAGAATCAGGGTACAAACATTCAGCTTGCCGCGACGGCTTTCGCCAGCGTCGTGACACGTCAAGATCGACCGCTTCCTACGGTCGCGGCTCTGGGCAATCTTTTTTTCTCCTCGGATGTCGATTTGGGCACACGCCATTCGACTTAATGATGAAACAGATTTAGCACCAACGATCCACTACAGGAGAAATATCACATGTCGACAGCAACCCTGAAAGACCAGGCAGCATTGAAGAACCAGACTTCAAAAGATGAAGCCGCTATCCGGTCGCTCATCGAGAGCATCCATAAGGCGCATCGCAATAAGGATGCCGCCGCAATTGTTGCGCCGTACGCGTCAGACGCAGTCGTATGCAGTCTGGCGCCGCCGCTTTCCCATCGCGGAATGGATCTCCAGGAAAAGAAAGCGTGGCTCGACACCTGGGAAGGGCCGATCGATTTCGAGTCACGCGACCTCAGCATTACCGTGAGCGGCGACTTCGCCTTCTGCTACGGCTTTTACCAGATGAGCGGAACTCCTAAGGCGGCGGGCCGGCCGATCAGTTTCTGGATGCGGGCAACGGTGTGCCTGCGGCGAGACGGGGCCACCTGGCAGATCGTCCACGAGCACACGTCTGTTCCGTTCTACATGGATGGCAGCTTGCGGCCCGCCTTCGATCTGAAGCCCTGATCAAGCGCTTTTCAACATTTCCTGAAAACCGTTCGAGGGTCATAACATCTGAGTCACGCTCGAAGCGAAAGGCGACTCGAGCGTCGTCACGTGGGCCCTGTATGGTCCTCAGTCGTATGCTACAAAATTTATGACAATGCTCTTCAGCATGGATAGACTGCTTGGCAGGGAATTCGAGGCGGGCCTGGCCGGCCTGAAGTCCCTCGCCGAAAGGCAGGCCGAGGTGCGTGCGGCAGCCGCTTCAGTATGGATCTGATCTTTTCCAGCACGACGCAGTTGGCCGCCGAGATCCGGGCGGGCCAGGTATCGGCGATGGAGGTGCTGGAAGCGCACCTGGCGCAGATCGAGAAACGCAATCCCGCTCTCAACGCCGTAGTGATCATGGACATCGAAAGCGCTCGATCACAGGCGCGCAAGGCCGATGAAGCGTTGGCGCGAGGTGAAGTCCGGGGGCCGCTCCATGGAGTGCCGTTCACGCTGAAGGACGCGCACTGCACCGCCGGCATGCGTACCACGGTCGGGTTTCCACCGCTGGCGGATTATGTGCCTCTAGAGGACGGCACCGTGATGGCCCGGCTGCGGAAGGCCGGCGCCGTTCTGATGGGCAAGACTAACGTGGCGATGCTGCTGGGCGATTACCAGTCCAACAATCCGGTCTTCGGCCGAACCAACAACCCCTGGAATGTCGAGCGCACGCCGGGCGGATCCAGCGGAGGCGCGGCCGCAGCCCTGGCCGCCGGAATGACGCCCTTCGAAATCGGCACGGATCTTTCCAGTTCGATTCGCCTTCCGGCGCATTTTTGCGGAGTATTCGGGTTCAAGCCCACCGAAAATCGCGTCCCGCTCACAGGACTCTTTCCCAATCCGAGCGACGCACCGCGGAGCATCCGCATCATGTCGTCGATCGGCCCGATGGCGCGTACGTTGGAGGATCTGGCGCTGCTCTACAAAATCCTTGCGGGGCCGGATGGAAGCGACACAGACGTTCAACCTGTGCCGGTCGGCGAGATGGCCGACGTAGACCTGAGAACGCTGCGGATCGCTTATGCTCCGGCATTTCCCGAGGTTCCGGTCGCAGCCGAGATTCGCGATGCCGTCGAACAACTGGCGCGGCAGATGGAACGCTCGGGAGTCATCGTCGAAAAAGCGACTTTGCCGGAGTTGGATTTCATCCAGGACCTGTCGAGCGCAGGCGAACTAATCGGCATGATGGTCGCCGCATCCCAGCCGGACGGAAAGGGGCCGCCGGCGACGCTGGCGCAATTCTGCGCGGCGCTGCAAAGGCGCGACCGATCCATTGTGGCCTGGGAGCGGTTCTTCGAAACGTGGGATGCATTGCTGTGCCCTGCGTCCATGGTCGCGGCGTTTCCGCATTGCAATCCGGGAACGCCGCTCAACGTTGATGGCCGTGAGGCCGATTATTGGATGGTCGCCGCTTACGGCACGGTATTCAACTACAGCGGGCATCCGGCCGCAGTGCTGCCGTATAAGATCGATGGTGACGGCTTGCCCATCGGACTACAGGTGGTCGGCAAACGCTGGGATGACGCGCGTTTGCTGGGCATCGCTCGGGCTCTGACGCCTCTGATCGGCGGATTTCAGCGGCCAGCGGGCTACTGACAAACTACGCTGTCCGTTCGAAATGTGAATCAACTTAGACCGGTCGCTACGTTCGCGGCTCAGAATGTTGGCACCGAGCCGCGAGCGGTAGCGACCGGGTCCTGACTTCTCCGCAGTCTCGTCAGTCTGATCGCAGCGCTTGCGTGACATCGACACGCGCGGCGCGGGCAGCCGGAAGGACCGACGCCCCCACCGCTGCGATGAGCAGAACGACGGCCGCGCCAATCACCGGCACGGAGTCCGGTAGCCGCACCTCCGGAAAATAGCTGCCTGCGACGGTTGCCAATGCGAACCCGAGGGCCGCCCCTACCACCACGCCGCCTGCCGCCATCACAGCGCCTTCGCCGATCACGCCCCTTACCAGATGCCACGGCTGCGAACCGATCGCGAGCCGGATGCCGAACTCGCGGATACGTCCACTGACCGAGAACGCCAGCACTCCCGCGACGCCCACAATCGCGATCGCCAGCGCGACAGCCGCGAAGACTCCGAACACCACTGTGTTCAGCCGGTCCGGCGTGAGCACTTCGGCGCGGATATCTTCGAGCGTTGCTGCATGCTCCACCACCTGGTCCGCGGACATTTCGCGAATGATGTGCGTGACCGGCGACACCAGCAGGTGCGGATCCGAGTGCGCGTGAATGAACAGACGGTCCCCGCCGAACACCTGTCCGAACGGATGATACACGCTCATGGCGGGACCCGGCACGACATTCTCATCGTCGACGTCGGCTGCGATCCCGACGATACGCCGGGGTTCGGTGGTGACCCCGATGAACTTCATGACTGGATCGGTCCACATGAGGTGATGGTTGACGGCATCCTGATTCGGGAACATCCGTTGCGCCACGCTTTGGCTGACGATGACCACGGGCTCGCTTCCTTTGCGATCGGCATCGTTGAAATCGCGTCCGCCGATAATCGGGACGCCGAGCGCGTCGAAGAATCCGGATGACACGGTGCGGAACCGTCCGCGTGGATCTTGTTCACCGGGACCGCGGACGTGGCCGTCGGTCGAGAACTCGAATCCGAGACCGAAGGTGCCTGCGTCGCGCCACGGGACCACGGTGCCGACGGCGACGCGATCCACGCCGGGAAGCTCAGAGATGCGCCGGATGGTTTCCTTATAGAAACCTGCGACCTGCTCCTCGGTCTTTCCGTACGACATTACCGGGACGTTGATCGCGAGCACGCGGCGGGTGTCGAAGCCGGTTTGGGCCGCCTGCAGCGCCAGCAGCGTCTTGAGCAGCATGCTCGCCCCCGCCAGCAGCACGAAAGAAGCGGCGATCTGGGTCACCGCGAAGACGCGCTGCCGGCCGCTGGTGCTGCCAGTGATCCGCACGTTGCCGTTCGCCAAACCGAATCCGTGCGATGAATCGGCCGAAGGCAGGCGCGGAACGAACGCCAAAAGAATCGCCGCGATCACTGCCAGTGCGGCTCCCACCCAGAGCATGCTGGAATCGACCGTCAGATCGAGCGCACGGACCGAGAAGCGCGACGCATAGCGGGCCAGAACCGCCACCATCGGCCTAGCACTCAGCACGCCAAGCGCGGCGCCGGCGCCGCATAGCAGCAGGCTTTCGGCCAGCAGCGTCCGCCGCAGCGCACCCGAGCTTGCGCCGAGCGCCGCGCGGATCGCGAGTTCGCCTTCACGCCGAACAGTCCTAGCCAGAATCAGGTTGGCGGCATTCGAACAGGCGATCACGAAAACCAACCCCGCCGCCGCTAACAGCACTAGTAGAATGGTTCTCGCGCGCGACGTGATCTGGTCGCGCAGCCGCACGGCGTCGATCCGGAAGTCAGCTTTCTCGGCGTACGATTCAGGATGTTCATGAATCATTGCCCCATGCACGGCGCGCAACTCGGCCCGAACCGATTCCAGACTCTGGCCAGGTGCGAGCCTGCCGAACAGCTCGGTCATCCGATGGACGCGTCCGGTCACCATGGTCGCCGATAGATGATGCGGGCTAGTGACCACGTTGGCGATGATTTCGGTTTCCGCGGGATAGGGGACCGACGGTTCGAGCACGCCCACGATGGTCGCCGTTCGCGATCCGAGCCGGACGGATTTGCCGAGCACCGCCGGATCGCTCTTCAGTGAGTTCGTCCAGAAACGATAGGTGAGGACCATCGCACCGGCCGCGCTTGCGCCGTCATCGCGCGCGTCCAGCAGCCGACCGAGCACTGGATGCAGCCCCATCACCTCAAAATACGATCCTCCGACGACGCCGGCGCGAATCTCGCGCGGCTCGCCCAGGCCAACCATGGTGAAGCCGATGGTGGAGAAGTCGCCGAACGCGTTCAGAGTCTTCACACGGGCCCGCAGATCCTGGAGCTCGGGTACGGAAAATGTAGCATTGTCGGCGCCGATGCCGCGCGCACTTTGCCGGATGTAAATCAGCCGGTCCTCGTCGCGGTTGACCAGCGGCCGCAGTAGTACACCTCGCACCACACTGAAGATCGCGGCGTTCGCGCCGATGCCGAGCGCCAGCGTGAGCACCACCGTAACGGTGAGTCCTTTCGTGCGCGCCAGCGAGCGGGCGGCGAATTTCAGATCGCGCCAGAGGGTCAGGATGGCATCCGTCATAGTGATGGCTCCGGTGGTTCTTTCAAGTATACGGCTACGTGGTCAGGCTTTCTAGAGGGCGATAACGGTAATGTGGATCATGCGCGCGACCAGCAAACCACAGATTTCACTGCAGGGCCAGAAGATGCGACTTCTCGCCGCTGCCGGTTTTCTAGCCCTGTCCGTATTCGCACAGCCCCCTGCATTTCGCCCTCCGGCCGTACCGTTGATCGTGCATGACCCGTACTTCAGCGTGTGGTCCATGGCCGACAAGCTGACTGACGAAAACACCAAGCATTGGACCGGAACCGAGCAGCCCCTGACTTCGCTGGTGCGCGTTGACGGTGAGACGTTTCGGATCATGGGACGCGACCGGAGCGCTACGTCGGCGATGCTCCAAAAGGACGTACAAGTGCTCCCGACGCGAACTATCTACACATTTGAGGGCTCGGGCGTTCGGGTAGAATTTACTTTTTTGACGCCCGCCATCGCCAGTGATCTCGAAGTATTATCGCGACCCGTAACTTACGTCGTCTGGACCATAAATTCGATCGACGGCCGGGAGCATCAGGTGCAAGTCTACCTGGACGCTTCGGCCGCGCTGGCGGTGAACACGCCCGAGCAACCCGTCGTCTGGGGACGTTTCAAGGTCGGCGGAATGAACGCTCTGCGAATCGGCTCGCAGCAGCAGCCTGTACTCGAGAAGGATGGCGACAATCTGCGGATTGACTGGGGATATTTCTATGTCGCCGCCCCTGCCGGAGTACAGAGTACGGAGGCCGCAAACAAGCTCAACGTGTTGCGCACGTCTTTTGCGAAATCGGGAAAACTGGAAACTGCCGATGAGACGGAGACCGGCCGTGCATTAAACACGCGAGACCCGGCGGGACCACCGGCTGGGCTCGGCGTCGCGATTTCGTTCGGCGTGGTGAGCGCGACTCCTGTGTCCCGGCATGTGCTGGTTGCTTATGACGACGTGTGGGCGGCAACCTATTTGCAACGGCGCGTTCGCGCCTGGTGGAGGAGGAATGGCGCTACTGCGGCCGATCTTCTCGTCGCTGCCGAGCACGATTTTTCGTCGCTCGCGGAGCGCTCTATAAAATTCGATGCCGATCTGATGGCGGACCTTCGCAAAGTCGGCGGCGATCGCTTCTCCCAAATGACCGCGCTCGCCTACCGCCAGTCGATCGGGGCGCACAAGATGGCCGCCGATTCCGACGGTAAGCTGCTGTTTTTCCCCAAGGAGAATTTTTCCAACGGCTGCGTCGACACAGTGGATGTCTTCTATCCGAGTTCGCCTCTTTTTCTGCTGTTGAATCCGAAGCTGTTGGCCGGGTCGGTGGAGCCGGTGCTGGAGTATGCATCCATGCCGCGTTGGAG
Organism: Bryobacteraceae bacterium; assembly: GCA_035568415.1. Classification (GTDB taxonomy): domain Bacteria; phylum Acidobacteriota; class Terriglobia; order Bryobacterales; family Bryobacteraceae; genus Palsa-187. The sequence goes on along the minus strand of DATMOC010000056.1, from coordinate 12,490 downwards.
TTTCGATTTCGCGCCGCATGATCTCGGGCGCTATCCGCGCGCCGACGGGCAGGTTTATGGAGGAGGCGAAAAGACCGAAGAAAATCAGATGCCGGTCGAGGAATCCAGCAACATGCTCATCCTGACGGCGGCGATCGCGAAAGCCCAAGGTGACGCCTCGCTTGCCCAGCGCTACTGGCCCACGCTGGCGAAGTGGGCCGCCTATCTGAAGGAGAAAGGACTGGATCCCGAAAACCAGCTTTCGACCGACGACTTCGCGGGACATCTCGCCCATAACGCGAACCTTTCCGTCAAGGCAATCGTCGCGCTCGGAGCTTATGCGCAGCTGGCGGAATCGATGGGCAGGCACGAAGAATCAGCCACCTATCGCGCGACTGCGCAGCAGTTCGCGCAGCGCTGGGTCACCATGGCCGACGCGGGGGATCACTACGTGCTGGCGTTCGACAAGAAAGACACCTGGAGCCAGAAGTACAACCTGATCTGGGACAAAGTGTTGGGCCTGGATCTCTTTCCCGCGGAAGTGGCGCCAAAGGAGCTCGCCTTTTACGAGGCGCATCAGAACGCGTACGGACTGCCGCTCGACAACCGTTCCGAATATACGAAACTCGACTGGATCTATTGGACCGCATCACTCGCTGGAGCGCAAAAGGATTTCGACGCCCTGATCGAACCCACCTGGAGATTTGCGAACGAATCGCCGTCTCGGGTTCCCTTAAGCGACTGGTATTGGACGAAAGACGCAAAGCAGCGCGGATTTCAGGGGCGTTCAGTAGTGGGCGGGCTGTTCATGAGGATGCTGACGGATCAATCCTTGTGGAAGAAGTGGGTCGCCACTCAGCATTAGTGCGCAATTCTCCGGCGTTTTCCGGGGTTGATGGCGGTTCGTCGCACTACCTCCAAACGCGACTCGCTTTCCTGACCGAGTACACTAATTAAATCGCTTAACATGCCGTTTTCTCCGGGCGAAAAACTCGGCCCTTACGAAATCCCCTCGGCGCAGGCGGGATGGGTGAGGTGTACAAGGCGCGCGACGCGCGGCTCGACCGTCTAGTGGCCATCAAAGTTTTGCCGCGCGGCAAGACCGCCGACGAAGATCGCAAGCGGCGCTTCGTGCAGGAAGCCAAGGCCGCGTCCGCGCTAAACCATCCCAACATCGTGACGATTTACGACGTCGGGTCGGAAAACGGAATCGATTTTCTGGTGATGGAGCTGGTGGCTGGAAAATCGCTCGATCAGCTGATTCCGCGCACGGGCATGCGTTTTGGCGAGATTCTGCGCGTGGCCGCGCAGATCGCCGATGCCGTCAGCAAGGCTCACGCCGCTGGAATCGTTCATCGCGATCTTAAGCCAGCCAACGTGATGCTGACGCCCGAAGGTCAGGTGAAGATTCTGGACTTTGGCTTGGCCAAGCTGACCCAGCGGACGGAAGGCGAGGGTGACGTAACGCAAACCATCGCCGCGCGGACCGATGAGGGCACCGTGCTCGGCACCACGGCCTATATGTCCCCGGAACAAGCGGAAGCAAGACCGGTGGACGCCCGGTCCGATATTTTCGCTTTCGGTTCCCTGTTGTACGAAATGACGACGGGACAACGGGCGTTTCGCGGCGACACCCAGATGTCGACCATTTCCGCGATTCTGCGTGATGACCCCAAGCCCGCCAGTGAACTCCGCAGCGACATCCCGGCTCAGTTCGTCCGCGTGATCACGCGCTGCCTGCGTAAGGACCCCGCGCGACGCTTCCAGCACATGGCGGATCTCAAGGTGGAACTGGAGGAACTGAGAGAGGAGTCCGAATCGGGCAAGCTGTCGGTGACGCCGGGCGCCGCGGCATTCGGCCGATCATCGAAAATGCTGCTGTGGATTGGCGCAGCTTTCGTGCTTGCGATTGTGGCAGCAGCGGCTGTGTATCTCAGGAGTGACAAGCCGGTCGCCGACGCGCCGCTGCATGCCATTCCCTTGACCAGCTTTCCCGGCGTGGAAGACCAGGCCAGTTTTTCGCCGGACGGAAGTCAGATTGTGTTCCAGTGGAACGGGGAGAAGGAAGACAATTTCGACATTTATGTAAAGCTGATTGGCCAGGGCGCGCCTCTGCGGCTCACCACGGACCCCGCGTATGATTCCGATCCAAAATGGTCCCCGGACGGACGCCTGATCGCTTTTGAACGCAGGATCTCGCGAACCGAGATGGCCGTCATGACGGTGCCTCCGCTGGGCGGTCCCGAGCGCAAGCTGGCCCAATTCTCGGCACGCACGTTTTTTACCGAAATTCCCGGGTTGAGCTGGACACCGGATTCAAAGGCGATCATCGCGGGCGGTGCGGATCAGCCGAATCAACCCACGCGCCTCTTCCTGATCTCCCTCGAAACCGGCGAGCGGAAGCCATTGACAAGCCCGCCGGCGCAAACCGTCGGGGATGGGGCTCCAGCGCTCTCACCGGACGGGCGAACGCTGGCTTTCTGGCGGGAGAAGAGCCTGGGCGTGGGGGACACGTTCATGCTCGACCTGTCGAGAGACTTCGCGCCGTCGGGCGAGCCGCGGACGATCGCCATTGCCGGGATTAGCCCGATCCGGAGGCCCGTCTGGATGCCGAATGGACGCGAGATCGTGGTTGAGTCCGGTCAAAGGCAGGCCGCACGGTTATATCGCGCTGCGGCTGAGGGCACATCGCCGGCACGGGAGATGGAAGGGACCGGCGCGGGCGCCTCGGAATTGACGGTCTCCGGCGCTGCCAGGCGCGCTGTGTTTACCACCGCAGTTCAAAACTCCGTGATCTACCGGGCGCCGGCGGACGGAAAAGGACCGGCGGAAAGATTGATCACTTCCACGTTCCGCGAATCGTTTCCGCAGTATTCGCCCGACGGAAAACGCATTGCGTTCTATTCCAATCGCTCCGGGACGGTTCAAGTCTGGACCTGTGCGGCCGACGGCAGCAGCGCGCAGCAGCTCACCAATATGAACGCCCCGATTACCGCATCGCCGCGCTGGTCACCCGATGGAAAAAGCATTTCGTTCGATTCCAACAGCGGCGGAAACTGGCAGATCTACACGATCAGCGCCGAGGGCGGCAAACCTCGGCAGATCACCAACGACGCGTTTACCAACGTAACCGCGAACTGGTCGCGGGACGGCCGTTGGATCTATTACTCGTCGCGCCGGTCCGGGGAGAGCCAGATTTGGAAAGTCCCGGTGGAGGGCGGTGCCGCCGTTCAGGTCACGCGCGCCGGCGGCAGTTCGTCGCCATTCGAATCGCCGGATGGGAAGTGGCTGTATTTCACCAGGGACGACGGCGCGGGCGGCGTGTGGAAGATGCCTCTGGAGGGCGGACCGGAAACTCAGGTGGTTCAGGCGGTGCACCGCTCCAACTACGTCGTGGTGGATCACGGAATCTATTTCACTCCTCGCCGCGGGGCCAACGGAGAATCGTCGGTCCGGTATCTCGACTTCGCCACCGGAGCGATCAGAACACTCATGCCCATCGAAAAAACGATCGACTTGGGATTGGCCGTGTCGCCCGACGGACGCTACGTGCTGTGGTCGCAGACTGACCATCAGGGGAGCGATTTGATGCTGATCGAAAATTTCCGATAAGCGAGCGCGATGACGTGGGGTTTCAATCGTCTTGGCCGACATCAAGCTCCAGAAATTACCTTTCGGCGAACCCCTTCGGGCCGCGCTTTCTTGTCAAATTCAGGTGGTGCGGGAGGAAGCGCCCTCAGACGCCCTTCTGCAGAACTTTCTGAGCCCGGCGCGCTGCATACCCGCCTGTTTTTGCCCGCAGACCTGGACTTGCCATGTCGGGAACAGGGACCACCACCCGAAGTCGTGTCCGTATTGTCGGCTACTCGGAAACTATCCTGAGAGGTCCGGCGAACGCGCTGCCGATAATGATCCATTTCGGGCGCTTCCTCCTTAGCGACCGAGCCTGTCGGAACGCAGCCTGACAAGTTTCCGAGTGCCGTTCAACTCAGCAGCTCGTCAACGATGGCTTCGACGTGAATCACGGTGGTATCGAGAAACTCGATACCCGGAGTGCTGGAGTCGCGCAACAACAGCGGGAGCTCCGTGCCTGCGAGGACTAATGCTTCAATGCTGTCTTCGCTCTTCATCCTTTGCGCAATGCCGAGAATCTCAGTCCTGGTTTCCGGCAGAAATCGGTTATTCAGCAGTTCATCGATGTACTTCCTGTGAATGAATTCCTGCTCGGACTCCTTTGGTCGAACTAGGGCGATCCCTGTCCGCTGGAATTCCTCCGGATAAAAGCTCGCCCGCATAGTAAATCCAGTTCCAAAGAGGCCCACCCTTTTCAGACCGAGCGCCCTTGCGTGATCAGAGGTGGCACGCACGATGCTGAGAAGAGGGATCGCCGACCGGCGCTGGACCTCGTCGAACACGAGATGCGGTGTGTTCGCCGCGATGAAACCAAAGTCCGCACCGGCACGCGCTAGCGACTCCACGCCGGCTGCAAGATAGTCGGCCAGGTCGCCCAGCCGCTCAGCGTCAAGCAGCGCGATACCCTTGTCGACGTCGAGGCTGTTGAGGATCACGTGCGGATATCCCCCGTCCGGCTTCCTGGCACGATAGCGCGCAATGATCGAGCGGTAGTAATCGACAGTGGATTCGGGGCCAAGCCCGCCTATCATCCCTGAGGTTCGCATATGTTATTTAGAAGAGATGCGTGGCGGGCACCGTAGGATTCGACTGTCAGCGTCATCACATCTGTTGACCTTACAACTGCAGCGCCGGAGTGTCCCGCTTCGAGCGGCTAACGCCACTCGGACATTCCGTATTCGCCGGAGCCCAGGCCGCCAAGTAACTCTGTAGGACTTAGCAACCTGTCGTCAACTCGGAGAACTGCCCATGCGGGCAAAGGGCTCCGCGGCGGGGAGTATCATGGGCGAAGAAGGTGAATTATGGCGACACCTCAACAACAAATATGGGCCACGGGCGACTTCGCGATGGTCGGCACCGCGATCGTCATCGTCGGCGAACTTCTGTGCGATTCCGTTCCTGTCCACGCCGGCGATCGTGTCCTCGATGTCGCGACGGGTTCAGGAAATACGGCGCTCGCTGCGGCGCGGCGCGGATGCCAAACCACCGGAATCGATTTCGTTCCGGCACTGCTCGACCGGGCTCGCGAGCGCGCCGCGGCTGAAAGGCTGAAGATCGAGTTTCGCGAAGGCGATGCAAACTTCATTCCCTACGGGGACGAATCCTTTGACGTCGTGCTGTCCACTTTCGGATCAATGTTTGCCGATCCGGCTCGCTCCGCTGTGGAAATGCTGCGCGTCTGCCGCAGCGGCGGAAAAATCGCGATGGCGAATTGGACGCCCGGCGGATACATCGGAGAAATGTTCCGGCTTACCGCTTTATTCGCGCCGCCTCCGCCGGACACGCAGCCGCCGGTGCTTTGGGGAGTTCCTGACGTTGTCCGCCAACGCCTGGGAAACAACGTCACTGACATCCGTTTTGTTGAACGCCAGCTCGCCATGCGGCATTACTCACCGGAATCGCAGCTTGAGTTCATGAAGTCATACTTCGGACCAACGATTCGCGCGTTTCAGGCCGCGGGGGAGCGGGCGCCGGAGCTGGCAGCCGCCCAGCTCGATCTAACGCGTCGTTACAACAAGTCCGGCGACGAAACGCTCCTCATGTACGCCGATTACATCGAAGCAATTGCCGTCAAAGCCTGAAGCAGTCAATCGTCTCAATCCAACATCAACAGGGCTTCATCCCGTGTAGGGCTATTCTGCGCTCTTGCCGTGATGTCGTAGTGCACAGAATCGAGCCGTGCGGGGTCGCCAGAGATCTGGACCTTTGCGAAGAATACTACGTCTCCCGGCGAGACCCTTTGAGTACGGAACACAGAATCCTCCTCGTGTCCGTGCCCCGGCGTACCGACGGTAAGCCCGACGAAAGACACACTTATGTTCAGCGTGCTCCTGCTTGCATCCGTCCAAGAGAGAAGCTCATACTACTTACTACGAGAATTTGCTCATCCGTCTGTCACGCGGGCGAATCGGTTGATTATGACGAATGGATTCACGGATCGGCAGGACCTCGACGCGCTGTTTGCCGCGACTTATGAAGAGCTTCGCCGTCTGGCCGCGTTGGTCAAACGCCGCCATCAGAGCGCGACGCTGAGTCCGACCGCGCTCGTTCACGAAGCGTGGCTTAAGCTTTCCGGGTCGCATGGGATGAGCGCGACGTCCGAACTGCACTTCAAGCGCATTGCCGCGCGCGCCATGCGGCAGGTGCTGATCGATTACGCTCGACGCAGAAACACATCCAAGCGTGGGGGACCGAGCGGCGTCCTCGTGACGATGAGTTTATCCCCGGAACCGATGATGGTCGCCGAGGACGAGTTGATTGCTCTGGATGCGACTCTGGACAAGCTTGCGTCCATGAACCCGCGTCAGGCGGCGATGGTCGAGAGCCGCTTTTTCGGCGGGCTGGAAATGGGGGAAATCGCCGAACTGCTCGGAATTTCCGAAACCACCGTGCTGCGCGACTGGCGTGCAGCCAAAGCCTGGCTGGCGCAGGAAGTTCGGAGAAGCTGATGGACCCGGCACGCTGGGAGCGCGTCCAGGAGCTGTTTCATCTCACTGCGGACCTCGCAGAGGATGACCGAGCCAGACTCCTCGATGACGCCTGCGGCGAGGATCGCGCCCTCCTTGCTGAAGTTCAGCGCATGCTCGCTCAGGATGGCCGCGAATGGCTGCTTGACCGTGATGTCGTAGAAATCGCCGGCAGCTTTTCCGACGAGGCGTTATCTACCTCTTTCAAGGAATTCAGCCCGTACCGGCTGCTGCGAGTACTCGGCGAAGGCGGAATGGGTGTCGTTTATCTCGCCGAGCGCAAGGACCTGGGCAATCGCGTGGCGATCAAGATTCTGCGCGATGCCTGGCTTTCTCCCGCTCGCCGTGAGCGATTCACCACGGAACAACGGACACTCGCGCAGTTGAATCATCCCTCGATTGCGCGGCTCTACGACGCCAGCTCGCTGCCGAATGGGACTCCATGGTTCGTCATGGAGTACGTCGACGGCGTGTCGATCACCGAATATTGCAGCCAAAAGAACAGCTCGATAGAAGAACGTCTCCGAGTGGCTCGCGCGGTGGCGGAGGCGGTCGAATACGCGCACGAGCATGGAGTCGTTCACCGCGATCTAAAGCCATCGAACATTCTGGTGAAAGACGACGGCTCGGTTCGGCTTCTCGACTTTGGAATTGCAAAACAGCTCGATCCCATGGGCCGCCCCGTAAATCATACGCGTACGGCTCTCCGGCAAATGACGACCGCCTACGCTTCACCGGAGCAACTTCGTGGCGAAGCCGTGGGACCTTTGACGGACGTGTATTCGCTGGGAGTCGTTTTGTACGAACTGCTGGCGGGCCGGCCTCCTTTCGACCTCACGGCAAAGAACGTCGCCGAGGCGGAACGGATTATTAGTATGAGCGAGCCGGCGAAGCCCTCATCCGTGGCGCGAGGAGGCGGCAAGGCGTCGTGGGGAAGCCTCGACGCGCTTTGCCTAAAGGCGATGGCGAAAGAGCCGCAACGGCGGTACTCGTCGGTGGCAGCGTTGATCCGCGATATCGATCATTACCTCAGTCATGAGCCGGTCGAAGCTCGGGGCGATTCCTGGGTTACACCGCTGCTCAGAACCGCACGCCGGAATTGGCGCGGCATTTCTCTTGGCATCGCGGGAATCGGACTGGTTACGGCGGCGGTGTTCGTCACCTTGCTTTTCAGCCGGAAGGCCCCGTCTGCTCCGGCGCGGTCCAAGGCCGTCGCGGTGCTTCCGTTCGAGAACGTCGGCACCGATCATAGTCTCGATTTTCTATCGCTCGCCCTCGCCGACGAGATTTCGAGAACTCTCGACTACGCGCGTAATATTACTGTCCGCTCGCCGCAGCTTTCGCGGAAATATGCTCCGCCCGCTGTGGACCCGCCGACAGCGGGCCGGCAACTCGGAGTCGACACAGTCGTATCAGGGCGGTTCATGAAAGCCGGAGATCAGCTCCAAATCACGCTGGACCTCATCGACGTCGAAAGCAAACATTCGATTTGGACGGATGTCTTCGAGGCTCCGCTGCAGAACGTAGTGGCGACACAAGCGCTCGTCGCGGCCAAGACGCGCCGAACCATGGCACCCGTGCTGGGTGTCACCGAATTTGTAAGCGGTAACCTGCCGCAGCCAAAGAACGACGAGGCATACACGCTCTATCTTCAAGTCATCGCACAACCGGACCTGATTTCGATTGATCCAGCGGCGAGAAGACGGGGGATTGAGATGCTGGAAAAGGCAGCGAAGCTCGATCCCACATTCAGTCCAGCCTGGGCGATGCTCGCTTCCTTATATTCCGGGAATTATTGGTATGGAAATGGCGGCCCGGAGGCGCTCGCGAAATGGCGGGCTGCAATCGCCAAGGTGCTGGAGCTTGAGCCTGACAACGTCAGCTTCCGCGCAGGTGTCTTTTATGATCTGGCTCACCGGAGCGCGCAGGAGGGGGGCATCCCGCCAGGCGAAGCTTATCGAGGCGTCCAGGATCTGCTGCGCCAGCGGCCAGACAGCGCACGACTTCACTTTTTTGCGAGTTGGATTTTGCGCGAAGCCGGGCTCTTGAAAGAATCGGCGCGCGAATGCGAAGCGTCCATGGTGATCGATGCAAAAGACGCCGGTTCTCGATCCTGCGGAATGACCTTCATGCTGCTCGGCAACTATTCGAGGGCCATGGACTTCTTACGTCTGGATGAAAGAGCGGAAATTTCCAGGGGAATTCTGATCGACGTTCTGCTGCGACAGGACAGAGTGAAAGAACTGCTTCAGGATTCGCAGAAGTTGCCCCAATGGAGCGGATACGATATGGTTCTCGTTTACTTACAGCACCATTCGCGCCAAGAGATTGCCGCGATGGCGAACCAGTTAGCGCTGAACCCCGATTCGGAAACGAATTATTTGTCCGCGACGCACCTTTCCTATGTCGGCGAAACCGGGGCTGCTCTGGCGATGCTCAAACGAACCGTCGAGGAAGGGTACTGTGCCTATCCGGGAATGGAAACGGACCCGCTGCTCGCCAATTTGCGATCGAAGCCAGGGTTTGTAGAAATCCGGTCGGCTGGTATGCGGTGCCAGAATGAATTCTTGAGGAATGCGAAGCCCGCGCGGCCATAGCGTCGCACATTTCCCCTCGCCAATTGAAAGCCGCCACTCTTCAGGACAACCGTGACGGTTTCAGATTCCGAATCGCGTAATAAGTAACGAGGGCGGTTCCAAATAATTCCGAGGTCTCTCTATGCGTTCGAGAACTGAAATGGGTTCGAGGAAAAAGTTTGCTTTATTTTTCGGCTTATGGATCGTCGCTTCCCAGGCTTGGTCACAGCCCATCAGTACGTTCGCTGGTACAGGTTCTCCGGGAATTGCATCCGGAAATGGTGGCCCCGCGACCAGCGCAAATATCGGAATGCCCATGGGCCTCGCTGTCGATGCGTCCGGAAATGTCTATATCGCCGATGGTCTGAACCAGCAGATCCGAAGAGTGGACACTTCGGGGAAAATCACTCTGTTTGCTGGAGGCGGGGTTGCGGCTCCTCTTGGCGATGGCGGACCAGCCGTGAACGCCAATATCCAGTTCGCCGGACCTCATGCCGGGATGGCTTTCGACAAGGCTGGAAACATGTACGTCGCCGATATCTTCCACAATCGTATCCGCAAAATCGACACGAATGGAATCATCACCACGTTCGCCGGGACGGGGACCAGGGGCTTTACCGGCGACGGCGGAGCAGCCACCGGCGCGGAGCTCGCTGCTCCCCAGGGCGTGGCCGTCGATAGCGCCGGCAACGTTTACATCGCCGACACCGGCAATGGACGCGTCCGGAAAGTGGATACGACGGGAACCATCACGACCGTCGCCGGCGCCGGGCTGGGCTCCTCGCCCAACGACGGCGGACCCGCCACCGGGACTCTGTTCAAGCCGATCGACGTTGTCGTCGACGCCGCCGGCAATCTGTACATCGCCGATATTGCGAACTTCACGATTCGCAAAGTTTCGAGCGGTACCATCACATCGCTCGGGTCCGAGTATCTCGCAACGGTGTGCGGAAACGGCCACGCCGGTATGGGAGTCGTCGACGGACTGTTCCTGGACGGCGTGGGCAACATCTTCACGGCCGAATCGATAATCGGCTGTGTCCATAAAATCGATCCCTACGGTGATTTCGTCATTGTTGCCGGCGGCGGGATAAATATCCCCGGCGACAATGGCCCGGCAACCGCCGCGGCCTTGGCTATGGTTGACGCCGTTGCGGTGGATCAGGCGGGAAACATCTACATCGCGGAGGCGAGCCCCAGCCTGGTCCGCAAAGTTCTGGCTTCACGTCTCGGCACTCCTCCCCCGACCCCGCCTGTCATCACGTCCGTTCAAAACGCGTTCGGTGGCGCGACCACGATCGCGCCCAACATGTGGGTCGCGATCAAAGGAACGAATCTAGCGCCGCCGGGCGACTCGCGTATCTGGGCAGCCTCCGATTTCGTGGACAACGTCCTGCCTGCGCAACTGGATGGCACGACCGTCACGTTTAATGGCACCAGCGCATACGTTTACTACATCAGTCCCACGCAGGTGAACGCTCTCTCTCCGCCAGACCAGGTTACAGGTCCTGTTGAGGTGAGGCTTGCGGTCAACGGCGTGACTAGCGCCCCTGTGATGGTGCAGATGGTTCTCGACAGTCCGTCGTTCTTCACTTTTGACGGCGTCCACGTCGTCGGAACACACCTGAACGGAAGCCTTCTTGGCCCGGCGACTCTGTACCCAGGTTCGAGCACGCCCGCCAAACCCGGCGAGACCGTGATTCTGTACGCGAACGGATTCGGCCAGACGGACTCGCCCGTTGTGCGGGGACTCGACACGCAGTCCGGTAATTTGCTGTTTGTTCCAGGGATCACGATCGGTGGCACTCCCGCGAACGTCGGATTTTCGGGCCTCATTTCACCGGGACTTTATCAATTTAACGTGACCATCCCCCCCTCCGTGCAAAGCGGTGACATGCCGCTGTCGGCGACCTATATCGTTGACCAAACCCAACCTGGCGTGAAGATTACGATCCAGTAGTAAAGTGGACGCGTGCAGCGGTTGATGAACACCACACAAAACACCTGCTCCAAGTTCGCTCAAACAGTGCTGCAAATCGGCATGGAGACCCGGGGGTCTCCTGGGACGCGAAGGAAAAAACATGGCGCGTACGCAAAAATCCGGCGAACCGGTCTTCCTGCCGATCCCAGAATGCTTGAAGCTGGTCCTGGATGCGCTTCCGTTACCACTGGCGGCGGTATTCAAGAAATCCGGAGTGAAGAATGCCCGCGCTCATCGCTTCCGCCAGACCCTCGCGACGCGACTCCTTGAGTAAGGAGCTTCGGTTTGTGGGGACCCGCAAAATCCGCGGTGCTCGCCTATCACGTCGAACGGGCGATCGCCTATGGTCGTAAATCTGACTCCCATAGTGCCGGCCAGGCCACGGGAGGAATCTACTCAAGGCGCTCTGGATGGATTCGCGGGCCGGTTGGGGTTTCTCGCGCACACTACCACAGGATCAATAAGAAGTTGGAAAAGGATGGGCTCTTAACTCGTACTCTCCACACAGGCTCTGAGAAACAAACATCACCTGACTTGGCACGATTGCGGTGTTCGAGGTGAAGACTGTTACTGTCTCCTCGATTTGCCCCACGCAGGCGCCCGTCCCGGCCAAACCAGCCATCACCACGATCGCCGCGATCCGCATCGTTCCCTCCCGCCCGGGAACACGGAATCGCTAGGGCAGAACTGGCACGGTCTCAACAAATCTTTTCGGAGGCATCTCGATCGTGGGGGCAGGCCTTCTTAGGCCCACTTAGTACTTCTGCTCAGTGCATTTAGCGGCATATGCCGGATTCAGTTACGCTTTGCTTTTCTCAGAGCGGATAGGGAATGTATTACGCGCCACTCGGAAACAGCTCCCTCCGATTGACGGGAAACACGCTTCTCGGAAAATTGAGCCCCGGCGCGCCGCTACCGATAATTGGTCATTATCAGGCGACGGTACTTCCTTTCCCTGGTCCCCCTTTTAAAGGCCAAAAGGCTTGAACGGCCATAAGAGGCGCTGGCTATCGTCACTGTAGTGCTTGTTCCGGTCAAGGAGGGACACCCGGCCACGCCCGAAGAGATCCCAAGGTGCGACACCAGCGAGGGCTAGATGGCAATAGTGATCGCAGTCTCACACGGATCGCGGCTTGTACTGCGCTGTGCCGGATCCCGAGACGCAAGGCGACTTCCGAGGACCTGTCCGGCTGCCGCCCACCTTTTGTCCATTGTCCGAGTGGCCGACGATCCGCCCGGACTGCCACATCCGTGGTCCTTAGCGTTATACGGCCAAGTGGATCACAGGCTGCTGGACTACTGGCGTGTGATCCGACCGATTCATGTTAACCTTCTCGCGAGGTACAACATGGCAA
>DATMOC010000055.1:0-6864 GCA_035568415.1 Bryobacteraceae bacterium | reverse complement strand
GGGCTATAGAACGTCAGATACATCAGCCGGAACATATAGAACGCCGTCATCAACGCGGTGGCATAACCAACAAACCACAGGATGCGATACGCTCCGCCCTCCGAAGCCCACGTCTGCCACAAAATTTCGTCCTTCGAAAAGAAACCAGCGAACGGAAAAATTCCGGCGATCGCAAGCGTCGCGATCAACATCGTCCCATAGGTCGTCGGGATTCGCCTTCGCAGATCGCCCATGTTGCGCATGTCCTGCTCGCCGCTCAAGGCATGGATCACCGAACCCGAGCCGAGGAAGAGCAGCGCCTTGAAGAACGCGTGTGTGAACACGTGGAAAACGCCCGCCGCAAACGCGCCCACGCCGAGCGCCAGGAACATGTACCCCAGTTGCGAGATGGTGGAATAGGCAAGCACGCGCTTGATATCGTTCTGCACCAGCCCGATGGACGCGGCAAACACCGCGGTGAGCGCGCCGATGATGGCGACGGTTTTCATCGCGGTCGGAGCCAGCACGAACACCGCATTCGAACGCGCCACCATGTACACGCCCGCCGTCACCATGGTCGCAGCATGGATCAGCGCCGAAACCGGCGTGGGACCTTCCATGGCATCGGGCAGCCAAACATAAAGAGGGAGCTGCGCCGACTTGCCGCAGGCTCCGACAAACAACAGCAGGGCGGCGGTGGTCAGCACCGGATCGCCGATCGCGAAGTTTCCACTGCGGGCCAGCGTGTTGATGTCCATGAAGCGGAACGAGCCCAGATACCAGGAGAGCGTGAGCGCGCCCAGAATGAATCCGGCATCGCCGATCCGGTTCACAATAAACGCCTTGTTAGCGGCAGTCGAAGCGGAGTGGCGATGGAAGTAAAAACCAATGAGCAGATACGAGCACAAGCCAACCCCTTCCCATCCCACAAACAAAAGCATGTAGTTATTTGCGAGGATGAGTGTAAGCATCGAAAACATGAACAGGTTCATGTATCCGAAGAAGCGGTAATAACCGCTTTCGTGCGCCATGTATCCGGTGGAGTAGATGTGAATCAGCATGCCCACGCCGGTCACGAAGAGCAGCCAGATGGAAGAGAGCGGGTCGAGAAGGAACCCGGCGTCGGCGTTGAACGAGGCGGGCGTCCCGTCGCGCTTCATGAAGTTCAGATGCCCGTCGCCGCTGCCCAGCCACGTGTAAACAATTTTTTCGAACGGCCGTCCCGTGCCATGGGCGAAGTGCGTGTACTCGATGACCGTAAGGCAAGCGAACAGAAACGCAAGGACGACCACGCCGACCGAAACCGCGTCCACCGTGGCCTTCTGCAGTCGCCGCCCGAAAAAAAACATCATCACCGCCCCGAAGGCCGGGAAGAGCGGAATCAGCCAGATGTGGTCAAGAAAAGACATCGCATTTAGCACTTCGGACTTGGCATTTAGCTCTTGGCCCTTAACCAGTTTTCCCGATTCCAGGAACCGGGCCCGGCTAAGTGCCAAGCGCTAACAGCCAATTGCTGCCCTTCTACCATTTCAACAAATCAATTTCATCCACATTGATCGTCTCCTTATTGCGGAAGAAGGCGATCAAAATGCCAAGGCCGACAGCGGCTTCGGCGGCGGCGTCTACCGTCACAAAGATCGAGAATACCTGCCCATGCAGATTTCCCCACATGCGCGAGAATGCCACCAGGTTCAGGTTCACCGCGTTCAGAATCAGCTCGATCGACATCAGCACAATCACCACGTTGCGGCGTGTGAGCACGCCAATCACTCCCAATACGAACAGCGCCGCCGCGACGACCAGATAGTGAAATGTAGTGATCGGAATCATAAAAACGTCGTTCGTTGTTCGTCGCTAGTCGTTCGCGATTCGTCGCTCGATTTCGGCATGCCGAGCGACTGACGACCAACGACCAACGACTAGACCTTCTTCTTCGTCATAATTACCGCCCCCAGAATCGCTACCAGCAACAGCAACGAAGCGATCTCGAAGGCGAAAGTATATTCACCCATCTTGCCGGCTTCTCCGTAGAGCATCCCGGCGATCTGCTGCGTGTTCGACGACTCCGGCAGCGATATCATGCGATCCGGAAACAGCGCCTTGCCCTTCACGAACGCGGACACGAACAACGCCAGCAAGACGCAGGCAGCCGCCAATCCTACCGGCCACATGCGATTGAACTGCCGGTCCTTGGACGAGCGTTCGATGTTCACCAGCATGATCACGAACAGGAACAACAGCATAATTCCGCCCGCGTAGACAAAGATCTGCACCGCAGCAACGAATGGGGCATACAACATCAAATAGAGGCCCGTCACCGCGAGCAGGGTCACGATCAGCGCCAGCGCGGAATGCACTGCGTTCCGCCGGGTGATGACGAGCAGTCCGCTAACCACGGCCAGTCCCGCCAGCCCGTAAAAGAACCACGGCGTCGCAACCGGGGCCATGCCCGCATTCACCGCCGAATTCAGCCCTGAGTCGAGCGCGGGGTTCATGAAACGAGCACCCCCACAATGGCCGTCGCGATCAGCACGACGAGCGAGATCGGCAGCATCACTTTCCATCCGATCTTCATCAACTGGTCGAAGCGGTAACGCGGCCAGGTGGCGCGATACCAGATGAACAGATACATGAAGACGGCGACCTTGAACACAAACCAATATACGTAGTCGATGCCTTCGCGGAACCTCGCCGCGGGTCTAGCCGCCACGCTCGCGTCCGCGGAGTGGCCTGCAACCGCAATCACGAGCAGCAGCAGCGCGATGAAGCCGAGCACCGCGGCGAACGCGGCGAGCCCGATCCGCTGAATTTTGAAAAACGAATGCGACGGCATGCGCGCCACGCCGACCGCGGCAATCGCCGCCAGGCCGAGAAACGTGAGACCGGGAAAGAGCGAGAACATAAAGTCCCACGCCGGCCCCTGCAGCAGGTTCGGGAACGGACGCATCCATCCGCCCAGCCAGAGGGCAACGGCGATCGAAGAGACGGCGATCATGGCCGCATATTCCGCGAGCATGAACAGCGACCAGCGCAGACCGCTGTATTCCGTGTGATACCCAGCCGTCAGTTCCGACTCTGCTTCGGCCATGTCAAAGGGCGCGCGGTTGGTCTCCGCGATCATGGCGATGGCAAAGATCCCAAACGCGATCAGGCCGAGTGGAAAGAACTTAAAGATGAACCAGACGCCCTGCTGCTGCTGTGCCTGGACGATCCCGATCATGCTCAGCGTGCCGGTGCCCGTGGCATTCAGGCTGGTCATGAGGATTGCCGAAACCACGGCCAGTCCCATGGCAACTTCATAGGACACCATCTGCGCACTCGACCGCAGCGCGCCGATCAGCGGATAGTGAGAGTTGGAGGCCCATCCAGCCACCACGATGCCGAGCACGCCGAGCGACGAGACCCCGAGCATAAACAGGATGCCAATGTTCATGTCGCTGACGGCCTGCGACGGACCGAACGGAATCACGGTATAAACCGTGAACGAAGCGAGCAATCCGATCAGAGGCGCGACCCAGAAAACGAACTGGTCGGCTTCGGCGGGGATAATGTCTTCTTTGAGCATCAGCTTAATCGCGTCGGCAATGGGCTGCAGCAATCCGTGGGGGCCGACACGCATCGGGCCGAGGCGAATCTGGAAGTGCGCGAGCGCCTTGCGCTCGAGCCAGTTCATCGCCATCACCGCCACGGACACCCCCGCAAAAATGATGAACACATAGACCAGCGCCCAGAACTGGCTGCCGGCTGCGCCCGGCGTGATCGCATCCTTGATGCCGAGATAGGACATGATGAAATCAGGCATCAGCGGTCCACCTCGCCGAGCACGATGTCAATCGTACCGATGACGGCGACCACGTCAGCGACCAGCAAGCCCCGCACCATGGTATCGAGCGCCTGCAAATTGACAAATGATGGCGGACGCACCCGCAGGCGGTAGGGCTGGGTCGAGCCGTCGCTGACGATGAAGTATCCGAGCTCGCCTTTCGGCGCCTCGATCGAATGATAGATTTCGCCCACCGGTGGCTTGATGATCTTGGGCACTTTGGCCATGATGGGGCCTTCGGGGATACGGTTGACGGCTTGCTCGATGATACGCAGCGACTGGCGCATTTCGGCCATGCGCACCAGATACCGGTCGTAGGTGTCGCCGTTCGTGCCGGTCGGAATGTCGAAATCAAATTCGGAGTAGGCCGCGTAGGGTTGGGCTTTGCGCAGATCCCACTTAACGCCGCTGGCGCGCAGCACCGGACCGGTTACGCCCAGGGCAATGGCATCCAATGCGGAAATCACACCGACGTTTTTCGTGCGCTCAATCCAGATGCGGTTGGTGGTGAGCAATTCCTCGTATTCGTCGATCTTCGGGGCGACGAAGGTCAGGAAATTTTTTACCTCTTTTTCGAAGCCGGCGTAAGTCTCATACTGGCAGCCGCCGATGCGAAAGGCATGAGTGGTGAGGCGCGCACCGCAGTACTTCTCGAAAATCTTGAGGATCTCCTCGCGGTCCCGGAACGTGTAGAACAGCGGCGTCATGGCTCCGATATCGAGCGCGTGCGTACCCAGCCAAAGCTGGTGGCTGGCAATGCGGTTCAGTTCGGTCAGGATCACGCGAATATATTTCGCGCGCGCTGGCGCCTCCACATTCATCAACTTCTCGACCGCTTCGCAGTACCCCAAGCCATTCGAGACCGCAGCGACATAATCCATGCGATCGACGTAGGGATTGAACATCGTGTAGGTGCGGTTCTCGGCGATTTTTTCCACGCCGCGGTGCAGGTATCCGATGACGCACTCGGTGCCCAGAACTTTTTCGCCGTCAAGCTTCAGGATGACGCGCAGCACGCCATGCGTAGCCGGATGCTGCGGCCCCATATTGATGACGAGTTCGTTCGAGTCAAGATAGGGCTTCTCGGGAGTTTCGAGATCGAGATTGGAAGGCGCGCGGTTCGAGACGTCGTGTGTGCTGTCGTTCATTGTCCGCTCTCGATGCCCAGATTGATCTGCACCCATTCGTTGTCTTGCTGCAGGATGCCGTAATCCTTGCGCAGCGGGTGGCCTTTCCAGCCGTCGGGTAGAAGAATGCGCTTCAGGTCAGGATGGCCGTCGAAAGGGATGCCAAACATGTCGTAAACTTCGCGCTCCAGCCAGTTCGCGGTTGCCCAAATGGAGACGCTCGACGGGATCGAAGCACCGTCGGCGATTTGCGTTTTCACCCGCACGCGCTCATTGCGCGGAAAGGAATAGAGGATCCACACGACATCGAATTGCTTTTCGCGCTGCGGATAATGCACTGCGGTGATATCGACGCAGTAGTCAAACTGTTCTTCGTCGCGCAGCAGACGCAGAATGTCTGGGATCAGCGAGCGCTCGACGGCAAAATAGTTCTGTCCGAGATAAGTCTGCGCGTCGAGACCCGAGCCGTACTGGCCCTTGTATTTTTCAACCAGGGGAGAGGTCCACGGCACCGGAACGGGACCGGCAGGCTTGGCGGGAGCGGCGGGCTTAGCCGCCCCGGCGGACGCCGGTGCTGCACGCTCTTCCGCCGCCGGCTTCTTCTCACCTTCCGGCGGCGGTGGTGGAACAGGCGGTTTGGCTTCCTCGGCCATCCTAGGGTCTGTCGTTATTGTTTACAAAAGCCATTTCGTTACAAGAGCCACTCGCTACTCAAGCCGCGCCCGCATCAGGAAACCCTCACTTTTAACAGGTGGTTGCGGTCACCGTCAATGACGCAATTATCGAGCGGAAGCCTCTAGGCTTGGCGCCGGGCTGCCTGAAAGCCTTCTATCAAATCGCGGATGCGCACCGCGTCGGCTTTGCGATGGCCATGACTCGCGATCGGATCGGTGCCTCCGGTTGATTCAATCAGGATGTCCGACCAAAGGATTCCCGTTGCAATCTTCACCGACGCTACCTGGGAAATCGAAATGCTTTCCTCGCTGCGGCTGAACAGACGCCTCTTCACGCGGCTCACGCGCAGCGGGCTAACCACGATGCGCGTCGGGAACCATAGGTTCCCTGCGGTCAAGCGGCTCGCGGTGAACGTCTGATCGGGAGGCGCGGCCCCTGGCGTAGGCGGATTTGGACCCGCCGGAGTTACACCCATTCGAGCGCTCCCTTCTTCCAGATCCATAGGTAGCCGACGATGAGGATGCCGAGAAAGACCAGCATCTCGATCAGTCCGAAGCGGCCGAGGGCCTTGAACTTAACGGCCCATGGAAACAGGAAAATCGTTTCCACGTCGAAGACCACGAACAGTATGGCGACGATGTAATAACGCACGGTGTAGCGTCCGCGCGCGCTGTCGTAGGGATCGATGCCGCACTCGTAGGGCATGAGCTTGACGCGGTTCGGACTCTGCGTGCGGATCACGGTCGCGATCAGCAGCGTGACCGGAATCAGGATGCCGACGACGGCGAGAAAGAGGAAGATGGGAACGTAATTTTGCGGCATAAGCCCTCAACAGGATCGCGATCATGGCGAAACGGAATACTAACGCCGAAGCGGCGCGGCTTCAAGGAGGCAGGAGGCGGCGGAGGCGGCGGCGACTCAGGTCTCAGGTGTCAGGTGTCATGAAATTCAAGAGCACAGGCTCTCGCCAGGAGATCAGAGGCCTTGATCGGGGAGAACGAAGGTGTGACGGGCGAGGTCGGAGTCGAGTGTCTCCTGACGGTAGAGGGTTCCGAGCACGCCGCCTTTCCAGATGAGCAGATCGAGGTTGCGCTCGGCGAATTCTTCCCAGGTCTGGGCGCGGCCGGCGCGGGCCATGCGCTCGCGAATCAGAAGCAGGTAGGCCCAGGTGATGGTCTCGTGGTAGAGCTGCGGTTTTCCTTGTGCGGCGGCAAAGCGTTTCAGGGCGGCGGAAAATTTCTCCAGCGCTTCGAGGGCCGG
>DATMOC010000054.1:0-31048 GCA_035568415.1 Bryobacteraceae bacterium | reverse complement strand
CGCGTCACGCCGCCCGCCTCGGCCAGGCAAACCTCGGCGTCGATATCGGTCCAGTGATCGCTGATCAGATACCCGATGCCGAATCCCGACGCGCCTTCTTCCCCGGCCTCGGTGACGAAGATGACGTCACGGTCGAGCTTGACGCCTGTCCGTTTCAGGAGAATCGTGGTCATCATGGCCGCGAACAGGTCGCTCTTGTCATCGATAACGCCTCGGCCGTAGACGTATCCACCGGAGCGCGCGCCGCTAAACGGCGGAATGGTCCACTTCGCCGGGTCGACTTTCACCGTGTCGCTATGGCCCATGATGAGCAGGGGCTTCTTTGATCCGTTGCCCTTGATCCGCGCGATGAGGTTCGCCCGCGATGGATCTTTGGAGACCACCACGGAAGGGATGCCCTCGGCATCGAAGACTTTTTTCACGTAGTCGACCACCCGGGTTTCGTTGCCGTTGCTCGAATCGACTTGGACTAGCGCCTGCAGGTGGCGCATGGCTTCGTCGTTGACCTTCGTCCAGTCGATCGACTGGGCCATGACGGCGAGGGTGACGTTCAGGAAGACGAGGACTCGGATGCTTCGCATGGCGCCAGTGTATACCAGTTACCCAGGTAGGGTTTACTGAGATCCCGCTCAGCATTTTGCCTTACCACAGACAGTACCTCCTGCCGCACACAGATGGGCCGATATTGCCATTGTCACCACTAGAACTAAACCGTTTACTAGATCTACATGGCTGTCATCGGTTTGCGCTCAAGCTCCGTCGCCGATCGCGAGTTGACTCGGGCTTTAAGCGCCGTGGTTCGAAGCCGTGTCCGTCGCTTTCTGCCTGTCGTCGCCCTTGCCTATCTCTTGTATTCGCTTGAAAGTATTGGGCTTGGCGGTGTGGCTGCATTTCCGTGGTGGCCGGCCTTTCTGGCAGCGATGTGTGGCGTGGTGGTCTGGCTGCATGCGCGCGAGAATGCCATCTCAGACCAATTCGTAGAACCCTCGGTATTCATGATCCTGATGCTGGTCCTGATTACTTGCCTGTCGGATCTGACTGCGGCGACGAACGCATCACAACTGCCCGTGCTGCTGTTGCTGATGATGGCGGCCGGGGGCACACTGCTTACTCAGGCCTGGTTTGCCGGGTTCATGGCCACCACAATGTTGGGTTGGTCGTGCGTCAGCGCACGCACTCTGCCACCGAAAGCCGCTGCTTTCTCCGCCTTGGCGATCTTCGTCACTGGAGCATTTTCATGTATCGTATTTCGGGCCCGTTTCCGGAGCCAGTGCGACACGCAGAAAGCTCGTCTGGAAGCGGAAAACCTCAAGGCGCAAGAACAGGAAAAACAACAGCGGACGGAACTGGCTATCGAAGGATCGCGAGATGGGTTGTGGTATTGGGATCTGAAGGCGGGAATTTTCCACTTTTCTCCAGGCTGGGCGGCATTGCTCGGCTATGAGCCGGGCGAGCTGGAGACGAATGTCGATGAATGGTTCAGCCGCGTTCACCCGGGCTATATGGCGGAGCTCCAGACGGAAATCGCCAGCCATCTGGCTGGGACCACGGATCGGTTTCATCACGAGCATCGGCTGCGTAGCAAAGACGGAACGTATATCTGGGTTACCGCGCGCGGCGCGGCGGCCCGCGGATCCGACGGAAAGCCCATCGCGATTGCCGGAGCCCACACCGACATCTCATCGATCATGGCCTTGGAAAGCCGGGTCTTGGACGATACTTTCCATGACAACCTGACATCCTTGCCCAACCGGCAGTTCTTTATCAAGCACCTGGAACTGGCGCTGGAGCGGGATCAGCGCTCAGGCAAATCGAGCGGGCTGTTTGGCGTGATGTTCCTGGACCTGGACCGGTTCAAGGTGATCAACGACAGTCTGGGGCACCTGGTAGGCGACCAGTTACTGGTGGCGGTGGCGGGGCGTCTGCGTAATTGCGCCCGCCAGCAAGACATTGTTGCGCGCTTCGGCGGCGATGAGTTCGTGGTTCTGCTGAACCCGCTCCGCGATGTCAATGAAGCGATGGCCGTCGCGGGGCGTTTCAGGCGCGCTCTAAGCGAACCGTTTCACATCGGCGGTAAGGATGTGGCCAGCGGCGCCACCATCGGAATTGTCCTCAGCAATCAGAATGCGACCCTTCCCGAGGACTATCTGCGCTACGCCGACATGGCCATGTATCATGCCAAAGCGCATAGTAAAGGTGACATTCAGCTCTTCAACGAGGAAATGACCGCCCATGCCACCGAGCTGTGCGATCTGCAAAACGATCTGGCGCGAGCCCTGTACCGGCGCGAGCTGTTACTTCACTACCAGCCCTTGGTTTCGATTGGATCCGGCAAGATTTGCGGCGCGGAGGCGCTGATCCGCTGGAAACGTGCCGACGGCCGCGTTCTGCTGCCGGGGCAATTCATTTCTGTCGCGGAAGAAATGGGACTCATCGGCGACATCGGCGAGTGGGCTTTGCGCACCGCGTGCGCTCAAAACAGCGAGTGGCAGCAGGCCGGCCTGCCTCCCATGCGCGTGGCCGTGAATTTATCCGCCAAGCAACTGCAAAACACAGATTTTTCCACACGAGTGGTCAACATTCTGGAGGAAACCCGGCTGTCCCCGCGCTGGCTGGAACTCGAGCTGACTGAAACCGCATTGATGGATACTCTCGAGCTGGCGCCCGCCGCGCTCGACCAGCTGACCAAGCAGGGCATTCGAATCGCGATCGACGACTTTGGCACCGGGTATTCCTCCATGAACTATCTGCGGCGCTATAACTTCCACGCCCTCAAGATGGATCGCTGCTTCGTCTCCGACATTGTGAGCGACAAGAGGACCGGCGCCATTGCAAAGGGATTGATTAGTCTGGCCCACAACCTGGACCTGTCCGTGGTCGCCGAAGGAGTGGAATACCAGGATCAATTGAATTTCCTGAGGGCGGAGAACTGCGATGCGGTCCAGGGTTACCTTGCTAGCACTCCGGTGACACCGGAAGCATTCACCCGGTTGTTGCAGGCCGGTTCTGTGGGCAAAAAACTTCTTCTGGATGCTCCTGACGCGGCATGGGCCACGCAGCAGTCTGAGCTGGAGCTGGTCGCGATGATGCAGGAAATCCAGGCGTCAAGCTGCCCGGGACGAGAGCATCCGGTGCTGGGTTGAGCTGCCGTGTAAATAAGCCGCGGTCACCGTTGCAGGACCAGCGACGCAACTTCGGCTCTACGCTCCCATCCCCGACGCTCCAGCTCAGGCGATGCTTGCTCTTCGACCGGATAGCCCAAGCATAGATACGCAATCAGCGACCAGCCGTCCGGCACTTCCAGGATTCGCTCGACTTCCGGTGGATCCAGAATCGATACCCAACCCACTCCGATCCTGTAAGCGCGCGCAGCCAGCCACAACGTGTGAATCGCCATCACTACGGAGTGATCCAAGGTGGCAGGCATGGTTTTCCGCCCAAGTCCGCTTCCGATGGTTGTGAAGCGATCGACAAAGACGGCCAGATGAACCGGGGCTTCGGCCAATCCTGCCAGCTTTAGCGCTGCGTAAGCCTGTGCTTGCGAACCGGCGTAGTCGCGAAGAGCCTCCTCATTGCATTTCGCAAAGTTCTGGCGCACCGCGTCCCGTCTGGCTGGATCGTCGACTTTGACGAATCGCCACGGCTGGCTGTAGCCCACCGATGGCGCCAGACACGCGAGTTCGATCAGCGCAGTAATGGCCTCAGGGGGGATAGGTGTAGTCAGGAAATGGCGAACGTCCCGCCGCCAAAGAAAAAGCTCTCTTAGATGCTTACGGAAGGGTTCCTCGAATTGTGGAGGCACATTCTGATTATCAACTCGTCAGCCGGCGGATCAGTTCGTCGAGCGCAGCATCCGCTTTTGCTTCAATCTCGGCCTTGGTCTGATCCTGGATCGGATGCGGTACGTAAACGGCATCGAATGCCGGTCGTCCCAGCGCGGCGGCTTGCGCCCGCGCGGCCGTCATGAATTCATGCGTGGCCACCGGCACCGCTGCGATCCCCATACTTTCCAGCTTCAAAGTGTCGTGCAAACTGCACGTGGTGCAGGACCCTCAATCGGCCAGACCTTCGATCACCGCATCGGCCGTGCGAATCTTCTCGATCACGCCAGCGGGCGCGGGTTTGGCGAAGGTCGGCTTCATCTCGCGGATAACTGCCGCGACACGGTGCGTGGTTTTCAAGCGATGCTCGATGCGGTCCAGAAAAATACTGCCGCCGGGCTTGCTGATGTCCAGCAGCGCGATGGTCTTGCCTTCGAGTGTGGTCAATCGCGGCGCGGCCGGGGCGGCCTGCGGAGCGGTCTCATTTAACGGATTTACGATTCGCATCTGCATTGGGCCATGCACCTCTAAATCGGATACGTCACCATCTGGCTGCCGCGCGGCCCTACGGACCAGCTTCCCAACACCGCTGAGAACTTGCCCGCCGTTCCGCCAGCCACGACGATGTTGATCGACTCGGGTGAGCGAAACTTCTGGTAACACGGCTCGCCATCGATCACGATCTCTTTGTACATATTACGCTGCTCCACGCCTTCGCCGGGTTCACCGTCGTAACAACGCAGCGGGATGCCGGTGTTCTCGAACAGAAATTGGCGCACGTCATTTTTGTTGAAACCGTCGCGATGGATGGTACGCACGTGTTCGGGGCAGAGCACTACGATCGCCTCGAATCCTACGCAGTTGCGATAGCTCCACACCGTGGCCAGCGCGTAGCTGATGGCTTTCAGGACTCCGCGCGCCGTCCGGGATTTATGCTCGCTCACGCCGTGCGGCGCTTCGGCGGCGAATAGCGAGATTGCGCTCTGATCCCGTGTCAATCCTTGCTCGACATGCAATGGCTCCCATGGATTCTCTTCTTCGTTTTCGGCGATGCAGTATGAAAATTTGCCGGGATTACCGAGCGCCGACATATCGATACCGGTGGGTCGCGCTCCGCCGAGGTTCAGTAGGATCAACTGCAGCGCGCGGCCGAGAGTGCTGTTGGAGCGGGCCACATTGCTAAATACGTTTTGACGGCAATGGAATCCCAATTCCTGACGCACGGGACCGTTCACGATGATCAGCGGCGCAGCGAAATGCGTGGTCGCCTGGACGCCGTGCGCGTTTAAGCGCTCGTCGGCGACCGCTCGCGTCAGTGGAATCAGCACGCGCATCATCGAAGGCTGGCAGCCGGCCATCACCGCGTTGGCAGCGATCTTCTCCACCGTGGCTTCGCCGTAACACGGCGGAATGCGAGCAATCACCTCACGCGGATCGCGATGAGCCGCACGCAGCATCCTCTCGACCCGCTCGACCGTCGGCGGGATCACGGGCAGCGCGTCGCCGAAGGCGCGATAGCAGTATTCGAACGGATCCTCGTCCGCTACAACGTCGATCAGAGAAGCTGGGTTGCCGCGGGTGGAATGGAGGTCGAGCGGGGCCGCCGCCGGATCATCGGTATGGATTTCGAGATGCCGGGAAGTACAGCCGGGCTTGGACGCCGGGGCGCCGTCATAGGGGGTGGCGATGGCCGGATGGCCAAACAACGCTGCAATTTCGTTAAGCGCATTCTTGTCGAATCCAGGCTCCTGCCGTACGATTCCGCCGTGTTCGTCCAGAACGTACAGAGTCGGTACCGTGACGACGTCCATGCGCTTTGAGATCTCGAACTCAGGATCGCGCTGAACAGGGAAGCGGATTTCCATCTGACGCACAAACTCGCGGGTGGCGTTCTCATCGTCTTGCGAGATTGCAGTGACCGGCGCCGAGTGGTTGGCCAAGGTGTTTAAGTAGGGCGAGATCAGACGGCAGGTAGGGCAGTCGGTCTGCAGAATCGCGATGAGTCGAAGGCCTGGCATAGAAGCATTCTTGATTATCGGATGGTTGAGGATCTGGTGCGCGCTTACTTGGTCCTCAATTCCGAATTAGGACACAGAGGCTTGCCGGCGTTGTCATGGCCTTCTCTGCAAGCATCTCGATCGCTCGCCCTGGAAAAGTAGCGCTGTGCTCGAAAGTCTTGGTACACGATTGTAGCGCCTTGATGACGTGTTCGGTCCCAAAAGCCGACTTGTGGAAGCCAGCCATACCGATCAGTACCGTGTTTGTGATCGCGTAATTGGCGATCATCAACATATATTGCGCGAGGATGGGCGATGAGACACGCTCATTGCGCAGCCTCTGATTGCTTTCCGGGAGCCCGAACGGGAACAGAGTTCTGTGGGCGTAATTTACCAAGTAATGCTCGAGGATGTGTTCGTGACGGCTCATAAACGGAGCGTAGTGTGCAGAGTATGCTTCGGCGTAGTGGACGCCGATCTGGTCCATGGTCGATTTCGATGTCCACTGGATACCGTTCATGAACTCCTGATAGCATTCCAGGAAACGGCGGGGGTTAAAGTCTGTGCTGATTCGGGCCACAATCAGCTCCAACACAGTCTCAAGCTGAGCGGTTGGATCCATACGCGAGCTAGTCAAGAGATCGCCCGACGCGTCGTTGTTGAGATTGTCTACATACGCCTGAAGAACGTCCCCATGATCCCCGCCGCTCGCTGCCACCGTTTCGTCCAGCTTGACGCAAAAGCATCCCAGGAGGAAGAGGCGCCTCCAAAGAGGATACGAACGGCTCTGCAGCAGCGAAATGACCATGCGCCTTACCGCGCGAAAGAATCGGTATCGGTCAGGAGACTCCCGCCGACCGGAGGTATCGAGCGCAGGAACACTCGCCAGGCGGACTGACGCGTCGCTGAGCTCCGCTTCGTCAAACTCAATAGGTTCGGGGTTAAGGAGAAGCACTCTCGCGGCTTCGGGGCAAGAGAGGTCCAAGGACCGATGCAATACATCGCCAACCCGGTTCGTGACGCGCGGATAAGTCGCGCACATGTTCGACAAATACTCCTCACCAAGGCGCACCTGTATGGAACACAGCCCTTCGGACAAGAACGGGCACGCGACGCCATTGAGAACGATTTTGGCGTAATCATCGTCATTCGGTGCTTTTTCGTTAATCGTGATGAGAGTGTGGAGAGACGAGCCAAGCTGCGAGTCGGAACAGTTTTGGTGCTTGGCGTAAGTGCGCTTATCGATGTGGACGTTCCAACCGATGCAGCAAGTGTCCTCGCAATCGGAACCGAGGCAGTGGAACGCGTCAAAATAATGCGGCTGGAGCACGTTCTCCGGCTTCATCGATTGAGCATAGCATCGGGTCCCTTACGGTATGTCACGGAGCGCGTTGTCCTTCACCTTGAAAACGCGCCTTTACGACCGTCGTAGTGACACGTCGGTATCGACCGCTTCCTATGGTCGCGGCTCAGGATCGGCAATTTGTAATCTTCGCCCTGAGCCGCGCCCAAAGGGAGCGGTGGATAGTGAGTTTTTATGTCTGCCCACTAGAAACTCGTCAGTCCGGCTGTTATTCTGCAAGGTTCATGTCCAAGACCGCTTTTGTTTTTCCAGGCCAAGGCTCGCAGTACACAGGGATGGGTAAGTCGCTGGCCGACGCGTATCCGGAAGCGGCGCGAATCTTTGCGCAAGCCGACGCTGCGCTCGGATACCCGATCTCGAAATTGTGTTTCGAAGGGCCGGAGGATCAGCTCAAGCTCACCGAAAATACACAGCCCGCGCTGCTCACGGTTTCCATCGCGGCGAATGCGGTTCTAACCAGCAAAGGGTTCCATCCCGATTACGTGGCGGGCCACAGCCTGGGCGAGTATTCGGCTCTGGTCGCCGCGGGTGCATTGGATTTCGCGGACGCTGTGCGGATGGTTCGCAATCGTGGACGCTACATGCAGGAAGCCGTGCCGCCGGTTGTGGGCGCGATGGCCGCGCTGCTCAAGCTTCCCGAAGATCAGCTTGCGGGCGTGCTCGCCGAAGCTGCACAGGGCGAAGTGGTGACCGCCGCGAATTTCAATACCCCTGAGCAAGTGGTGATCGCGGGTCACGCTGGAGCGGTGAATCGTGCAGTGGAACTGGCCAAGACGCGCGGAGCACGCCGCGCTGTGCTGTTGCAAGTGAGCGCTCCGTTTCATTGTCCGCTCATGAAGCCTGCGCAGGAACGGCTGAGAATCGACCTGGACGCGGCTACGTTTCGCGACCTGAAGGTCCCCTTGATCAACAACTGGCAAGCGCGTGAAATTCGCACGGGCAGCGAAGCGCGCGACGGTTTGTATCACCAGGTTCCGAATCCGGTGCAATGGACGGAAACCATCCGGCTGTTGTCCGCTTCCGGCGTAACCCGATTCATCGAAGTTGGAGCGGGCGGCGTGCTGACTGGATTGATTCGCAACATCGATCCATCGGCGGCTACGTTGAAGTTTGGCGAAGCGCAGGATCTGGATAAGGTTAGTTAGCTTGCGCCCGCTTTGCGCCGCTTAGTAACCTAGGCGCATGAACACGCGGATGTTGCTGGCATGGGCCGGCATGTTGGTGACGCTCGCTCCGGCGCAAACCATTCCAACGCCCGAGCAATATTTCGGATTCAAGATCGGAGCTGACAAAAAGCTCGCGCGATACGACAAAGTTGTCGAGTATTTGCACAAGATCGCGGACCATTCCGATCGCGTACGCGTCCGCAACCTCGGACCGAC
This sequence comes from Bryobacteraceae bacterium, assembly GCA_035568415.1. Lineage (GTDB taxonomy): Bacteria > Acidobacteriota > Terriglobia > Bryobacterales > Bryobacteraceae > Palsa-187. The sequence goes on along the minus strand of DATMOC010000054.1, from coordinate 22,485 downwards.
CACTAACGGCAATCCGTTCGTGATCGTCGAAATCGCGGCAGCGGAGACGATCAAGAATCTGGATCGTTATAAGCAGCTCCAGCGCAAGCTGTATTTCCAGGGTGGCGCGCCGACCGACGCGGAGCGCGACGATATTTTCGCGCATGGCAAGTCGGTTGTATTTATTTCCAACAACATTCATTCCACCGAGATCGGCGCATCGCAGATGGTAGTCGAGCTGGTGTATCGCCTGGCCACGGAGAATTCTCCGGCGATCCAGAAAATTCTCGACAACGTGATCCTGGTGATGGAGCCGTCCGCGAATCCCGACGGCCAGATCATGGTGACCGACTGGTACAACAAATACCTGGGCACTCCGTACGAGGCGAGCAATCTGCCGTACCTGTATCATCCGTACGTCGGCCACGACGACAATCGCGATTTGTTTCTCTTCTCGCAAAAAGAGAGTCAGATGACCGCGCAGATTTTGTGGCATGACTGGTTCCCGTCCATTTGGCTGGATGAGCATCAGCAAGGCAACGCGGGCGCGCGGATTTTCACCATGCCGGCGACGGACCCGATCAATCCCAACGTCCATCCGTTGATTTATCGCCTGAACACGATCTATGGCCAAGCCCAGGCTGCGGCGCTGGAGGCGGAAGGGAAAACCGGCATCATTTACAACGCGACGTACACGAATTTCTGGCAGGGCGCGATGGCATGGGTCGGGTGGTGGCATAACCAGATTGGGTTGCTGACGGAAGTGGCCAGCGCGCGCATCGCGACGCCGGTATTGCAGCGCATGGCGGACCCGTCGAGCGCCTCGACTCCGACATCGGGCCGGCCGGATGAAGCTGAGTTTCGCAGGCAGGCTGAAAATCCGGACACTCCGCTGCCGCCGCCGCGCGACATTACACCGCGGACCGAATATCCGCGTCCCTGGCTGGGCGGATGGTGGCGGCTGCGCGACATCGTGGATTACGAACTGACTGCGACCTTCGCGCTTCTCGATGCCGCGGCCGATCGACGCGAAACGCTGCTCCACGAAACCTACGAAATCAACGCGAACACGATCGACTCCGGCAAAAAAGGCGAGCTGGGATTCGGCGACAAGCAAAAGAGTTTCGCGGTTCTGATTCCCGTTGCCGGCCAACACGACGCCAACGAAGTAACCGAGTTGATCGACAAGTTGATGCTCGGCGGTGTGGAAGTATCGCGCGCACAGAAGGATTTCGTGCAGGATGGCGAGTTGTATTCCGCCGGAACGTACGTCATTCCGTTCAATCAGGTATTCGCGCGCTATGCCAAGGATCTGCTCGAAAAGCAGACGTATCCGGAAGTGCATCGCGCTCCCAACGCCCCGGCGGAAGCGCCGTACGATGTGTCTGCCTGGTCGTTGGGCATGCAGTTCGGAGTGAAGGCCGTGTTCGCCAAGACGGCCCTCGCCGCGGATCTGGCGCTGGAACGCGTGGGGAGCAAGCCCAAGTTCACGCTTGCGGCGGAGAAGACTCCGAGCGGGTGGAGTTTTCCTTACACTGGAGCCGAGAGCACGGTGATCGTGAATCGATTGCTGAAAGACGGCGCGAAGATCAGTGTTTCGAAGCCTCGCGGGTCAGAACCGGCGATGGTTCAGGTCGTGGCGAAACCGGAATCGTGGACTCGCGCAACTGCGGGGTTCGATGTGTCGCTGAAGGCGGCTTCAGCGCCGCGCGATCTCGGTATCGCGATGCGCGCCCCGCGCGTCGGCATGTACCAATCCTGGACCGGCAACATGGATGAAGGCTGGACGCGCTGGATTCTCGAACGCTACGAATTCCCCTACACCACGCTCCACAACAAAGACATCCAGGCAGGAAAGCTGCGCGAAAAATTCGATGCGATTATTCTGCCGGACCAGCGCACTCGCGACATCATCGAAGGGCAAACTTTCGCGAGCACGGTTCCCGAATATAAAGGCGGCCTGGAAGACAAAGGAATCGAGGCGCTGAAGGATTTCGTCGATCACGGCGGTACGCTGGTCGCGTTGGGCGAAGCGTCGAATCTGCTGGTCGACAAAATGCCGCTGCCGGTAAAGGAATTAAAGCGGACCTTGACGCGCGAACAGCATTACGCGCCGGGCACCATCGTCAATCTTCAAGTCGACACTGCGCATCCCATGGGATTCGGTTCCGCGGCGGATACGTACGGGTTTTACATCAATTCGCCATTTTTCCAACTCACCGAAGGCTTCGCATCGCAGAAGGTGAGCGTGGTGGCGCGTTATCCGAACAGCGGCGCGAAAGCGTCGGGCTGGCTTCGCGGCGAAGATTACATGCTCGGCCGCGCGGCAGTGGTCGCGATCGAGATGAACCCGGGAAAAGTGGTGCTGTTCGGAATTCGTCCCCAGCATCGCGCGCAGACGCATGCGACGCTGCCGTTGTTGTTCAACGCACTGTACTGGTCGGCGGAGGGGGATTTGACGTCGACGATCCAGCAGTGACCGAAGCAGTATAGATTAGAGTGGGTTGCATCTCTGCCGGTCGGCATACCTAATCGGATCTCTGGTCGTCTCCAAGCCTTCCTCCTGGGTACTAATCCGGTCCTACTCTACGGACTTCTACTTATACTTGGACGATATTACATAAGTCTTACAATCCATGGGCGGAATCCAGGTTAGGGTTGGACTGTACCGTCATGAGTCACGACATCATACCTATCCAGCGCCATGGTTTGAACTGGGCAACCACGATCGTCATGGTCATTTTTCACATCGGCGCCCTCGCGGCGATTCCTTTTTTCAGTTGGAAGATTCTCGGCATCACCGTGCTCCTCTACTGGATGTGCACCGGACTCGGAATCAGTCTGGGCTATCATCGCCTGCACACGCATCGTTCGTATGTGGTGCCGCGGCCGCTCGAATATTTCTTCGCAGTGTGCGGATCGTTGTGCCTGGAAGGCGGACCCATCTCCTGGGTCGCGACGCATCGTCTCCATCATCAAAATTCCGATCATGCCGGCGACCCGCATTCTCCGCGCGATGGCGCGTGGTGGTCGCATATCGGATGGCTGATTTGGGGCGAGACCATGCACAACAACACGCGCGTCATGTCCAAGTACGCACCGGATCTCGCCAAGCATCGCTTCTACGTGTGGCTGAACAACTATCATTGGGTCCCCATGGTGGTGTTGGCTGGAATCCTGTACGCCTTCGGCGGCTGGCCGCTGGTCCTGTGGGGAATTTTCGTGCGCGTCGTGTTCGGGCTGCACGCCACCTGGCTGGTGAATTCCGCTACGCACATGTGGGGTTCGCGGCGCTTTAACACCCGCGACGATTCGCGCAACACCTGGTGGGTGGCGCTGATCACCTTCGGGGAAGGCTGGCACAACAATCACCATGCGCATCCCACCTCGGCGCGGCATGGGCTCGCATGGTACGAATTCGATCCGTCCTGGCTCACGCTGAAGCTGCTCCGCGCGGTCGGGATCGCCAAAGCGGTGCGAGTGGCGAAGGTCAACAGCGTGCTTGCCGAACGCGAAGCCGCGTAAATGATGCGTTTTTAGACGAAATTACGCTGTACTCTACTGAACTGATCTGTTACTGTTTGAAGATCTTCAGAGGGTACAGTGTTCGCCAAACTACTGCTTTCGCAGCTATTTTTGTGTTGTCTTAACGCGCAGGTTTCGCTTCAGCCTTCCACCCCTTCGCCAGTGCCAGTGGGAACTATCGTCGCCTGGACCGCGAACGCTACAGGCGCGGGAGCCGGGACTCTGTGGTATCGCTTCCGCGCACGCCGCATCGGCCAGAACTTCCGGACCATTATCGACTACGGACCTAAGAATTCCTTCGAATGGACCGCCACTGAACACGAGGGCAATTACGAGGTCGAAGCTTCGGTTCGAAATCTCGACACGGGCGCAACCGTCGCCGTTAAGGCGCAGTTCGAGATGCTTTCCAACGTCACCGGACGCGTGCCTGTGGTGAATGCGACCGCTCATCCGCTGGTGTTTCTCTACAGCGCGCCGCCCTGCGGGCCGGAAAGCCGCATGCGCGTCCGCTTTGAGACCGCAGGCGGCAAGCCGCAGTTTACTCCCTACAAGCCTTGCGATCCGGGCTCGAGCATGAACTTCTACCTCGCCGGAATGCATCCGCAGACTCACTATCGGGCGTCTTACATCCTCGACACGGGATCGGCCATCCATGAAGGCCCGTCGGTCAGCTTCACCACTGGCAAGGAAACCATTGTTCCGGCGTCGCAGACTGTGGTCCAACCTGAGGATAGCGACGGGATTCTGTTGCAATCGACCATCGTGAAAAACGTCATCGCGACCGATCTGAGCGGAAATCTGCTGTGGTACTACACCAAGCCGGTCATGTTGATGACCGAAGCGGAGCGCGACGGGTTTTTCTGGGCGATCGTGGGTGGACCGGTCTTTGGCGCTCCGCCCGGCGGTCTTGATCGCGAAACCATCACCGAATTCGATCTGGCGGGGACGACGGTGACCGAAACCAACGTCGCGCGCGTGAACGAGCAACTCATGGCGATGGGCAGGAGCCCGATCACCGGTTTTCATCATGAGGTATCCCGCTTGCCTGACGGAAAAATCCTGGTGCTGTGCAGCGAAGAGAGAATCCTGACCGAGGTGCAGGGGCCGGGACCGGTGGATATCATCGGCGACGCGGTCATCGTCCTGCGTCAGGACCTGCAAGTGGTGTGGGTGTGGGATGCGTTCGAGCATCTGGACGTGAAACGCAAAGCGGTGCTGGGCGAAACGTGTGTGAGCTGCGCCTCGCTCGCGAAGGTCGCAAACGACTGGACCCACATGAACTCGGTCCAGCAGACGCCCGACGGAAACCTGCTGCTCTCCAGCCGCAGCCAGGATTGGATCTACAAAATCGATTACGAAAACGGAAACGGCGATGGCCATGTGATCTGGCGGCTGGGCAAGGGCGGCGATTTTCAATTGAACTCATCTGACCCGGCCGCCTGGTTTTCGCATCAGCACGATGCGCGCTATACCTCCGATCGCGACTCGACCATTACCGTATATGACGACGGAAATACTCGCCAGGCGTCCGATCCGAAGGCGCACAGTCGCGGCCAAGCCCTTCGTATCGACGAGAAAAACATGACGGCTGAGCTGATCCTGAACGCCGATCTGGGTGTCTTCTCATCGGCGCTCGGGTCGGCGCAGAAGGTCGCCAACGGCCACTACTATTTCTGCAGCGGATTCCTGAGCGACAACACCAGCGTGACCACCGAGGTCGATGCGTTTGGGCGGATCGTCTACGAACTGCATGTCGGCGCCCAGCAGTATCGCGCATTTCGCATGCGGGATGTGTATACGCCGGGCCGATAAATGGAACATCTGGTAGCATAAAAAATACCCTCGACTATGATCCGGAAATTCCGCGGCATCGCGCCGCAGGTGGCTGCATCGGCTTACGTCGACCCGAGCGCTCAGGTCATCGGCGACGTCACCGTCGGCGAGCGATCCAGCATCTGGCCGAATGCATCGCTGCGCGGCGACACCGGACCAATCCGGATCGGCGCAGAAACCAGCATTCAGGACAACTGTGCGTTGCATCTGGACGAGGGATTTCCGTTGACCGTCGGCGATCGCGTGACCGTGGGCCACTCCGTCACCCTGCACGGCTGCACCGTTGAGGACGATACGCTGATCGGCATCGGCGCCACCATCCTGAATGGAGCGAAGATCGGCAAGGGCGCCGTGGTGGCGGCCGGTTCGCTGGTTCCCGAGTCCATGGAAGTGCCGCCGTCCACGCTGGTCATGGGAGTGCCGGCCAAGCCTCGCCGCGCCGTGACGCCCGAAGAGCAGGCCCGTTTTCGCGAAGGCGTCGATCACTACGTCCGGAAGGCCCGTCTGTATCAAGACGACGCTAATTGATCGCGCCCCTTGGTTCACACCAGGACGGCGCGGCTCCAAACCAAAGAATGAAAAGAAGAGAGACGATATGGAATCCGTACCTTTAGACTTTTTAGGCAATCTTCGCCGGACACATACCTGCGGAGAACTGCGTCCTGCCGATGCGGGCAAGCGCGCGATTCTCATGGGCTGGGTGCATCGCCGTCGCGATCTGGGTGGCGTAGTGTTTATTCACCTGCGCGATCGCGAAGGCGTTGCGCAACTGGTGTTCCATGGCGATACGGAAGCGCACACGAAGGTGGAACTGCTCGCGGCCGAATACGTGATCGCAGCCGAAGGAACCGTCGCACTGCGTTCAGCAGAGACCATCAATCCCACCATTCCCACTGGTGAAGTGGAACTGGTGGTCGACAAACTTTGGATTCTGAACGAATCCCGCACCCCGCCGTTTCCGATGGAAGAAACGGTCGACGTGAAGGAGGAAACACGCCTCAAGTATCGTTATGTGGACCTGCGCCGTCCGCACATGCAGCGCAACATCATCCTGCGCTCGCGCGTGGCGTTTGCGGTGCGCGAAACGCTGTCGAATCTCGGGTTCTTGGAGATCGAGACGCCCTTCATGACGCGCTCGACTCCCGAAGGTGCGCGCGATTACCTGGTGCCGGCGCGCGTGTATCCAGGGATGTTTTACGCGTTGCCGCAATCGCCGCAGATTTTCAAGCAGCTTCTGATGGTCAGCGGCTTCGACAAATACTTTCAAATCGTGCGCTGTTTTCGCGACGAGGATTTTCGCGCCGACCGCCAGGCCGAATTTACGCAGATCGACTTGGAAATGTCGTTTCCACAACAGGAAACCGTGTTCGGAGTGATCGAGCCGCTGATCGTCGCCGCATGGAAAGTAGCTGGGTTCGAGATCAAGACTCCTTTCCCGCGCCTGACCTACGCGCAGGCGATGCGATCGTATGGAATCGATAAACCTGAGATGCGCATCCCTCCGTTTTATTGCGTGGAGGATCTGCTTCCCGAACTGACCAGCCACAACCTGCCGCTGGTGGCGATTCGCATTCCGAAAGTCGGTACCGTCACGCGCAGCGAACGTGACGCGCTTAAGGATTTCGGCAAAGAGCGCGGCTTGCGCGTGTTCGACGATCCCAAGCGCCTGGATCGCGACTATCCGGAAGCCATGGCGAAGGTTCGCGAACGCATCGGCGCTCAGGAAGACGATCTTCTGCTGGTCGCAGGCTGGGGCGGGGAACCGAAGGGGCATCGTCCCGAAGAAACCGTGCTTCAGGCTGCCGGCCAGCTTCGTCTCCACGCGGCGCAGAAGTACGCCGAGCGGCACAAACTGCTCGATCCGCAAAATTTTCAGTTCCTGTGGGTTACCGATTTCCCGATGTTCGAATGGAATGAAGAAGATCAACGCTGGGTTGCAGCACACCATCCGTTCACCTCGGTCCACGATGAGGACATCGACAAACTAACCAACGACCCGGCGCGCTGCCGCGCAAAATCCTACGACCTGGTGCTGAACGGAAACGAGCTCGGGTCAGGCTCGATCCGTATTCATCGCCGAGATTTGCAGGCCAAGGTTTTCTCGGCACTGGGATTCAGCGACGACGAAGCCAAACGGCGCTTCGGATTCCTGCTGGAAGCATTGGAATACGGCGCTCCGCCACATGGCGGAATCGCACTGGGACTCGACCGGCTGATCATGGTCTTGACGGGCGAATCGTCAATCCGCGAAGTGATTCCATTTCCGAAGACCGCTCGCGGCGCGGATCTGATGTGTGATGCGCCGAGCGAGGTTCCAGAAAGAAACTTGCGGGAACTGGGAATTAGTATCCAGAAGACTCAATAGCCGCAGATTGACGCCGATGAACGCAGATATAGCCTAGACACTACTCGCTGCCCGCACTTGGCGGCGCTTCCGACTTCGGCGCATACAGACACCGTACACGATCACCGACCAACTGACCAGATTTGCCACAACCATGACTGTCTCCGAGCCGCCGTGCACGCCACCTTTGAAAAACGTTATCAGAAGCCCCGGCAACAGCAACGTGAAACCCAGCGCGTCGTTGATTCGGTCAACAACCTGCTGCGGCATTTGATAGTTGTCCACGAACCAACTGAATCCGTACGGAATGCCGGTGGCGAGGCAGGAAATGGAGAGCGCCAGGGCACAACATCTCAGCCTGATCTTCCACAACGAGACCATGTTAGGTTTATCAGCGTTTATTTGCTTTCACCGGCGACTATTACGCCTTAACCGGCTTGTCCGACATCTTCCACTTCTTCTCGTCGAAGTACAACACTTTACCCTGCCGATACGATTCCACCGCCATTGAGATCAGCACCTGCGCGCATGCGCCGGTTTCGACGTCGAGGTGCGGTTTCTTGCGCGTTCGCATCGAATCCAGGAAGTTGTTGATGTGCGCGGTCATGGAATCGAACTGATCCACCGCGATCTTTTGTTCGTCCAGCGGGAATTTGTAGTCCGGATTGATCGGCTTGCGCACCACCTGGCCGTTCTCGCGAACCGTGCGCGCTTCTGGACGCACGATGATATTGTCGGTCTTCCCTTCGAAGCGGCCATGCTCCACCATGATGATGGTGCCTTCGTGGCCGCGGATCAGACCGGGGATGTGCTGCGAGTTCGCCATCGACGAGCTCAACACCAGTGAATGACCTTCGGCGTATTCGGCCATCAGATGGAACGTGTCCGGGACTTCGCGTTTCATTTCGAACGCAGGACCGCCGTAGATTCCGCCCGATGCCGAAACTTTATGCGGGAACTGCGGCTTGTCCCAGCAGATATTCAGCGGCGCGACCACGTGATAGAACAAATCCGTGGCGATGCCGCCTGAATAATCCCAGTACTTGCGGAATCGGAAGAAGCGGTCGGCATCGTAAGGATGCTTGGGCGCGTTGCCCAGCCACATCTTCCAGTCGATGAAATCTTCGCCGCTGGCGTCCGGGCCGGCGGCTTCATCGATCTTATAATTCCACTCGCCGTCCACCGAGTTGCGATGATACGAGCCCTGGCTCATGATCATCTTTCCGATCAAGCCGTCGGCGATGGCTTTCTTGGCCTTCCACCACTGATCCGCCGAAGTCGTCTGTGAGCCGACCTGTAGCACACGGCCGGTTTCTTTCACTGTGTTGACCAGTTGCCGCGCCTCGTCGATGGTGTGGCACATCGGCTTTTCGAGATAGACATCCTTGCCGTGATCCATGGCTTCGAGCGCGATGCGCGCGTGCCAATGATCCGGCGTCGCGATGACCACCGCGTCGATGTCCTTGCGGTTGATGATCTCGCGGTAGTCGAGATAGCCCGCGTCGATCTTCAACATTTCCTTGGCGCGATTGATGCGCTTCTGATAACAATCCGCCACCGCGACAACCTGGCACGAATTGTTTTCCGCGCCGATTCGTGCGAAGTCGCGCGCGTCGCCGGTTCCGCGTCCGCCGACTCCGATCACGCCGACGTTGATGCGGTCATTCGCTCCAATCGTGCGGCCGCTGCCATGGGATGAAGACTTGGCCAACGCGGCGCCCGCGGAACCCAAAGCCGCGCCCAGCGCTCCGGCCTGGCGAAGAAAATCTCTGCGATCGAATGACGGCATGAAAAGCTCCTCTTCGGTTCAGTTTACTTCAATCCTCAGCGCGATTGGAGACCGGCGCGCTATTCCATTCGCAACGCAATGGCTGGATCGATTCGGGTCGCCCGGAGCGCCGGAAAATAGCACGCGAGTCCCGCAATTACCGCCAGGATCAGAGCCGCACCCAGAAAAGCGACCGGATCGGCGGTGCCGGCGCCGACCAGCGCGCTCTTTAGCCAGGCGGCAACACCCGCGGCTCCCAACAGGCCCAGCACGATGCCGATCGCCATGGGCCGCATTCCCTGTAGGATAACTTCGCGCAGCACCGCGCCACGGCTGGCCCCCAGAGCCATGCGGATGCCGATCTCGTTTCTTTTTTGCGACACCGAATAAGCATTCACGCCGTAAATTCCGACCGCGGCCAGCAGGAGCGCGATCAGCGCGAACGTCGCCATCACTCCGGCCTGAAATCGCGGTTCCGCGAATTGAGTAGCCAGCATCTGATCCAGGCTCCCCAACTGTTCCACCGGCTGCTCTTTATCGAGCGCCATAAATTCGCGGCGAACCGCGGAGCCCAGGCTCAATGGATCGCCTTCAATGCGCGCTGCAAACCACACGGCGCGCGAGAAGGGGTTTTGGGAAAGTGGCGCATAGATGACCGGTTTCGGCGACGGGGAAAGGTCGGTAAGCTTAACGTTTCCGACCACGCCCACCACTTCCAGTTTGACCATCTCCTCGCCTTGGAAACGAACCGGCCGGTTTATGGTCATTCGCTTCCCGATCGGTTCCTGATTGGGGAAGAAGCGAGCGGCCATCGCGTCATTGATGACCGCCACCACCGGGGCCCTCTCGTTGTCGGCGTCGGTGAACACGCGGCCGCGCTCCAGGCGAATGCCGAGCGTGCGGAAATAATCCGCGCCGACCGTGGCGTACGGGACGATGGGAAGTTCCCCTTCTCCGCGCGGAGGCGAGCCTTCGACATCGAAACTCACGTTCATCGTATTAAGGATCGGCAGACTGCTTCCGGCAGAGACGCTTTTCACGCCCGGCAGCGCGGCCATGCGCTCGAGTGCGAGTCGATAGAATTCCCGCGCCCGTGTTGCGTCGTATTTCGCCCCGGGCAGGTACAACCGCAGTGTCAGGACATTCTTCGGATCGAACCCCGGGTCGAGACGGGTGAGATCCAGCAGGCTGCCAATCATCAGCCACGTGCTGGCCAGAAGCATCAACGCGACCGCGACCTCGGCCGCGACCATGGTTTGACGGAATTGCAGGCGCCCCCGCCCCGCCGTGGAGCCGCGCGTGGAATCCTTGAGCGCCGGTTGCACGTCGCTTCGTGCCGCAGCCAATGCCGGCCCAAGGCCGAACAGCAGGCACGTGATCAGGCACATCGCCAGTGTGAACACAATCACCGGGAAGCTCAGCTCGACCGGTCCGCCGGGAAGGGCGTTACGAGGCACGATCGTGGGCGCCGCCCGAATCAGCGCCCAGGCGATCGCCAGGCCGAGCCCGCCTCCGGCCAAAGCCAGAAGAGCGCTCTCGGTGAGCATTTGCGCGGCGATGCGCGATCGTGAGGCTCCCAACGCAACACGCACCGCGAGTTCCCGCCCGCGCGCCGACGTGCGGGCCAGCAGCAGGCTCGCCACGTTGGTACAGGCGATCAATAGCACCAGTCCCACCGCGCCAGTCAGGATCAGAAGACGCGCCCGAAGGGTCTTGTTCAGCAGCCATTCTTGAAGATCGTCGACCCGGATCGTCCAGCCTTTGTCGCTCTTCGGGTAGGCGTCGGCCAGCGATCGGGCGATGACATCCATCTCCGCAGACGCGCGCGATCGTGGCGTGCTCACGCGGCCGACCACCACCAGATCACGAAAGTCGCGCTCGTGCACGTTCATCGAAACCGGAACCCATAGGTCGTGCGGACGCCACCAGAACTGAAAATCCTCCGGCATCACGCCGACGATGGTGTAGGGAATCGCGTCCACTCGTATGGTCCGGGACAGGACGTTCGGATCCCCGCCCAGCTCTTCCCGCCACAAACGATAGCTGATGACCACGGACCGCGCTGCATTCGCCGGATGCTCCAAGCCGTCTTCATCCGGCAGAAAGGTGCGGCCCAGGACCGGCTTGACCCGCAGCATGCTAAAAAAATTCGCGGTGACCCTGGCGCCGCCCATTTGCCGCGCCCGCTCTCCGCCGATGACCACGAAAGAGGTCGGCATCCACGCGGCTAGGGCGGAAAATGATTTCGCTTTTTCCCGCCAATCCACGAAATCGGCGGGTGACGCGTCGTTCACGGCGCCCTGTGCGTCCAGGCTCCATACGAATACCAGCGTTTGTGGATCCGGGTAGCGGACGGCATGCAGCAGCAAGGCATCGACAATGCTGAACATGGCCGAGTTTGCGCCAATGCCCAGCCCCAGCACCAGAATGATGGAGATCGCAATCAGCGGCGCTCGCAGCAGAACTCGCGTGCCAAAGCGCAGGTCTTGTAACAGAGTCTCCATCAATTACCGAAAAACTCTCCAACTATACACGATCGGAACGACTGAATTGTGCGTAATCGCGGAGTAATCACGGCGAGGGAACTGCGCTGTCCATCACTTGGCGCGATTTCCGAGCAGGTCGGAATGCGCGGCACCACAGCGCCCAGCCAGCGAGCTGCGTCAGATTCATGAACAGGAAACCCATCGCCGCGAATTCCCTCTGGCCTACGAAGAACCGCACACCATATGCAATGGCCGTGCCTGTCACCACCACTCCCAAGCCAAGGCTTACCAGCACCAGCTGCGGATCGCGGCGGTTCGATGGCAGGAGAATCGCCCACAGCATCAGATTCATAATGGCGGCCCCAAAGTTCAGCAGTTCGCTGGTGCTGTTAAACCAACTCCCGCTTGGGAAAGGCAGTTGGAATGACGAAAGCTGTACTGGGTGATAACCGGGATGAAACAGCACGAAGGGAAGCACGACCATCAACACCACCAGGCCACTGAGAAGGCGCCCCGAAACTCGCCTCGCGCCTTCGGAAGCCATGTAGATCAGCACGATCACCAGCACGAACCGAAGCAGATCGACGATTACGTCGTTGACCCAATACAAGCGCGAATACCACAACTGGGCGAGGGTTCGATTGGCTGCCGTCACCGGAGCGGTGGCGTGGTAAAGAAGATCCGCTATGGTGAACGCCACCGTCGCGAGCAATTCCCAGGCAGCGTAGGCGAAGACAATCCAATACTTCCGGAAGGAGCCAAGCAGCAGGAAGATAAGTACCAAAAGCAATTCGACCGCAATGCAGGCACTTATGACTGGCGCTAGAACATCGTAGATGCGGCTCATCTTTCCACGCTGCCGAGAGACCGCACAGGGGGAAAAGAAATAGCCGCGAATAAATCCGCGGCTACTCGTGAAGCTCGTACTTTACCAAGAAAGCTATACAGCGAATGTGTCAGAGCCCGGTCCAGGTCCAGATGCCAGGAACGTGTCAGAACCCGGTCCAGGTCCGGATGCCAGGAACGTGTCAGAGCCCGGTCCAGGTCCAGAAACCAGAAACGTGTCAGAGCCCGGCCCAGGTCCGGATGCCAGAAACGTGTCAGAGCCCGGTCCAGGTCCGGATGCCAGGAACGTGTCAGAGCCCGGTCCAGGTCCGGAGGTAATGAACGTATCAGAACCGGGGCCGGGGCCAGAGGCAACATAAGAAATTCGAGCGCTCATGGTGAGCGCCAAAACAATTACAGTGCAGATTGTAGCACAGGTAAGAACAGAAGCTCGAACTTTAGTCATCATTTCACCCATTCCAGAGGCGTTGCCGAATCCTGTAGTACTCCCCCTAGGGGACGCACTAAGATCAACGCCTTATGCTACCTGAGTAGTTCCCTGAAGCGAAACTAGGAATTCCCCTAGGTACTAAATAGTACTCTTTGTTGTTGAAATATATGGACTTAGAGACGAAAAAGGGCCGACGTTGCTCTTGCGAACATCCGTCGGCCCTGGGCTCTGGAATGGAACCTTACCTATACGATACCTTTATGATGTCTAGTGTTTCACTGGGGGTGTTTCAAGAAGCGCGCCGGAAAAGACGAACCATCTCATTCGAGGCAATGTAGATGTTGACCAGACCCAGGCCGGTGATGGCACCCCGGAAATACGGATCGATCCATACATTTTGCAGTGCGGGAAGCATTTCCTGGAAGGTATTGAGACTCCAGGTCTCATCCATCCATGGAACGATCACGAGGAACAGTCCGATTTCGAAGGTAAAGATCACAAAGCAGATTCTTAGCAATCGGGTCTGCCAGCTGACCTGTGGCTTTGGCGGGGAGGAGGGATCGAGAGCCGCGTAAGGGGTCTCGCGCGGATCGGCGTCTGGAACCTGGTCCGAGGTCAAGGACATGCGAACAACTCGCCTTGCTGCGGGATCGGATAACCCGTCCAGCTTTGGAATCGGCTGGCGCTGCGGACCGGCTCGAAGCTGAACCGATGCAGGGTGGTGGGGCCTATTCGCCCCAATGCGTCCACGTGTTCCGGCGTCGAATATCCTTTGTTGTGCGCCAGGCGATACTCCGGAAAAACGCGGTCCCATTCGGTCAGCGCGGCATCGCGATGGACCTTGGCGAGGATGGAGGCGGCGGCGATCGAAAACGAGAGCGCGTCACCGTGAATCAGGGGCCGCTGGGGCAGGTCCACATCGATATGGAGCGCATCCACCAGCAGAAAGTCGCACACGATCTTTAGTTGCGCGAGGGCGCGTTTCATGGCCAGACGCGAGGCCTGATAGATATTGAAACGGTCGATTTCAAAGGGATCCGCCGCGCCAACCGCCCAAGCCGCCGCGCGTTCGCGAATCCGTCCCGCCAGCACTTCCCGGCGTTCCGGTTCGAGCGCTTTGCTGTCATCCAGGCCACGAATGGGTTTTTCCGGATCGAGCACCACGACTCCGGCAAATACGGGACCGAAGAGCGCTCCGCGACCGGCTTCATCGAGCCCGGCAATGACCCGGTAACCCGCCTTGCGGGCCGCGCGCTCGTAGCGGCTGCTGGGCACGATGTTGCTCGCGCTCCCTTATTCCCTTTCGCGAAGTCGCGCGGCTTTTCCCTTGAGGCCGCGCAAATAGTACAGCTTCGCGCGGCGCACGCGGCCGGTGCGGACCACGTCGATGTGATCCACCACCGGGGCATGGACCGGGAAAATGCGCTCGACCCCCTGCCCGAAGCTGACTTTGCGCACGGTGATCGTCTCGCCCATGCCCGTATTGTGTTTGGCGATGACGGTGCCTTCGAACGCCTGCAACCGTTCCTTGTCGCCTTCCTTGATCTTCACGTGTACCCGGATGGTGTCGCCGGGGCGAAACTCGGGATGATTGACTCCGCGTTTGTTCTTATTCAGAACTTTGGTCATCAGCGCGTTGTGCATACATAGTCTCCATTTTCCTACGCGCACAACGCAGCGCGACGCGATCATCCACGATTACTGCTCGTGCGCGTCGCACGCTGTGCGCTTCAATAAATCAGGTCTCAGCCGGGCCGTTTTTTCCCGAGCCGCTTCAAATCTCCACTGCCGGATCTGTTCGTGGTTTCCCCCGATCAGAACCTCCGGCACCTTCCAGCCGCGAAACTCAGCCGGCCGGGTCCACTGCGGGCAATCCAGCAGGCCGTTTTCGAACGATTCCGCGACGGCCGACATCTGGTTCCCCAAAACTCCTTCTTTCAATCTTGCCACGGCATCGATCACCACGGCGGCAGCCAGTTCGCCGCCGCTCAGCACATAATCGCCGATCGATAATTCTTCGTCAGCAAGATACTGCGCCACACGCTCGTCGACTCCTTCGTAGCGGCCGCAAATCAGCAGCAATTCATCGTTGAGCGAGGAATACTGCCGCGCCTTAGCCTGGTCGAACTTTTTTCCCTGCGCCGAAAGCAGAACCACTTTCTTTCCGTCTCCTCTGGACGGCCAGATCGATTCCACAGCTTCAAAGATCGGTCCAGCCTTCAGCAGCATGCCTTCGCCGCCGCCAAAAGGCCGGTCATCCACAGTCCGATGCCGGTCGTACGTCCAGCCGCGTAAATCGTGCACGTGGATCTCGATCAACCCGGCTTCCCGCGCGCGCTGAATGACGCCGTGCTCGAACGGTCCCCGGAAAAACTCCGGGAAAATCGTCACGATATGGAACTTCATTGAAGCTCCAACAGTCCTTCGGGCAGTTCCACGCGGATGATTTTCGCCTCCACGTCGATCTCCCGGCAAATGGCCTTCGCGAACGGGACTAGAATCTCGCGGCCGTCCTCTGCTTTGACCACCAGTTGCGGAGGACCGCCATACTCCTCTACTCCCGTCACTGTCCCGATCGGCCGGTCGCCGATGAGCCGGCATCCGATCAGATCGGCATATGAATACTCGCCTTCTTCCGGAAGCGCCCGCTCCGAGTCCGGAACCAGCATATCCGCGCCGACCCATTCCGCCGCGTCATCGATCGAATCGATACCGGCCAACTTAAAGATCGGACGGCCGTCGTGGGACCAGACTTCCTCCACGGCGAATTCCTTCCGCCGGCCTTCCCGTTCGAGCGTTACGGCTGTTAACCGTTCCGCGCGTCCCGGCTGCGAGCTATAAATCTCGACAATCAGCTCGCCGCGAACTCCCCGGGGCCGAATCAATCTTCCAACGGCGATCATTTGCTCGTTGCGGCGGCTTACTCCAGAATCTCCAGCGTAAACCGGCGGTTCAATTTCATACCCGCTGCGCCTAACAGTGTCCGGATCGACCTGGCGGTCCGGCCCTGTTTTCCGATCACCTTACCAAGGTCGCTCGGCGCGACCCGCAACTCGAGTACCGTAACCTGTTCGCCTTCCACTTCACGAACCGTTACTTCATCCGGAATATCGACCAACGCCTTCGCAATCTCCGTTACTAAATCCTTCACCCGTTTTCACCCTCCTGTTGGGTCCGATTGTAGCAGTAAAGGCCTGCAAAGGGCGCGGCGGCACCTCCGTCGATTCCGCCACTCTGCTGCTTCAATGCGCTACACGGATGCGGGCGCTGGATTCTTGCGCAGTAAACGGGCCACCGTATCGGACGGCTGTGCGCCATTCTTCAGCCAGTGGGCGATCCGCTCATGCTTCAGGTCCACCTTGTGCGGCTGCGCTACCGGGTTGTAGGTTCCAACCACTTCCACCGAACGGCTGTCGCGAGCCCGTTCCTTTTCGATCACCACAACGCGGTAGGTCGGCTTCTTCTTCGCGCCGAACCGCGCCAAACGAATCATCAACATTCTTCAATCCTCTCATAGGCCGCGAATGGACGCGAATGAACGCAAATCCGATTCGCGGCTAAATCTATTGCCCAAATCCCATCGGGAGCTTCAGTTTACCGAGGCGCTTGCCCAGAAAACCTCCGCCACCCGTAAAACTCTTCATCATCTTGCGAGCCTGCGAATACTGCTTCAGCAGGTTGTTTACTTCCTGTACCGACGTCCCCGATCCCTTGGCGATGCGCCGCCGCCGCGCGCCGTTGATGATCATATGATTGGCGCGCTCGCGGGCGGTCATCGAGTCGACGATCGCGACCAGCCGCGTGATTTCCTTCTCGTCGACCTTCATGTTCTTCAGGTCTTTCATCGGCCCGATCTGCGGCATCATGCCTAGCAGCGATTCGAGCGGCCCCAGCTTGCGGATCTGCTTCATCTGATCGCGAAAATCGGCCAGGGTGAAATCGTCGTCCAGCAGCTTGCGCTGCATTTCTTCCGCCGACTTCTGGTCGATGGTCTCTTCGACTTTTTCGATCAGGCTGAGCACGTCACCCATGCCGAGAATGCGCTGTGCGACTCGATCGGGATGAAACGGTTCGAGTGCATCCGGCTTTTCGCCGACGCCGACGAATTTCAAAGGCTGCCCGGTGATGGCGCGAATCGAAAGCGCCGCGCCACCGCGTGCGTCGCCGTCCATTTTCGTAAGGATGGTTCCCGTGATGGCGAGCCGCTTATTGAATTCGTCCGCCGATTTGACGGCGTCCTGACCGGTCATCGCGTCGGCGACGAACAGAATTTCGGTCGGATTGAGCAATTCTTTGAGTTCGGAAAGCTCGGTCATGAGCTCTTCGTCGATGTGCAAGCGCCCGGCGGTGTCGACAAGCAGCACGTCGCGGCCGGTTTGCATGGCTTCTTTGCGTGCGGATCGGGCGAGTTCCGCAGGCTTGGTCTCTTCGGGCGTGCCGTCGTAGATGGAAAGCTTGAGATCCTTTGCAAGCACGCTGAGCTGCTTGCGCGCCGCGGGACGATAAACGTCCACCGAGACCATCATCGGCGAGTGCCCGTTTTTCGACAACCATCGCGCCAGCTTCGCGGTCGAGGTGGTTTTGCCGGAACCTTGCAGCCCGACGATCATCATCACGCTGGGCGGTTCGTTCGCGGTGCGGAGCTTGGCCTGATGCTGTCCGAGCATCTTGACCATCTCGTCACGAACAATCTTTACGACTTGCTGAGCGGGGGAGAGAGCCGTGAGCACTTCGGCTCCCATGGCTTTCTCTTTGACGGCTTCGATGAACTGTTTCGCGACGCGGAAATGCACGTCGGCCTCGAGCAGCGCGACGCGGATCTCGCGTAGCGCCGACTCCATGTTTTCCGGCGTTAGTTTTCCTTCTCCGCGCAGGTTTTTAAAGACCCGCTGGAGTTTGTCGCTTAGATTCTCAAACATGATTTGCCCTTTAAGGGCAGGCGTCTACCGGTGGGCAGCTACTCCAGCATTATACCGCAGGCGGATGTGAGAGTCGATTCAAAGAACCAGATCTTGCATTGGTCAATTCCAGAGGCTTATCAGAGACTTAGAAAGTCTTTCTTGACTATTATGTCCAATCTAGACTAAGATTGGACAGTGTCGGATTTAACGCAACGTGCCCTCCAAAGGCTGCGTGAACTGAGAGCGGAGATAGTGGAGTTGGAGAGCTTTCTCCAAACGGCAGCCAAACTCAACCCTGACAATCATGAATCGGAGGCGTCGACGAAGATCGTTTATCGGAGGCCCCCACTGCAGGAATCGTCTAATCTTGCGGAGCGCGCACTCCGCGAAGCTGGGCCTCTTCATTTACGCAGGATCATCGACGCGATGATCAGACTCGGGTGGCGAAGCAGCGGCGATCCTCGGCTCGACTATAAGAATCTGCACACCATTCTAAGCGCTCAGCCAAAGCGGTTTAGGAAACTTGGTCGAGGCATTTTCACGGTAACCGCCTCTCGCGGTGCCAAGAACCCGGAAAAAATCGGGAATCAGAGGTCCTTACCTCAGGCCCAGGGAGGTGGCAGTGCACAAGGCGTTTGAGATCAAGGAAGAGTACAGTTTGGACGGAAAGTGTCTAAGGAAAGAATATTCGATGGGGCCAATCGTCCCGTGGGCTCTTGTCGTTCTTATCGCCATTTTGCACGGCAAGGGATCCGTCGACTTGCCTCCATGGATTTGGAATATGTTTCATCGCTGAAAGGCTCGCGACCCCGCCAACTTTCCCCCAGTAACGTAAGTCGTCACCAACCAAGTGGATAACGAATGTCCTGCTGGTCGAAGACAATGCCGTTTACCATCGTATGAGCGACCGGCTGTACTCCGCACCGGTCACGGATAAAGGCATCGGCGTCGCCCGCCTGGTCGCCAAAGACGAAATTATCCGCGACGCGCACTGGGCGTTCCTCAAGCATTAGAATTGAATTGTGGCGCTAACCATCGAAAACGAGGAAACCATCCGCCTGGCCCAGGAGCTTGCGGCCGACGCCGGCGAGAGCGTCGAGGACGCGGTCCTGAACGCGTTGCGTGAGCGTCTGTCCTTCCGTCAGCGTAACGCCAGTCTCGACAAAGTGATCAGAGAAATCCAGGAACGCGTGGCGAAGCTGCCTGTTCTGGACGATCGGTCCCCGGATGAGCTTCTCGGCTATGACGAGTGGGGCCTGCCGCATTAAATGGTGATTGACACGTCGGTCGTCGTCGCAATCGTGCTCGGTGAGCCGGATGCGGACGCATTTAGGGCGGCGATGAAGCGCGACAGAGTCTGGCTCATCTCGGTCGCCTCCGTACTCGAATCAGCCATAGTCTTACAAAAGCGACTGGGCGAAAACGGCGAGAGCACTCTGGACGAGTTCTTGCGCCCGCTGCCGATCGAGATCAGGCCGGTTGACATGGCCCAATTGAAATGGGCACGAACGGCACTGAAAAGATTCGGCCGAGGCCGGCATCCCGCAAAGCTGAATTTCGGCGACTGCTTCGCCTACGCACTCGCTAAGACCACGGGAGAACCGCTGCTCTTCAAGGGTGGCGACTTCTCAAACACCGACGTCGCTGTCGCCGTTTGACACCCTCCCGGCCAATCCGCTAATCTAAGGGAGTTAAGAGCTCGCACGGAGAAGGTCTGTCTACATGAAAACCGCAATCCCATCGCCTGAGGAGATCGAGCGCCACTGGCACTTGATCGATGCCGAGGACGTGGTGTTGGGCCGCATCGCCAGCAAAGCGGCGATGATTCTGCAAGGAAAACATAAGCCCAGCTACACGCCGTTCCTCGATACGGGCGATCACGTGGTGGTGGTGAACGCCGCCAAGGTCCGCCTGACGGGCCGTAAGGAAGAGCAGAAGCTTTATCGCCGGCACTCGGGTTATCCCGGTGGGTTGACGGAAACGCAGGCTCGCAAAGTGCGCGCGACGCGACCTGAGCGGATGGTGGAAGAAGCCGTCCAGGGAATGCTTCCGAAATCCAAGCTGGGGAAACAGATGTACCGGAAATTACAGGTTTACGCGGGTCCCAAGCATCCGCACGATGCCCAGAAGCCTCAGGCTCTGGCGATTTAGGAGATTCGACGAGAGTGGCTTTAGTTCAACATTTGGGTACGGGCCGCCGCAAGACTGCGGTGGCCAGAGTATTTCTGCGGTCGGGCAAGGGCACTATCACCGTCAACGGCCGCACGTTCGAGCACTATTTTCCGAGCGAAGCGGCGCGCGCCATCGTGCGGCAGCCGTTGCTCGCGACCGAGACCGCCGACAAGTTCGACATTCTGATCACCGCCGATGGCGGGGGGATCACTGGACAAGCCGGGGCCGCGAAACTCGGCATCGCGCGAGCGCTTCTGGAGTTCAACTCAGAGTTGCGCGCGAAGCTGAAGGGATTGGGGCTGCTGACGCGTGACGCGCGCCAGCACGAGCGCAAGAAGTACGGTCAGAAGGGCGCTCGCAAGCGGTTCCAGTTCTCGAAACGCTAAGTTTTTTGGGCCGTCCATTCACGTTAATGAACGTGCATTAACGGCCAATCATTGTCCGTCTCTCCGGGTCACAAATTCCGACTTGGGCCGTGACCTGGAGTCCAACAACCACGAGGAGGTTTTTTGCCGTCGATTAGCATGAAGGAATTGCTCGAAGCAGGCGTTCATTTCGGGCACCAGACCAAGCGCTGGAATCCAAAGATGAAGGAATACATCTTTGGCGAACGCAATGGCATTTACATCATTGACCTGCAAAAAACGCTGAAGCTGTTCAAGGACGCCATGCGGTATGTGGGCGAAATGGCGGCGCAAGGCAAGACGGTGCTGTTCGTGGGCACCAAACGGCAGGCACAGGAAGCCGTAGCCGAGGAAGCCGTGCGCAGTTCCCAGTTCTACGTGAACCAACGCTGGCTGGGCGGACTGCTCACCAACATGACCACCGTCCAGAAATCCATCAAACGCCTGAAGGAACTGGATCAGATGGCAACGGATGGAGATTGGGGCGGGCGCGCGAAGAAGGAAATCGTGCGCATGGAGCGCGAGCGCAAGCACCTGAACCAGAACCTGGCTGGCATCAAGGACATGAATGGCCTCCCGGATCTGCTGTTCGTGATCGACTCGAACAAAGAGGCGATCGCCGTGGAAGAAGCCCGCAAGCTGGGTATCCCGGTGGTGGCGGTGGTCGACACCAACTGCGATCCGGACAAGGTGGATTACGTCATCCCCGGGAACGACGACGCGCTGCGCGCCATCCGCCTGTTCACCAACAAGATCGCCGACGCGGTGGTCGAAGGCCGGCAACTGGCAAGCGAGCAGGATTTCGGTCCGGAAAAGATCGTCGCAAGCGGAGACGAAACTCCGGTGGAAGAGATGCCGGAGTATTCGGAGTACGTCGATCCCAAATACGCCGAGCAGCTCATGTCGGAGAGCATGCCGGATGAGGATCTGCCGTCCAATTCGCTGCCGCGCAAGGGGCCGGGGTCGGAAGCCGTGGCAGACGAAGCGTCCAGCGGAAACCCGTAAATAGTATTAGGTAGGGTCGGGCATGCCCGACCCCTACAATCTGTGGGGGCGAGGCACGCCTCGCCCTAACGCGTTAATAAGGAACCTATGGAGATCAGTGCACAGTTGGTGAAACAGCTCCGCGATCGAACCGGAGCCGGAATGATGGAGTGTAAGGCCGCTCTGACGGAAGCCAAGGGCGACGTGGGCGAAGCCGAGATAGTGCTGCGCAAGAAGGGGATCGCCTCGGCAGCCAAGAAGTCCGCGCGTACCACCAGGCAGGGCGTGATCGCCAGCTACATTCATCCCGGAGCTCAGCTGGGCGTGCTGATCGAAGTCAACTGCGAGTCGGATTTCGTGGCCCGCACCGACGATTTTCAGGAACTGGTGCATGATCTGGCCATGCAGGTAGCCGCGGCCGATCCGCAGTTCATCCGCAAAGAGGACGTCACCCAGGCCGCGCTCGACAAAGAGAAGGACATCCAGCGGGCCCGTGCGCTGGCTGAAGGCAAGCCCGAGAAAATGGCCGACAAGATCGTCGAGGGCCGCATGAACAAGTACTACGAAGAGGTGTGCCTCTACGAGCAGCCTTTCATCAAGGAAAACACCACCTCCATCGCCGATGTGATCAAGTCGAAGATCGCCAAACTCGGCGAGAATATTTCCGTGTCGCGCTTCGTGCGGTTTAAGGTAGGCGATGGCGCGGCAGCAGAGACATCAGCAACCGAATAACCTTCTCCAGGCGTAAAGGTGCCCAAGTACAGTCGCATCCTTTTGAAGCTCAGCGGTGAGGTCCTGGCCGGGGACGCCTCC
>DATMOC010000053.1:0-36016 GCA_035568415.1 Bryobacteraceae bacterium | reverse complement strand
CGCGCGGCGAGCATTTGCGCCATCTGCGGCGGCAGCTTCCGGATGGTCGAGTCCGGACTCATTTTGATGATCAGCGGTTTCTTGGTGGCCAGATCGTTGACGCGGATTTGATTCTGCGCCGCGTCGATGGAGAGAATGGTTGCCGCAAGCTCGCGGAAGCTGCCGGAAACGATTTCTTCCGCGATCATGTGCGCGCCGTCAGGAGTCTTGTCGCCGCGGGCGCGAACCTGATCGCCGGTCTTGATTTCGCCCAGCGCGGATGGCTTGGCGTCTTCAAACTTGATCGATTCGGTGGAATAGCGCCGGATCACGGCGCCCGTCCCCGGAGTCACAATCAGGGATTTCGCGCCGCCATTCCCGCGTATACTTAACGCGACCTCGGTGGGGCTTGCAGCGGTCACGGTGCCCACCACTCCACGCTTATCCCAATCCGCTTTTTCAGTCGCTTGCTTCTTGGCGATGTCGCCTTGCGACATGACCACGATTAGCGTCGCTGCGACCGATTTCTGGTCGTCCGATGGTTTCCCGCGCGCCAGCACCCGGTCGCCTGCATTGATATCTGTAATCGCGATCGTCGCCGCGTTCCGCAGATCCGTTTCGCCCGGTTTGGTGCGCCGGAAACTGGCGGTGGGCTGCATGGTGACCGTTACTTCGCTGCCTGCGTCCGTCTTCACCACGATCTGTTGCGCCGCTGGATCGATTTTGGTGACTACGCCGACCGTGCTGGTGGCCTGCCCGTATATGGCTTGACCCAGCAGCGATACTGCCGCCAAGTACACGATTCGCCAATGCATCCTGCTGCCCATAGTGAATTGCTCGCGACTCCTGCCCCGTTCGCTAAGTCGTTGTTAGCAATTGTTAAGACTGCACTTAGCTGGTCTGGGGTTACACCCCGGAAACGGAAAAATGCGTCTCGGTTCGGAAAGCGGGCCCGAGTGCAACTGCTTGAGAAACTTACGTTTTGTGACGCCGTCGCTTAATCTGAAAGGGAATGGCTTGGGACAAAATCCTGGTCCGCGCGACCAACTGGGTGGGTGACGCCGTGATGTCATTGCCGGCCCTCCGCGCGCTGCATCAGCGATTCCCCAGCGCCGAGATTTCGATCCTGGCCAAGACATGGGTAGCCGACCTGTATGGTCGCGAACCGTTTTGCCATCGCCTGATCCCGTATTCGGCACCCGATCTCGGGTCCAAATGGCGCGCCGCCCGCGGACTCCGGGCGTATGGATTCGATTGCGCGATCCTGCTGCAAAACGCCTTCGAGGCCGCCGGGGTCGCATGGATCGCCGGCATCCCGCAGCGGATCGGATATGCACGCGATGGCCGCGGCTTTTTGCTGACGCAGGCGATTCCCGTGCCGCGCCGTGGAGAAATTCCGCGTCACGAGCGTTTTTACTACCTGGAACTGCTGCGCCGCGCCGGCATTATCGATGCAATGCCGGAAAACGACCTGATCCGGCTGGAGGGCGCACCCGCGGCACGCATCGCGGGGGCCGAACGATTTCGCCAGCTCGGGATGGGTGAAACCGTCATTGGCGTGAGCCCCGGCGCGGCCTACGGATCGGCCAAGCGCTGGATTCCCGAACGCTTCGCCGAATCCGCCAATCGCTGTGCGCAGGAACTGGGCGCATCCGTCGCGATTTTCGGATCGAAAGACGAACGCGAATTGTGCGCCGAGGTTGCGGCTGCGATTCAGGCTCCGGTGCGGAATTTCGCGGGCGAAACCACGCTCGCCGAATTTATCGACCTTGCCGCCGCGTGCCGCTTGTACCTGACGAATGACTCTGGCGCGATGCACATCGCGTCCGCTCTCGGCGTGCCGACCGTGGCGATTTTCGGAGCGACCGATGATATCGCCACCGGGCCTACCGGACCCCTGGCACGCGTGGTTCGCGAACCGGTCGAATGCAGTCCATGCCTGAAGCGTGAGTGCCCGATCGATCATCGCTGCATGACGCGGGTCACGTCATCGCGGGTAGCGGAAGTCGCGCTGGACCTGCTCAAATAGTACAAACGTGGATACTCGTGTGAAAATCATCAGCGTCGAAGAGGCTGCCCGGCTTGGCGGCACGCTGGCGAGTGGATATTTCGATCCGCTGCTCGCGTCGCACACGGCCCGGCTCGCGGAACTAAAACGCGACGGCGTGCCGCTGATCGTGCTGATCGCGACTTCTGAAGATTCGATACTTCCGGCGCAAGCCCGCGCCGAATTGGTCGCGGGACTTCGCGTGGTCGATTACGTGGTAGCGTCGGTCGAGGGCCTGACGCCGCATGTCCGGCTGGAGCTTGAAGACGTGATGCGTAGGGAAAAGCTGATCGAACACGTACACACTCGCCAGCAGGCGGCGTCCTGAACAACGATGGCTGCGTACCGCATCCTGGTGGTCCGTCTGGGCGCGATGGGGGACGTGATTCATGCGCTCCCAGCCGTCGCCAGCCTGAAGCACAGTTTTCCTCATAGCCATCTCTCTTGGGTGATCCGGCCGCGCTGGATTCCTCTGCTCGAGGGCAACTCGTTTGTCGACGAAATCATTCCGCAGGAGCGCACCGTGCGGGGCATCGCGTCCACCTGGACCCGCCTTCGCGAGCACCGCTTCGATCTCGCCGTCGACCTGCAAGGCCTGGTACAATCCGCGCTGGTCACCTTCGCCTCGCGCGCGAACCGCGTAGTCGGCTTTCACCGGTCGCAGTCCGCTGAACGCCTGGCCTCACTGTTCTATTCGAACGAAGTCATCGCCCACGCGGAGCATATCGTGGATCGCAACCTGGAACTGGCGGCTGCGGCAGGCGCATCCAGCCTGCTGCGAACCTTTCCGCTGCCCGAAGGATCGCCGGAATCGTCGCTGCCCGAAGGAAAATTCGTGCTGGCAAGTCCGCTGGCCGGTTGGGGATCGAAACAATGGCCGCTCGAATCGTACCAGCAGCTCGCCGAACGGCTGGATGTGCCGCTGGTGGTGAACGGTCCGCCCGACGCAGCCGAGATCCTGGGGCGGATTCGCGGGGCGCGCGTGCATCTTTCCGGATTGTCCGGCCTGATCGATGCGACGCGGCGCGCGCACGCAATCATCGGAGTCGACAGCGGTCCGATGCATCTGGCCGCGGCGCTTTCCAAACCCGGTATCGCGATTTTCGGACCCACCGATCCCGCCCGCAACGGGCCCTATGGAGGATCGTTGCGCGTGCTTCGCACCGCTGATGCCGTGACCACATACAAGCGCACCTCGAACGATCGCGACATGCGGAGCGTCTCTCCGGCCGACGTCGCTGAAGCTCTGGCGTCCCTCACTTGCCCCGCATGAGTTTTCCCAAACCCTACGCGGATATTGTGGCGAAGCTGCGTGTGCCCTGCGGATTTGTTCTGTTGGCCGCGTTTGTGTGGTTTTCCGCGCCCACCTGGACGTCGCTTGCGGCAGGTTTGCCGGTTTCTGTGCTGGGGCTCGCGATTCGTGCCTGGGCTGCTGGACATTTGGAAAAGAATCTCGCACTCGCCGAAAGCGGTCCCTACGCGCATGTCCGGAATCCCTTGTACCTGGGGACGCTCGGAGTCGCCACGGGATTCGTGATTGCGTCGCGAAGATGGGAGCTCGGTATCCTTTTTGCCGTGGTCTTCCTTCTCATTTACCTTCCTGTGGTTGAGTTGGAGGAGCAGCACCTGCGCAGTTTGTTTCCTTCCTATGCCGTTTATGCGCAGCGCGTTCCCAAACTCCTTCCGAGATTCTCCGGAAACCGCGCAAAACATTTTCAGTGGTCCCTGTACCGGCGGAATCGCGAATATGAGGCGCTGGCGGGATTTCTGGCAGGCGTCGCGGTACTCTGCTTTAAGGCCTTAAAGTGACCGAACACAAGCTGCTCCGCATTCTAGGTTCAGGATTCGGCGTGGCCGTGATCGTCGGCGCGGTGATCGGCGTCGGCATTTTGCGAACGCCTGGTGAAGTTGCCGCGCACCTGGCCGATCCCCGCCTGATTCTCGGGTTGTGGCTCGGCGGCGGAATTTACGCGCTTCTCGCCGCGGCTTCGGTCACCGAACTGGGCACGATGCTGCCGGAGACCGGCGGCTATTTTGTTTTTTCCCGCCGCGCGTTCGGCGATGCGGTCGGGTTCACCGTGGGCTGGACCGATTGGATCGGCCAAACCTCGGCCATCGCCTACGCTTCGATCGCGTTCGGCGAATTTCTGACGGCCCTGGTTCCATCGCTCGCCGGGCGTGAAACCGTCATCGGAGTCGCGATCATCGCGGCATTTGGCCTACTCCAGTGGACCGGGATTCGCTCCAGCAGCCGGGTTCAACAAGCCACCAGCCTGATCAAAGCCATCGCGTTTCTGGCGCTGGTCGTCGCCTGCTTCTGGTTCGGGGGAAACCGTGGAAACGCGCCCATGCCGTTGCGCACCGAACCTCTTTTCGTCGCCGTGATTCTGGCCGTGCAGGCCATCATCCTCACTTATGACGGCTGGTACGAGGCGCTGTATTTCACCGAAGAAATTCGCGATCCGGTGCGCCAGCTTCCACGTTCGATGATCGGCGGCGTGGCGCTAGTGATCGTGATTTATATGCTAGTGAACGCAGCGCTGGTGTATGTGTTGCCGCTCGGTGCCCTGGCCGGGTCGAAGCTTCCGGCTGCCGACGCGGCCCTGCTCTTGTTCGGAAAATCGGGCGCGACGTTGGTGACTTTGCTCTCGCTGATTTCTCTTCCACCGATGATTAACGCCGTGATGCTGTGCGCTCCACGAATCCTGTATGCCATGAGCCGCGGCGGCCTGTTCCCAGCCCGGATGGCGACCGTCAGCTCGCGTGGAAATCCGGATTGGGCGCTGGCGGCGACCGTGGTTCTAGCGATCCTTCTCGTGTCGAGCGGAACTTTCAAGACCCTGATCGCCGTGGCCAGCGTGATCTTCGTCGTCAACCACTGTTTCGCGCTGAGCGCCTTGTTCGTGCTGCGCCGCCGCGAGCCTTCACTGCCACGTCCGTTCCGCGCGTGGGGATATCCGTGGATCAGCGCTCTGGTGCTGCTCACCGCCGTCGGTATTCTGGCCGGATCGCTGTTCAGCGATCCACGGCATAGCCTGTATGCCGGCGGTCTGATCGCGATCAGTTTTCCAGTGTATCGGTCGTTAAGGCGCCGGTAAGGTGGACCGTGAATCGTTTACGCAGACATTTCGCAGACGGCCGATCGGGGGCTTCTGCGGCTGCTGCGCCACTCGTGCTCGCACAACGGCCCCCCTTGACGCCAGGTTTCGAGCCGGTTCTCACGACGAGCTTTACAAATGTTTTACAAATCTCCGGACGATTAATTCTGCACTGTCCCGCGATAATTGAGTAATGCAACGCACGCTGCTGATCGTCGAGGATGTTGAGACCAACGCAGCCACCCTCGAAATGACCTTCAGTGCGCTGGATGTGTCCGTCGTCACTGCGAGCAGCGGAGAGCGGGCCTGGCGGCTGCTCGAGGACGGCGGACAGGATCTTGCGGCCGTAGTGACCGACCTGGAGATGCGCGGGATGGACGGATTCGAGCTGATCGGGCGCATCCGAGCCCACCCCACGCACCGGAACGTTCCTATCATGGTGATTACCGGCACGTCGGATCCAGATGCCGCCGAGCGGGTTCACCAGCTCGGCGCTAACGCGTTTTTCGCGAAACCGTATTCGCCCGCTCTGGTCCGGCAGAAAATGGAGCAGCTACTGAACCATGCGACACCTTAATCGACTCGTCCTGGCCACCCTGTTCACCGCGCCGGGTTTTCTTCAGGCGCAATCCACTCCTGAGATTCGTGAAATTCTGAACCGGCTGCAAAAACTGGAAGACGCCAACCGAGCTCTGAACGAGGAGGTGCGAACGCTGCATGAACAGCTCGCCATTGCGCGCGAAGCGGCCTCGCCCATGGCGTCCGCCCCGGCAGAAGTGGAGCAGTTGCAGGATCAACTCGCAGTTGACAAAGCGCGTGTCGAAGAAATGGCGCAATCCAAAGTCGAATCGTCGCAGAAGGTCCCGATTCGGATCACCGGAATGGCGCTGTTCAACGCGTACGTGAATGGTGGGTTCAACGGCAACACCGAAAATACGACGATCGCGTCGCTCGGTCGCGCGGACGCCACCGGCGGGGGCACAGTGCGTCAAAGCATTCTCGGGCTTCAGTTCGAAAGCCCTCAAACGGTTTTCGGAGGAAAGTTCACCGGATCGGTGTTCGCCGATTTCTTTGGCGGATCGGCGGCGTCTCTAAACCATCTGGTGCGATTGCGAACCGCCACCGTCTCGCTAGACTGGAAGCAGACGAGTCTTTCGTTCGGTCAGGACAAACCGATCATTTCACCGCGGGATCCGAATTCGTTCGCGCAGGTGGGCGTTTCCCCGCTCACTGGTGCCGGAAATCTATGGCTGTGGGAGCCGCAGATCCGAGTGGAGCAGCGCTTCCGCTTTGGAACCACGGCCGGACTGCGCGCGCAAGTGGGCGTATTTCAGACGCGGGAAATCGGGTTGGAGTCCACGGGATACAATTTCTATTCCCCGGCCCCTTCAGGGTCGGCTCTGCCCCCGGAGCACGCGCAACCTGGGGTGGAAGGCCGTTTCGAAGTGTGGAAACAGTGGGGCGAAAATTCGCGCATCGAGATCGCCCCAGGATTCCATGAAAACCCAAGTTCAGTGGGGCCTTCCAGCATCCCTTCGCACCTTTTTTCGATCGATTGGCTGATTAAGCCGGTGAAGTTCGTCGAACTGACCGGTTTCTTCTATAACGGCCAGAATGTCGCGAACCTGGGGGCGCTCCCTCAAGGCTTCATGCCCAGCGCCTACGATCACTACCACGCGGTCCACAGCACTGGGGGATGGGCGCAGCTTCGATTCCCGGTCACGGCGCGGCTCGCGTTCGATATCTATGGCGGACGTCAGGACGATCGCAACGCGGATCTGCTGCGCGGTTATATTGGATTGAATCAGGCTTACTTCGCCAACGTGATGTACCGCATCGCGCCGAATGTAATGGTGAGCCTGGAAGGCGGCCAGGTCCGGACGACTTACATCGGAACGGGAAACCGTCTGAACAATCACTATGATCTGGCGGTGGCCTATCTCTTCTAAAGCATGCGGCGCGTTTAACGCATGTTGTTCAATGCTTCTCACCGCTGCGTCTCTCATGGCGGGGACGGTGCGCGGTCACCTGGAGATCGTTTCCTCGCAAAACCCCGACGTTCGCAAGCACTCCGACTATTCAGGCATCGTCGTGTGGCTCGAACCTGTATCCGGAACGCAATCCTTGGCTCCGGCGCGCAAGAAGGTCGAGATGGAGCAGAAAGGGAAGCGCTTCATCCCGCACATTCTCGCCATCGAAGTCGGCACCGCCGTGGAATTTCCCAATTACGATCCCATCTTTCACAACGCCTTTTCAAATTACGACGGCCAGATTTTCGACGTCGGGCTGTATCCGCCGGGCACGTCGCGCGTGGTGCCTTTCCGCCGCGAAGGGATTGTCCGCATCTTTTGTAACATCCATCCAGCCATGAGCGCCGTAATTGTGGTGCTGAAGTCGCCGTTTTTTACTGTGTCGGGGAAAACGGGCGAGTTCTCCATCGCCAACGTCCCTAGCGGCAGCTATCGGCTGCATGTGTTTCATGAGCGGGCGACGCAGCAGACGCTGGATGCGCTGGCACGAACCGTGGAGGTTGGCTCTGACGTCGAGGTGCCCAAAATCGCTGTTTCCGAAAGCGGTTATCTGTTGCTGCCGCACAAGAACAAGTACGGCAAGGACTATCCGCCGGCCGAGGGCGGAACGTATTCTGGAGTCAAGCCGTGAGCTTTTCGCGCCTGTCCCTGTTGTGGAAAATCCTGCTGCCCACCTCGATCGTGTTGACGGTGGTGTTCGCGGCAGCAGGATGGATCGTGCAGAGCAGCGTCATCAAGACCACTTCCGAAAGCGTCGCGCATGAAGCCAGAGCCAGCTTCCAGGCATACGAATCGCTGTGGAAGGCGCGCGCCGATCATCTGGCGACAGTGAGCCGCGTCCTCAGCACCATGTCCGACGTTCGACGCGCGTTCGGCACCGGCGACCAGGCGACCATGCGCGACACCGCGGCGGAGTTGTGGTCCAGAGTTTCGGCGGGCGATGCGTTTTTCCTGGTCGCCGATCCGCAAGGCAGGGTGATCGCATCGCTGGGCGCGTCGGTGTCGATTCATCCCAACGAGAATTTTCCCGAAGTGCAAATCGCGCGAACGAAATTTCCCGATCAGGCCTCCGGTTTCGTACAGCGGGGCGGCGAACTGTTCCAGGTGGTGGTCACGCCAGTGTACGTACAGGCGGGAACCGGCGCGGGGTTGTTGAACGTGCTGGTGGCCGGATATGGCGTCGATTCGAGGGTCGCGCATCAACTGAAGGAGGAAACCGGCGGCAGCGATTTTGTTTTCATGACCGGAAGCAACGTGGTTACGTCCACGCTTCCCGAAGCGGAGGCCGCAGCGCTCATGCCGCGTCTGATCGGCAAGCAAAATACCGACGATTACCTGGCTCTTGCCACGCCCTTGGTCGATATTCGCGGCGAACCCATCGGCCAGCTGTTCATCCTCCGCTCCTTCATAGAGGCGCGGAGGAACATCGCCATGCTGCGGAACTCGATCGTCGCACTGTGGCTTTCCGCGATGCTCGCCTCGCTGCTGGTGACGTATTTCGTCGCCCGCAGAATCATGCGGCCGGTTGCGGAACTGGATCGCGCCGCCGCCGAAATTGCGCGCCAGAATTACGATTACCGCGTCGATGTCCGTAGCGGCGACGAACTGGGCCGGCTCGCCGGAACGTTCAACGCGATGTGCGAATCCATTCAGCACGCGCGCGAAGAGTTGAAGACACAGGAACGCATTTCCACCATCGGGCGGCTCTCCACCAGCATCGTCCATGATCTTCGCAATCCCCTTGCAGCCATCTATGCGGGCGCTGAGATGCTGTTCGATACGAATCTGGCGGCGCCCCAGGTCCGGCGGCTCGCCACCAACATCTACCGTGCGTCGCGCGGCATTCAGGAGATGCTGCAGCAACTACTGAACGTTTCGCGTGGACGCTCCGGCGTTTCCGAACTGTGCTCGGTGCGCGACGTCATCGCGGCTGCCTGGTCCGCGGTAGAAACCGAAATCGAGACGCAGAAAATCCAGTTGATCACCCAGGTTCCCGAGGGCCTGGAATGCCCCATGGAGCGCGCGCGTATGGAGCGCGTCTTTCGCAATTTGCTGGAGAATGCCGTCGAGGTGATGCCCGCCGGCGGAACCGTTTGTATCGACGCCAAGTCGGACGATGCGGTGGTGTTGATCGCGGTGAAAGACACCGGCCCGGGAATCCGGCCCGAAGTTCGTAACCGCCTGTTCCAACCGTTCGTCACCTACGGAAAGAAAAACGGCCTGGGTCTGGGCCTGGCGCTGGCGCGGCAGACGCTGCTCGATCACGGCGGCGATCTGTGGGTGAACGGCATCGGTCCCGGCGCCGAGTTTCACATGCGCCTGCCTAAAGAGCGGCGCAGCTCATGACCGAACCGCGCGCCAAATAATCCAAACTCCCCCCGCGGAACCAGCCTGCGGGATTTTAGAAATTGGTTTTCTGAGCTGTCGATTTCGAGCAACGTCGTTCGACTTAGTGACATGAAAACTATCTTTGAAGCGGCCCGGGTGAAGGAAGTAAACCAGCGGATGGCGCAACTTCGGCCGGATAGCGAACGGCTGTGGGGCCACATGAACCCAGCGCAGGCGCTGGCGCATTGCTCCGCGGCGCTGGAGATCGCAATGGGGCAGAGACGTCCGCCGCGAGTGTTGATAGGGCGGCTCCTGGGACGGGTGGCGAAGAGATCAGTGATCGTGAACGAGATCCCCATGCGTCGAAATTCGACAACCGAGAAGAGCTGTATCGTGTCGGATGAGCGGGACTTCGAGGTGGAGACCCAACGGCTCCGCGAATTGATTGACCGCTTCGTAGCGGGTGGGCCCGGGGCATGCACCAGTCATCCGCACTTCTTTTTCGGGCCGCTGACTCCAGAGGAATGGGCAGCATTGATGTACCAGCACCTGGACCATCATCTGCGGCAGTTTCGAGTGTAGTGCCGGGCGTTCAATCCCGCGACAACTAAAATACACGCCTCGGCTGGAGCCTCGCGCCGGTTCTAGTTTTGTGTGGCCCGCCGCACTTCCAAAAACGTGGGAAACACCAGCGATTCGAGCATTGGATCGACGCCTTGCTCCAGCGGAATCGGCCACAGCGACGCCAATTTCCCCGCCTCGTCCTTCCGTCCAGCCTTGAGCAACGCGGCCGCGTAAAACGTGCGAACTTCACCATCCGCTGACGGCGGCGTGTGTTGGTAGCGCGCCTTCAAAGCCGGTAGATCGCCGGGAACTCCCGCGTTCCACGCCGCCATTTGGCGCTCGACCAGTTGCTTGTCGGGAACGCTCTGCAGCTTCGCGATCGCCTGGTCGTGCCGGCCGGTCGCAAACAACCAGGAGGCCTCGCGCCACGAATTGTTTTTCTGCGTTTGGAAATATCTTGAGGCGATCGAGTCGGCACCGCTCAAATCCCCCGCCAGCCAATGCGCATACGCCGCCTTCAGCAAACCGCCTCCGCCGATAAAGGCTGGATTCGATTGATGCGCTTGCAGAAAATATTTCTCAGCCTCCGTGAATCGCCCGTTCATGAAGTACGCCTCGCCTATCGAATCGAGCGAATTGGTGGCTTGTCCGGGCTGCTTGCCGTAGGCTTCCAGCGTCGCTTTCGCGGCGTCGATTTGACCGGCGTAAGCTTGCGCATATCCCAGTGAAAGCATCACAGATCCATTGTCCGGATTCGCCGCGAGCGCATTCTGGAAAGCGCTTACCGCTGCCGGAAAATTCCGGGCATTCAGCTCGGTCTCCGCCAATGCGATGGTCATCGCGGAATCGTTGGTCAGCTTGGCGAGCTGAGCGAGCGCCTTCACGCGTCTCGGCTCGTCGTTGTGCAAATTCGCCGCGAGCAACTCGATCCGCGCGCGATCCACTTCGGAACGAAGCGAAGTTCGCGCCAGCGCTCGATCCGCGACCTCCGTGGCCTGCGCGGTGTCGCCATGCTGGATCAGCGTTTCCACCCATGCCAGCCATGCGGCGCCGAAATCGGGATCGATGGCCGTCGCCTTCTGAAATTCGCGATGCCCCCACGCGTCCACTGCGTCGGCACGTGCGGTCGAGAACTCACGCGCCGACGGGTTCATGGCTTTCACGGCCGCGGTCATGGCCGGAAGCAGAGGGCCGCTGTACGATCGCGGCTCCGACAGCTTATGACGCGCGGCGTCTTCCAGTGCGACTTCAAAACGCAACTCACCGCCGCTCCGTGTGAAGTATCCATGCACGAATTGGCCCGCATTCTGGAGATAGCCGTCGCTGACGCTTCCGGCGCGAACGGCGCCCAATTCAGCCTCCATGATCGCGGGAGCCGCGGATGCGATCCAGTCATTCGCCGCATCGCCAGTGAGATTTTCGAACGGGAGAACCGCGAACCGGCCCGGTTGGTGCGGTCGCGCGCAAGCGCTCAACAGCAATCCTGCAAGGATCAGCCGCTTCAGATGACCTTCTGCTCCGCAGCCATCAGCAGCTTGAATTCCTGGTTGTCTTTCAGCACCGCGAACTCGGGATCTTTCAGGAACTTCTCCTTTTCCTTGAAGCCCTCTTCGAGAGCTTTGCGGATGCACATGAGCGCACGCTCCATCTGTCCGCTCTTGGCGTAGATCTTCGCCTGGAAGTAATGATACTTGGCCCGCTCCTCGACGCTGCGCTCCTGCAGAGTCGTGCCAGTCGAACTGCGCCGCTCGAACACGTCAGGGTCGATCTCCAGCGCCTTTTGATACGCCACCGCCATTTCGGTGTATTGCTTCCGCGCGTAATACGCCGTACCCAGGTTGCTGAGGAACGAGGCCGACTCGGGATTGATCCGCAGCGCCTTCCGGTACTCGTTCACCGCGCGCCGGTACGATTTGCGTGCGTAGAAAACGGTTCCCAGATTGTTGATCGCCTCGGCATAGCGCGAATCCAGTTTGATGGCGCGCTCATACTGCTTTTTCGCCGATTCCAAGTCGAGCAACTGGTGATATGCGATGCCGATCTTGTTCACCATAATCGGCGAATCCTTGGGACCCTGCAAGTAGGTCTCAATGGCCTCGCGATACATCTTTCGAGCCATCAGGATATCGCCCCGCATTTCCGGCGAAAGAGCCTTGGCGGGATCGGCGGCTGTGGTTTTTGCGGGTACCCGGAATCCGTTGGCGGTTTGCGCCGGCGGACTTTGCGGTGACGCCAGACTAATTGAGCTAAGGACCGTTACGAGAACAATGGAGAGACCGAAAAACATGGGGGCCTCCTATCTTTGATCTACTTTACCTCACTTAAAGATATCTCGGAGCCTTCCGAAGAAACCTTTATGCTCTTTCTTGTCGGGCTGTGCCGGGGCTACCGGCGTCACCGGGATGCTCCGGGGATTTTTCGGCGCATCCGGCGGATTCACCGACGCCACCGTTTGCGGCCGGTTGTCTGGAACCACGGCGGGTGTGAGTTTGGACGTCGGCTCCCACCCGGCCACCACGGTCCGGCCGCCGCCGTGGAGCCTGCAAATCTCCACCGGCTGGGTTCCTGCGATAAACACCTGGTTACGGACCTTAGGACATGCCGGTGTCGCCAGCTGTCCGGTCTCCGCATCGATCGCCGCGGTCACGATTCCGTCTGGAGCTTCAAATCCATGAACGTTCTTGTACTCGCGATGCTGGTGCGCGCGTTTCATGAACTCGGCCCAGATGGGCAGCGCGCTGTGCGCTCCTTCCAGTTTGAAATCGCGATTGTCGTCGAAGCCGACCCAGACGACGCAGATCAGTTTCGAGGTGAATCCGGCGAACCATCCGTCGCGTAACGTTCCGGTCTTGCCGGCCGCGGGGAGTGTGAAATTGTAGCGCGATCGCACGCCGGCGCCGGTTCCGGAGCGCAGGACTTCTTCAAGCGTATTCTCGACCAGATACGCAACGCGGGGATCAAGCGCCTGGGTCCGCTCAGTCTGCGATTGAAAGGTCGAATTTCCGCGTTGATCGCGAATCGTTTTGATGAAGCTAGTTTTCAGCAGTTGGCCACCGTTCGCGAAAACCGAATACGCACCAGCGATTTCGAGCGGTGTGACCTCGTAGGACCCAAGCGCGATGGATGGCGTCGGCTTGATATTGATGTTCAGTCCGGCCGCGTGCGCCACCTGGGCGACCTTGTCGTAGCCGACCATCTCGGCGACCTTCACGGTTGGAATGTTTACGGAATGCACCAGAGCGAACCAGACCGGGATCGGCCCGAACTGTTCGTTCTTGAAATTCGCGGGCTCATACGGTTTATCGTCGAACCAAAACGTGGTGGGCTCGTCGACAACAATGGTCGCGGGCGTGATTACCTGCTGTGCGCCTTCAGTGACCGCCGTGCTAAACCCGGCCGCGTAGACGAAAGGCTTGAACGAAGACGCCGGCTGCCGCTTCGCGATCGCGTGATTGAGCTGGCTGACCCCATAGCTTCGCCCGCCGACCAGCGCCTTTACTTCGCCGGTCTCCGCGTCGAGGCACACCAACGCCACCTGCGCCAACGGAAATTCGTCTGTACCGTATTTTTTGTTGCGGCGCTTCCACTGCGCATCGGTTTCCTGAATCCCAGCCCGAACCGCCGCCACGGCGTCGCGCTGCAAATTCATGTTGAGCGTGGTGTACACCTTGTACGAAGAATTGAGGAAATCGGTGCCCTCGAACTGGTTTTGAAGCGTGTCGTTGACCAAATCGACGAAGTACGGCGCGTCGCTCGATTCGACTTCTTCGCGAGTCACTTTGAGCGGAGCGGCCATCGCGTCTTCGTATTGACGCGCTGTGATGAATCCATCCTCATGCATCGCCTTGAGGATCACGTTACGGCGAACTTTGGCTCCATCCGGATGGCGGAACGGATTGCGCCGCGAAGGCGCGTTGATCATACCCGCCAACAGCGCCGCCTCGGGCAACGTCACCTTGCTCAGGTCCTTGCCGAGATACACTTCGGCTCCTTGGCCGAGTCCCTGGATGCTGAAACTACCTGCCTGGCCCAGCGGAACCGCGTTGGCGTAATATTCGAAAATCTGCTGCTTGGTGAGCTTCTGCTCCAGGTGCAGCGTGATCAACGCTTCCGGCACCTTCCGGCGCAGCCCACGCTTCACATCGCTGAGCCAGATTGTCCCGGCGAGCTGCTGCGAAATGGTCGACGCGCCTTCCATGCGATGCGTGGTCACATCGCGCCAGGCGGCTCGCATGATTCCAAACGGATCGAAACCCGAATGCTGAAAGAAATGTTTGTCCTCGGCCGCCAGCACTGCATTGACCATCACCATCGGAATGTCGTTGAAATGCACGATCCTGCGCTTCTCGCGGGTGCGTCCAAACAGATTTGTGATCAACTCCGGCTCGAGCAGGTACTGCGTCCGCTCGGTTTGATCGCGCAGCGAAATGAGCTGCGTGACGTGCTGCCCACGGATCTTGATGACCGCGCCTTCCGAATCGTAGGAATCCGGTCCCGGATTGATCTCGATCGCGTCCGCGCGCAAATGGAACCAGCCCACGCGGTTGTTGCTCGATTCGGAGTATCCGCAGCGCCGCAGATAGTCGGCGATTTCCGTGAGCGACGCTTCTTCACCGAGGGCGATGGGGCGTGGCGCGGCGTACAGCAGCGACGTATTTCCAAAAACACCGGCATGCAGGCGCTCTTCGATGATCCTGGAATACTTCGTGTAGTAGTAAGTGAAAACACCCAGCCCGACCGTGACCGTCAGCATGAAGGCGAGCAGGAATGCTCTGCCCCATGGGCTGACCAGGAAGCGGACCAGCAGCGCTTTGCGGGGAATCTGGAGCCGGAGGGCCACTATTTTTTAGTTTCTTCCAACGAGAACAATTCTTTCCACATATCCTCGTGCGGCTCCCAGTCGGGTGACTGCCGGCCGGTAATCTGAAGCTCGGCTACTTTGAGAGTTCCATGGCCGTAGGGACAAATATACTCGGTCCGCGGCGCTCCCAGCAGCACGTTGGTCCAGGATCCGGTCTGGATAGGCATACGCAGGCGGCGCAAACAGGCGCGGCATCGATACCGCTGATCCCACACGATCAGCCATGCAAGCGCGGTTGCGAACAGCCAGAACAACAGCATGGTACAGGCATAAGCTAAATCCCGCTTCCCCGGAAACGGTCCCCCCTCTGCAAACGGCTTGAGAGGCGGATACATCCAAGCGATGCCCCGCTCCAACGCGCACAGCATCGCCAGCGCCACAGTAACTTTCGCGACCAGGTAGCCCCAGTACTTCATGGTTATTGGACACCCGCCCGAGCAGCCGGGTTCCTGAATACTAATACGAACTCAGCCTGCTCTTAGTTTGGCATAAATCGGTCTGCCCTCCGCGTCGTTTGGCTGGGCGAATCTTGTAGAGTTGATTCATGCGAGTTTGGGCGCCCGGGTTCTTGCTCCTCGTTTTAGGAAACATTTCGGGAAACATTATCGCAGGGCCAATCGCAGGGCTCACAACCACGGCGGATGGCTCAAGGGTTTACTTTGTAACCACAATGCGGCAGAGCGGTTCCACTCAGTCCTCGACATCGAAGGTTTTCATGATGGCTGGCCAACAGCTCGGCCTGGTCGAGCAGTCATCATCGTATCCTGACGGAACGAGTGCGATCTACTACAGTCGTCCGGCCGTCAACGGTGATGCCTCGATCATCGCTATAAACGGACCTGCTTTCTGCGAGCAGGGTCAACCCTGTCCAACGACGATTCGGACGCCGACCGGGTCTCTCGTGATCGATGGCAGGGCGAGTCTGAGCACCAGTGGACGCTTTGCCGCAGTCTACGGCAACTACTACCAGGCACCGCCCAATTCTGTCCGCCTGGTAGATTTCGTGGCGGGGACGGTTGTCGTGATAGGCCCTCAGCCCGCGCACGAAGGCCAGTTTGTTGCCGACGATGGGACGATTCTTTCGCGCCGAGATGGCGGCGTTCGTTTGAGCGGTCCCAAAGGCACCGTTGACCTCACCCCCGTCGGCAGTATGGGCCGTGCGATGCTCGCGAGGGATGCCAGCAGGATCGTGTACGACGGGCCCATCGACGGAATTCACGTGCTGGAGGTCGCATCCAATACCGACCGCTTGGTCGTTACCGGTTTCCTGCCAATGCTCGCGGCAGACGGGCGCACTTTCGCCTATCTAAGCGGACCTCAGGTTTGGATTGCCGATGCCGTTACCGGCGCGTCGCGGCAACTCACGACGGAAGCTGAGCCCGTTGTCGATCTCGCCATTTCAGGGGACGGCTCGCGAGTCTTCGCTGTCACGGAGTCCGGCCGCCTGCTGTCCGTGAATACGGCCAACGGAGCCGCCACGCAGATGCTGGGCGCTGTCGGGCCTTTGGCCTATGGACTCGCATTTCCGCCGGTTCCAGGATCCTATAACGAACTGATAGGATACTTTGCACGGGACTTCACACCGGACCTTCGCGTTAGCGCAGTCCGCGCGACCGCCTTAGAAAACAAGACCGATCGAATCGCGATCCAGATCCCTTGGGAAGCCAAGGCTGATCCGCAGACGGAGGTGATTCTACGGCTCAATGAGCCCGCGTGGGAGCAGCTGGTGCGTATCGGTGTATTCCCAATCCTTGGTTCCACATTTGCGCTGGCCGGCGGTTTTCCTGCAGCGACGGCGTATGTCATTCGCGAGGACTGGTCCGCGGTAGTCTATACAGCCCGACCCGGCGACGTGCTGCATTTGTACGCCACGGGCTGGGGACCCGTGGACGGAACTATCCAAGATGGGCAGCCAACGCCGGTCGACCGGCTTTACCGCATCACTACGCCTTGCCAGTGGATGGCAACCGGATTCCCAAGTCGGCAACAGCGCCCTTTCGAAGTGTTGTTCGCAGGACTCGCGCCGACGCTAACTGGGATCTACCAGTTTGATTTCCGCATCCCGGCGGACTGGTCCGACGCGACCTTTGCGGTCTCGTGTAGCTCTGGCGCAACCACCTATATCGGGACGCCCGACCTGCTATCCATCCAGCCATAGTCGGTCCTTTCCAATCAGGGTGGTGGTTTTCAGCCAGTGGATCACATTCTATCCTGCTCATAAATAACACTTTACATTTGGACATAAGAGTGCACTCTGGGGATGCAGAATGACGGTTATGAGACTAGCGCTGGCATCGTTGGTGGCCGCCGCAATGACGGTTTGGGCCCAGCCGCCGATGCCTCCCATGCCGGGAGCTCCGGAGTATCCGCAGGGCGATGCCCGCAGTCCTCAGCCGCAATATCCGCCGCGCGCCGGTGCGCAAAATCCGCAAGCTCCGCAATCTCCCGACGACCAGAATGACGAAGCGCAAGCTGACGCTCCCGATCGGGGTGTAGCGCGCATCAGTTTCATGCAGGGCAACGTTTCCATGCGGCGCGGAGATTCGGGCGACCTGGTGGCCGCTACCGTGAATGCGCCCGTAACCATTGGCGATCGCGTAGTGACGGGCGACGGCCGGGCTGAAGTGCAGTTCGATTCAGCCAACCTGCTGCGTCTGGGGCCTTCGAGCGAAGTCCGTTTCAGCGAGCTTCAATATCATCGGTATCAAATACAGATAGCGGCCGGAACGGCGACCTTCCGCGTGCTGCGCGATTCCGATGCGCAAGTGGAAATCAGCACTCCTAGCATTTCGATTCATCCGTTGAAGCGCGGCGTCTATCGTGTCAACATTCGTCCCGATGGGACTTCGGAAATCACGCTGCGCGCCGGCGCGGAAGGCGAAGTGTTCGGACCGCGTGGTTCCGAGCGCATCCGCACGGGCAGCACCATGCTGGTGCGCGGCTCTTCGAACGATCCTGAATTTCAAGTGACCGGCGCGGTTCCGGACGACGATTTCGACCGCTGGGGCGGATCGCGCGACCAGCAACTGGAGCGCGCCGTGGCTCCCCGCTATGTGCCTCGCGACGTGTATGGCGCGGAAGATCTCGACGGCAATGGACGCTGGGTTAACGATGGTTCCTATGGCCAGGTGTGGCAGCCCACGGGCGTCGATCCGGGATGGGCTCCCTATCAATGCGGCCGCTGGGTGTGGATGGATTACTACGGCTGGACCTGGGTCGGATGCGAGTCATGGGGATGGGCGCCGTATCATTATGGCCGCTGGTATTACGGGTCCATCGGCTGGGCCTGGTGGCCTGGTCCGCTGTATGGACGTTACTACTGGCGACCGGCGCTGGTCGGATTCTTCGGCTGGGGCGGCGGCGTAGGATTTGGAGTCGGTTTTGGATTCGGACATGTCGGCTGGGTGCCGCTGGCTCCGTTCGAGCGGTTCCATCCGTGGTACGGACGCGGCGTCTACGGCGGCGGGTTCCGCGGCGGCTCGGTGGTGAACAACGTCAACGTGACCAACGTGTATCGCAATGCGCGATTCACCAACGCGGTGACCAGCATGCGCGCGGGTGAGTTTGGACGCGGAGGCGTCACTCGTGCGACGTCGATTCGGGCGTCGGCGGGCGATCTCCAAAGAGCCGGCTCCGTGCGCGGCCAGTTGCCCGTCAATCCATCGCGAGAAAGTACGCAGTTTACCAGTCGTTCCGCGAGCACCCAAGGCTTGCCGCGGACCACCGACAATGCCCGGTTTTTCTCCCGCTCGCAGCCGTCGCAGGCTAACCGGGTGCCTTTTGAGCAGCAGAGGCAGAACTTTTCGAATCGTAGTGCCGTGTCGGGCGGTGCTACTGGAAACTCGGGCGGCTTGCGCAGCGCAGAGTCGCCGGCCGTCCGAGGAAATAGTGCGGGAGCCGGGAATAATAGTGGCTGGCAGAGATTCAACCCTGGTGTGAGCGCAGGCGCCGGACAGGGGAGCCGTCCTTCAGTTACGCCGAACAACACGCCGAATAACGCGCCCAATAACAACGGCGGCTGGCAGCGTAGTGGAGGATATCAAGCTCCCTCCGCTCCTCAATCACGAAGCGGGTATGGCCAACCGGCGCCTTCCCGGACCTATTCGTCACAACCGCAGCAACTTCGGATCAGCCCGCCGATCGTTCAGAATCGCGGAAATTCGGGTGGCGGAGGTGGATCGCGGCCGAGCAGCGCTCCTGCCCCACGTTCTAGTGGCGGTGGTGGCGGTGGCGCCCCAAGCCATAGCAGTGGTGGCGGGCATAGCGGTGGTGGCGGACGCCATTAGTTGGCTCATAGTTTTCTTCTTCCCTCGTGTGGCCCGGTGGACCTTCCCATCGGGCCCTTTTTTTAGTAGTGGTCCCGTCCCATGCGTCAGCTTGGGGCTATCTCTATGCGCGCGCTTAGCCCCAAGCTGACGTATGGGGCTGTCCATGTAGCGCTTACAGGCGGCGGGACGTTGAGCGGCACATGAATGAAAAGCGCGCATCTTGGAAACTGGCCCACTACCCTTTTTTTTCGTCTCGACGAAGTTGGCCGGTTACGTGCTGTAATAACCGCATGAAGCCAGAAGAAAAAAGTATCCGAACATACGCTACCGTTCCGGCTCACGAAAAAGGGACGGGTCCGGGCTCAGCCGGGCAATCCGGTGACACGCAGGGACTGTCGGATGTCGCCGAGGCAGGGCCGGAGAGTGTCGAAGAACTGGTGGAGGAAGGACAATTCTTCGAGGCCGAAGTGACCAGCGGCGTGGAAGATGCTCCGGACGCCGACGTGGCTGAAGTTCACACGAAACAACTTCCGGAGGACGATGTTCCTGACGAATACCTGGAAAGGGACTAGCCTCCAGTCAGCTAGCGTTGGCGATCGCCGCCGGTCGACGTCGCGGCTGGCTGATCGACGAAATAGGTGATCCCGGTATACTGCATCTCCTGCCAGGTTTGATCGCCCCAACGGACGTCGGCGGTGGGATCGGGATTCCACTTGTTCGAAGTCGAATTGTCGTAATGCGCGGTCGCATCCAGGCGCGATCCCTTCGGAACCGCGAGCGGCTTAGCAAAGACGTAATACGTCTGCCAGTTGAAGTCGTAGTGCGGAACCGCCAGAACGACGTCGGTGCGCCCGTCGGGATAAGTCAACCGGTATTCCCAACTCTTGCCGCGCAAGTGCGTGTGCGGGAACAACGCCGTCACGTGAACGTCTTCCTTAAACTCGATGGCGGAATCCACGGCTTCGTTGTCCGCTCCGGCGGGAATTTTGAACATCGGTTGCATAAACGCGCTGTTGTGGATCTCCAGCCGCGGAGGCTCCTTCGCGTAAATCATCCCGACACTGGTCTGGTCTGTGGCCGCCTTGCCATTCGCCGTGTAGTGAATCTGCAACACCAGCGTCGCGCCAGCCTTG
Source organism: Bryobacteraceae bacterium (assembly GCA_035568415.1). Classification (GTDB taxonomy): domain Bacteria; phylum Acidobacteriota; class Terriglobia; order Bryobacterales; family Bryobacteraceae; genus Palsa-187. The sequence goes on along the minus strand of DATMOC010000053.1, from coordinate 15,708 downwards.
ACTTTCACGGCCATCCCGGGTTCGAAAGTCATGGCGTTGGTACCCGGAGCTGTCGTCGCAATCAGATTGCCTGGGCCGCCGCCGCTGGCGCCCTGATTGCGCGCCCCAGGACCGGCCGACTTGGGGGCCACCGGCACAAATGACATCAGCCGCACGGGCGTCCCCGGATCGCGCACGAACACCAGCACGTGGTGCACTACGCTGCGCGTTCCGGGCCGAACCTCGATCGCCTGCACCCATTTGTCCTCGGTGAAGTTGGTCGGAATCTGCATGTACTGATAACTGATGGTGCCCTTGTCGGGAACGCTATACGGCTTCTCCATCGTGAAGACCGCGTCCGGCTGTCCGATCTCCCAGCCTTCAGCGAACTTCGGAGCGGACGGCAGGTCTTTCGGATTGCCTTCAGGCGCGCCGTTGGAGGCCCAGTCGATCAGCGTTTTCTTGTCGGCGTCGCTTAGGCGGCGATCGTTCGAAAACGTGCCATGCGGATCGACGGAATGCCACGGGGGCATCTGGCCGAGCGAAACTTTTTCGCGAATGGATCGTGCCCAGGGACGCGCCTGTTCATACGTGAGCAGCGGCATCGGCCCGATGTCGCCGGGGCGATGACAACTGGCGCAATTCTTATTGAGGATCGGGGCGACGTCTTTCGAAAAAGTCGGCGTCGCGGCGTTGGCGCACACCGATAATGCCAGGCCAAAGGCGAAACGAGTCTTCATGGCAGAAAAAGTTTCCTTGTTACCAAGATAGCCTATTTTGCTAGGGAGGCGGACTCCCTGGTCCGCGCGCGATCCCCTGATCCCGCTCCGCCTCACGCCCGAGCGTCGAACCCGCCTTTGATTTCACGCGCAGGGTGGTTATACTATTGGTATGAAGACGGCGGTGTCCATTCCGGATGACGTGTTTGCAAAAGCAGAGCGTTTGGCGCGACGTACCAAGAGATCGCGAAGCCGGCTGTTCACCGATGCTCTAGATGAGTACGTTACCAGGCACGCGCCGGAAGAAGTGACTGAAGCCATGGATCGCGTATGCGCTGAGTTGGGAACTACGACCGATCCGTTCGTTTCATTGGCGGCTCGAAGAATTCTCGAGCGCACCGAATGGTGATTTCGCAAGGCGAGATCTGGTGGGCGGATCTGCCCACACCAGTCGGATCAGGTCCCGGATATCGGCGCCCCGTCGTCATCGTGCAAGCAGATGCGTTGAACCGTAGCCGCATGGCGACCGTTGTGTGCGTGCCGCTCACCAGCAATGTTCGGTGGGAGGACGCTCCGGGCAATGTCTCCTTGACATCACGCGCCACTGGCTTGCCCAAGGATTCAGTAGCCAACGTTTCGCAGCTGGTTGCGGTAGACAGAAACCTTCTTACAGAGCGCGTCGCGAAAGTATCGCGCGCTAAACTCGAGTCGATTCTCGCCGGAATCGACGTGATTCTCGGAAGGTAGCCTCAGCGTTGTGCCGACGCCGGCTGCGCATGCTTCTTGTGCGTATCGAAAAAATCGAACAGCGCAAGCATGTTCGGTCCCGGAACGCTGGTGTGGCTGCCGCCGGGAACCTCGATGTATTTCACTTCGGTGCCGAGCCGCTTCATCTCGGCCACCATGTTCCGAGATCCGCTGACCGGCACGGTGTTGTCGTCGTCTCCGTGCACCACGATTTCCGGAATATTGCGCATCGCTTCAACCGTCTTTGGATCGGCCACCCCAGAGATAGGTCCGAGCGCGGCCCAGATCTCAGGATGCTTCGCGCCTAGCGTCCAGGTGCCGATGCCGCCCATCGAGTGCCCCATCAGGTAAATGCGATCGTCGTCGATCTTGTAATCCTTGCGCACGCGAGCCAGCACATTCATCACGTCTTCTTCGCTTAATTGCGCCCGGCGATTGGTAGTGCCGCCGACGCGCCCGTAGTATCCATCAATGCGATAGCCGAGCGGAGCGACCACGATATATCCGCGCTTTTCCGCGGGTTCGATCATTCCATAGTTCGCGCCGAACATCGAATCCTCGCTTCCACCCAGTCCATGCAGCGCGACGATCAGAGGGAATGCCTGGGTGCCGTCGTACTTCGAAGGCACATACAGCCGGTACGGCATGATCTCGCCCGCTTTCTCAAAAAAGTAGTGGCGCTTGAAATCGCCGGTGCGTCGGGCAAGAGGATCTTTGTCCCCCTTGACCGCCAGAAACTCCATTGCGCCGGTGATCTCCTTAGTGATGTCGAAGGCGCCAATGTCGAATCGCCCACGGTTCACGTTGTGGACGTAGTCAAGCGGATACAGCACCTCGGCGCGAATCGATTCGGGAACGGAAGCGGCTTGCCTCTCGAGCTGCGCGAGCATCGCGTCGAGGTTTTTCTTCGCCGCGAAGCGCATGGTCACCGAACCCAAAGGCCGCGTCCCATCCAAAACTTCCGCATGGAGCTGATACACGCCATCGGGCACCGATGCCAGATCCAATTCCATGAAGTATGGAGACTCCCGCAAATCACGGGACACTTCATCAAACGTCCCGAGATCCTTCAGGACCTCTGGAGGATTCCCGCCGCCGCGGCCCGCCGGAGCCTTACGCAAAGTCACGCGCGCCGTGAGTTGATTCTCCAGAGCGATCGACGGCGTATAGATCTGCTCCAGACGCACCGCAAAAGATTTGGAAGTATCCACGAACGCATGCTCGGACCGCAGCGCGAGCGAGCTCCCGTAATCCAGAACATCGGTCCACGGATTTCCAGCCAGCAGAACCATCCCCTTGGCGATGAGTCGGCGCACTTCGCCGACATTGCCGAGACGCGTCGCATCCGCGAGCGCACGATCGTTGGCATCGATCTTTTCCTTCATCTCGCCTTGCGGATTCACCGTGCGTTTGCGGACCGTATAAGCCAACCGTGCCAGCGGCAGGTTCGGCAGCGATTGCGGAAAAGCGGCGGGAACCAGCGTAAGAATGACCGCGGAAAAAACCCATCGGCGCAAGGATTTCATCGAATTTCTCCTTGAAGCATTGTAATCCTTGGAGCGACTCCGAAGCTGTTATGTGGGTAGAAACCGGTACCCGACGCCATGCACCGTAAGAAAATGGCGGGGCGAATTCGGGTCGGCCTCCAGCTTCTGGCGCAGCTTGACGACGTGCGCATCCACCGTTCGCGTATTGGGGAACGACTCGTATCCCCATACCGAATTGAGAATCATGTCGCGCGTCAGCGGACGGTCGGGATTCGACAAAAAATAGGTCAGTAGATTGTACTCGGCAGGCGTCATTTTGAGCGGCTCGTTGTTTCTCGCGACCACCCGGCGTTCGAAATCGACCGTGACGTCGCCGAACTGAGCGACTTTGCGCGAATCGGGCGACGTCCGCCGTAACACCGCGCGAATTCGGGCCAGCAGCTCACGTGCACCGAACGGCTTCACCACGTAGTCGTCGGCGCCGATTTCGAGCAACAGTACCTTGTCCACTTCCTCGCCCACCGCGCTCAAAACGATGATCGGTGTCTTGACGTTGCCGGCGCGCAATTGCTTGGAGATTTCAATGCCGCTCATTCCCGGCAGCCGCAGATCCACCAGGATGAGATCGGGTTTAGCGGCAAGAGCACGCTCGTACCCGGCCTTTCCGTCGGCGGCCAGCAACGGACGATAACCTTCCTGCTCGAGCATCAACCCAATGGTGTCGCGCAGGCTCTCGTCGTCGTCGATCACCAGAATGGTGTTCATCGTATTTCTCAAGTTTAGCGGACGCTAGGAACCATTCGCCGCCGCGCTCGGTACTTTTACACACCTTTTACGAATTCACAACGACTTAAGCCAGCGGGCAGCTTAATCTGGTTTTGGACACAGGCAGTGCGGTGAAACCACCGGGAGCCGGAACGCTTCTCCTACCGGCTTCCGGCACTCTCCATTTGCAGCTGGCGATGAGCACGCCAAAGGCGCTGCCGTTCCGGCCACAGCAGCACGGCGACGGCCGGCAGGTATTGCGCGAGGATGATCCACAAGCGCCACGAGCCGGGCATGCTGGCCATGTCGGGGGAAAACAGCAATATAAGGAAGCCGCCCCAACTGCACACCATCAGCGGAAACAATTCCTTGCTGTTGCGTGCCACCAGCATCAGCGCCAGTTGATCGTAAACCATGCGTTGGGGCATCAGCGCCATGCTGATGATGAACCAGGCCCGATAGTCCCGCCAGCGGATCAGGCTCAGCAAAATCAGGGGGCCCAGCGGCAGCGAAAGGAGCGGCGGCAGCGTGCCTTGATAATTCGATACTTGCCGTAGCCAGACCATCGGCCACGATGGATAGACGGCGAGACTCGCCACCAGCAGGAGCGATCCGGCCAGCGCCGGCCATCGCCATTGCGAGATGCTTGGGAATCGAATGCCCGACGCCATCAGCATCGGAAGTCCGATGTTAGGTTTGGCGAGCAGCATCGGCGCGATCCCCGGCAGAAACCACATCGCGCACATCAATGGCGACCATTGCACAAAGATCACGCTATAGATGAACGGCCAGGAGAAAAACATTCCCATTCTCCAGGTCTCTCCCGAGCGGAGCATTCCCCAAGCCAGCAGAGCGACCGAAATCCCGATGAAGATCGCGCCGGCCACAGAGTCCGCCATCCGAGCCAAAGGGAGCGCAACGAACGCCGCCGGCAGAGGATAAGGGATCGCATTGGGCCCCGGCGGATAGGCATAGGGATCGTGTCCCGCCAGCAAATCTCGAGCGGAGCGGAGGGACCATCCAAAATCGGCGGCTCCGATGTGGAACGTAGTGGTCAATGCGAAGCAAGCTGCACCGGCAAGCAGTCCTGCCGCGATCGCTTTCAGTACATTGCCCCGCATACCTAACTATCGGCAACGGCTCGGTAATTATGCAGGATCGCCTGACTATGACCCGAAGAAATCCGCGATGACTGCTTTGGCTTCCGGCGGTCCCGTAACTTCAAGGCAGATCGACTGATTGCCAGCTTCGACCACGATCTTGAAGGTCAGGAACGGGCAGCACTGGCGTTCCAAATCCACCAGGTGGCTCAGATGGGCCAGCGCTTCAGAAGTAGGCTCAAAGCGGTAGGCATAGCCCAGCGGCAACGACGTGACATCCAGAGCGGTACCGCGAAGCGAATTCAGCATCGCCTGGCGGCGCTCCCGCATTTCTGATTCGGTGAGGGTGCAGGCGATCGGGAGTTCCATGAGCGGAGCGTAGCCGATCGGTCAAGCAAGGTCAAACTCACCACGATGCGCGGACCGATCACCGGACCGCGCCAAAGGGACAGCCCCATGCATCAGCTTGGGGCTAGCGCGGGCATTGCGATAGCCCCAAGCTGACGCATGGGGCTGAATCGTAGCAGTGACGTAGTCCCCGAAATTCCCACTTGCATGGCCTACCGCCGGATCGCCCATCGACAACGGGTATTCTGTAAATATGCCGTTTTCTCGAATGCTTACGGTCCGTCAGCACTTTCCAGACCGCAGTCTTGCGGATATTCCAGCTACAGTCGCCCGCGAACTCGGGGCACTGACAGGAGCCATCAAACCTGGCGCGCGCATCGCGATCGGCGTCGGCAGCCGCGGGATCGCCAACATCGCGACCATCGTCCGGTCGGCGGTCGATTTCTTCAAATCGCGAGGATTCCAGCCGTTTCTGTTCCCGGCGATGGGCAGCCACGGCGCGGCGACGGCGGAAGGACAGGCCAGCGTGCTCGCACATTACGGGATTGACCAGAACACCATGGGCTGTCCGGTTCTCAGTTCGCTGGAAGTGGTTTCGCTGGGGAAAACGCCCGACGGCATCGAAGCCTTTATGGACCACAACGCGTTTTCGGCCGACGCTGTTTTCCTGATCGGGCGCGTCAAGTGGCACACGGACTTCGCCGGCAAGATCGAAAGCGGGCTATTCAAGATGATGGCGATCGGTCTGGGCAAATTCGCCGGAGCGCAGCGTTATCACACCTACGCATACCAGCTCGGACTGGAGCATGTGATCCGCACCGTCGGACGGCAGGTTTTGAAGAGCGGGAAGATTCTCGGCGGGCTGGCGATTCTGGAGGACGCTAATCACCACACTGCGCAGCTCGCCGCGGTTCGTGTCGACGAGATGGAGCGCAAAGAGGAGGAATTGTTGGCGCTGGTTAAATCCTGGATGGGACGGATTCCCCTGCCGCTGAATATCTTGATCGTCGACGAGATTGGCAAGAATTATTCAGGCGCGGGCATGGATACCAAGGTGGTTAACCGCGGCGTCAACGGCGAATACAATCCGTGGAACACCGCGCCCAAGTTCGATCGAATTTTTCTGCGCGGCCTCAGCGGGCATAGCTATGGAAACGGCGTCGGCCTGGGCATGGCGGACGTGGTGCACGACCGGTTGCTTAAGCAGATCGATTGGCATCCGACGCATATCAATTCCCTGACCGCGTCCACGCCGGCTGCGATTCGCACCCCGATTCATTTCTCCACCGATCGCGAATGCCTGGAAAAGATCTGGCCCACTGTCGGCGTCCACCAGCAGGAGGATGTGACCATCGGACGGATCGCGAACTCGCTCGAGTTGGGGATTCTGCAGCTCAGCGGGAATCTGCGGCGCGAAATCGAGGAGAACCCGAAGCTTGAAATTCTGGGTGACGCGGAAGAGCTGGATTTCGACCGTCAGGGGAATCTTCCCGCGGTTCTCTCCGGGGTCGCCGCGACACATTGATGGCACAGGTCTCGCGCCGCTCGCTTGCAGTAGGAATCGCTCTGCTATGCCTGCCGACGTTCCTGTTCATCTGGTGGAATCGCGACGTTCCGCATTTCGGCATCCTTGAAGATGACGGCATATATCTGATCGGCGCGAAATCGCTGGCCGAAGGATCGCACTATAGAATCCTGAATCTTCCCGGCGAGCCGTATCAAACCAAGTATCCGCCGCTCTATCCGCTGTACCTTTCGCTGGCCTGGCGCGCAGGGGCGACATTCGCGGCGAAGCTTAGCGCCGCAGTCATCCTTTCCTGGCTGTCTCTTCCAATGGTCCTGTGGCTGTTCCACGTCTGGTTGCGGCGGCATGGCTTCGAAGAGTGGCCGGCGTGGCTACTAACGGCTCTGTTCGGACTGAATCCTTATGTTCTGTTCTTCATTTCGAACCTCGGTTCGGAGATTTTCTTCATGGTCTTTCTCCTGGCGACGATTCTGGTTGCCGAGAGATCCGATCGAGATTACGCGTTGCTCGCAGGCGTGATCGCGGGGTTCGGTTATCTTGCGCGCACCGCCGGCATCGCGCTCCTGCCGGCCGCCGTGATTTACTACCTCTGGAATCGCGAACCTCGCAAGGCAGTATGGTTCACGATGGGGATGGCGCCTGCGATCGTCGGTTGGACGCTGTGGTGTCAGACTCATGCCGCCCCCCAACACGATATCGTCACGCTGTACTACACCAACTATCTCGGCTATCAGCTTCTCAATGTGACGCTCGACAATATTCACGTGGTTTTGTGGAAGAACCTGAGTGCGCTGTTGGAGTCGTTCGGATCGTACGTGTTCCCCCAGATGCTGCAAGGTTTGCCCGCGAAACTCATCCTTCAGCCGCTGGCCCTGGCGATGATTCTTGGCTGCATCCGCATGGCCCGGCGTGGGAACCTGTCGTTCTATACCGCGTTTGGAGCCGTTTCGGCAGCCATGCTACTGGTCTGGCACTTCCCTCCGAATCAGCGATTTGTCTTGCCGCTGGTCCCGCTGCTCCTCGCGGGCTTCTATTCCGAAGCGAGCCATTTTTCCGGCCTGGTTCGCACCGCGTTCCAGCATAAAGACCGGAGCCAGCGCGTGGTCGCCTATGCCTTTGCTGGACTCCTGATCGCGATTCTGGGGACCGGCGCCGGTCTGCAGATCTATATGTGGGCCAGTGTGATTCCGGAACAGGTTCGCAGCGATCGCAAGAATGCGACTGAATATGCGGCTGTGTACCAATGGATCGACGCGAATGCTCCTCCAGGCGCGAGTATCTTATGGGAAAACGACACGGCGTTATATCTTCTGACCGGGCGTCACGCCGTGGCGTTCCTGATCCCGCCGCGGCAGTGGTACCAAAGCGAGAACGACGAGGATCTGGCCTCTTATCGCCGGATCGACGAATATGCTCGCGATCACCAGCTCGATTTTGTAGTGTTGCCCACCGTTGGACCGCATCGCAATCCAGAGGTTTTGAAGGCAGCCGCGGAGAACGTCAATCTAGAAGGAATTCATCAGGAAACGGGCGGGGTCATCTATCGGGTGAAGAAACCGGCGGGAACGAACGGGAAATAAAGCGGACCGGGCGGGTTCGGTGGTTACCTCTCCCGCCCAATCCGGCAATGGCTAACTTAGCTACCCTGGTTAGAAGCGGCGGACATCACCGACGCGATCTTCGAGAAGATCGTGCTGATGCTGGTCGCAACGCCCGGCATAATGGCGCCGGCGGCGACGGCCACGAAACCTGCCATCAAAGCGTATTCGATGAGGTCCTGACCGCGCGTATCTTTCCAAACTTGCAACTTCAAAATCAAATTCTTCATGTTTCTCCTGTGTTCTCCTCTCCCTATGCTGCGCGACAGGTCTCTGTCGCTGAATCAAAAGTATCATCCAACCCAGTTCGAAAGAATCGGGCTAATAGCCTAAGAGGTCTCCTGAAAAACTCTCAGATACTCGATATTTGAAACGTTTCCAACACCTTAGGGGTATCTCCAGTACCCCAACCAACGGGCTATTTGGTAGGGTAGGAGGAATGCCCAAGTCGGTCCGGACATTGTTGATTCTGCTGATCCTTCTGCTTCCCTCGGCATATAACGCATGGCGGGACCGGACTATGCCAGACTTGGGATACCTCCACGACGATGGAGTTCTGTTCGTCAGCGCGAAATCGGTCGCTACGTCGAACGGCTACCGGATTCCCAGTTTGCCGGAGCAACCCGCGCAAACCAAGTTTCCTCCGCTCTATCCTCTTTATTTATCTTTAGTTTGGCGCGTTAATCCGGATTTTCCAGAGAATCTTGGGGTCGCGACGCTCTTGAGTTGGGTCGCCCTGGCCGGGACACTGGTACTGGCGTTGTGGCTGTACCGTCGTACCGGATTCTCCGAACCACGAGCCTGGGTTTTGGTGGGCCTGCTGGCTTTGAATCCGTACATGATTCTGTTCGGAACGCGAATGTTTTCAGAAGTTTTCTTTACGGCCTGGGTGTTAGCGACGCTGTTGGTGATTTCACGTGGCGGGATCCGCATGGCTGCGCTCGCCGGATTGCTCGCGGGCTGCGCATACCTTTCGCGTACTGCCGGGATCGCGCTGTTGATCTCGGTTCCAGCGATCCTTATATGGAAACGGGAATGGCGGCGTGGGGTCGCATTTGCAGCTGCTATGTTACCGGTTGTTGTCGGCTGGTCGATCTGGACTCGCGCCAACATGCCGGCGTCGCCGGATCAAACGCTGCTGTATTACACAGACTACGTCCGGTATCAATTTCTCAACGTTGGATTGGACAACCTGGGCGTGGTGCTGTGGAAGAATCTCGATCAGGTCCTGTATGCCATCGGGTCGCTGGCGATGCCCAAGATGGTTGATCTGTTACCCATGAAAATCCTGACACAGGTGATCGCGATTGCGATGATCGCGGGAACCGTGCGATTGGTCCGGCGCGGCGTTCTGATCCACTACGCTGCGTTCGGGCTGGTCTCGACCGGCATGCTGCTGGTGTGGCACTTTCCGCCGAATGAGCGGTTTGTGCTGCCGCTGTTTCCGCTGTTAGCGGCCGGACTGGTGGAAGAACTCGAGCATCTCGCGAAAATGTTGTTGGCGGGATTCCGCCATCGTGAGGTTGGCCAGCGCGTGGTCGCATGCATCATCGCGACCGTTGCTGTCGCCATTTTCGGTACAGCGGCTGCGATGCAGGGCTATGTGACGTTCGTGTTCCTGCATGAATCGGCTGAGCAGAAGTCCGCGAAGCTACACGATCTAAGAGAAGCCTATTCCTGGATTTCGGCTAACTTGCCGGCATCGGCAAGCATGCTTGCATATGACGATCCCCTGCTCTACCTGTACACTGGACGGCGCGGAAATTATTTGCCGCTGCTTCCGCGATGGTGGTACGCGGAGGATCACGCGGCGATGATTGGGGCTTACAGGGATGTAGCGAACTACTGCCATCAACGCGGACTGGACTATATTCTATTCACTTCGCAAGACTTATCGCGCGAGGTGGGCGAAGAAGACCGGCAGGCGATCGAGAAAGCCGTGCGAGAGGATCCGCGGCTCAAACCGTTGTATAGAGGCGGAATCGCGACGGTTTACAAGCTCGAGGATTGACCGTTCCCCGTGATTCCAAAAACGTCGGCCGGCTCACTTGCGTTCGCGGTTCGGTGCCAGGCGATTGGGTTTCAAAACAGACCACAGAACCACGAGCGGCAGCGAGTGGATCGGTCCCATGTGCTCGCTCCTAAGGCCTTTCCCCGAGCGACTTCCAAACCGCTCCCCGTCTATTCTCGAAGCATGGGCGCCGTTCTCGGACTGGTATTTCTTGCAGTTTCAGTGAAACAGGACGGGACCCATCTCCGCGCCGGTTGCGCGGCCGAAGAGGAATCCCTCGCCACGCTCGCTTCGGGAGCCCAGATCACGATCCGCTACGCCCTGTCCGGCGAAAGCGTCCCATGCTATAAGGTCACCGTCCAATCCAGCGGCAAGAGCATGGAGGGTTATCTTTCGAGCAGCGAAATCGAGGGGTTGGACGATTTCGAACAGGAGCGCCGCGACGCTGCGCGTCTCGACATTAACCAGGTGATGAGCGCGATTCGGGCGTCGACGCCTATGCCGGCGACGGCACCGGAAGGGATGAAAGGGATCGCCGGAGAAGCCGCCCAGTTCATCCAATCCGGACAGCCTGCGCGCGCGCTCGAAATGCTCCAAGCGGAGTTGCGCAGGCGAAAGGATCCAGTATTGCTGGCGCTGGCCGGCGTCGCGGCATGGAAGGCGGACGATACACGTCATGCCCTCGAATACTGGCGCGGATCTCTCGATCTGAAGCCGAATCCTGAGTTGGAAGTTTTAGTGCGCCGCGTCGAGCGCGAAGCCAAGAGCGATCAGAGCGCCGACAAGCTGGTGGGCACGCGTGTGGTGCTCCGGTATGACAGCGCGGCGGTGAAAACGGACGCTGCGCGCGAAATGCTGGGCGCGCTGGACGAAGACTATTCCCGGATTTCGCAGCAGCTTGGCTGCGTGGTGGACGAAAAGATCGTCGCGATCGTGCAAAGTCAGGACGCGTATCGTAAGACCACTAACGCGGCTGAATGGAGCGGGGGCCAGTTCGATGGCCGAATCCGCGTCCCGGTGATCGCGGGCCAAGCGATGAACGCCGAAATGCGTCGCGTCTTCGCGCACGAAACCGTTCACGCCTGCCTTTCGATGCTGGGTCGCTGGCCGGCGTGGCTCCAGGAAGGCCTCGCCCAGAAGCTCTCCGGCGACCGGCTCCGCCCGGCAGTGAGCCAGGAGATCGCCCAAATGGCGCGCGAACACAAGCTGCCGAAGCTGGAAAACATCGGGCAGGACTGGTCGCGGCTGGATTCGGATCATGCATTGATCGCATACGGACTATCGCTCGCGGCTGTCGAAGCACTGTACGACAACTTCCACGCGGACGGCGTCGGAAATCTCCTTCGAAGTCCCGAGCGGTTGGCGGGGATCACGGCGGAGCTCGATAAGCGGCTGGGTTTGTAGCGCGATAAGACTCGCTGGGACATAGCTTCCGTTTGATTCGTGTCTATTCGTGTGCATTCGTGGCTGACATTTGTCACGCCAGTCTGCGCTGGTATCCTGGTAATCGATCATGTCATTCGCGACCATTCCGGAAGCCCTCGACGACTTTCGCGCCGGCAAAATGCTGGTCGTGGTGGACGATGAGGACCGCGAAAACGAAGGCGACCTGACCATCGCGGCGCAGTGCATCACGCCCGACGCAATCAATTTCATGGCAACTCACGGACGCGGGCTGATCTGCCTGGCGCTGACGCCGGAGCGCTGCGATGCACTGCATCTTCCATTGATTTCTCCGATGAACACGTCGCGATTCGGAACGGCGTTCTGTGAATCCATCGATGCCGCGGAAGGCGTGACCACCGGGATTTCCGCGCCTGACCGCGCGAAGACCATTCTCACCGCCATTGATCCTAAGTGCGGACCGCGCGACCTCGCACGTCCTGGGCACATGTTCCCCTTGCGGGCGCGCGAAGGCGGCGTTCTGGTGCGCGCCGGACAAACCGAAGCCGCCGTCGACCTGGCGCGTATGGCAGGGCTCGAACCCGGCGGGGTCATTTGCGAAATCATGAATCCCGACGGATCGATGGCGCGCGTTCCACAACTCGCCGATTTTTGCGAGCGGCACGGAATGAAGATGATCTCTGTCGCGAGCCTGATCCGGTATCGCCTGGAGAATGAGCATTTCGTAGAGCGCCGCGCCGATGGCTGCCTGCACACGGCGTTCGGATCATTCAAAACGATCACCTATGTGAGTACCTTCGACGGCGAACAACACGTCGCACTGGTGCTGGGTGACGTGAAGGGCAGAAAGAACGTACTGGTGCGCATGCATGCGCGCTGTATGTATGGCGACGTGTTTGGATCGACGCAATGCAATTGCCGGCAGATGATCGAAGGCTCGCTCGAACGGATCGCCGAGGAAGGCGCCGGCGTGCTGGTGTATCTGCACCAGTCGGGATCAGGAACGCGTTCGCATGTTCCCGCCGAGGCTCAGACCCGGCCGCAACACGAATCCGGAATCGGCGCGCAGATTCTGGCCGACCTGGGATTGACCACGATTCGTCTGCTGACCAATCACCCCCGAAAAGTGGTGGGGCTGGATGCGTTTGGAATCGAAATCGTCGAGCAGGTTCCGATATTAGCCAGTTAGAAAAAACGGCAGGTCGGGTACCTGCCCCACGGCTATGCGCGGAAAACGTTGCGGATCAGGAACACGACGTTAGCCGGCCGCTCGGCAAGCCTGCGCATGAAATACGGATACCACGCGGTGCCATAGGGGACATACAAGCGCAGCCGGTAGCCCAGATCGACGATCTGGCGCTGCAAATCGCGGCGGATGCCGTACAACATCTGAAACTCGAATTGTTCCGGACCGATTTTTCGTTCCCGCGCGTAGCGGAACGCCTCGCCCACGATCCGATCGTCATGCGTGGCGATGGCGGGATAGGTCCCCTGATCGAGCAGCGTCTTCATGAGGACCACGTAATTGCGATCCACTTCGCGCTTTTCGGCGAAGGCAACCGAGGGCGGCTCATCATACGCGCCCTTGCACAGGCGCACGGGCATGGAGAGGGCATTCAACCGGTCGATATCGGCCGCGCTGCGGCGCAGGTGCGCCTGGATCACGGCACGCGTCCCTGGAAATTCGTTGCAGATGCGCGTTGCCACGTGGAGCGTGCGATCGGTGTAGGCGCTCGATTCCATGTCGATCTCGATAGGACTTCCCAGCGATCGCGCTTTGGCCGCGAGCTGTCGGACATTTTCGTAGCAGGCGTCTTCGGAGAAATCCAGTCCGAACTGGGTCAGCTTGATGGAAACCGTCGCTGGAAGGGACCGCTCGGCGATGCGGACCAGCGCGGCGATGTAATCGTCGCGCGACCGGGCTGCCTCTTCGAGCGACGTAACGTTTTCGCCCAGGTGATCGAGCGTCGCCCAGATCTTTTCGCGCTGGAGCTTGTCGCACACCGCGAGCGCGTCGTCCAGCGTCTCTCCCGCCACGAACCGGCGCGTGACCTTGTGCGAAAGCGGCGAGGTCTCCATCCACCTTCGCAGTCGTTTCTGGCTGGAAAGGAACAGGAAGAAGCGACGCATCATGACGGCCGGTCCAAACCTCCCGGGTCTGAACTTCCCAAGGCCTGCGGTTCACGCGCGGCGGCGTCGATGCGGCCGGGTTCCGGAACATCGGCCGCGCCACCGACGCCCAGCTCGCGCATGCGCTTCAATGACGGCAGCAGCCGCGCTTCCCACGATCCCGCCGAGCGGTTGTAGGCGTCCACGGCTTTCGCCAGGTGGCGTCCGGATTCGGCGTAGGAGTCCGCGAAATTTCGTACACGATCGTAAAACTCGCTCGCGATGCGCCGCAGCTCGTCGGCGTTTTTCGCCAGACGCTCCTGCCTCCATCCGTACGATACACCCTTCAGAACGCTGATCAGCGTGACCGGCGTGGCGAGCAGGACTCGTTTCGCCATGGCGCGCTCCAGCAGCTCCGGCTCGCGTGCCAGCGCCGCGCTGAGGAAATGGTCGCCTGCCAGGAACAAGACCACCATTTCCGGCGCAGGCTGAAATTGCGTCCAGTATTCGCGGCCGCCGAGCTGGTTGACATGCCGCAGCACTTGCTGGGCATGGCGGTCGAGGGCAGCACGGCGCGAATTGTCGTCCGGCGCCGCTTCGGCTTCGAGATACGCGCTCAAAGGAACCTTGGCGTCCACTGCCAGCGTCCTCGCGCCAGGCAGCCGGACGATCATGTCGGGACGCATGCGGTCATTCGATTCCTGTTCGAAGAAATCGCAATACGGGACCATGCCGGCCAGTTCTGCGACGCGGCGTAGCGTCAGTTCGCCCCATCGGCCGCGTGCGTTGGGAGCACGCAGGGCTTGCGACAAAGCCACCGTTTCGCGGCTCAAAGAGGAGATTTGATGTTCGAGTCCACCCAGCATGTGCTGACGCTGGGCCTCGAAATCGCGCATCTGGGATTCGATGCGATGCAGGGTGTCGGCGATGGGCGGCTCGGCTGGGTGGCGGCGGAACCACAAGGCGGCGATCAAGATCGCCAAAACAAATCCACCCAGAAATGTAGCGGCGAGCGTCACCGCTTTTAGTGTGGCACACATCCTGGAGCTAGGAGCATTCCCTCGGAATTGCGATAGCGCAGCCCCATGCGCCTTGGGGCTATCTCTATGCCGCGCGCTGGCCCCAAGCTAACGCATGGGGCTGGCGTAGCGGTTTCGAAGGGGTATCCGATCGGGTCATTTCGAATCGCCTCGATCAAAAGAGGCAGCCATGGCCTTCTCGAGCTCGTTGAAGCGCTTGCGCAAGGTCAAGAACAGCAGCCCATAAAGCAAGGCATTAGATAGGATTGGCAATCCGATCATAAGAGCCAGCTGGTGGTTGGTCACCGTACGACTAATTCTCTCACGCAGCTGCTTGTACCCGCCATTCAACTCCGGACACTGTCGAACACCGCACGCTCGGCGATACACTGAAGATCATGCCCGACCCTAAGCGCGAACTTCTTCGCCATACTGTCGCGACCATTGCTTATCGAGGCGCGAAAGCGCTCCGCGGGGCTCCCGAATCGTTCGCCGATTTCCGCGCTTCCGATTCCAGCCGCACTCCGGCGCAAATCCTGGCTCATCTAGGCGACCTGTTCGATTGGGCGCTCAGCATCGCGCAAGGCAAGCAGGCTTGGCAGAATTCGCCGCCGCTGGCGTGGGCTGCCGAAAAAGAGCGATTCTTTAAGACTCTCGAAGTGTTCGATGCATATCTGGCAAGCGATGCCCCGCTAGGAGCGCCCGCCGAGAAGATCTTTCAGGGCGGCATCGCGGACGCCCTTACACACATCGGTCAGATCGCGATGCTCCGCAGACTGGCCGGGTGTCCGGTACGCGGCGAAAACTACTACGCCGCGCAGATCCAGGCTGGCCGGGTGGGCGCGGAGCAAGCCACAGCGGTTCGGGAATTCTGATCAGGTCCTGCTCAGAACTGGC
>DATMOC010000052.1:0-182600 GCA_035568415.1 Bryobacteraceae bacterium | reverse complement strand
GCTTGTCGGGCGAAGGCGGAGTTACGATGCGCTTCTGCTGAGCGCCTTGACCTTGCCACTTCACTTCATGATCCACTAGCACCGCGATCGATAGACGCTTCAAGGCTCCCTGCGGCAGCTTGAGATGCTTCACGGTGCGGCTGGTCTGATAGGTAATGTTCTCGGTGTGGCGCGCGTAGTTACTGGCCCCGGTGGTGGGCCGTGAAATGGGACGGGGAAGGGCCGACGGAGTCCCCGGAATGCCCGCCGCGGTGGCGTGCGCGGGTCCATCTTCGCTGGTCTGGGACGACGCCATCACCGATTTTTGCGGATCGTAAACTTCCTCGCTCTGCTCGCCGCTGGTCAGGTCGACGTCCGCGGAAACGCCCGCCCGAAAGTGTTCCGCGCCGAGCAAGGGCTCCAGTGTCGCGGTGATTTTGTTTTGCAGATCGCGCTCCACGCTCTTGCGATAGT
This sequence comes from Bryobacteraceae bacterium, assembly GCA_035568415.1. Lineage (GTDB taxonomy): Bacteria > Acidobacteriota > Terriglobia > Bryobacterales > Bryobacteraceae > Palsa-187. Next base: position 182,147 of record DATMOC010000052.1, on the reverse strand, counting down.
CCAGCGTGGCCTCAGTCGTATCGGCGTCGGCCCCAGCGGCGCGGGAGCGGTTCAGAAGATTGCCGTTGGTGTCGACCAGAGAAACCTGTTCGGGAGCCAGCGCCGGAACCGCGCTTGCGGTGAGCTGACAGATGGCGGCGATATTCTGCGGAGCGAGTGCAGCGGCGTGACGCAGCTTCACCAGCACGCTGGCTTTGGCCGCCTGGCGCGATTCGGTGTACAACGAATCCTTAGCCAGCGTGACGTGCACGCGAGCCAATTCCACTTCGCGGATCGACATGATGCTGCGTTCGAGCTCGCCTTCGATGGCGCGATGATAGTTGACCTGTTCGGCGAATTCGCTGGCGCCGAAGTTGGCTTTATCGAACAGCTCGAATCCGATGCGGCCGGATTTGGGGAGCCCGGCAGAAGCCATCTCGATTCGTAGTTCAGCCACGCTCCCCGACGGCACCAGGATGGTGGAGCCATTGTCCGCCAGTCGATATTCGGCTCCGGCTTCGCGGAGTTTGGTGAGCAGCGGCCCAGCGTCCTCGGCGGCGACACCGGTGAACAGAGGCTTGAAGTCGCGCTCCTGGTTCCAATGCGCCAGGGTCACGATCGCGCCGACGACAGCCACCGTCGCAGCGGCGATCCAGATCATCTGGGCCGCGGTCAGTCTTCGAGCGAGTTGAGTAAGTTGGTTCACGTTGAAGATGTGGACTCAGGCTGAGAGCAGGGTGTGCCTGCGTTTCTATATCTGCATTTGCATCACTTGCTGATACGCCGTGACAATCTTGTTCCGCACTTGCATGAAGAGTTGAAATGAAAGCTCGGCCTGCTGCGCCGTTATTGCGACGTGGTGCAGTTCCTCGCCTTCACCGGAGAGAAAACGTTCGATACTGGCCTGTGCATTCTGCTGAAAGCTCTCCACTTTACCTACCGCGTCGGCGAACGCGGATTGAAATGCGCCTCCGCTCGCGGGCGATGGCAGCGCCGGGAGAGCCGGCGGCACGATCGGCGGTGTGGTCAGACTTGTGGGAAGAATCGGTAGAGCCATGGGGTTACCTCATGATGTCGATCGAGCGCGTGATCATGTCCTTTACAGAAGAGATGGCCGCGATGTTGGCCTGATACGACCGCGAAGCGCTCAGCAGATCGACCATGTCTTCGGCCGGATTCATTTTCGGAAAGGCCACGTAGCCGGTGGCATCGGCATCGGGATGCCCGGGCATGTAGCGGCGCTCCGGCGCGCTGGTGTCTTGAATCACATCGGCGACCGCGACGCCGGTGCCGATTTCGTTCTGAAAGACCGCCGAAAAAGGCGAGACTTGCGAATCGGTGGAGAACACCACGTCCTTGCGGCGATACGGACCGCCTTCGGGTGTGCGCGTGGTTTCCGAATTCGCCATGTTTTCGACCAGTAGCTCGGCTCGCGTGCGCTGCGCCGACATTCCGGATGAACTGACCTGGAGTGAAGAAAAGAGACTCATGCGTTACCGCCTCCCTGGATTGCTTCCAGTACCGTTTTCAACTGCGACTTCACCAAAACGGAAGCCATATTGAAACGCATCTGGTTTTCGGAGAGCAGGCGAGCCTCGCGATCGAGGTTCACATTGTTGCCATCGGTTTTTTCCGGCAGGCCCTGCGCTTGGATCACCTGCGGCTGCTCGCCTTTCGTCAAAGTCATGAACTCGAATTGAAAATCAACATCTTGCGTCTTATAGCCGGGTGTGTCGGCGTTCGCGATGTTGGAGGCGACCAGTTTTTGGCGAGCGCTCAAGAGATCCATGTACCGCTCGATATGGGATGTGAGAGCTTCCAGCATGCAAGCTTAATTGCAACTTGCTGGCCAGTGTCCCTGCACCTCTTGCGTCTTTGCGTGAGTCACCAACCTGATTGACGCGGATACGCAAAAGGCGCAGACGATCGCAGGTTACTGCGAAATTCGAACCTTTACCGGATTTCCGCTTATCCCATTGACCTTGAGGGTTAAGGTTTGGGTCCCGGAAGGTGTTCCATTTGCGACCATTGCGTTCACCTGGTTCAATCCGGGAATGATGGTCGGGCCTGCATAGCTGACCGGTGCATCCACTCCAGCGATCTGAACTGTCGCGTTCGGAGAGTTTCCCAGACCGGTGCAGTATATAGAGATGTAGGTTCCCGGAGACGCGGGGTGAACCTGGGTCACGTCGGCTGTACCGGCGATGAGGATTGCTCCGTAGCCGGTGGCTGCATCGGCGAAAATCCCCGGTGCGACGGCATCGAAGGAGACGCTCAGTGGATCCGAAACGCCGTTCAGAGTCTGCACAACAATGGATGCGGGACCAGGCGGCAAATCAGCCGGCGCGATGAAGTTAATCCATGAGTCAGAAACGGAATATAGCTGCGCCGGCGATCCGTTGATCAGGACTTGCACGCCTGCGAGCGTAGGCGGAAACGGAACGCTGGCGACACCCGACGCTCCGTTGGCAAGATTCACTCCGCCGAGCGCGACGAACGATCTTGGGGCGATTTTAGGCGAGAATGACGCGCTGTTGGCCGCGGCGGAAACCACCGGACGTCCAAAGGGAGTGATCTGAACCGAACTGCCGCCATCGATGGATACGGTCAGAATATGGGAAGCGCCGGGAACCCATTTGAAGGTCGCCTGACCATGTTCGTCGGTAATTGACGAAGCCGGTCCGACGCTGCCCTGATCGGCAATCGCAGCCGTGAGGTGCATTCCGGAGTACGGCAAGTGGTTCGCGTCCACCGCCCGCACGACCACCGCGCTAGGATCGCTGCTGACGGCGATCGCCTGAATGGCAGAAACCGACGCGGTTACCTGTACGCGTGCGACCGCCGTTTCGTACTCGGGATCGGACGCCGTCGCGGAAAACTCTTCGACGCCGGCGTTCTTGCCGCTGACTGGGAAAGTCGCGCGCGTAGCGCCCGCTGGTAGCGTGACGGTGGCCGGCACCGCCAAGAATCCTTGGGGAGCGGTCAAGGTGAAGGTGAGTGCGCTCGCCGGCGGACTAGCTAGCTCAATTGCGGCCGTTCCAGGCACTCCTGTAGCTAGGCCGGCCGCCGGCGCGAGCGACAGCGCGACACTCCGACGCAACGAAGTATCCGCCGACGCAAGCCCGCCGCTCGCGGACGCAAATAGAGACTCGAATCCGGTGCGGTAGCGATCCACCTGGGCGACGTCGGACGGCGCAGGCTGCGATCCCGCGGGGACAACCAGCACCATCGCGAAGCGAAAGCGCCGCTGCGCCACGGTCGAATCCGGGATGCGCGGGCCGGCGGCCTTGACGATGTCCGCGATGCCGATGTCCAGACGAGTGCCGTCGAAGGCGACTCCAATTTGCGGCGGACGCGTCTGGTTCTGAATGGAATTGAGAACGGCGAAACCTGGCGGCACCTGGTCGGGCGGCAGAAATCCCATCAGGTATTGATCGAGAGCGGAATAACCAGCAACCGTCGCAGTAGTTACGAAGCGCGGCGATACAGATGGACCCTGATCCTGAATGCGGTTTCCTTCCAGGAACGACGCATCGGAGTTGAAGGTGAACGCCCAATGGACCAGCGCGCGTCCCAACATGGGAGGCGTCGCGGCTGGATTCGCGGGGTCCGGAACACTAACCAGCGCCAGATAGAGGTGGCCGGTTTCGTGTCCCAGAATCGTGAGCGGCGTGTCGCCGGTGACCGCGCGTGCAGGAACGATCGCATTCGGATTGGACGGATATTGGCTCAGAGGGCCGAGATTCAATACCGCTTGCAGGCGGCGTGGCGAACCGTATTCGCTTCCGTAATCGTAAACCGTGTCGCCATAGCCTTTGCCGCTGGATCGGACGGTCGATTCATAGGCGACGACTCCCGGTCCGGCGGCGACGTTCTCCGCGTTGTAGAAGACCAGGTAGTCGTACGCATCGTCATGCGTCTGATAGAACTTCCGGGCGGCGCTGACGATGTCCACGGCGTTGGATCCAGAAAAGATCTCGGCAACGCCGGCGGGAAATGTTCCGGCGACGGTGGTCGAAAAATCCACCAACGGGAGGGTGGCCTGCTTGCCTGCGGAAATTCCTACGACCGCGTCGGCGACATTCATCGAATGATAGGCGATCTGGATGCGGCCGTCCGGATATAGCCGCACCTGAAAAGTCTGGCGCGCGGAGGACCCATACAAAGGAACTTGCGACCAGGTGGCCACGAACCGTCCCGGCTCGGCGAGCACGCGGACGCCGTCGACGGCCTGCGATGGATCGAGGTCGGTAAACAGCGGGGCAATCGCCGGCAACGAGGCCACGAAGTATCCGAAAGAGCCGTTCGCGGAATCGTCACCCGCCGTGAAGCTAAGAAATCCGTTGGAATTGACCCAGATCTGCTGGTATGTAGCGCCGAAAAACGTGAAGCTGAAAGGAAGCGCTAACTGGCGCGTGTCATCGTCGCCGAAATTGGCGATGAGCGCGCCCGCGGCGGATGCAGCGGAGTCGAATGAATCGCCACTGGTTTGCAGTGTGTATCCACCGCTAGCCGGTGTAAAGGAAATCGTTTTGTTGTCGATGGTGAACGGATTGAGACGATCGATGACACCGTCTGCATCGTCGATGACGGCGATCTGGCCAGCGTCCTGATTGGTCTGGGTAGTCGCCGCAGGAAGCTTTAGCCGGGCACGCGTGGCCGCGTGCTGTCGATGCAAAAACACTTCCTGATGGGCGCGAGCGGCGTAGGATCCGCATTGATCCTGGGGCGGTTTGGCTGCGAAGGCGCAAACGAGGGGAAGAAGAACCAGCCAACAGCGCGTGCCCATGATGTTAGGTCTATTTTATGCGGGCCAGTAAAACGGCAGGTCGGGGACCTGCGCAACTCTTTGCAAGATGCACGTCCAGGTTGGCATCAAGCAGCCACATGGACTGAGGCGGTCACCTCTGCTGCAACCTTCAGCACTTCAGGAAGCGCCTGGTGGGGAAATGTGCGTCTGAAACTTTCGTCGATGTCGGCCAACGTCATTCCGTTAGCGAGGCATTCGAGAATTAACGCGACCGATAGCCGAGTTCCACGAATGGAGAGCGAACCGCCAAGCAGTCGTGGATCGGCGACGATCCATCGATAGTCTTTGTAAGCTTTTAACTCGTCCACGCTTCTATATTACTCTTCGCGAAGCACGGTGATCGGATCGACCCGCGACGCGCGACGGGCTGGGAGCCAACACGCCGCAAGGGCAATGATCGCGAGCAGTGCGGCGACGCCGCCGTAGGTGGCAGGATCTGTCGCCGCGACGCCGTAAAGAAGGTTCTTCATCAAACGTGTGGCGGCCCAGGCGATGACGAGTCCGATCCCCAAACCGGTTGCAGTAAGTGCGAGCCCGCGCGAAACCACCATCCGCACGACGTTTGAAGCACTCGCGCCCAGCGCCATCCGCAATCCGATTTCCCGGCTGCGCTGCGTGACCGCGTAGGAAAGCACGCCGTACAGTCCGATCGACGCGAGCAGCAGCGCCAATCCGGCGAACGCACCGAGCAGCGTCATCTGCTGTTGGCGATCGGCGACGTTCAGATCGATGATTTCATCCATCGTGGTGACGGCGGATACGGGTTGTTCCGGATCGACGCTCGCGATAACGGCGCGCGCCGCGCCCACCAGCGTAAGCGGATCACCCTTGGTCCGCACCAGCAGACGCTCAGGAGTGGCCCACGTGTCGGGGTACTGGAAATAGTTCACATAAACGCCCGGCTTCATTTCGATGGCGTAGCCGCGCTCCTGTACGTCCCGCACGACGCCAATAATGGTGCGCCATGTCGGATGCTGGAAGGATAGCGAGATGCGATGTCCGAGCGCGCTGTCTTTCGGCCAATAACGTCTGGCGAAGGTCTCGTTGATGACGATCACGGGCGGCGCGTTGGGGCCGTCGCTATCGTTGTACATGCGTCCTTCGAGCATTTTCGCCCCTAGCGTTTTCAGGTACTCCATGGTTCCGGCACGCAGCAGGGCATCCTGGGCGGGGCCGTCGGGATCGCGCGGGCGGCCTTCCACTTGAAATCCTTGCGTGTTGCCGATGCCTTCAAATGGCAGCATGCTGATATAGGACGCGCTCTCCACGCCCGGCAGGGCTCGAACGCCTTCCAGCACGCGATCGAAGAACGCGAGCCGTTTTGGCGTCTCCTGGTATTTCACCTGCGGCAGGATGGTGCGGACGGTGAGAAGATGATCGGACCGGAATCCAACGTCAACGGCGCGCAGGCGCGCCAGGGTTTGAATCATAAGTCCGGCGCCGATCAGCAATACCAATGCCGCGGCAACTTCCAATACGACTAGAATGTCGCGAGCACCGGCGCTCCGTCCACCGATTCCACTGCGTCCCCCCTGTTTCAGAAATTCGTTGAGCGAGGCGCGGGCGGCTTGAATGGCGGGGACGATGCTGAACAAGAGTCCCGTAATCAGGGAAACGACCAGAGTAAATCCGAGAAGTCTGGCATCGATGGCCGGCACGGCCGACTGCGGAAGGCCGGTCGGGACCATGCGTGCGAGCACTCTCATTCCTAGAGGAGCCACGCCCAGCCCCAGAGCGCCGCCAATGATCGACAACAGCATTCCTTCGGTCACCATTTGTCCGATCAGGCGGCCGCGACCCGCGCCGAGCGCCGCGCGAACAGCTAGTTCCCGCTGCCTGGCGACCGCGCGCGCCAAAAGCAGGCTGGCCAGGTTGGCGCAGGCGATCAGCAGGACGCATCCGGCAGCGGCCATCAGCACCCATAGAGCCGCGCGCGTGTTCCCGAGTACGTCATCTTTGACTGGCTCGACCACGGCGCCCAGGCGGTAGTTTTCTTTATATTCACGCTGGAGCTGTTGAGCCACGGCGTTCATATCTTCGCGGGCGCGCGCCAGCGTGACGCCCGGTTTCAGGCGCGCCACAACGTTCAGATAGTGCGAACCACGCTCGGCCAGTTGCTGAGGAGTGAAGCTCGCCGGTTTCCAATAATCGTTTTTGGTCGAACGAAAGACAAAATCGCGCGGCATCACGCCGATGATGGTGACTTTCTTGCCGTCCATCAGCATGGACTTGCCGATCACGGCTGAATCTCCGCTATAGCGGCGCTGCCACAGGCCGTAGCTGATCAGGGTCACCTCCGCGCTGGCGCGATCTTCTTCTTCGGTGAAGGTTCTCCCCAGAATCGGCTGGGCTCCCAGCACCGAGAAAAAATTCGGCGTCACACGCCGGCCGTAGACCTGCTCCGGTGGTCCGTCCGCGGTCAGATTCACCGCACTGCCACGAACCGCTGCCATGTCGGTGAACACGCGATTGCGATTCTTCCAGTCGACATAGTTCGCCACGGCGGGCGTGTTCTTGGGAAAACTGGCGAAGCTCGCGTCTTCCCAAACCATCATCAGCCGGTCGGGATCGTCGAAGGGAAGCGCGCGCAGCACCACGGAATCGACCGTGGAGAATATCGCAGTGTTGGCTCCGATGCCGAGCGCGAGCGCGCAAATCGCGACCGCGGTGAATCCAGGAGCCTGGCGCAACAGGCGGAGTCCATAGCGAAGATCGGCGAAAAGAGCGCTCATTGGTATGGATACTGCGCCGCGCGTAGAAAGTTACTCTTCGGCTCACAAGTGATACGGCATTGCCGTGGCAATCACTAAGTGATATAAAAAACAGACCCCTGGAGGGGGGCGCGCATGGGTTATCACCTGGAAGGCGATTTGCTGGAAGTGTGCGATTGCAAGGTCCTGTGTCCCTGCTGGATCGGAGAGGACCCCGATAACGGCACCTGCGACACGATCCTTGCTTACAAAATGAAGAGCGGAACGATCAACGGGACCGACGTTGCCGGACTCTCGCTGGCGCTGATGGCCCACATCCCCGGAAATATCCTCAAGGGAAACTGGAGCGTCGCGGTGTACGTGGATGAGCGCGCATCCAAAGCCCAGGAGGAAGCGCTGCTAGGGGTATGGACCGGAAAATTCGGCGGTCCAGTGGCGGATCTGGCGAAGTTCGTAGGCAAAGTGCTGGCCGTGGAACGCGCTCCGATTACGTTCACGCTGCTGGAAGGCCGTGGAATATTGAAGATCGGCACGGCAGCGGATTGCGAGATGGCTCCATACAAGGGCGCCGGCGATCGCGTCACCACGCTGAACGATAGTGTCTTTTCAACGATTCCAGGCTCGCCGGCTTACGTCAGCAAGGCCACCAAGTATAAGCGTAGGACGGCGGCGGTGGGCCTGCCTGATGTGAACCTGGAAAATCATAACGCGATCCAGGGCCACTTCCGTTTCGACTGTTAGATCCTCAATGGCAGTTCCGACCGTTCAAAGCCGCAGCGTGCTTGCGGGATTACTTACCATGCTCACCGCGCTGGCGTGGTGGAGCCTGTGGATGGGTGACTCCGCCGGCCTGGCTCATCATGCGATGCACGCGGGGCACGCTTCGGCGGCGGTGTTTATTGCCGGATGGACCGTCATGACCATCGCCATGATGCTGCCCACCAGCGCGCCGCTGATTCTGATGTTCCATCGCATGATGGACGGCCGCTCCGGTCCGGTGGCACTGCTGGTGGCGGGCTATCTAGTGGTGTGGATCGCGTTCGGCGCGGTGGTCCTTGTTCTCCGCGAGGCGCTATCGGGCCTGGTGGAAGGGGCCATTGCGAGCGCCGCGATTCTGCTGATCGCCGGCCTGTACCAATTCTCGTCATGGAAATACGCGTGTCTCGACAAATGCCGCTCGCCGATGGGTTTCCTGATGGGCCACTGGAAAGGCAATGCGTTCCGGCTCGGCGCCGAACACGGAGCGTTCTGCGTGGGATGCTGCTGGTCGCTGATGCTGGTGATGTTCGCCGTGGGGACCGGCAGTGTGGCGTGGATGCTGGCGTTGGGAATCGTGATGGCGGCGGAGAAGAATTTGCCGTGGGGCTGGAAGCTCAGTGCACCGCTGGGCGTCGTGTTGGTTATCGGAGCAATGGCAGTGATCATCGCGAAATAACGGCCGCCGATATCGGATACAATGACTCACCATGCGAGTCGTCCTGGTAATCATTCTATTCGCGGCGATCTCGGCCGCTGCGGTTTCCGATAGACCCGAAACTCCCTTCAAACTCGCGACGTTTGAAGTTCAAGGCCGACCGCACAGTCCGCGCCTCGGGATGGTCCTCAATGACCGCATACTCGACGTCAATGAAGCCGGCGACTATCTCCTGAAGAAGACCGGGCGCAAGTCAGCGGTGATGCTCCCGGACGATATGCGCCTTCTTATCGAGAGATACACAGATACTATCTTTGTCCATCCTGTCGACCATCCAGGCGGTCGCGAACTCACCGCTGTATACGCTCGGCGTCTCTACGAAATCGCAAATTACTTTCACGACAAGAAACTCGACTCGCTGCCTTTCGCCTACTCGCTCGACACAGTTCACATCGCTGCGCCGATCAAGTATCCCTACAACCTGCTCAACATGGCCGCGAACTACTGGACGCATGCCAGGGAAATGGGCGTGAACAAGGACGTCGATCAAGATCGCGACGCTCCGTTCATCTTTGCGAAATCGCCGCGATCCTGCATCGTGGATCCGGGCGCGCCCTTCTATATCCCCGAAGGACGCGACCGTATCGATTGGGAAGGCGAACTGGCAGTCATCATCGGCAAGCCGGCGTTTCATGTGCCGAAGGAAAAAGCACTCGATTACGTATTTGGCTACAGCATCATGTATGACGTATCCGATCGTGGCGGCCGCAAGCGCAAGGACGCGATATTTCAAGGTCCCGACTGGTTCTCCGGAAAGAGTCTCGATGGCGCTGCTCCGTTCGGACCGTTCATCGTTCCCAAGGAGTTCATGACCAACCCGCACGACATCCACATCATGACGCGGGTCAACGGCGTGGTGAAACAGGACGGCAATACCAGCGACATGATCTACGACGTGGAACATCAGATCGCCTACATGTCGTCGATCATGACGTTGTATCCCGGCGACGTGATTTCGAGCGGCACCATGGGCGGCGTGGGCACTGCGCGCAAGCCACCGGAATACTTGAAGCGCGGCGACGTGGTCGAAATTTCCATCGACGGCATTGGTACGCTGAAGACTCCCATGAAAGCCATGTCGGAAAGGCCCAAGTAAGCATGTACAGATTTCTGTTCTTCGTCGCGATCGTTGCGCGCGCTGCGACGCCTACGGCCGACCTGTTGGTCGAACTGATTCGCATCGACACCAGCAATCCGCCCGGAAACGAGGGCAAACTGGACGAGTTGATCGCCGCGAAACTCAAGCCGCTCGGATTCACGGTCGAGATCTTCCCTACCCCGCAAGCCGGCAAATCGCATCTCATTGCAAGGCTCAAGGGCGACGGGTCTGCACGGCCCGTGCTGATCGCCGCACATGCCGATGTGGTGGGAGTCGAGCGCGAAAAGTGGACCGTGGAGCCGTTTGCCGGGCTCATTAAGGACGGTTACGTGTGGGGACGCGGCGCGATTGATTTTAAGGGAGGACTCGCCGTCTTCGCCGAAGCCGTCATGCGATTGGCGCGCAACAAGGTTCCGCTCAAGCGCGACGTGATCTTCATGGTGGAAGCCGACGAAGAAGCGCAGCCGCTGAACACATCGTGGCTCGCGCAAACAAATTGGGACAAAATGGATTGCGAATTCGCGCTCAACGAAGGCGGCTGGATCATCAAACGTCCCGATGGGAAAGTTCGCTATGTGAGTATTTCGACGGCGGACAAGACTTCCATTTCGCTAGTCCTGACCGCGCGCGGAACTTCCACGCATTCGTCCATGCCACGGCCTGATAGCGCGATTTTCCGCTTGTCGAAAGCGATGGCGAAGCTCGCCGATTACGAAACCAAACCCGAGCTGACCGCCAGCACGCGTGAATTTTTCCTGACCCTCGCGAAAACCGCAGAACCTCCCATGTCGACTTACTTCACCAATCTCGCCACCAGCAAAGATCCGGTGAAAATCGCTGAGGCCGATCGGGAAATCAGCAAGGACGTGCTCCTGCACGCTATCATGCGGAACACCATCGCACCCGTGTTGATGAACGCCGGATTCCGCAGCAACGTAATTCCAGGCTCGGCCGAGGCGACTATTAATTTCCGCACGATCCCCGGCACCACGGCGGCGGACCTAACAGCGGAGATCAAGAAGGTGATCGCCGATCCGGACGTCGAAATCACGGCGCCCGCTCCGGGCCGCGGCCCTGGAATCAATAACAGCACACGCGAATCGACCACCGGCACCGATCTTTATCGTGCTCTGGTCGAGAGTGCTCAGAAGGTCTGGCCGGGCGTCCCCGTCACGCCGTATCTTTTTCAGGCAGGCACAGACGCCGGCGCATGGCGCAGCCGCGGAGTTCCCGTGTACGGAATCTATCCTTATCCGATTTCGAATGACGACCTTACCCGCATGCACGGGAACGACGAGCGGGTTCCGATCGATTCGCTGGAGCAAGGCACGGACTTGATTTACAGCACGCTTCTGAAGGTCGCCGCGAAATAGATCGATATTACGATTTTTATCGTTGACATACGATTACTGTCGTAGTATGGTCGAGTCATGGCTCCTAAAGCTCGCTCAACCCCGCTGCCGACCGACGCCGAACTCGACATCCTCGCCGCGCTCTGGCGCCTCGGCCCGGCCACCGTTCGCGACGTTCACGAGGCGCTCGGCAAGGATAGCGGCTACACCACCACGCTCAAGCAGATGCAATTGATGACCGAAAAAGGGCTGCTCACCCGCAGCGAGCGCTTCCGGTCGCATGTCTACCGACCCAGCACGCCCAAGGAACAGACCCAGCGGCGCATCGCCGGCGAGCTGCTTCACCGAGCGTTCGACGGCTCTGCCAAGAGCCTCCTACTGGGCGCGCTCGAATCCAAGGCAGCTTCGCGCCAGGATCTGGATGAAATCCGCCGCATGCTCGACGAATTTGAGAAAAGAAAGGGAACGCGATGAACACGATGCAGCTTTTGTTAGCGCAGCCGTGGGTCGACCGCCTGGGCTGGACGTTGATCCATTTCCTGTGGCAGGGCGCAATGGTCGCGGCGATTTTTTCGCTCGCGCGCCGTTTGGTTCGCCCCGCGAATGCCCGATATCTGCTCGCCTGCGCGGCGTTTGCCGCGATGGCCGCCGCGCCGGTCGTCACGTTCGTTGTTATGGGTTCCAGTTCGAATAGCTACGCGGGCGCTGTCGCGGCGGCCCCGAACCACTCGATTCCGGCTGTGTTTGAAACCTATCTTCCCGCGCCCGGCGTCTGGCAACGCGTCACCCCCTGGCTGGTCGGGACCTGGTTCGCCGGTGTAATCGCGTTCTCCATCCGGTTGATGGGCGGATGGTTCCTCGCCACGCGTCTGCGATTCACGGCGGCGCGCAACGCACCCATCGAATGGCAACGGGCGCTCGAAAAGCTCGCGCGGCGGATCGGCGTGTCGCGTCCCGTTCGATTGCTGGTTTCGACGGCTGTCGAAGTCCCCTCCGTCGTCGGCTGGCTTCGTCCCGCGATCCTTACGCCGATAGGCGCGCTCGCCGGTCTTCCCGCCGGCCACCTGGAAGCTCTGCTCGCGCACGAGCTCGCGCACATCCGCCGGCACGATTTTCTGGTGAACCTGCTGCAAAACGTCGTCGAGGCGCTGCTGTTTTACCATCCAGCGATGTGGTGGGTTTCAAAACAGATTCGCATCGAACGCGAGCTGTGTTGCGACGACCTCGCCGTCGCCTCCAGCGGCGATGTGCTGGCCTATGCGCGCGCCCTGGCTGAATTGGAATCGGCGCGCCCATCTCACGCCAGCGCGGTGGCGGCCAATGGCGGCTCTCTGGTGAACCGCATCCGCCGGCTGCTCAGTCCTTCTGAACCAGACTCGCATACGCTCCCTGGATTGGGGCTGGCGTGCGCGGCGATTCTCCTGCTCCTGGGAGTTGGACTCATTGCCGTCGCGAAGGCGCAGTCCGTCACCGAACCGGTGGTCCATCGCGACGCCATTTGGGTCGACACCGTCAAACAGGGCGACATGCCGCTCGCGATTCGCGTATCGGGGATTGTCAAAGCACCGACGCTGATCCAGCTCACGTTGCCGGAACAGCAAAGGCAAGCTATCCGGCTGGGACCAATCGAACTTCAGCCCGGGACCCGCGTCCACGCCGGCAAAGTCGCCCGAATCTCTCCAGTCTTAAATGGAATGGTCACCGCCGACGTCGAATTCGCCGAAGCCCTCGATGACATGCCCGTAGGCACGCGCGTGGAGCCGGTCCTCAACCTCGTCACGCTCACCAACGCGATCTATGTCGGCCGCCCGGTAGTCAGCCAGCCCAACGCCGACGGCGTGCTCTTCAAGCTGGATCCTGACGGACGTCAAGCGATTCGAGTGAAGGTCCAGTACGGGCGATCCTCGGTAAACACAATCCAGATCCGCAGCGGCCTCGCTCCCGGCGATCGAGTAATCCTGAGCGACATGTCGGCTTTCAGTAAATACGACCGGATCGTGGTGCAGTAGGCTTTACAGCGGCGTATCCGGAGCCACCATCGTGCGCCAGAAATGCGCCACGGCGCTGTTGTCGTTGCCCAGACCCTCCTTGGGCTGCTTGAAGTGGCGTCCAATGATGTCGACGAACGGGTCCATGGAAACCTTCGCGTTCGGATCGAAGGCGTACAGATCGTGCACCGTGACCAAGCGCGGCTCCATGTACCATTTGTGATTGCGTGTGAACTTGTACGCGGCTTCGATGTGCGGAGGAGGTGTGTAGTCCTCGCCGAAGATGCGCTTGTATAGATCCGGATATTCGTAGCCGACGCTGTGATCGGGATAGAACCGCAGCGCCTGATGATAGCGGATCGCAAACGTGACCTTTTCGGAAACGTACGGCTCGAACATCTGAGCGCCCCACCATCCATGATCGGTTTTCATGAGCGTCTGAACCACGTCGTGGAGCAGGCACGCGAGCACTACTTCTTCGGTCTGGCCCTTCTTCAGAGCATCGGTCGCGCTTTGCAGGCAGTGATTGACGGTGGTGAAACGGAGATTGTAGAAATCCAGCAGGGTCGGTTTGGCGGGCATCGGCGGAAGCTTTTTGACGTTGCCCCGCCCTGCGATGAACAGTCCGCCGGCGCCGCGCCGGAATCCACGCGTCTCGATTTGCGATTCCAGTTCGGCGGCAGTCGGAAATTTCGGCTTGGTATCGTCGTCGTCGGATTCTTCCAACTGATCCGACATGTAATGCTCCAGCGCTTCAGCCCGAGCTTCATGACTCATGGACGCCACGGCGGCCGCGCCGCCCAGACTGGCAATGAACAGCCTGCGATCGATCTCCATGGTTCCGCCTTTCTTCTGAGACTATAGCTCAGATTCGGCCCAGGCGGCGGACCACGAAAAACGGCAGCATGACGATCGACCACACCAGGTGCAATGCGCCGCCCACGGCGATCCCGATGATCCGGAATGGCAGCGTCAGCAGCCACACGACGGGATAAATGAACAGCGCCGCAATCGCCAGCGGCCAGCAAAGCAAAAACAAGATGCACCACACCAGAAAGGTGAACATTTGACTTACTATACGCTTCGGTGACGAAAAAGTTCTATCTATTAATTCTGCCGGCTCAAGCACATGCCATTGGCAGCTTATCAGTCGAGCTTCTGGTCGAGGATCGCAAGAAATCCCAGGATCAGTCGATAGCTACGATAGTACTCGGCCGGATGCAGCGCTTCGAACTTGTCGCGAGGTGAATGGAGAATAGACAACGTATCTTGGGTCAGTGAATGAATCGTCATCGCGGGAATCCGGCGTTCACGAAACGACTCCGAATCCGAACTTCCGATCTTGTCGACGTTCACGGCCCCGACCGGAAGTTTCATGGTCCCGGCTGCCACGCCAATCCATTTCACTAGTTCCGGATCCGAATGGCTCACCCAAACCTTGGTCTCGGACAACCCGAGGGTATCCATGTTGATCATGGCCTTCACGCGCGATGCGTCGTCGCCGAGCTGCTTTACGAACGCCTTCGATCCCACCAAGCCTTTCTCTTCGTCTGTGAATCCCACAAAGACAAATGTGTGGACGCGAGGCGACTTGGCCAGGCCTTGATAAAGGCTGGCAAGCAGCGAGGCGCCGCTCCAGTTATCGACCACACCGCTTCCAGCCTCGATCAGATCGAAATGCGCGCCGACCACGATGGTCGAATCACGATCACCTTGGCGCGTGCATATGAGATTTGGATGGCGCGAACCCTTGACTGGCTGCTCCACCAGCGCGTCGCCCGCACATCCGGCATCTTCGAACAGCTTCTTAAGGGCCGGCTCGCGTGTCGCATTCTTGGTCGTGAAAGAGCGGACGCGCTGTTCAATGATCTCTTCCGAAGCGAGGTCGAAGGCAATCTGTTGCGCCGCGCAGCGGCAATCGCGAACACTAAGAGTAGCAGGCGAATCACTGTCCCGGCATCCATGCCAGCGGTCCACCGCGTGTTTGCGAGGTCACGCGGCCGCGCCGCTGCAGGTATTCCAGGTGCGCGAGAATTTCGAACACCGCGAAATGCTGGTGAAACGGCGTCAGGCCGCGCGGCCAGATTTGCTCTACCAATCCATACGCGGTCAAGGGAGTTTTCGCGATATGCCCGATAATCTGCGCGCAGCGCTCATCGTGATGCTCCGTCGTTTCGCGAATCCGTTCGCGATGCCCGCGGAACGCGTGGCCGTGGGATGGAAGAACTAGGTCGATGTCGAAGGGATTCAATCGATCCAGCGAGTCCAGATACGCCGCGAGCATATCCGAGTCGGGATGCCATCCGATGTTGGGGGTGATGAATTGCAGAATATGATCGCCCGAAATCAGGTAGCGATGCTCGGGCGAATACAGGCACACGTGTCCAGGCGAATGCCCGGGAGTCCATACCGCTTCGAGGGTTCCTCCGCGAACCGGAATCCGCTCGCCGCCTTCCAGCAGCCAGTCCGTTTTGTGTTCGCGGAAGTGCCGCCGCACGTCGCGTAGCGCATGATCCATGCGCTTCTGCATGTCTTCGGGAACGCCCGCCGCCAGCATGGCTTGCGCGAAAAACGGAGCGCGGCTTTCGCGCGACACCAGGGCGAGATAATCCGCCTCCACACGATGCATCACCAGCCGCGCGCCGCTCAGCTCCAGAATCTTCCACGACAGCCCGATGTGATCCGGATGCAGATGGGTAAGGAACAGCGTGCGGATGTCGCGCCAGGTAATCTTTAACTCGTTGAGCGCGCCTTCCAGCGCGTCGAAACATTCCTCGGTCGCGATGCCGGAATCCACCAGCAAGAAACCATCGTCCAGATCAACAATGTGGACGTTGACGGTTTCCAGCTCCCATGGCATGGGAAGCGTAATAGTGCGAACCCCTGGAGCCGATTGGGTCATGCGACCGCGTCCGCCGCATGGTAGGAGCTGCGCACGAGCGGTCCGCTTTCCACGTGCTGAAATCCCATCTCGTAGCCGCGCTTCTTCAATTCGGCGAACTCTTCCACCGGAACGTATCGCAAAATCGGCAGGTGCTTTGGCGATGGCCGCAGATATTGGCCGAGTGTCAGAATGTCGACGTTCGCGGTGCGCAGATCGCGCATCACCGTCAGCACTTCCTCGATGGTTTCTCCCAATCCGAGCATCAGGCCGGACTTCGTAGGAATCTCCGGCCGCGCTTGCTTCGCATAGGCGAGCATGTCCAGCGACCGTTCATATCGCGCGCCCATGCGTACCTGCCGATATAGCCGCGGAACGGTCTCCGTGTTGTGATTGAGAACGTCAGGCGCGGCTTCCAGCACGATGTCCATGGCCGCATGCGAGCCCTGAAAGTCGGGGACCAGCACCTCGACGCCGCATTTGGGAAGACGCTCGCGAATGGCGCGGATGGTCAGCGCGAACAGTTCCGCTCCGCCGTCCCTGCGGTCGTCACGATTCACACTGGTAATCACGGCGAATTTCAGCCCGAGTGCAGCGCACGCTTCGGCAACGCGTCGAGGCTCATCGTAATCGACGGCGAGGGGCGCGCCTTTTTGGACCGCGCAAAATCCACAACGGCGCGTGCACACATTGCCCAGGATCATGAACGTTGCGGTGCGGCGATTCCAGCAATCGCCGATGTTAGGACACGCCGCGCTTTCGCACACCGTGTGGAGCTGTAAGGTCTCCACTAGCTCTTTCAGATTCCGGTAGTTTTCGCCGACCGGCGCCGGGGCTCGCAGCCACGCGGGGCGGGGCGTCTTAGGCTCAATAGTAACTAACACCTGCTTTCATTTTATCAGTCGAAGTTGTTCTATTCGATTCTCCAAGACTCTGGATGGCTCGAAATTCTCCGCGCACTTGAAAAACTCTGGAAACATCTCGAACGCGCGCCGCGGGACGAACCCCACCAATTGGCAGGATCGTACTGGCGCCTGCGTGCGAATCGCCTCGAATACACGGTCCAGCGGCGTCTGGGCGAAATTCGTCAAGTTCATTGAAACCTGGGCGCAACGTCTTGAAGCGAGATAGCGTCCCATCGCTTTTACGAACGGAAATCCGCCAGCGGATTCGCGAATTGATTTGGCTACTGAGCGCGCGACTTCGACATCTTCCGTATCCAGGTTGACGTTGAACGCGATCAGAAATCCGCGCGCCCCCACCACCGATGCGCCAGCCCGAGGATGCGCCGCAATATCGCCGACGTCAGGCGGACGCCCGTCGAATCCGCGCCGCCGGATTTTCTCCAGCCGACGCCGTTCCGGAATCCGCGCGGCGGCTTCGTAAAAATAAACCGGCACGCCGGATCGATTCCAGATCTCCGTACCTGCCCGATGCGCGACGTCGACGCATTCCTCGAGCGTCGCTCCCTCTAGCGGCACGAATGGAATCACATCGGCGACGCCTACGCGCGGATGGACGCCTTCGTGCAACGTCAGGTCGATCAGCTCCGCTGCGCGCCCTGCCCCGCGAATCGCTCCTTCCATCACAGCATCTTTCGGCCCGGCGAAAGTCACAACGCTGCGATTGTGGTCCGCATCGGATTCATACCCCAGGAGCAGAACCCCGGGAACCCCAGCAATGGCATCGACGATCGCGCGCACAACATGTGCGTCTCTACCCTCGGAAAAATTCGGAACGCATTCGATCATATTGCCTTCGGACGCACAACGCATTCGCTGTGCGGGCTCGCTGTACGATCATAAGAATTGCGCGACACACGAGGCAACCACGGACAAGGCAAGCGTACGCTGAAGACACTGGACCGGGTGTTGTCCAAAGCCGGCCTCGGTTCGCGCACCGAAGCGCGTAGCTGGATCGGCACGGGCCGCGTCGCGGTGAACGGTAAGATCATCCAGACGCCGGATCATTGGGTGGATCTCGCACGCGATCGCGTGACTTTCGACGGCCGCCCCCTAAGCGCGCGTCGCAAAATTTATCTACTGCTGTACAAGCCGAAGGGCTATCTGACCACTTACAAAGATCCAGAAGGCCGGCCGACCGTCTATGATCTGCTCAAGGATCTCGGCGAATGGGTCTTCAACGTCGGACGCCTGGACCAGGACACCAGCGGCCTGTTGATCATGACCAACGATACGGACTTCGGCGACTACATCAGTAATCCCGAATCGAAGGTTCCCAAAACGTATCTCGTAAAAAGTTCGCTGCGGTTAGGCGACGACCAGCTCGACCAGTTACGCGGCGGCATCGAGCTCGCCGACGGCTCCACGCGCCCGGCTATCGTGAAGCGCATCCGCGATTCGGAGCGCTACACGTTTTTCGAGATCACCATCAGCGAGGGCCGCAATCGCCAGGTCCGCCGCATGGTGGAGGCGCTAGGCGCGAAGGTTCTAAAACTGGTCCGCGTACGGATCGGCCCGATCGAGATCGGCGACTTGCAGATCGGCACGTATCGGGAGTTGACGAAAAAGGAATTGGCGACGCTTACTGCCGCGCGCCCGTCCCGGTCGCACGCGCCGGAGCGATAGTTTCCGCAGGCATCACGTTGACGATCACGCGCGAGCTTGCGGACCGCGAATGATACACCCGCTCGGTGGCTTTCTTGAAATCCGAAGCCTTCGCTTCATAGATGTTCGGCACGAAAGTCTGCGGATTCCGGTCCGCCACGGGGAACCATGAGCTTTGGACCTGCACCATGATCCGATGGCCCGGGCGGAACGTATGATAAATGTCCGGCATTACGTATTCGATTTTCTCGGTTTTCCCTGGCGCGAACGCTTCCGGTTTTTCGTAGCTCTTTCGAAAACGCCCGCGGAATATCTCGCCGCGAATCAATTGCTGGTAGCCGGCCATCCGCACTCCCGCCGGATTCGGAACATTGTCTGGGTAATCGTCGGGATACACGTCGATCAGTTTCACTACGAAATCGGAATCCGTTCCGCTGGTCGATACGAACAGGCTCGCCGTCAGAGGGCCCGCGATGGTCACATCATGATCCAGCGGTTCCGTTTGATAAACCAACACGTCCGTACGCGACGCCGCGAAGCGCTGATCTTCGGTCATGTGCTCGCGCGTCACGCCCGCGGCTTGGCCGGAAATATAGGGAACCGGCTTGTCGGGATCGCTGATGTATTCATCGAAGCTCTCGTCGCTGGGTGCGGTGAATGAAAGTTTTCCGCCCGCATGCAGATACAGCGATGCTGGTTGAACGTTTTTCGGGGGCCACGCGTCGTGCTTGTGCCAGACATTTTTTCCGGTCTCGAAAACGTACGCTTGCGGCAGCTTCGGATCGCCCTTGCCTTTCAGATAAAAATTGAAAAACGGAAACTCGATGTTCTCCTGATAAAATGGCGACGTTTTAGCTCCGAAATGCACGTTGCCTAGCGACTCGCCATCTGAGCGCGACCACCCGCCGTGGAACCACGGCCCCATCACCAGGATGTTGTTCGCGCCAGGGCTCTGCTGCTCGATCGATTTATACACGTTGAGGGCGCCGTACAGATCCTCGGCATCGAACCAGCCTCCGACGGTCATGATAGCCGGCTTGATACTCTTCAGATGCGGCAGAAGATTGCGAGCTTGCCAAAACTCGTCGTAGTTGGGATGCTGGGTGATCTGCGTCCAGAACGCGACGTCGCGCTTGAAGTATTTCTCGTCAATGTTTGCCAGTGGACCCACACGCATGAAGAATTCGTATGCGTCCACCCAGTTTGGATTCGCCGGTGCGCGAAACGTCTGAATCACTGGTGCCGGCCGCGGGCGCCCGAACCCATCGAAGAACTGATACGCGTGCGGCAGATACAGCGCGCCATTGTGATGAAAATCGTCGCCAATGAACCAGTCTGAAATCGGAGCCTGCGGCGACGCGGCCACCAGCGCCGGATGCGCGTCGATCACGCCCGCCGCCGTGTAAAAGCCGGGATACGAAATTCCCCACATCCCCACTTTGCCGTTGTTGTTCGGCACATGCTTGATCAGCCAGTCAATGGTGTCGTAGGTATCCGACGCCTCATCCACGTCGTTGGGACCGCGCTTGGCGCCGATGTGCGGCGTCATATCGCGAAACTCGCCTTCGCTCATGTTTCTTCCGCGCACGTCCTGATACACGAAAATGAATTTCTCTTTCGCGAACTTTTCGGACGGCCCCAGGTTGTTGCGATAGTTGTCGATCCCGTACGGCGCGACGCTGTACGGCGTGCGATCGAACATGATCGGCCATTTTTCGGAATCGTCCTTGGGCACGTAGATGGACGTGAACAGCTTCTTTCCGTCGCGCACCGCGATCTGCGCTTCGTACTTGGTGTAATGTTCCTTGACGTAGTCGACGCCTTGCCCGAAAGTCAGTGAAGCCAATGCAAAAAAGACCGTGAGTCTCACGATTATTTCCTTTCGATCCCCGCGAGCAGTTCTTTCACCGCCGCGTCGAGTTGCGAATCCTTGCCCGTAAAAGTTTCACCGATTGGCCGCGTCACTGCGACGTCTACTGGCCTCGGATTGTTTTCCATTCTTTTTCCATCCGACCCGACCACTAGCGTTCCGGGCATTCGCATCACGGTTCCGTCCACCAGATCCATGGATCCGGTATAAATGATCCAGCCCGCGGTCGGCTCGCCGACCACTTTGCCGAGCTTCATGGTCCGATAGCCCTCGGTGAAATCCTCGGCATCGGAAAGTGAATGCTGATTGGTGACTAGAATCGTTGGCAGCTCGAGCGACCGCTGCCCGAGCACTGTTCGCGCCGATCCCGCCGGCCCGCCGCGATTGGTCATGGTCATATAAGGTTGCCGCGAGAGCACGTCCAGCGCGTATGCGTTCACGAATCCACCGTTGTTGTTGCGAATGTCGATCACCACACCTGATTTCGTGCGATTCTCCGCATCGAGATCGAGATAAAGCTGCGTCAGCGCCTGGTCGGACATATCGCGCATGTGCACGTAGCCCAATTTTCCATTGCTGATTTTCGCAACGTAGGCGCGATTGTCTTCCACCCATTTTCGATAGGTCTGATCCACGAGCGAGCCAACCGGCCTCACGATCACTTCGCGTCCACTGACATCGAGCGCAACGCGTTTGTCGACCTTATGCTGCAGCAGTTCATCGACGCTGACACCCGCGCCCAGTGCCTTGCCGTCGATGGCGCGCAGCTCTTCGCTCACTTGAATCTTGGCCAGCGCCGCAGGCGAATGAGGCAGGACTTCGGTGATTTTCAACTTGCCGGATTTTTCATACTCCGCGCGATCGAACGTCAAGCCGAGCTGTCCCGTGACCGCTCTCGGCAGACCGCCCTGCCCGGCCGCAGCCGGAGCCGAAATGCCTGAATGGGACGAGTTCAGCTCGCCGATCATCAATCGCAAGATCGCGCGCATTTCGTCGGGCGTTTGTGCTCCTTCGATCAACGGAGCGTACGTTTTCCGTACAGCGTTCCAATCGACGCCGTGGAAATTCGGATCGTAAAACCCGTCGCGTTGACCGGCCCACGCTTCTTCGAACACGGCCGTCTTTTCTTTGTGAAAATCGACGTCCATTTCCGCGTTGACGTTCACGGCCTTGGTCGTGCGGTTGTCGATGGTGATGCTCTGCACGCGGCCGGCTTCGAGATAAAACACCTCGCGCGAATCCTGCGTGAAATGCGCGTGTGATTTTTGCCCCGGAGTCGATGTCAACTGACGCGGCCCGCGAGCGTTACCATCAGCGCCTCCGCGTCCTCCCCGGCCGCCTGCTGGAGCCTCGTCCAGCGGATATAGATAGAGATTGGTCTGCCCGCCGACGTTCGCAGTGAACAGGAGCATTTTCCCATCCGGACTAATTTGCGGCTGCGCGACGTTGAGTCCCACCGGCAACATCGTAATCCGCGATTTGATGTCTTCGAAATCGATCTCGACCGGTTTTAGCGGCGGCTTCACTTCAGCAGCACCACCGCGGCCGGCGCGCGGAGGTTCGGGCTTGAACAAATCCTCGAACTTCTCTTCGGTGTAGTTGGGCTGGCGCGGCGTCAGGTCGACACGCGCGACCTGCGGAGCCTCGGTGCGTTGGCTGGTATCGTACAGAATGAATTTTCCGTCGGGGCTCCACTGGATTCCGCTGATGTTGGTGTTCGCCAGGAACGTAATCTGCCGCCCGGCGCCGCCGCTGGCCGTAACCACGTAGAGATTCCGCAGCGATTGAGCGCCAGCGTTTGCGTAGGCGATCCACTTGCTGTCGGGCGACCACGCGAAGCTCGACGGGCCGAAATTTCCTCCTATATAGCCCGAGACCAGCGTCCGCTCCTGCTTCGAATCGAGATCGACGACGCGCAGTTCTTTGCGGTCGCGCACAAACGCGATGGTCTTGCCATCCGGCGAAAATTGCGGACCTTGATCCGACAGCGCGTCTCGCGTCAACTGCGTTTCCGCGTGCTTGGCGAAGTCGTAAGTAAAGACGTGAGTGATCGCATCGCGCTGACTCAGGTACGCGATGCGCGTCGAATCGGGTGACCACGTCACCGACGATTCCGGACCCGGCGTATTGGTCACGCGAATCGCCTCGCCTCCATCGCGCGCCGACGATGCGAAAACTTCTCCGTGCGCGATCACTGCGATCTTCTTGGCATCCGGCGACAGCGCCAGATCAGTGAACTGGTTCAGCGTCAGATGACTGATTCCCGGCGACGCCGCCGAGCCCACCAGCTTGATCGGCAGCGGATACGACTCGCCGGTTTTCGTGTCGAGCTGCCAGATCTTGAAATCGTGTTCGAACACCACTGCTTTACCGTCGTCGCCGATGGATGGCCACAGGACGCGCCCATCCGTGAATTTCGTGATCTGCTTCGGCTTTCCGCCCAAGATGTCGCTCCAGATATTCTGCGCGCCGCCACGATCGGACATGAAATAAAGCTGCTTGCCATCCGGCATCCACATCGGCCAGACGTTGCGACCGTTCAGATCGATCACTTTCTCGTAAGCGCCATTGTCCTTGCGCAGCCAGATTTCGGATTCATCCAGATGACTGTGCCCATGACGCCACCACTGCTGATCGCCGTTGCCGCGAGCCGCGAACGCTACCACCGTGCCGTCGGGGGAGGGTGCGCCCTGAAATTCGTTGGTGAACCGGTCCGCACTCACCGTCATCGGCGTGCCGCCTTCGGAGCTGACGCGATACACGTCGTTCTTGCCGCCCACATCGTGCGCGCCACTCGAAAAATAAATCCA
Organism: Bryobacteraceae bacterium; assembly: GCA_035568415.1. GTDB lineage: Bacteria > Acidobacteriota > Terriglobia > Bryobacterales > Bryobacteraceae > Palsa-187. The sequence goes on along the minus strand of DATMOC010000052.1, from coordinate 158,606 downwards.
TTTCCCATCGCGCGACCAGGCGTCGAGCTGCTCCATACGATCGTCGAACGTGAGCCGCTTCAGCTCGCCAGTCGCCAGCGTGAGGACGTAGATGTCGCCTCCGCCGGTGCGCGTCGATATAAACGCAAGCCTGTTTCCATCCGGCGAATATAAGGGACGCGATTCGTCGGCTGGATGCGAAACCAGCAAGTGCGCTTCCCCGCCCTTCGCCGGCGCGACCCAAATGTCGCCGCCCGAAACGAACGCGATCTCCGGACGCGTGGGACACAACGTCGGTTGAGTCATGTAGGGCAGGCCAGCGGCGAAAGCGCCTGAAATCGAAAGAAACAGCGTGAACGTGCGCATTCTCAAATGTTATACGCATTTCTGATAGCCTGTTCGGCATGAGGCCCGCTCTATTCTTATTGCCCCTATTGGCGCTGGCGCAGGATGCACCGCCGCCTGAACTGAACGCCGCCGAAAAGCAGTTTCAGGACGCGATGGTCAACGTGAAACTGGTCGGCTACTACACGCTCGGCGACAGCTCCGAACTTCACGACGATAGCTACGTGATCGAGAAAGTGACCAAGATCAAGGAGGACACCTGGAAGATCGAGGCGAAGATTCTGTACAACAAAAAAGATTTCAAGGTCGCCATGAATCTTCCGGTGAAGTTTGCGGGCGATACGCCGGTAATCTCACTGACCGATTTCACGGTCCCTGGTTTCGGGAAATTCACTGCGCGCGTGGTGTTGTACAACGGAACGTACGCCGGCACGTGGAGTGGAGCAGGTGCGGGTCACGGTGGGGCGATGTTTGGAAAGATCGTGAAGAACGAGGCAGCTCCAGCACCACAGTAGATGCCGGAGCTGCCGGATATCACGGTCTACATCGAAGCGCTCGAGCAGCGCATTCTCGCTCACACGCTGGAAAAGGTTCTGATTGGTGGACCTTTCTTGTTACGAACCGCCGAACCACCAGTCAGCGCGGCGCACGGCCATCGGGTTCGCCAACTACGACGGATCGGCAAACGCATCGCCATAGGGCTCGATAACGATTTGTGGCTGGTCCTGCACCTGATGATCGCGGGACGTCTTCATTGGGGCGATAAGAAGAAAACTCCCGACGGACGTCGTACGCTTGCCGCATTCGAGTTCGATTCGGGTACGCTCACTCTGACAGAAGCCGGGTCGCGGAAACGAGCGGCATTGCATTTGATCGCCGGCGACCCGGCGGTGCTCGATCCCGGTGGGATTGATCCGCTCAGTTCAACGCTGAAAGAATTCAGCGCAGCGCTCACGTCGGCGAATCATACGTTGAAACGATCGCTGACAGATCCGCACTTGTTCAGCGGCATCGGCAACGCGTATTCCGATGAAATTCTGCATCGCGCGCAATTGTCTCCGATTCTGCTCACACAGCGCATGACGCCCGAAGAAATCGCGAGGCTCCACAAGGCAACGCGCGAGGCCCTGATCGACTGGACTGAAATTCTTCGAAAAGACGCCGGCGGAAAATTTCCTGAAAAGGTCACGGCGTTTCGTGAAGAGATGGCCGCTCATGGCCGCTATGGCCAGCCATGTCCACGCTGCGGCGCGAAAATTCAGCGCATCCGCTACGCGTCAAACGAAACCAATTATTGCGCGAAATGCCAGACCGGAGGAAAGCTGCTCGCCGATCGCGCGCTGAGCCGCCTGCTGCGCGAAGATTGGCCGAGGACGTTGGAAGAGCTAGAAGAGCGCCGGCGGTAGATTGCAGTTCAGCAAATCTCAGCCTGGAACACCCGTCGCAGCCGCGCAGCTTACGCCGGCGCGCGATGACGAAATCACTACATCGGCGACGCCCAGCACTCGCAGATGCAGCGCGTTCACCAACATGTCGCCACTGCTGCCTTGCGACGTATTGACCACGGAACTGGACTGTTCATTGATTACCAATGTACCGACCAGCAGCGGAACAGTCTGATTCGGAGCCCCAGTCACAAAAACGGACAGCCCGTTGACTTTGAGGTCCAGAATCACGGAGGAGCCGAAGGCGTTGCGACAGGTTGCGGTGGCACTGGAACTCAACACCGAAGCGGTCACCGTCACGCCGGGAACGGTCAACGTCACATCGGCAACCGACGCTCGTGAATCCGTTTCGCCGTTTTGGCCGCTGGTATTTGCGCTCAGCAGGTCGGCCTTCAGCAACGTGGGAAGATTCACGTTTAGCAAATCCGTCGACAGGGATCCGCCGGAGCTCGGCAGCGAGCCGGTGTCCTCAATGGAAACACCGATTCCCAGGACTCTCGCCCCGACCACCAACGCTTCACCTCTGTACGTCGTGTGTGCCCCGGCAGCTTGAATCAAGCTGAACGCGAGCATACCTAGAGTGATTTTACGAACCATGGTCCATTGAAGCCCGGGATGATAAGGAAGGAAATCGGCTAAAACATGGTACTCGGGGCTGCGAAGTACTTAAGGCGGAGTAGGGCGTGGTGGCCGAAGTCGGGGTCGAACCGACACGTTCAGTGAAGAACGCCAGATTTTGAGTCTGGTGCGTCTGCCAATTCCGCCATTCGGCCAACAGATTGGCTACGTTGACAGTTTACCGCATTGCCATAATGAATTGATGGCAAATCCGCTTTCTTATCTCACGCAGCAACTTGAAAACTTTCGCGCCGCCGGAACGTATCAGCACCTGCGGCATCTCGAATCGGCTTGCGAGCCCGTGGCGCGATTCGATGGACGCGACGTTATCAATCTCGCGTCCAACAACTATCTCGGTCTGGCGAATCATCCCAAGCTGATCGAGGCTGAGTGCAACGCGGCGCGCCACTACGGAGCCGGATCGGGCGCGGTGCGCACCATTTCCGGGACCATGAGTATCCATATGGAACTGGAGAGCCGCATCGCCGCGTTCAAGAACGTCGAGGCATGCGTGGTCTTTCAATCCGGATTTGCCGCCAACGCCGGAACGGTCGCGGCGATCCTCACACCCGAAGATCACATCATTTCCGACGAGCTCAACCACGCGAGCATCATCGACGGCTGCCGGCTTTCGAAGGCCAAGATCCACGTGTTCCGCCATCGCGACGCTGCGCACGCCGAAGAGAAACTGGCGGCATTGCAAAATCAATCCGGACACAAGCTGCTGATCACCGACGGCGTCTTTTCGATGGACGGCGACATAGGAGCGCTAGCCATGTTGACGCAACTAGCCGAGAAATACGGCGCGATCATGATGGTGGACGACGCGCATGCATCCGGCGTACTAGGGAAGAACGGGCGCGGCACAGTGGATCATTTCGATCTGCACGGCCGCGTCCATATTCAGGTCGGGACACTGTCGAAAGCGGTTGGCGTGCTGGGAGGGTATGTGTGCGGGAGCCGCGACCTGATCGATTTTCTGTACCATCGCGCGCGCCCGTTTCTGTTCTCCACGTCGCATCCGCCGGCTGTGGCGGCCGCGTGCCTGGCCGCGTTCGACATTCTCGAACAAGAGCCGGAACGCATCGAAAAACTCTGGTCGAACACACGATTATTCCAGAACGGGCTGCACGCCAGCGGACTTTCGACGGGCGCGAGCGAGACTCCCATCACGCCGATCATGGTAGGCGACGCGGCCACCGCGCACGCGTTTTCCCGCGCGCTGTTCGAAGAAGGCGTATTCGCGACCGGCCTCGGTTATCCGACCGTCCCCGAAGGCAAGGCGCGCATCCGCACCATCGTGACCTCAGCGCACTCGCGCGATGTGCTGGAACGCGCCGTCGAAATCATCGCGCGCGTCGCCAAACGGATGAAGATTTTGCAGTAGCCTGGAAGTATGGCGGATAGCATAGTCCTTCCCCGGGCGCACTCGCGAGCCATCTCTCTGCCCACGATTCCCTGGTACCTGTGGGCGTCCGTGATTGGGGTGACCTCGGCCATGATCGGCGGGCAGTGGGATATTTCCTGGCACCGCTCCATCGGTCGCGATACATTTTGGACGCCGCCCCACATCGCGATTTATTTGTGCGGCATCATCGCAGGGATTTCATCGGCGTACCTCATTCTCGCGCCGACGTTCGGCAAGCTCCCGGAAGTTCGCAGAGCATCCGTGCGGATGTGGGGATTTTACGGGCCGCTGGGCGCGTTCGTCATGGCGTGGGGCGGAGTGGCGATGCTCGCCTCAGCGCCGTTCGACGACTGGTGGCACAGCGCGTACGGGCTCGACGTGAAGATTCTCAGCCCCCCGCACGTGGTGCTGGCGGTGGGCGTCATTGCGATCCAGATCGGCTCCCGCATGCTGGTTCTGGGACACATGAATCGCTCCAGCGTGGAGGAACGCCTCCGGCTCGACTGGCTGTTTCTGTATCTGAGCGCCATCATTCTGGTCACGACTCAGGTGGTCATCATGGAGCTCAATCAGCGTGTCGAGCAGCACACGGCGGCATTCTATATTGCGGTTGCGATCACGGCGCCGCCCGTGCTGATCGAGAGCGCCTGGACCTCGCAGCGCCGCTGGGCCGCCACCATCGTGGCCGGCATCTTTACGCTGTGCATAGCGTCTCTGATCTGGATTCTTCCGCTTTTTCCGGCGCAGCCCAAACTCGGGCCTGTGTACAATCCGGTGACGCAGTTCATTCCTCCCGCGTTTCCGGTTCTGCTAATCGTGCCAGCGTTCGCTCTGGATCTGCTCCGCCCGCGGATCGCGAAGTGGAACGTCGTGATGCAGGCGCTGGCGTGCGGAGCGGTGTTTTTCGGAGCGTTCGTGGCGGTGCAGTGGCCGTTCTCGGATTTTCTAATGACACCCGCGGCTGCGAATGGATTCTTCGGGACCATTTATCGGGACTACGCGACAGGCGCCAATTCACTGGAAGCGCGCAACCTGTTCCTTCCCGCTGAACGGAATTTCCCGGCGCTGATGTGGATCGCGTTCGGAACGGCGCTGGCGACGTCCGGGTTCGGCCTCGCGTGGGGAAGATACATGCAAAAGGTGAAACGTTGATTTTCAGGACGGCGACCGCTCTTGCGTTCGCGAGTTGCGTCTTTGCTCACGTCGGATCGCCCGACATTTTTCTGGAAGGCCCCGCGGGGCCGTATCCGATGTTCGTCACGATCCGGCCGCCCACGGTGGTTCCGGGCGTCGCCGAAATCGAGATTCGCTGCTCGGCGCCCGGCGTCGGTGAGATTCACGTCACTCCGATTCCCCTCACCGTTGCGGCTGCAAAATTCGCGCCGACTCCGGATTTGATGCAACGGTCCAAGCTCGATCCGCAGTTCTTCACGGGATCGCTGTGGATGATGGCGCCGGGATCGTGGCAAGTGCGCATTCAGGCGGACGGCGCGCAAGGCTCTGGACAGCTCTCGGTGCCGGTGCCGGCGCTGGCGACACAAACCAAAGGCATGCAGGCGGCGCTCGGCGGGTTGCTGTTCGGCCTGATGATCGTGCTGGCGGTGGGTATGGTGAGCATCGTGGGCGCGAGCGTTCGGGAAGCACAACTCGAACCGGGAACTGCCGCGAGCGATCGCTCCAAGCGCCGGGCGCGGATGCTGATGGCGGCTGCGGCGGCGCTGGTGGTGTTTATCCTGTGGAGCGGCGACCAATGGTGGAAGTCCGAAGCCAAGGGCTACGCAGGAAACATCTATAAGCCGCTGGTAATGTCGGCAAGCGTGGACCTTGGCGATAAGCTTGTGTTGAAACTGACCGACCCGGGCTGGCGCGTGCGTCGCGGAATGGGCGATTTTCTGCCCGACCATGGTCACCTGATGCATCTTTATATGATCGCGGAGCCTGACACGAATCGAGTCTGGCATCTGCATCCCGAGATGACTTCGAGCGGCGTGTTCACGCACGATCTGCCGCCCATGCCGGCGGGACGCTACAAACTCTACGGCGACGTGGTGCATCGCGACGGCTTGCCGGAAACGCTGGTCGCGGAGTTGACCTTACCACAGGCCATCGCAGGGGCTCCCCTAAGTGGCGACGATGCCGCGGGCGTTCGCGGTGAATCGACAGACGGAGCGCGAATCGAATGGATTAGAGATAGCACTCCCCTAAAAGCCAGGCAGGCGACGACCTTTAAATTCCGGCTGCTGGATCGAAATGGCAAACCCGTGGAGGACTCCGAACTGTACATGGGGATGCCCGGGCATGCGGCGTTCCTGAAGAATGACGGAACGGTCTTTGCGCACGTGCATCCATCCGGATCGGTGCCCATGGCGGCGCTGGCGCTGGCCAATCCGTCACTGCAGGAGCACCTGCATATGGAATCCGGTTTGCCGCCCGAAGCTGATTTTCCGTATGGATTCCCAAACGCGGGCGACTACCGCATCATCGTCCAGATGAAGCATGCAGGCGTGATTGAGACCGGAATCTTCGACGCGAAGGTGGAATGATTATTTCCACATTCGTGGATCGAAAGAGAAGGGCTCGGGCTTGCCGATTCGAATTTTCTTGAAGTCGCCGTGAGTGGGATTGAGTAGACAATTCCTCTCCTGGGGAATGATAACGGACGGCACGGAGAGAATCGCGGAGGCGCCCGATTTGATCCATGCGGCTCCAATCTGCTGCGTGGCGGGATGAACTGGCTGGGCGCGCCAGCCGGATGGAAGGCGGCGGTGTTCCAGCTCGAGAACGGAAACATCCGGGGCCGTATCGGCTGGAATCGCGACCAGGGGTTCCGGCGCCGAACGACGGCTCCAGTTTACGAAGAACTCCAGTGCTGCGAGTGCCAGCGACCCTGAGGTGTAGACCAGCGTTGTTCCGATGGGATGCCAGCGGGCCGCGCTTTTCAGGCTGCCTCGGCCGGTAAACGCCTGATCGGCGAACCGGGCTAGGGAGAGCCTCCAGATTCGCATTAACTGTACATGCCGTATTCGATGCGTCCCAGAATCTCGTCCACCTGCCGCGTGCCGGCGTCGGTGTCGAGCAGAGACATGGGAGCCAGCATGCCAAGAGCAACGTGAGGAGCGCGGAGCCATTCTGCGGCTTCTCCCTCATCCCCCAAAAGCTCCACGGCTCGCGAGAACACGCGCGCGACCCGATAGACGCGATCCGACTCTTCCGCGCTCAGCCGGTGATTGCGCTTACGCCGGGCGAGCGTGCGGGCCGGAATAAGGAACATCCGCGATATCTCATCATTCGAAAGCTTGAGGCTCGCAGCCAGCGATTCGAGCGCCTTGTAGGGCAAGCCCGCGCGGATCCGTTCGATCATCCGCTGCGGATCGGAGGTCCTTTTTCCCACAATACGCTCGCCGCCGAGGATATCGATGGGACTGAGCAGTGCTGCCATATGACCGTAGTATAGCGCCAAATGGCAGGCCCGAAGCCGGTCAAAAAAAGCCGCCGGTTTTTCTCCGGCGGCCCAGGGTCAGTGACTGAAAACTTAGAACGAAAAGCGTCCACCCACCTGCACGGCGCGCGGACCGGCCGAGCCGAATACCTGTCCGGCCCGTTGCGTGGGGACACCGAACGTCGAGGGGCTCGTGCCGAGGTTGAAGTTGAACCCGCTCAGATTGGAGATGTTGAACACGTTGAACATCTCGGCGAAGACCGAGAACTTGTAGCGTTCTTTGAACGTGACCATCTTGCTGAGGCGAACGTCCTCGGTATTCACGCCTTCGCCGAACTCGTAACGCGACGGCAGCGTAATCGCAGGGATCTTCCTGCCGCTACCGGCGGTTGCATCCAACTGGCCGGCATAGGTGGCATTCCAGTTGGCTACTGCGGCGACCAGATCGCTTTGGCCACACCCGCGGTTCAAGCAGTTGAACGACAACCCGGGGAGCGGAGTATTGGTCACACCCGTCGAACCATTGAGTTCCACGCCCGTGACAATCGGCGCCACGGGTGCCCGGGTCGCGATTGTGGTAATCAGGCCCAGCTGGAATTTCCACGGTAGATCCACCAGCCCGATGAGTCCGATCGTATGGCGGGATCCCTGGGGACCGTAGCTGGAGTTGTAGTTGTTCAGGTCATAGATTCCGTTCACTCCGACCTGATCCGCCAAAGCGTAGGAGGCGGTGAACTGGAAGCGATTGGCGAAGCGCTTGTCAGCCTTCACCAGGAGCGCTTGATAGCGGTTACGCTGGCCCGGCTGCCAGAACGTGATCGCACCAGTGGAGCACTGGGCAGTCGGATCGGTTCGTTGAGCCCCTGCGCAAACCGGAATTACGGGCGCCTGAACATGGTTCACGTAGCGGTTGAAGCCGTTGAGGTCAATTGGATTGCCGTCGTAGAGGACATCGAGAAATACGCGACGGACGAAATCGGCGCTGATCACGAGATCATGCCGTAGCTGGCGCTGCACCCCAATCGAGGTGTGGTAGCTGTGCTGTACCGGATAATCGAGCGGCAACAATTGAGCGCCGGACTTGGCGATGTTAATGTTACGGACCGAGAGATCATTCAGGTTCTTCGGCGCAAGTGACGCCTGAATGCCCCCAATCTGCGCGTTGTAGAGCTGCTGGAACTGCGCGAGCGTCAGGCTGAGAATCGCGTTGGTTGGCAGCGGCGCACCCTGCGGTAGCAGAGTGATTTTGCCGGTTGCAGCAGTAACGCCGACGTTGATGATGTTGGGGAACGTGTTGATGATGTTGGTGGTGGGATACTGAGTGCGGCCGTTGCCCACTGGTCCGATCACACTGCGCTCCTGCAGGCGCCGATACAGGTATTCCGTATCGTAATAGATTCCCGCGCCGCCACGGATCACTGTCTTGTTGTCATGGCCGACATTCCAAGCAAATCCGATCGCGGGCGAAAGGTTGCCGTGATTGGCGTTCGTCGGGCTCAGATTCGAGCCATAGATCGGAGCCAGGTATTGCGGCTTCGAGAGATCCTGGTTGAACAGATTGCTTTCGTATTCGTACGCCAAACCAAAGTTCACCGTGAAATTCGGCTTAAGCTTCCAGGTGTCTGAGCCGTAGATGCGATAACGAGTGTTCGACTTGGCTTGGCTTTGGTTGTACAGAGGCGGCTGGCTCGGATCGCCGACGCCGAGCACCGTCGATGTCGTGACGAACGGTAAATTCAGGATGTCTGCATTCGAGCTGATGGTCTTGGGGAGATTCGGGAAGAAGGCAGCCACGCCGGCCGGTGTGAGCTGGCTGGTCAGGAACTCCGGGCTGTACACGGCTTCGCAACCAGGGTCGCAATAGCCCCAGAACCCCGTGCCGGGCTGTAGGCCGATCTCACCGCCGAATCGAAGGCGGTGCGCGCCCTTCTGCCAAGTAAGATTGTCGGTCCAGGTAAAGTCGCGGAGGTCGCGTCCCTGGGTAGCGTTCAGCGTGTCGCCGGCGAAAGTACCAAGCGAGCTGCCGACGAACGTCAGGCCGGGGAATCCGAGGCCCACGCAATTGGCGCAGTCGCTCGAGTTCGGAAACAAGTTGCGGTTGCTCCAGAAGTTATAGGAGAAACGGAAATCGTTGACCAGTGTCGGCTTCAGAGTGCTGGTGACGCCCATGGTGCTTTGATCCGCCCAGTTCACGTTCCGAAGCCACGCTGAAGGTGCCACCGGAGTATTGCCGCCGGGGCCGAAGGCTTGGTTTCCGTCATGGGAGTAGCGGACAAAGAGGTTGTGGTTCGCCGAAAGCTTGTAGTCGATTCGCAGGCTGAGCGTCTTGCCGGTGTAGGGGCTGCCGAAGCTGCCCGCCAGCGGAGCAAGCGAGGGCAGATCGGGTTGCACGGTCACCGCTTGCAACTGGTTCTGATATTCGTAATTGAAAAAGAAAAACGCTTTGTCCTTCTTGATGGGACCGCCCAGCCAGAAGCCGGGATTGCGGCGCGCGAAGAAGGGATCTTTGGTGGTACGCGCGAGTCCGGGATACGCGGCCATGTTGTGATCGCGGAAGAAGAAGTATCCACTGCCATGGAAATCGTTGCCACCCGACCGCGTCACGATGTTGATCGAGCCCACGCTGGTGATGTCGGTCGACAGATCGAAATTGACTTCGGAAAGCTGGAACTCCTGCACCACTTCCTGCGAAAAGTTCATGGAGGAGCCGGAGCCTTCAATGCGATCGCGAACGGGGCCGCCGTCGACGCTGATCGCGGTCTTGCCGGCGTCGCCGCCGAGAACCGAAACCGAGAACTGCGAGTTGTACTGCGACGTGCCGCTGGTGTTGATGCGCACGCCAGGCTCCGCCGAAGCGAGTTGCATGTAGCTGCGGCCGTTCAGGGGGAGTCCTTCGATCTTGGTGCGTCCCACGACGCCATCGATCGAGTTCTTCTCATATTCGATCTGCGCGGTGGCAGCTTCGACGTTGACTACTTCCGTGGTCTGACCGATAGGCATCCGCAGATCCGCAGTCGTAGTCAAACCGACTTCTACGGTCGCTTGACGAACCACGGTCCGGAAGCCCTTCACTTCCACCCGAATTTCGTATTGGCCCGCGGCGAGAGCCGGGGCGCTATACCGTCCATCGGCGCCCGAAGTCGTCTGGCGCTCAATTCCGGTGGATACGTTCTTGACGACAACGTTGGCGTTTGGAATGACCGCGCCGGTCTCATCGGCGACGGTTCCCGAAATCGTTCCCACAGGGGCCTGGGCAAAAGTCGTACGGACCATGAGTACCAGGACTAGGTAAATGAATGGACACAGTTGTAGTAATCGTTTCATTCCGGTTAAAATCCTCACAGCTCTAAAACGTGACTCGAAAGCAAGACTGACGCAATTGTCGCCGTTTTCACGTCAGCCTGTCAAGATCTGCTTTTATAAGGGTCTTAGTGCCGTTTGGCATATACAGGATGTCTGCCGTTAAGTAGACGAGCACCGTAAACCCGGCGAATCTAGAAGTAATGGAACGAAATAGCTACATCTGAAAAAGACGTGCTGGGTTCAATTGGCCGTACTGTGTGGGTCAAATACAGTGGAATTAGCGCCGAGACTTAGGATGAAACCCTAAGATCAATATAAGAGATAAGCCTGACGGCGATCCAGGAAGGTTTTGATCCCGTCTTCGATCCGCTGCTCGATCGATCGCGGATCTTCCCCGGCTTTCATCGAGTCGATCACCGCCCGATTGCCGATCAGAAAACGGCAACTCTCGAAATCGATCTTACCGGGATAGAGTTTTTCGAGAGCATAGGCGATTTCGAGACCGAGCCGAACCGAATCGAACTGTTCACGATTCACGACTACAAAGCGAACGCCGTCAATCAGCTTTCCCTTGAAGTTCGACGCGGAAGGCTGGAACCGCGTGGCGTAAACGCGGACGCCGGGGATGGAGCGCGCGTTCAGGAACTGCGCTAATTCCGTTCCACGCATCCAATCTGCTCCGATCTGCTCGAACGGAGCGTCCGTGCCCCGGCCGACCGAATAGTTCTTGGACGCTTCCAGCATTGCGACGCCCTCATATAAGGTCGCGGCATTCAGGCTACGCATGTTGGGGGACGGATCGGTCCAGGTGAGACCGGTGGAATCGAACCAGTCGCCACGCTGCCAATTCTTCATTTTTATGACGTGCAGATCGGCGTTGAGTTTTCGTTCGGCGTTGGCCATGGTGGCCAGTTCGCCGAAAGTAAGGCCATGACGAACCGGCATGGGATAGCAGCCGACGAAGCTCTGCAAATTCTGCTCGAGCACCGGACCTTCAACGTGGACTCCGGTGATGGGATTGGGCCGATCGAGTACGTAAAAGGGGAGCTTCGCCTTGCCGGCTTCTTCGAGCGCATAGAGCATGGTGCAGGAATAGGTGTAGAATCGAGCCCCGGCGTCCTGAATGTCGTAGACCAGCGTGTCGACGTCGTGCAGCATTTCGGGGGTCATGCGATACCGGCCGTCGTAGTGCAGGCTCCAGATGGGCAGACCGGTGATGGAATCCTTGGTGTCGGCAACATCTTGGCGATCCTCTTTGCCGGTGATTCCGTGTTCGGGGGAAAATACCGCCGTGATCCTGATGCCGGCGGCGATCATGACGTCAAGGTTGCGCTTCCCCGCCCTATCGAAACCGGTGTGATTCGTAATCAGGCCGACGTGTTTTCCCTTCAACGCCGCGAAGTGGTCCTGCTCCAGCACGTCGAGTCCGGTGAGCACGTTGTGATTGGGCGCGATCATGCGGCGCGAGCCGCCGGTTTCGTTGTATCCGACCACGCTGACGCCTGGAGCGTCGACTCCGATGGCCGCGGCGGAAATGGTCGCGACGCGCGAACGCAGCGCGCTCAGATTCTTCCCCCGCTGTGGATGCACCGAATTGGCGAGGAGGATCACATAGGATTTCGTCGAAGGATCGATCCAGATGGACGTGCCGGTGAATCCAGTGTGACCGTAGGAGCCGATCGGAAACAACTCGCCGCGGTTGGAAGAATAGCTCGAATCGATGTCCCACCCGAGCCCGCGCAGAATCGGTTGATCGGGCGGCGAGGCGGGTGACGTGAATTTTCGAACCGTGAGCGGGGAAAAGACGGGGCTACCGAGGTGCAGCATCATCTCGACAAATTTGGCGAGATCGTCAGCGGTGGTGAAAAGGCCGGCGTGGCCCGCGACGCCCCCCATGTAGCGAGCGGTGGGATCGTGGACGACGCCGCGCAATGGGGCACCGGTGGCCGGATCGATTTCGGTAGGCGCGATGCGGCTGCGCAACGCAGCGGGCGGCTTGAACATGGTTTCTTTCATGCCCAGCGGCTCGAAAACTTTTTCGTGAGTATAGACGTCGAGGGTCTTGCCGCTGAGCCGGCGCACGATCTCGCCCAGCAGCTCGAAGTTGATGTCGCTGTACACGAATCGCACGCCGGGTGGAGCCGCGGATTTTTCGGCGAGGGCGCGGCCGATGCCGGTTTCGTATCCGGACCAGGGCGGCTCCAGGTCGAGGTCTGGACGGAGTCCGGAAAAATGCGTCATCAGATCGCGAATGGTGATGTCGCTCTTGCCGCCTTGAAATTCGGGGAGATACGTAGTCACCGGATCGGCGAGACGGATTTTCCCGTCTTCAAACAGCTTCATAACCGCGGACGTGGTGGCGATCACTTTGGTGAGCGAGGCAGCGTCGAAGATGGTGTCGACGGTCATCGGCTCGCGCGCGGGAATCAGTGCGCGCTGGCCGTAGGCTTTGCGATGAAGAATTTTTCCGTCATGTCCCACGATAAGGACTGCGCCGGGGATGAGAGTGTCGTGGACGGCTTGTTCGACGGCGGAATCGAGCGCGGGGGAGCCTGAGAACTGCTGCGCGTAGGCAGCCTGGATGGATAGGAAGATAAAAAACGGTGTTCGCACGATTGCGAATACGGCACGCCGAGTGCGTGCCCCACAAATCTCGACGCTCATGACAGTTTTTTCGCGATGCCTTCCAGGAGCTTCGCCAGGTCCACGTCCTTTTGCGTAATTCCGCCCGAGTCGTGTGTGGTCAGGTCTACCGCAACGCGGTTATAGACGTTGGACCATTCGGGATGATGATCCATTTTCTCAATCGACGGAGCGGCAGTGGCCATAAATCCGAAGGCGTGCGGGAAATCAGCGAACTTGTATTCGCGATGCAGTTTGCCCTCTTTCACGCTCCAGCCGGAAAGCGGCGTGAGCGCCGCTGAGATTTCCGAATCGGTGAGTTTTTTCATCAGGCCCTCCCGTAGATTGGAATGACCGCCCCGCTGACGTCCGAACTTTCCTCGGATGCGAGCCACACCAGCAGCTTCGCGATCGATTCCGGAGCGACCCAGCGCGAGAAATCGGACTGCGGCATGGCTTTGCGATTGGCGGGCGTATCGATTACGCTGGGCAACACTGCGTTGGCGGTGATGCCTGAATCCTTGGTTTCCGCGGCGACATTTTTGATCAGCGCGACCAGTCCAGCCTTGGCCACCGCGTAGGCAGCGAAGTTGGGCATGGGCTCGACAGCGGCGCGCGAACCGATGGCCACGATGCTTCCGCGCTTCGCCCGCGTCATCGGTTTGAGCACCGCTCGCAGGGTCAGAAACGCGGCGCGCAGATTGACGTTCATCATCAGATCCCAAGTGGCGTCGCTGGTTTCAGAGATCGCGGCGCCGCCTCCAAAACCGCCGACCAAGTGGACCAGCGCCTCGATCGGTCCATGTTCCAGGGCTTGGGCGACCATCGTCTCGCAGCCGTCCGCGGTGGTCAGATCCGCTTGAATGGTGACGAACGCCATCGGGTCGCGCCAATGGCGCTCGACGCCGATCACTTTGGCGCCAGTGGCGACGAAAGCTTTAGCGACAGCGGTTCCTAGTCCCCCACCCGCGCCGGTAATGATCACGCTCATGAAATTCAATTGTAGTGGAACGGAAAGAATGTCACGGCGTCGCCTCGCGCTTTTGGAAGCGTTACGACGGCCGGGAATCCTTGCGATTTCGGATTCGCAGCCAAGCTGCACTTTTAGCGGATCAGTTCCGCCGGGCTGCCGCAGTCTTCCTTGGCGCCGACGTAAAGAGTTGCTCGGCCTGTATCTCGGTGAGAGCGAGGCTAATGTGCGCCACTGCTCCATTGGCGGCAACCGTGGTGGCATCGGCAAGCGATTTAAGCTGCTGATTGTTGACTGGAACCATACTGACCAGGAACTTCACAATGTCGACCAGGGCCTGAGCGTTCTGAGTGGATGCTGTGACCGCATCAGCAGTGATCACGACACCGCCTGAGGCGAAATTCACGCCGCCCGAAGCTTGCAGGACGCTCTGAAACAGGTTGTTCTGCGAGAGGTTGTTCAGATTCGTATTGTTGCCGAGCTTCCCATTCAGAAAGTCGGACAGCGGACTGGTGGTGGCGAACCAGGCTTGATTGGTGCTACTCGCGTCCTGCGCCTTCTGGATCAGCGCCGGATCGGCTGCGGACTTGGAGGCAGAGCGGCGATCGATCGCGCCCTGAACCGAAGCGAGATCTCCCATCGCGGCGGTACCGCCATCGAGAAAGGCCACCGCACCCGAGCCTTGGCCGGGTCCGGTAATGATATTGATGCCGTTATAGGAGGTCACAGTTCCGCCCTGAGCGGTCGCTGCCCCAATGATCTGTGCGACTTGGAAGGTGCCTCGGCCCAGCACCAGACCCGAATTGCTGGTGGCCGAAGTGGCGGCGAGGATCTGGCGAAGATCGTGGCGCGGGTCGAATCCGGTGCTCGAAATGAACGTCAGGAATCCCGGATCGCTAGGCTGTATCTGATTGAGAATATACTGGCCAAACGGCGAGAGAACGGTCTGGTCGACTTGCACGCCGGAGAGGATCTTGGCATCCGGCATGACCAGGTTGAGAAGGCCGGAATCGACTGAAGCGAGAGCCGTGGAGCCCGTCAGAAGCGTTGTCAATAAGATAGCTCGGAAAGTATACATAGCCGTCCTTGTAATCATTCTACGCTTAAGACGGGCCGGAGACCGAATTATTACGGCCGTGTGGATGCCCGCGGGGCGGGTTGGCCGTAGAGGCGGCGATAGACGTCGGCATTACGAAGCACTGTCTGGATATAGCCGCGGGTTTGGGTGAACGGTACAGTCTCGATGAACTCGGCAGGTTCCCGGAAATCGCCCCAACTGAGCCAGGCATGGGCTCGCGACAGCCCTGCGTTGTAGGCAGCCAGGGCGGCTTCCCAGTGGCCATTCAGATGGTCCGCCATCGACTTTAAGTAATAGGACCCGAGTTGAAGACTGACAGCGGGTTGGAACAAGCGCGGCGTCGAGTATGGTGTCACCTTGAGGCGGCGGCTCAGCTCGCGGCCCGTGGCTGGCTCGATCTGGGTGAGCCCGCGGGCGTTCGCCAACGAAACCGCTTTCGGATTGAACTCGGATTCCTGGCGGATCAGCGCCGCCATCAGGAACGGATCCAGACCGTTCTGTTTCGCGTATTTTTCCAGGTCCGCGCGATAGGGAATGGGAAACGCAAGCTTCCAGAAATCCTGCGGTGCGGATTCAAGCGGTAAAAAAAGATAACCGCTGGCGTAACGCTTGATAAAACGCATGGCCTGATCGGGACCAGTTCGGCGAGTGGCGAGCGTGGCCAGCTCGATGGAGATGACGTAGGGCTGATCCTCGTTCTGCGCGGCATAACGCAGCTCGCCTTCGGCCATTTCGTCGAGTCCGGCGGCGATCAGCATGTGGGCGCGTTCGATGCGGGTTTTCGCGGTGGCTTTGGGCTCGAAATTCGGCGTCCGGACCCGCATAGGGAACGCGATGGTCTTGAGGAATGCATTCACCAAAGGGGACGGTGCGGCGGAAACCTGAGTCAACCGCTCGCGCGCCAGCACGGTGTAGTAGTAGTTGGGATATTCGTGGACGATTTCGTCATAGTAAGCGCGGGCGCTCGCGGGGTCGTTGGCGCTTTCGGCGGTGCGGCCCAGGAAGTACAGCGCGGCGGAGGCATCCTCGGACGCCGGGAACATGCGCAAATGGGCGCGCAACATTTCAACTGCGTCCGGACGGCGCCGCATGTAGTGGCCCCAGGCGACCTTCCAGTGGCAAATCGCGGCCTGCGGCTCCTTGGGAAATGATTCGTAGCAAGCGCGGTACAGCGGCTCGTAGGTGTCCAGCTCGTTTTCGATCAGATGGAAATTGGCGTCCGCCACCAGTGCTTGTAGACGCCACTTGGATTGCGGATAGAGCCGCCCTAACTTTTCGAGCGTCGCGTGAACTTCTTCCTGATTTTTCAGACGGCGGGCGCACTCCGAGAGATAGCAGAGACGCTCGGCATCGGGCTCGGGGGATGAGATTTCGAGCGACTTGAAGTAGCGCTGCGCTTGAAGCGTTTCCTTAGCGTCGTAGTCCGCCACGCCGATGCGGACGCGAGCCAGATCGCGCTCAGCGCCGCCGAGTTGAGGAACCAGCGACTCCAGCTCCTTGCGGGCGCGCGCGGGATTTTTCCCGTCGAGCAGTTTGAACGCTCGCGCGAGCATGGCGTTGGGCATCGAAGGAGGATACGCGTCGCCGAGTTTGGCCTTGAGTTTTACCATTTCGGTTTCGGCTTGCGTGGATTCGCCGGAGAGCGGGAAGCCGTAGTAGACGCGCTGAAAATAGACTGCAGCGCTGACGGAATCGCCCGCGGCCGCAAAAGCGTTCGCCATGGCGAGGTCGCCCGCGGGCTGCGCGAGCGTCGTGTAATTCTTGCGCAGGATGTCGACGGCTTGTGTGGTTTCTCCGTTTTGTCCGTAGGCGCGCGCGGCCAGCAAAACGGCTCGCGAGGCGAGCGGCGAAGGCGGAGTCTGTCTCCAAACCGGTTCGAGCGATCTCGGAACCGCAGCATAATTTTGCGATTCGAATTGCGACGAAGCTAGATACCAAGCGACATAATCGCCGAGCAGGGGCAAGCGCTTTCCCAGCGGTTCGAGCGCGGCGATGGCGGCGGTGAAGCGACGGGAGTCGAACGCGGCAGCGGCAGTTTTCAGATCGGCAAGCGGATCCGTAGCGGCCGCCGCAGCGATCGCGATGGCGAGCAGCCACAATGGTCGGGCGTGAAGGATTTTGAGAAGCGGCGCGACGAGCGTTCGCACGATCTCATCATCGACAATACAGCGAAGTTCCGTGAACCGCTGGTCGAGATTGGGTTCTGGCACGTCGAAACCTCATTTTCGCACGTACAAAGGACGCCCGTACTCGGGCCGCCCGATACAACCGTTCGTCATGGCGTCGAGATAAGTCTCGACGCGGCACGCACGAGTGCGTGCGCCACGAAACGGAATCGCTGCTATTCGCTACGAAGTGTCATGGCGGGATCGACGCGCGAAGCCCGCCACGCGGGTGCGATGCACGCGGCGAGCGCAGACACCGCCAGCGTGGTCGCAACAGCGATGTAGATACGCAGATCGTGTTCTTTCACGGTGGAATTGCCGTATGATGGGCTGCGGAGGTTTCTTTCTGGTCATGGCAAGAGTGGGTTTCGTTGTGACGGTTTGTCTGGCGTTTCTGATTCCGGCTACGTTGGGCGCGCAGGGGCGCGGGGGCGATGCCGCTAAGGCGCCCACCGACGTCCAGCCGGGCAGCATCACGTACGACGATGTTCCGTATCCCTATCCAGTGCACTACATGCCGATCACGATGTACGGTCAGGACGTGCGCATGGCGTATATGGACGTGCCGCCGGAAGCAACTCCGAATGGCCATACGGTGATGCTGTTCCATGGGATGAATTTCGGCGGGTTTTATTTCGAAGGTCCCATCAACGTATTGCGCAAGGAAGGATTCCGCGTGGTGGTGCCGGATCAGATTGGGTTCGGAAGATCGTCAAAGCCCGTTATTCCGTACAATTTTCACGACATGGCGCTGAACTCGCGGAAACTGTTGACGTCGCTCGGCATTACGAAAGTCATGATTGTCGGGCATTCCATGGGCGGGATGCTGGCGACGCGCTTTGCGGCATCGTTCCCGGACATCACCGAGAAAGCAGTGATCTACAACCAGATCGGGTTGAAAGATCCACGCTATGAGCGTCCGTGGGGAAGCGCCGACGACGCTTATAAGCGCACCATGGCGTCGAGTCAGGATCAGCTTTGGGGCGGGTTCAACGCGAACATCCATCGCTATTTTCCTCCCGGGACATGGAAACCGGAATATGACAAATACGTTCGGATTCTCTATGCGCCCACCCTTTCGGGAGATTGGCCGCGGCTGGCGATGGTCCGGTCGATCTATCAACAGATGCTGTATCTCGATCCGGTGGATGCGGACTGGCCGAAGATCAAAGTGAAGACTCTAATCCTGGGTGGGGATAAGGACACGCCGGATTACGCCGAGCGATCGAAGCACATCGCCGCCACGATTCCTGGAGCGGAGATCGTGATGCTGCCGGGCCTGGGGCATGTGCCGCACTTGCAGGATCCCGACATGTTCTATCCGCCGCTGCTGAAGTTCCTGAAAGGCGAAGCGAGCCCGAAAACCGGCGCGAACTGATTCGCCGCTAATATAAAAGCATGGGCTCGATTCCGGCGCCTGCGGCTCCGCGGGTGGTCGATCGATTCTTCGAGTTTTCGCTGCTGGGGATGCTGGCGGCCGGCTACTTCGCGGTAGTTGGATCGGGGTATCTCGATTGGCCGACAGCGACGTTGACCCTGCTGGGGCTGTGCCTGCGCGGCTTGATGGTCGCGGGGGTGATCGAGTTTCAGTTTTCCAATCGCACGGTGGCGGTGCTCACGCTGCTGTACATCGGATTCTGGCCGATCGATTACTTCTTCATTTCGGCCTCGTTTCTCACCGCGATCGTGCACCTGGTGTGTTTCCTGGCCGTCATGAAAATCCTGACGGCAAAGACCAATCGTGACTACACCTACGTCAAGATGATCGCCGTGATGGAGCTGCTTGCGGCGGCCGTGCTTTCCGCGAGCCTGAGTTTCTTTGGCTATCTAGTCCTGTTCCTGTTGCTGTCGATTGCGGCTTTTTCGAGCGGTGAAGTGCGGCGGTCGTCGCAATTGCGCCGAGCGGTGGTGCGCGGCGGATTACGCGCCTTTCCGCGGCGGCTAAGTATCCTCGCCACATTTCTGTTCACCGGAATTCTGGTGATGACGGCGGGGATGTTCTTCATTCTTCCGCGCACTGCGCGCGCGGCTCTCGAACGATTCGTGCCGCAGCGGTACCACATGCCCGGTTTCGCGAACGGCATCACGCTGGGACAAATCGGCGAGATTAAGCGCAATTCGGCAGCGGTGATGCATATCCAAACCGATCCGCCGGGAGACGGCTTGATGTCAGTCCGCTGGCGTGGCGCGGCGTTGAGCCGGTTCGACGGAAGGCGCTGGGACAATCCGGCGCCAGTCATGGAAATCCCGTTGGTGGTGGAACGCGGCGTACTGATCGTTAACACCAGCTATCGCGGCGCGACACGTCCCGGGCACGTGATCGGTTATTACGTGCAGCTCAACGAAATCGCGCCGGAAATGTTGTTCATTGCGGGAACGCCGCGGACCATCAGCATCAATCTTCCCGTGGTGCGATTCGCGCGGCGCAGCGGATCGTTCCAAGTGAACCTGCCCGCGGGTTACCACGGCGGCTTGATGTACGGCGTGAACGGATTTTTTGAGGACGAGATGGCGGACGTCCACACCACGCCTCTACCGCTCACGCTGCGGGAGCGCGAGGATCTGCTGCAGCTTCCCGACATGGACGATCGGATCCCGCGGCTAGCGCGTGAGATGACCGCGGGCGCGCTCAGCGAGATGGAACGCGCGCGGCAACTGGAACATCGTTTGCGCAGCGACTACGGCTATACGCTGGAACTATTGCCCGCTGCGGTGCCCGATCCGCTCGCGAACTTCTTGTTCGAGCGCAGAAAGGGGCATTGCGAATATTTCGCATCGGCCATGGCGGTGATGCTGCGCACCATGGGAATTCCGTCGCGGGTGGTCACGGGGTTTCAAAGTGGCGTTTTCAACCCCATGACGCACATGCAGGTTGTGCGGGCGTCGGACGCGCATAGCTGGGTGGAAGCGTGGATCAACGGGCGCGGCTGGACCACTTTCGATCCGACCCCGGCTGATCCGTCGGCGGCGAGCACCGGAATCTCCGCGCGGCTGGCGCTGTTCTTCGATGCAGCCGAGCAGTTCTGGCAAAACTGGGTGGTGAGCTACGATCTGGAGCGCCAGGTGGTGCTCGCGTCGCGGATGGATGAATCGGCGCGGCGGCTGCGGTTCGGCTGGTTCAACAATGCATTCGGCGATTTCAAGAAATGGTTCAGGGATTCGGCGCGCCTGAGCGTGGCATACGCGCCGTGGATCGTTGTGCTGGCAGGCTTGGTGATCCTCCTGGTGCTATATGGCCCGGCGATTCTGCGATGGTGGGGCGGGCGATTGCGAACACGCAGGCTGGCGCGGGGCGAAGGCGTCGCCTCAGACGCGACGTTGCTCTATCAGCGCATGCTGCGGCTGCTGGCCAAGCGAGGCATCCAGAAGCCGCCGTGGCTCACGCCGGGAGAATTCGCCAGGGTGCTGCCTGCGTCCGATGTGACCGGACTGGTGCACGATCTGACTGCGTTCTACAACGAGTTCCGCTTCGGAGGACGGACCGAAGTCGCGCCGCGGATGATCCAGTTGCTCGACCGGCTGGAAAAGATGTAGGTTACTGGCCCTCGGTCGAGGGCGGAACGAGTCCCTTGATCCTCAGATATGTGATCAGGTTGCCGTAGTGGAGATTGTCCTGAATCGTGTTGCCCCATAGAACCTTCAGCCGGGTGCGCGTCTTAGCGCCGCTTCCGATGACTTGGAGCGCGGTCGCATCGTTGAGCGAGTCATAGACGGAGTCGCAGTAGGCGAAGGCTTCCCTGAGCGCCGCAATCAGGTCGGCCTTGGAGGTCTTGGTTCCCTCCACATCGGCGGCGCGCTGCTCGCCTTTCGCAGTGCCGCAGAACAGGTACTGCTCTTCGGCGATGTGTCCCAGGATCTGGCCGAAGGTCCTTACACGCGGGGCGGGCTTGAAGGAGTAGCTTTCTTCTGGCATCTTTTCGGCGGAGCGTAAGATGAAGCTCCTCACTTCATCGAATTCCTGTCTAGCTTCGCCGAGCACTGAGGGTTGTGCGTGCAAGACGCCAGCGGATACGGCGAACAGCACTAGGTGGATTGAAATCATGATTTGCCTCTTTTGATTAAAATGCCCGGGATGGGACTTGTATTCCACTATCGTCGCTGAAAATTCCGCCACGGCGACGCTTCGGGCGCGGTCCTATGTTAAACCTAATAGGGTTGCTCCTTTCGCTCCACCACGACACTCCCGAATCTGAAAGCTGCTTCGCCCGATTCACGGCTTCGTCCGTACTGGGCGGGCTTATCGCGCTCGATTCGCGTATCCGGCGGAAGGGGATTGCTTCGCTCGACCCTTCACGTGGGGCGCTGATTCCCATTGGCACGGAAATCGAAAATGGCCGCGTCGTCAAGAATGGTTACGGAGTTTTTTCACTCGCCTGGCAGGCGGTGCAACATCCGGAATGGGCGGATCAAATCACTGCTGAAATCGCGGAAATTCGGGCGCGCATTAAGCCTCTACATTTTCTCGTCTGGGCCGGAATGGGGGGATCGGCTGAAGATAAAGCGATGTATCAGGCGGCGGGGCTGCTGCGCCGCGGGCCGCGATGTTACTTGCTGGATTCCACCGATCCTGAAAAGTTGACCGCGATCGTGGCCGACATGAAACGCCGCAGCGGGCTCGATGAAGCGGAATTGTGGAAACGCACCTTGGTGGTCGGCATGGCGATGGGGATGACGTCGTTCGAGCCGGTGGTCAATTTGCAAAGAATCGCGGCGCGATTTAATGCAGCCCGCGTCGATGCCCGATCGAACATTTATTGCATGACCCTGCCCGGGTCGCTGTTGGACAAATTCGCAAGCTCGCTGGGATGCCGCCGGATCGGGCTCCAGCTGGATGGTGCGAACACCACAGCAGGCCGCCACAGCGGACCGTTGACGCGCGGCAGTCTGTATCCTCTCGCGCTGGCAGGCGTCGATTTGCGCGCGTGGATTGCAGGCACAAATCTTTCCCGGCACGACGTCGACACCGCGTGGAGGCTCGCCTCGTTTCTCCATGTCCAGGGACTCAATGGCCGTAACAAAGTAACCTTCCTCGCTTCAAGCGTGTGGGAATGTGCGGGACTATGGACTAAGCAGAACTTCGAAGAGAGCCTTGGAAAATCGGCTGAACAAGGGATCAAAATCGTGGTCGGCGAGCGGGTTCGGATGACCAACTACCGGCCACCGCGCGACGCGCGGCAGGACCGCGTATTCTTCGCGGTGCAATCCAAGGATGCGCCTGCCGAGAAGCTTGCACTGCTCCGGCGGGCCGGATATCCTATGGCGACACTCACCGTTCCTGCTTCGGCGTCGCTCTCGTGTTACATGCAGTTTATTCATTACGCGGTATTCGGTCTGGCGTGGCTGCGAAAGATCAACTTCGTTACGCAGCCGAACGTGGAATTGTACAAGTCGATTGCAAACAAGCTCTACGGCGAGGCAGAGCGTGCCGGCGGAATCGGGAGAACCAAAGAGTGGCGCCGCACCGAGGAGTCGCCGCGATCTGCGATCTGGCGCGGACGCGTGACGCTGCGTTGGGACCGGCTGGATCATAAAATCGAAATACAGGGGATGACTGCACCGGCCATCTACGCAGCGCTGCTGCGGCAGGTTCCGTTCGAATACGGCGAGTTAACTTTCTTCGGCGATACGCGTTATTCGGCGCGAGGGCGTAGGCTTCGCGCGGTGCTCGACCGGGCGGCTGAAAAACTGTTCCGCGCGACGCTGAAGGTTCCGGTGGACGTCTACGAAGGTCCGGCGATGAATCATTCTTACCATGAAATGATCATTGGCCATGGAAAATGTTTTTCCACGGTTCTCGTTGCCGGCGGTGGAGAGCCCGCCGACTATCATCGCGCCCAGTTTCTGGCAACGCAGATGGCGCTGGCGGAACGCGGACGCGCGGTCGTCTCGATCAACTTGCGCGACATGGAGGAGACATCCCTGCGTGCGCTCGATGAATTCTTCCGCCAAGCGGCCACACAGCATCGCGCCATGGAAAAAGGCGTGTCCAAGAAGGGCGCACGAAGATAGGTTATGGCGAAATTCAAACCGGCCGGATCGCGGAAAACCGCTCCGGTCCGCTCGAATCGCGGCCTGATTCCTTGCGCGATCCTGATACTCACGGGATTCGCGCTGATCATGCTGCTGTTTTACGAAACCCTCAAATCGGGAGCCAAATGAGAGTCGATCAACGCAATCCCGGCCAAATGCGGCCGGTGAAAATCACTACGGATTATCTGATGACCGCCGAAGGTTCCGTGCTCATCGAGGTAGGGAACACGCGCGTGCTGTGCGCGGCTTCCATCGAAGATACGGTCCCGGGCTTTCTGCGGGGCAGCGGCAAGGGATGGGTGACAGCCGAATACTCGATGCTGCCGCGCGCCACGGCGACGCGCACGCCACGCGAGGTTTCGAAGGGCCGGGCATCGGGACGTACCATGGAGATTCAGCGGCTGATCGGCCGGTCGCTGCGATCGGTGGTCGATATGACCGTGCTCGGTGAGCGGAGCGTGATCCTGGATTGCGATGTTTTGCAAGCCGACGGCGGAACGCGCACGGCAGCGATCACGGGGGCCTACATCGCCATGGCCACGGCGCTGCGCCAGATCGTCAAGTTCGGGGCGCTCAAAAAATCACCACTCATCGATTGCGTTGCTGCGACCAGCGTCGGCGTAGTCGGCGGAGTCCCCATGCTGGATCTGTGTTACCAGGAAGACTCTCAAGCCGAAGTCGATATGAACGTGGTGATGACGGGCTCCGGGCGATTCGTCGAATTGCAGGCGACCGCCGAGAAGACCGCGTTCGACGACCAGCAGTTGGCGAGCCTGCTGGCGCTTGGCCGCCAAGGGATTCAGGAACTGATCGCGCTACAGCGAAGTTTCGAATGATTCTGTATTGCGGGACTTCGAACCGTGGAAAGCTGCGCGAGTTCCAAATGGCGGCTCCGGATTTTGAGATTCGCGCGATCTCCGCGGCCCCGCCCGAAGAACACGGCGCGACGTTCGAAGAGAACGCGTGTTTAAAAGCTCTGTACTATGGCGCACAAACGCAGGGATGGCTGTTCGCGGACGATTCCGGCCTGGAAGTGGACGCGCTGGGCGGAGAGCCCGGCGTGCATTCCGCGCGATTCGCGGGACCGGATGCGACCGATCGCGACAATAACACGCTGCTTCTCGCGCGGCTTCATGGCGTCGAAAACCGGTCGGCGCGATTTGTGTGCGTGATTGCGCTGGTGCAGGACGGCCACATGGTGAAAACTTTCCGCGGGACAGTGGAGGGCCAGATTATTGACCAGGCTCGCGGCCCGCATGGATTCGGCTACGATCCGCTGTTCTATCATGAGCCATTCGGATGCACTTTCGGAGAGGCGACGGATGAACAAAAGATGCAAGTCAGCCATCGGGCCCAGGCTTTGCACCAGATGTTCGAGTACCTTCGAGGCTTCTAGAGATTCTCAGCAGCCGTACCTCGAGGGAAAATGCAATTACTGGACTGCGACGGTAACCGTATTACTCACCTCACCGCCCTGCTTCAGATACAACGGAAGCGAGAGGCCGGGTGGAAGCGTCGAGGGCAGCACAATGTTCGCCTGGTAGAGGCCAGGCACTCCGGGAGTCAACCCCGCGAACGACGCCGGGATTTCGACGCCGCCGATCACCGCAGTCACTGGGTCGACGGCGCGGCTGAATCCTCCGCTGGTCGAAACTGCGCCGAATCCGGTGCCGTAGATTACAATAGCGCTGCCGCGGGAGGCCGGATTCGCGGGAGTATTCAGCGAATTGTTGAGATTGGTGATCGCGGCTTGTCCGGCGCCCGTGGAAAAAATTGCGGGGGCGACGTTTGAGATCGTGATACTCTGTTGCGCGCTGCCGTGTGGCGAGGTCACGCTAAGCGTCGCCGTGCCAGGCGCGATGTCAAGCGGAACAACTGCGTTCACCAGGAACGAGAGCGCGGCAACGATGTTGGCAGGCTCGCCGTTGATCTGCACGCTGGTGGCGTTCGACAAGCCGGCGCCGTAGATCGAAACAAATCCGCCGGGAGCGACTTGAGTGGTGAGGCTCGCGGGGTTGATCACGCCTGACGTCGAGATGCTGGTCGATACCGGACCGACGTTCCACTTGGTGCCGTTGTGCCTGAGTAGAGAAGACGTGGAAGCGGGAGCGTCCAGGACGATGCGGGCGGCGTTAGCGGAGAGGTCGGTGAAGGATCCATTGAACGGACTTTGGGCGTTCACATCAAGCTCATACAAATTGCGCGCACCGTCGCACTGTTGAAAGAACAGCTGGCCCGCGGAGCTGGCGGGCTGCGCTACGGGTAACGACGCAGCGATACCCGCGACCCACATGACATTGCCGCACGTTCCAGCCACAGAGGAGATCGAAGCCACCGTGTTCGTTGCCACCAGAAATCCCGACGACGCGGGCGCCTGCGGCGTGAGATGCAGGACGGACGTAAGTCGCACCGCCAAGGCATTACCACCCGAACTGAATTGACTGTAGCTGTTCAGGTTGGTGTAGGTGAGCGCCGGATCGGCGATTACGATGCTGCCATCACCCGCGATTCCGGTCGCGACCACATAGTGGGATCCATATAGAAACGTGGGCGGAGTTAGTGACGGAAATTCGGGTACGAACGCAAGCGCCAACAACACCGGCGTTCCTGACGCTACCAGATCGCGTGCGACGTTGAGATCGAGTTGCTCGACCTGTACATCCACCGAGCCTCCGACAAACGCTCCCAGCCGCCACAGGTTGACCGTTTGCTCGGTGCTCGTGCCGAAGGTGAGGAATCCGTCGCAGATCGAATTGGCCTGCGCGTCGAAAACGCAAAACGCTTTGAGGAACGTGTTCAGCGTGGCGGGATCAGCCAAGCCGTTCGGCTGCGGAAGCTCGCCGCGCATCTGGTGATACCGCAGGATCGACGCAGCCGCGGTGAGCAACGCGCCTTTCTGCCGGATGCTGTCGGTCCCATTGCCGAGAGTGCCGTCGACCGCCTGCGACAATGCTGGAAAATTGGTCAGCGAAAACGCGGCCGACTTCGCGCTGAAGGTCACCACTTGTTTTCCGGCCTGCGCGGTTGCCAGAGCGATTCCTTCCGAGAGTGGAAGCCGCAACGTCGCGCTGGCTTGGCCATTCGCATCCGTGATCGCGGTTGGGGCGATCAGTGCCCCTGGCGGCGCTGCCGCAAACGCTACAGTCTGTCCCGCTACCGGATCGCCGTTCTGATCGCGCACCACGACAACCAAAGGCGAAGCTAGCTGCGCGCCGGGTGCTCCAGTTTGCTGGTCTCCGGAGACGATGGATACCGACAACGGCGACGATGCCGCGCTGAGAATCGAGTACGAGCCTTGGGCGAAAGCGCTGCTCGCGACGTCGGTCGCTTTGATGTTAACTACGCCGTTTTGAGCCGACACCGGCACGAGGGCGTCCCACACGTAAGCACCGCTGGCGACCGTCACCAGGAAATCCGGCTGACCGGTCTGGGAAACGCGAACTGTCGCGCCGTTCTGAAATCCTCCGATCACCAGGTGTACACGCGTCCCGCTCAATACTGTTCCAGGCGTCGCACTGATGACAGGTTGCCGAGGCGTAATGGTCGACGTCGCGGCGGTCGTACCGGGAACGTAGTCGATGTACCCGCCTTCGAAATCCTGCTGCCGCAAGGCTCCGACGTTGTGCTCGTCATCCGTAGGCGCGCCGAGGTCCCCCGTCAGGCCGCCTTTTGCCGTAAAGGCCGTGAGAACTGGTTCGCTAATGGCGAATGCTTGGCCGGCGAGCGTGCCGATCGCCGGAGCCACGATCATCGCGCTCTGGAACGACTGTACGTTTCCCGATGTTCCGCTGAAAGTCTGAAACGAATTGGCCGCCGATGTGGGCAAACCCGCGACGCCCGCTTCGTATCCGAGGCTCGCCCATTTGGTCAGAATCGCTCCGCTGACGAGTTGCACCGGACTTCCCGCGAGCGCACCTTGCTGAAAAATCTGGCGTCCTCCTGGAGTCGCGTCCGCGAGCGGATATCCGAGCAATTCCGCCGGCCCGCCGAGCGACGTGTAAGCCGCGAGAATCGCACCCGAAAGCACGTATCCTGCGATCGAACCGTCCGGCACCGCGACTAAATACGAAACCGGCGTCGGGCCGGTACCCAGAAGTTGCTGCACATATCCATTTCCGACGCGCGAAACCGGCGATGCGGCGGGAAGCTGGACCGTAAGCGTGTTTCGCGTCACGGCGTTTTGAAACGCCTGCTGGATCGACGAGGTCGGGGCGCCTTCACCGATCTGGCAGCAGACCGACGTCACGGTGACAATGAGGGGCGCGCTCGTTTTCCCGCCCGAGCTCGCGGTGATCGACGCGGTTCCCGGTCCTACCGCTTTGATCGTCGCCGAAAGACCATTCGGTTGAACCTGCGCGACCTGTCCGTTGGTGGTGTTCCACGCGACGGTGCGATCGGTCAGCAATCCCGCCGTGGACGAGAATAGCGACGCCTGTACCACCGCTGTATCGCCCGCGTTCAGATGGAGCGGGCCCACAGGAGCCAGCGTAATGGAAGCAACTGGCGGCAGCAGAACCGCGATTCCCGTCGCCGGATTGTATTGAATCGCTCCGCCTTCGAAGGTTTGCTGGATCATGCCGTTCGCAGCAACTAGCTCCTCTGTGACCGGCAGTCCCATCGTGCCGCCTTGACCGCCCTGGGCCACGTACAGATCGTAAACAGGCTCTTTCACGGCGAGGAGCCGGCCCGTCAAGACTCCAGAAGTGATGTTGTAAATCGCGCCCTGATCGAAGGTCTGGAAAGTAGCCTGCGGCCCGTACTGGCTGGTCACCATGGTTTCGGCCGAGGCTGTGGGACCGAGCCCGCTGATTCCTCCAAACGCCGACCACTTGGTAAAAAATGGATCGCGGGTAGCGAAATTCTGCGAGCCCGTGAATAGCGGAAGGGCATAGACGAACAGCGCATAATCATTCGTAAATGGCTGCCACTGGCAGGAATTCAGCGTGTTTCCTGGCGACTTTAGACCCGGGCAGTCGAGCGTGTCGTTGGTGGGATATCCGACGATCGCGACCGACTGGCTGTTGTAGTAGGCATACATCGACGCCTGCACTTGCATGACGTTCGAGACATCCGTGAGATCGGGTTTGACCAGGGCTAGTGTCACTGCCGAGTTCGAGACGGAAGGAAAATGCTGGATCAGCCCACTGGCTCCGAATTTGATCACGTTATCGCTCGGGTCAGAGACCAGCCGGTTGAACCCGCCGCGTCCCCAGGCGTAGGCGAAGGCGAGCGAGATGGAGGTATCCGGTGCGCCACTGCCCACCGTCGCGGCGTTCAGCAGCGGCATGCCAAGGAAACATAAAATCAGGCCTAACGCCAGCGGCGCTCGACATCGCATGATGAACCTAAATTGTAGATGACGAGCGATGGCGTCTGAAGGAGTACTCACCCGCGTAGGTTAGCGATCAGTACCCGCATCGCGATTGGCGCCCATCGAGAGCAATTCTTCGCTGAGCCCACTGAACAGCCGATCCATGATTCGCCGGCCGCCGAAGAGCAAAGCGTGCGTGTGAACACCTTGCGGAACGCCGCGCCTCTGTTCGCCAACCGCGGGAAACATATCGCGATCAATCAGGGTGACACGCGCGTAGCGATCCGAAAGAACGCGCGCAGCGAGAAGTCCCGCCATGCTGCCGCCGATCACTACGGCATGCTCACCGAAGCGTGTCATAGCTTGAATTCATCGCTTGGATTCGGCGGGCTCGACGCGGAGTTTCATGCCATCGACGGCCACCACGCGGACCTCGCCTCCGGCATCGACAGGCGCTGCGGAGATCGCGTCCCAATATTCGCCATGCACGAAGACTTTTCCCGCCGGGGCGAGCGCCGTGCGCGCTTCCCCGATTTCGTTCAGCAAGCCGCCGTCCGACATGAGCGCCTTGTTGGCGCGCGCGCGCACCACCAGCGTGACCAGAAACATGGTGATCAGGGCGAACGGGATGGTCACGGCCAGCGCAGTGGAAAGGTGAATGCGCACTTCCGGTGGACCATTGATCAACAACAGCGCGCCCAGCACCAGCGCCAGGGTTCCGCCGCTGCCCAACAGGCCGTGCGTCGCGAATTTGGCCTCCAGAACGAACATCGACGCGCCCAGAATCAGCAGCGCTGCGCCGATCCAGTTGATGGGCAGCACGGCGAGCCCGGAGAGTCCCAGCAGGGCCAGAATTCCTCCGGCGATTCCAGGGACGATCAGCCCGGGCGAGCTGAACTCCAGGTAAATTCCCAGCGCGCCCAGCACCAGCAGAATGAAAGCGATGTTGGGATCGGCAATGGTGGAAATAATTCTTTCGCGGGACGACGCGTGGTACGCGACCACTTCAGCGCCGGCGACGTGCAGCGTTTCTTTGCGCCCATCAAAGCGACTTACTTCGCGCCCATCGAGCATTGCGAATAAATGCAATTCATCCGCTGCAATGAAGTCGATCAAATGCTGATCGAGCGCTTCTTTTTCGGTGAACGCTTTGGCTTTGCGAATCGTTTCTTCCGCCAGTTCCGCATTCCGGCCGCGCTTGACGACGATGCTGCGGAGCCAGGCCGACGAGTCGTTCTCGATTTTATTGCGCATCACCGGGTCCATCTGTTCGCCCATCAGGACCGGTGAAGAGGCGCCGGTATTCGTTCCAGGCGCCATCGCGGCAATGTCAGCGGCCACGAGAATAAAAAAGCCGGCCGACGCGGCTCGCCCGCCGCTGGGCGTCACGTAAGCAATGACGGGCACGCGCGCGGCGACGATCTTCGAGGTGATCTCACGCGTCGCCTCCAGCAGACCGCCCGGCGTATTCAGCCGCAGCAGCACCGCCGCGGCATTTTCGCGCTGCGCCTGGTCGATGGCATTGCCGATGATCTCGACGGTTATGGGATGAATGATGCCATCGACCTCGACAGCGATTACTTTCGGTCCAGCCTGCGCGGCCGCGGCGATCAGTGCGAAGATCCCCAAAACGTGTCTCATCAGGGCGCTCCCTGTGGGGCGGGCTTATAGCCCGCGCGCCGGCTTGCAACCGGCGCAAGTCCGGCGGACTTCAAGTCCGCCGCAGACTACAAGCCTGCCCCACTAACTTAATGCTGACAGAAAACTCTCCCCGCGGGTGATCTTGGTCCCGAAATTCTCGGCGACTGTCTGGCCGATATCGGAAAGCGTCTTGCGAACGCCCAGGTTCACTCCACCGCGCGCGTGCTTTCCATACGTCAACAGCGGCACGTATTCGCGGCTATGATCGGTGGACGGAGTGGTCGGATCGCACCCATGATCCGCCGTAAGAATCGCCAGATCGTCGTCGCGCAGCTTGCTTTCGAAGCACGGAAGCCATTGGTCGACCTCCTCCAGCGCGCGAGCATAACCTTCCACGTCGTTGCGATGCCCGTAGTTCTGATCGAAATCGACCAGGTTCACGAAAATCAGCCCGCGATCGACGGTTTCCATCGCGCCCAACGTTTTCGCCATCCCGTCGGCATTGCTCTTGGTCTTTTCGTATTCGCGAATTCCGCGCCCCAGGAACACGTCGAAAATCTTTCCGACGCTGAATACATCCACATTCTGCGCGGCGAGCTGATCGAGCAGCATGCCCTTCGGCGGCGGAACCGCATAATCGTGACGATTCGGAGTGCGCGTAAACGCTCCCGGCAATCCGATGAACGGCCGCGCGATCACCCGTCCCACTTCATAGGGACCGCGCAGAATGTCGCGTGCGGTTTCGCAGATTTTATATAGCTCGAAAAGCGGAATCACTTCCTCGTGCGCCGCGACTTGAAATACACTGTCCGCCGACGTGTATACGATCGGCGATCCAGTAAGCATGTGCTCTTCGCCCAGCTCTTTGATGATCTCCGTCCCCGATGCGGCCTTGTTACCCAGCGTCGAGCGTCCGATTCTCCGCTCAAACTCATTCATGGCTTCCGGCGGAAAACCCTGGGGGAACAGCGGAAACGGTTTTTCGAGATGAATCCCAGTCATTTCCCAATGCCCCGTCGTCGTGTCCTTTCCCGGCGAGGCGAGGGTGCATTTTCCGAAGGAACCCATCGGCGAAGCATCCGGTGCGACTCCAGTCAACGGTTTGATATTCGCGAGTCCAAGCCGGCACAAATTCGGCAGATGCAGCGTACGCTGTTTGGCGATATTGCCCAGCGTATCGCTGCCGATGTCGCCATATTTGTCGGCATCCGGCATCTCGCCAATGCCGACGCTGTCGAGCACAATCCAGATCACACGACGGAATGCCATCCCACCCATTATTGCGCTGCACGGCCCCAAAGGACCAGACGAGACGCGTCCCACGATCGTATGGCTGCCGTACCGACCAGAGGTAACATTGAAGACGTGAAGCGTTCACGTCCGCTCGCGATGCCAAAGAGTTTTTGGTCACCAGGATCGTTCTAGAGGCGCAGCGCGAAGGAGTCCCACTGTCTGAAATCGAAAGAAAAACGCCGCATATGCGCGACGATACCTAGAACATCGCAATCCTTAAGAACGCGCTCCATGACTGTCGCGCCTCAAAGGCCGGTCAGTCGAGGCGCGACAGTCATGGAGCGCGTTCGTCCAGCAACGATCCAGCTACCGCGAATCCTGCAGCGCCGACTGGATTCTTTCACTCAACTGATCCACAAACTTATCCGGCAGAAACCCGTTCATCCGGCTCGCGACCCGGCCTTGTTTATCGAACAACACCGTCGTCGGTATCGAGCTCACTTGCAACAATCGCTGCAAGCCGTCGTCGAAATAGACCGATTGCCGGCTCCAATTCTGCTGGTCCAGGAACGGCACCACCAGGTTGCGATCCTCGTCCGTATCGATCGACAAGAGCACCACGTCGGCACGATCTTTGAAGCGCTGCTTCACTTGATCGTAGAGCGGATGCTGCGCGCGGCACGGCTGGCACCAGGTCGCCCAGAAATCGAGGATCACCACGCTGCCTTTCAATGACGACAGCGCCAGCTTCTTCCCGTCGAGTCCCGTCAGGGTGAACTGCATGGGATCGCTGGCCGTTGAATTCGGCTCGATCGCTTCCAGCCGCTTGCGCCGTTGTTCTACCAGCACCGCAGTGCGGTCGTACGCCGCCAGAATTTCGTCGCCCAGTCCTTTTTCGGAATGATGCACTTTGCGATACATTTCGCCGAGCTTGCGGCGATCCTCGGCGCGATCCGTGTCCACAACATGCGCATCCGGAACCGCGAAGGCTTCAGCCAGCCGGACGATTGCATCATTCTCCCGATGCAAACGCGCCAGAGCCTCTGACGACTCGCGAGCGGCTTCCTCAGATGGATAAATCGCAAACGATTGCGAAGCGAGCTGCTCTGCTTCGGCATTCTTTTCGAGTACGGTCATCGCGCGCGATTGGTACACCAGCGCCCGCGCCAGGCCGCGGTCGCGTTCGTCCTGCTTGCGCGCCGCGTCGCGGCCTTCCGGAGCAGGGGCCTTCCGGATATTCTGCTCGAATGCGCGGGAATATTTCAGCGATTTTTCGGCGTTTTCCCGTCCGCCCATGGTAAGCAAAGCGCGAGCCACACGATCCAGCAGCAACATGTCGTCGGGCGACGAAACCAGCGCTGGCTCGCCGTAGCGAACGATCCGCTGATCGTCCTTGATATCCACAGCCGCCCGCGCCAATCCACGTTCGATTTGTGGACGCTGCGCCGACGCAGGATATTTTTTGAGAAACGCCTCTAGGGTCCGGATGATGTCGACGCTGCTGCTTGCGCTCTCCTGTAGCGCTTGCGTCAATTCTTTGTTCTCGATTTCGGACTGCGTAGGCTTCGCCGCATCCTGGGCGAAGGCGACGAGCGATAGAAAATAGCAGGCGCAAAGGGGGGCGGATCCCCCGATCCGCGCGCGATTCCCTAATCGCGCTTTTCGCGCGCCCGGCCAAGCCGATCCGTGGATCGGCCGCGGACCAGTAGGTCCGCCCACCAAGAGATTCAGAAAAGAAAAGCGCATCATGCCTTTGGCTTCAGCGCCCGGATCGCTTCTGCAAGCTGTGCAGCTCGCTCCCGCGACATGTGCATGTAGACTTCGTTGCCGGCCACTTGATCCAGCAGCGGAAGGAACTGATCGGCCCCGGCCAGCCGCTTCCGTTCCCATGTCGATTGAATGTTGACCAGCGCTTCGTTGACTCCCAGCTTGTCGTGCCGCACGGCGCGGCGGAAACCAATCAGTAAGCGCTCGCTCTCAGAGATCCGCTCGAACCAGTCGTGCAGTGTTTTGGCGTTTTCATCGAGCGAGTAATTGAACTTCACTTCGTGCTTGTCGCCACCTTCTTCCCAGCGGAATGTCTTCACACCCATATTGGCGACCTTCAGTCCGGATTCAAGGGGATGTGTGAAGCGATCGAGTCTCTGCGCCAGATCAAAAATCTCGTTGGTTGCCGCGGCGTCCAACGTGAAGGTTTCGGGATCGTCATCCGCCGTTTCCTTGTATGTCACCGCGCCGGATCGTTCCACGCTGATTTCGACGTAGGCCGGAACCGATCCTGGGAACGATTTGGTGTACACGATACGGGGTGCGTCGGCAGCGAAACTGGCCGCGGCCAGAATCGAGATTGCGATGACAAATTTCATCGCGCCGCCCTCATCGCCGCCATGCAGTGCGTGGCATGACAAATCGCGACCGCGATCGCGTCCGCGGCGTCTTCCGAATCGATGGCCACGCCCGTCAACGACTTCACCATCAACTGCACTTGATGCTTTTCCGCGCGGCCATAGCCCACCACGCTGCTCTTCACTTCGAGCGGAGAATATTCGCCGAACTTTACTCCCGCTTCGGCGATCGCCAGGAGCGTCACGCCGCGCACATGCGCCAGCTTCAGCGCGGTCTTCACGTTCTGCGCGTAGAATACTTCTTCCACGGCGGCGGCTTCCGGAGCATGCGTGACGATGACTCCACGCAGTCCCCCGGCGATCACTGCCAGCCGGATTTCCAGCGCATCGCGAGCTGCGGTGAGGATCACTCCATGCCCCAGCACGCTGTGGCTGCGGCCGTCGCTTTCGAT
Source organism: Bryobacteraceae bacterium (assembly GCA_035568415.1). Classification (GTDB taxonomy): domain Bacteria; phylum Acidobacteriota; class Terriglobia; order Bryobacterales; family Bryobacteraceae; genus Palsa-187. Next base: position 124,222 of record DATMOC010000052.1, on the reverse strand, counting down.
CACGCCCCAGCCGGTCCGCTCCGTTCCACAGTCGATGCCCAGAACGCGCATGGGCTTTATTGCGAAAGCGCCTCTAGCTCTTTTTCGTCGATGTCGAAGTTCGAATAGACGTTCTGGACGTCGTCGTGCTCTTCCAGAACTTCGCTCAGCCGCAGCATCCCGCTGGCGTTCTTGCCTTCCAGGCGAATCAGGTTTTTCGGGACCATGCCAATCTCCACGGTTTCAGTGGGAATCCCTGCCTTGGTGATCGCCTCGAGCACCGCCTCATGCGCTTCGGGCGGCGAGACCACCACCCAGTTGCCGCCGTCATTGCGTAAATCCTCGGCGCCGGCATCCAATGCGATGGCCATGAGCTGATCCTCGCCCGCCTTGTCACTATCGACCACGATGGTGCTCTTGCGCTCGAACATCCAGGAAACGCTGCCTTGTTCGCCCATATTGCCGCCGTTTTTCGAAAACACGTGGCGGATTTCGCTGACCGTCCGGTTACGATTGTCGGTGGCCACCGCAACCAGCACGGCGGCGCCCCCGGGACCATAGCCTTCGTACATGACCTCGTCGATCTGCCCGCCTTCCAGCTCGCCGGTGCCGCGCATGATCGCCCGCTTAATGTTGTCGGCCGGCATGCTGACAGCCTTGGCCGCGGTGATCGCAGTGCGCAGGCGCGGATTCATATCGGGATCGCCGCCGTTGCGGGCTGCAATCATGATCTCTTTGATGACGCGCGTGAAGATTTTCCCACGCTTGGCGTCAAGAGCGCCCTTCTTGTGCTTGATCGTCGCCCATTTCGAATGACCAGACATACAGACCTCGTTGATTTTCCAGGCTCTCGGGAACCCAACTTTTGAGGATATCAGGTAGTGCGCCGGGCTTCCAGAGGGCTGTGATCGAGCTAAACGCGCGACTTATCATCCGGCAGCCGGATTCCAACGGTCGTCACCGCTAAAGTATTGCAGCCATATGCCGAAGGGACTAAGTAAGGGGAAGGTGCGCCCACACTTCCATATTGACGGCCTCGTGCGGCGGCGCCTGCTGGCGGCCATCGCGATCGGTGCGGCCGCTGCGCTGGTTAACCTGTTCACGCTAGACGTGTTCGGTGGCGCCCACATGACCTTCGGCAGCATCTTGTCCCTGGCCGTAGCGCTGCACCTGGGACCCTGGTACGGCGTGATTACAGCGCTGATAGGCGAAGTCCCGGACTACCTGCGGCTGCATCATGGCCATCCCGTTATTTCCCACGCTTTGGAGGCCGCCATCATCGGCTGGAGCGTGCGGCGGCGCGTCATGCCGATTGTAGCCGACGCGGCCTTCTGGTGCGCCGCCGGCGCGATCCTGCCATTCGTCCACCAGACTGAAACAGTTCCGTTTATTGCTGTGGTCATCAAGAACCTGCTCAACGGTTTGCTGAATGTCACGATCGCAGATCTGCTTACTGGATGGCGGCCGATCGCTCGATTTTTCAAAGCGCCACCTGGGCCGGCCCGCCCCTTAAGGACCCACTTATCGCGTGGATTCCTGCTGGCGACTGCTGTGCCATTCCTGATGCTCAACATCGCGATCGATTGGATTCACGCCAACCGCCTCGAAGACGAGGCCGGCGCTCACATCCACGAAGCGGTGTCGCGCGTGGTCTCTCAATCCAACGGTTTCATCGACAAGCATCGAGCTGCTGTCGTCACCATGGCAGGCGTGCTAGAGCGCGATCCCAAGCTGAATCTCTCCCATGCCAACGCCGTGCTCGAAGAATTCCATAAAGTCTATCCGACCTTTCGCACGCTGGCACTCATCGGCACGAACGGGATCGTCCAGACTGCCAGCCCCCTGGTCGCGCCGAACGGCACCAACATGGTCGGTGTCAATCTAGCTGATCGCCCCTACTTTAGAGAGACCATGGCTTCCGGGCATCTCTATGTTTCCGATGTGTTCATGAGCCGTCAAATGGGAGTCGATCCGATCATCGCCGTGGCCGTGCCGGTCAAGAACGCGGACGGCTCGATGCGCGGGATCGCCTACGCCTCCCTGCGCTGTTCGCTATTCAACGACCTTTGGACCAGTCTCGCCTCGCTCCGCAACGGCCAGATGCTCATCTTGGATCAGCAGGACCGCGTGATGTACGCCAGTCCCGGAGTGCCGGTGAAGCCGCTCGACAACCTAAGATCTTGGAATATCCGAAAGTTTTCCGGTAAGCCGTACTTTCAGAACAACGGCAAGCTTCCAAACGATGCCGCACCCGTACGGCGGCTGGCCAGCCTGGGCATCACGGATACCGGTTGGGCGTTAGCAGTGTGGCAGCCCCTTACCTCGGTCCTGGCGGAATCCACCAACTACTACCTGGTCACGGCAAGTTGGGTTCTGGTGGGATTACTGGTTTCTACGCTGGGCGCCCGGCTCATGAGTCTTAAGCTCACGCGGCCGGTCGAAGTATTAGTACATCGCGTGGGAAATCTCGCGATGGGAGGCTCCCAGCCCATGCCAACGCCGCTTGCCGAGAACGCTCCGCTGGAGCTGGTCAAGCTGGTGGCGGATTTCGACAGCATGGCTGTGCGGCTTAGCGATTCTTACCGCGAATTGCAGTCCGCGCTTGCGGACCGGGAACGTCTGAACCACGAACTGGCCGATGTCCTCACCGATCTCGATGGAAAGGTTCACGAGCGCACCGCACAATTGGTCGAGGCCAAAATGCGCGCGGAAGAGGCCAGCCGGCTGAAGAGCGAATTCCTGGCCAACATGAGCCACGAAATCCGCACGCCCATGAACGGACTGATGGGCATGATGGACGTGGTGCTCGATACCTCGCTCGACACCGAACAGCGCGACTTTCTAGAGACCGCGCGAGGCTCGGCGGAGACTTTACTGACGTTGTTGAACGATATTCTCGACTTCTCCAAGATCGAGGCCGGAAAGATGGTGATTGCGCCCGCGCCCTTCGCCGTGGAGGCGATGGTGGAAGAATCCCTGCGCACGCTCGATCTGGTGGCCCGCAACAAGGGCTTGGAACTGCGCCGGGAGGTGGCCTCCGACGTTCCGTTTGTGGTGATCGCCGACGTTGTCCGCATCCGCCAGGTAATGCTGAACCTGGCGAACAATGCCATCAAGTTCACCACCCATGGCTTCGTCACCGTCCGTTGCGAGCTTGATCGCATGGAAGGCCCTACCGCCGTGTTGCGATTCAGCGTAACCGATTCCGGTATCGGACTATCAGAAGCGCAGCAAAAGGTGATCTTCGAGGCGTTCCGTCAAGCCGACGGATCAACCACACGGCGCTACGGCGGAACCGGATTGGGCCTGTCGATTTCGAAACGGCTGGTGGAGATGATGGGTGGCGAGCTTGGTGTCGAAAGCCACTTGGGCAATGGGAGCACGTTCCGATTTACGGTTCGCGTCGGCCTGCAACTCGATTCGCCCGTCGCACTGTCTCCGGAACCTGCCGTCACCAGCGCAAAATCGTAAGCCGAAGTGCGCCGATCCGGACGTTGTGACACGTCAAGATCCCACTTCCTCCGGTCGCGGAGAACGTTGTGGCGCCCGCGCTTGGCGTGCCGCGTTCGCACTCGTGCGAACGCACCTTCTGCAAGATCTTTCATTGTTCACGAAGTGCCGCCGACAATTTCTCGTATGTGGTCTCCAGATCCTCCGGGATCACTCGAGTCTCGGCGATGGTCGACATGAAATTTACGTCGCCGGACCAGCGCGGCAGGACGTGCATGTGGATATGTCCCGCAACTCCGGCTCCCGCGCTTCTTCCGATGTTCAGTCCAAGGTTCAAACCTTCGGGCCGATACACGTGCCGCAACACGGTCTCCATGCGTTGCCCCAGCGACATCATTTCGGCCAGAGTTTCCGGAGCCGCCCCTTCGAGCGTCGCGACGTGCGTGTATGGAGCGATCATCAGGTGCCCGCTGGTATACGGGTAACGGTTCAATACGACGAAGTTATGCTCCGCGCGCAGCAGGACGTAGTTTTCTTTATCTTTTGACTCCGCGGAAATCCGGCAAAACAAACACTCCTGCCCGCCCACTTCCGAGGACACGTAGCGGTATCGCCACGGGCTCCACAAGTAATCCATGTGGTCACTTCACAGAAGTTTAGGCGTGTGTTTCCGGAGGGCCGTCCGGAGACGCGGCGGCATCGTTGTTGACCAGGTCCTTCAATTCCTTGCTGGGCTTGAAATACGGGATCCGCTTGGCCGGCACCTCGACCCGCGCGCCGGTCTTCGGATTGCGTCCCACGCGCGGCTGCCGCTGGCGTGTCCGGAAGCTTCCAAATCCGCGGATCTCGATTTTGTCGCCGGTGCGCAGAGCGCGCACTACGCTATCGAAGATCGCCTCTACGATGACCTCCGAATCCTTGCGCGTCATTTCCACCACCCGCGAGACTTCCTCGATCAGTTCGGCCTTAGTCATCGTTCCCCTTTTCCTCGTAAGCTCATGGCTTCTTCTATGGTCATGGTGGCTGCCGCGGCCTGACGCTGGTAGTCTTCCAGCCGCGTGCGTTCTTCTTCCTCGGCGACGGCCCGCAGGCTCAAGCCGATTTTCTTTTCCGCTTCGTTCATCTTGATTATCTTGAAATCATATTCATCCCCGATCGGCAGCGGCGATTCCACCTCTTCAGGGGAAGCCGCACCTCGATCAGGCATGGGCGGGATCTCGGATTTGTGACACAGCGCCTCCACCCCCGGCGCCAGCTCGACGAAGGCTCCGAACCCGCACCCGCGGCACACTCGGCCCCGTACCAGGTCTCCGACTTCGTGTGACCGGAAGAAGCTTTCCCAGGCATCCGGCTGGAGCTGCTTCACGCCCAGCGAAAGCCGCCGGTTGGGGGCATCGATCTGCAGAATCACAGCCTGCATCACCTGCCCCTTTTTCAGAACTTCGGACGGATGCTTGACATGCTTGGTCCACGACAGGTCTGAAACGTGCACCAGTCCGTCGACGCCTTCTTCGATCTCCAGAAACGCCCCGAAGTCGGCGAGCTTCCGTACGCGTCCTTCTACCACGGATCCGATGGAATAGCGTTCCGCGACCGTGGTCCACGGATCGGCTTCCAGTTGCTTAATCCCCAGTGAAACGCGGCGGTCGCGCGGCTTCACTTCGAGCACCACGGCTTCCACCTGATCGCCGACCCTGACCACTTTGCTGGGATGCTTCATCCGGCGGCTCCAGGTCATTTCGGAGATGTGGATCAGTCCTTCCACTCCAGGTTCGATTTCGACGAATGCGCCGTAGTCGGTGATGCTTTGGACGCGTCCAATCACGCGGCTGCCTTGCGGGCAGCGATCCGGCAACGTTTCCCACGGGTCCGGCGACATCTGCCGCAATCCCAGCGAAATGCGTTCCTTTTCGCGATCGAACTTCAGAATCTTGACGGTAATCTCGTCGCCGACATGCACCACTTCCTGCGGATGATTCACCCGTCCATGCGACATGTCGCTGACGTGCAGCAGTCCGTCGATTCCGCCCAGATCCACAAAAGCGCCGTACTCGGTCAGGTTTTTTACTACACCCGCAACCACGGCACCTTCCGCCAGATGATCCAGGGCCTGCTGCTTGCGGACTTTCAGGTCCTCTTCGATCGCCATCTTGCGCGAAACCACCACGTTTCCGCGCCGCCGGTTGATCTTCAGAACCTTGACTGGGATGTCTTGTCCAACAAACTGATCCAGATCGTGGATCGGCCGCACATCGACTTGCGAGCCCGGCATGAACGCGGGCGCGCCCACGTCGACCATAAGTCCGCCTTTAGTGCGCTCGGTAACGCGCCCGGAGACCAGGAGCTGGTCGCGCATCGCGCGTTCCAGCGTGTCCCAGATCCGTAGCCGGTTCGCCTTCGAAAATGAAAGCAAAACATAGCCTTCAGGCTGCGGACCGTGCCGGTCGATCATGACGTCGATCGTGTCGCCGGCTTTTATGTTGACTGAGCCGTCGGGTTGCCGGAGCTGCTCGATGGGTACCACACCTTCGAGTTTGAGCCCGACGTCGACAATCACTTCCTGAGGCGTGACTTTAACGACGTGGCCCTGCAGCAACTCCCCTTCGGACGGAGGAGCAAGGTGGCTATAGTCTTCAATTAGATGTTCGAGGTCTTCTTCGCCTTCGAAAGTGAAGTTGACATCGACATCCCGCTCATTCGCGCTGCTCGCCATCGCCCAGCTCCGATTTCAAAGCTTTCCCGATTCAAACTATTGAAGAATCAGTACTTCAGAATAGTACCGGAGCCGGAAGTGCTTGTCAACTTGAGGATGTCCAAGGATCGCTGAAGTGATTTTGGCCATGCATTAACCCACGTTGATTTCGACCGGCAACCGTTACGGCGGCGGAGGTCCGAGGGCAGGTCGCGAAGCGAGTGAAAACACAGGGCGGATTAACGGCCTCATTGAGATCAACTTGACGGCCCCGTCCTTCGATCGGGAAGGCAGACCAGGGGGGTCACCCCCCAAGGCAAGTTTTCCGCAACCTCACTCCATTTCGGCATACACGGCGTGAACCTTATCGGCATGCCAGATCGGCATGCCAGGAACGAATCGTCTGCGTCACCAGCTCCGGAGCATCGCACATTGGGAAATGGTTTCCTTTGGGCGCCACCACTTGAAGGGCGTCGGGAAATAGTTCCTTCCACAGGCGTGGAACGGATCGTTGCGTTCACCGAAGATACTCAGGAACGGAGCCTTGCGAAGCGGACTTGCCAGCGCAGCTCCGATGCTCCGGTGTGGACAAATAGCAGCACCGGACCTGCGTCGGCGACGGCGACGGCAAGCCGGGTACCGTACACTTTGAGGCCAAGGGTTTGGAAAGGCCAGACACTCTCCGGCAACCAGGTGGGGCGATGCTGCCTTGTTTTTTCAACTGTCGTGGGAACCGTATCGCCTCTGCATTGGAAGACCGAAGAGGTTAGCCCCTTGTGACGCCGCGACATTTTCGGGCGGTTCAGACCGCGGCGGGTTGCAAAGACCGTAGATGAACGAAAGCCGGAGCGCATCGCTCCGGCTTGGTTATCTCACAGTCGAGTTTTCGAATCAACCCGATCAGGCGCTCCGTTTCCGTCTGAGCAAGCCGGCCAGTCCCAGGAGACCTGTCCCGATCATCATCCAGCTGCCGGGTTCAGGCGTGGTGACCGGGTCGAAACCGAAGTTGGCTCCCCAATAGCCATCAGTCACGTCGTTTTTCAAGCTAGTTCCGTTGAACGACATGGTGTTTTCGAGTACCCAGTTGTTGCCGAGGATGGTGATGGGAGCGAACGTGGTAAATCCACCATCGTTGTAGGCATAGACTTGGGTCCCGCTGAGGCCCTGAACAACATAGGTTTGACCCGCGAAAAGCTCGACCGGGGCGACCGGGTTATACCGCCAGTGGGTCGTGGCGAAAGCGGAAGAGTTGTCAATGATCGTGTCGGCCAGTTGGTTTCCGGCGGAATCGTAGAGCGCTACTTCGTGACTACCAACTAAGGTGGGGTTGGTTGTATCAGCAGCACTCAAATCTGTGGCGACGTTGGCCAACGCCGTGGGGTTGTAGTAGCCCAGAAAGTTAACCATAATATTCTGGTTAACCGTGAAAACTTCGCCAAAATTCCAGGCTCCGTCGGTAGATTGAGTTCCGACGCTCCCGAATTCCCAACCTGCTGTTGAGGCAAAAGACGTGGCTGGCAGCAACGCTACCGCGGCCAAAACGGACATCGCGAAAAATCTCTTAATCATGGATTCCTCCTAATCCTGAGTGCATCGGAGTTCGCCACTCAGGTATCTCCCGTGGTGTGAGAAGCCGCTGGCTGATTGGTCAGATGCTACTTTCAGAAACAAAAGTAATTCAATAATATCCGCTGATCAAGATCCAACTCGATGCCTCAGTACCATCGCGCGTTTCGCGATTGTACTGGTTGCGTCCCAGGACCTTTAGACTAGGTTATTGCGCCGCGCCACGAGAAATTCGTTTGATTTCTTGCAGGTACGGCCGCGGGTCAATTCTTGGCCCGCAACCTCTCCGCTTGCACTCTTGCCAGCAGAAGCGACGCGATTGGATTCTTAGGTTCCAGCGAGACTGCATCCTTTGCGGCGCGTTCCGCCTCCTCCAGCCGGTGCAGTTGGAGCAAGGCAAATCCCATATCCACCGCCGCGAGGGCAGAGCGTGGCTCCAGTTCGCGAGCCATCGAAAAGTGCTCGGTTGCCGCCGCAAGATCTCCGAGCTTCATCTCGATCACACCGAGATTCAACCGCAGTTCCCAAAAATCCGGATACCGCGCGACGGCTGGACGAAGTTTCTCACGTGCCTCTGCAGCGCGCCCGTCGCGCCACAGACGGTTCGCCTCGGTCAACATGCGCACCGCTTTCTGCGGCATGGGGTGGCGCAGGCGTTCCGCCGAAACCGTTCCCGCTTTAGCCGGTTCTTTGTCTGGCTGAGCGATCCGAATGGTCACCGGGACGCCCGCCCCGTCGGCGAAAAGCTGAGTTTCCTGAATTACGGTGCGCTGCGGGCCGGTGACGACGCGCAGCATCTTGCATCCCGGCTGAAGGTCGTCGAATTCGAACCGGTTATTGCCGGACAGCCATCCACGAACCGCCGGCGCCCCACCAGAGCAATCCGCGAGATCGACCTGGTAATCGCGGCCTGTTTCGAGGCCTTCAATCTGCAATTCGCCGCGAACCACGGCATGCCCCGCGAATTGAGCCCACACACTGGTGGTAAATAGAAGGAAATATCGCATCGGCACACTACTCCTCCTGTAAGTGTTCAAGCCGGTGGAGACGAGGACCGCATCGCAGCCAGTGCGTGGTGGCTGGGTTACGGATTCAGTATGGGGGAGGATCGGCGGAAAGTAAAAACGATTCTTTCTATCGAGTCGATTGGCCGCGCATTTTCATTGCTGTAGGTGCAAAAACGGCAAATAAGCCGCGCCGTAAAGTCCGGCTTCGTTGCCCAGTGTGGCGCGCTCGATCCGGGTGGGTGAGTTACGATAAGTGAACGATCGCCGCTGGACCTCCGCGATCATCGCCGGGGCGAAATAATCCCACGCCGGAAGCGGTCCCCCGCTCAGCAAATACAACGGGAAGTTAAAAATATTGATGAGCGTGGCCAGCGCGATTCCGAGCGCCTGTCCCATTGATATGAAGATGGCCTTGGCACGCGCATCGCCCGCAACAGCGAGTTTATAGACGTCTTCAGCGGTCAAATCGGCGCCCAAACCGATGAGTCGCGCCATCGCGCCTATCGCCGTGGCCGACGCGTGCTTTTCGAGACATCCGGTATTGCCGCACCCGCAGGGATTCCCGTTGGGCGAAATGGTAATGTGACCGATTTCACCGGCCATTCCTGCCGATCCTTCGAGCACACGGCCGCCGGAGATGATTCCGCCCCCTACTCCCGTGCCGAGCGTTAACAGAACCAGATCGTTCACCTCGCGGCCAGCTCCCATCCACTTTTCGCCCAGGGCCGCGGCGTTGGCGTCGTTTTCGAGGATGACGCGCGCACCCAGTCTGCGTTCGATCTCGTCCCGCACCGGGTAGTTTTCGAACTGCGGCAGATTGTTGGATCCAACGATGATGCCTTTGTCCATCAGGATGAATCCCGGGACTCCCACGCCGATACCCGCCAGCGTGCGGCCGGCCATGCGCGTACGCAGACCTTCGATGGCCTGCACCATGTCGTCAACCACGGCGTCGCGACCCGCCTTCAGGTGTGTGCTTCCGGAAACCTTCTCGATCATCTTGCCGTGGTCGTCAATTGCAGCCGCGCGCAGATTCGTTCCGCCCAGGTCGACACCAATGGAATACTCTGCCATGCGCTCGCATGATAGCAAAGGTCATTTGCCACTGGGGCGTTCCGATTGGAATTGTTATCGTAGTCCGATATGCGCTCCCTGGTGCTGTTGGCGGTGTTGGCGAGCCTGGCTGGATGCCGGCGGCCAGTCGAAAGGACAACGGAATCGGCGAAGCCCGCGCCGGCGGCGCTGGGGCTCGCGATGCATGTGTCGGAGCTGCGGGTGGCGGACCCGCTGTATCATGACCGGCTGCTGGAAGGATTCTATTCGGGAACGCCGGACTGGCTGTGGACGGGGCGGCGATTCGCAGTGTTGGTGGACGTCCCGCCGCCAGTGACGGCGGCTACCACGCTGGAGCTGGACTTCGGTGTGCCCGTTGAACTGATGGACGGAAAGAGGCCGGTAACGGTGACCGCGCGGGCGAATGGAATAAAACTCGGCGCGCAGAAATACAAAAGCGATGGACGCTTCAGTTGGCAGGTGGCTGTGCCCGCGAAAATCTTGAGCGCAAACCCGCTGAAGGTGGAATATGAACTGGACCGCTGGGGAACCGACGCAGCGACCGGTCACGACATCGGGCTGATGGTGGTGGGCGTGAATTTGCGGCATCCCGAAGGTGTGGTGGTCGAACACGACGCGGCGGCCGAGGCTGCGCGCGAGGCCTATGTCCGCCTTCTGAAGCGGCGCCAGATGCAGATGCCCCTTGAAAAGCAGAAAGAGATGATGAAACTGTTCCACGAGATCCCGATCTGGAGCCACATGTGGTTCCACAACGTGCCGATCGAGAAAAATCCGCTGGACCTGTGGATGATGCAGCAGATCATCTATGAAACGCAGCCGGAAATCATCGTGGAAACGGGGACGTTCCGGGGCGGATCGGCTCTGTACTGGGCGCACACGTTGAACGGCATGGGGCTGGAAAACTCGCGCGTGCTGACGGTGGACATCGGCGATTACACCATTACGGCCGCGACCCATCCGTTGTGGAAGAAGTATGTGACGTTCTTCAAAGGCAGTTCCACCGACGCAACCATTGTCGCGGAGATCGTCAAACGGACCCACAGGCGCAAGACGCTGGTCACGCTCGATTCGAACCATTCGACGCAGCACGTTTTGAACGAATTGCACGCGTACGCTCCCCTGGTGACGAAGGGATGCTACCTGGTGGTGGAGGACACCCACATCGACGGCGTGCCGACACAGCCGGGTGCCGGTCCCGGTCCATTGGCAGCGGTGATGAGGTTTTTGCAGGAGAACAAGGACTTCGAGCAGGATTTTTCGAGAGAAGCGTTTATCATGACCTTCAATCCGGGTGGATGGTTGAGGAGGAAGTAAAAGCTGTCCACGCTTCGCGCGGATGCTTCGACTGAAAGTCGACGCGCAAGCTGAAGCTTGCCCCACAGCTAAGGAGAGGTCGTGGGAGCGGGGAGAGGGCAGTAGTGATTCTTAGAAAATCCTTCGGATTCGGCGCCGACGGCATGGTTGAAGCGGGCCCGATAGTTCTCCCAGGCGATGGTGGAGGTTAGCTCTACCACCTGGGCCGGGTTCAGGTGCTTCTGCAATTCGGCGAAGAGCTCGTCGGGAACCTCCACAGGTGTCACCGTCAGGTGAACCGCGTAGCGAATCGCGAGTTTTTCCAGATCTGAGAGCTCGCCCGAGGATTCGAAATCGATCAGCGCCCGTAACTTCGCTTCGGTCAGGCCCATTTTTCTGCCGACGGCAGAACCGATGTCGATTCAAAACGGGCAGCCGATCAGCATGGCGGCCTTGATGCTCGCCAGTTCCTTCAGCGTCCCGGGTACGGAATGCATCCCGAACTGGGCGGTTTCCATCTGGCCCGATCCCCAAAGAAGACGCGGCTGGTGCGCGGCGATCTTTACCGGCAAAATGACGCGTCCGATTTTGCGCTTCGTCATCCAATATACGAAGCGCGTGAACAGGTTGGCTTGGTGCGGCTCGACTCCAGGAATCCGTGCCATGACTCACATAATGAAACTTTATTCATGTCGGCGCAAGTTGGGTTCAGTTAAATGAACGTCCTGTTATAATGTGAGTTTACATGGGCAAGAAGATTATCCTATTGACGCCGCGAGGGTTCTGCGCAGGAGTGGTGCGCGCGATCGATGTGGTCAAGATCGCGCTCGACCTCTACGGCGCACCGATTTACGTGCGCAAGGAAATCGTCCATAACCGGCACGTCGTGGAGGAATTGCGGGGAGCCGGGGCCATTTTCGTGGAGGAGTTGGAAGAAGTGCCTGCGGGCGCCCGGGTGATATTCAGTGCGCACGGGGTTTCTCCAGCGGTGCGGGCACAGGCTCGGGAGCGGAACCTGCAAGTGATCGACGCGACGTGTCCGCTTGTAACGAAAGTCCACCTGGAAGCCGTCCAATTCTCCAAGAAAGGCTACACCATCGTACTGATCGGGCACAAGGATCACGATGAGGTGATCGGCACGCTAGGGGAGGCGCCGGAATCCACGATCCTGGTGTCTAGCGAAGAAGACGTCGACCGGCTGCATGTGAAGGACCCGGAACGCGTGTCGTATATTACCCAGACGACGCTGAGCTTGGAAGAAACCAAGGACATCGTAGCGCGTCTCAAAGAACGGTTCCCCAAGATCCAGGGGCCGAAGGCGCAGGATATTTGCTACGCGACCGAGAACCGGCAGCTGGCGGTGAAAGCGGTGGTTCCGTTATGCCAGGTGCTGTTGGTGGTGGGTTCGCAGAACAGCTCGAATTCGCGGCGGCTGGTGGAAGTTTGCGAAAAGATGGGTGTGCCGGCCTATCTTATTGACGATCTCAGCGAGGTCAAGAGCGAGTGGCTGGACGAGATCGAGACGGTGGCAGTGACGGCGGGCGCATCGGCGCCTGAGAATCTGGTCGAGGAACTGATCGCTTCGCTGCAACAGCGCGGATTCGATCAGTTGGAAGAAATGGAAATCAAGGAAGAGGACGTGCGGTTCAATCTTCCGGTGGAGTTGGCGCGAACAGTAGCTCGTATATGAGTCCTAGTCTTCAACTGGCTGACGGTCTGGCTGCGGCCTGCGCCACGGCGCAACGGCGCGCCGCGGAATACCTGCTCGGCCTGCAGCATCCGGAAGGCTACTGGTGGGCGGATCTGACCGCCGATACTACCCTCGAATCGGATTTTATTCTGCTGGAGCTGTGGCGGCATCCCCCGCAGAACGGCGTGTGGAATCCGCCGACGCGTCCCTTGATCGACAAAGCCGTGCGATCCATCCTGGCGCGGCAATTGCCGGACGGCGGGTTCAACATTTACGCGCAGGGGCCTTCGGAAATCAGCGCGACCGTCAAGGCGTACACGGCGCTGAAGTTGTCCGGGGTGGCGATGGACGATCCCGACCTGATGCGGGCTCGCGATCGAATTCTGGCGCTCGGCGGATTGCAAGCCGCCAACAGCTACGTCAAGGTCAACCTGAGTCTGTTCGGGCTGTATCCGCGGGAGCACGCGCCCTTTATTCCTCCCGAGTTCATGCTGCTCGGCGACTTCATCTATCAGATGTCGTCATGGACCCGCGCCATCGTGATCCCGCTTTCCATCGTCCACGCGATGAATCCGCGTCGGCCGGTGCCGGCGGGATTCAATCTGAACGAGCTGATCGCGCCGGGCGTTTCCTTTGAGTTTCCCAACAACGAAGGATTCTTCAGCTGGCGGAATTTCTTCCTGAAGGCGGACCGGTTCCTGAAATTCCTGGAGCGCCGCATGTGGCGCGGACGGTTGCGGACCAAGGCCATTCGCCGCGCCGAGCAATGGATGCTCGAGCGCACCCGGTATACCGACGGCGTAGCGGCGATTTATCCGCCCATGATGTACGTGATCATGGCGCTCGATCTGCTGGGCTATCCCAAGGATCATCCGGACGTCAAGGAAGCGGAAAAGCAGTTCTTCAATCTGCTGGTGGACGACGAGCGCGGGTTCTATTTCCAGCCCTGTTTTTCGGTGGTGTGGGATACGGCCATCGCGGCGTATGCGCTGGGCGAATCGGGCGTGGTTCCGGAACATGCGTTAACGCGCTGCGCGGACTGGCTGCTGACTAAAGAAGTTCGTCGCAAAGGCGACTGGGCCAAGAAGCGTCCTAACGTGGAACCGTCGGGCTGGTATTTCGAATTCGCCAACGAATTCTATCCCGATATCGACGACACGGGGCAAGTGCTGCTTGCTCTCAGCCACGCCAGGGCGTCGAGCGGTCACGATGCGTGCGTGCGGCGCGCGGTCGACTGGCTGCTGGCCATGCAATCGAGTGACGGTGGATGGGCCGCGTTCGACGTCGATAACAACTGGCATTCGCTGAGCGCAGTGCCGTTTGCGGATCACAACGCGATGCTCGATCCGACGTGCCCCGATATTACGGGACGCGTGCTCGAAGGGCTGATCGCGTCGGGCGTCAAGCAGGATCATCCGGCAATCGAGCGCGGTGTGGCGTATTTGATCAAAGCGCAGGAAACCGACGGAAGCTGGTACGGACGCTGGGGCGTCGACTACATTTACGGATCGTTCCTGGCGCTGCGCGGGTTGCAGGCGGCCGGTGTGAGCGATCGCGAGGCGTACATTCTGCGTGCCGGCGAGTGGCTGCGATCGATTCAGAACGCGGATGGCGGCTGGGGAGAAAGCTGCGAATCGTACGACCGGAACACGTTCGTTGCGGCGCAAAGCACTCCTTCACAGACGGCGTGGGCGATCCTGGGATTGCTCGCCGGCGGCGACACCACCAGCAGCAGCTTGCACAAAGGTATCGAGTACTTAATTGAGACGCAGCGGAGGGACGGGGGCTGGGACGAAGAATTATCCACCGGCACCGGATTTCCGGGTGTCTTTTACCTGAAGTATCACTACTATCGTCATTCGTTTCCGGTGCTGGCGTTGTCGACCTACCTGAAAACGAGAAGCGCAGTGCGTTAAATAAGAGGAGCACACCGGACATGAGAGTTCCGCTTTCGCAGGTCGCCGACATGGCGGCGTACATCGCGAAGAACAAGATTCGGCCCAAGCCGGAGTGGCAAAAGAATCTGGCCACCCAGGGGGATTCTTCGAATCCATTCAAGATCGTCCATACCCAGGTACCGTCCCTGAAGAGTGAAGGGCGGAGCGAGAGAAAATCGCATCCGATGATCAACAAGCGGTTCCCGCTGGTCATGATGCTGGAGCCGCTGCATGCCTGCAATCTGACGTGCACGGGCTGCGGGAGAATTCGCGAATACGAATCGTCCATCCGCGAACGGCTGTCGCTGGAGCAATGCCTGAAGGCGGTGGATGAGTGCAATGCTCCGATGGTTTCGATCTGCGGCGGCGAACCGCTGCTGTATCCGGAAATCGGCCAGTTGGTCGCGGCGATTCTGGATCGCGGCAAATACATCCAGCTGTGCACCAACGGAATGTTTCTGGTCAAGAAGCTGAACCTGTTCAAGCCGCATCCGGGCCTGGTGTTCAACGTCCACCTGGACGGAATGGAAAAGAATCACGACATGGCCGTCGAGCGTGAAGGCGTGTTCAAGGAAGCGATCGAGGGAATCCGCGCAGCCAAAGCCGGCGGGTTCAAGGTTTTCTCGAACACGACGGTCTACAAAGAGACCGACATGAAAGAGATCTGGGAGCTGTTTGAGTTCCTGGAGCAGTTCTCCCTCGACGGGCATTCGATCTCTCCGGCGTACGGATATTCGGCCGTCAACGATCGCGAAATTTTCATGACGCGCGAGGACGTGTACGAAAAGTTCAAGGACATCGACAAGTTCTCCAAACGCTTTCCACTAGCTTCGTCACCGGTGTACATGGAATTTCTCAAGGGCGACCGCGAGCTGCCGTGCACGGCGTGGGGCATGCCGACGTATAACGTCAAGGGCTGGAAAGGCCCGTGCTATCTGATCACCGACGGGCACTACGACACCTTCGAGGATCTGATGACCAAGGTGCCGTGGGATAACTACGGGACAGGCAACGATCCGCGCTGCGATCAATGCATGGTTCACTGCGGATACGAGCCGTCGGCGGCGTATGGGATCAATTCGAAGTTCGGCGATCCGTTTAAGTCGTTAAGCTGGCTGCTCAGTTAAGAATTTATTTGCCGCGAATGAACGCGAATGCGGAACGCACGTGCCGTGAACGCGAATGAAACCTACGCTCGTTACCGGAGCTACGGGTTTCGTGGGGTGGCACGTCGCGCGAAAGCTGTTGGATCGCGGAGATCCGGTGCGAGTTTTGGCGCGCGATCCGGCGCGAGTCAGGGAACTGGAGGGCGTGGAGACCGTTCGCGGCGATCTGCGCGATCCGGCGTCATTGGAGCGTGCGGTCGAAGGATGCGAGGTTGCTTTTCACGTGGCGGCGGATTACCGGTTGTGGACACGCGATCCGCAGGAAATGTTCCGGTCGAATGTGGACGGAACACGGAACCTGTTGGCAGCGGCGAAGCGCGCGGGTGTGGAGCGCGTCGTCTATACCAGTACGGTTGGTTGCATTGGAATGCCGCAGGGCGGGCTCGGAGACGAATCGACGCCGGTCTCGAGTGGGGAAATGACGGGACCGTACAAGCGGTCCAAATTCGAAGCCGAGCGGGTGGCGCTGGAGTTTTCGAAAGAATTTCCGGTGGTGATCGTGAACCCGACGGCTCCCATCGGCGATCATGATTTCAAGCCGACGCCAACCGGAAAAATAGTTGTGGATTTCGTGCGCGGAGCGATCCCGGGATTCGTAGATACGGGTTTGAACGTGGTGGATGTGCGCGACGTCGCTGCGGGACATCTGCTGGCTTGCGAGCGCGGACGGCCAGGCGAGCGCTATATCCTGGGCTCGGAGAATTTGACTCTGGAGCAGATCCTGGGAAAACTTGCTGGGATCACGGGTAAGCCGGCTCCGAAGATGCGGGTTCCGTACGCCGTGGCGTATGCCGTCGGAATGGCGTCGACGGCGTGGGCGGGGATCACTGGCAAGGAGCCGCTGGCTCCCCTGGATGGCGTGAAGATGGCACGCAAGAAGATGTGGGTGCGGCACGATAAAGCGTCGCGTGAGCTGGGATTCGCGCCGGGTCCGGCGGAGACGGCGTTGCGGCGGGCCGTGGATTGGTTTCGCGCCAATGGTTACGTGTAAGACCTGGCTACTGGTGGCGGCGGAGCAGCGCGAGTTCGATGGAATATTGAAGCGGTTCGGCGGGTTTAAGAAACTGGACTGGGCTGCGGAGTTCGCTGCGGAGGCGGCATGGAACGGCGACCGGTGGTGGATGGTCGCGAACGGACCGGGGGCCCGATTGGTGCAGCAGGCTCTGGAGAAACGAGACAAGAGAGTGGACCTCGACGGAATCGTCAGCACGGGATTTTGTGGGGCGCTGAGTCCGGATTTGCGCGTCGGCGATATTGTCCGCGAAGTGACTAACTCGGATTCAGTGATCGTGACGGCGGCGGCCAAGCGGGCGTTGCGCGAGAGAACCGCAGGGGCGGCAGTGGACATGGAATCGGCTGTGATCGCGAAAATAGCCGCAGAGTGGAACGTCCCGTTTCATTGCGTGCGAGCCGTGTCGGATTTGGCCGGCGAAGACCTGCCTCTCGATTTCAATCTGTATCGCGACCGCGAGGGACGCTTTTCCAGAACCCGTATCGCGATGGCCGCCATGGTTCGGCCTTTTACCGCGGTTCCCGCTCTGCTACGCTTGGATCGCAACTGCAAATTCGCCGCAGAATGTTTAGGGGATTTCTTTGCTCACTGCCGACTGTAGCCAAGTAGAAACGACGACCATGGATGCCGCCGTATACAAAGGCGGCAGCGTGATCGAAATCGAATCGATTCCGGTTCCCAACATCGGGCGGGGCGAGCTGCTGATTCGCGTCGAGTCGTGCGGCGTGTGCCACACCGATCTTAAGAAGATCGAGTACAACCTGCTGACGCCTCCCCGCATTTACGGCCACGAAACCGCGGGCGTGGTGGCGGCGGTGGGCGACGGCGTCACTCGCTATCAGCCGGGCGACCGGGTGATCGTGTTTCATCACATCCCTTGCGGAAAATGCTTCTACTGCTCGAAAAAACTGTACGCGCAGTGTCCCGTATACAAAAAGGTCGGCGTGACGGCCGGATACGAGCCGGCAGGCGGCGGATTCTCGCAGTATGTGCGCGCCATGGACTGGATCGTCGAGCAAGGCGTCGAAAAAATCCCTGACGGAGTGACGTTCGACCAGGCGTGCTTCGTCGAGCCTGTGAACACCTGCGTCAAAGGCGTGAAACTGATCGATCCGCAACCGGAAGATGTGATCGTCATCCTGGGGCAGGGGCCGATCGGGTTGATTTTCACCATGATCGTGGCGCGCAGCGGAGCCCGGATCGTCGCGACCGATACCATGCCGAGCCGCCGCGCACTGGCGCTGAGATTCGGCGCGGAGGCGGCGTTCGACCCCCGCGATCCTGAAATCGACAAGCGGGTGCGCGCGATGACCGGCGGACGCGGCGCGGATCTGGCGATCATCGCGGCATCGGCCAAGGGGATCGTGGAGCAGGCGGTGGCCGCGTCGCGGCCCGGCGCCCGGATTTTGCTGTTCGCCCAGACCTCGCACCAGGAACGGATCGAGGTTTCGGGAGCGGACGTATGCATGGGCGAGCGCGTGTTGCTGGGGTCGTACAGCGCGTCGGTCGATTTGCAAAAAGAGTCCGCGAATCTTGTATTTAGCGGGGCTCTGCCGGTGGAGCACCTGATCTCTCACCGGTTTCCCCTCAACCGGATTCATGAGGGAATCGAGCTAGCGTTGCATCCGGATGAACAATCGTTGAAGATAGTAGTTAAGCCCCAGAGGATTCACGAGGGACCCGCGATAGGTGAGGACTGAATTGAGTCAGCACATGACCGCTGCAGTGTTGTACGGCAAGGAGCACCTGCAGATCGAGACAGTCGACGTGCCGAGGATCGGCAAAGGTGACGTGCTGGTGCGCGTGCGTGCGGCGCTAACTTGCGGAACCGACGTAAAAGTCTTTCGACGCGGCTATCACGCGCGGATGATCGTGCCGCCGGCTTTGTTCGGACATGAGTTGGCCGGCGACATCGTCAAGATGGGTTCGGAAGTGGACGGCTTCAAAATCGGCCAGCGCGTGGTAGCGGCGAATTCCGCTCCGTGCGGACAATGTTTCTTCTGCCAGCGTGGGCAGGATAATCTGTGCGAGGATCTGCTCTTCAATAACGGCGCGTACGCCGAATTTATCCGCATTCCGGAACGGATCGTCAAAAAGAATATGTACGAGGTTCCGGAGCACGTCACCTATCAGGACGCCGCGTTGGTGGAGCCACTGGCGTGCGTGCTGCGCGGGCTGGAGGAAACGGGCCTGCGCGCGGGAGACACCATCGCGGTGATCGGACTGGGTCCCATCGGCATGATGTTCGTGCGCATGGCGAAGGCGGTGTACAACGCCAGGGTGATCGCGATCGGGCGGCGGCAGACGCAGCTCGACCGTGCCAAGAGCATGGGCGCCGATGAAACCGTGGTGAACAGCGACGGTGCTGACGTCCTGGGACCGGTGCGCGAGATGACCGGTGGACGCGGCGCGGACGTGGTGATTGAAGCGGTGGGGTTGCCGGAGGTCTGGCAGCTCGCCATCAAGCTGCTGCGCCGCGGCGGCGTCGTGAACTTTTTTGGCGGCTGCCCGAGCGGCACCGAGATTCGTCTCGACACGAACCTGCTGCACTATTCCGAGCTGACCTGCAAAGCCAGTTTTCATCACACGCCGGCGCTGATCCGCAAGGCTCTGGAAATCGTGGAACGCGGTTGCGTTTCGGCGAAGGATCTGGTCAATCGTGTGGAACCGCTGGCCAATCTGCTCGAGGTGATGCAACACCTGATGAGCCACAACGGGCACCTGAAGACTGCGATTATTCCTTAATCGCCGTGGCGCCGCATGTTCTTGAATTTCTGAATTCGCCGGGAGCGCAGCGCCAATGGACGCTGGCGGAATCGCTCGAATATACGCGTTGGCTCGCCACCAGTCACTACGAAAATTTTCACGTGGTCAGTTTTCTGCTGCCGAAACGCCTGCATCAGGATTTCTATAACGTGTATGCATTCTGCCGCTGGGCGGACGATCTGGGTGACGAGATCGGCGACACCGCGGAAAGTCTTCGATTGCTCGCCTGGTGGCGGCAGGAACTGCACTCGACCGAAGCGACGCATCCGGTATTTGTGGCTCTGCAAGGGACCGTAACCAGGCATCGGCTGCCGATGGAGCCGTTCGACGATTTGATCACGGCGTTCGAGCGGGATCAAACGGTCACGCGCTATCGCAATTTCGAGGAAGTTTTCGAGTATTGCAGGTATTCCGCGAACCCGGTGGGACGGCTGGTGCTGGGACTGTGCGGGTATCGCGACGCGGTACGCCAGGAACTCTCGGATGCCACATGCACGGCATTACAACTCGCCAATTTCTGGCAGGACGTGACGGTCGACTGGCAAAAGGATCGCGTCTACCTGCCGCTCGATTTGTTCGAGAAGCACGATTGTCCGGTGGACGCGATCGCCGAGCGCCGCTTTGACCATCGGTTCCGCGCGGTGATGAAGGATGCGGTGGAGGTCGCACGCGGGCTGTTTCTCAAGGGGCTGCCGCTGGCGGATCGCGTCGACCGCCGGCTGGCCATCGACCTGGAACTGTTCAGCCGCGGAGGGCTCAAGGTTCTGGAAAAAATCGAGCGGCTGGATTACAACGTTCTGTCTGCGCGTCCCGCGATTTCGAAAGTCGAGCGCGTCGGATTGCTCCTGGGTGCGTTGCGACGCCGGGCGTTTTCACGGGCGGCATGAACGTCGACGATTCCTACGCGTGGTGCGCTCGCGTCGCACGCAGACAAGCCAAGAATTTTTACTATTCCTTTCTGCTGTTATCGCGGCCGCAGCGGCGGGCCATGTGCGCGATCTATGCATTTATGCGTTACTGCGACGATCTAAGCGATGACGAGGGCATCGCGGATCGTTCGACGGCGATCCGTCAGTGGCGCCAGGATCTGGAACTGGCGCTGGCCGGCCTGGTTCCCGATCACGCCGTTTGGCCCGCGTTTATCGACGCAGTGAAGCACTATCGCATCCCTCACGAATATTTCTTCGACATGATTGATGGCGTCAGCTCCGATCTGGAACCGCGGCGGATTCAGACCTTCGAGGAACTCTACGACTACTGCTATCACGTGGCCAGTGTTGTCGGGCTGACCATCGTTCACATTTTCGGGTTCGACTCAAAGGACGCTTTAAAGCTGGCGGAAAAGTGCGGGATCGCCTTTCAGCTCACCAACATCCTGCGCGACGTACGCGAGGATTCCGAGAAGGGCCGCGTGTACCTTCCCGCCGAGGATTTCAAGCGCTTCGATGTTTCTCCGAACACCTTCGAGCCGCACGAGGAGTTCCAGGCGATGATGGAGTTCGAAGCGCGGCGGGCGCGCGACTACTACTATCAATCGGCTCCGTTGACAGCGATGGTTCAACCGGCGAGCCAGCCGTCACTGCGCGCGCTCATTTTGATTTATTCGCGGCTGCTCGACCGGATCGTCGCGTCGGATTACGATGTGTTGCGTCGCCGCATCCGGGTTCCCGCGTGGGAAAAAGTGTGGCTGCTTATCCGCGCACAGTTCCGGCTTGCCGGAAGTTCGCTTCCGCCGCCGTGACTTCCAGCAGCTGATTCAAGTGACGCTCGCCGTGCGCGGCGAGAAAAATCAGCCACTGATAACCATCCAGAGGTCCGAATACAAAGTGCGGAAAAGTTCGCTCGCGCAGAGGATCGGGAGTCGTCCGGGCATACTCGATGGTGCGATCGCGCGTGGCGCTGAAGTGAGCGATCAGGTCCGCGGAATTGGCGAATCGATTGGTGGGGCGTACCCGCTCGGGAGCTTGCACTTTGACGGCGCGGTCCGGAACCTTCTTTTCGATCACAACTTCCTTACCGGCGCATTGCGTCAGGACATCCTGCGGCGCGGGAGGACCCGCGACCAGCTTGTGAATCGTTTCGAGGAGAAAAACCTCGACCAGAGCAATGTGCTCGATGCATTCAGCGGGGCTCCATTGTTCGGGCGCGGGCTTGAACCGCCATTGCGTTTCGGTTAAGGACGAGGTGGTCGCCAGAAGCTTGGCTTTGGTTCTTTCGAGATAAACGGCGGCGTACTCGCGCTCGGCTTGGGTCATGTTTTATCTTAGAGCGGAATGAAGGGTGGGAATTGCCTGAATCAGCTCGCGCGCAACCATGTGTCCAAAATAATCGGAACCTTTCGGACCGAGGTGCGTGTAGTCGAACGAAGAGTCTCCCGCTTTGGGTGCGTTAGGGGAGTTGGGGCCCGAGGCGGCCACGGCGATTCCCGGCGGTGGCGGGGCGGTCGCCAGTGTGTTGGCTTCGGCGGGACCCATCTTCTGCACGGCGGCAGCACTCTCCGTGTTTAGGTCGAGCACCGGAGCGCCGGTTTCATGAGCGACCTTTTTCACGGCGTCCGACCACGGCGCGAGGTCGTTTTTCAATTCGCCATCGCGAAACACACGGCGGGTCAGCGGAGTGATGAGCACGGGATGCGCGCCGGCAGCCCTGACCTCTTCCACGTAGCGCCGCATGTTGGCGGGAAATTCGCTGGCGAGATCGGTGGACCGCTCCGGTTTGCCGGGCTGATCGTTATGTCCGAACTGGATCAGAACGTAAGTCTCGCGCTCGCCCTTCATCTCTTCCAGAGCCTGCGCCCAAGAACCTTCGGCACGATAGCTCGAAGAACTGCGGCCGTTCTTCGCCAGGTTGACGCACTGAGTGTCCACGGTGGCCAGCGCGCAGAAACCGGGCCCCCATCCATTGTTGATCGCGACTGTCGAGTCGCCGACGAGGACGAATTTCACTTGCGCTGTTGCGGTCACAGAAAGAAGCAACGCCGCGAGTCCCAGCGATTTCCCCATGCGGGAAGCTTATCACGCAAACTGTGTATATTTGTGCTTGGCCGTCAATGAACATGAATAAGCGCGAATTGATATTGATGATCGCCGCACTGAGCTGCCTGCAGGCCCAGAGCGTGGAGCAGAAGGCGAAGATCCTGCAGCGCAATCTGACCGAGAAACATTTGGTCGACGGATTGTATGTTTCAATCGTGCCGGCCAGCGACGCGGTTCCGCACACAGTCGACGATCCCGGCAACGTGATTCACGGCGGCGTGTGGACCGGCCGGTATCTGGCGGGCGTCGCCTATCAGTACGCCGTGACCAAGGATCCGGCGGTTCGAAAACACGGCGGAGATCTGCTCGCCGGGTTGCGCCGGTTACAGGAAGTGACAGGCAAGCCGGGATTGCTCGCGCGTGGATACATCAAGGGGCACGGCCCTGTCGAAGGATTCGAGCGCGGCGGCGCCGACTCCAAACATTGGCATCAGGGGCAAGGCACTTACGCGAACTATCGCTTCTACGGCGACGTGAGCGTCGACAACTTCAACGCGGTGCTGTACGGCTATGCGATCTATTTCGACCTGGCGGCCGATGCGGAACAGAAGAAAGTGATTTCGTTCGACGTCGACCGGCTCATGACGCACTTGCTCGACAATCATTACCGCATCATCGATCTCAACGGAGAGGTGACCCAGTACGGCCACGTGGGAATCGATCCCGATCCGACGCGCGACCAATATTACTTGAACGGCGGCGATTCGGAGATTAAGCGATACATCCACGGACCGCCGTGGCAGCCCCCGTTGCGTGCGTCGCTGATGGTGCTGCCGGATCTGTTGATCGCGTATCACACCACGGGAAAGCAGCGCTACATGGATGAATACCGCAAGGTGGTCGCGCGCTTCGCGGAGAATCCCGAACTCGAGCGCGACACGCGACCGTACTCGCCAGAGCGCATCGCCAAGGTGAATCACAGCAGCGAAGGGCAGGCCTATGAGGCGCTGTTCAACGCGATTGTGTATGAGAAAGATCCCAAGCTGCTGGCGATTTATCAGCGCTGGCTCGGCGACCTGTGGGATCTGAATTGGATGGAAGGAAATTCACTGTACACGTTCATGACGGTGGCGCTGACGCCGGATCGGGGCAAGCTGGGGCACGCGGAAGAGTCGCTGGCGCTTTCGGTTGAGACATTGCGGCGCTATCCCCTCGATCGCGTGTTGCGGCCGGTGATGAATTCGATTCGGAAAGACATCGAGATCAGCCCGTTCCCGGATCGCGGCGGAGCGACGCAGGCGGTGAAGCCGGTGCCGATCGACCAACGTCCGCTCGACAACGAATATGCGTGGAAGGGGAATCCGTATGCGACGGACGGATGGCTGAAGCCGGCGGTGACGTCGATCCAGTTTGCGTGCGACGATCCGATGGTGGCTTGGTTCAGCGATGCAACGGGTCACGCGCACATGACTCGCGACGGCATGAAGACGTGGGTGGATGTGAGTTGGGGATTGCTCGGCGCAAAAGTGTTGCGGCTGGCCGTTTCGAAGGAACGCACGTTCGTGGTATTCGCGGAAACGGATCGCGGCGTGTTTGTAAGTCGCGACGGCGGGATGTCCTGGCGCGCAGCCGAAGAGAAGCCGATCTTCGAGCTGATGGAAAGTGGTCTGCCGACGAGTTTCGAAGGATGGCGGATTCCGGTCGCAACCTGGAAGATCACCACTGCACGAGGCGTAATCGCCGGTGGACCGGGTGGAGCTTACCTATCTAAGGATGGCGAGCACTGGACCGAATTGAAACTATGGCGCGAGGATGAAACCGGCGCCGCGGACTATCTCCACGCATATTGGATGGGCAGATACTATCGATTCGTCCAGCCTTAAGGTTTGAGGCGCGACAGTCATGGAGCGCGTACTAACGTTATGTCAGCGACGGGCTCGTGACTACTCGCAGCGCAACGCGGACGACGGTTCGATTCGCGTCGCCCGCCGGGCGGGGATTAAGCATGCAGCCAGCGCGGTCGCGACCAGCACAAGCGAAACACCGGCAAGTGTCGCGGGATCGGTAGGCGTGATTTGGAACAGCAACTCGCGCAGCGCTCCGGTCAGAAACAGCGCGCCTGCGAGGCCGATAGCGAGCCCCACCAGCACTTGCGCCATCCCCTGAAACACGATCATGCGCAGCACCGCTCGCGGTTGCGCACCAACCGCCATCCGGATCGCGATCTCGCGCCCGCGCCGGGCCACGGAGAGCGCGAGAATGCCCCCCACTCCGCTCACGGCGATCGCCAAGGCGATGGCCGCGAAGAGTCCGAGCAAATCCGTGGTGAGCCGGTTTACCCGAATGGAGTCGCCCCGCGCTTCTTCGAGAGTGGTGATTTCGTTGACGGCAATCTCCGGATCAACGCCGCGAATCGCGCGCCGGACGGATGCCGCGGCAGCCGCCGGATCCGCGGTTGAACGGACCAGCGCCGCCATTACGGGCGCGCCATGCTGCACAGCGGGGAGATACAGTTCATCCGGCGAATTCCGCGCCGGCCCGAATTCCTTCACATCGCCGGCAATGCCCACGATGGTGATCCGGCGGCCGTTTTCAGCCGAAATCGTTTCTCCGATCGGATCGCGGCCGGCCCAATATCGTTGCACCAGCGTCTGGCTCACGATCGCCACCGGCGCTGTTTTTTCGCCGTCGGCATCGGAAAATGCGCGCCCGCGGAGAAGCGGCATACCGAGCGTCTCGAAGTAACCCGGCGTCACCATACGCACCGCGGCGACTCGGTATTCGTGGCCATTCCCGATCTGGAATTGGTATTCCCAAGGCCCGTACGCGACTGCCTGGGGATCGAAAGGAAAGCTCGAAGCCAGCGCGGCGGAGAGCACATCCGGTTGCGCGCGCAGCGTGGCCAGTACGTGGTCCGCGATCGCGCGCTGCTCCTTCAACGGCCGCGACCAACTCAGGTTTATGGAAACGGCGAGGCGGTTCTGAGCGACGACGCCGGCGTCCACGCGCTGAAGATTGATCATGCTGCGCGTTAGCAGGCCCGCGCCCGCCAGCAGCACGAATGACAAAGCCACCTGGCAGACCACCAACGCACTACGAACGCGGGCGCGGCGTGGACCGGCGGAATCGCTCAGTCCTGAAACCAGATTGCGCCGCGGAGCGAGCGTGCAGATCGATCCAAACACCACGCTGGTAGCCATGGCCAGCAGGACTGCGAACAGCAGTACCGATCGATCCAGCGCGATCTCGCGAGCCCGGGGCGTAAGGCGCGCCGCGAAATCGGTAAGGACGTGCATGCCGAGCCAAGTGAGTGTGATTCCCGCCGCCGCCGCGAGGGTAGCCATCAGCATGTGCTCCGTGAGGAACTGGCGCAGTAGACGAGCACGTGCCGCGCCCATCGCGGATCGAACAATGAGTTCATGCTCGCGGCGGCCCACTCGCGCCAGGGTGAGATTCGCGACGTTGGCGCACGCGATCAACAGAACCAGAAGCGACGCGCCCATCAACAGCCACAGCATGGGCTTCGCGCGAAGCGTGAGCTGGTCGCGCAGGAACACTGAATCGGCTGTGTATCCTATGTCCTGCGGGTAGACTTCGGGATGATCGCGAAGATTTCCAGCGGCGATCCGGGCCATGTCCGCGCGCGCTTCCTCCAGCGTGACGCCGGGTTTGAGCAACCCGAACGCGAGCATCATTCTCGACCCGCGATTCTTGATGAAGGCGGGAGCCGAGCGGAACGGACACGACGACGTAGTCATGAAGACGTCGTTCTCATCGGGAAATTGTGGCATGGGCGGCAGCACGCCGATGACGATGTGTTCGCGATCGTTCATGCGCACGGCTTTGCCCACAATCGCGGGATCGGCTCCGCGCTTCTGCCAATACTCGTAGCTCATCAGCAGTACGGCCGGGGCGCCGGGCTGATCGTCGGCGCGCATGAATCCGCGGCCACGCACTGGCTTGACGCCGAAAATATCGAAGAAATCCGCGGAGACCACGCCGGTTCGAACGCGCTCGGTTTTGTCCGGATCGAGCAGCATGAAACTCATCGAGTGATATTCGGCCAGCGCAGTGAGTGTCCGGCTCTGGCTGCGGAAATCCTCGATTTCCGCGACGGAGAAACTCATCTCGGGCAGGCCGCCGCGCGGCGTGAGCTGCCGGACCACCACCAGCCCGCTGCCGTTCGCATAGGGAAGCGGGCGGATGAGGATGGCGTGAATCACACTGAACAGCGCGGTGCTGGCGCCGATCCCCAAGCCCAGCACCAGGATCGAGAGGGCCACATAGCCGAGCTCGCGTTTCATCACGCGCAGCGCATGGCGGACATCCTGGCGCAGGATCGCAAAATGCTCGGCAGGCGCGGTCCGGACGATATCGAGAGCAGTCTCCCACCACAGATTGAACAGCGCTGCCAAACCTGCGCGACGCACGGCCGCAGTGCGCTGCTCGCGGAAAACCTCTTCCATCTCCGGTCCGAAATCGCCTCGGAAATCGAACGGGAAAAAGCGCAGGAGCGCGCGATAGGCTCGATCTGAGAACGGCTCGCGCATGGCGTTATGCCGGGCGGAGACGCCGGATCAATTTCACGTCGCGGGCGCGGGCCAGGAGTTTCTCCATGCGCTCGGCTTCCGCTGCCGCGATAGATCGCCCTTGCGGAGTCAGGCTGTAATAGCGCCGGCGCTGATCGTCATCATCGTTGGGCGGGCGCTTGCGGCACTCGACGATGGATCCTTCGGCAAGCAGCCGCTTGATGATCGCATACAGCGTGCCGGTGGAGAGCTGCACTTCTCCAGCGCTCTGCTCTTCCACATCCTTAAGGATCGCGTAGCCGTGCTTGTCTGAGTCAGCCAGCGAGAGGAGAACCTGAAAAACGGCGGGCGTCAGCGGTGTGTTTTCTTCCATTATGGCGTGCTCAGCTATAGTGTAACCCGCTGGTTAACGGACTAGTGAAAAAAAAGATTGGACCCCTCTTGACACGCGAAAGAGAAAGTTTCAATATATATCGTACGATATATGAAAGATAGATTCTTTTGGGGTGGATCTTACCATCGGGACCGGGGATGGAGCTGGGGTTGGCAGGACCTGGAAGACGCGCTCGGGTTTGGTGTATCACTAGGAAAACATAGCCGCTTCTTCGAAAACGGTGAAGTGCGCCTGGCTCTCCTCTCACTGCTCGACGAAGGTCGGAAACACGGTTATCAGCTTATGAAGGAGATGCAGGAGCGCTCCGGAGGACTGTATCGCGCGAGTGCTGGAACTGTGTATCCCACGCTACAGCTTCTGGAGGACGAAGGCCTCATCGAATCCGAAAAGAAAGACGGCCGCCGCGTCTACTCGATCACCGATGCCGGGCGTGCGGAGCTGGCTCGCGATCCGGAGGCGGTGCATCGCATCTGGGAGCGCGCCAATTCCTGGGGCGACTGGGCTCAGAACATGGGGCCGCGAGCGATCTTGCTGAGCGCGTCGAACATGAAATCCTTTATCAAGTCGGCTTTGCGGGCAGCGAGCTGGGCGGAAGGAAATTCCAAGCGCGAGGAGCAGGTGCGAAAAATCATCCGGCGCGCGTGTGAGGATATGGACGAGTTAACTGAGGACAACGGCTGATCGCGGTTTTGGCGGCGATCGATGTGGTGCTGATTTTCGTGTGACTGAACCGGTTCCAGCGCAAAGCGGTGAGATGAAAAAGGTCGCCACACGGATGGCGGAGAGGGGGGGATTCGAACCCCCGGTAGAGCTTTTGACCCTACGACGGTTTAGCAAACCGCTGCTTTCGACCACTCAGCCACCTCTCCGCGAGGTGTTGCGCGGACTCAATCCGGATGGTATCACACTCCCTGCAGATAGCGCTTTCGAGCGATCGCGACCGGGGGGAAGGCTCTGCGGCTGCATTGCGCCGCGAGTGCCTCGATTGGTACCACGCGTGGGAGAGCGTGGCCTTGAGAGACTGAAAGAGTCAGGCCCCGGTCGCTACCGCTGACTGAGCTCGCGTGGAGTTTCCGCTCCGCGACAACGTGCGTGGCTAAAGCCGCGCGTGGGAAGACTCGTCGCACCGGAGGGCTGCGATTCGCTATCGTGGTGGGATGCAACTTGGAATGATTGGATTGGGCCGGATGGGCGCCAATATGGTTCGACGGCTGATGCGCGGCGGCCACAAATGCGTGGTCTTCGATCGCAGTGCCGCGAGCGTTCAGCAATTGGCCGGCGAAGGCGCGACAGGAGCGGCGGCGCTTCAGGAGTTCGTCGCAAAGCTGGAGAAACCTCGCGCCATCTGGCTGATGGTTCCGGCGGCGGCCGTCGATGCGACTTTGCACGACCTCGCACCGCTGCTGCAATCCGGCGATATCGTCATCGACGGAGGGAATTCGTATTACATCGACGACATCCGCCGCGCCAAGGAACTGCAATCGCGCGGAATACAGTACGTCGACGTGGGAACCAGCGGCGGAGTCTGGGGACTGGATCGCGGATACTGCCAGATGATCGGCGGCCCGCAGGATGTCGTCCAGCATCTCGACCCCATCTTCAAGACGCTTGCGCCCGGCCGCGGCGATGCTCCCCGCACCCCCGGCCGTGAAAACGCGGGCGGCACGTCCGAGCTGGGTTATCTGCATTGCGGACCCGCAGGCGGCGGACATTTCGTCAAGATGGTTCACAATGGAATCGAATACGGCTTGATGGCCGCATACGCCGAAGGGATGAACATCCTGAAGCATGCCAATGCCGGAAAAAAGGATCGCATGGTGGACGCCGAAACCGCGCCGCTGCGCGATCCCGAGCACTATCAGTACGACTTCAATCTCGCCGACATCGCCGAGGTCTGGCGCCGCGGCAGCGTGGTTGCGTCGTGGCTGCTGGATCTGACGGCGATCGCCCTTTTCGAGACTCCCAATCTCGAAAAATTCTCGGGACGCGTTTCCGATTCGGGCGAAGGGCGCTGGACCATCCTGGCCGCGATTGAAGAGTCGGCTCCCGCTCCCGTTCTCACCACGGCGTTGTTCGACCGCTTCACATCGCGAGGCGAAGCCGATTTCGCCAATAAACTTCTTTCCGCCATGCGTTACCAGTTCGGAGGACATGTCGAGCGCACGTCGGGTGATTAACACCCGAAGATCAGCGATGGTGTTCCTCGCCGCGCTCGGATTGCCGGCGTGCTTCGTACACCACCGGGTTATTCCGCCACCCGGCAAGGTGCAGAATCGCCCGCTGCTGACCGCCACGAAGGACGAGCTGATCGCGCGCATCCATCGCATTGCCGATCCGATTCAATCCTTCAATCTGCGGGCCGATATGGCCCCGTCGGTGGGCTCGCTCTACGGCGGCGAATTGACCGACTACGCTACCATCCGCGCCTACCTCCTGTTCCGCAAGCCCGATGACATCCGCGTCATTGGGCTCGATCCTATAGTTCACGCAAAAACGATTTTCGACATGCTCTCCAGCGGGAATAACTTTCGCGTTTACATCCCCAGCAGAGATGCTTTCTACGTCGGCGACAACAACGCTCCTCCAAGTTCGAAAAACAAATTTGAGAATCTGCGTCCTAGCGCGTTTCTAACCTCGCTGATCGTGGAGCCGACGCGGCCATCCGACCGCACGCTTATCGAAGAAGAGACGGATGAAAGCAAGGCCGAATATATCCTTCACATCATCCGCGAGGAGCAGGGCGAACTACATCTCGTGCGGGCCGTCTACTTCGATCGTTACACCCTGGAAATCTCCAGACAAAAGACCGTCGACGCAGCTGGCGAAATCATCAGCGAGACGCGCTATGCGGATTGGAAAGACTACGAGGGCATCAAGTTTCCCTCGGAAATCGTGATTCGCAGGCCCAAGGACGGATACGAGGTGACCATGACCGTGGTGTCGATGAAATTTAATCCGACCGACCTGGGCTCAGCCCAGTTTGTGCTGGAACAGCCGGTTGGAGCGCGGCTCACGGAAATCAAGTAATGGTTTAGGGCAAGGCAATGGACAAATGCTTCACGTCCAGAAATTCGTCCATTCCCCAGCGTCCGCCCTCGCGCCCGATCCCGGAATTCTTGCGACCTCCGAAGGGAGCCTGCGCCGTGGAGGGCACGCCATCGTTGACGCCGACGATTCCATATTCCAGCGCTTCGCCGACGCGCATCGCGCGGCCCAGGTCGCGCGTCCACAAATAGGATGCCAGCCCGTAGGGCGTCGCATTAGCGAGCCGCACCGCTTCCGCATCGGTCGAAAAACTGATCACCGGCGCCACGGGGCCGAAGGTCTCTTCGCGCATCAGCAGCATGTCGGGCTTGATCCCCGTGAGTACGGTCGGTTCGAAATACAAACCGTGCAGCGCGCGCCCTCCGATCGCTGCGCGAGCGCCTTTTCCGATCGCATCGGAAACGTGCGCCTGAACTTTTTCAAGACCCTGTACATTCACCAGCGGGCCGATCTCAGTCGCCGGGTCCATCGGATCGCCCACGCGCAGCGACGCAGCTTTGCGAGCCAGCCGATCTGTAAATTCCGCTGCGATGTCTTGATGCACATAAATCCGGTTCACGCATACACACGTCTGCCCGGCATTACGGAACTTGCAGGCGGCCACTTCGCGAACGGCGGCATCCAGATCAGCGTCCGCGAAGACCAGGAACGGCGCGTGGCCTCCTAACTCCAGCGCGAGCCGCTTCATCGTTTTCGCGCAGCGCGCATATAAATGCATCCCCACTTCGGTGGATCCGGTGAAGGTCAACACGCGCACGCGCGGATCGTCGATCAGCACATCCGAAACCGGCACCGGATCGAGCGCCGTGAGTACCTGCAACACGTCCGCAGGCCCGCCCGCTTCTTCCCACAGCGCGCCCAGGTACAGGGCCGAAACCGGAGTCTGTTCGGCCGGCTTCAGAATCACCGAGCATCCCGCTGCCAACGCCGGCGCGATTTTTCGCGTCACGGTCGCGTACGGAAAATTCCACGGCGTGATCGCATACACCACGCCCGAGGGCTGCTTCAGCACCAGCGCGCGTTTGTGCGCGAACTGGCTGGGCACGGTCTCGCCATAAACCCGCTTGGCTTCCTCGGCGTACCACTCGACGAAACTCTCCGCGTAGCGCATCTCGCCGAGCCCTTCCGTCACCGGCTTGCCCATCTCCAAAGCCATGATCCGCGCCATTTCCGGCTCGTTCGCCTGCATCAGCGTAAGCCAGCGTCGCAAGATCGCTGAACGTTCATAGGCGGTCGTCTCCTTCCATGCTGCGAACCCTGAAGCCGCCCGATCCGAAGCGCGGCGCGCTTCTTCCGCTCCGCAATCCGCGACCTCCGCGAATGCGGCTCCATCGATCGGACTATGAACCGCGAACTTTCGTGCAGACTTCGGCTGCACACGCTCCACGCGCTTCATCGATTCAACAGAAACGGGGATCGTACTCATCTCATTTCTCCATAACCGGCAGCGGCAGCTCCGGCGTGTGTCCGCGCTTGTAAACCAAAATAGTCCGCCGGAACGTCATCACTACGGACCCATCCTGCTTGAACCCCGTGGTCTTGATCTCCACCAGTCCCATGTTCGGCCGCGATTTGGATTCGCGGCGGCTCAACACTTCGGTCAGCGCGTAAATCGTGTCGCCTTCAAACACGGGCGCGGGCATCCGCACTTCGTCCCAGCCCAGATTCACGGCGTACTGCGAAACGTCAGCGACCGACAATCCTGTCACGACGGCGAGCGTCAGCGTCGAATTCACCAGCGGCTTTCCGAATTCCGTTTGCGAGGCGTAGTGCGCGTCAAAATGAATCGGATTCGTGTTGACCGCCAACAGCGTAAACCAGGTGTTGTCAGTCGAGCTGATGGTGCGGCCCAGCGGATGCCTGATCACCATCGCAACTTCAAAATCTTCATAGCAACGGCCGCTCATGCGGGTACCATAGCAGAAAACATGTCGCCACACGTTTCGATGGTGCGAATTCTTTCGATCGCCCGCCGAGCGACGCCATCTCCGAAGCGCGGCGCGACCAGCGAAAAGAATTTCTGTTCCAATCCTTCGGTGGAGACGGGGTTTTCCGGATTCCCCCGCGGATAGTCGCTCGTTCCACGGAGCACGGTTCCATCCGCGAGTTTTACCGCGACCCGAGCCGGCCATGCCGCCGGATACTTCGCCGTCAAATCGTCGGCCACGATGACGCGCGTTTTCGCGAGCAGGCGCGCGATCGCCGGATCGCGCACGCCATTCGCGGTGAAGCGATCCGCCGCGAATTGTTCCAGTCCAACGCGCCCCTCAGCCAGTGCGGCTGCCACGCAATACGCGATGCTGAATTTCGCCTGATACGGCGTCCGCGGATTCATCTCCTTGACGATTTCGTAACCGGGACCATACAACTCAATATCAATCGCCGCAATCTCCGCGTCGCACCGCAGATCGAGCGCGACGTCGATCGCCGTATGCGTGTGGCCGCAGCACGAATGCATCTTGTAGCAATTCTCGACGACCCTCCAATGTTCGCCTAAACCGTCCGTGATGCGGGAAGCGTCGTGCGACGTGCTCATCGCACGGAAGAACCCGCGTTCGCCTTCGAGAATATGGCTCGCGCCCGTGAATCCGGCGCGCGCCAGGTCTGCCGCCAATACTCCGTTGAACGCCGCCTTGCCCGGATGCAGATGCTTG
This sequence comes from Bryobacteraceae bacterium, assembly GCA_035568415.1. GTDB lineage: Bacteria > Acidobacteriota > Terriglobia > Bryobacterales > Bryobacteraceae > Palsa-187. Next base: position 90,993 of record DATMOC010000052.1, on the reverse strand, counting down.
CTCATCGCTCCGTCAGCGTTGAACTCCCATAGTCCGGCGGCTTGAGTCCCCGCAGTCCCCAGCGCGTCCACCATCTGCTTTGCCGAAAGCTTGAGCAGCGATCCCGCCGCCGCAGCCGCACCGAACGTCGCCGCGGTTCCGGTCGGATGCCAGAAATAATAATGACTCGGGTTCACCGCCTCACCCACGCGCAGCGCCGCTTCATATCCCACCACCACCGAGAGCAGAAACGATCGTCCATCGGAATGTTCCCGCTCCGCGACCGCCAACGCCGCAGGAATCACGGGTGCTGCCGGATGTAGCGTCGACCCTTTGTGGACGTCGTCAAACTCCAAAATATGCGACGAGACTCCGTTCGCCAGCGCCGCCCCCGCCGCCGATCCGCGCCCAGCGCTGAAGATGGTCGCTTCTTCGGATCGCCCCAGCCCCGCCACCACGTGTTGCGCCATTCGGGCAGGGGCCTCCATCGATCCAGCCATGGCCGACCCGAGCCAATCCAGCACCGCGCGCTTCGCCTCCTCAATCACTGGCGCAGGCAGATCGCGATACGAAGTCGCCGCCAGTACTCCGGCGAGCTTTCGAGTAATGGGTTCGGGCGATTTCTGTGGGCTCATCCTCTTAAAGCTCGCATGATTTCGACATAGGTTGCAGGATTGATTCTCGCTGCGATTAACACCGGCCCGGGATGATGCGCGGTCTCGCTCAATGCCGCCGCAAGGGACGCTTCATCGGCGGCTTCACGCGCCAGCACTCCGAGTCCACCCGCAACCGCGCACCAATCCACTTCACCCATCGATACGCCATCCGTGCGATATCCACGCTGCACTTGCTTCATCCGGATCAGCGTCAGGTCCCGATCGTCAAAAACGATGACGCGTATCCGAAGATTTTCGCGAGCCGCGGTCCGCAGCTCCGCGACGCACATCAGCAATCCGCCATCGCCCGTGAACGCGACCACGGGTTTCGATCGATCCAAAAGAGCCGCCCCGATCGCGGCAGGCAACGCGAATCCCATGCTGGAAAGCGCGTTCGAGATCAGCACTCCGCAAGGCTCTTCCGCCGGCCACAGCGACATGATCGGGAACATATGAGCACCCGCGTCTACGGTGATGCGCGCGCCTGCATACACTTCCGCGGTCAACTCGGCGACGCGATGGGGCAACAACCCGTCACCCGCCGGCCGCATCCGCCGCCGTTGCCCGGTCGCGATGCGAGCAATCTCGTCCGAGTCCCAAACGCTTTCACGAAGCGCGAGGCCAATATCGCCGTCCATCTCGTGGGCCACCGTGAAATACTTCTGCTCGATCCGCCCTTCGCCGATCGCGATCAGTGGTTGCGGATATTTCCACGCCCTTGGGAGCATCTCGACCGGATCGAGCCCTACCGCGATGAACACGTCCGCACGTTCCAGAATTTCGCGTTCGAGAGTTCCATTCGTAAGTACGCCGCCAAACCACGGATGACGGTCCGGCACGACTCCCTTAGCCTTGTAAGTAACCAGCGCCGGAATCCGGAATCGCTCACATGCTTCGCGAATGGCACGCGCAGTCTCCGGTCGCCGGGCTCCCAGCCCAAGCAGAAATACCGGCCTGCGTGCACTCTGCAGCAGCGAATCCGCAGTGTCATTCGAGGCGCGACAGTCATGGAGCGCGTTCTTCGCCGCCGCCTTCTCAGCCGCCGCGCCCGTCACATCGCTCGACAAATCGAGATGAACCGGTCCCTGCGGAAAACGCATCGACGCATCGATCGCACATCGCAGCGCATCGCCGACTTCGCTCGCGCGCGGCCGCCCGGTCCACTTCACCAGCGGCGCGAACATTTCTCGTTGTGGCAGGTTCTGATGGCCGAAAGTCGCATCGCTCTGGCAATCGGTCAGAACGATCAGTGGAATCCGCTCCAGGTATGCGTTCGCGACCCCATTCATCAACGACGCCGCCCCCGGACCCAGCGTTGCCAGACACGCTCCCGGTTTTCCTGTGATCTCAGCCTGCGCCGACGCCATGAAGGCCGAAGCTGTCTCGGTATGCGCCAGCGTGAACGGCAACCCTGCGCTTCCCGCGGCTTCGATCAGGTCCGCGTTGCTCCCGCCGCCCGGCATTCCGAACAGACGGTCGACTCCGGCATCGAGCAACTCCTTGACGATCAGATCTGCGTTCGTCACACGTGCCCGAGCCTCGCCGCCGTCGCACGAAATGAGCCACCCTTGCGAAGCTCGCCCGCAAACTCAGCGTCACGTCGAGTCAACTCCTCCGCGAACGCCAGCGCCTGCTCGATGGATGCGGCCGGCACGCGAACGATTCCGGTTTCATCGCCGATGATGTAATCGCCCGGAGCAATCTCAACGCCGCACACCTTGATCGACACGTTGATTGCCTCGACCTTGATCCTTCCCTTCCCCGACTTCGGCGTGACATGGCGACTGGCTAGCCACAATCCAGATTCCCCAATCTCCGTAAGGTCGCGACATGCTCCGTCGATCACAACTCCCGCCGCCCCCATCTTGACCGCGGCCAGAGCTGCCAGTCCGCCGAACGTCGAGACAGCCGCGCCGCCGGCGTCGAACAGCAAGATCGAGCCGCGTTGAACGGTATCTAAAAAATCGCCCGGAGCAAACGCCGCAGCGTCGTAAGCCCCAACGCTCTCCTTCACGGTTACCGCCCGGCCACAAACTGAGCCTGCGCCGCTTCGCAGCGTGAGCCCATGAATCACGCCGTCGACTCCCAGGCGGTCGAGTACGTCGCTCCACGTGCTGGTGGCGATCGCGCGGTAGCGCTCCATCATGCCAGCGCCGCGCGGCAATAGGCGAGACACTTCTTCATTTCGACGATCGTGTCTTCGCCTTTGTACTCGTATTCGATGTTCGCAGGAATCTGCCAGCGATTCTTTTTCAGAAGCTGAAGGACACCTTTGATGTCCGTGTCGCCCTCGCCGAAAGGCACGTTGGGACCGTCGTTCTTCCTCCGGTCCTTGATATGTAGCGTGATGATCCGGTCATGATGCTGCTTCAGAAAACCAACTGGATCGTACCCTGCCGCCGTGAAATGCCCGATATCCAGATTGATCGCCATGTATTTCGACTTTCCGCGCAGCGCCTCCTCGAAATCCTCCGGCCCCGTGAATTCGTTGGGCTTGTGACTGGAATGTCCGTGAAACGCGACGTAAATCTGATTCTTCTGCGCCAATGGGTCCAGCCGTTTCGCCGTCGATACGTTCGACGACGCCGTGATGTACTTCACACCCATCGCCGTGGCGATGTCGAACCCGCGCGCGAGCTCTTCATCGCTCCAGTCTTCCTTAAAACTGTAGTTGAGCGCATACAGCTCGATTCCCGCAGCGTCGAATTTCGTACGGATTGTGCGCATTTCATCGAGCGGCGGATTCTTTCTCCACGCAGCGAGCATGGTTTTTTCCTTCGGCTCAATATGGCCGTCGTACAGCTCGGCGTAGCCGAGGCCGGATTCCTTCATTCCCGCGATGCACGCGTCCAGTGGACGATCGCGAAAACTGTAGGTCTGTGCGCCGATCATGACACCCGCGAACTTCGAATTGATTTTTGCCGCTGCAGCTGCAAGCGGCGCAGCCAGGGCAATCTTGCTGAATGTGCGTCGATTCATTTCAACTCCGTTGCGATCGCCTCCGCGATGATTTTGCCGTGGAAGCGACCGTTCTCGATAAAAATCTCGTTCGTATGCATGCCCGCCACCAGCACTCCAGCGAGATACATCCCTTTGCGATCGCTTTCGAGCGTATCGGGATGAGTGTAGGGCCGCTTGGTTTCCGCATCGAAGCGGATCCCATGCTGAGCCAGAAATTCGGTATCCGGCTGGTACCCGATCATCGCGAACACGAAATCGTTTTTGATGGTCTGCTCACCGTCCGGCGTATTCAAAACCACCGCGGTCTCCTCAATGCGTGCCACGCTCGATCGGAAAAACGCGCGTATTTCCCCACTCTTGATTCGGTTCTCGATGTTCGGTTTGATCCAGTACTTCACGCGAGAGGAGATTCCCTCGCCACGATGCACCACGGTGACGCGAGCTCCATACCAGTGCAGCTCCAGCGCGGCGATCGCGGCCGAATTCTTCGCGCCCACCACCAGCACGTCGTGATTGTAGTACGGATGCGCTTCCTTGTAATAGTGGATTACCTTCGCCAGATCCTCGCCCGGCACATTGAGCAGATTCGGAACGTCGTAATATCCCATCGCCAGAATGACTTTCTTGGATTGATACTGGCGCGGGCATCCATGAAGATCGACCGCGTGCGTGACGAACGCTCCTTCGTCTCCACTGATGTGGCTGACACGCTGGTATTGCCGGACGTCCAGCGCGTAATGATCGGCCACGCGTCGATAATACTTCAGCGCTTCCAGCCGCACCGGCTTCTCATTGAGCGACGTCATCGGAATATCGCCGATCTCGAGCAATTCCGGCGTGGTGAAGAAAACCAGATTGGTGGGATATTGGTAAATCGAATTGACCACGCAGCCCTTGTCGAGCAGCACCGCGCTCACACCGCGGCGCTTCAGCTCGATCCCGCAGGCGAGCCCGGTGGGCCCTGCTCCGACGATGACGACGTCGGTCGATTCCACGCTACAGCATCCCCTCCACTGAGGTGTACACGTCAGCGAGCGCTCCCGCCAAAGCGGACGGATCTTTGCCGCCGGCTTCCGCCATATCCGGACGTCCGCCGCCTTTTCCACCGACGGCCTGCGCCACGGCTCCAGCGAGTTTCCCCGCGTGCACCTTGGACGTCAGATCCTTGGTGACGCCGCTGACAATCGAGACAGTCGAATCCTGCGCGGTCGCGAGCACCACCACCGCCGTCTTCCATTTGTTACGCAGTGAATCCGTCAGCGTGCGCAGTTGTTCACGATCGAGCCCTTCCACGCGAGCTGCCAGCACTTTGACACCTTTGATCTCGCGAACCTGGCTTTCCAGCTCGCCCGCCTGAGCCTGGGCCATCTTGTTCTTCAATTGATGCAGTTCATGCTCCAGCGATTTTTCGCGCGCCAGCAGTTTTTCGACGTGCTCCACCAGCTCCGATTCCGGCGCGCGAACCACACTCGCAACGCGAGCCAACTCCTGCTGGGCTTGCTGGAATCGGCTCAGGGCGCCTTCTCCGGTGATCGCCTCAATCCGCCGCACGCCTGCCGAAATCGAGCCTTCATATACAATCTTGCAGATCCCAATATCGCCCGTCCGTCCAACGTGTGTGCCTCCGCACAGTTCCTTGCTGAACGAATCGATGGAGACCACGCGCACCTTGTCACCGTATTTTTCACCGAAAAGCGCCATCGCACCGGTGTGCAGCGCCTGATCCAGATCCATGATGTCCGTATGAACTTCGCGATTCGCCAGGATCTCTTCATTCATCAGCCGCTCGACTTCGGCGAGCTCATCGGCGTCCATGGCGGTGTAGTGCGTAAAGTCGAAACGCAGGCGTGAAGGCTCGACCACGCTGCCCGCCTGCTTCACATGCGTACCCAGCACGGTTCGCAAAGCAGCATGCAGGAGATGCGTGCCGGTGTGGTTGCGCATGGTCGCCACACGCTCCGCAGCGTTCACGGAAGCAATCAGAATATCTCCCTCATGGATCGCGGACATTTGCATCACGCGATGGACAACGGTCTGCGCGGTTGGCCTGTACGTATCCGCTACGAGAGCAACCGTCTCACCGGTCGGAAGTCTTAGGGAGCCAGTATCCCCAACTTGTCCTCCTGCCTCAGCGTAGAACGGCGTACGATCCAGTACGATCTCAACCTCTCCTAGTGGCGTCGGCGGGAAAACCGTTGCCGTCTGTCGGGAGCTGGGTAAGACTTTACTTACGGTGACTCTCGCTTCCAGCGCCTCGCGGCCGACAAACTCCGTCTTCGGCAGCAACTCATAAACCGGATTTACCTGCGCCTTCTCCGCACCTTTCCAACTTGCGCGGGCGCGGGTGCGCTGCTTTTCCATCTCGGCGTCAAAGCCCTCGCGATCGAGGCCGAGTTCGGCTGACATAAAGCCGCCGTCGTCGAGGACATAGCCCAATTCTCGCGCCATCTCCTCCTGTTCCTCGAACGAAAGACCGTACGTATCATAGAGCTTGAATGATACCGAGCCCGGCAAGACACGCTTCCGTCCGAATCCGGGCTGGGCCTTCTTCGCCTCGTCCTGAAAGACCTTTTCCGCGACCTGGAACGTCGTCGCGTAGCGATGCTCTTCGTCCTTCACCACGCGAGCCACGCGCTGGACGCTCTCCATCATTTCGGGATACGCGTCGCGCATATGCTCGGCGACGAATCCAGTCAGCTTGTACAAATAGGGCTCGCTGGTGCCGATCATGCGCGCATTCCGCATCGCTCTGCGCATGATTTTCCGCAGCACATAACCGCGGCCCTCATTCGACGGCACCACGCCGTCATTGATCAGAAACGCCGCCGAGCGCGCATGATCGGCGTTGATCCGTAGGACCACGTCCGTGCGCTCATCGTCACCGTAACTCTTGCGCAGCAGTTCGCCCGCCTTGTCGATGATGGGGCGGATTAGGTCCGTATCGAAGACCGAAAGCTTACCTTGCAAGACCGCCGACACACGATCCAGCCCCATCCCTGTATCGATAGATGGCCGTGGCAGCGGCGTGAGCTTGCCCGATGTGTCGCGATCGAACTGCATGAACACCAGGTTCCAGATCTCGACAAAACGGTCGCCGGCGTCGCCTGGAAACTCCACCTGCTCCCGTCCCGGCGGCGCAGCGTGCGGACCCATATCGTAATAGATCTCCGAGCACGGCCCGCACGGCCCGGTGTCGCCCATTTGCCAAAAATTGTCTTTCTCATCCAGCCGGAAAATGCGCGACTTCGGAACCCCGGTGACTTCCTGCCACAGTTTTTCCGCGTCGTCGTCCTCGCGGAACACGGTGAAATACAGCCGCTCCTTGGGCAGGCCATAATCCTTGGTGATCAGCTCCCAGGCGTATGCGATCGCCTCGCGCTTGAAGTAATCGCCGAAAGAAAAGTTCCCCAGCATCTCGAAAAACGTGAGGTGACGCCGCGTGTACCCGACGTTATCCAGATCGTTGTGCTTACCACCGGCGCGGACGCACTTCTGCGCGGTCGCCGCTCGGTTGTAGTCGCGCTTTTCCTGGCCCAGAAAAACGTCCTTGAACTGATTCATCCCGGCGTTGGTGAACAGCAATGTCGGATCATTCGCCGGCACCAGCGATGAGCTGCGCACCACGCGATGGCCGCGCTCGGCAAAGTAATCGAGAAACTTCTGACGCGTCTGAGACCCAGTCATGGATTACTTTCATTGTTGCACGCGCGCCGCGAAGCCACTCGCTATACTGGCCTTTGAAGAAACGGCGCGGCACCCCCGAAAAAGATCTTCAAACCCCTTCCGCGACCCCTATGTGGCAACGCCACGGGTGGCGCATTGCCCTCCTCTGGATCATTCTTCTGGCGGCATATTCCAATTCCTTTCAGGCCGGACTGGTGTTCGACAACGCTCCCATCATTTCGGAGGACCCGCGCATCCGCCAGGACACTCCCCAAAACGTGAAGTCGATTTTCACTGGACAATACTGGTTCAACAACACGACCTCAGGACTCTACCGGCCTCTTACCACGCTCTCTTATCTTGCGAACTACGCCGTTCTCGGCAACGGCATACGTCCCGAAGGCTACCACTGGATCAATCTCGCGATCCACGCCGCTAACGTTGCGCTGGTTTACGCGCTCGGCATTTTAATCTTCGGCGACCCACTTTTGGCCCTGTCCTTCGCCGCCATCTGGGGACTGCATCCCCTTCTCACCGAGTCCGTCACGAACATCGTGGGCCGCGCCGATCTACTGGCCGGCTTCGGCGTACTGGCGGGATTGCTGTGCTACGTCCGCGCGACCTCCAGCATCGCGAGCACGGCATGGATCGCTGCACTGGCGAGCGCCCAAGCCATTGGGGTTTTCTCCAAAGAAAGCGGCGCGATTCTCCCAGCGATTATGCTCCTTTACGACCTCGTATGGCCCGACCGCACCACCTGGCGCCGCCGCGCCATCGCGTACGGAGCGCTGCTCCTGCCATTGGCCGCGTTCTTCTATTTGCGAGCCGAATCTCACGCACACCTGCTCGTCAATTTTTCCGAAAATCCTCTGATCGCCGCGGGATTCTGGACCGCGCGCCTCACCGCCGTCAAAGTGATCGGCAAGTTTCTCTGGCTATTCATCTGGCCGGCAAGCTTGTCCGCCGACTATTCCTACCACGCCATCCCCATCTTCGGATCAGGACTTTGGGAAGACGCCAAATCGATCGTCTCGCTCGTAATCTGCGCCGGCGCGATCCTGATCGCCTTCCGCTTTCGTCCTAAACACCGGGCGCTATTCTTTTTCGCACTATTCTTTTTCGTCGCCCTCGCCCCCACCGCAAATCTCGCGCTGATCATCGGCAGCATCATGGCGGAGCGGTTTGTCTATCTCGCATCGGTCGGACTCGCCGGGTGCGTGGTGATCGCACTTACCAAGCTCACGTCCAACCGGCGGACCATCCTCATTTCGAACGCTCTCATCTGCGTTGTATTAGGCGCCCGAACCTACGTGCGCAACTTCGATTGGTACGACGGCGTCAGTCTCTGGAGCAGCGCCATCCGGGTCTCTCCGCAAGCCGCGCGGTCGCACAATAATCTCGCCTATGCGTTCATGCGCATGCCCGACCGCATCCCCGACGCAATTGCCGAATACGATACCGCCGTCCGGATCCGTCCCGATTACCCTGAAGCTCTCTTCAACTTAGGGAACGCCCTTCACGACACCGGCCGACTAGCGGACGCGATCGCGCGATATCGGGAAGCAGCCCGCCTCGCGCCCGGTTACGTCGAAGTTCACAACAACCTTGCCAATGTACTGGTGGAGACCGGACAAATAAACGACGCAATCGCCGAGTTCCATTCCGCCATGCGTCTGCGCCCGGACTATGCCGAGGCCCACAATAATCTAGGAAACGCATTGCTGCGCGTCCCCGGACGCGCGCAGGAAGCGATCGCAGAATGCCAGACCGCTCTACGGTTGCGCCCCGATTACGCCGAAGCCCACAACAATCTGGGAATGGCGCTCATGCAAACCCCAGGCCGTCTGCCGCAGGCGATCGCGGAATTTCAAGCAGCCATCCGCGTCAAGCCCGATTACGCCGAAGCCCACTCGAATCTCGGTAGCGCGTTCCTGCAATTCGGCCGCCTGGACGAAGCCATCGCCCAGTTCAAAGAAGCGACGCGCATTCAGCCCACCTTGGCCGATGCACACTATAACCTCGGGAATGCGCTGCTCCAGGTGCCGGGCCGCGCGCCGGAAGCGATTTCCGAGTTTGAAGCTGTGCTTCGTATCCATCCCGATCCCGAAGCCCAACTAATCCTACAGCGATTGCGCTCGGGCCGCAGATAAAAGAAAAGGGACGCGTCCGAAAACGCGTCCCTTGGTCTTAAAACTGCGCTTCAGCCTACCACATATACCGCAGCGCGAACTGCATCTGTCGCGGCAAAGTGAAGCCGTTTGGCTCCGAAGTAGTCGGCTGAATCTGGCCAAATGTCGTCGAGGAGAGCAGGTTCGCGCTCGCCGTCGTCGGATCGAACCGCACCGAGTTGGTCAGGTTGTAGGCCTCCCAGCGGAACTGGAGTTTGTGATGTTCGCTGTAAGGCATGGTGAACGATTTGTAGACGCCGGTATCGATGTTGAAAATACCGGAGCCTCTCAGAACGTTGCGCGCGCCGGCTTCACCCGCGAAAGCTTCGCGGAAGGCCGCGAACGCCGCTGCCGGATTCGCCCAGAGATTCGGACCCTTTTGGCCGATCGCTGTCCCCGTGCTCACAACCTCAGGAATGGGCTGGCCATTGGGTTCGCCGTACGTGCTGTTTTCCCAATTCGTGGCCCAGCGCGCGCCGTCCGACGTGTTGAACGGCAGGCCCGACGTCTGACGGTAAATGGCGCTGACTTGCCAGCCGCCGACGAACGCATCCAGAATCCTGTTCATGTTCGAGCCATATTTCATTCCGCGGCCGAAGGGAAGCTGATAGGACACGAACGAATTGATCTGGTGCGTCGTGTCGTAATTCGAAACGGCCTTCGCCAGGCTCGGATTCCAAGTGTTGAGGATCAGCCCCGAAAAGCTCGCGCCCGTTGCGCTGGTGCTGCTCCCGCTTTCCTGAGCGGACCCCAAGTCCTCGGATTTAGAGTACGTGTAGTTCACGTCGAACTGAAGACCGTTGCTGAAGCGCTTGCGCACGGTGAGCTGCATTCCGTGATAGGACCCGCTCCCGAGCGAGCTCCATGCCGAAAGCGCGGAGAACTGCGGACTGAACAGCATCCAAGGACCCTGAACGCCGCAGGCCATAGAGTTCACGCGGCCAGCCGAGCTGAACAACGTCTTGCCGACGTTGCAATTCGACGCGTTGTCCGCGTTATTCAATGTATTGGTGGCGTCGCCCACGTTGCTGTTGGCCTTGATGCCTAACGGCGCATAACCGCGATAATCCAAACCCCACACCTGTGTGGCCGTCAGCGGGCCGAGCGCCGGATTGCTGCCCGCAGCCGTCGCCCACAGGTCTTCAAAGAACGGAATCTTCGGAAGATTGGGGACGGTCACGCCATTGGTGTCCATCAAGGTCATCAATTGTGTCATGGCCTGGAAGTAGGTCTGCCCGGACTTCGAATCCACCATGTTGGTAGGTTCGGCCAAGTCGCGCTGGAGCAGCGAGCGCCGCGAGAGCCGGCCCACGTAGGAAACCTGAGCAAACAACCCGTGCCCGAATTCGCGGCCGATGCTAAAGTCCAGATTCATCGTGTAAGGAGCCTTCAGCCGGTCATCGATGCTGTTGGTGATCGAAAACGCGTCCGGATACGTCACCGGCAGCCCGCCTTTCGGCGCCGCCGGGATCAGAGACAGCGGAGGCGTAAAGAACGACGAATACCGAGGAGCAGCCCCGGTTCCCAACACGTTCGGGGGATTCGTGAGATTCGTGGAAAGACCGAACTGCGTGGCGTTGAAGGTCTGCGCCAATGGCTGGCCAATCACGTCGTAGTACATTCCGGCTCCCGCGCGGATGGAGGTCTTGCCCGGTCCGCCGAATAGCCATTTCGACAAACCGCTGTCCGCCTTGGGAGAGTATGCAAGCCCGAGGCGCGGGGCCCAGTTGTTGTGCTGCGGATACATCGGACGCCCGCCGCTCGAATTGACGGGAATGAAGGTGATCGGCTGCACGCCGTTTTGAGACAGCCCCTGATTTGCAAGGTTCTCACGGGCCGCCATCCAGTCCGCGATCGGAATATTCGAGGAGGCCTGCTGGAGGTTCGCCTCAAACACCGCCGGCTGGATCGAAATACGAACGCCGCCGGTGATGGTCAGGTTGCGCGTCGCCTTCCAGGTGTCTTGAACGTACATCTCGCCTTCATGGTTGACGAAGTTACGACTGACGGGTGCTCCGGGCGGAATGACGGTTCCGTTCACCAGATAGTTGTACTGGCCAGTGCCCTGCGCTTGCACGCCAAGGATCGCGGCCGCGGTGTATTCGAAGCTATTCAGAGTGCCGCTGCTGATCGCCAGACTGCCCGTCAGATCGTTGCCGGAACCGGTCAGCCAGGACGGGTTCGAGCTCGTGTGGCTGAAGGAATTGGCGAAGCTTTGCGACTGGTTCGAGATCAGCCGGACAATTCCGCCGAACCGGACGTCATGTGCGCCATGATTCCAGGAAAGGTCATCGCCGATAGTGTGCACCGGGATAATGTGCGTCAGTCCGGTGGTCGTTCCAAACGGTGTGTCATACCCGCGGAAATATGCATACGGGCCAGCCAGAACGCCGGTTTGTTGATTCCCCGCCCGCGTAAAGCCGTAGCGGAATGTGCTGACCAGGTTCGGAGTGAAAACCGCCGTCCAACCCGTAGCCAATCCCTTGCTGTTTGCAAGAAATACCTGGTTTGCGGGCAAACCGGGGAACTGTGGAGTTCCATAGGTCGAGTCGTTCTGAAGGTTGCCGCGGATATACACCGAGTGTTTTCCCGCGTTATCCAGCTTGTAATCCAGCTTGGCAATGTACGTATTCTGATCGGTCGGCTGCGGAGCGTTAAACAGGTAACCGATCGTGTTCAATCCGTCGCCGACCGACGGGTTGTTTCCCACAGGATAAGCCTTCAGCGTCGCCAGCGCGGCCGCATCCACTCCGAACCCACCCGGGTCGAGCTGCTTCAGCAGCGCCGGACCAGCCTGCTGAGTCGCGCCGCTTGGGTCCTTGTACAGAACGATTCCCTGCTTGACGGTCTCGGTTGGGACCGTGCGGCTCACTTGAGCTGAACTGCGGTCGCGCCGGCCCTCATAGTTCATGAAATAGAACAAACGGTTCTTCTTGATGGGACCGCCGACTGACCCACCGAACACGTTGATCAACAGGGGAGCTACCGGGACGCCGGCCGCATTATTGAAGAAGTTATTCGCCGACGTTTCGGTCCCCCGCCGGTATTCGTACAGCGACCCGTGCAGCGCGTTGGTGCCGGATTTGGTGATCAGCGTGACATCCGCGCCGGACCCGCGACCGGTGGCCGCGTCGCCATTCGTCGTCGTGCTCCGGAATTCTTCCACTGAATCGAGCGTCACACGCAAAACCGACGTGAAGGCCGCGCGCGAGTTTTGATCGTTGACATCGGCCCCATCCAGAGTGATATTGGCCTGGTCGGGCTTGCCTCCGTTCACCGCGCCGTCACGCGAATTGGGAAGAGATCCCACTGCCTGCGCTCCGAACGAACTGAACGATGTCACACCCGGCTGCAACGCCAGCAATCCGGCGACGTTACGCGCAAACATCGGCACTTCCTGAATCTCATTGGTGTTGATCGCATTGCCGAGCGACGCGTCCGTCGTATTGACCTGCGCCGCCGCGGCCTCCACCTGAACGGTCGTGGTAGTGCTTCCTACCTTGGAAAACGTGATCGGGACCGTCGCCGGCTGGCTCACCAGCAGCTCTACCTTCTCAATCAGCACATCCGTGAATCCGGCGGCCTTGGCGGTGAGCTTGTAGGTACCCGGCGTAACGAGGGAAATCGTGTAGCGTCCCTGATTGTCAGCGATGGCATCGCGTTGCGCGCCGGTCTCGCTGTTGACGATCGTGATCGTCGCATTGGGAATAACAGCGCCCGAAGGATCGGTAACGGTTCCGGTTAGCGAAGTGGTCTGCGCAAACATACTCGCGCAAACGCACAAAAACAAAAAGCCCAAACTCGCCCATCGACTCATTAGACTTGCCCCTTTCGTCTGGATGAAACCTGGACTACAAAAACCCGATTCATTATGGTTTACCAGAATTGGCCTGTCCTGTCAATCGATTTCCCGTTATGGAGTCCATCACTTAAAGAAAGGTGGCGGGCCTGTCGAAGCGAGGCGTCGCGGGCGCTAGACTTGTTGCCTTCTTCTTAAAACCTTCAGACTACCAGCCGACCGGCTTCCCGCGATTCTGCTCGTCCAGCCACTTCTGCAGCGGAGCGAAATAATCCCGAATTGCGGTGGCATCCATCTGCTTCTGTCCCGTAAGAGAATACAGGGCTTCCTGCCATGGTTTGCTGAGGCCCATTTCAAGCATGGTATTCAGCCGTCGGCCCGCCTCCAGATTTCCATAGATAGAACATCGATTCAGCGGCTCCTTGCACCCTGCGATCTGCGAAAGCGCTCGGTGAAACTGGAATTGCAAAATATCCGCCAGGAAGTATCGTGTGTACGGGACGTTGGCCGGCACGTGATACTTCGCGCCCGGATCGAAAAACGCCTCGCTGCGGGCCGAAGGAGGCGCGATACCCTGGTACTTCAATCGAAGCTGCCACCACGCCTCGTTATACTTCTCCGGCGGAATTTCCCCCGAAAAAACCTTCCAGCGCCATTGATCGATCAGCAACCCGAACGGCAGAAACGCGATCTTTTCCAGCGCCTTGTTCAGCAGCAGCCCGATGTCCTTCGACGCATCCGGCTCCTTCTCGATAAACCCCAGCTTCACCAGATACGCCGGCGTGATCGACAGTGCGATGGTATCGCCAATGGCTTCATGAAAGCCGTCGTTGGCGCTATCCCGGAATAGGTACGGCTGCTTGTCGTAGGCGCGTTGATAAAAATTGTGACCCAGTTCGTGATGGACCGTGTAAAAATCCTCGCCCGTGATGTCGATGCACATCTTCAGCCGCAGATCTTCCACGAAATCGATATCCCACGCGCTGGCATGACACACCACGTCGCGATCGCGCGGCTTGACAAACAGCGACCGTTCCCAGAACGTCCGCGGTAGCGGCGCGAATCCCAGCGACTGGAAAAAATTCTCACCATAGTGGACCATCCCCAGCGCGTCCGTCTTGCGCGATTTCAGGATCTCGGTCAGGTCATAACCGGGGTCCGCGTTCGCCGGAGCCACCAGCTTGTAAATGTTGGTCCAGTCCTGAGACCAAACGTTTCCCAGCAAGTGCGCCGGAATCGGACCGTTTGCAGGAACCGCGTCGCCATATTTTTCGCGCAGTTTCCAGCGAACATAGGCGTGCAGCGAGTTGTACAGCGGACGCACCTGCTCCCATAGCCGGTCTAATTCTTTAGCGAAATCATCGGGTGGCATGTCATACTTCGCCCGCCACATTGCGCCCGTGTCTTTGAACCCTAATTCACGCGCGCCCTTGTTCGACAGCTCGACAAACCGCACGAAATCGTTGCGCATTACCGGTGAGATCGTGTGCCAGCCGGTCCACGCCTCCAGCAGCTCTTTCTGGTCGGTGCTGTTCGCCATGATCCGCGTGACGTCTTCGACGTCGAAACATTTCTTGCTTTCGTCGCAATATTTCCCTTTGCCGTAGGTGCCTTCGAGCGACGCCGCCAGCCGCGTTACCTCGGCGCTTTCCTCCGCATTCGACGGCGCCGCCAGCGTCAGTCCCAGCTTCAGCAGCATCATCTTCCGCGCCATATCCGGCGGGAGCTTTACTCGATCGAATTTGGTGGCGCCTTTGGCCAGCCGCACGCCTTCCGCGATGGCCCGCTCATCCTCAACCGCGGAAAGCATCTCGGAGTCGTAGGTGATGAAGTTGGCGCGAATCCAGTCCGCCTGGGCCGCTTCAGTGCTAAGCCTCAGCAGGTTCTTCTCCGCGTCGTCCAGAAATTTTCTGGCATCCTGACCGAATAGTGCCGGAGCCATGAGCAGTGCGATCCATCTCATACCGCCCATCATACTGAAAAGGAAAAGACCGTTAATTCACGTTCATTCACGTTAATTAACGGCCTAACGGTTTATGCTGCTTTCGCAGGCAACAACACCAGCCCCGGAAGCATCAGACCGAGCACATCCTCGACTCGATCCGCGAAGAAAAACTCCATCTCCTTGCGGACTTCATCCGGAAGATCGCGCAGGTCTTTCTGATTGCCCCGCGGCAGGATCACTCGTTTGATCCCCGCCCGCCGGGCCGCCAGGACCTTTTCTTTCACGCCGCCGATCGGCAGCACCAGCCCGGTCAAGGTGACCTCGCCAGTCATCGCGGTATCGTTCCGCGCGACAACACCGGAGTATACCGATGCAAGCGCGGTCGTCATGGTCACGCCCGCCGACGGACCATCCTTGGGGATCGCCCCCGCCGGTACGTGAATGTGCAGACCCGTGTTCAGGAACTTCGCCGGATCGATTCCCAGTTGCACCGCATGCGCCCATACATACGAGCGTGCGGTCTTGGCCGATTCCTGCATCACTTCGCCCAGTTGGCCCGTGATGGTCAGGTCCTTGCCATTCGGAAGCAGCGTCGCTTCGATGTACAACACGTCGCCGCCGGATTCCGTCCATGCGAGTCCGGTGGCCACCCCCGGGGGCAGATCCTTGCGCGCCTGCTCCGGAAGCACCGGCTCCGGTCCCAGCATTTCAACCAGCTCATCCGCCGTGACCACAAACCGGTCCGCGTTCCCTTCGGCGAACTTCAAAGCGACCTTGCGGACCACGCGCCCGATGGTCTGCTCCAGCCGCCGCACTCCGGCTTCGCGGGTGTAGGAGCTGATCATCTTGCGCAATGCTTCATCGGTAATCTCCACCTGTTCCGCCTTGATGCCGGTCTGCGTGAACTGCCGCGGGATCAGATAGCGCCGCGCGATCTGCGCTTTTTCCTCTTCGCTGTAGCCGCTCAACCGCAGGATCTCCATGCGATCCAGCAGTGGCGCCGGAATCGTGTCCAGCGTATTCGCCGTAGTGACGAACATCACTTTCGACAAATCAAACGGCAGATCCAGATAGTTGTCGCGGAACGTTTTGTTCTGCTCCGGATCCAGCACTTCCAGCAGCGCCGACGCCGGATCGCCGCGGAAATCGCGACCCAGCTTGTCTACTTCGTCCAGCATCATCACCGGATTCTGCGCGCCCGCCCGCCGCATCGCCTGAATCAACCGGCCCGGCATTGCGCCAATGTACGTCCGCCGATGGCCGCGCAATTCGGCCTCGTCATGCAACCCGCCCAGGCTCATCCGCTCGAACTTGCGGCCGAGAGCCCGCGCGATCGACTGACCCAGCGACGTCTTCCCCACGCCCGGCGCGCCTACGAAGCACAGGATGGGAGCCTTTGCTTCAGGATTTAACTTGAGAACCGCCAGGTGCTCGAGGATCCTCTCCTTCACCTTCGGCAGTCCGTAGTGATCTTCGTCCAGCACCGTCCGTGCCCGCGCGATATCCAGGTTGTCCTCGCTGCGCTTGTTCCACGGCAGCTCGATCACGTACTCCATCCACGTGCGCAGCACGTTGTGCTCGGGCGACGCCGCCGGAATCTTCTCCAGCCGCCCCAGCTCCCGCTCGGCTTCCTTGCGGATGTCTTCCGGAAGGTCCGCCTTGGTGAGTTTCTCGCGCAGCGACTCGACCTCGGCCTGCTCCGGGTTCTTCTCGCCCAGCTCCGCCTCGATGGCCCGCTTCTGCTGGCGCAAAATGTATTCGCGCTGCTCGCGTGACATCTCGCCGCGCGCTTCTTCAGTGATTTTGTTGCGCAGGTCCAGCACTTCCACTTCGTGCGAAAGCCAGCCGTGAACCAAACGCAATCCTTCGGTCCGCGTCGGCGCTTCCAGCAGCGCCTGCTCGCGCGTGGTCTCCAGATTCATGATCGAGGCGATCATGTACGCCAGCCGCAGCGGATCCTCCTGCGAGGTGAACATCCGCGCCAGTTCCTGTGGCGACTGGTTGGGAGCCTGGATCAGCCCCACGAACTTGGTCCCCATCTCGACAATCGAAAGCGTCAAGGCCTCGGTCTCGCGGCTCGAATCGTCGGGCGCCGGCAGCGCGCGCACCCGCGCCACCAGTTGCCCATGCTCTTCGTCCACTTTCACGATCACGACGCGCTCTACGCCGTAAACCAATACTTCCAGCTGATCCTTCGACCGTCCTACTTTCTTGATCACTGCCCGCGTGCCGATGGTGAACAGATCGCTCGCGCCGGGTGTGTCCACGTTCATGTCCCGTTGCGTCACCACCACGATTTCTTTTTCTTCGGTCGCCAGCGCCTTCTCCACCGCCGCCACCGACCCCGGCCGTCCCACCGACAGCGGCATCATCAGCCCTGGAAACAACACCGAGTTTTTCAGCGGCAACAGCGGCAACGTGCTCATTTGTTTTTCTTTTTCAGCCATGGTTTTGTCTCTTTCGCCTCTCACTCATCCAAGTTGAAACGCTCTCTACCATCGCGGCTCCATCACACCCTCTGCTACTCCCGACGTTCGTCGAACGCTCACCCTGAGCCGTGACCAAAGGGAGCGGTTAAACCTCGCATTGCAATCGCTCATCATTAAGATGCTTCAGCCCGCATTCCGGACTCGACCTCGAATACCAACCCGTGATTCCGCTCCGTAACCACCACTTTGCTCCCATCGCGAATCTCGTTCGCGACGATCATCCTCGCCAGCGGCGTCTCGACTTCCTTCTGGATCGCCCGCTTCAACGGCCGCGCCCCGTACGCCGGATCGTATCCCGACCGCACCAGATGCGCGCGCGCCGCGTCCGACAAACTCAGCTCGATGTGCCGCTCGGCAAGCCTGGCCCGTAGCGTTTGCAGTTGGATCTCGACGATCTGCTTCAACTGCTCTTCCGTCAGCCGCGTAAACGTGATGATCTCGTCCACCCGGTTCAAAAACTCTGGCCGGAACAGCCGCGCCAGATCCTCCCGCTGCGCATTCGACGTCATGATCACGATGGTGTTCTTGAAATCCACCGTGCGTCCCTGCCCGTCCGTCAGCCGCCCGTCGTCCAGCACCTGCAGCAGCACATGGAACACGTCCTGGTGCGCCTTCTCGATCTCGTCCAGCAGCACCACCGAATAGGGCCGCCGCCGGACGGCTTCCGTCAATTGCCCGCCTTCCTCGAAGCCCACATATCCCGGAGGCGCGCCAACCAGCCTTGAAACCGTATGGCGCTCCTGATATTCGGACATGTCGATGCGAATCATCGCGTGCTCGTCGTCGAACAAGTACTGCGCCAACGCCCGCGCCAGCTCGGTCTTTCCCACTCCCGTCGGTCCCAGGAAAATAAAACTGCCGATCGGCCGTTTGGGGTCCTTCAATCCGCCCCGCGCCCGGATCACGGCATCCGCCACCGCCTGCACAGCTTCGTCCTGCCCCACCACACGCTTGTGCAATTCTTCGGCCAAATGCATCAGCTTCTCGACTTCGCCTTCCAACAGCTTGGTGATCGGAATCCCCGTCCAGCGGGCGACCACCTGGGCGATGTCTTCTTCGTCCACTTCCTCTTTAAGCAGTGTGGTTTCGCGCTTCTGTGTCTCTAACTGTTTTTCGAGCCCTGCCAGCTTGCCGTACTTCAGCTCCGCCGCCTTGTTCAGATCGTAGGCGCGCTCGGCTTGCTCGATCTCCTGCTTCACATGCTCGATCTCAGCCCGCACTTCACGCTGCTTGCGGATGGTCTCCTGGTCCGCTTTCCATTGCGCTTGCAGCGTAGCGGACTCGGTCTTCAACTCCGCCAATTCTTTATCGATCTTGCCCAGCCGCTCCCGCGAGGCCTTATCCGATTCCTTCTTCAACGCCTCCCGCTCGATTTGAAGCTGCATCTGCCTCCGCAGCAGCGCGTCCAGCTCCGCCGGCATGGAATCGATTTCCGTCCGTAGCTTGGCCGCGGCTTCGTCCATCAGGTCGATGGCCTTATCCGGCAGGAACCGGTCTGAAATGTAGCGCTGGCTCAAAACGGCCGCCGCCACCAGCGCCGAATCCTTGATTCGCACTCCGTGGTGCGATTCGTAGCGCTCGCGTAATCCGCGCAGGATCGAAATCGTGTCCTCTACAGACGGCTGATCCACCAGTACGGTCTGGAAGCGACGTTCCAGCGCCGCGTCTTTCTCAATGTTCTTTCGATATTCATCGAGCGTGGTCGCGCCGATGCAATGTAACTCCCCGCGAGCCAGCGCCGGCTTCAGCAGATTGCCCGCATCCATCGCCCCTTCGGCCTTCCCTGCCCCAACCACCGTATGGAGCTCGTCAATGAACAGAATGATCTGCCCTTCCGCCGCCTGCACCTCTTTTAAGACCGCTTTCAGCCGCTCTTCGAACTCGCCCCGGAACTTGGCACCCGCAATCAGCGCGCCCATGTCGAGCGACACCACTCGCTTGTCTTTCAGTCCTTCGGGAACGTCCCCGCGCACGATGCGTTGCGCTAACCCTTCGACGATCGCTGTCTTCCCGACGCCCGGTTCTCCGATCAAGACAGGGTTGTTCTTCGTCCGCCGCGAAAGAACCTGTATCACCCGCCGGATTTCATCGTCGCGTCCAATCACTGGATCGAGCTTCCCACTCGCCGCGAGCTTGGTCAGGTCGCGCCCGTACTTCTCCAGCGCTTCGTACGTTTCTTCCGGATTCTGCGACGTCACTCGTTGGGTCCCACGCACTTCCTGGAGCGTCCGCATCAACCGCTCGCGCGTGATGCCAAGGTCTTTGAATACCTTCTCGTCGGTCGCGGCCAGCAAAACGTGCTCCACCGAGACGTATTGATCTTTCAATCGCTTGGCTTCGTCTTCCGCCTTCGTCATCAGCTTTTGCAGCCGCGGAGAGACGTAAATCTGCTCCATCCCCGCCGCCGGACCCGACACCTTGGGCAACTTGTTGAGCGCCTCGGTCAAGGCGCGATGCAGCGACTGAAGATTGATGTCCGCCTTGGCGAATACCGACTGCGCCAGGCCGCCCTCCTGCTCCAGCAGCGCCAGCAGCAAATGCTCGACGTCCAGCTGTTGCTGCCCATGCCGCGATGCAATGGATTGCGCCGAACGCAGCCCTTCCTGCAGCTTTTCCGTGAAGCGATTGAAGTCCATAAACCGTTCCTCGATAGCGTCAGAATATCACATGAGCGTTATGCTGTCCACTAATCTTAGTCTCAATATATCAACTTTTCGCCGACGTAACAACTGCTCACATGATCCGTCTACGGATCAATATGTTACAGGACCTTCGCTTCGGTATCCGCATGCTTCGCCGTAGTCCCGGGTTTTCGATCCTTGCGATCCTCTGCCTGACCCTGGGCATCGGAGCAAACACCTCTGTTTTCAGTTGGATAGAGGGTATCCTGTTGCGCCCCTTCCCGGCGGTCGCGAACCAGGACCGTTTGTTCGTGCTGGGCGGAACCGCCCGTGGCGCCAGTCGCGTAAGCGCGACGTCCTGGCCGGATTTGGTCGACTTTCAGAAGAGCAGCACCCTCGTCGATGCCTTTATCGCCGACCGTCTGGTCGCCACAACTCTGAGTATTGGCGATCGCGCCGAACGCGCCCCTGGAAGCGTGGTTTCCGCTAACTACTTTGATGCGCTGGGCGTCCGTCCGATTCTTGGCCGTGGGTTCGAGCCTGTCGAAGATACCGGCCGCAACGCCCACCCCGTGACCGTGGTCAGCTATCAGGTCTGGAAGGAGCGCTATCATGGCGACCCGGCGATCGTCGGGAAAACCCAGATCCTCAACGGCTTGCCGCACACGATCGTGGGCGTCGCGCCGGAGAAATTCTATGGGACTTTTGTCGGCTACGCCATTCAGTTTTGGGTCCCCACATCCATGCAGGAACGCTTCGAGCCTGGCGGCTACAAGCTCGAAGATCGCGGAGCGCGCTGGATCGAGGGATTCGTCCTGCTGAAGCCCGGCGTCACTCCCCAGCAAGCCCAGGCCGAACTCTCCGCAATTGCCAGGCGTCTTGAATCCGACTATCCCGCGACCAATCGCGGTCGCGGCGTCAAACTGCTGCCGTTGTGGCAATCTCCGTTCAACAGCGCCGCGGTGCTGCTGCCCACCCTTGGAATCGCGCTTGGCGTGGTGAGCCTGATCCTGCTGATCGCCTGCGCCAATGTCGGAAATCTGTTGCTGGTCCGATCCTTTGCCCGAAGACACGAAATGACGGTTCGCCTGGCCGTTGGCGCCGGACGCGGCCGCCTTCTGAAACAGCTCCTGACCGAGGGCTTGCTCCTGGCGATTCTGGCCGCGGCGGGTGGACTCCTTTTCGCCAACTGGTGTCGCAACGTTCTGGTGCTGTTCTTCCCGTCGCAAGGTGTCCCGTTGGTCTTTGCGGTTGAAATTGACTGGCGCGTCCTCGCGTTCAGCGCCTTCGTTTGTCTGATCTCGACGCTGCTTTTCGGCCTGATTCCCGCACTGCAGAATAGCAAAATCGATCTCGCCTCCGCGCTCAAAGCGGAATCCGGTGGCGTAGTAGGCGGACGGCGGCGAGCACTGCTCCGCTCAGGTTTGGTCCTGGTCCAGGTCTCGCTGAGTTTCATTCTCCTGGTGGGAGCCGGACTGCTGTTTCAAAGTCTGCGCGGGATTCGAAACGCCAGCCCCGGATTCTCCACCACCGGCGTGCTTACCACCTCCATCGATCTGTTCTCGGCCGGTTACGATGCACAACGCGCCAAGACTTTTCAGGACGATCTGATCGCTCGGATTCAGGCTGTGGGCGGTGTAGAATCTGCCGCTTTCGCGCGCATCACGCCACTAGGGGTTCGTGGGTATTCCTCCGCATCCATCGCAGTGGACGGCTACCAATCCGCGCCCGACGAGCAGCCCACAGCGGAATATAACGAGGTAGGTCCCGCCTATTTCGCGACCACCGGAATTCCGTTGCTTTCGGGCCGCGAATTCTCGAAAGCCGACAACGAATCCGCTCCGCTAGCTGCCGTGGTCAACGAAACCATGGCGGCGCAATATTGGCGCGGACAAGATCCGGTGGGGCAGCGTTTGCAGGTGAAAGGACGCTGGATGCAAGTGGTCGGCGTGTCCCGGGCTTCTAAATACCGGACGTTCCTCGAGACACCCAAACCCTTTTTCTATGTGCCCTTGCGTCAGAATTTTTCCGGCCAGGTGAACCTTCATATCCGCACTCCGCAAGGACCCGAAAGCATGCGCGTTGCACTGGTGCGCGAAATCCACGCCCTCGACCCGAGTCTGGCGCCGTCCGAGCTCATTACTATGCGTGAGCAGGTGTACAGGTCGACATCGTCTCAACGGATCGCGGTCACGCTGCTCGGCGTCTTCGGCGGACTCGCGTTGCTTCTCGCGGCGATTGGATTGTACGGCGTCATGTCCTATGCTGTATCGCAAAGCACGCGCGAACTGGGGTTGCGTATGGCGCTCGGCGCGAGCGCCTCCGACCTGCTGCGGCTAGTCATGTCGCAAGGCCTGTCTCTGACAGCCGGCGGCGTGGTGCTGGGCGCGGGAGCCGCTGTTTTGCTGACGCGCCTCATTGCAGACCTCCTATATAAGGTGAGCCCCCACGATCCCATGGCGTTCGCGGTGGCTCTCCTGGTGATGACGCTCGCGTCCTTTGCCGCGTGTTTCCTTCCAGCATGGCGCGCCACCCGCACCGATCCGCTGCGAGCCCTCCGGGATAGCTAGTCGTGCGCACTTCATAACTGTCGCGCCTCACGGCCGTCAGTTGAGGCGCGACAGTCATGGAGCGCGTTCCGTAACGAGTGCTTGGTTGGAATAGCTTGCTACCGCTTCACCGGTTCCGGACTCGCGACCACTTCAGCCTCCAGCGCGCGATGTAGATTGTACAGCTCGCTGAAACCGCTGGGATGAAACTCGCGGACCGCCTCGATCACTCGAGACTGTTCCCCTTCCGATAGATCGAAGTACAGTGGCAAACGCACCAGGCGGTCGCTGACAGATTCAGTCACCCGACAATCGCCGGCCTTGCCGCCGAGCCTGATTCCCATGGGCGAGCAATGCAGCGGCACGTAGTGGAATACGGCCAGAATCCCGCGTTGCGCCAGATGCCCGATCAACGCCTGCCGGTCGGCAAGTGATGGCAGCAGCAGATAGAACATGTGATAGGACTGGTCGCATTCCTTCGGAACGATGGGGAGCCGCACGCCGTTCTCGCCGGCCCAGTCGGTGAGTTCGGAGTTGTAGCGATCCCAAATCTGCTTGCGGTTTCGCTGAATTTGCTCCGCCCGCTCGAGTTGTGCGAGAAGAAACGCCGCCAGGCAGTCCGACGGCACGTAGCTCGATCCGATATCCACCCACGTATATTTATCCACTTGGCCGCGGAAGAAGCTCGCGCGATTGGTGCCCTTTTCGCGCAGGATCTCCGCACGATGCGTCAGGCTTGCGTCATTCAGGACCAGCGCTCCGCCTTCGCCGCAACTGATGTTCTTAGTCTCGTGAAAGCTTTGCGTCGCCAACGCCCCGAAAGATCCCAGTGGATGGCCGCGATACTTTCCGAACAATCCATGCGCGTTGTCTTCGACCACCACGATCCCATGTTGCTTCGCGATCTTAGTGATGCGGTCCATCTCGCACCCGACTCCGGCATAGTGCACCACCGCGATCGCCTTGGTCCGCGACGTGATTAGCCCCTCGATCTGGTTCTCATCCAGGTTCAGTGTATCGGGCCGCGAATCGATGAATACCGGGCGCGCGCCACGCAGCAAGAACGCGTTGGCCGTCGATACAAAGGTGAAGGACGGCACGATCACTTCATCGCCCGGCTGAATATCCAGCAGCAGCGCCGCCATTTCGAGCGCATGCGTGCAGGAGGTCGTGAGCAAAACGCTTCCCCCTCCGACGTGCTGCTTCAGAAGTTCCTGGCACAATTTGGTGAAATGGCCGTCCCCCGAAATCTTGCCGCGCTCGATCGCCTCCTTGATGTAGGCGAATTCGTTTCCGAGCAGAGCGGGCCTGTTGAAGGGAATCTGAAAGTCATGCATGGCGATTCACCGCACGCGGCGGAACAACGCCGCCGTTTTGTCCCGGTCGACTAGCGTCCACGCCGCCGATTCGCTGAGCAGTTTCGAAAGAGTGCTCTTGGATTCAATCAGCACCAATTCCGTGTTGTACTTGTCGAGAAAATCGTTCCAGCCGGGTTTCCCATCGAGCAGCGCTGCCACAGGCCGGAACATTTTCGCGCCATAAAGCGACCGGTCGTCATAAAAGTTTCTCTGCCAGGGATAATTGCGATACAGCAGATAGTCCGCCCATTGTTCCGTCGTGAAGACCCGCGACGTGGCCAGTTCCGCATGCCGCGCCGCCATATCGACAGGAAAATTGTCGCCGTCGAAGCCGGCCGGCCAGGATGAAGCCGGGCTCCACAGGAAAACCGCTGCCAGGCCCGCTACCGCCCACACGCTGGTTCGGGAGAGCGAAGCCGAACGCTGCCGCGAAAGATCGTCGAGAATTCTCGCCGACGAGGTTTTCGGCTGATGAGTCACCCATCTTTGCCAGACGATGGAAAGTTCCCGCGCGATAATCGGCGCCGCGATAATCACGAATACCGTGCTATGACGCAGCGAAATGAGCGAGGCGTACCCGAGCGCAAAAATCGGAAGTGCGTCGGTGAATTTCTTCCGGCTGACCAGGACGCCGGCAACCGCGAGTCCGGCGAGAAGAAACGCCATGTAGTAAAGTTGCGGCGTGCTGCGGAAGGTCGGCGCTTGAAATTCCTGAAGGAAGTCCGTCATTTCGTGCGCCCGTAGGTACGACAACACTTCGAAGTGCAAGCCGATGCCGAACGGATTTACCAGTGTCGCCAGCCCGCATGCTCCGGCCAGGGCGGCGTAGCGCACCACGGCCGATCGCGATCCTACGCCGGTCCACCATTCGAGTGCGCAGCCCAACACCACCAGCACCAGATACGCGAGCAAAATGACGAATCCGGGATGAAGATTGGCCCACAGAGCCGCCAGCGGCACCAGCAACCAGATCGAGCCGCGGTTCTGCACGCGATCGGTCGAAATCGCCCACGCCGTCACCGCCAGGAACAACAGGGTGAACAGGTGCGGACGCGCGTGATAGTGCAGCGACAACGCATTCGACGCCATCAGCGCGAGCATGATGGAGAGGAATATGTCCGCGCCCGCCGCAAGCATCGACCGCAGCAGCACCGTGATCAGCGCAGCGATCGTCACGCCGCAAACAAACACGACGCCCTTTAATCCAAAACTGCGGTTCAGAGCGGCAAATACCACACCTGTCCCGTACTCCGACGCGAGCCACGGCGCGTTCGGTTCCGTGAACGAGAACGGATCGCTAGTGGGCACAGTGTGGTGGTCCAGAACATAATTGCCGATGGCCATGTGGAGCGCCGTGTCGCCGTCCCACAGCAGCCTTCCCCAGCCGGTGCCCGCGGTCATGAACGACCAGCCGATCACGGCCAGGAAGAACAGATCGCACAGCGACGGCGCCAGCCAGCCTAGGCCGCTTTGGGGCACCGCCAGCGCCGCGGGAGCTGGGCTCGTCTGAACGGAATTCATCCTGCCAATCCATCGGCAGTCTAGTGTGAACTCCTTAGAGCCGCTCGTAGGTTACTCCCCATGCCGGCCGTGACCGCCGGCAAACCGCGACGCACCCGAAATGGTTTCACCGCTAGCGACCACTTCACTCCCGCGCCGAAATTCGTTGCGCATGGCCGAATCCCAATCGCGCGACCATTGCTCGTACACCGACAACCGGTCGCTACGCATGCACCGCTTTGGAAAAGCCGCGATGGTTCGAGCCAACATGACTGCGCCTTCGAGCGCTCCCCCCGGTTCGGTCAACCAGTTCGCGAGCCCCATGTGCAGGGCTTCTTCGCCCGAAACTCCGCGGCCCGTAAGTATTAGATCGAGCGCGTGGCTTTGTCCGATCAAACGCGGCAACCGGACCGTCCCCAGATCCACCAGCGGCACTCCGAAGCGTCTGCAAAAGACACCGAACACCGCATTCGACGCGGCGACCCGCAGATCGCACCACAGCGCCAGTTCGATTCCGCCCGCGACCGCATATCCTTCCACCGCCGCGATCACTGGTTTCGAGAGGAGCATACGCGTGGGTCCCATGGGACCATCGCCGTCCTCAGTCATGGAATTTCCGTCGCCACGCGAAATCCCTTTAAGATCGGCGCCCGCGCAGAAATTTCCGACGGCCCCGGTCAGGATCGCGACATCGAGATCGTCGTTCTTATCGAATTGTTGAAAAGCCTCGGCAAGCTCTTGCGCGGTGTTGCGATCGACTGCGTTGCGCGCGTGAGGACGGTTGATGGTGACGATCTGAATCCGATCCTCGCGGGTGATCTTGATATTGTTCGGCATCGCATCCACAATATCGTTTCCGGATGTTTCACGAAGGCCTTCCGAGCCGCTGGATTAACCCTCACGGCGAGGATTTCGTTTTGGGCCGCGCTGGCGAGTCGGTTCGAGCAGAAGCTCAGCGGGTTGTACGAACGGGACTGGCAGGAATTCGGATACGGTCGTGGGCGAAAGTTACGGGTGCCTTGTAGGACGTCCGAATCGATTTAAGAACGGCTTGGCTGGCTTGCTCCACGTCCGGTGCAATATGGCTAAGCACGAGCTGCTTGGCGCCGGCATCTCGCGCCGCCTCTCCAATTCGACGGGGCGGAGTGTGGAACGAATAGAGTTGCGATGGCGAATTCGGCGGATCGAGCACGGCACAATGAAACACTAAAAGACTGCATCCTTTCGCCAGTTCAACCAGGTTAGGCACCGCGGAAGCATCCATGTCTCCTGAGAACACGATGCTCTGGTCGTTGTAGTCCACGCGGTAAGCTATGGAAGGACAATCGTCGTGATGCGTCGCGATGGCGGTGATCCGAAGACCATTGAGATCCACGATTTGCCGTTTAGGCGACTTCAAGTCGGCCGAAAGGTCCACACCGCGAATGTCTTCGTCCGCGCCGAAGGTTCTCTGATATTCCCACGCGCCGCCTTTGTCGAAGAGAAGACTCAAAAGGCGAGAAGTACTCGGAAATAGGCCCCCACCCTCGGGACCGAAAACAGTGAAGCGGATTGCCGGCTCACGTGTCGTCAGCGTCCTGGCCTTGAAGAATCCCGGCAGGTCCCCCGTATGGTCGATGTGTAGATGGGTCAGCAGCACGGTATCCAGCTGGTCGAGAGCGATGTTCAGCTCGCCGATGCGCACGAAGGCTCCCGGGCCGGCGTCGATCAGGATTCGTGGCTTGCCGTTCACTTCCACGATGTAGCTCGATCCTGCACGCCCGAATGGTCGCGGCCCACCCGAACCGAGCACGACCAATTCAAGCGATCCTGAGGCCGCGAACGAAAACCTCGCCGCAAGTGATAGAAGAGCGATCACCCTCATACCATGTGTATCAACCCGGCCACGATACGAGTATAGGTTGGATGAAGAGTGGCAGAGCGTTGCGGTTGTGCGGCCGACTGACGATGGACTTGACTAACCCCTTCATCCCCCGATACTGTGGCAGCCATGTACCGATTTCTCCTCCTCGCTTGCGCTCCGGCTCTTTTCGGCGCGGGATTTCAGTCCTCCGACTTTCTGAAGCTCCGCTCGGTCGGGACCGTCCACATTTCTCCCGATGGCACCAGGATCGCCTACACAATCTCCCGGAATGAGCCGCGCCATGCGTTGAACCAGCTCTTTCTGATGACCATCGCCGACGGAAAATCGGTCGCATTCAGCACCGGCGACGATCCTTCCGGGAATCCCGAATGGTCGCGTGACGGGAAGTGGATCGCGTACTCGGGACGGCTCGACGGCAAATCGGGGCTCATCATTGCCGCGGCGGACGGGAACAACAAGAAATATATCGGACCGCTGGAGGGCACCAACGCGCCGCTGCCAACCACAGGCAAGACAGTCACCTGGTCGCCCGATGGGAAACAGATCGCGTACGTTTCCGCGCAGCCTGGACCCGAAACCGCCGACGCGACCGGCGATCCTGTCGTCATCACGCGTTACCTTTATAAACCGACTGCGACGGAAGGCAATTCCCGCTTCAACGACAACAAGCGTCTGCATATTTTTATCGCCGACGTGGCAACGGGCAAATCGCGCCAGCTCACCACCGGTACCCATTACGAACACTCCATCGATTGGTCGCCTGACGGCAAGCAGATCGCGTTTATTTCGAATCGCGAACCGAATGAAGATCAATTTTTCAACTACGATCTCCTGACGCTGGATCCATCCACGGGTGAAATGAAGCGCCTGACTGCGACCGAAAGCGCCGAGTATCGCCCGCACTGGTCGCCCGATGGAAAAACCATCGTCTACGAAGCGACCAAACGCGGCTTGACCGATCTCGAAACCACCATGGAAGACACACACGTCTGGCTCATCGACGCCGACGGCAACAATCGCCGCGAGCTGACTGGCGCCGTCGATAATCGCCAGGGTGAGCCGGGCTGGTCGAGCGACGGGGAGTACGTCTATTTCACCGTGCAGGAGCGCGGCCAAGTCCATCTGTATCGAAACCCAAGAGGCGGCCCAAGTGCGACGCCGGTCATCCAGGATCGCGGCAGCGTCGGGTCGTGGTCGGAACATGACGGGAACCTCGCATATGCGCTCAGCACGCCCGGGGATCTGGCGCAGCTTTACTATCGCGACCACAGCGGCGTTTCGAAGAAGCTCACCGATCTCAATCGCGACGTCCTGAACGGAAAGACGGTCGAGCCCGTGGTCCCCTTCACCTTCATCAGCAACGACAATAAGTGGACCGTCGAAGCTTTCCTGACTTATCCCGCGAATTTCCAGGCGGATAAAAAATATCCGCTGATTCTCAACATCCACGGTGGACCGCACGGCCAGCAAGGACCGGCATTCAATTTCAAGAATCAGGTGTACGCCTCGCGCGGCTGGGCGACCCTGATGGTGAACTATCGCGGCTCCACGGGCTACGGCCAAGCCTTCACCGACGGCGTTTTCGCCGATCAGAACGGCAACGAAGGACAGGACGTCCTGTATGGATTATCCGCCGCGATGCGCCGCAATCTGTGGATCGATCGCGATCGCCTGGGCATCGAAGGCACCAGCTATGGCGGACAGTTGAGCGCGTGGCTGATCACGCAGACCGGTATGTTCAAAGCTGCGATTCCCACTGCCGCGATCACCAACATCATCAGCTACAACTACATGACGTATTACAACCAGTACGAGCAGATGGAATGGGGAGCGTTTCCACACCAGGGAAATTTGATGGACGTGCTATGGGAACGTTCCGCGCTGAGGCACGTGGCCAACGTCCGCACGCCCACCATGATGGTCCACGGTGAAAACGATAACGACGTACCGATCGCCGAAGCCGAGCAATACTACATCGCCCTCCGCGACGTCGGCGTCGACGCCATCATGATCCGCTACCCGCGGGAAGGCCACGGCGTCCGCGAGCCGGGCCACCAGGTGGATTTCATCGACCGGTCGATCAGGTGGTACGAGAAGTATTTTCCGAAGTAGGACGCGCTGTGGTTACGGCCGTGGAGCGTGTCTTGAACTATCCCAGAAATGCAGCGGGGGGGTCTCCCAACAGTAATATCGAACGTGGCGGAGGAAGAGGGATTCGAACCCCCGAGCGAGTCACCCCGCTAACGGTTTTCAAGACCGCCGCCTTCAACCACTCGGCCATTCCTCCACTTCCTATCTTACCGGATGCAACCCCGCTGATAGAATAAAGGTTCCATGTCACAACTCCTCGCCGGAAAGACTGCGCTCATTCTAGGCGTCGCCAATAAGTGGAGCCTCGCCCACGCC
The DNA here is from genome assembly GCA_035568415.1 of Bryobacteraceae bacterium. GTDB lineage: Bacteria > Acidobacteriota > Terriglobia > Bryobacterales > Bryobacteraceae > Palsa-187. Next base: position 61,035 of record DATMOC010000052.1, on the reverse strand, counting down.
ATCGCCCAGGCGTTTCGACGGGAAGGCTCGAAGCTCCTGCTCACCTATCAGGGCGAGCGGCTCAAGCAGACCGTGGAACAACTCGGAGCCGAGCTCGGGGCCGAAAAAATCTTCGATTGCGACGTGACCAAGGACGACGATCTCGCGCGTCTCAACGAGACGCTCGCCGGCGAAAAGCTGGACATCGTGATGCACAGCATCGCTTTCGCCAATCGTGAAGACCTGGAGCGTCCCTTCGTCAAAACCTCGCGCGCGGGCTATCTGCTGGCCCAGGAAGTGAGCGCGTATTCGATGGTCGCCGTCGCCCGCGCCACCGCGCCGCTCATGACCGATGGTGGATCGATGATCACTCTGACATACCTGGGATCGTCGCGCGTGCTGACCAACTACAACGTGATGGGCGTCGCCAAAGCCGCGCTCGAAGCCGCGGTGCGCTATCTCGCCAGTGAACTCGGCCCCTCGAGAATCCGCGTCAATGCGATCTCCGCCGGCCCGGTAAAAACCGCGTCCGCCCGCGGCATCAAGGATTTTTCGAAAATTCTGGAAGCCGTCAGCACCCGCGCCCCGTTCCGCCGCAACACCGATCCCGCGGAAGTCGCCGACGCCGCTGTGTTCCTTGCCAGCGACCTCGGCCGCGGAGTCACCGGCGACGTCATGTTCGTCGACTCCGGCTTCCACCTCATGGGTTTGTAAGCTTGGCGAAGCTTTGCGACTTTGCGTGAAATCTTTAGTTTTTCGTCAACGGCGCAATAATCCCCGAAAGCAAGTCCGCCTTCGATTCATCCCGCACCAGATGTGGATACTTCTCCCCACCCTGATAATCCACGTGATGGACGCTGTAATATTCCCCGCTCTTGATCAGCAGGTCGATTCCGCGCGCCTCGCGCACCGTCGCCTGCACCGCGTCCCGTAGAACCACCGCCGTGAATTGCCGGGTATTGACCGCGATCACCTTCGAGTCCGGAGCAATCCCCGCTTTCTGCGCCGGACCGCCATACGCGACGTCTGAGATCGTGCCGTCGTCCTTCACCACCGCTCCGATCGAATACATCAAGTCCGCGTGCTTGCGCTCGTCTTCGAACGCGCGCCAAATATCGGATCGCGTCGAATTGAACAGCAGCTTCCAGCCGCCATTTTCGATTCCACCCAGCGGAGCGTGCGGCTCGACCGTAGTCAGCCGCGCCCGTAGAAATCCCGCCCAGTCGTGAGGCTGCACCGAATTCAGTCCCGCCACTACGTCGTCGAACGTGTACGGCTTCAGCGCCGGCGCGCCGCCCGGACCTCCGTGAAACGTGCGGCAGAAATCGTTCAGCGATTTCTTGCCGTTGCTCAGCTTGCGAATCATCACGTCGGCGTCCAGCCAGATCAGTGTCCCTTCATCGTAATAATCGACGCCGCGCCGGTAGTCGGCATAGTCGTCTCGCGCGTTGTAGAGAAGCTGCGCGGCCACCGCCGTATCTTCCAGTGGCCTCCACTGCCGTCCCGATTTTCGATCCAGTCCCGCCGCCACCATCGCCAGATGCTCGCGAAACTCCGCAGGCGTGTACAGCCCGCTGCGCGGCGTCAGGATCTCGCCCAGATACTGCGTTAGGCCTTCGTACACCCACAGCAGCTCGCCCTTCATCGGCTGGCTGAAATCCGGAGTCGCCAGTCCCGCCGGCCGCCGGAATTTGCCGTTCCACGAATGCACGAACTCATGCGGCAGCAGATCGGCGTTGGTTTTTGCCGCAGTGTCGTCGATCAGACCGCGCTCGCCCACGCGATCGTCGCTCGATTCGTGATGCTCCAGCCCGAAGCTAGCCACGTGATCGCTCAGCGTGTACAAAAAATGATAGCTGCGATAATGACGCGACCCGAACAGTGCGCCCGCTTCGTTCACCAGGTTCTTATAATGCTCGATCTGTTCTGGCGAGATCTCCACCGCCCGATCGCTATCGCCCGCCAGATGCAGATAATGCGCGATCCCGCCGTCGCGCCCCAGTTCCACCGTCTTATAGTGACGACCCGTCGACACCGGCGAGTCGACCAGCGTAGTCAGCGACGAAGGCTGAAAATCGATCTGATTTCCCGATTCGCGCGCGATGGGCAGCGCGGTTCCGTAACGCCACGATTCCGGCACGCGCAGCGACGCTTGGTAACGCAACTGGTCCGACGGCGCGCCTTCCGGATACAGCAGGAACTGATTCCAGTTGAGCACTGCCAGCTCCGTCGTCGTCGATGCGCCTGAGGAAAATCCCGAAGTATCCGGCGGCGAGATCTGATCGAACACCACGTCCAGCGACGTCACCCCCGCGGGCACGTTTACATGGAACGCGTACATATTCACGCCATCACGCGTCCATGGAATGGTCTGACCGTTCGCAGTGATTTTCAATCCCACCAGGTCGATCACCGGACCCGTCGGCCCATGCTCTCCAGGAATCCATTCCGGATACAGCAGCGTCATGGGACCCGCCTTTGCCGGAATGGTCAGATGCGCGTGAAAAATCCGGCGCGGCGCATCCGTCGCGTCCACTTGAACGCGGATCTCCTGCGCACACACCAGCGATAGCGCGCCTAGCGCGATCGAAACAACATTTCGCATTATTTTTGTTCCCGATAGTAGAAAATCAAATCCGTCGGCGGAGGCGCCGCGCCCAACTGCCGCATCATCGCCATCACCTGCCCGCGATGCAGCGTCGCATGATTCACCACGTGCATCACGATGTCGCACAATGCCGACTGGTGAGCGTCGCCCTTCATATCCTTGTATTCGATCACCCGCGGAAGATCCGCGTCCGTCAACCAACTGGCCCACTCCTCCCAGCGCTGCTGAACGCGCGGCCACTCGGCCTCGATCGATTCAGACGGCATCTCCGGCGCGACTCCCTGCACTCGGCTCAGCCACACCCGGTCCGCCATCAGAATATGATTCAGCGTCTCCAGAACACCTTTGTGTGAACAATTCAGATCGCGCGTCTGCTGCTCCGCCGGAAGCTTCAACACCGCATCCAGCAGCCGTAGCGACGCCCAGGTCGAATACGCGATATGCCTCCGAGCTTCCTCCGCCGTCATCTCATTTCTCCTGTGTTGTGGCACAGGCTTCAGCCTGTGAACCAAAGCTCATCGCAGCAGCCACGCCCTCATCGTCCGCGAAACCAGATCCGACGCGTCCTGTTGCACGAAGTGGCCCGATCCCGGAATCGTTACCAGCGTCAGATCCTTGCCCATCCAATCCCACGTATTGTTCAACGCGCCCGAAAGCAACGCCGTATCGCCCAGCCCGTGGATCATCAGCACCGGCATCTGCGTCTTGTTCACCGCCGACGTATCTTCCGTATACGGCTCCCGAGGATAGTTGCGCTTGTAGTAATTCAGCATCCCTTCAAGGTCCGATCGCTTCATCGCCTCCAGCCACTTCACCCGAGCATCCGGATCCTTCACCCAGTTCCACTGCTCGATCTTGAAGTTCGCCGCTGCATCAGGTTTCTGGAAATTTCGCGCGTACGAGCTGTTCTTCTGCTGGTCCGGATTATGCGCCAGTTCCCGCGACAATCCTCGCGGATGCGGCAGATTCAAGATGATCAGCCGATCCACCATCTGCGGCACATTCAACGCCAGTTGCCACGCGACCGCGCCGCCCCAATCGTGCCCCACCACGATCGCCTTCTCCTGTCCCAGCGACTTGATCACCGCCACTACGTCGCCCACCAGCAGCCGCATGTCGTAATTCTCGACGCCCTTCGGCTTGTCGCTCAGGTTATATCCGCGCTGATCGATGGCGACGCATTGAAACTTGTCCGATAACGCCTCCATCTGATCGCGCCACGTGTACCAGTAATCCGGAAACCCGTGAATCATCACCACCAGCGGCCCCGACCCCAGACTCGCGTAATGAATCTTCACCCCGTTCGAATCGGCATAACCGTGCTTCACCTTGGACTCGATATCCCCGGCGAACATCACGGCGGAACACAGCACCGCGGCCAGAATGTTTCGCATAGTGCCAGTATAGTTCCCCTGCATTGATTCGACCGCAGCGAGGAGTAAACTATCTGATCATGAGGAACTCTGTTGCCACGCTTGCAATCCTCGCGACCCTCACCCTTCCGGTGGCTCGCGCCGAAGATCCGAAGAGCGATTTCTTCACCACCTCCGACGGCGTCAAGATCCACTACCTTGCCCTCGGCGATCGCGGAAGCTGGGTGGTTCTGATCCACGGCTTCACCGATAGCGCGCAGCGAATGTTCTTCACCACCGGCATCGCCCAGGAATTGGCGAAGACGCATCGCGTGGTCGCGCTCGACAACCGCAACCACGGCCAGAGCGACAAGCCTCAACCCAACGGCCCCGGCCGCGCCGAAGACACCATCGAGCTGATGGACCACCTGAAAATCGATAAGGCGCACATCCACGGCTACTCCATGGGTGGAGGAATCACCGGCCAGCTTCTCGCCTCCCATCCGGAGCGTTTTCTGACCGCTGCATTCGGTGGTTCCGGCATCGCCGAAGCCGACGATGACCTGCGCAAGAAAGCAGTAGCTATGGACACCCCGATGCCGACCCCGCAAGGAGCCGAAGCCGCCGCATTTCAAAGACTCCGCGACATCGCCTCAAAAGGACGCCCCGCCAACGCCCCAGCTGCTCCGCGCCCGACCCTGCAAATCGATCTCGCCAAAGTCGCCATCCCGGTCCTCGCGATAAACGGCGAATTCGATTCTCCGCACGCAAAAACGCAGCGCATGTCGCGCGAGCTGAAAAATTTCTCGAACGTCATCCTCCCAGGACGAAATCACATGTCCGCCATCGCCGTCGGCGTCCCTATGCCTCAGCAGTACATCGACACTCTGGTCGATTTCATCAACGCCAACGACGCCGCGATGAAAGTCCCAGCCTCCGGCAGCAATCGTTAGAAGATATAACGCTCGGCGATTATTTTTCTTTCGGCGGAAGAGCCAGCCCGCGCATCGAATCGCCCGGTGGGTGCAGTTTCGCGTTTGCGTACGTCTTAGCCACGGCGACGTTGGCCAAAGCAAGAACATTTTCGATGGGAACCGCAAAATCCAGATTCTGCGGTGACGGAGGCCGGCCCAGGATCAGCCCAAGTGCCCGACCTTGAGAATCCAGCAGAACAGCGCCGCTCGATCCCTGCCAAGCCGCCCCTGAAAATTCCACGACACGGTATCCGGTCCCCCTCCAGGGAACCTCATCCGCTAACGGGATTCTGGAAATGATGCCTACTGAAACCGACCAGGGAATCGAGAACGGATTGCCAATCACCGTAACCGCGTCCCCGGGCTTCGCATCGGAAATGCTCCCGGCCATCAACGCGGGCAAACCGGTGCCCCTAATCTTGATCGCCGCGACATCACGACGCGCATCGACTCCCAGTAATTGCACGTCGTCGAAAACTTCGCCGTTCTTGAAACGCACCTGAACCGAATAGGCGTCTCTGATCAGGTGATATGCGGTGAGCAGGACGCCGCTCGACTGAATGACAACCGCTGTCCCAAGCATCGGCAAGACATCACTCGACCCGCGCTGCGCCGAAATCAGGGCAACCGACGGATACGCTTTCACCACTTGATCCGGAATCGTCGGCCTTTGACCAAGGACTCCGGAAATGAGCGACAAATAGACTACGATTCGCAAGTTTAGCTGGCTCACTCATATCATGATAATGAGAAATCCGGATGTGGCGTACGCACTCGTGCGTGCCGCGTCGAAACTCTTTTCGACGCCTCCCACTCTACGCCAGCTCCTTATACAGAAAACTCGCCCCCTCCATCTCCTCCACCAAAGCCTTGCGAGCGTACCTAGGGATCACCCCCACCAGCACATATCCCATCGACAAATACAACCGTTCAGCGACGCTGGCCTCCTGTGTATCCAACGTCAGCAGCATCCGCCCCTCCTCCAGCGCGACCGCTTCCAGCGCCGTCATCAACGCCCTTGCGATCCCCCTCCGCCGAGCCTTGGGATGCACCAGCAGCTTGGTCACCTCGGCCCGATGCCGCTGGTTCGGAACCGTATCCAGACCCAGCTGAACCGTGCCGATAATCTCTCCGCCCTCGCGCGCCACCAACACGCGGCGGCTCCCGCCTCTGACACCCGTCAGCACTTTCTCGCTCCAAAACGCCAGCGACTCCTCCTTCGAAAACGGCAGCACGAAACTCACACTCGCACCCGCGTGAACGGTCGCGTGCAGCACCTCCGCAAGCATCGTCAGGTCCCGCTCCACCTCGCCCCCAGCCCCCCATTCCTCGACGACCATTGCCCCTCCTCTCACGGACGCACCATCGCGATCACGTATCGCGCGCGTTTCTTTCCCGCACACTCGAACCGCGTCGCGCCCGTCAACACGTAACGCAGACAATCTCCTTCGCGCACCCGAAACCGCGCTCCCTCTACCTCCAGATCCAACGTGCCCTCCAGCATCCATAAATGATGTTCCAACCCCGGAATGGGTGAAGTATCAAACGACACCTTCATCCCCGGGCTCAACCGGACCTCCACCATCTCGCCCTTAAGCCCGGCACCTGGCGGTGAAACCGATCGCCTCACATACCCGCTCTCCGGATCTTTCCACCGGACCTGATCCCTCGCCCGTACCAGGCTAGGCGCATTGCCTTCCGCATCAGCGATCAGCCGCGACAAAGTCCAGCCATACATACTGCACAACTTCGTCAACATCGCCGCCGTCGGACTTAGTTCGCCGCGTTCGATTCGCGACAACGTGGCGCGACTGATCCCACTCCTGTCCGCCAATTCTTCGAGCGACCACCCCCGCCCGCGCCGCAACTCCGCCAACCGCCGCTCCATCTCCATACAGAGATACTATCTCTTTTTGGAGATACACAAATCGACCCCACCCCGAGCCGTGACCAAAGGGAGCGGTTGAACGCCCGGTTGATGCAAATCCACGGTTACAATGAAAACTTCATGCACTCCGACACCGCCGCCGTCCGTCCAGGCGAGGAACTCAATCTCACCGCTCTCGCCCATCACTTGAAAGGAAAAATCCCCGGCGTCGAAAGTGGAATCGAGGTCCAGCAGTTCCCCGGCGGCCACTCCAACCTCACCTACTGGCTCAGCATCGGCGGAAAAGAATACGTGCTGCGCCGCGCCCCGCTTGGACCCGTCGCGCCGAAAGCCCACGACATGGTCCGCGAAGCTCGCGTGTTGCACGCCGTCCATCCTTTGTTCCCACCCGCGCCCGAGGTCTACCACGTGTGCGAAGACCCCAGCGTTATCGGAGCCCCCTTCTTCTTGATGCAGCGCCGCCACGGCATCGTCCTGCGCGATCACATTCCTCCCGAAGTCTCCGCCCATGAAAACTACGCCGCCCGCATCAGCCGCGCCTTCGTCGACTGCATGGTCCAACTCCATTCCATCGACGTCGAAAAACACGGCCTCACTTCCCTCGGCAAACCTGAAGGATTCGTCGAGCGCCAGGTAAAAGGCTGGTCCGAACGCTGGGACCGCGCCCACACCGAAGACAATCCCGTCGTCGACCAACTCAAGGCCTACTTCGCAAAAACCATTCCCCACTCGGCCGCGCCCACGCTAGTCCACAACGATTTCAAACTCGACAATGTGATGCTCGATCTCCACTCGCCCGATCGCATCGAAGCTGTGCTCGATTGGGAAATGACCACCGTCGGCGATCCCTTGAGTGACGTCGGTCTCACGCTGTGTTACTGGAGTTCCGCGCTGGTCCCCGGAACCACTTTGCAAGCCGTCACCACCGGCCCCGGCTGGTATTCGCGCGACGATTTCGTGGCTCGCTACGCAGAAACAACCGGACGCGACGTTTCCGTCCTCCCCTGGTTCGAAGCCTTCGGCGTGTTCAAACTCGCTGTCATCTTGCAGCAGATTTATTATCGATTCTGGCGCGGCCAGACCACCGATGAACGCTTCCGCCATTTCGACCAGCGCGTGAAATCCCTCACCGAACGCGCGGCGGAAATGGTGGAGCAAATCGGGTGAGCGTTCTCTACTTAGTCCGTCACGGCCAGGCCGGCACCCGCGAGCATTACGACTCCCTTTCCGACCTCGGCCGTCAACAAGCGCGGCTGCTTCGCGAACATTTCGCGTCACAACACATCCAGTTCGAAGCCGTCTACTCAGGCTCGCTCGCCCGGCAACGCGCGACCGCCGAAGAAACCGTTCCCGACGCACGCCCGATTGTCGACCCCGGCTGGAATGAGTTCGATCTCGCCCAGGTGTATTCCGAATACGCTCCGCATCTTTCCGCGTCCGACGCCGACTTCCGGCGCGAGTACGAAGAAATGCAGCAGCAAATCAAATCCAGCCGCGGGTCGCATCACGACCCGGTGCATCGCCGCTGGAACGATTGCGACAAGAAAGTGGTTCGCGCCTGGGTCGAAAGCCGCTTCGATTATTCCGGCGAATCCTGGCCGGCCTTCGTCGCCCGCATCCACGCCGCGTTCGCGCGCGTCACGCATCACGAAGGCAATGTAATCGTGTTCACCTCCGCCACCCCCATCGGAGTCTGCGCCGCCCGCACCCTCGAACTCGAAGACGGCCGCGCTATGTGGCTCGCCGCCGTCCTGATGAACGCGTCGTTCTCCACCCTGCGCATCCGCGAAAACGAAATCCGCCTCTTCAGCCTCAACAACGCCCCCCACCTGACCGACCCCGATCTCCGCACGTTTCGCTAAATCTGCGCCCCTCTGCGTTTTCTGCGTCTCTGCGTGACTCAGGTCTTTTTCTTGTTTCTTTGGCGATCTTTACGACTTTGCGTGAAATCTTTTCTTGGTTCGCCGTCGTACACTCCAAGCGTAGAATCCCTGCGCAGGGAACGTTGCGTTGTAGTGGTACTGAACTTCCGGAGCCGGTGAAACGGCTCGCGAGGCCAGCTCGTAGCATGGGCTCGACGGAAGGATTTTTGGATCGATCCAGTAACGATCGGCGGTGTGCGGATAGCGATTTTGGCCGTCCCGTTCGACTTCAGAGAGGAGCGTCGAAAACGTGAGCATCACATGTCGTGCCAACCAGCATGACGACCCTCAGGTTAGATAGCCCTCGATTCATTGGCGGCCGGGCTCGTTTTAAACGAGCACACGCACGGCGAAAAGTCCGAACGCCCCCGGCCGCCCGCAACGTCACAGCCGTAGTGTCTTTTTTCCGATAAACTGTCCACTTATGGACTTCGATCATTCGCCCAAAGTTCGCGATCTTCAACAACGCGTCACCGCGTTCATGAACGAGCACATCTCTCCCAATGAAAAGCTTTATTACGATCAGATCGTCGAGGATCGTTGGCGTCCTGTCCCGATCATCGAAAAACTTAAACCGAAAGCTCACGCCGCCGGTTTGTGGAATTTGTTCCTGCCGGAGTCCGAACACGGCGCCGGGCTAACCAATCTCGAATACGCCCCCTTGTGCGAGATCATGGGCCGCTCGCCCATGGCTCCTGAAGTGTTCAACTGCTCCGCGCCCGACACCGGGAACATGGAAGTACTCGCGCGCTACGGATCGAACGAACAGCAGGATCGCTGGCTCAAGCCGCTGCTCAAAGGCGAAATTCGTTCGTGCTTCTCGATGACTGAAAAAGACGTGGCCTCGTCAGACGCCACCAATATCCAATCCAGCATCGTGCGCGATGGCAATGATTACGTGATCAACGGCCGCAAATGGTGGTCCAGCGGCGCGGGCGACTCGCGCTGCAAAATCATCATCTTCATGGGCAAGACCGATCCCGGCGCGCCAAAACATAAACAGCAGTCCATGATTTTGGTCCCCATGGAAACGCCCGGCATCAAAATCGAGCGGATGTTGACCGTCTTCGGTTACGATCACGCTCCGCACGGTCATGCCGAAATTACGTTTACAAGTGTTCGCGTGCCTGTTTCAAACATTTTGTTGGGAGAAGGTCGCGGCTTCGAAATCGCGCAAGGCCGTCTCGGTCCTGGCCGGATTCACCACTGTATGCGCCTGGTGGGCCAAGCCGAGCGTGCTTTGGAAGCCATGTGCCGCCGTGTGCAGTGTCGCACGGCGTTTGGAAAGAAACTCGCCGAAATGGGAACCATTCGCACCGACATCGCCCTCTCGCGCATGGAGATCGATCAGGCCCGCCTGCTGGTCCTGAAAGCCGCTCACATGATGGACACCGTCGGCAATAAGGAAGCGCGCGCCGAAATCGCCATGATTAAAGTGATCGCGCCCAACATGGCGCTGCGCGTGATTGATCGCGCCATTCAAGCCCACGGCGGCGGCGGCGTCAGCCAGGAATTCGAGCTCGCGGCCATGTGGGCCAATTCGCGGACGCTGCGCCTTGCCGACGGTCCCGATGAGGTGCATATGGAAGCGATCGCAAAAGGAGAACTGAAAAAGCACGCATGAGCACCCTGACCGTGGTGCGCCACGCGCAGGCACGGCCCTTCGAAAAAAACTCCGATTCTCTCTCGGAACTGGGCGAGCGGCAGGCACGGACGCTGGGCGAATACTGGTCGCGACTCGGCGTGACCTTCGATGAAGTGTTGAGCGGATCCCTACAGCGTCACTGTCAAACCGCCGCGCTCGCGCTCATGTCTCCGCAAGTGGTTCCCGATTGGAACGAGTACGACGCCGAAGGCATCATGCGAAGCCATCCGCACCCATCCACCTTTCCCGACAATCGGGCGTTTCAAAAAGTCTTCGAGTCCGCGATGGACCAATGGATGGAAGGCTCCGCCAACGGCGCCGAACCCTACAGCGCGTTCCGCGACCGCGTCCTGCGCGGCTTGCGGCGAATTCAGCAAGGCCCGTCCAACCGCCGCGTGGTGCTGTTCACCTCCGGCGGACCGATCGGTATCCTGGTGCAAACCGCGTTAAACGCCCCGGAACGCAGCTTCCTCGACGTGAACTGGCGCGTCCGCAACTGCTCCATCAGCGAATTTGTCTTCAGCGCCGACCGTCTCTCCCTGGACTCTTTCAACACCGTCCCACATCTCGACGAAAAACTGAAAACTTTCCGCTGAGGCGCGACAGTTATGGAGCGCGTTCACTTGACGGATCTCAAAAACGCCCCAATCGCACGCAACTCCCCGTCGCTATACGACCCGAGCACGTGCCTCCACGAAGCCGCGCCATCCACCTTCAACGCGCTCGACTCGACCGTCCGCATCACTGGCGGCAACACGCTCAAATCGTACAGCGATGTCCGCCGTCCTCCCTGGCTCACGACCAGCGCTGGAAATCGATCGCCACCCTCTATAACGATCCGCACGTGCGACGTCGAAATATCTCGCAGACTCGCCGGCGCATTCACGATCGGCGCGACCGCGATCCCCGTCCCGTCCACCTGATGACACGTCGAGCATCGCGCAAACCCGCGTAGAGGATCGGAAAACAAATCGCGACCCCGAGCGGCTTCCCCTGACAACGGCCGAACTGCAGTCTCGGTCGACCGAGCCTCGATCCCGTTCAGGCTCGCGACATACGCCACCACCGCGTTGAAATCCGGCCGCGCGAGAATCGTCCCATAACCCTGCATCGCCGTTCCCGGAACCCCCGCGCGCGTTACGCTGACGATTAGCGCTTCATCGAATCCGCGTCCCGCTAGTTTGGGAGCCCCGCCGCCCGCGCCTTTGGTTCCGTGGCAATAACCGGTCGCGCACGTTTTTGCGAACACGTCCGCCCCGTGTTCCACCATCGTCTGCGAATACATCAAAGGAACAAACAGCAGCGCCGCGAGGTTCCTCGCGTGTGTGAAAACCCGACTGTTGGACCGCTCCCGATGGTCGCGGCTCGGTGGTCTGCCTGAGTGCACAGGATCGACACTGAGCCGTGACCAAAGGGAGCGGTTCAACACTGATTTCACTGACCGGACTCCGGCAATGCGAATACCATGAGCGTCGAACCGCTGCGGAACGTTTCCGCTTCTGGCCACACCGGCGTCAGCGCGTTACTCACCAGCGATCCCCACCCTGTCGGCGTCGCGACGTATTGCCGTCCGTTCACCGCATAGGTCACCGACGATCCACGATGCCCCGCGCCGGTCTGAAAACTCCACAGCTTCGCGCCGGTGCGGGCGTCGAGCGCAAAGAAATTTCCTTCGGGATCGCCCGTGAACACCAGATCGCCCGCGGTCGCCAACATCGACGCCAGCAGCGCGTACTTGTATGGAAAACTCCACTGTCGTTTGCCGGTCACCGGATCGTACGCGTCCACGTGACTATGCGCCGGACCCTTGGGCGGCGGCTTCATGATGAAATTCCCGCCGAAAAAACTCGCGCCTTCCTTTACGTCCTGCTTGCCCGCTACAAGATCGTTGCAAACTTCCAGACTGGGTGTGTAGATGAATCCGGTGCGCGGCGAAAACGCGATCTGGTTCCAGCTTTTCCCGCCCGCCGCGCCGGGACATATATAGGTTGGCTTGCCCGCCACCGGCTCATTGCGACCAACCAGTTTTCCGTCCTCGGTGACGCCGGTGATCCAGTTGTAGTTGTCGATGATCGGATACGCGCCGATGAATTCGCCGTTAGTGCGATCCAGCACAAACGCAAATCCGCCTTTGTTGACATGCACTAGCAACTTGCGCATCCGGCCCCGCACTTCGCGATCGATCAACACACTTTCGTAGCTTGAATCGAAGTCCCACACATCTTTGGGGATCTCCTGATAATGCCAGCGCAGTTTCCCCGATTCCGGATCGAGCGCGATGACACTGTTCGTATAAAGATTCGCGCCGTCACGATCCGCCGCGTAAAAATCCGACGACGCATTTCCAACACCCCAGTAAACGAGATTGAGATCCGGATCGTAAGATCCGGTCATCCAAGTGGCCCCGCCGCCGAATTTCCACGAATCACCCTTCCATGTCTCGTGACCTTTTTCACCAGGCCCGGGAATGGTGTAGAAACGCCACTTCAAGCGGCCATTTTTCACGTCGAACGCGGTCAAATATCCGCGATGCGCCGAATCGCCACCGGTTCCGCCGACGATCACCGTGTCCTTCACCACCAATGGAGCGGCCGTGATGTTGCACCCGCATTGTTTCGAATCCTCGACGTTGACCTTCCACGCCTCGGCGCCGGTCTTCTGATCGATGGCGACCACGTAGTTGTCGTAGGTCCCCATGAATACTTTCCCGGCCGCGACCGCGACACCGCGATTCTGCGGCCCATATACCACCGCTCCGCGCGGCGCTGGATATTTGTATTGCCAGATCAACGCGCCTGTAGCCGCATCCAGCGCATACACGTTATTGCGCGACGTGGAAACGTACAGAACGCCTCCCATGACGATGGGTGTGGCTTGAAATCCCATCTCGTAATCGCCGGTTTGAAACGCCCACGCAGGCGTCAACCGCTTCACGTTCGACGTGTTGATCTGATCGAGAGCGCTGTAGCGCCAAAACAAAGACGTGCCGCCATGTTGCGGCCAGTCGTTGTGCGTCGCGCCATCTTCCGCGAACGCGCACACCGATAGCACTGCGAAGAGAAACCTCATTCTCTATCCATCATAATAGGAAGTCCCGCATGACTCCCGAAAATCTCGCCGAAGAGCTGCATACTCTGGCGACGGATCACCGCACGATTCGTCTCGGCGGAACTTTTTCAAAGGACCGGCTAGGAGGCGCGCCCGCTCCCGCCGACGTGACCGTTTCCACCTGCGCCATGCGAAAACTGCTGCAATATGAGCCGCGCGATTTGACTGTCAGCATCGAAGCCGGCATGCCCTGGGCCGATCTCGAACGCACGCTGGCCGAACATCGCCAGATGCTTCCGCTCGATCCCGGCTGGCCCAACTCGACTGTCGGCGGAGTCGTCGCGGCCAACTTGAGCGGCCCTCGCCGCAGGCTGTACGGGACTGCGCGCGACATGATCATCGGCATGACCTTTGCGACGCTCGAAGGAAAACTTGTTCAGAGCGGCGGCATGGTGGTGAAGAATGTCGCGGGACTCGACATGGCGAAGCTCTTAGTGGGTTCCTTTGGAACCCTTGCGGCCATCGCGATCGTCAACTTCAAAGTTTTTCCAATGCCCGCGGAATCGCGGACTTTCGAAACGCGCTTCTCGACCGCCGCCGAAGCCTTCGCCGAACGCGACCGCATCCTGCGCAGCGTCCTTCAGCCCGCGGCGATCGATATCGTGAATTGGCCCGATGGATTCCGATTGCTGATCGGCGCAGGTGGATCGCCCGCGGTGCTCGATCGCTATCGGCGCGAACTGCCGCAGGCGCGCGTCGTCGACGAATCGGTGTGGGAGGAAATCCGCGGCTTCACGCCGAAGTTTTTGGAGCAGCATCCGAACGGTGTAGTGGTGACGCAGTCGATGAAACTCACGGAAATGTGCGCTGTGATGACATCGCTGAAAGTCCCGGCCATCGCGCGCGCCGGCAATGGTGTGATCTACGCGCACTACGCCGAAAATCCACCGCCGGCTACGTGGAACGGCGATTTCGCGACGATGGAAAAAGTGAAGCACATGTTCGATCCCGAGCGGCTGCTCAACCGGGGGCGCCTGTATGGCCGCATCTGACTACGGCCCGAAGGCCGCCGAGCTCGACAAGTGCGTCCATTGCGGTCTGTGCCTGAACGCATGCCCCACGTATCGCGAATTGCACGTCGAAATGGATTCGCCGCGCGGCCGGATTTATCAGATGGTGCAAGTGGCCGGCGGCGCGCCCATCACCGATTCGTATCTCGAACACATGGACCTGTGCCTGGCCTGCCGCGCCTGCGAAACCGCGTGTCCGTCCGGAGTTCGCTACGGCTATCTGATCGAAGCCGCGCGCGCCGATATCGAGCATCGCACCACGCGGCCGTTTGCGACACGTATGTTGCGCAAATTCGTTTTCGAACGCTTGCTGCCCAGCCGCCGGATGTTACGTCTCGCCGGCTCTCTGATGTACGTGCGGCAAGCGGTGAAGATTCGCCTGCCTGGAAGACTCGGCCAACTCGAATCGCTGGCGCCGCGCGTCGAAAAACCGTTCTTCGATCGTCACATTGGCCGTGTTTTTCCGGCCACTGGAGAGCAACGCTACCGCGTGGCTTTTCTCTCCGGCTGCATCGCGAATATTTGTTTCGCGCGGCTCAACGAAGCGACGGTGCGCGTACTGCAAGCCAACGGCTGCGAAGTTACTATCCCGCAGAATCAAACCTGTTGTGGAGCGCTTCACGTCCACGCTGGTCTGCGCGATTCCGCGCGAAAGCTCGCTGCTCAAAATGTGGCTGCCCTGCTCGGTGGAAATTTCGACGCGATCATTACCAACGCCGGTGGCTGCGGATCGACGCTAAAGGAATATGGCGAACTTCTCGATGACGATCCCCGCGCGCACCAATTCTCTTCGCGGGTGAAGGACGTCACTGAATTCCTAGCATCGATCGAACTGCGCGCGCCAAAAAAGGAAGTGCGCGCGACCGTCACCTATCAAGATTCCTGCCATCTCGCGCACGGCCAGCGCGTCCGCTCCGCGCCGCGCGAATTACTGAAGCGCGTGCCCGGACTGGTGCTTAAGGAAATGCGCATGTCCGATCACTGCTGCGGCAGCGCGGGGATTTATAACGTGGTCCATACGGACATGTCGATGGCGCTGCTCGAAAAGAAAATGGAAGCCGTCAATGCGACCGGCGCCGATCGTATCGTCACCGCGAATCCCGGATGCATGCTGCAGCTGCGCGCTGGCGTCGACCGCTGGGGCCACAGCCAGCGCGTGTCGCACGTCGTCGAGATTCTCGACGAAGCCTATCGTTGAACTATTGTGGAGCACGCTTTAGCTTGCAGCCTCGGCTTCAGCCGAGGTCAGCAGTGCAAACGTTGGAAACCGGTCGCTACCGCTCGCGGTTCGGTGCCAACATTCCGAGCCGCGAGCGTAGCGACCGGGTCCTGACGCCGGCTAAAGCCGTCGCTGCAAGCTAAAGCTTGCTCCACACTCAAGAACCGGGCTAACCTCTCTCGAGCAGCTCCGCCGCGCCGGCGTAAATCGCCGCGCACTCCACCACCCGGTCGATGGGAACAAATTCATTCGGACCATGCGACACCGTCAGCAATCCTGGACCGAACGCGAATGCCGGAATTCCGCGGCTCGCATAGAAGCGCGTTTCGAGCAACCCCGGGCACAATTCGAATTTCGCTTCGCGTCCGGTGACTTGGTGAATTGCGTCCGCCAGCGCGCGTCCAGCCGGACAATCTTCCGGCGTCCCAGCCGCCGAGCCTTCTTGTAAGATCTCGATCTCGGTTCCGCTCAGGAGTTCCAACAGCCGTCCCTTTTCGACCTCAAAATCCTCTTCCGGATTAATTCGACGGTCGATGGTGAAGGAACACGAGGCCGGGACCACATTGAACCCGTTGCCTGATTTGCACTGCCCGCCCAGCATCAGAATCGACCGGCGCAGCGCATCCGGCGCGATCTGGTAGGACGTGGTCCGTGTCTCCACTTCACTCTTCAGGTTCATAACGGCTTGCGCCACCGTCAGCATCTGTTCGAACGCGTTGACGCCTTCCACCTGCCGTCCCACATGCGCCGTCTTTCCTTGGACGGTGACTCGCAGAGTGATGGCGCCCCGATTCGCGTTCCAGATCAGGCCTCCGGTGGGCTCCGGCGTCAGCATCGCGATGGCGTGCTCGCCCAGCAATCCTTCGGCTTCCAGGAAGCGCGATCCTCGCGAGCCCGCGGTTTCTTCATCGGGGACGAACACCAGCCCAATTCTGCCGTTCATCGGAACGCCGCATTCGCGTAGCGCGACGGCCGCATAAGTCATCGCGGCGAGTCCCGCCTTCATGTCCGACGATCCGCGGCCGAACAGGTTCGCGCCTTTCATCGAAGGCTCGAATTGTGCTGGATCCTGCGCTGGGACGACATCGTAGTGGCCGCTGAAATAGACGGTCGGTCCCGGTTCGCCGATGAAGCTCATCACGCAATCCCCAACGGTGCGCGTGTCTGCGAACCCCAGCATGTGCAGGCGCTGCAAGGTTGCTTGCCTGGCCGTGGGATAGGAATTTCCGGGCGGATTTTCAGTCGGGATCGCGATCAGCTCGCAGGCGAAGTCCAGCATCGCCTGTCGATGTTTCGCGACGGCTTCCAGGAAAGGTCGCACGTTTCTATGATCGCGGAAACCCGCAGTGCATCGGTTGAGGCACCAACGCGCTCCAAAACCTGTCGCGCCTCAAATGAAAGCACGCATTTCGCTCTTTGAGGCGCGACAGTAATGGAGCGCGTGCAGCAGTTACGCCGAATCGCGCAAAGCCTTAACGGGATCGGTCCGCGCCGCACGCCACGCCGGCAGGAAACATGCCGCGAGCGCCGCAATTACCATCACCACGAATGCCACTCCGAACGACCCCGGATCGCGCGGACTGGTTTTGTACAACAGATCGCCCATCAGCCGCGTCAGTCCCAGGGCCGCCGCTGTGCCCACGCCGATTCCGGCTATGGTCAGGATCATTCCTTTCGACATCACAATGCGCAGCACATCGGAAGCGCCGGCCCCCAAGGCCATGCGCAATCCCATTTCGCGCGTGCTTTGCGAAACCGCGTAGGACATAACTCCGTACAGCCCGATTCCGGAAAGGAGCAGCGCGATGCTGCCGAAAATCGCGAGCAGGTCGACCGCGGCGCGCTGGCTCCAGGTTCTTCGATCGACTTGTTCGCGCATGGTGATCACTTCGCCGGGAGCCAGGTTCGCATCGATCGCCTTGATCTCGCGGACCAGTGCATTGGCCATGGCTTCCGGGCCGAGCCGTGTCCGGATCTGGAAGTTCGATCCACCCGGCGCGCCCTGCCGCAGCGGAACGTAGAAAAAGGATTTGGAATTGTCCAGCAAGCTGGAGTACTTGGAATTCTTCGCGACGCCGGCCACTTGGAGCCATCGGCCCTTGACCTGAAGACGTTTTCCCACGGGATTTTCGCCGCGCCAGAAGCGCTGCACCATGGCTTCATTCACCACCACTACGGGCTGCGTGGTTTCGTTGTCGGCGAGCGAGAAGTCGCGGCCCGCCGCCAGCGGTGTGCCGGTGGTGGCGAAGTAAGCCGGTCCAACCTCGTTATAATCCACGATCGGCTGCTCCCCCGGCGCGACTTCAAATCCGTCGACGGCGATCGCCGAAGAAGGAAAACTGCGATAGCTGAACGGAATCGAGCGCGACCAGACGATCGACTCGACGCCCGGGATTCCTTGCACCCGATTGCTCAACTGGTCCTGGAAATTACGCATTCGCGGTGCGTCGTAGCCGCCAGAGACCATGTCGACGTAGCCGGACAGAACGTCTTTGGTCGAAAATCCCAAGTCGGCGTCCTGCATCGCTTGAAGGCTCTTGAGCAGCAGGCCCGCTCCCACCAGCAGGATGAAGCTGAGCGAGACTTGAACCATCACGAGGCCCGACCGGATCCAGCCCTTGCCTCGTCCTCCGACGACTCCACCCGATTCAGACTTCATCGCCGCGGCCAAGTCGATCTTACTTACCTGTATTGCCGGAACCAGTCCGAACAGGACGGTCGCGATCAGGCACACGCCGGCACTGAGGGCGAGGACTCGCCAGTCAATTTCGGCGGGAAGATTGATGATGATCCCCGGGGCCGGCGGAGCGAACATCACCTTCATCCCATTGCGGCACCAGTTCGCGACCAGAAACGCGCCGCCGGCTGCCGCAGTCGACAGCAGCAGTCCCTCGGTCAGGAGCTGCCTCAGCAGACGCCCGCGTCCGGCGCCGACGGAGAGCCGGACTGTCATCTCATGACGCCGCGCGAACGAGCGGACCAGCAGCAGATTTCCGACGTTGGCGCACGCGATCAGGAGCACCAGGCTCGCAACCACCAGGGAAATCCGCAGGGTGGGTCCCAACGTTCCGGCATTATTGAACGGCGTTTGCGAAAGCGGATACAACTGGAAATTCCGGCCGCGATTGGTGTCGGGATAAGCTGCATCCAGCCGCTTTCCAATCGCCGAAAGTTCTGCCTGCGCCTGCTCGATGGTGACGCCGGGCTTGAGAATAGCGAAGCCTTCGCTCCAGCGCGCGCCGCGGTTCTCCAGCTTGTAGCCGCCGCCCTCAAAAGCTTCTTCCATCGAAGCCGGAACCCAGAACATCCACGAATACCCGACGAAGGTTCCATGGAATCCTTCGGGCGTCACGCCGATGATGGTGTACTTGACGCCATTGAGCATTTGCGTTTTCCCGACGATGGCGGGATCGCGTTTGTAGCGATCGGTCCACATCACATGGCTGATCACAGCGACGGGATGGGAATTGCGGCCGACGTCTTCACTCGGATCGAAGGTACGGCCCAGGATCGGGTGGATGCCGAGAGCTTCGAAATAGTTTGACGAGACCACGCTTCCCGTGGCGCGCTGGGCGCGCTCGCCGATGTTGAGCGTCGCGCCTCCGATGTGCTCGGCGATGAAGGTCTCGACCAGCGTGGAGTTTTTCCGCAGGTCCTGGATATCCGGCCAGGAGACGTCCGTGCGGCCGTTGCGATCGATGCCGGTCATGGCCACCATCCGGTCCTGATTGGCGACCAGCGGGAAGGGCCGTAGCAGGATCCCTTCAATCCAACTGAAAACAGAGGTGGTCGCGCCGATTCCCACGGTCAGGCACAGGATCGCCAGGATCGAAAAGCCGGGGCTGCGGCGGAGCATTCTGAATCCGATACGGAGATCTTGGAGCATATCGGCTAATAGACGTCGGAAGCCGGCGTTTTGTCACATGTTAGTTGTGCCGGATCCACTCGTTGCCACTCGTGGTTCTGTGTCGGCCTTTGCCAGCACCGAACCGCGAACACCAGTGAGCGGGTTTTGACCACGCTTGTGTTCCCCGCAACCCGCGCGACCGGCGGCCCTACTATGGCATCCTAGTTCGCAGCATGCTCCCGATCTTTCTTGCCACCTACGGAGCCGTCTTCGTCGCCGAAATTGTCGGCGACAAGCTGCTATACACCACCGGAGTCCTGGCCACGCGCTATCGCACCATGCCGATCATGTTCGGAATGGCCGCGGCGTTCATGTTGAAAATGGCCGTCGCGGTGGCAGTGGGCGAAGCGATCTCGAAATTGCCGCCGCTGCTGGTGGCAGCCGTGACGGCGATCAGTTTCATCGGCGTCGCAATCACGGTATGGCGCAAAGACGAGCGACGAGCCGCTCGCAAGGAAACGTCGGCGCCGAAAGCCGCGATGGTTTCGTTTGCGGCTATCTTCTTTTCCGAATGGGGCGACGTCGGCCAGATCACCGCGGCGGCGATGTCGGCAAAATATCATGTCCCCATGCTCGTTTGGGCGGGAGCCGTCGCGGCGATGGTGACCAAAGGGATCCTGGCGGCGTCCATCGGCGCCGGCGTGCGCGGCTGGATTCAGGAACACGTCCCGCCGAAAATCGTCCGCTATGCAGGCGTCGGTGCGCTGGTGTTGCTGGGCATCCTGTCGGTGGTCGAAACTCTAACGGAGAGCCACGCGTAAAGCATGACTGCCACCGGCAACAAGCGCCGCGCCGCGCTGGGATTCATTGTCTCTCTGGGGATCGTCAGTCTGTTCGCGGACATGACCTATGAAGGCGCGCACAGCGCGATCGGTCCGTACCTGCAGGATCTGGGCGCCAGCGTGTTCTGGATCGGACTGATCAGCGGCTTCGGCGAAATGCTGGCGGCTAGCCTGCGGTATTTTTCGGGCAAGCTGGCTGATCGCACGCATGCCTACTGGCTGATCACCATGCTCGGATATTCGATGAACGTGATCGCGGTTCCAGCGCTGGCCCTGGCAGGAAACTGGAAAGTCGCCGCCGCGCTGGTCATCGCCGAACGCACTGGAAAGGCGCTGCGCGGTCCGGCTCGCGACGTGCTGCTCAGCGAAGCGACCGCACAGGTCGGCCACGGTTTCGGCTTCGGATTGCATTCGATCATGGATCAGACCGGTGCCGTGATCGGACCGCTGGTAATCGCGGCGGGCGTCATGAAGACGCATCACTTTGGACCGGCCTTCGGCTGGCTGATCGTCCCGGCGATCGGCACGCTACTCGCGCTGCTATCCGCGAGACTTCTGTATCCGGCGCAAGGCTCTTCGGCGCGCACCGTCACGCAGCAAGTGCTGCCCAAGGTTTTCTGGACGTACATCGCCGCGGCCGGATTGCTCGCGTGCGGATTCATCGATTTCACTGTTCTTGCCGCGCATTTCGAGCGAAGCCAGTTCTTTTCGAAAGAAGTGATTCCGCTGTTATACGCGGGAGCCATGGCGGTGAACGGCATCACGGCGCTCATCTTCGGAAGGCTGTTCGACCGCTTCGGAGTATCCGTATTGGTAGTGGGGATTCTCATTTCGATCCTGTCGCTGCCGTTGGGATTCCTCGGCGGACCCGGAGCCGCGATCGCGTCCGTGGCATGTTGGGCAACGGGGCTCGGAGCGCAAGATGGATCGCTTCGCGCCGGAATCGCGCAAGTGGTTTCGATGAATAAACGCGGCAGCGCGTTCGGATATTTCAACGGAGTCTGGGGAGTGTTGTGGTTCCTGGGAACCGCGGCCATGGCTGCCCTGTACGGGTATTCGTTGATGGCGCTGGTCGCGTTCGGAGTGATCGCGCAACTGGCCGCGGCGGTGATGTTCCTTCAACTTCGCGCCCCGCTGGCAGCGGCGCGGCGAGAGTAACCTGAGGTCAGATGCATAGCCCCGAACGCCTCGCCCGGAGCGTTGCAACCGCCAGCATCGTCATCAGCGCGATTCTCGCCGTGGTGAAAATCAGCGTCGGGTTGGCTGCCGGATCCGTCGCCTTGGTCTCGGACGGCTTCGAGTCCGCCGCCGATTTCTTCACTTCAGGACTGGTGCTGGTCGGCCTGTGGATCGCCGCCAAGCCGGCCGATAAAGACCATCCCTACGGTCATGGACGATTCGAAATTTTGGTCGGACTGGCGATCGGAGTGGTGCTGGTCGCCACCGGGACCGCCATCAGCCTGCGCGCCCTCGAAGAACGGTACGTCCAACACCATCCCGAATTCTATGCGGTGTGGCCCTTGATCGGGTCGATTGGGATTAAATCGGCGCTGGGATTCTGGAAGTTCCGGCTGGGCCGCCGCAGCGGAAGTTCGGGACTTGCGGCCGATGCCTGGAACGATGCGGTGGATGTGCTGTCCGGCTCCATTGCACTGGTCGCACTGCTACTTTCGATTTATTGGCCGCTCGAATTGGCCGCGGCGGATCACTACGGCGGTTTCGTGATCGGACTGATCGTCATCTCCCTCGGCTTCCGCGTCGTTCGCGAAACCGCGCTGCAATTGACGGATACCATGCCCGACGAGAAGCAGATGTCGCAAATTCGAGACGTCGGCATGCACGTCCCGGGAGTGCGCGGCATCGAGAAATGTTTCGCGCGCAAGACCGGGTTGCGCTATCACGTGGATCTGCATCTGGAAGTGGACCCGGAGATGACGGTGCGGGAGTCGCATGAGATCGCCAGCGCCGTGAAGAATCGCATCAAGTCGGATTTGCACTGGGTGGAAGATGTCCTGGTGCATGTGGAACCTTACGGCATTCTGTAGCGCCTTTCTTGCTCTGACCGTCGCGACCACAGGGAGCGGTCGATGCCAACGTGTCTCGCAATGACGCTATCGCTCGCGGTTCTTCGCTTTCGCGAGCGTATCCTGCACGTACGCACGCATGAAAACATCCAGGTATACGTAGATTGTCGATCGCTCTTCTTCCATGCGCTTCAACCACAGATGGAGGTTCTTTTCGTCGTTCAACGCGGCACACAGCTCCAGCACCGAGAATGGATCGACGTATTGCTTCTTGCGAATCTGCTCCAACTCGTCCAGCACACGGCGTCCTTCGCTACGGTGTCCGGAGTTGACCTCGGCGAGAGCGAAGAAAGCCATCAAAGATGGGTCCTGGTTTAGTTCGGGCGAGTTTTTCTTCATCTCGTCGACGATCCGATTTGCGCCGGCCACATCTCCCGTACGGTTCAGGGCTGCGACCAATACTAGTCCGATGGTCGGAACCTTCGGGAATAGATCGTACGCTTTTCGCAGATGACGAACGGCTTCGTCGAACCTGCCCAGGCAGATTAATTCATTGCCGATATCCCAGTTGATAGGAATATTCAGCGGATCCAGCGCCAGCGCGGCGCGCATTTCCTGCAGTGCATCTTCCATCCGGTTCTGCGATTCGAGCGCGTGCGCATACCAGTGCCGCGCCCACGCGAAGCCTGGGTTCAGCTGCATCGCTCGCTTCAATTCGCGCTGCGCTCCTTCGCGATCCCAATCGTAATCGAGTTTTACCGCGCCCAGCGACGTGTGCGCCTCGGCGGAGTTAGGATCGAGTTCGACGGCTTTCTCCGCGGCCGCCTTCGCTTTCGGCATCACTTCGCGAGGCGCGACCACGAAATTCTCCGCCAGGTACGCGTACGCGTCCGCCATGCCGGCATAGGCCAGTGCGAACTTGGGGTCGCGCTGAACGGCCTGCTGATACCGGTCGATCGCTTTGAGATTCGATTCCGGCGGCAGAAACTGATTGAAGAAGTAGCGCCCTTCCTGATACAGGCGCCAGGCTTCCACGTCGCGAGTCTGCTCATGAAGGGGAATATCGCCTGCCCGAAGCTGCTCGGCGATGGCCTGCGAGATCTCGCGCTGCACTGCGAAAATGTCGCGCATCTGGCGATCGTAAGTGCGCGACCACAAATGCGTCCCGTCGGAGGCGCGATTGAGCTGCGCGGTGATGCGAAGCTGGTCGCCCGCCTTACGGACGCTGCCTTCAAGAACAGCACTGACGTCCAACTGCTTGCCGATTTCGCGGACGTCGTTGGGCTTGCCCTTGAACGCGAACGCCGAGGTTCGCGCCACGACGCGCAGATTCGGAACGCGGCTCAGCGCGTCGATAATCTCTTCGGTCAGGCCGTCGCTGAAATATTCCTGGTCGTGCTGCGGACTGAAATCCACAAACGGCAGCACCACGACGGAAGTCAGGGGAGCGCGATGTTCCCGAGCATAGAGCCATCCTCCGACCGCGATCAGGATCAGGGCGGCGGTGCTCCCGGCAAGCGCGATCGGTCGTCGCGGGAATTTTTCGACATGCGCCGTTTTGCGAGCCTCGCGCCAGACGTCCAGTTCGGATTTGAAGGCGTACACCGAACCCTGCCGCGCGTGTTGCTGGCGATGAATGGGAAGACCTTCGCTTTTTTCCCAAAGCTGGACCGTCCGCACCTCGCGTCCGAGATAGGCCGCGATTTCTTTCCAGGAGTCCAGACGATCGTCCGCGGGCATCGCGAAACAGTATAACCGGAATCCCTGCGAGCGGATGTTGACGTGTCACGACGACGGCTAAAGCCGCCGCTGCGAGTGCAAGAGACTGTGGAAAACTCAAATCATCTAGACTCTCGCGGCTAATGGGGGGCGGACCCCCTGGTCCGCGCGCGATCCCTGATCGCGCTGTCTCGCCAATAAAATCAGGCCGACGGACACGCCCAAACGCCGATCGGGGGATCGGCTGCGGACCAGGGGGTCCGCCCCCCATTAGCCGCGGGAGTCTACCTGATTTAAGTTCTGCCACGCACGAAAAAGGACGAAAAACCAGCGTTTTCATATCGTTTCGCTTGAAGCTTCGCGTCGGGCGACGCACAGTGGACTGGTGCGGCACAAACGCCGCATCAAGGAGAATAAACCGTGAAGCTTTCAATGCAACTGATCACCTGCGCCGCACTCGGCGCTATGCTTACTTCCACCGCGTGGGCCGGATGTGGCCGCGCGACGTCCACCAATTTTCCGGTGCTGCTACCCGAGGAAAAAGCCGCGGCGCGGCAGACGCTGGCTAGCGAGGACAATCAGGGCATCGTCGGTCTGTGGCTGACCACGGTTACCGCAGACGGGCAGCCGGTCTTTCAGGCCTTCGAGTCGTTTTCTTCGGATGGCCTGGAGGTGTTGAACGATAACGGCGCACCGCAGGCGGGAAACGTTTGCCTGGGCGTTTGGATCTCGGCCGGCAGGAACATCAAGGTCAATCATCCATCGTGGAACTACGACAGCAATGGCAACCTGATCGGCACGGTAGTCATTCGCGAGCAGGTCGCAGTGGACCCGGGCGGGAACTCGTTCAAGGGAACCGTAACGGTCGACGTTTACGATCTGAACGGGAAACAGGTCCAGCCGACGTTTACCGCGCAGCTTTCCGGCAAACGCATTACAGTGAATTGAAAGAGGCGCTCTGATGAAACACATCGTCGTGGTCACCGCTCTCTGCGGGCTGGCAATCGCACAGCACCAACATCCAGCGGGCGCGGCCGGAGAAAAACCGGTCGCGCTCTACCCGGGCCTGGGGATTTGGAAACACCCGATCGCGACCAGGAATCCAGAAGCGCAGAAGTTTTTCGATCAAGGGTTGGTCCTGCTGTATGGGTTCAACCGGCCCGAAGCGTTGCGCTCGTTTCAGAGAGTGCTGGACCTCGACCCGCATGCAGGGATGGCGCAGTGGGGCGTCGCCATGGCCATTGGACCGTACGTCAACATGGACATGGACCCGGACGTAAACGTCAAGAAATCGTGCGAGGCGGCTCAGGCCGGCGTGAAGATGGAGGGAATCGACGCGACTGATCGGGCATGGCTCGAAGCCGCCGCGACGCGCTGTCCCGATTATTCGGATCCTTCGAAATATGTAAACGCGATGCGAGCGCTGGCCATGCGATTTCCAGACGATCCCGACGCACAGACCTGGTTCGCCGAAGCGCTGATGGTCCCGGTGCGATGGCATTGGTACGGCATGGACGGGAAACCCGCGGACGGTGTCGCGGAGGCCGAGCGCGTGCTCGAAAACGTTTTGCGGCGTTATCCGGATCATCCCGGCGCGAATCATTTTTATATTCACGCGGTGGAATCGTCGCCGACCCCGCAGCGCGCCGTTCCGAGCGCGCAAAAGCTGATGGGGATCGTGCCGGCGGCAGGACACATGGTCCACATGCCGGGTCACATCTGGCTGGTGTTGGGCGAGTACAACACCACGGTGGACGTCAATCAGCGCGCGGCGCAAGTGGATCGCGAATATTTCGCCAAGACCGGCATGTTGGGCAGCTATTACCCCTACTACCTGCACAATCTCCAGTTCATTCTTTATGCGCGATCCATGCAGGGACGCGTTGCGGATACCAAGAAAGCCGGGGCGTTGATCCGTGAAGCCGCCAAACCCATGGCCAACGTGATGCCTGAGATGGACGGCTTATTTGACGTGTTCGCGACCATGGCGGAGATCCGCAATTGCCAATGGGACGATCTGCTGGCCGGCCCAAAACCGGAGTCGAAGAATCCGATGGTCGAGGCGATGTGGCACTATTCGCGCGCCTTCGCGATGGTCGGGAAGGGCCGCACAGCGGATGCTCGAACCGAGCGGCAGGAGTTCGAAAAAACTCGCACGATTCTCGATCCGAACATGCCGTGGGACACGAACAAGCTTGGCGACGTGATGGATATGGCTTCGGTCGCTCTGGATGCGCGCATCGATCCAACGCCCTCAAAGTGGACGCGTGCAGTCGAGATGCAGGACAGGCTGGCCTACGATGAACCGCCCGCATGGTATTACCCGATCCGCGAATCTCTGGGCGCGTGTCTTTTGCTTTCAGGCGATGCAGCGGCAGCCGAGGAAGTATTTCGCGAAGGCCTGCGCCGCAGTCCACACAATGGCCGCATGCTGTTCGGATTGCTGGAAAGCCTGAAAGCGCAGAAGAAAATTGAAGCCGCGGAATGGGTCCAGCGCGAATTTCAAGCGGCTTGGAACGGCGCGGATCTCAAGTTGAAGTTACAGGACATGTAGTACCCGCTAAGTATTTGCTTGCGCGACCCAGTCGGGGTGTATATAATCGGTACACTTCGAGGAGCCAAATCTATGAATATAAAGAACTTCGTTTATCGCGCGAGTAACATTTCAGTAACGTTTTTCGCGTTATGCTTGGCCGTTACTTTCGCGCAGACGTCCACGACCAACGTCTATGTGCAGCACAACATTGTGTCCGACGTCGCTGGGCAGGCCGACATCACGGATCCCAATCTGGTCAATCCATGGGGAATGTCGCAGTCGGCAACCAGCCCATGGTGGACATCGAACCACGATAAGGGCAACACGACCCTTTATACCGGTACCGGCATCGCGGCCGCTTTGGTCGTAGTGATTCCGGCAGCGGGAAGCACGTCCACTCCTGGGACTCCGACCGGCCAAATCAACGGGAATGGCGCAAGCTGGAAATTAGCGTCGAATGGCGGCGCTTCCTCTTTTATCTTCGCGACCGAGGATGGCACGATTTCCGCGTGGAACGGGACTGTTGCACCCGCGGGTATCGCCCAGATCCAAGTGGACAATTCCAAGGCAGGAGCAGTGTATAAGGGACTTGCCTCTAACCCATCCACCACGTCGCCGATGCTGTACGCGGCGAATTTCAACTCCGGAAAGATCGACGTATTCGATGGCAGCTTCGCGCCGGTCACCGCGCCGGGAGGATTTACAGATCCGAATCTTCCGGCCGGGCTGGCGCCGTTCAACATCCAGAACATCGGCGGCAAGCTGTACGTGACCTACGCCAAACAGGACGCCGCAAAGAAGAACGACGTGTCGGGCGCCGGCAATGGCGTGGTCAACGTATTTGATTTGCAGGGCAACATGCTCCAGCGCATCGCCGCGGGCGGTCCACTGAATTCGCCGTGGGGCGTCGCCATCGCTCCCGCGAACTGGGGTGCATTTGGCGGAGCGCTGCTGGTGGGCAACTTTGGCGACGGAAAAATCAACGCGTTCGATCTGAAGACCGGCAACGCGTTGGGTGCGCTTCAGGATGCAACTGGCAAGCCGATCGTGATTCAGGGCCTGTGGGCGACCATTTTCGGTAACGGCCGCTCGGCAGACAACAACACGCTATATTTCACGGCTGGCCCGTCGTTCGGCGACAACAAGAATCACGGGTTGTATGGCGGGATCGCTCCGCCCAGCCAGATCACCAGCATCGTGAATGCCGCAAGCTTTGCAGGCGGATCGATCGCTCCGGGTGAAATCGTCCAGATCAACGGATTCACGGTGGGGCCTGCGCCACTGGTGGCTTCCGTTATTCCGGCCACGGGCCATCTGGGCACCAGCGTCGGGACGGCCGCGAGCGGCGTCACCAGCGTGACGTTCAACGGAACCGCGGCGCCCATCCTGTTCGCGTCGGCGTCGGCGACCAGCGTGATCGTTCCGTACTCCGTAGCCGGGTCGACGACAGCCAATGTCGTGGTCACTTATAAGAACAACACGACCGCTTCATTCTCGGTGCCGGTGGCGGCCACCGCGCCGGGCCTTTTCACGCTCAACACGACCGGACAGGGAGAAGTGGTGGCGTTCAACTCCGACGGCACGCTGAACAGCGCGACGAATGCCTCACTTCGCGGAGCGCCCATACTCATCTACGCTACCGGCGAAGGCGTGACGAATCCGGGCGGCGACGATGGGTCGATCACTCCCTCGACCGGCGAGTTCTTTCACTCTCCGGCGGCGAAGGTATCGGTGAATGTCGAGGGCAAGGACGCGACCGTGGTCTACGCGCTATCCGCTCCGGGAACCGTTGCAGGCGTGCTGCTGATCGAGGCAGTTCTCGCGCCGAATGCACCGGGGGTGACGGCCACTACGGGTCCGTTCCCGATCGTGTTGACGGTGGGATCGGCGTCGAGTCCAACGGGCGCGACGATTTTTCTGAGATAGCAGGCCACTCTATACTGGAGACGGCCCATGCTGGCAAGTCTCCCGAAATCCCGTCCTCCGGTCATGAAAGGACGTCCGCTGCTGGGCGTCCTTCCTGAATTTCGAAAAAATCCCCCCGAAGTTCTGCTTCAAGCGCAGCGCCGCCATGGCGACCTGGTCCATTTGCGGCTGGGTCCGCAGCACGTTTATGCGATCGCGAATCCCGAGTGGATCAAGGACATCCTGGTCACGAATCAATCCAATTTCACCAAGAGCCGCATGCTGCAGCGAGCCAAGGTTTTATTGGGCGAAGGATTGCTGACCAGCGAAGCCGAGTTCCACACGCGCCAGCGGAGGCTGGTACAGCCGGCATTTCATCGCGACCGGTTGGCGGGCTATGCGGCGTCCATGGTCGACTGCGCGGCGCAATGCCGCGACCGATGGGAGCCGGGCGCGACCTACGATATCGCTCGCGGGATGAACCGGTTGACGCTGGCGATTGTCGCGCGCACGCTGTTCAGCGCGGATGTGTCGTCCGAAGCGGATGAGATCGGCGCGGCGCTGACCGAGGTGCTGGGCTTGTTTGAAACGGTCCTGCTGCCGTTTTCGGAATGGATCGAGAAGCTTCCGTTTCCCGCAGTGCGCCGCTTCGAGCGCGCTCGCGATACGCTGGACCGGATCATTTATAAAATCATTTCCGATCGCCGGGCGAATCCTGGCGATTCGGGCGATCTGCTGTCGATGCTGCTGATGGCGCAAGACGAAGGCTCGGGCATGAGCGACAAACAGGTGCGCGACGAAGCACTGACACTGTTCCTGGCGGGGCACGAGACCACGGCGAATGCGCTCACGTGGACGTGGTACCTGCTTTCGGAGAATCCCAACGTGGAGCGAAAACTTCACGCGGAAATCGGCCAGGTGCTGAGCGATCGACTTCCGGCATTCGAGGATCTGCCGGAGCTGAAATACGTCGAGATGGTATTCGCAGAGGCGATGCGTTTGTATCCGCCGGCGTGGGCGATCGGCCGGCGGGCGATTGACGATTACCAGATTGGGGATTTCCAGATCCCAGCGAAATCGATTTTACTGATGAGCCCGTACGTGGTGCATCGCGATCCACGCTGGTTCCCTGCCCCGGAATCATTCGATCCAGACCGTTTCCTTCCGGAAGCTGTTGCGGCGCGGCCGAAGTTTTCTTATTTTCCGTTCGGCGGCGGCGCGAGGGTTTGCGTCGGCGAACGCTTCGCGTGGATGGAAGGCGTTCTGTTGCTGGCTACGCTGGCACAGCGATGGCGGCTGCGGTTGGTCCCCGGGCATCCAGTGGAGACACGCGCGTTGATTACACTGCGTCCAAAGCATGGGATGCAGATGGTGGCGCTGCCCAGGAACTGACGCTTTAGGTCGCGAGTTCCGCACGAGGGCGAACGCGGCAAACAGAGGGTTCGCGTAACGGCGTCCAACGCGCTCCATAACTGTCGCGCCTCAATCATTTTGAAGCCGGGACAATCCGGGAGCGCGTTCGTCTGACCAAATGGTGGCAGAATCGAAAGAGAGGCTCGCGTTCATGAAACTTCCGATAGCTGTTCTTCTCTCCGCGATGGTGGTGTCCGCCGATGAGGGCATGTGGACCTTCGAAAATCCCCCCTCCAAGCTGATCCAGGAGAAATATCATTTCACGCTGACAAAGCAGTGGCTGGATCACGTGCGGCTGGCTTCGGCGCGACTCAACGATGGCGGCTCCGGATCGTTCGTCAGCGCGCACGGACTATTGCTGACTAATCATCACGTCGCGCGCGAGCAGCTCCAGAAAAGCTCCACAGCCGAGCATGACTACATCAAGAACGGGTTCTACGCGCGCACGGCCGCTGAGGAGATCAAGGCTCCGGATCTCGAAGTCAACGTGCTGATTTCGACCGAGGACGTGACTGCGCGCGTGGATGCGGGGGTGAAGGCAAGCCAGGCTCCCGATCAGGAGTTTGCCGCGCGCAAGAAAGCCATCGCCGACATCGAAAGCGAGAGCCTGAAGAAGACCGGGTTGCGATCCGATGTGATCACTCTGTACAACGGGGCCGAATACTGGCTGTATCGCTACAAGAAGTACACCGACATGCGCATCGTGTTCGCACCGGAAGCCCAGGCGGCGTATTTCGGCGGCGATCCGGACAACTTCACCTATCCTCGCTACGACCTGGATATGGCGCTGTTTCGCGTGTATGAGAACGACAAGGCCATCGACACGCCGGACTATTTGAAGTGGAACGCGAAAGGGGCGGCCGACGGCGAGCTGGTGTTCGTCTCCGGCAATCCGGGATCGACTGAGCGGCTGGACACTCTGGCGCAGCTCGAAAGCGATCGCGACAGTGCACTGCCCAACGAGTTGAATGTGATCCGTCACCGCATTGCTGTGCTCGAGAACTTTTCGAAGACCAGCCCGGAGCATGCGCGCCAAGCCGCTTCGGAAATTTTCGGCCTCGAAAACGGCCTGAAGGAATTAGAGGGCGAGTTAAGAGGTTTGAAGGATCCTCACGTGATGGATACCAAGCGCCAGGATGAAGAGAAGTTCAAGTCCGCGGTGAATGCCAAACCGGAGCTGAAGTCGAAGTACGGGACCGCGTGGGAGGAGATCGCCGCGGCGGAGCGCAAATCGGCGACGCGAATTAAAGAACGCTTCTATCATTCGACCGATTCGCGGCTGGCCGCGATCGCGATGAACATCGTGCAGTACGCCGCCGAAATCAAGAAGCCCGACGGCCAGCGGCTGCCTGGCTATCACGAAGCGCAGCTCGAATCGTTACGTTTCGAGCTCCTTTCACCCGCGCCAATTTATAAAGACATGGAAATCGGGCGGATCGCCGGAGCGTTGGATCTCGATCTGGAACAGATGGGGCAGAACGATTCGTATCTAAACACTGTCCTCGCCGGAAGAACGCCGCGTCAAACAGCGGAGGACCTGGTGAAGGGCACGCATGTGGACGATCCGGCGGTTCGTAAACAGCTTCTGGAAGGCGGCGAGACCGCGGTGAGCGCGTCCACCGATCCGATGATCGTGCTGATGCGCAAGGTGGATCCGATGCGGCGCGAGCTGGTCAAATGGATGGAAGAAAATATTCAGAGTGTGGAGCAGCGCGGCGGCGAAAGCCTGGGGCGTGCGCGCTTTGCGGTGTATGGAAAGTCGACCTATCCGGACGCGACGTTCACGCTGCGCCTTTCCTACGGAACCGTAAAAGGCTACCCGATGAACGGCACGGAAGCTCCACCGAAGACGACGTTCTACGGCCTGTTCGACCGCGCCGCGGGATTCGATTACCAGCCGCCGTTCGATGTGCCCTCGCGGTTTCAAGAGAACCGGTCGAAGCTGGATTTGTCGACAGCGTTGAATTTCGTGACCACCAACGACATCATCGGCGGGAACTCGGGCTCGCCGGTCATCAATAAGAATGGCGAAATCGTGGGACTGATTTTCGATGGCAACATCGAGTCGCTGGTGGGGAATTTCGTGTTCGACATTGAAACGAACCGGGCGGTGGCGGTCCATACCGCGGCGATGACGGAGGCGTTGAAGAAGTTGTATGGGGCGGATAAGCTGCTGGCGGAGATGATGGGGCAGTAGCGCCCGGAGGTCACGCAAAGGGCGCAAAGCTTCGCCGCAAAGAACGCAAAAAGACTTACTGACCTTGGCCGCGAACTAAGCCTAGCGCGCGGATGCGTTTGTGGAGATTGGTCCGCTCCATGCCGAGTACGCGGGCGGCGCTCGAGACATTCCATTTACTTTCTTCGAGCGCACGCAGGATGTGTTCCCGTTCTGCGGATTCCTTGGCTTCGCGCAAATTTCCTTTGGTTCCCGAGGATCGGGCGATGCGGATTTCGACGGGGACGGAATCGGATTCGAGGACGTCGCCACGGGTCAGAATGGCCATGCGCTCGACGGTATTGCGAAGCTCGCGGATGTTGCCGGGCCAGGAATAATCTTCGAGAGCTTCAAACACCGGATCGTCGAAACGTTTGGGCTTGAAATTGTTGCGCGCGCAGAATTCGCCCAGAAAATATTCAGCCAGCGGACGGATATCTTCGCGGCGCTCGCGCAAAGACGGCACGCGCACGGGCACCACGCACAGGCGATAGTACAGGTCCTCACGGAATTTCTGCTGTGCGACCATTTCCGTCAGATCGCGATTTGTGGCCGCGATCACTCGCACGGACACACGAATCGATTGCTCGCCGCCAACGCGATGGAACTCGCCTTCCTGTAAAACGCGTAGAAGTTTCGCTTGCGAAGACGCATGCAGGTCGCCGACTTCATCCAGGAACAACGTGCCGCCGTCGGCGAGCTCGAACTTTCCGCGGCGGGCTGAAGTGGCTCCGGTGAACGCGCCTTTCTCATGCCCGAAGAGCTCGCTTTCGATCAGTTCGGTTGGAATTGCCGCGCAATTCACTTTGACGAACGGTCCCGCGGCGAAGGGGCTTTCGGCGTGAATGTGCGCGGCCAGCAGCTCCTTGCCGGTTCCCGATTCGCCGCTGAGCAGCACACGCGCGTCGCTGCGGGCGGCCATGGTGGCTTGTTCGACCACACGCTCGAACGCGGTGCCTGCGCCGATCATACGCGCGCCGCCGACCATTTCACGCAGACGCAGATTTTCCTCGCGCAGCTTGGTTTGTTCCAGCGCGTGTTTGAGCGATAACAACACCTTGTCGCGGCTCAGCGGTTTTTCGAGAAAATCGAACGCGCCGGCGCGGGTGGCTTCGACGGCATCGGTGATGGTGCCGTGGCCGGAGATCATCAGAATGGGCGCGTCGATAGCGTTGGCGCGCATGTAGCGGACCAGGTCGATTCCGCTGCCGTCGGGAAGGCGCACGTCGATCAGGTACGCATCGGCGCGGTGCGGATGCGCTTTGGCTTCCCCAACACTGGTGCAGGTGGTGATGGCGTAGCCTTCGCGTTCCAGGATCAGGCGCAGCGACCGGCCGATGTTTTCTTCGTCGTCAACGATGAGGATGCGGCGTTGGGCCATCTATAAGTTCCTCTTGGGCGATGAGATTCCATGGAGGATTGGCACCCGGTCGCTGCGCTCGCGGTTCGGTGCCCGCATGCGTAGCAGTCGACGTTTGCACCGAACCGCGAGCGAAGCGACCGGGTCCACGAACGTCATTCAGCCGTTCCGTTGGTCCGCGCCAGCACCACGCGGAAGGCCGCGCCGCCGAGTTCGCCGTCCAGCGTTTCAATATCGCCGCCGCACAATAGCGCGCTGCGGCGCGCGATGGATAATCCCAAACCCATGCCGCCTTTCTTGAACGAGATACTCGGCTCGAACAGCGTCGAGCGAGCCTGCGCGCTCAAACCGGGACCGGAATCGTGAACTTCGATGCTCAACTTTTCTCCTTCGATAGCGGTGGATGCGAGCACCACGCCGCCGGGGCGCGCTGCTTCGGCGGCATTTTCGAGCAAGTTGGTCAGCACGCCTTTGATCAGGTCGGGATCGGCCACCGCCCGCGGACTTTCCGGAGCGAGACGGAGATTGTAGACCACTTCGGGATGCGCCGACCTCAAGAATGAGATGCGTTCTTCGACCAGCGCGTTTACATCGATTTCTCCAGGCATCACCGGAGGCTCGGAGGCGAACTCCGAAAATGCCCGGACGCGTTTTTCCAGCGTAGTCACCTCGTCGGCGACGATTTGTCCGGCTTGTTCCAGGAACGCTCGGTCTGGTTCACGACGACTTACGATCTCCTCCATCGTGAGGCGGATGGGTGTGAGCGAGTTTTTCACTTCGTGGGCCATCTTGCGCGCCAGCGCCTGCCAGCTCGCCAGGCGCGTCACGTGAATCAGGCGTTCACGGGCCTGCTGGAGCTGGGAGGCCATGTGATTGAACGCGTCGACGGCTGCGCCGATTTCATCCGATCCTCCGGGCTCGACACGGGCATCCAGATCGCCTGCAGCGACGCGTTTCAATCCCTGGGTGAGCTGCTGGACGGGACGGCTGATGCGATGCGCCAGATAGATCAGCGCTCCGAGCGAGCTGAGCCAGACCGCGGCAACAATCAGCAACAGTGTGGAATTGAATCCGCGGCGGACATCATGCGCGGCGGAATTTCGAAGCGCCTCGCGGGCGGCGGCGTACTGCTCGGTCAGGTCATCCATGGCGACGGCCATGGGCCGCGAATAGACCCAGACCTCATCGCCATGGCGTACATATTCGTCGAGGCGATTCTTGCGGTCGCCGGCCAGCTCGCAACGCTCGTCGAGACCGCTGTCGAGGAACGGCTGCGCTTCGGAAGGAGTGAGACGGCGCGGCTCGATGCGTCCGCCTGCCGCATCACGTCGAAGGGACTCGCAAGAAGATTTGTACAGCTCCCTTCCAGTTTTTTCGAGCGATCGCGACACGGTGTCGAGTTCGGCGAAGGGCGCCAGGCCGAGGCTGCGTTCGATGAGAGCGAGCATGGTCCAGAGAGTCAGGCCGAGAGGTAAGACTGTGGCGGCGACAAAGACGAGGATCAATCGGTTGCGCAGCCGGTTCATCGATGGAGAGGCGGATGACGCCTATTCCTACTCTACGATCCCCGCCGCGGGCTGCGCTTTAATTCATCCAAAGTGAACGGACCGATCTCGTAGGGTCCCCAGTGCGTTTGCTGGGCCTGCGGAGGACGGCTGAAGATTTCGATGAGGCCGGATAGGCTGATTCCAGCGTCGGTCAGCGGGCGTCCGAACAACGGGCCCTCCTTGCCGTCTTCGGCGCGGATTTCGAGACGCAGCCAGAAAGGCTCGGAGGTGCCGAGCGTGCGCATTCCCTCCGACGTCTGGTCCGAAATCTGGTGCCAGCACCACGTCTCGGTGTCCGGGGCGGTGAGATGCTCGGCGAGCCTTCGCGGAGATTGCGTCTTCACCACGCGGAATTTTTCTTCCCACAGATCGTAGCTGACCACGAACCGGTCGGTGATCTTTTGAAAAATGTGAGTGCGATCGCGGGACCACATGGTGAGCTGAAAATCGAACGGTACCTGCGCGGCGTTGTGCAGCAGATCGAGCGGCTTGCCTCCCAGGAAATGGACATGCGGCGCGGTGAGTTCCAGACGGTTATCGCGCCATGAAAGGACAAGCTCCTCCGCGAACATCGCGAGTGCGAAACCCGAGAGAAAGGCCAGAATCAACCACCACGACTTGATGGTTCGCATGTGTGGTTTAAAAATTCATGCCAGCGTAAAAAACCGGTTCGGCGTGGCCCGCGCGAAGCGGGAATGCCACGGCGAGTTGAAAACATTCCTTCTTGAATCCTTTGACTCCGACGCCGACCGATTGTTTCTGTTCGCGGTCCTGGGCACGGTCCCACACAGCGCCGGTGTCGTAAAAGATTTGAAAAATACCGTAGCGATAATCGATGGATCCGTGAATGACGTGCGATCCACCCAGCGGATCGAGCTCGAATTTGTTCCAGCCCCGGAGTGTCTCCGAGTTTCCCAGCACAAAGCGGTCGTACAGCGGCGCGGCTCCGTTGATTTCTCCGGCCAGAAACGCGATTTCCACGTGGTTGCGCTGATGCCGGAATCGGTAGCGCGCGCGCGCCAGGTGACGCGTAAATATGCGATCCGATTCGAGCACGCCGGTTCCGGAGGAAAGATCGTAGGACGCCTGGACATCCTGCTCCTGATCATCGTGCTCCGATCCCCAACGCTGGTGGTAGCGCAGAGTATTTACCACCGCGTTGGAGGATTCGGTTTTCGACGTTGTCAAAGCCCCCGCAACGGGTACTCGTAAACGTGCGAAGCTGACGCCGAAGCTCCATTCGAGCGACGGGAGGATGACCACCGTTGCCTCCGGCGTAAAAACTTGTCGGGTACGGTAGATGTCAAGTGGCGACGCTTCGAGCAGCGTCGACCGGTTCCACTGTTCGTGATAACTGTCGAATTCGAAAGTAAGCTTCAGCCGGTCGGTCCCTACTTTGGGGCGTTCGTACTTGGCTCGAATACCGGCAAAGCGCTCGACGCTCGAATCGCCATCGCTGAGCAGACCGAAGCTGAACGCGTTGCCGTGGATGCGCGTGGTGACGCCGCCGACACCGGTCCAACCCTCCTTCGAGTTGTACAGAAACTTGGTGACGTTCATGTCGAAGTCCTGGCGGCGGGATTTGGCGACTTCGAAGTTTACGATCACGTGGTCCGGTTCATTGCCACGGGTGACTTTCACGTCGACGCGGACGGCGGCGAGCTCGGTCTGAATCCGTTCCGCCAGGCGTTTGATTTTGGAATCGTCGAGTTTCTGGCCGACCATCTGGTCGAGATCGGTGCGCAGCGGGTCACTAATGCGCAGCTTTAACTTCTCACCGGAAACGTGAACATTCTCGACGGTATAGCGCGAGTTGACGTTGAGTTCCTGGGAGATCTTTTCGTCGTCGTCCGGCACATTGCATCCAGCGAGCGGAGCCGCCAGGACGAGAGCCGTCAGCCACAGCGTCTTCATACGTGGTTTCCTTAGACGCACGAGGTGTGCCAATCGGTTGCGTCTTTATTTCCAACTATTTAGGTCCGCGCGTGGTGTGCGGAGGATTCACAGGTGGGTTAGGGGTTGTGCACGGGTGCGGTAGCGATGAGCGTCTGCACTATTGCAGGAAAGGACGCCCCAACCCAAATCGCCTTGTATTCGTTATCGGGACGCCAAGCGACCGACAGGATCCCAGCAGCACCGAGATACAGGAGCGAGATGATAGCGTAAGCGATCCATCCGCTGGGTGGCGGATCAATTTTGGTGGTCGCAACCAAGCGCATGTAGCGAACTACTTCAGGTAGAGCCGCACCGAATAAGCCGAACCAAAACGCCGCGGCCTTACTCATCTGCCTACAAAGAAAAATTGACGCAGGGTTTGGCCGATATTACCGGGCGCGAAAAATGCACCCAATATGCTTCCAACACCGAGCAATAGAGGTAGGAGCCAACCCGTAACGGTTTCCACGCGTGACAGCGTATACTTGGTTCCGTTTGGCCGATTCATACCCTCATTGTAGCTGAACAATCCTGACGATGGCTTCGAGGCTGCGGTCCACATCTGCTTCCGTGGTCGACCAGCACGACACGCTAATGCGCATGGCGGATCGGCCATGCCATTCGGTTCCGCCGCACCAGCAGGTGCCATCGGCGCGCACTTCACGAATCACTCGCTTGGTTTTTTCATCATCTCCGAACGAGACCAGCACCTGGTTGAGGACTACGTCGTTCAGAACTTCGAAACCGGCGCGTTTCAAGCCTTCGGCGAAGCGGGTGGCGAGGCGGCAATTTCCCTCGATCATTTGGGCGAGTCCGCGACGGCCCAGGGATCGCAACGCGGCCCACACCTCGATTCCGCGGGCACGTCGTGACGATTCGGGAGTGTAAATGGCCGGCTCACGGTCGCTGGACATGTGGAGATAGGCGGCGCTGATGGTCATCGCCCCGCGTAAATGGGCGGCGTTGCGGACGAAGGCGAGTCCGGAATCGTAAGAGACATTCAGCCATTTGTGGCAATCGGTGGCCCAGGAATCGGCGTCGGGCACGCCCTTCATGAGATGTGCGCGATGGGGAGCGGCGGCAGCCCATAATCCGAATGCGCCATCGACGTGCACCCACGCGCCTGCTTGCTTGGCACGAGCGCAGATTTCCGTTGCAGGATCGAAAGAGCCCGTATTCACATTTCCAGCTTGAATGCAGACTATCGTCAGATCGTCGAGCGGCGGAAGCGCATCGGCCCGCATGCGGCCTTGATCGTCGGCAGGGACGCTGATCACGCGGGAGCGGCCGAAGCCCAGCATCGACAAAGCCTTAGTCAGCGTTACGTGAACCTCTTTGCCGACGATCACTTTGATTTCGGGAGCTCCGAACAGGCCGCGTGCTTCGACGTCCCACCCAGCGCGAGCGAGCAAAGCGTGACGGGCGGCGGCGAGCCCCGTGAAATTGGCCATGGTCGCGCCGGTAACGAACGCGAAACCGGAATCGGGAGGGAATCCGAAAATCTCGCAAATCCACGCCCCGGCAATCGCTTCCAGCCTGGTTCCGACGGGCGACTGAGCAGTGAGCGCCGCGTTCTGGTCCCACGCGCCGGCGAGCCAGTTGGCCGCCATCGCCACGGGCAGCGCGCCCCCGGTGACGAATCCGAAATAGCGCGGACCGGTGGAGGCGACCGTCGCGGGCGAGCCGAGTTCGTCGAGTTGCGCGATCACGTCGGAGGGATCACGAGGATCTTCGTTCAGAGGACCGCCGAGATCATCGAGCCGGGCGATGTCCTCTGTTAAGGGTTCCACACGGCGTTGGCCGATCTCCGCTACATATCGCGCGCCACGTGCGGCGGCCTGGTTCAGAAGTGTATTTGAGTGCACAATCCAGGATGGCATTTCTGAATGAAACTCCGGACGACAGGCTGTCATCTAACGGGACGTCGATATCATTCAAAGGAGTCAACAATGCCCACCATCACCACCAAAGACGGCACCGAGATCTTCTATAAGGACTGGGGTTCGGGCCAGCCGATTGTGTTCAGCCATGGCTGGCCTCTATCGGCCGACGATTGGGACGCGCAGATGCTGTTCTTCCTGCATCGCGGCTATCGCGTCATCGCGCATGACCGCCGTGGCCATGGCCGCTCGACGCAGACGGGCGGGGGGCACGATATGGATCATTACGCCGACGACCTGGCGGCTCTTACCACGCATCTCGATCTGAAAAACGCCATCCACGTCGGCCATTCCACCGGAGGCGGCGAGGTGACGCACTATCTGGGCCGGCATGGCGAAAGCCGGGTGAGCAAAGCCGCGCTGATCAGCGCCGTGCCGCCGCTCATGGTGAAGACGCCGGCCAATCCGCTCGGCCTTTCCAAGGACGTGTTCGATGGCCTGCAGGCGCAACTCGCCGCCAATCGTTCACAATTTTATCGCGACATAGCGTCTGGACCTTTTTATGGATACAACCGGCCGGGCGCGAAAGCCTCGGAGGCCGTGATCCAAAATTGGTGGCGCCAGGGCATGATGGGCGGCGCCAAGGCGCACTATGACGGCATCGTGGCGTTTTCCCAAACCGATTTCACCGAAGACCTCAAGAAGATCACGGTTCCGGTGCTGGTGATGCATAGCGAAGACGACCAGATCGTGCCCTATGTCGCCTCGGGGCCGCTGTCGGCAAAGCTGCTGAAGAAGGGAACTCTGAAAACCTACAAAGATTTCCCGCACGGCATGCCGACCACGCAAGCGGAGACGATCAATGCCGACTTGTTAGCGTTCCTGAAGCTCTGAGGGCGGCAAGGAATCGCGCGCTCCCTCGACTATTGAGCGGCTTCCTCCGCTTCCTTGGCTTCCTCCGTACTTGTCGCAGCTGTGGCTGGTTTTAGTCGTTCAACGATAGCTGTGCTCAACGTGCCAAGATTTGCCTTCGTTTCGTTATCCTCGACGCCAGTCGCCAGTAGTTTTTTTAAGGTTTCTGCGACACGGCGCTTGTTGAAGCCAATGTTGTGAGTGGCGCGGAATACCTCTTCGTACCGCGTCGCCCGCTTCTTCGCCGAAGGCGCGGGGAGATCAACTGGGTTCTTCGGATATGATTCGAGCACGGCCCGATGATAAAACGCTTCACTGACGATATCCTCGGTCGCGAACTCGCCCTGGCGATCCGGGAAAACAGACCCGAGTCCGAGAATACGGCTCTCTGGAATACCGAGGCTGACCAGTTCAGCCTTGAGGTCGCGTCCCGAGCTATCAGCGTCGAGGAGAATGACATACGGCAATCCCGTCCGTTCGTAAAATTTAACTAGGAAGCCATCCTTACTCTCGGATAGACTGCCGTTCACGAGCACTTTAGGTTGGTGTTCCTTATAGTGTCCATAGAAGATGCCTTCAACCACGGGTCGATCAGCGGCACCTTCTACTAAGACGTTCCATTCGTTGAGAACTAGGCTGCTCACCAAGCTCATTCCGACTGCCGATCTCACAGGCTCAAGAAGGTCGGCGTCTTCGCCCGATTTTGAAAGATAGTTCGAAACTTTAGTCCCCTGCTGATTGGGTTGCAATTCCACCGACCTCACTTGTTTTAGATGAAATGGATCGATCATCGCTGGGGAATGAGTTACATAAATAACCTGCGATGTTGGGGCGACTTTTTCCTCTAAGAAGCGTTTGATGTCACGCTGGCCGTCCATGTGAATCTCGAGACCCGGATTGTCCAGGAGGAGGATCGTTTCGCTGCCTACATCGTTAAGAAGAGTGGCATAAAACGAAAGATACCATTGGAATCCTTCGCTCCGGTCCGATGGCGGAATACGCTGTGTGTAATTTCCGTCACTGATGCTGACAGATAGGCGTTCCTTTTCGATTCGAAAGTGAACCGTGTATGCAGCTTGCGTCCAAAATTCATTAAGACCGCCACTAATGGTTCCGCGGTAGTAATCTTCATATGCCTCCCGTTGGGCGGTGTCACTGGTGGCAGCGAGATCGCGAATCTTCTGGACCGACAGACCAGCCGCCCTGCACAAATTGGCCATCCCCTTCGAAAAAGAATCGGGATTGGAAACGAAGTCTGGGATACTGACCTCGTTAGGAATGTGATCAGATTTTGTACTGTGCAGAATGAATGAAGGCAGCGCGTCTTGTAGGAGTTTGCCGTGGTCCGTTTTAGTTGCCGAATGTACCATTTCCTTCACGATTTCCAGATCCTGATTAGCAGCGGCTACATCTTCGGTAATCGCTGCGTCTGTACCTGGCAACGTTTTGATAGATGTAGTAAAGGTTTTTACTAGATTGTCGGGATCCTGCAAATCTTGGGCGCGCGCCTCGGTGAGTACGCTCATGAGCTGATCAATTCGCTCTTTGGCCTCCGCGAATGCAGGTAGCCGCTGTGCGTGGGAATGGAGTTTTTCTCGTAGATCACGTCCAACCTTATGCACATGCAAAAGGGGTGCGGTCAAGTTCGGTTCGGCGAAATTTAGCGGGCGCTCCTCCGCGCCATCGACTAGCGAAAAGCGATAGTTGTTGCCGTAGTGTTTTATCGCTTTGAGTTCCGTAGCCGTGTCCAATTCTTGGATCGTACCGCTAAGCTTTTGACGGTCACCGGGCTCGATCGAAAACCAGAGTGTTGTAATTGGCATTTCTGTCGGACTTCGATCCTCCAACATTGGGCGCAGGTGATTGGGAAAATCGCTGGGTGCAAATTGCTTCTGGTGGTTAAAGGCTTCGATCGCCTTCAGCAACGTGCTCTTGCCTTGCTCGTTTTTTCCAATGACTACCGTGACCCCGTCCTCAATCTCGATGACACCGCTGTCTACAATTGAACGGAATGTCTGAATCTGAGCACGTATTAGGCGCATATTGCCAGCTCCTTGCTCGGTACTGAACGCTATTCCGCTGAATATCGTAGCGTAAATGACACCTCTCCGGGGCGACGCTGGCGTTCTACATACACCGGGAAACCCGGGCCGTGGTCGACCAGACCACAACTCGCCGGGCCATCTACTTCAATCCGAACTCTCGACGGATATCCTCGTGTGGAATGCCTTCGCCGCGTGCGATTGACTGGTGCGCCTCATCAAGTTCCGCGGCTTCGTTGTCCGAAATCGGCTCGGACTCCACCGGCGCGTTCGCCAGCGACCGCGCCACCGGGTCGGTAATGACCTCCAGCAGTTGCCCAACGGCCGCAAGCTGTCCCGCGTCCAACTGGTCCACTAGATCATGCACGTGCCGACGTGTGTCGCTCATGCTATGCTTCCATTCCAGTCTATTCGAAAAAAAGAAGGGAGAAAACCTAGCCACCACTATGCCTGCCGCAGCGACTTTGCGGCGGACGCGGCTCGTTCAAACTCCTGCTCGATCGCCGGCGTCTGGAGCTTGGCCCTTAACTCCTGCAGCCGCTCGATGAAGGCGCCCAATGCTGCATCGATCGACGAGCCATTCGTCGCAAAAATGTCGCGCCAGATTTCGTAGGGACTCATCGCGAGCCGCGTCAGATCGATCGCCGCCGGGCCCGTGACGCGCGCTGCTCCGGGCTCGGCTGCAATGGACGCTGCCAGCGCCGTGGAAATGAGCTGGGGCAGGTGCGAGGTCAAGGCCACCAGCCGATCGTGCTCTTGCGCATCCAGAATTACCACGCGAGCACCGATGCGCTCGATCCAGGCTTCCAGCGCTGCGTCATGCGAGGTGAGGACGTAGGCGCGTCCCTGGAACAGACCGGCTTCGGCTTCCGCGACTCCGCGCGTCTGCTTCCCGGCCATGGGGTGGCCGCCGACAAAGCGTCCGCGGCGAATACTTTTCGCAGCACGCGCGACGATGGCCGCTTTGGTGCTGCCCGCGTCGGTGATCAGGGTGCCGGAAGCAACGTACGGATCGATCTGATCGAGCGTCGTAAGAATGCGATCGATGGGTTGTGCAAGATAGATCAAGTCAGACTGGCCGGCGGCGTCGCGCAAGGGAAGCGCCTGGTCGATCACACCGCGGTCGAGCGCGGCACGAACCGTTTCCGGCGAACTGACGCCGATGATTTTTCCTGCGAAACCGGCTTTGCGAAGCGCCAGAGCGAAGGAACCGCCGATGAGCCCGACGCCTACGATGCTCACAACGGTCCACGATTTCGGCTCGGACATTTTACGCGGTCCTGCCCACCGCCGCCGCGATGGCGCGGACCTGTT
This sequence comes from Bryobacteraceae bacterium, assembly GCA_035568415.1. Taxonomy (GTDB): domain Bacteria; phylum Acidobacteriota; class Terriglobia; order Bryobacterales; family Bryobacteraceae; genus Palsa-187. Next base: position 17,839 of record DATMOC010000052.1, on the reverse strand, counting down.
GCATCATCTCGGCGAACTGCGGAGGCGACAGGGTCTGCGCTCCGTCGCTCATGGCGCGATCGGGATCGGGATGCACTTCGACGATCAATCCGTCGGCTCCTGCGGCGATGGCGGCGCGTGCCATGGGCAAAACCTGATCGCGGCGGCCGGTGCCGTGCGAAGGATCGCCGATCATGGGCAGATGCGAGAGCTTTTTGATCACCGGAATCGCGGAAATATCCATGGTATTTCGCGTGTAGGTTTCAAACGTGCGAATGCCGCGCTCGCACAGAATCACGTCATAATTTCCGCCGCTCATGATGTATTCAGCAGCGAGCAGCAACTCTTCGATGGTCGCGGAGTTCCCGCGTTTCAGCAAAACCGGCTTGCGAACTTTTCCCACCTCGCGCAATAAATTGAAATTTTGCATGTTGCGCGCGCCGACTTGCAGGATATCGGCGTAAGTCAGCAACATGGGGAGCTGCGTATGATCCATCACCTCGCTGACGACGAGAAGTCCATGATGATCGGCGGCGGTGCGCATCAGCTTCAAGCCTTCTTCGCCCATGCCCTGGAAACTGTAGGGTGACGATCGCGGTTTGAAGGCGCCTCCGCGCATGATCTGGGCGCCTTGCGCGGCGACGATCTCGGCGACTTTTTCGATCTGCTCGCGGCTTTCCACACTGCATGGACCCGCCATGGTGACCACTTGAGTCCCGCCAATTTCGACCTTGCCGATTTTCACCACGGTCCCCTGCGGCCGCCAGTGCCGGCTCGCCAATTTGTAAGGTGAAACGATGCGATGGCATTCTTTGACGCCTTCCATCGCTTCGAAATCGGCGGGGTCCATCTCATCCACGGGACCGACGCCGCCGAGCACGGTGTGCATCACGCCGGTGGAACGATGCACGGTGAAGCCGAGGCTCACCAGGCGATCGATCACGGCTTGAATCTGTTCGTCGGTGGCGCCCTGCTGCATCACGACCAGCATTTATTTCTCTCCCATTTGTTTCGGCGAGCGCCGCATTTTTTGCAAGCTGCGCATTTCATCGATAATTCGTTCAAAGATTCGTTGTAACGCGTCGGAACCGAGCGGCCCTTGATTATTAGTTCGCACGTTGCGGAACACGTCGTCTTCGCGTTTGGGCTCATAGATCGGCAGATTGACGCTTTGTTTAATGCGGCCGATCTCTTCGACGACGCGGGTGCGGCGGTTGAGGGTTTCGAGCAGTTCGCGATCGATCGCGTCAATCTCGTCGCGATACTTGGCCAGCACGGCAAGCGCCTCTTCCAGCGTCATCGGTCGATTCCTTTACGAAGCGAGCGCGCGAAAGATTCAAGGTCGCCATTCTGTTCGATGATTCTGACGAACGCGCTGCCGACGACCACGCCATCGGCAAGCTGTGCGACATCGTGAGCCTGTTCGGGTGTCGAGATTCCAAATCCGACGGCAAGTGGCAGCTTGGTCTCGGCTCGCATGGAATTGACCAGCGGCGCGATGGAATCGGAAAGCGACGAACGCTCGCCGGTCACGCCGGTTCGTGAAACCAGGTAGACGAATCCGGTAGAGTACTCGCCCACCAGCTTCAATCGATGCGCGGTGGACGTTGGCGCGGCGAGAAAAACCGTGTCCAGTCCGGCGTTGCGCATGGCGCCGACGTACGGTGACGCTTCCTCGACACTGAGATCGGTCAACAAGCATCCATCGATGCCGGCGGCTTTCGCATCGCGCGCCAGCGCATCCAGCCCATAGCGCAGCACCGGATTCAGATATGTGAAGAGCAGCAGCGGGATTTGAGAATGCTCGCGGATTTTGCGGGCCATCTCCAGGACTTTTTTAACGGTCGTTCCGGCCTTGAGCGCGCGCTCGGCTCCGCGCTGAATCACGGGACCGTCGGCGATGGGATCGGAGAACGGCACGCCCAGCTCGATGAGATCGACGCCGCCGCGTTCGAGCGCCGCGACGTATTCAGGAGTACGCTCCGGCGTAGGATCGCCCGCGGTGATGTAGGCGATGAGCGCTTTGCGGCCGTTAAATGTGGACTGGATTCTGCTGGTCACCTCTGATCGAGCTCCGGGAGATTCTCACGATAGATATCGGTATCTTTGTCGCCGCGGCCGGAAAGATTGATGACGTAGAGCGCGCCAGGGGCGGCAGGTGCGCGACGGATCGCCTCCGCCACCGCGTGCGCCGATTCGAGCGCGGGGATGATGCCCTCTTTATGCGCCAGCGTCATCGCGGCGTCCAGCGCTTCTTTATCGCCGACCGAAGTGTACTCGGAACGATGCTGGTCGTGCAGCCAGGCATGCTCGGGACCGACCATGGCGTAATCGAGACCGGCGGAAATCGAATGGGTCAACGAGACCTGACCGTCTTCATTTTGCAAAACGTAGCTGTGCGACCCGTGCAGGACGCCAGGCGATCCACCGGAAAATCGCGCGGCGTGCTCGCCCAGACGATCGCTATTACCGCCGGCTTCGACTCCAATGAGCTTCACATTCGCATCGCCGATGAATGCATGAAACATGCCGATGGCGTTGCTGCCTCCGCCGACACAAGCGAACAGCGCGTCCGGCAGGCGGCCTTCGCGACGCAGAATTTCGGCGCGCGTTTCTTCGCCGATCACGCGATGAAAATCGCGAACCATCATCGGATAGGGATGCGCGCCCAGCGCGGAACCGAGCAGATAATGCGTCGATTGAACATTGGTGACCCAGTCGCGCATGGCCTCGCTGATGGCGTCTTTCAAGGTGCGGCTGCCGTTGGTGACGGGGACGACTTTCGCGCCCAGCATACGCATCCGAAACACGTTAAGCTGCTGGCGGCGCATGTCCTCTTCGCCCATGTAGACGGTGCAATCGAGGCCGAACAATGCGCAAACGGTCGCGCTGGCGACGCCGTGTTGGCCCGCGCCGGTTTCGGCGATGATGCGTTTTTTGCCCATGCGCCGCGCGAGCAGAGCTTGCCCCAAGCAGTTGTTGATTTTGTGCGCGCCGGTGTGGAGCAGGTCTTCGCGCTTGAGATAAATTTTCGCGCCGCCCAGCGATTCGCTCAGATGGCGCGCGTGGTACAGGGGCGTCGGGCGGCCGGCGTAGTTCTTCAACAGATCGCCCAACTCAGCTTGGAAGGCCGGGTCAGCGGAGGCTTCGCGATAGGCGTGTTCCAGCTCTTCGAGCGGAGCCATCAGCACTTCGGGCACGAAGCGTCCACCGTAAGGACCGAAATGGCCGGTGGCGTCAGGTTGCGAAATCATCATGCTATTTCCCGCGCGGCTTGGACAAATTGCCGCACTTTTTCGTGGTCTTTGATTCCGGGCGAGGATTCGAGACGAGAGCTCGCGTCGACACCCCAGGGTTGGGCGATGCGGATGGCGTCGCGAACGTTGGATGCGTCGAGTCCGCCGGCGATGACGACTCTTTCCGCGGCGGCGCGCGCAATGTTCCAGTCGAATGAAACTCCATTGGAGGAGCTGTCGAGGAACAGTGCTTCGCCGGAAAAGGCAGTTAGGGGAACTGCCCCACTGACGCGCACGGCCTGCCAGACTCGAAGGCCTTGGGGCAACGATCCTCCATAGATTTGTGCAATGTCGAGCTTGGCAGAGCGCACTACGTCTTCAATCGTCGCGGGCGACTCGTCGACGAAGACGCCGACTTTCCAGACGTCGAGTCCTGCACCGAGTTCACGGGCTTTTTCGGGAGTCACGTAGCGCGGGCTGGGCTTATAGAAGATGAAGCCCAGCGCGGACGCGCGTGCATCCACGGCCGCTTCGGCGTCTTCGCGTCGCGTGATTCCACACACCTTGACGATCATTGGAGCGCTCGCAGGGCCGCGCCAGGATCGGGCGATTTCATCAGGTGCTCGCCGACCAGAAACGCCTGAAAACCCGCGGCAGTAAGTTGTTGTACATCTTGGCGCGAATGGATTCCGCTTTCGCTGACTTTGAGAATCGAAGACGGAATCTTTTCGGCGAGCCGCAGAGAAGTTTCCAGGTGAACCTCGAACGTACGCAGATCGCGATTGTTGACTCCAATGATTTCAGCGCCCGAGGCAAGCGCCACTTCGAGCTCGGCGGCGTCGTGCACTTCCACCAGGGAGGCCATTCCGAATCGCGCGGCAAGCTCCCGATAACGCCGCATTTCGGATTCCTCCAGCACGGCCGCGATCAATAGAATCGCGTCGGCTCCGTGCGCGGCGGCTTCGATCACGTGAAATTCGTCGATCGTAAAGTCTTTTCGAAGTACGGGAATTTCGACCGCGGCGCGGGCGGCTTCTAGGTCGGCAAGACTTCCTTGAAAAAATTCGCGATCGGTGAGAACGCTAAGCGCCGCGGCGGTGCTGTATTTGCGCGCGATCGCGGCCGGATCGAAATCATCGCGAAAAACACCTTTGCTGGGGGACGCTTTCTTGATCTCCGCGATAATCGCGGGAGTGTTCGTTGTTAATGCGCGTCGAAAATCGCGAGCCGCAGGCCGCGCCGCCGCGCGCTGTTCCAGTTCGGCGCGGCGCTCGCGCGCAGAGGAAAGCTCGCGGCGCTTATGGTCGACAATTCGGGCCAGGATGTCGGGAACCACTTTGACCATGCAGGGGAAACATTCATGTTAACACCACCTGCAGCTGGATCCCAGTTGTGGCGTCCATCTCGATGCGGAACGAGCCGCCATGGGCCTCCACGACACGCCGCGCGCCGTGGATGCTCAGCGTGGCTCCCGGGCCGAGCGAGGACTCGGAGCGATGGCCGGTCACGCTGCTGGCGAACTCGATCGACGCGCCTTCCGAAGTGCGCGCCGCGCGGAAAACGGCGGGGGCGGAAAACTGGCGGAACAAGATGATCAGATTCTCCAGCATGGCCCGCAAGAGCGCGGGGTCCGCGGTCACGGTGGACAAATCTCTGTCGACTTGCACGTCGAAGCCGGCCAGGTCGAGATGATCGATCAGTTCCCGTAGTGGAAGCAGTTCGCGGGTCACCTTCAAGGGGTCGGAAAGAAACTGACCGCTGGTCAGCATCCAATTGGATTGCTGGACCAGTTGCTGGATCCGATCCAGTTGCTCGCGAACCTTTTGGTCCTCGGGAAGGATGAGGGTGAGGTAATACGCGATCGATTCGATGGTGCTGAGCGGTTGGCGAAGTTCGTGGGCCAGAAGACGCATCACGTCGGCGGGTGCAGCAACGGCGGTTGAGGCCATGGGTGACTTGTTATACCGCCGCTGAATTGCTCCAGTCAACTCGTGGGGCCGGCTGTCGTGCCGGCGAGCCCGCCTTCAGGCGGGCTTCACTGAATGCAAAGACAAGCCGGCCTGAAAGCCGGCTCGCCGCTAGGATTAGCGGCCCACATAGGTCGATCAACTGAGTTTCGCGCGCACACGATCGCTGAGCGCCTTGCCATCCACGCGCTTACCGGCGAGCTTGGCTTGCGCGGCTTTCATCACGACGCCCATTTGTTTTGCCGACGTGACTCCGGTTTCCGACATCGCACTCGCGATGGCAGCGTCGATTTCGTCATCCGTGGGCGCGGCCGGCATGTAGGACTCGATCAGCTTCAGTTCGGTCTCTTCCTTATCGGCGAGCTCCGGACGGTTGCCTTTGCGAAACATGTCCGCAGCCTCGCGGCGCTGCTTGATGAGCGTAGTCAGGATCTGCAGCTCCGCTTGTTCGTCGACCGGCTTCATGGTATCGACTTTGTACTTCATCAGCGCGGCTTTGATCATGCGCAGCGCATCCAGACGCAATTGTTCGCTGGCTTTCATCGCGACGGTCATGTCGCGTTGGATTTGATCGATCAGTGGCATTTCTTCTAGTGTATGTCCTTCCTGGTATTCTGAAGAAAACTCCATGCACATTAAGAAACAACGTCTGCTCACGCCGGGGCCGACCCCGCTTTATCCCAAGGCTCTGTACGCGATGCTGGGATCGGATCTGCACCATCGCACCGACGAGTTTCGCAGCGTCTATAAGGCGGTTCTCACCGATCTCAAGGAATTGATGGGGACGGCGAACGATGTTCTGGTGCTGGTCGCCTCCGGGACCGGCGCGATGGAAGCTTCGATTACGAATTGCTTCTCGCCGGGCGATCGGGTGATCGTGTGCTCCGCCGGAAAATTCGGCGAGCGCTGGGCGGAAATCACCAAGGCCTACGGACTCAACGTGGTTCTGATCGAGGAGCCGTACGGCAAATCCGTGCGGGCCGAAGCATTGGAAAAGGCCCTGGCCGCGAATCCGGATACGAAGGGTGTGTTCGTGCAGGCATCGGAAACGTCGACGGGCGCGGCTCACGACGTGCGCGCGATGGGTGAAGCCGTCAAGAAGACGCAGGCCATCTTCGTGGTCGACGCGATCACCGGGCTCGGAACGATGCCGCTCAACATCGATGGATGGGGACTCGACATCGTCATCGGCGGATCGCAGAAAGCGTTCATGGTCCCGCCGGGAATCGCGTTCCTTTCGATCAGTCCCAAGGCGTGGGCCATGACGGAAACTTCAAAGTTGCCGAAGTTTTATTTCAATCTGAAGAAAGAAAAGAAAAATGCGGTCAACGGCGAATCCAGTTGGACTCCGGCGACGTCTCTCATGCTAGGCATGGCTGAGGCGCTGAAGTACATCAAGACGCTGGGCATGGACAAGCTGGTGGACAACGCGCAGCAACTGGCCAGGGCGACTCGCGCGGCAGCGAAGGCGCTCGGGCTGGAACTGTTCTCGCCGGAAAGCCCCAGCGCTTCGGTAACCGCGATCAAAGCGCCGGCGGGCATGGATTCCGGCGTGATCGTCAAGGAATTCAAGAATCGCTTTGGCTCGATCATCGCGAACGGCCAAGGAACGATGAAGGGGCAGATTTTCCGCATCGCGCACCTCGGATATTTCGATTTTGCGGACTTGTTCGCGATGGTCGCGGAGCTGGAGCTGATCCTGCACGCCAACGGGGCGCCGGTGAAACTCGGGGCCGGTGTGGCGGCGGTGCAGCAAGTCTACGCCGAAATCGCGATTGGCAAGAAAGAGACCGTCAACGCTTAAAATGAAGATCCTGGTTGCGGAACCGCTGGCCGATGCGGGGCTCGAATTGTTAAGAGCTCAGAAGGGTTGGGATATTGTTGTCTCGAATCCAGAGGAATTTCAGAAGCACTTGGCCGATGCGGACGCGCTAATCGTCCGCACTGAAGTGAAGGTCGATCGAGGTGTGCTCGCGAAGGCGACGCGCTTGAAGGTTGTGGGACGCGCGGGAATTGGCATCGAAAACGTCGACGTCGATGCAGCCACGGCCGCGGGCGTCCTGGTTATGAACACGCCCGGCGGAAACGCGGTATCGGTGGCCGAACACACCATGGGACTGATGCTCTCCATGGCGCGATCCATTCCGCAGGCGATCGCGTCCACCAAGAGCGGCAAATGGGAAGAGAAGAAATTCCTGGGAACCGAGCTGCGCGGAAAGACGCTGGGCGTGGTGGGACTGGGCAGTATCGGACGCGAAGTGGTGCGGCGCGCGCGCGGATTCGAGATGCGGATCGTCGCCAGCGATCCTTACGTCAATTCGCGAGCGGCCGCGGACCTCAGTACCACGCTTCTTTCCCTGGATGAGCTGTACGCAGAAAGCGACTACATCACTCTGCACGTCGCGTTGACCACCGAAACCTACGGGATGCTGAACGACGCGGCGTTCGCGCGGATGAAAAAAGGCGTTCGCATCGTCAACTGCGCGCGCGGCGAACTGATCGACGGCGAGGCGCTGCGCAAAGCCATCGAATCTGGAAAAGTCGCTGGTGCCGCTCTGGACGTTTTCCAGACCGAGCCGCCCGTCAGCGAGCCGCTGCTCGCGTTTGAAAATGTTCTGGCAACCCCGCACATCGGCGGATCGACACATGAAGCGCAGGACGCGGTGGGTTACCGCATCGCGGAACAAGTAGTCGAATATCTGCGCGATGGAGTCGCATTGAACGCCGTCAACGTCCCGGCCATGACCGCGGAACAGTACCGCACCGTGGGGCCGTATGCCGCGCTGGCGGAACGCTTGGGGACCTTTGCCGCGTATGTCGCGACCGGAAATCCGCGCCTGGTTCGGCTGGTATACAAAGGACGCATTGCCGAACAGAACACGCTGATGATCCGCAACGCCGGACTCGCAGGCGTCCTCAGCCGGTCGCTGGCGCGGAAAGCGAACGTAATTAATGCCATCCAGTTCGCGGCGGATCGAGGTGTGGGATTCGCCGAACGCCACGAGATCAGCGACGTGGCGGGACAAGCCGATTCTGTGCGGCTCGAATTGGAGACCGACTCCGGCGTAACCACCGTGGAGGGATCGGTGGTGCTGGATCGGCCCAGGCTGCTGCGCGTGGATGGAATTTACTGCGAAGCTCCCCTGACCGGTCATCTTATGTTTTTGAAAAACGCCGACGTGCCTGGTGTGATCGGATATGTCGGATCGGTCACGGGCAAGCACAACATCAACATCGCGAGTTTCTCGCTGGGCCGGCAGGAACAGGCCAGCAACAATGGACCGTTGCAGGCGGTCGCCGTGGTCGAGACGGACGGTCCCGTTCCTGAAAGCGTGCTGAAGCAACTGCTCGAGAACAAGGCCGTGACGGTGGCGCGAGCGGTCGAATTCCGCGCGTAGCTGTAGGCGACTGGGGGCAACGCGCTCCATGACTGTCGCGCCTAAACCTGAGTCCGGAATGATTTGAGGCGCGACAGTGATGGAGTGCGTACTAAACTAAACCTGTCCGGAAGCGCACACAAAGTGTTCGATTTGACCGATTTTGGAATCGGGAGTAGACTAGCGAGAACGAATCGAAGGAAGTTGGCCTCCGTGCGGGGGTTTGTTGTTGGGGAAAGGGTTCCGCACGGAGGCTAGCTGCTTTGCTTAATTAGACGTACGACCGTGCCGCATGGTTTGTTCCCACTAATGATTTTTTTCTGAAATCCACACAGGGGCGGATCAGATTAGCCAGTTAGTTGTAACCGCAGCGCGTTTCCTCAGTAATTCACTTCAAACCAGCTTGAGCCAGGAAATCTGCGGCCACTTGGCTGGGTTGACGGTGATCCACGTCCACGGCGGCGTCGAGCTTGCGCATCACTTCATTGGTGAACTTGCCGGATAGCTCGGCTAGTGCAGGTTTCAAGCGCGGCTCGTCGGCCAGCACGTCCTGGCGGACCATAACGCACGCCTGGTAGGACCCGAAGACCTTCTTATCATCTCGAAGCGTGGTCCAGTCGTGGGCGGTGAGCGGTCCATCCGTGGCATTGGCCGCGATCATGGTCACTTGTCCTTCGTCCAGCGCTTTGTACAACAGGCCCAGGTCCATACTCCGCGGCGCCGCACTGAAAGGCAGATGGTACTGATTGAGCGAGGTCATTCCGTCGATGCGCTGCTCGAACTCGTAACCCATGCCGAGTTTCCAGCCGTCCTTCACCAGAGCGGCGTCGCTCAGCGTGGCGACGTTTCGCTTTCTGGCGTCCGCACCACGGATGACCATCACGAAAGTATTATCGACACCCAGAGGGCTGAGCAGATCGATCTGCGCGAGGCGCGCGAGTTCCAGGCGCGACCGCTCGTAAACCTGCAACGGATCGGCGGACGGCGTCTCTTTCAGAATCTCAGCTTCGATGGTGCCGGTGTATTCGGGGTACAGCGAAATCTGCCCACTCTGCAGAGCCTGATAGGTAAGGAGCGTGCCGCCCAGGTTCAGTTGGCGTTTCACCGGGCGTCCCAGCCGGTGTTCGAGGTGCCGGGAGATGATCTCCGCCAGCACCACCTGTTCCGTGAAATTCTTCGAACCCACGACGATCTGCTTCTGTTTCGAGCCACATCCCGTGGTTACCCCAGCGGCCAACCCGAGAGCAACCGCGAACGTTACGCCGAGAGCCTGCGTTCGATCCATCCCAATCCTCCATCCGATAAAAGCGCGATCAGCGCGGCCGGCACGGCGCCGGCCAGAATCTGAACTGTATCCACCGAAGCCACGCCGCGGAAAATGAACAACCCGAGCCCGCCTCCGCCGATTGCCGCGGCGATGGTGGCCGTTCCGATGGTGGTCACGGTGGCGACGCGAATTCCGGCAAGAATGGTGCGCGACGCCAGCGGCAGCTCAACCCTCCGCAGGACCTGCATGGCCGTCATGCCCATGGCGACCGCCGATTCGCGAACCGCCGCATCCACACCCAGGATCCCCGCCAGCGTATTGCGCAGGATCGGCAGCAGCGCATAAACGATCAGCGCGACAATCGCGGTTCGCGGCCCGATTCCGCCGATCAGCGGCAGCGGAATCAGGAACCCGAACAGCGCGAGACTCGGAATGGTTTGCAAGATATTGGCCAGACCGAGCACCGGAGTCCTCCAGCGCGGCCGCCTGGTAAGAACGATACCCAGCGGCACGCCGATCGCGATGGCGACGCCCATCGCGGTCAGAACCAGAACCAAGTGCTCCGAGGTAAGTTCGAGAATGTCGTGGATGAGTCCAGGGCGCACGATCCCTTCAATGATCGCTCAAACGGGACGGGTTCATGAAGAGACGAGGATCAACTGCTCCCTTTGGTCACGGCTCGTTAGCTGCGCGCATTTCATGGATGGATGCGGCGTAGCCCGCGGCTAGTGGCCTGTCGTGTCGAATCCGTTACTAAGAGCAACGTTATGACTGCGACAGGCCACTAGGAAACCCGGCTCTCTGCCGTCTCCAGCGGGACCGGCGCCCGCCGCCGCGATCGCAGCCGGTCGAGATACAGATACATGACCGGCGTGGTGTACATAGTCAGCAACTGGCTGAAGATCAGCCCGCCGACGATCGCGATTCCCAAGGGCCGGCGCAATTCCGCGCCGACTCCGGTGCCTAGAGCAAGCGGCAGACCGCCCAGCAGTGCGGCCAGGGTGGTCATCAAAATTGGCCGGAAGCGCAACAGGCACGCTTGAAAGATCGCGGTCTCCGGGCTTCCCGCGCCGCGGCGCTCGGCTTCCAAAGCGAAATCGATCATCATAATGGCGTTCTTTTTCACGATGCCGATCAGCAGAATGATTCCGATGAACGAGATCACATTCAGATCGTTGTGCGTGATCACCAGCGCCAGCAAAGCGCCGACGCCGGCGGATGGGAGCGTCGAAAGGATGGTGATCGGATGGATCAGGCTTTCATACAACATCCCCAGCACGATGTACACGGTGACCAAAGCGGCGGCGATGAGGATCGGCTCGTTGGCGAGCGATTCCTGATAGGCTTGCGCGGTTCCGGCGAAACTTCCATGAATGCTCGAAGGCAATCCGATTTGCCGTTCGGCTTCTTCGATCACCGGCACCGCTTCCCCCAACGGCGTGCCGACCGGAAGATTGAAGGAGATGGTCACGGAGGGAAAAAGGCCCTGATGGTTGACGGAAAGCGGAGCGTTCGACGGCTCGTAGCGCGTGAACGCACTCAAGGGAACCTGCCTGCTGCCGGATCCATTCAGGTAAATGAATTTCAACCCGTCGGGAGTCTGCCAGAAGCTCGGATCGACTTCCATGACGACGTGATACTGGTTGCGTTCCGAATATAGCGTCGACACCTGGCGCTGGCCGAAGGCGTCGTACAGCGTGTCGTCGATTCTTTGCGAGGTGATCCCGAAACGCGACGCAGTGCCGCGATCGATCACCAGCGAGGATTGTAGTCCCCGGTCCTGCTGATCTGTGTTGACGTCGGCGAGCTGCGGAAGCGTGCGCAGTTTACGGAATACCTTGGGCGCCCATTCGTTCAGCTCCGGCACGCTATCGCTTTGCAGCGTGTACTGATATTGCGCGCCGACAATGCGCGTGCCGATGCGCAGCGCCTGGATCGCTTGCAGGAAGACGCTTACTCCGGCCGCCCGGCCCACACGCGGACGTAATCGCGCGATCACCTGGTCCGCGCTCACTTTGCGAACGGCGAGCGGCTTTAAGGTGATGAACATGCGGCCGGTGTTGAGCGCGCCTCCGCCGCCACCGCCTTCGAACGCGACCACGTTCTCAACTGCTGGATCCTGGCGCACGATATCGGCGACTTGAATCACGCGCTCGCGCATGGCTTGAAAGGAAGTCGACTGATCGGCTTGCATTTGTCCGGTAATGGTTCCGACGTCCTGTTGGGGAAAGAATCCCTTCGGCACGATGATGTACAAATACACGCTCAGGCCGATGGTGGCGAGCGTCACCGCGAAAGTCAGCGCCTGGTGCCTGAGCACCCATCCAAGAGATCGCTCGTATCCGCGAAGAACCCACTGGAACGCGCGTTCGCCGGCGTGATATAGCTTCCCATGCCGTTCTTCATCGTGACGCGGAAGCCTGGCGCACATCATCGGCGTCAGCGTGAGAGAGATGAACAGCGACAGAACGATCGCGGCCGAAAGGGTGATTGCGAATTCGCGGAACAGCCTCCCCACGAATCCGTCCATCAGCAGAATGGGAATGAAGACGGCGATCAGGGACATGCTGATGGAAAAAACCGTGAAGCCGATTTCACGCGCGCCGCGGACGGCGGCTTCCAGCGGGGCCGCGCCTTGTTCGATATAGCGCGTGATGTTTTCGATGACCACGATCGCGTCATCGACCACGAATCCGGTGGCGATGGTCAACGCCATCAGGGAAAGATTGTCGACACTGTATCCGAACAGGTACAGCACGCCGAACGTCCCCACCAGCGAAAGCGGCACCGTCACGCTGGGGATCAACGTAGCGCGCGCGTTGCGCAAGAACAGGAACACCACCAGGATCACCAGCCCGACGGAGATGCACATCGTAAGCTGGACGTCTTTTACGGAGGCGCGGATGTAGATGGTCGAATCGAGCATCACCGCCATGTGAATCGCGGGCGGCACAGAAGCCTGCAACTGCGGCAGCGTGGCGCGGATCAGGTCACAGGTCTCGATTACGTTGGCTCTGGGCTGGCGAAAAACCAGCAGTACCAGCCCCGGCCTTCCGTTGGCGAATCCCGCGGTACGGATGTCTTCGACGGAATCGCTGAGTTTGGCGACATCGGAAAGCTTCACCGGCGCGCCGTTCCGGTAGGCGACCACGAGCTGGCGATATTCGTCGGCAGTCATCATCTGATCGTTGGCGCTCAGCGACCAGGATCGAGTGGAATTGCTGAACTCACCTTTCGGCCGGTTCGCGTTGGCTGCCGACAGAAAGGTGCGGACGTCCTCCAGGCCGATGCCGGAATTATTCAGCAGCGTCGGGTTCACGTCGATGCGCACACCCGGTGAAGAGCTGCCCACGATCACCACCTGGCCGACGCCCTTCAACTGCGACAGGCGTTGCTGCAGAATGGTCGCGGCGACGTCGTAGATCTGGCCGGGCCGCATGGTTTCCGAAGTCAGCGCGAGAAATACGATGGGGTTGTCGGCGGGATTGACTTTTCTCCAGCTCGGATTCTGGGGAAGATTAGCGGGCAATTGGCCGCGTGCGGCGTTGATCGCCGCCTGCACGTCGCGCGCGGCTGCATCGATGTTGCGATTCAGTTCGAATTGCAGGGTGATGCCGGTGACGCCCAGAGAACTGGACGAAGTCATCTCATTGATGCCGGCGATGCGGCCGAACTGGCGTTCGAGCGGCGTGGCAACCGAGGATGCCATGGTCTCGGGGCTCGCGCCGGGCAGTGCGGCGGCGATTGAAATCGCCGGAAAATCTACTTGCGGCAGCGGTCCGACGGGAAGGAACCGATAGGCGACAGCGCCGGATAATCCGAGGGCTACACTGAGCAGAGTCGTCGCGACGGGACGGTGGATAAACGGCTCCGAGATACCCATGGGAGACGAGACCAGTGTATATACACGTAATCGGCCCCGTCAAGTCAAAAGGTGCCGCGGAACAGATGGATCAGTTCGATCACTAGAATGGCCACCACCATCGCCTCCAGCAAGAACGACCGTGCCTGATGATATTCGTTCACCATGGACTGGTACAGATCCGCGGCGATGCGAAGCTTGCGGTCCACCAGATTTCTGTAGTCGGTCACGCCCACTCTGCCGGCAGCCATCCGATAGGCGCGGGCGTAGAACATATCGCCGATGAACTTGATCGCATTGTCAGTTCGTTCTGACAGGTCCGTCACTTCGAGCCGGACGGCGTTGAGTTTTCCGGCTTGCCGAGCCATGCGCCAGTGGCGGAACGCGCCGCCGTTTCGCTCGACCACTTTGTATACGTTTTCGAGCATGCGGGTGAGCACATCGTCGTAGTGGCGGTATTCCAGCAACTGCGTGTTGGCGTATTCCAGCAACTGAATCGCGGGCGCAGCGCCTTCGGGAGTGTCGTAGACGAGCGCCGCTACCCAACCGGCTACCAGCAGGTCGGTGGGGTAATAGGACATGCACGCCTGCAATGCGTCGGCGCGCTCGGTTTCGGCGAGTGGCCCGGATTCGCCGCGAACAATACGGGCGATTTCATCGCCGTGGGTTGCGAGCAACGTAGCCGCCGCTAGGGGATTCGCATGTTCATCCAGCGCTTCCCGGAGGTTGATGATGTAGTAATCTTCGCTGAGCCACGACGAGTACGGCTGCACCAGCGCCGCAGCTACGTGAGCCAGGCGAGCGCGGATCAGTTCCAGCGCGCATTTCTCAATCTCAGGTTCGGCGATGAAGCGGCTGGAGAGCCGCACCAGGTCGTCCCAGCCGGCCTCAAAGGGCAATTCCAGTTCGACGCTGACGACGCCATAGGCGAAATACTTCACGCGGCTCATGAAATGCTCGCCCGGATCGATCGAAACCGGATCCAGGTACTCAACCACGGGTGGACGTTCGAAGCGCACATAGTCCGGCGCGGGATGCTTGAAACTGGGCTCGCGCCGGGGCGGCTCCGCGCCAAGAATTCCGCGCAGCCGGACCAGGTCGATCTGCTCCGCCACATCGTACAGCACCAACACCGAAAAAGAGCCTCGCAGCGGTTGCATACCTGTATTCTGACGCGTCGCGCGCCGGAGCATTTCACCCCATCGATCCACGGGGACAAGCCGGTCTTGGGGATCTGCCGGTAGCGATTTCGCATGCGATCGTCTACGCACGGCGGCCGCGATCAAAAACAGCGAAGCTCGGTTCGTCAATGCCGAATCCGATTTCGACGCACACTGCGGATCCGCGCCGGGTGAACAGGTCCGTTTTCGGCCAGTTATTCTCGGGCGCTCGTGCTAGGCTCGGAGGCGATAGGTCATAAAAACCATGTCTACGAACGCTCTCTTGTCTTCCGATCTCGAAATCTTGGTCCAGCTCAACCAGGACTACATCCATTCTGTACAGACGTCGGATGTTCGTCGATTCGAGGAAATCCTGGCCGCCGATTTTCTGTGCTCGCTTCCGGAAGGATCGCTGATCGACCGGCAACGGTTTCTCGAACACACCGCGTTGCCCGTGAAAATCTCGGATCTGCAGGTCCATGACGTGAAGGTCAGGCTGATGGAGGACTTCGCGATCATTCACGCGCGCACCACCTACATCCTGGCCGATGGACGCCGTGGGTCGGGCCGCTACACCGATGTGTGGGCTCGCCGGGATGGACGATGGCTGGCCGTCTCCGCACACGTCACGCGAAATTGAAGATTGGGTCCCTGTCCGGCAGCAAGGCTCTCTTATTTACGGCGCGTATTGGTGCCGCTCATCTGGTGGAGGACTTTGCCGTCCGCGCCAGTGGCGACCATGTTCCATTTTTCGACGCCGGGTTCGGCGAAGCTGCCGGTCATGGTGGTAGTGACTCCGGGATCGCGGAAAACTTGGGTCATGGTCTTGGTCGCCGGGTCCCAGGTAGCTTCGGCTTCACCGATCATGCCGTTCGACATGAAGGAGATCATCCGGTAGACTTTGCGGCGCTGATCGTAGGTCAGGAACGTGGTCACGTTGGAAATCGACCCGTCGGCGTTCTTGAGAAATCCGGTTTGTTCGACGAAGCGGTCCTTGAGCACCCAATTCGCGTTGATCTCGCCGGTGGTCTGCGTGGCGGGAACGGACGCGTCCCACACGCCGACGTAGTTTGCGTGGACCTGCAGTTCTTCGCTCATGCGGCAACACCCTCCAGCAGCCTCTCGAGTTTGTTGAAGGCGGCGGTGAAGCCTTCCGAAACGATAGGACAGAGGTCCTTACTGGGGAATCCTTCCTGCGTGAGGACCAGTTTGGTCTGGTTTCCGAGTGCGATGAACTCCACCGTGACTCGAGACGTCAGGGGCCCGAACTGCGCGCTCCAGGAAATCTTTTCGGGTTCGATGATCTGGTCGAACTGGCCGGTGTAGGTCATCTCGCCGGCGGTGGTGATTTGCATCTTGTGCGTGAACGTGCCGCCCGGGCGGAAGTCGATGACGGAGTCGACGTGGGTGGTGTCCTCGCAACCCCACCATTGACTGGTGAGCTGGGATTCTTTCCAGGCCGCGAACACGCGCTCGCGGGGAGCGTTGAAGATGCGGGTCATTTGCAGGCGGTTGTCGCCGATGTTCACTTCGGATTTCATGGAGTGTTTTCCTTTCGTTCTTGGAGCCACCGATCGATGGCGTCAAAACGGGTTTCCCAGATGGCCGCGCATTGGGCGATCCATTGTTGAGCTTCCTTGAATCCAGCGTCGTGGGCGCGGATGATGTGCAGGCGTCCATCGCGCTGTCGTCGGACCAGGCGAGCTTTTTCCAGGACGCGGAGATGCCGGGAGATGGCTGGGAGAGACATGCGAAACGGCTTGGCCAGCGCCGTGACCCGGCTCTCGCCTTCGGTCGAGAGGCGTTCGAGGATGCGGCGGCGGGTGGGGTCGGCCAAGGCCGCGAAGACCGCGGTCACATGTTTTTGTTTGTTAACCACTGTGTTAAGTATCGGCCTAGACGAACAGCGCGTCAAGAGAAATGATTAACGTTTATGTTAAATATTCAGTGATTCGTTGCGCCGGTTGCGAACCGGCGCGCAGGCTGCCCCGCTTGCGGGTTCAAGGAAAAGCCTGCCCCACTTAGTTGCTGCGCTGTTTGGCGAACCAGGCGTCCAGGAAATCGAGTGCGGCTTTGTGGGGGACCTCGGTGGGAGCAATGCGATCGCCCAGGCCCATCGCGAAATCGGTTTTAGTGTTATACGCGGGCCACTTGGGGACGTTCTTGCCGTTGGGATCGCCGGTGGTGGCGAAGTTGACCCAATAGGATGACATCGTATCGGAGAGCTTCTGGTCGGCATCCTGCGCGCTCTTCATGTTGTCGAAGGCGTAGGCGATTTCGGAGGCGTGATAGGCGCCGAGTTTCGCGCCCACCGGTCCAGGAGGGACGCGGCTGAAGTAATACACGTAGACCTTCGATTTGCCGGTCTTGGTTTGCATGCGCGCCCAGGTGCGCATCTCCCATCCGAAAGTTTGATCGCGCATGGAGGCTGCGGCGGAGGCGTGAGCCTCCTCATCTGAACTGGCGGGATACAGCTTCAAATAGGCATCGGCCTGATCGCCAAAGCGGGTCTTGGCGAGGTTCTTGAAGCCGTCGGCTTTCACCGAAGCGGGGGTGAAGGCGGTGCCTTCATCGGCATTGGAGCCGATCAGAGTGGGAACATCGTTTTGCTTGCCGGCAGCGAAGATGGCGTAGACCTGATCGGGAAGCATCCAGCCATCGACGTTCGCGCGGGCAAGATCGCCATTGACTTTCAGAAGATCGGCGGCGGGTTTGGCGCGAAGATCGGCGAGCGAGCCTGCTTTGACGCCGTTCTGCTCGGCTTCGGCGAGTGTGTTCATGTGAGTCACGGAGAGACCGAGCCAGGCGCCGCTTTCGGCGATGGCGCGCTGAAATAATCCTTTGGCACGGGGAGAGGCGACGAGGTTGCCGATGCTCGCGGCACCGGCGGAATCGCCATCGACGGTCACTCGTTTCGGGTCTCCGCCGAAGCCTGCGATGTTCTTCTGCACCCATTCGAGGGCGGCTGTCTGATCCATGAGGGCGTAGTTG
>DATMOC010000051.1:0-6117 GCA_035568415.1 Bryobacteraceae bacterium | reverse complement strand
TTCGGCGAGTTTGGGCAGGGACGCGAAAAATGCCCCGCTTTCTCCGATCGCGCGTTGGAACAATCCTTTGGCGAGCGGCGTGGCGACTAGAGTATTGATGCTCCACGATCCGGCGGATTCGCCGAAAATCGTGACGCGCTTGGGGTCGCCGCCGAAAGCTTCGATGTTCTTGTGGACCCATTCGAGCGCCTGGATCTGATCGAGGAATCCGTATTCCCCGGACGAGTTTCGGTCGGATTCCTTGGTGAGCTCGGGATGCGCGAAGAATCCGAAAATACCCAGGCGGTAATTGATGGTGACCAGCACCACGCCTTTCTTCGCGAGCGCTTCCCCGTCATAGGTGGGGAGGGAACCGGCGCCGCGGGTGAGGGCTCCGCCGTGAATCCAGACCATGACGGGGCGCCGCTCTTTTGCGGATTTGGCGCCAGTCCAGACGTTCAGATAGAGGCAATCTTCGCTGACGGCCGCCGGCGGCTGGCGGTACGGCGATCCCTCCGCGTAGTTGGTCTGCATGCAGGTGGCAGAAAACTGGTCCGCTTTACGAACGCCGTCCCATTTCGCGGGACCTTTCGGGGCGCGCCACCGGAGATCGCCTACTGGAGGCGCAGCGTAGGGAACACCTTTGTAGACGGTGATTTCGGGATTGGCGCCCGGGACTCCCTGGAGCAGTCCAGTGTCTAAGCGGACGGGTTCGTTCGCGGCGATCGCACTACAGGCTAGGGGAAGTGCGGCGAGGCACAAGGCACGTATGACAGAGTGGCGCATCGAACCATCATAAAACGATCTGTGGTTCCGCGGATATGATGGCTGATGCGATGCCGGCGATCAGCTATTGGAGCCGGGGAAGCCGGCGCTCGACAGCGTTTTCTGGATAAGCGCGAGCGGGTTCAGCGCTTCGCTCGGCGGCGATAGAAGTTGATTGACTGTCTGATTCGCGCCACCGCCTCCCGAAGTGCTGCCGGTGGAACTGCTATCTGAAGCGGCTGGGGCGGCGTGGTGATGATGATGGTGATGGCCCGCCACCGCCTGTGCCAGATCCTGGAAGTTGGGGAGTTGGCCGGTCTTGGAGGCGGTCAAAAAGTCGGTCACAAGCTGCTTGAGCTGGCTCGCGGCTGTCGAATTCCCGCTCGACGGGGCCGCCTGGGCCGCACTTTGCAGATTGGTGGCTATTTGTTGTGTGACCTGCTGATACTTCGGTGGGTCCGATTCCTGAAGCTGCTGCAGCGTGCCGACGGATTGGGCGAACGAAGAAAGCTGGCTCGTGTCGGAACGCGTGACGATGCCGCTTGGGTCGTTCCCGGTTTTGGAGGTGGCATCGGACGCTCCACCGGGGTTCTGGTAAAGGGGATCGAGAATCAGCTGTGAATAGTTGCTGGTGAGATTGTTGATGGGACCCATGCCTTCTTATCGGCACTTTTGTCTCCGCAGCATGGATTGTCGTAAGGCATTGAAAAGATAGACTCCGGGATCTGGCGCATGGTCAAAATCCCCACAGAGCGACGAAGTCTTGCCACCGGAGTGCCTGTGTATCCGTGGATAATACGGAGGTGCCGACCCTCATCTATGACGGTCATTGCGGATTCTGCAAGATCTGGATCGAGTATTGGAAGCAGCTGACGGGAGATCGGATCGAGTATGCCGCATCGCAGGAGGTGGGCGGCCAGTATCCGCAGATTCCGGCGAAGGCGTACTCGGAGTCGGTGCAGTTGGTCCGCGCCGACGGCAGTGTCGGGAGCGGGGCTCGCGCGGTGTTCGAAACGCTGGGACTGGAAAAGGCCTACGAACGTGCGCCTGTGCTCGCATGGATCAGCGAAGCGATGTATCGGTTTATTGCGCGGCATCGGGATTTGTTTTATTGGGTGACGCGGCTGACCTTTGGGACGAAGATTGAGCCAACTCGATTCGCGGCGACACAGTGGATTTTCCTCAGGGCGGTGGCAGTGATCTATGCCGTCGCGTTCGGGTCGCTGGCGACGCAGATCACCGGCCTGATCGGCTCGCGGGGGATTTTGCCTCTTCACGATTTCATGGAAGTGGTGCAGAAGACCCTGGGGCCGGCTCGATTTTTCGCGATGCCGACCATGTTCTGGTGGAATTCGAGCGACGTTGCCCTTTCCAGCGTGTGTTTCGCGGGAATCGCGTTCTCGATACTTTTGTTCCTGGGACGCCTGGAAAAACTGATGCTGGTCCTGTTGTTCGTTATGTACCTGTCGCTCAGTTCGGCGGGACAGGATTTTCTATCGTTTCAATGGGACTCACTGTTGCTGGAGGCGGGATTTCTCGCGATCTTTCTAGGCGACGCGGCTATCTTCCCGTGGCTGTTCCGATGGCTGGTGTTCCGCTTGAATTTCCTGTCGGGCAGCATGAAACTGCTGAGCCACGATCCAGCATGGAGGAACCTGACGGCGCTCGACTATCACTACCACACGCAACCGCTTCCGAACGTGATTTCGTGGTACGCGGACAAGCTGCCGCGATTGTTCCAGCATATTGCAACCAGCGCCGTTCTGGGCATCGAGATCGGGATCCCGTTCCTGATTTTCCTGCCGCGCCGCCTCCGGATGTTCGGGGCGGCGTGCATGATCGGACTGCAGGTGTTGATCCTGCTCACCGGGAATTATGCCTTTTTCAACTGGCTGACCCTCGTGCTGTGTGTGTTTCTGTTCGACGATCAGGCCTTGAGGCGATTTGCTCCGCGCCGGGTTCGCGAGCGCGCAGTGCGACGACTGGGACCGGTGGCACGGACCTTTGCGGGTGTGTTGGCGGGAATCGTGTTCCTGCTGGGAGCGACGCGCATTCTGGAGGCGTACGGCAGCGCCCCGGAGCCGCTGATGGCGGCGGCCAAGACCTTCGCGCCGTTTCAGATCGTCAATTCCTACGGGCTGTTCGCGGTGATGACCACCACGCGTCCGGAAATTATCGTCGAGGGATCGAACGACGGCGAGACGTGGACGCCCTACGAGTTTCGCTATAAACCCGGAGCGCTGGATCGTGGGCCGCGGTGGATCGCGCCATTTCAGCCCCGGCTGGATTGGCAGATGTGGTTCGCGGCTCTGGGAAATTACCGGCAGAACCTGTGGTTCGTGGGCTTCGTTGCGAAGCTGCTGCAAGGGTCGCCGGAGGTGAATGGGCTTCTGGAAAAGAATCCATTCCCGGATCGTCCACCGAGGTATATCCGGGCGATGGTGTTCGAGTATACGTTCACGGGCTGGGGATCGAAGGACTGGTGGAAACGGGAGCCGCTGGGGACTTATTTGCCGCCGGTGGGGATGAAGGCGGCGCAGTGAATTGCGGAAGACTCAGCATCGACCGCTCCCTATGGTCGCGGCTCAGGGTCAAGATGGCAGATCAGCGACACTAAGCCGCGACCAAGCAAGCGGTCGATGTCGACGTGTCACGAAACGTCGGCTAAACGACGTTGCAAGCTAAAGAGTCTGCGGAAAAACTCTCAACACGCAGACTCTTGCCAACGCTGGGGGGCGGACCCCTGGTCCGCGGCCGATCCCCCGATCGGCCTTTCCGCGTGTCTGTCGACCTGATTTTATGGCAGAGAAAGCGCGATCAGGGGATCGCGCGCGGACCAGGGGGTCCGCCCCCCATAGCCGCGAAAGTCTACCTGATTTGAGTTTTTCTGCACCTCTAGATCTCGCTCCACACACATACCTCTAGTCATTAGCGTGACGTAGCTGGTCTAGTTCGGAGAGGGTTTTTTCCGAGAATGCTGCACGATCGGCTTGAGCGAAGAAGTCGAGGATGTTTTTGCGAAGATTGGGCGTCGTCTCGTGTCCCGCGAGTTTGTCGAGGAGCAGCGCGTAGGATTTATCGGCAAGTCTATACTCGCCGGGCTTCACCGGTGCGCCTGTATCCAGGTTATAGTTGGCGATTTTGAGCGTGCCTTGGCGTTCATTGTTGAGTTCGGTCCGATACGCGGCGACGGTTTCTTCGAAGCTACGCAGAAAATCGCGCTCGGCGCGATCCGGAACCGGCTTGAATGAGAGGACCTTGAACGGGCCGAGCGTGGGAATCGCGCGAAAAATGAAGGCCAGGAATCGGGTCCACAGGCCTGGCTCTTTGTAGCCGGTGGCCCATTCCTTACGGTACTGCCGGCGCGGCATCGAGTAGACGAATTTCGCGCGAGTGAGGCCGGGCGAGAGTTTCTGAATATCCGACCGCTTCGAGTCCCAGGCGACCTTGGTCATCTCGGGAATCAGCTTGCCCATGGTGAAGCGATAGGTCCCGATGCCCAGATCGAGCGTACCGAAGATCTCCTTGAGATCGATGCCGTAGGTATCTTTGAAGGCGCTTTCGAGCGCGGGCTTGGAGACTTGGAATCCGATGAAGTCGTGATAGTTGTCGGGTGCGTAGAGGCCCCGCGCGACCTGTACGACATCGAAAGAAAACTCGACCTTGAGATGATCGGCCGGGTTGTCTTCGTAAGTCACCACGGGACCGTACTTATGCTGCAGCTTCGGATAGATCATCGCGGTGGCGCGATTGATGGTGGGGTGGGCGGTGCGATCGGCGGTGTAGTGCGCCAGGGCGCCGAGCGCGAATGCGTACTCGTCCAGCGTCAGGGCGTCGCGCAACATGGCGGTGACGAAATCGCCACTGCGGATGTAGTGCGTGAAGTCGCTGAACGCGTGTGAAGCGAAGGGGAAATAGCCCATGTCCTGAATCTGGCAGCCACCATACACATACGCATGCGCTTCCTTCAATTCGTCGGGCGTGGCATTCGGGAATTTTTTGAGCAACACAGGCTGGATGTGGGATTGCCAGACTGAATCGATAATCGCTTCGTGGGATAAAGCCGAGTAGGCGGAGCAGAGGGACGCAGTCAGGACGAACAGAACGCGTTTCATTTCTGGCTGAGGCCTCCATCGATAGCGAGAATCTGGCCGGTAACGAAGTTCGACGCCGCAAGAAAATAGACCACGGCGTCCGCGATTTCTTCGGGTGTGCCGCCGCGGCAAGCGGGAGTGCGGGAGATCAAGTGGCGTGAGCGATCGTCGGGCTCTCCGATCGGGATAACGCCCGGCGCGACCGAGTTGACCGTGACTTTGGGCGCAAACGCCTTCGCCAGGGCGCGGGTCAACATAATGACGCCGGCCTTCGAGGCGCAGTAATGCGCGTTGCGCGACCACGGCCGGATGCCGCCCAGCGAGCTGATGTTGACGATGCGGCCGCCAGCGCCCGCGATCATCCGGCGCGCGGCCTGCTGGCAACAGAAAAACGTGGCTTTGAGATTGACGGAGTGGATCGAGTCCCAATCGGCCTCGGTGACGTTCAAGGGATCGATGGTGGTGAACCGGGCAGCGTTATTCACGAGACCATCAATGGGACCGGCTTCGGAAAACAGACGCTCGATTTCGGAGACGTTTTCGAGATTGGCGCGGATGAGCCGGGCGTTTCCGCACTCGACGGAGGTTTGGCGCGCCTCGGCTTCGGATCCATGGTAGTGAATGATGACTTGCGCGCCTTCACGGGCGAGGCGCAAGGCTATTCCGCGTCCGATCCGCTTGGCGGCTCCGGTTACCAGGATCACGCGTCCGTCGAGTGCGGGCATACGATCTATTGTCTACGATGTTGCGGAGGCGACGAACGCTACAAAAAGCTGGTGTTCGCAGTAGTGCGAACACGGCACGCCTGGGGCGTGCGCCACAGTTAGGGCGAAACAATTTAGAGAGAGGGCAGTCTACTTCTTGGGCGCTTCCGATTCCATCTTGCGAGCGCCGCCGAGAATGTCGGGCATCGCGTAGTTGCCCTCATGGCACGCGTATTCGTAGACCGGACCCGCCGTCGCGTTGAACGGATACTCCATGGTGAATTGCTTGGACCAGGTGCTCGGATCGTCGATGGTCACGCGATACAGAATGGTCTTCGCGTCGACGCGTTTGAAGTGTTCGATCACGTGAAGATCGGAACCTGCGCCGCGGAACAGGGTGTCGTCGCGGAAGTTGATGGTGTCGACCACCAGAGTGTCGCCATCCCAGTGCCCGATAGAATCGCCCAGCCACTTTCTGATGTTCGACGGATCGTGTTTCGCATTCATGCGGATGATGCGTGTGTCGTGCACCATTTCGACCAGGATCATCACGGCATCCGGGGTCTGCACGATTT
>DATMOC010000050.1:0-162297 GCA_035568415.1 Bryobacteraceae bacterium | reverse complement strand
CCGAGACCGCCCGCATCCCGCTCGGCACGCCCGATCCGCCGCCGCTATCGGTGGTTGCCAGGCGATTCGCGAACACCGGCTCATCCTCGCCGATGGCGTCAAACACGGTTTTTCCCGTCACGTCTTCCGCGCTTCCAAATGCGCCTTTGGGAAGCTGCTCGCCCTGCCACGGGACTAACTTGACGTCGGTAGTCTGCAGCACCGTTCCCGGCTTCAAACCTTTCGCCGCCACCACCAGCATCTTTCCGCTGCCCGTGTTGCTGGTCATCTTCGAAACGAACAGGCCGTAAAAAATGCCCGTGGCGATGATCGCGACCACGAACGCGATCCCCCAAAACTTGAACAAGTTATTCTTTTTCATTGGCTGAACGGGATTCCCTCCCTACATTGATCGGTAAGTCTCAAGGTTTCCTCCAGACCGGGTTCATCCAGTCGGCTATCAGCCTTAGAATGGACTCATGGACACGCTTAGTGACACCTTGAGCATCGGAGGACGAAAGTTCCATTCCCGCCTCTTTGTGGGCACCGGGAAGTACCGCAGCCATCCCGAAATGGCACGTTGCCATGAAGCTTCGGGAGCCGAAGTGGTCACCGTCGCCGTCCGCCGTGTCAATTTGGACCGGTCCAAAGAATCCCTGCTCGACTTCGTCGACCGATCGAAGTATTTCTTACTCCCTAACACCGCCGGGTGCTATACAGCCGATGAGGCGATCCGCACCGCCCGGCTCGCCCGCGAAGTAGGGCTGTCGGAATGGGTGAAGCTCGAAGTCATCGGCGATCAGCGGACGTTGTTTCCCGATAATCAGGGCCTGCTGGAAGCTACTCGGGTACTGGTAAAGGAAGGCTTCGTGGTGCTGCCCTATACTAACGACGATCTAGTCAATGCGCGCCGCTTGATCGATGCCGGCGCGGCTGCTGTGATGCCCCTGGGCGCTCCGATCGGCAGCGGCCTCGGCATTCAGAATTTGACGAACCTCCGCATCATGCGCGAAATGATTACCGAAGTCCCGCTAATTGTCGACGCCGGCGTTGGAACCGCATCCGATGCAGCCATCGCAATGGAGCTCGGCTATGATGGCGTCCTCATGAACACCGCAATCGCCGAAGCCGAAGATGCCGTCGCCATGGCCACCGCAATGAAGCTGGCAGTCCAGGCTGGGCGCTACGCGTATCTCGCGGGCAGAATGCCGAAGAAACTCTACGCAACGGCTAGCAGTCCAGTAGCCGGCGTAGTGAGGTAGTGGGGCAGGTCCCCGACCTGCCAGATTTAAACTGTCCCGACGACTCGCTACACGGATGGAAACTTCAGAAATGGTCTAGTTCTTTGCCCGCGGCGGAACGTAACCCGGCGGAAATGCCGAGCCTTCGCCGAAGAAGTAGTCTTCCATCTGCTTCAGCAGAAATTCCTGCGCCTCTTGCGTCCCCAGGTTCAGCCGGTACTCGTTCATGATCATCTTCATGTGTTCCAGCCACAGCTTCCAGGCTTCCTTGGACACGTTTTCGTAGATGCGCTGGCCCAGCGGATGCGTGTCGAAAGGGACTTCATCCAACCCGGGCATCTCCTTCTGGAACTTGACGCACATCACCATGCGACCACTCTTGTTGGCTTCCGCTACTACCGGTCCACCCATTCCTCCTCCGCTGCCGCAACCCATAGGACGATGCTCCTTAGGATCTAGGATAGCAACTCAGTCGAGCCCACCGAGGCGGGTGACTGCGCCGCGCGCTTGGACTTGACCGCTTCCAGATACTCCGAAAGTTTCAACGGCAGCCGCGCGCCCTTTTCCATGTGACGCTGGACGGCTTTTTGGTAGCGGCGCAAGGTCTCGCGCTTGGAGGCCTCGCGCAGATTGCAAGCTTCGATATCCAGGAGCAACTCGATCTCCCACGGCCGGAAGGTGTTGCGATGCATATTACCGCGAAGCAATTCCTGGATCAGGCGGTTGAACTGCGCCAAGACGGCGTCACTGTCTGGTAAGGAATCCTGCATGTTTCGATTCCTCAAAGTACCATATTGCGAAAAGTTTCGAGACCGGGTATTCACCTTACACGGGCTCAATGGAGGGGGGGCTTCAGCCCGCGTGGAGCTTTACCTCCGCTTAGAGGCATGCGTGGTTGAAGCCACGCCCCGGCTGAAGCCTGCGGAAAACTCTCCACACGCCAGACTCTGCATCGCTGGGGGGCGGACCCCCTGGTCCGCGGCCGATCCCCCGATCGGCCTTTCCGCGTGTCTGTCGACCGGATTTTATAGAAGAGTAAGCGCGATCAGGGGATCGCGCGCGGACCAGGGGGTCCGCCCCCCAAGAACTCCCACTACTTGGCTCTCCCCGCGGACAGCTTGCTAGTTCACGCGCCCCAACCATCGATGAATTCCCGAGATCTGCTTCTGCACCTCGGCCCGGTCCGACGCTTGCGGCTCCAATGCCAGGTATCTTTCGAAATCGCGACGGGCGTCGTGAAACCGCTTCAACTCGATCAGCAGCAGGCCGCGGAGTTTCAATGCCGCCGCCAGTTCGTGCGAGCCATCCGGCGCGGCCAGGATCAGCAGATCGAGCGTCTGGACCGCGCGGGTCCAATCCTTGCGCTTGAGATAGCCGCTGTGCAGGTTCTGCACCATCCGCCGCACAATGTCTTTGTTCGACACGCGCCGCAGCAGCATCGGATCGGCCACTCGTGCCCCAGCCAGGGCAAAACATTCAGCCGGCGTGACCGTGCGTCCTCCGTGGAACGGGTCGATGTAGGTTGTGTAGTTGCCGTCGTCGAACTGGATCACAAAATGACGCGGCAGGCCGATTCCGAATACCGGCATGGCCAATCTCCGCGCGATTTCCATATACATGACCGAAAGCGTTACGGGGATGCCGGTGCGCCGTTCCAGCACCTGATTCAGGCAACTGTTCAGCGGATCGAAATAGTCTTCCTCGTTTCCGTGAAAGCCGAGTTCCTCAAAAAGGTAGCGTTGGGCGGTCTCGACAAAGTCGCGGCCATCGTTGAAGTTGCGCAGGCGGTCGCCCAGCTGCGACGCCAGTTCGTTCAGCCGGTCCAGCAACGGCTCCACTTCAAGGCCGGGAAACTGGATGGCGGCGATTTCGAGCGCGGCGCGATCCAGCCGGATGTTTTTCGCCTCCGGCTCGCCCAGAATCAACTGCAGGTAATTCACTACTTCTATTTTCGCCCGTTTTTTTTATTTTCGTAAATATGCGTCGTCGCCGCGAATCCAGTCCTCGCGCGGAGGCGAGAACAGATCGAGAGCCACCGTATCTTCCAGCACTTCGGCCGAGTGCGGCACATTCGCCGGGATGTGCAAAGACTCACCCGCATTCACGATCACTTCGGCTCCGTCGAGGACGAATCGCATTCGGCCTCGTTCGAGCGTAGTGACTTGTTCGTTGTGATGCGCATGCTCGGGAACGGCAGCGCCCTTGCGCAGCTCGATTCGGGCGATGGTCATGGTCTGCGTGTGAATCATCTGACGCGCCAGAAGCGGCGTGATCTGTTCCTTGGGAACTTCGTTCCAGCGGTGTAGCGGCATCTTTTTGTTTCCCCTGCCAACGCGCTCCATTACTGTCGCGCCTCAACTGACAGCCGCGAGGATCGCGCGTTGGCGATTCGTTAACAGGCTAACCCTAAATACTTGAATCCTGCCCGCGACATCCGGGCGCGATCGAGCGCCAGGCGCCCGTCGAGAACGATCGCGGTCTTCATCACTCGCGCCAGGGCTTCCCAGTCCATTTCGCGGTACTGCGGCCATTCCGTCACCAGGACCACCGCGTCGCAATCGCGCGCGACTTCCTCGGGATTCTCGCACAGCGTGATGTTGAGATCGGGGTGCTCGCGCCGGAAACGATCCATGGCCACCGGATCGTGCGCCTTGACGCGCGCTCCACGCTCAATCAGTTTGCGAGCGATGTCGATCGCAGGAGCCTCGCGAAGATCGTCCGTATGCGGTTTGAACGCGAGGCCGAACAACCCTATGGTGCGGCCTTTCAAAATTCTTAACTCGCCCAGCAGCTTGTCTACCACCCGCTCGCGCTGACGGCGATTGATTTCGCGCGCGGCTTTCACTATCGGCATTTCGAGGCCGTACTCTTCCGCGGTCGCGATCAGCGCCGCGGTGTCCTTGCCGAAACACGATCCGCCCCATCCGATTCCGGATTGCAGGAAGCGCGTGCCGATGCGCGCGTCCAGGCCCATGCCCTTGGCCACTTGCGCAATGTCCGCGCCGACTTTTTCCGAAAGCAGGCCAATTTCATTGATGTAGCTGATCTTCAACGCCAGAAATGCGTTAGCCGCGTACTTGATCAATTCCGCCGAAGCCAGATCGGTGGAGATCAGCGGAACCGCACCCAACCTTTCCGGGCGCGGCAGGTACGACGGAGATTGAAAGGTCTGATCGAGAATGGGGCGATACAGCGTGTACAACACCTCGGCGGTCAGCTCTTCGTCCGCGCCGATGACTACGCGATCCGGATAAAGACTGTCGCGCAGCGCGGTTCCTTCACGCAGGAATTCCGGATTGGAGGCCACCGCGAACGTTTCGCGGGCCTTGCGGCCGTGGCGCTGCTCGAACGCTTCGTGCACCAGCGATCCCACCCAGTTGCCGCTACCGATGGGCACCGTCGACTTGTTCACCACTACGGTGAAGCCTTCCGACAGATGCTCGCCGATACCGCGCGCGGCGGCTTGCAGGTACTGCAAATCGGGTGCGCCACTCGGTCCCGAAGGCGTGCCCACGGCGATGAACACGACTTGGGAACCCGGTATGGCGTGGGCGTATTCAGTGGTGAACTTAAGGTTGCAGCGCGCCTCCGCAATGAGCTCTCCGAGATGCGGCTCATGAAACGGCACTTCGCCGTTTTCAAGCATTTCGATCTTGCGCGCGTCTGCGTCCGCACACGTGACTTTGTGGCCCAGAAATGCCAGGCACGCGCCCGTGGTCAGGCCGACATAGCCGGTACCCAGAATGGAAACGTTCACAGTCTTTTATCTTACGACGGGAAGAGCGGTGGCGAAACGAAAATCGAGTTTCGAATGAGATTCGCGAAGTGCTCGATCGACGGACTCGGGCGTGTCGGCACGCGCGAAGATAAAGCCGAGATAGCTGCCGCCTTCGGGCAAGGGAAGCAGCATCTGTCCTTCTTTCGCGGTGATCAGAACCTCTTCGACGCTTTCAACGCCTCGCGCGGATTCGACCCCATCGGAGCCCGCATAAATTCCGGCGCGTGGAATGGGGATCATCATGACACCGCTCGCGCCAGAGGCCAGTTTTAGCCACGATACATCTTCTCCGATCGCGTGGCGAAGAATCAATTCCTCCAGGCTCGCGCCGGAATCGAATTGGAGCACGCGCGAGCACAATCCTCCAATGGGCCGGGCGGCGATCTCCAGCATCCACACGCCGCGATCGTTGACGCGCATTTCGGCATGAATCGGCCCGTCGCTCAATCCTAAAGCGGTGACAGCGCGCTGCGTGGTCTCGTGGATGTCGTTCTGAATCGCTTGCGACGCTTTGGACGGTGTCATGTAAATGGTCTCTTCAAAAAACGGACCGTCAAGTGGATCGGGCTTGTCGAATGGCGCGAGCACGCGCACGACTCCGTTGGCGACCAATCCCTCGACCGCGAATTCGCGGCCGGGAATGAAGTCTTCCACCTGAATGGATTTATCCGTTTCGTGCTCCAGCATCTTCTGGATTCGCGCGTAGGCCGCTGCAAACTCCTCGTCGTTATTGGCGCGGATCACGCCGCGGCTGGCGGTCAGCCCGACCGGTTTGAGAACGCACGGGTAGCGAATCGCTCGTGCATGCAGATGATATTCGGGAGTCAACAGGCCGGCGGCTTTAAAGCGCTCCCGCGACAGGTGCTTGTTCTTTGCGGCGCGAACGGCATCGGACGGATGGAATCGCAACCCCAATTGCTCGGCCATCTGCGACGCGGCCAATGCGGGCTGATCTCCTACAGCAACGATTCCATCGAATGGTCCACGAGCCGAGACCGCATCGTCGAACTGCATGGGAACGGCATCGTCGCCCCACGGATCGTCCAGAACGTGGCAGCGATCGGTGGCCAGCACCAGTTCTGCTCCCATGCGCTTCGCGGCATCGCCGAACGCGCGGACCTGATAGCCGGTGGTGGCGGCGAACAGCAGGATCTTCATCGCCTATCACGATTGAACCAGATCCAAGAACGCCTGCGCCGCGTGGCTCAGCGCGCGGCGGGCCGGATACGCGAGCCGGATAGGGCGATCCACGTTCATCTCCTTGACGCGCACTTCGCACAGAATGCCGTGGCGAACTTCTTCCTCCACCACCATCCGCGGTAAAAATGCCACGCCTTCGTTGCGCTGGACCATTTTTCGGATTGCTTCTATGGTCGGCATCTCCAAATCCATGTGCAAAGGAACTTTGTAGCGCTGGAACTCGCGAATCACCAGGGCACGGTACGGCGACACAACGTTGTGCGCGATGAAGGTCTCTTCGCCCAGTTCGGTGATGGAGATGTCCTGCCGCGATGCGAGCCGGTGGTCCGGCGCAACGATAAACGCCAGATGATCGGTATAAATGACGCGCGTGATGAGGCGGTCGTCTTCAGGGTCGTAGGTCAGCAGGCCCAGTTCCAGTTCACCATCGATGATCTCCGTGGGAATCTTGCTCGACAGGCTCCGGCGGATCTGCACTTTGATGCGAGGATACTGCCGGCGATAGCGCTCGATGTGATCCAGCAGGTACAGCGTGGACGATTCGTTCGCGCCAATGGTCAGCCGGCCCGACGACTTGTCGCGAAGCTCGGCCAGCGCATTTTCCAGGTCGCCTTGCAGGTTTTCGAACCGGCGCGCATATTCCAGGACGATGATTCCGGCGTCGGTCAATTGCAGGTCTTTGGCCGACCGGTCGATCAGTTTCTCCCCTAGCTCGGCCTCCAGCCGCTGAATGGATAGGGACACGGCAGGCTGTGTCCGCAGAAGCTTTTCGGCAGCGCGGGAAAAACTCTTTTCGTTGGCTACAGTTAGGAAGACCCGCAAGGGGTGCATTTCCATAAGTATCCATTATACATCACTGAGAATTATAAATTTGTAAAATCTTTCCGCCGATGTCATTCTTGGAGCATGGCTGATCGTGTCTATATATTCGATACTACTCTTCGCGATGGAGAGCAGTCGCCGGGTTGCAGCATGACTGTGCCCGAAAAGCTCCGCATGGCGGCCAAACTGGTGGATCTGGGCGTCGATATTCTGGAAGCCGGGTTCCCGATTGCGTCGGAAGGTGACTCGGAAGCGGTGGACGCCATCAGCCGCGAATTTCCCTGGGCCAATGTAGCCGCGCTGGCACGCGCCAATAAACCGGATGTGGAGGAAGCCGCTAAGGCTCTGAAGCATGCTCGGCGGCCGCGCATCCATACATTCATCGCGACTAGCGATATTCACCTGAAGTTCAAGCTGAAAAAATCGCAGCAGCAGGTTTTGGAAGAAGCCTGCGCTGCGGTGGCGCTGGCGCGGACGTATGTAGACGATGTGGAGTTTTCCGCGGAAGATGCCACGCGCACGGATTGGGATTATCTGGAAAAGATTTCGCGTGCCGTGGTCGCCGCCGGTGCCCGGACCGTGAATCTTCCGGATACGGTGGGTTACACGGTTCCGGACGAATACGCCGCGATGATCGGCCGGATGGTGAAGGCGCTGGGCGATTCGGCGATCGTCAGCGTGCATTGTCATGACGACCTGGGGATGGCGACGGCGAATTCGCTGGCCGCGCTGCTGGCGGGGGCGCGGCAGATCGAATGTTGCGTCAACGGAATCGGCGAGCGGGCCGGAAACGCCGCACTCGAAGAGATCATCATGGCGATGAATACGCGCCGCGACAAGCTACCCTTTGAGACGCGCATCGTCACGGAACAACTTTTCCCGGCGAGCCAACTGCTGGCGTCATTGATCACGTTCGGGCCGCAACCGAATAAGGCCATCGTCGGCGAGAATGCGTTCGCGCACGAAGCCGGCATCCATCAGGACGGGTTTCTGAAGGAGCGAACCACCTACGAAATCATGGAGCCGCACAGCGTGGGCGTGCCGGAGACGCGGCTGGTGCTGGGGAAGCACAGCGGACGGCATGCACTGGCGAAGCGGCTGGACGATCTGGGAATCCCGTTGCGGCGCGAAGAGCTGGACATCGTGTATCAGCGATTCACGGCGCTGGCGGACCGGAAGAAGGGCCTGCGGAACGACGAGATCGCCGATCTGGCGCGTGAGGTGATCCAGCAGATGAAGGCTTCCGAAGCCGCGGCGGATTGATGGCTGCAGATGAACGCCGATAAACGCAGATAGAATCAAACTAAATGGTTTTGAAGATTTTGGTTTTGGCCGGCGACGGTGTCGGCTTGGAGGTTACGTGTGCGGCCGTGCAAGTGTTGGAGGCTGTCGCGGATCATTTCGGCCATTCAGTTGAGTTGAGCGAGGGCTTGATTGGCGGTGTTGCGATTCACAAAACGGGATCGCCGCTGCCGGATGACACGCTGAACAAAGCTTTGGCCGCGGATGCGACGCTGCTGGGCGCGGTCGGGTCGCCGGAGTTCGACAATGAGCCGCCGGAGAAACGTCCAGAGCGAGGACTGCTGGGGATCCGGAAGGCGCTGGGACTGTATGCAAACCTGCGGCCCGTGAAGATGTGGCCGGTGCTGGTGGATTCGTCTCCCTTAAAAAATGAGATCGTGACCGGCACCGACATGATTATCGTGCGCGAGCTGACCGGAGGGCTGTACTACGGGCAGCCGCGCGGGATTTTCGACGATCACGCGGTCAACACGATGATGTACACGCGCGTTGAGATCGAACGGATCGCGCGCAAGGCGTTTCAACTGGCGCGCGGACGGCGTAAAAAAGTCACTAGTGTTGATAAATCCAACGTGATCGAAAACTCGCAGCTCTGGCGGCGAGTGGTCATCGAAGTCGCGCGCGAGTTTCCGGATGTCGAGCTGGATCATCTGCTGGTGGACAATTGCGCGATGCAACTGGTGCTCAATCCGCGCCGGTTCGATGTGCTGGTGACCGAAAATATGTTCGGTGATATTTTGAGCGACGAAGGCGCCGTGCTGGCGGGGTCGATAGGTATGCTGCCGTCGGCGTCGCTGGGCGAATCGAAGGGATTGTACGAGCCGGTGCACGGATCGGCGCCGGATATCGCGGGCCAGAACAAAGCGAATCCCTTGGGAGCCATCGGATCGGCGGCGGCGATGCTGGACTATACGTTCGGGTTGGCGAAAGAAGCTCGCGCGGTGGAGGACGCCATCGGGCGCGTCCTCGATTCCGGGCGGGTGACCGCGGATTTGAAACCGAAAGGCAAGCCGGCGACGACGGATGAAGTCGCGCGCGCGGTTGTGGAACAGATCTAAAGAATTCTTGGCCGTTAATGAACGTGAATGCACGCGAATAGGAAACCGCGAACCATCATCGAGAAAATCTGGGACCAGCACGTCATCGCGCAGCGTGAGGGTGCGCCGGCGCTGCTGTATATTGACCTGCACCTGGTCCACGAAGTCACGTCACCGCAGGCGTTCGATGGATTGAGGAAGCGCGGCTTGAAGGTGCGGCGGCCGGATCTGACCATCGCCACCACCGATCATTCGACGCCGACTACGCCGCGTGGATTGCCGATCGTCGATCAAATTG
This sequence comes from Bryobacteraceae bacterium, assembly GCA_035568415.1. Classification (GTDB taxonomy): domain Bacteria; phylum Acidobacteriota; class Terriglobia; order Bryobacterales; family Bryobacteraceae; genus Palsa-187. The sequence goes on along the minus strand of DATMOC010000050.1, from coordinate 152,640 downwards.
CGGCGGCTCAAGTCGAAAAGCTCGAACAGAATTGCCGCGACTTCGGCATCCGCTGCTACGGTCTGAGCAGCGACCGGCAGGGGATCGTTCACGTGATCGGGCCGGAGCTGGGGCTGACGCAGCCTGGCATGACCGTGGTCTGCGGCGATTCGCATACGGCGACGCATGGAGCTTTCGGAGCGGTCGCGTTCGGCATCGGGACCAGCGAGGTGGAGCATGTGCTCGCGTCACAATGCCTGCTGCAGCGGCCTTCGAAAACGTTCGCGGTGCACGTGGACGGGACATTGAAACCTGGTGTGGGCGCGAAGGACATTATTCTGGCGCTGATCGCCCGGATCGGAATCGGCGGCGGGACCGGCCACATCATCGAGTACTGCGGATCGGCGGTTCGAGCCCTTTCGATGGAAGAGCGCATGACGGTTTGCAATATGTCGATCGAAGGCGGCGCGCGCGCTGGTTTGATCGCGCCGGATGACGTGACCTATCAGTACGTCGCTGGAAGGCCGTTCGCGCCGAAGGATTTCGATGCCGCAGTGGCCCGCTGGCGCACGCTGGCGACGGACGAAGGCGCGACGTACGATCGCGAACTGACGATTGACGCCAACACGCTCGAGCCGATGATTACGTTCGGCACCAATCCCGGTATGGGCATTCCGATTTCCGCGGCGGTGCCGGATCCGGCCTCGATCGGCGACGCGATGGAGCGCGAGACATTGGCGAAGGCGCTGCGGTATATGGGACTCGTTGGCGGCCAGCCGCTGGCTGGCCATGCGATAGATGTGGTGTTCATCGGAAGCTGCACCAACTCGCGCATCTCCGATCTGCGCGCCGCGGCCGCGATCATGAAGGGACGCAAGGTGAGTCCCAACGTTCGTGTAATGGTAGTGCCCGGATCGCAACAAGTGAAAGCCCAAGCGCAGGCGGAAGGACTCGACACGATCTTCCGCGAAGCCGGCGCGGATTGGCGCGAAGCTGGCTGCTCCATGTGCATCGCCATGAACGGCGATCAATTACAGCCCGGCGAGTACAGTGTTTCCACTAGCAATCGAAACTTCGAAGGACGGCAAGGCAAAGGCGGGCGTACATTCCTGGCCAGCCCCATGACTGCGGCCGCGGCTGCCGTGACCGGCGTCATCACCGACGTGAGGACCCTTTTGTAAGGAATGCCATGAAATTCGAAAGCGCGTATGTCGTGAATCAGAACCAGCGTGAAGTGACTCCTAAGAGATTCGAGAGCGCCTACGTGGTTCTGCCGATCGACAATATCGACACGGACCAGATCATTCCGGCTCGTTTTCTGAAAACAACTTCCAAGGCCGGGCTGGGCGACCAGCTTTTTTGCGACTGGCGTTACGATGCATCCGGCGCGCCGAGAAGCGACTTCGTGTTGAATCGTCCGGAGGCCGTCGACGCGCACGTTCTGGTCGCGGGCGATAACTTCGGATGCGGCAGCTCGCGGGAGCACGCGCCGTGGGCTTTGCTGCAGTTCGGATTCCGCGCAGTCATCAGTACGTCGTTCGCCGATATTTTTCGTCAGAATTCGCTGAAGAACGGGTTGCTGCCGATTGTTGTTCCGGCCGAGATGCATGCAGCGCTGCTGCAATCGCCGGGCGCGATCGTGAAGATCGATTTGGAAGCGCAAACCCTGACACTCGCCGATGGACGCACGGTCGAATTTCCCATCGATGCGTTTTCGAAGCATTGTCTGCTGGAAGGCGTGGACGAGCTGGGCTACATCCTGCAACAGGAGCCCGCGATAGAGGCGTTTGAGAGCCGTCATATCGCGTCCGTGAATACGCTGTCTTAGATTTCCCGTACGCGCTTCATGACTGTCGCGCCTCAAAACCAACCCCGTGGCACCGAACCGCGAACGCGAGCTAGCGGGGTCCGACGCTTTTGGAATCGGCCAATACATTGGAAAATCATTAGCGTGATTACGCCAGACCCAACATCCAGCCAGTAATCCCACGGAGCTGTTCTACCGATGGATCGAATATGCGCATCCTGATCCTGGTTCTCACCATCTGCACTTTCATGTGCAATGCACAGCGTCCAGAGGATGGCGTCCTCGCGGTCTACCGGCAGATGGAAAAGGCGGAGCAGACCGGCAATGGGCAGGCCTGGATCGATCTATGGTCGCCCAGAGCATTCGTTGGCGACGTCTCAGGAATGAAGGACCGGATCCGGCCGCGTCCTTCGGTCCGGTACGGCGTCACGAAGATGCTGGTTCAGGGCGACATGGCTGCACTGGTCGGAACGATGGACGATCAGTTTTTGAACATGCGGTTCATCCGCGAAAACGGGACATGGAAGATTCTGGACCAGTCGTGGAGTAACGTTCCCCTCGATCCGGCGTCGCTGTATGTATTGCTTCCGCCTGCCGACGGAGCCTTCGCGCGCGCGGGATCGCCCTGGGACAACGTGCTGCGCGCGACCATGAACGCCAAATACTATAGGCCGGAAGAGCTGCGGTGGAAGTTGCAAGGGACCTACGATGAGTCGTTCCTATATCTGCGAATCGAAGCCGCCAGCGCCCTTCCGCCTCCAAACACCGAAGTGAAGGGCACTTTTCCCAATCTGAGAAGTGGCGTGCCGCGCGACTGGCCGGTGATGAAAATCCGCATGGCCGGACCGCCGTCGCGCGAGTTCACCTTCGATGTCGCGGATTTCGTGGGCGACCAGGCGACGTTTGGCGGGGACGGCAAGGCGACCACGCATCGTCATTTCGTCTCGTACTCGGTCTCGGTACGGCGGGGCGATAACGAAGTTTATAGCGCGAGCGTGGCGGAGAAGACCGATCCATTGATCGCGGTGACGGATCGTTTCATCGACGTGCGGTTTCCCTTGAAGGCCCTCGGAATCGATCCGCCGGTGCGGACGAAGATCGAGATCGTGGATGCGAATTCGGTCAATAAGTTCGTCCCTTATGAAGTCAAGGGGTTTGTTCGATAGAATGGATTCGGGCCCGTCATGACGGCAAAGGAAGAGCTTCATCGGCTTATCGACGACCTCTCCGAGGACCATGCGCGGGAATTGCTCGATGACCTGCGGGACGCTGCGGATGCCGACGGCGCGCCCCTGGATGCCGAAGCCCTCGAATCGCTTGATCGCGGGCTCGACGACATTGCCGCCGGCCGGGTGGTTTCGCTCGAAGAATTTGAGCGCCAGCACCCAGTGTGAACTATAGGGTCGTCCTTTCGGACGAAGCGCGGAAGTCCATCCAGCGCGCTGACACGAAGTTTCGCTCAAGAATTCAAAAGCGGCTCCATGAGGTAGCAGTTGACCCGCCAGATGTACGTGGATGCGCGCCTTTCATCCGCGTTGGTCGGCCCGAGCCGGCGTACGGAAGTCGCGTGTTGGCGGGTTGAGGATCCTGTTCACCGTAGATCTCAAGGCGAATCTAATCGCAGTGGCATCCGTGGACACGCGAGGTCAGGTGTACCGTCATTCCCGCTAGAACACGCGCCGCGTGAGCCTGTCGACGCTGAATTTCGCGGTGTCGGCGACGGCCATTACGGTCATGACCCCGGCCTGGACCGGATCGGTCACCACCAGATCGGCGGCATCGGGAACGCTGCCGGCCATGTTGAGGCTCACCACCAGGAGTCCCAGCGCGCGGACGTCGCGCACCGCCTGTTCGATCTCGCCGCCCATCAATGATCCGGCCAGCACGATCGCCTTGACGCGCGGCAATCGGGCGCTGGCGCGCACGGCGGCGGCCAGCGGCTTTTCGCCGACCAGCGGAATCGTATCCACCGAGATGTGTTCGCCGCGAATATTGTGGCGGTCGGCTTCGGTGATCGCGCCCAGCGCGACTTGCCCCACCTGTGCGCCGCCGCCCATGATGATGATGCGCTTTCCATATACGCGCTCCATCGTTTCCACTTGAGCGGCGCTTTGCACGATGGGCAGCGCGTTCAACTGATCCATCAGCCGAACCGGCTCGCCGGGGAGATCGATTTCAAAAACGATCCTGGTCGACGGCGGCTTGTGTTCGACGATCTCCACGCTGACAATGTTGCCGTCATGATGTGCGATGACGCCGGTGAGTTGATGCAGCACGCCCGGGTCGTCGTTGGCGGTGATTTCGATACCGAGTTTCACGTTCACTCCAGAATAACCGCTGATCCGCTTCCCTCGCGTCTCCCGTAGAGGCCAGGACTTATAATCGCTTCAATGCCCGATTCCCCCGCGCCGAATGGAACCAACGCGTCGAGCGCCTTTCTGGGCGTTCACGCCGTGAACGTTTTCGTCCGGGACCAGGAACAAAGTTTACGATTCTACGTGGACCAGCTCGGATTCGATCTGGCCTTCGATGCCCGCCTCCAAACCGGTGAACGGTGGATCGCGGTTGCGCCTCCCGATGGAACTGCGGTCCTCACGCTGGTGGCGCCGCCGCCCGACACGAGGGAGCACAGGCTCATCGGCCGGTCGACCGGAATTGTATTCGTCACCGAAGATGTCATCGCCAAGTATCAACAGTGGAGCTGCCGTGGCGTCCGGTTTCTTTTTACACCGCGTCTCAGACGCGTCAAGTATGAACGTGGAACGTCGACTCCCGGTTCCATCGCGCCCGAAGCGGCTGTCTGGGGCGGAGTATTCACGCGATTCATGGATCCGGATGGAAATTCCTTCGCGCTGGTTGGGTTCGACGAAGTGAATCGCGAAATCGACGCGCAACGTCGTCGCACCGCTGAGAAGCTGGACTTGGAACGCCGCGCGGCGCAGGAACTGGAGATCGCGAAACAAGTGCAGGCCCGGCTGTTTCCTCAAAAACTTCCGGCCATGCAGACTCTGGAATACGCAGGCGCTTGCGTCCAGGCTCGCCAGGTGGGCGGCGATTATCACGACTTTCTGGATCTGGGCCGAGGACGCTTCGGACTGGTGATCGCCGACGTTTCGGGCAAAGGAATCGCAGCGGCGCTGCTCATGGCCAATCTGCAGGCGAATCTTCGCAGCCAATGCGCCATCGCTCTCGACCAGACCGAGCGCTGGTTGAAATCGGTAAATCAATTGTTCTACGAAAGTACCAACGCCAGCGCCTACGCCACGCTCTTCTTCGCCGAATATGACGACACCAGCCAGCGCCTGCGCTACGCGAACTGCGGACATCTTCCGGCGCTGGTCCTGCGGCAGGACAACAAGATTGCGAGGCTCCATTCCACCTGCACGGTGATGGGGCTGTTCGAAGAATGGGATTGCCGCATCGCCGAGTGCCCGTTGTTTCCGGGAGACACGCTGGTCCTTTATACCGACGGGATCACTGAATCGTTCAACTCGGCTGGAGAAGAGTTCGGCGAACTAGGCCTGATCGAGGCATTGAGAAGGCATCGAGAGAAGCCTCTAAAGGATGTCATCGCGTCGATCGTCGAAGAGGTAAAGCAGTTCAGCGTGCAGGAGCAGTACGACGATATTACTTTAATCGTGGCGAAGTGCACCAAGTGACTGGATCAGCCGTCCCGGCCTCTTTTTAGGGAGATTTGGGCATCCGAGACCTGGCGCTTACGGCGGAATTGCGCTGGAGGACAACCGAACGCCCGTCTGAACGCGCGATTGAATGCAGCTCCCGAGCCATAGCCCACTGCCGCGCCGACTTCGGCGACGCTGTTCTCGGTGGACTCCAGCATCTCCGCTCCCAGTTTCAGCCGCCATTGGGCCAAGTAGGCCATGGGGGACTCTCCTAGAAAATGGCGGAAACGTTCGGCCAGCCGCGTACGCGACAGACCAATGCCCCGTGCCAGTTCGGAGATGGTCCAGGGACGGGCCGGCTGCTTATGCAACAGCGCGAGAGCTTGGCCGATCAGCGGGTCGCCTGCCCCTGCGAGCCAGCCGATCTGATCGGGAGGCAGCGCGTTGATGTAGCGCCGCAACGTCTCCACAAAAAGCGCTTCCGACAGTTTGGCGAGCACCAGGCTACTGCCTGCAATCGATCCGTTCACTTCTCCGACCGAGAATCGGATTGAGTTTTCAAGCCCTTGGTCTGACGGTTTGTCGGCGGCATTTACTTTTATCATCTTCGGCAAGCCTGCCAGAAAGACCTCGCTCAGTCGTGGCTGGCACGCCAGGTATCCGCACACGAACCTGGTGATCTCGCCTCCCCCGCCGAAGCGGGCAAGTTTGAGTCCCTGGGTTAGATTCTCCGCAAACGTTTGGAGGGCGTCCACCGGTTCCTCGGGCGAGCCGTTGCCCAATGCGTGAGCATCCCCGTGAGGGAAGATCACAATGTCTCCGGCGGTCAGTTCCTCCCGGCGTCCGTCGGGCAGTCTCGCATAGGCGCGCCCCTCCATTAGGAAGTGATAAGTGATCAGGTGCCTCCCCTCGGTGGAAAGATAAGGAGCCATCGCCGTGGATTGAGCTGAGCTGATACACCAGGGCGCGGAAAATTCTGCATTGAAGAACAGTGCCCCGTCGAGCCGGACCACGCTCAACACCTCGGAAAGCGCATCCATTTTCATAGACTCTATGAACTGGGCGTTTCTGTCAAGAATGCTGGACGCTCGATCAATCACTCCGGACCCTGCGCTACGCACTGTAAAGCAGGATCGAAACAATACAGATACAAATCCAACAAGAAAGGTGGCTGCTGGCGATGAAAACGATTGCGAAGAAAACACCAACCTCCAACGAGTTTGAACAACTCAAGATTCGGCTGAAGATGACCTGGATGACCGGAAACTACGACCTCTTTTCCCGCTTCATGGAAAAGGACGCGGAACGGTTCTTCCAGCGCCTTAGCGTCACACCCGGAACCGGGCTGCTCGACGTCGGTTGTGGCGCGGGGCAACTCGCCCTGATCGCGGCCAGGGCGGGCGTGCGTGTTACCGCTTGCGACATTGCCACCAACTGGTTGCAGAATGCCCGCGCCCGCGCGGCCGCGGAGGGACTGGATGTCATTATTGAGGAGGGGGATGCCGAATCGCTGCCGTATAGAGACGCTCAGTTTGACGCAGTGGTCAGCTTGATTGGAGCAATGTTCGCGCCTCGTCCCGAACGGGTCGCCGCCGAACTCACGCGCGTGTGCCGGCCAGGTGGCATGATCGCCATGGCGAATTGGACGCCGGGCGGATTCATCGGACAAATGTTCAAAACGATTGCCCGGCATATCGCTCCCTCCGGCATGCCTTCGCCAGTACTGTGGGGCGATGAGGCCACCGTTCGCGACCGCTTGCGTCAAGGGATCGCCGATCTGAAGTTTGCGCTTCAAACCTATCATTTTGAGTATCCTTTTCCACCGCATGAGGTGGTGGATTTCTTCCGTGTCAACTACGGTCCGATGTCACGCGCATTCGCGTCTCTCGACTTGATCGGGCAGGAGGACCTGCGGACTGAACTGGTCGACCTATGGTCCACCCATAATCAGGTGGCCAACGGAACCACCCGGGTCGACGCTGAGTACCTGGAAGTGATTGCGGCTCGCAACTGAAAATGTGTTTCATCGAGACTCCAGCGATGACTGGCTAAACCTGAAAGGAACCCAAGAGTATGTACTCCAAAGACAATCTCAATAAGCTGCCCAAGCTCGGTAAACTCTCCCCTGAGGCAATGACAGCCTTCCGCGCTTACGACAAAGCTGCGCTTGCCGAGGGGGCGATTCCGAAAAAATACAAAGAGCTCATGGCGATCGCCGTCGCTCTTACCACCCAGTGCCCCTATTGCATTGACGTGCATCGGCAGGAGGCGCTAAAGGCCGGCGTGACCGAGCAGGAGCTAGCCGAAGCCGTTCACGTCGCCGCCGCTCTGCGTGCCGGCGCCGCTGTGACTCACGGCACGCATCTCATTGAAGGCTGACCCCTCCGTTAAGCGTGGACCCTACTCAACCTGGTACTTGCGCAAAATCTCCGGCCACTTTCCTTGTGCTTGAAGAATCAGCTCACACACCTCGCGGATCGCCCCGCTGCCGCCCGACGCCGTCGTGACGTAATGCGCCGCGTGCTTTACTTCCGGCCGCGCGTTGGCGACCGCGATCGCGAGGCCCACGCGGCTCATGATGACGACGTCGGTTAAATCGTCACCCGCATAGGCAACCTGATCCAGCGGGACGCCGCTCTTCGCGGCGATCTCTTCCAGGATCGGAATCTTTTCGATGTGACCCTGGTACACGTAGGTCATCTTCACCTGCCGCGCGCGTTCTTCAGTGGCGAGTGAAACGCGGCCGCTGATGACTCCTGTCTGGATGCCGTACCAACTGAGCCATTGCAGCGCAATGCCGTCCTGCGAGTCGAACATCTTCGTCTCGACCATTTTTCCGTCGGCGCCGGGAAGGTTGAGAAGGCGGCCGTCGGTGAGTGTGCCGTCGACGTCCATCAGAAGCAGGCGGATGCGCGCAGCGCGGTCGCGGATGTCAGCAGTCATAGGCCGAGTCTCATAAAGATATTTTCAGCCGTTGTAACGCCTCGACACAAGCCGCTTCCAGGGCTTCGATGTCGTTGCGCACGATATCCCAAAGCCGGTCTTCCCGAATTCGATCGTATTCGTGTCGCAAGCGATTGCCCAGCGAGCGTATTTCCTGCCATGGCTGCGCCGGCATGAGTTCGGCCGCCACGTCGCCGAGCTTTACTGCCGCTTCAGAAATCCGCTCCAGACAGCCTTCCACGGCATCGCGCGTTTTAGGGTCCGCCCCGAATGCAATTAGGTCCAATCCGGAGGTGTAGCGCCGGATCGCCCGTGCGTTCTCAATGATGTCTTCCAGGCGCCGGGCAGGTCTTTCAGAAGGCAATGACTCGATCCCTATCGATCTCTTGTTGCAGCCGGCTGGTACTCACAGGTTCTTCGATCACGTCTACTTTGCAGCCTAGAATTCCGGATAGCCTCTGTTCCAGATCGTCCAGTCGCCCAATGTAGTCCAGGCCACGCCGTGAGAATCCCTCATTGAGACGGACCACGACATCCACATCGTCTGGGTGGCTCTCGTCACGCGCAACGGACCCGAACAGAGACACGCCGGCGATACCGGCGGCACGAAGTTCGCGCTCGTGGGCCTGCAGGATCTCCACCGCCTGTTGGCGCTGCATGGTCTCATTGTGCCTGCCCATTATCACGTCGTCAAGGCTCCGCGGGAATACTAGTACAGCTTCTTATATAGTGCCTGTTGTTCGGCGAGCATCCGATCATACACTGGCTCGAATTCGGCCCGCGGCTCGAAGGTGGCTCCCATCGAAGCGGGGAGCGCCGCGATATTCTCGATTGCGCCGATCTGTTCGAGCACCCACAACGCCGCCCCTCGGCAGGATGCCTCGGGCTCCGTGCAGGCGACCACGGGACGGCCTAGCGCATCGGCCATCATTTGCGTCCAGGCAGGGGAATGCAGCAGCGCTCCGCCGGACGCGATCACTTCCGTGGGATGTCCCAGGTGATGCGAAAGCAGCCCGTAGATCTCGCGGAATCTCAAAGCTACCGATTCGAGAGCCGCGCGCATGATGTCGAAAGGCTCGGTGTTGAGGCTCATGCCGGCGATCGCGGCGCGCAGATCGGCTCGCCAGTAAGGGGATCGTTCGCCGGAAAAGAACGGAAGCAGCGTCAGTCCATGCGTCCCTGGGGTGACCGTTTCCAGGCGAGATTCCAGGTCTTTGGGAACCTGAAGCGTCCGCTTCATCCAGGCGTAAACTTCGCCGCCGTTTGAAAGCGCGCCGCCGGCGACGAATCGCTTGCGATCCAGACGGTAACACCACAGGCCGCGCGCGATCTTGATTCTTGGAGCTTCCAGAATGACGCGCATCGCTCCAGTGGTGCCGACCATGAGCGAAAAACGATCCTTGCCGATCGCCCCGCTGCCCACGTTGTCGCACGCGCCGTCGCCCAGGGCGGGGAACCACGGGATGCCTTCAAACGCCGGCCACATGGCGCGATATTCAGGCAGCAGTCCGGCCGCGGGCAGATCCATTTCGCGAGGATCAAAAAGCATTGCGCGATCGACCTGAACCGCCGCCAACATCTCTCCGTCGTAATCGTTCGCGTTCTGATTCCAGAGTCCGGTCGCCGAAGCCATCGACGTCGAGAGACGCGCCTGGCCAAACAGTCTTTCGAAAAGAAATTCTGGAAAGGAAAGCCAGCGTCGCGTGGCCGCGAATTCGGCAGGCTTATTCTTTGCGAGCCACAGAAGCTTCGACGGCCAGTAGCTGGTGTGACGGACACAGCCCGTGCGTGCGTGGGAATCGGGTAGTTCGGCGACTTCAGCCGCACTGCGCGTGTCGAGCAGATGAAGAATGGACAGCGTAGGCCCGCCATTTTCGCCAACGCCGAGGAAGCTGTGCCAGAATGCGCTGCCTCCGACCGCCGCAATCTTAAGCCCGTCGGCGTGCACCTGGCGATGCAATTCGTCTAGACAATCGATGGCGAGCTCGGCCAGCGTTTCAGGATTGATTTCGACGCCGCCGTCCGCGGTGGTTTCGACGCGATAGGGAAGCCGCGCGCTGTAGCCCTCCACCGGCCGCGCGCCGGAATCGAACAACAAGGCGCGAACCGAGGAGCTGCCGGCGTCGAGACTTACAATGAATGAATCTTCCTTGGAAGGCATCGGACGTGTTCGAGCGGGTGCTCAAAACTATCTCTCGTTATAGCATGTTGCCTCCTGGTTGCCGCGTCGTGGTCGCGGTGTCCGGCGGAGCGGATTCGGTGTGCCTGTTGCACGTGCTTCGGGAAATCGGCGCGAACGTCGCCGGCGTGGCGCACTTCAATCACAAATTGCGTGGCGAGGAATCGGAGGAGGACGAGCGGTTTGTATCCGCCATCGCCACGCGGCTCGCGTTGCCGTTTTATCGCGCTGAATCGGCTCCAAATCCGCCGCGCGGAAATCTGGAGCAGTCGGCGCGTCGCGCTCGCCGTGAATTTTTTCTTCATTTGATTCGCGACGGCGCCTGCGATCGCGTCGCGCTGGCTCACACCCGCGACGATCAGGCCGAAACGGTGCTGTTCCGAGTCATGCGCGGGTCGGGACTCGCCGGGCTCGCCGGGATTCATCCGGTCACTGAAGATGGATTCGTGCGGCCGTTCCTCGACCTCGGCCGCGACGAAGTTCGGGAATATTTGCGATCGCACGAGATTACCTGGCGCGACGATTCGTCGAATAGAGATGCCCGGTTTGCTCGGAATCGAATCCGTCATGATGTGCTGCCACAGCTTCGCCGGGATTGGAATCCGCGCATCGATCAGGCCCTCGCGCAGTTGGCGGACTTGGCCTATGAAGAGGAGCGCCTCTGGGCCGAAGGCACCGCGCCCAGCTACCCAGCCGCTGTCGCTCGCGCCTCCCAGGACCCATGGGGAGTCGAGTTACCCACCGACGCCTTGCAATCCCTGCCCCGGGCGCTGGCACGGAGGCTGGTCCGCCACTCAATTCGTCAAGCCAAAGGCCATTTGCGGGGAATCGAGTTTCAGCACGTCGAGCAGGTCCTCGAAATGAAGCCAGGCCGCTTGCGGCTGCCGGGTGTCAACGTCACCCGATCCTTCGATTGGGTTCGTCTTGCGGTCTCGAATCCGCCCGCGCTTGACCCGGTAGAGGTAATCGTTCCAGGCACTTACGAAGCTGCTGGGATTCGCCTCGAAACCGATGAAACCGCCGCTGCGGCGTGTGCTAATCTGAATGTGGAATTAGCCGCAGGCATCGTTTTGCGCGGCTGGAGACCTGGTGACCACTACCGTCCGGTGGGAAAATCACGCGATCGAAAGCTCCGGGAAATGTTTCAAAACGCCAGGATTCCCTTATGGCGGCGCTCTTCTTGGCCGATCCTTGAGAGTGAGGGTAAGATCCTGTGGGCGCGCAAGTTCGGGGCCGCCCAGGAGTTCAATGCCGACGGAGGTCCGGGGCCGGTTCTCCGGATTTGGGACTTAACAAAAGAATCGTAGTCTAACTTTTTAGCGTCTTATCGTAGTAGTAGTTTGGGAGATGTCATGAATTCAAGTGTTCGTAACGCCGTCCTGTGGCTGATCATCCTGTGCCTGGTGGTGATGGTATGGGTGGTGTTCAAAGGCAGTAAGCCGCAGGGATCGCACCCGCAGTTCTCTGAGCTGGTGCAGGACGTGAGGGCCGGCAAGGTCGAAAGCGTCACCTTCAACCAAACGACTGGCGACATCCAGGGCAAGCTCAAGAACGGCGAAGAATTTCATTCCGTGGCGCCGCCCAACTACAACGACTTCATTACTCTGTTGCTCGATAAAGGCGTTTCGCTCAAGTACGAAAAGGACAACGGCGGCAACTGGGTCTCGATCCTGGTGAACGCGATTCCGTTCGTGCTGCTGCTGGGCTTCTGGATTTTCATGATGCGCCAGATGCAGTCCGGCGGAAACAAGGCGCTGAGCTTCGGCAAGAGCCGCGCGCGGCTGCATTCCTCGCAACAGAAGAAGGTGACGTTTAAGGACGTCGCCGGCGTCGAGGAAGCCAAGGAAGAACTGCAGGAGATCATCGAGTTTCTGCGCGAGCCGCAGAAGTTCCAGAAACTCGGCGGCAGGATTCCGAAGGGCGTGCTTCTGATCGGCTCGCCGGGAACCGGCAAGACGCTACTGGCTCGCGCCATCGCGGGCGAAGCCAACGTTCCGTTCTTCTCCATATCGGGTTCGGATTTTGTGGAAATGTTCGTCGGCGTGGGCGCGTCGCGTGTCCGCGATCTGTTCGAGCAAGGCAAAAAGAACGCTCCGTGCATCGTGTTCATTGACGAAATCGACGCAGTCGGCCGGCATCGTGGCGCGGGACTCGGCGGCGGTCACGATGAACGCGAACAAACCCTCAACCAGTTGCTGGTTGAAATGGACGGCTTTGAATCCAATGAAGGCGTGATCCTGGTGGCGGCCACTAACCGTCCGGACGTGCTGGATCCGGCGCTGCTGCGGCCCGGACGATTCGATCGCCGCGTAGTCGTCGGGCGGCCGGATGTGAAGGGTCGCGAGCAGATCCTCAAAGTCCACACCAAGAAGACTCCTCTGTCCGATGACGTCGATCTGACCACCATCGCACGCGGCACGCCGGGATTTGCGGGTGCCGATCTGGCGAATCTGGTGAATGAAGCGGCGCTGATCGCGGCGCGTCAGAATCGCAAGGTGGTCACGCAGTTCGATTTCGAAATCGCCAAAGACAAAGTGATGATGGGCGTCGAGCGCAAGAGTCTGATCATCAGCGACGAAGAGAAAAAGAATACGGCGTTTCACGAAGCCGGACACGCCTTGGTTGCCGCGCTGATTCCGGAAGCCGATCCGGTGCACAAAGTGACCATCATCCCGCGCGGCATGGCGCTGGGCATCACCATGCAGCTTCCGCTCGACGACAAACATTGCTACAGCAAGGTCTATCTGGAAGCGCAGCTCGCCATCCTGATGGGCGGGCGCATCGCTGAAGAGATTTTCATGCACCAGGTCACCACTGGCGCCGGAAACGACATCGAACGGGCCACGGATATGGCTCGCAAGATGGTTTGCGAGTGGGGCATGAGCGACCTGGGGCCACTGAGCTTCGGGAAACGCGAAGAGCAGATCTTCCTGGGACGCGAGATCGCGCAGCATCGCGATTTCAGCGAAGCCACCGCCATCCGCATCGATGAGCAAGTCAAGAAGATGGTGGAGAACGGCTACACTCGCGCCCGCCAGATCATCGAACAGCGCGCCGACGCCTTGGAGCGCATCGCGCTGGCGCTGCTCGAACGCGAAGTGCTCGACGGCAGCGAAGTGCATCAACTGATCGACGGCAAAACGCTGGCCGCGCAGCAGCCGCCTCCCACCGGCGACGGCACCACGCAGCAGGTGCTCAAACCGGATCCGGGCAAGCGCGTGCCGAACATCCTCGAGGGTGGACCGCAGCCCGCTTGAGACATCCCTTAACGGAATCCCAAGGGATTCCTACGTTTCCCGTCTATTTATTCGACGTAGACGGGACTCTTGTCTATTCGGCCGACGACATCTGCGGCGCGATTCAGGAAGTGCTGAAGGCTCGCGGCCATCGCGAGGTCGAACTGGCCTTTCTAAAGCGCTACATCGGCCGGCATCTGCTCGATCTTTTTCTCGACCTGGGCTTCGAACGCGACCAGATCGACCAGATGATCGCCGACTACCGGCAGATCTATCTCGCCCGCAAACATTCCTCAACTTCAGTCATCCCCGGCGTTCCCGAAATGCTGGCGGGCCTCAGTGGACGGAAATCCACAGCGACGACCAAGGGCTCGGTTACGACGCGCTCGGTGCTTGAACAATTCGGGCTGGTCCAGTATTTCGATCACGTGCAAGGCACCGACGGGTTCCCCGCCAAGCCTGAGCCGGATGTATTATTCAAATCGATCGAACTATTCAGCGTTGCGCCGTCGGACTGCCTGCTGATCGGCGATGCTCCAGCGGACATGGAAGCCGGCCGTCGCGCGGGAGTAGCGACATGCGCGGTTCGCTATGGATACGGCGATCCGGTGGAACTGGCCAAGTGGGAGCCGGATTATTGGATCGACGATCCGCGCGATCTGCTAGCCTAGTCGTGTATGACTGCGGAGCAGCGCACAGCACTCGAAGCCATTGTCAGTATTGACAAGAACGTCATGCATGGTACCCCATGCTTTACGGGAACGCGTGTGCCTGTTCAAACGCTCATCGATTTTCTGGAAACGGGAGAGACAGTAGACGCATTTCTCGCGGTGTACCCCTACATTTCGCGCGAGAATGTAGTCGCTTTTCTCGAACTGAGTAAAGAATTGGCCATCGAACAGCTTTCGTGCGCATCTTTATAGACGCCTGTATCGATCCGAGAGTCGCTGCATTGTTCGCGGAGCACGACGTGTCGACGGCCTTCGATCTTGGCTGGCACCAGCTTGCCGATCATGAGGTGGTCGGCCGTTGCATGGGCCGATTCGATCTACTTCTGACTACCGATCGCGGTTTCGAACACGAACACAATCTATCCAAACTCACCTTCGGGATCGTGATTGTCCACGTACTAAAAAACAAGGTCGAATTCTATCGTCCGCTTCGGGACAGCATTGCGGAAGCAGTGGGACGCATCGGACCGGGAGAGGTCATCCACGTCAGGTGAACGCCTGCTCCAGATCCGCGATGATGTCTTCCGGCGCCTCGATCCCCACCGAGACACGCACCAGGTTGTCGCCGATTCCCAGCCTCTGGCGCTGCTTCGGCGCCAGATCACGATGCGACGCCATGGCGGGATACAGCATCATCGTATGGACGTCTCCCAGCGACGTCGCGCGCACGATCATCTTCAGCTGCTCCATGAATCGGAATACTTCGTCGCGCCCCGCGCCCTTCAATTCGAACGCGATCATGGCGCCGTAAAGATTCTTCGGGAACAGCCGCGTGATGGTGGCCGCATCGGGATGCTTTGGATCGCCGGTGAAATGGACTCGATCAACTCCCGGATGCGACGCCAGCCATGACGCGACTTTGCACGCGTTCGCGCACTGCCGTTCCACTCGCAGCCCCATGGTCTTGATGCCGCGCATGGTCAGATAGCTTTCAAACGGGCTCATGTTCGGACCCAGCGTCCGCGCGATGGTCTTGGCCGCGTTGTAATGCGCCTCATCGGCGATCAGGACTCCGCCCAGCACATCGCCATGTCCGGACATATATTTGGTCGCGCTGTGCACCGACATCGCCGCGCCCAATTCCAATGGACGAATCAGCAGCGACGTTGCGAACGTATTGTCGACGATCAGCGCAGCGCCGGCACGCTTGCCGATCTCGGCGATCTTATCCATCGCGCCCACACGCAGCAGCGGATTCGAAACCGTCTCCATCACGATCGCGCCGGGCTTGGTTTCGTTGACCGTCTGTTCCACCGCGGCCAGATCGCAGATATCGACGAAGGTGGTTTCAATGCCCAACGGGCTCAAAATAGTGTTGAGCATGTTCGTGGTCGCGCCGTACAGCGCGTTGGCGGCGACGATGCGCTTGGGACGGTCGATCAGCGCGGCCAGGAACGCCAGATGCATCGCGCTCATACCCGACGAACACGCCACCGTGCCGTGCCCGCCCTCGAGTTCGGTCACCAGTTCTTCGAGGGCATTGGTGGTCGGGTTATCGTAGCGCGCATAACTGGGACCCTGCTCTTCGCGTGCGAAAATGCGGTCGAGCTGTCCCATCGAATCGTAGAAATAACTTGCCGCGGTATAAATCGGCGTCGCAACCGGCGTGTAGTTCCCTGCCTTCTTGCGATCGCCCGTGTGAACCAGCTTGCTTTCGATTTTCATGATCGTTTCCACCTTATTCCTTCCTTGGTGTCTTCCAGGATGATTCCCTTGGCCGCGAGTTCGGCCCGGATCTCATCGGCGCGTTTGAAGTTGCGCGCCTTTTTCGCGGCGTTCCGCTCGGCTACCAGCGCGTCGATCTCGGCATCGCTCAGGCCGCCCGCCGCGACTGATGGATTGATTACGTCGAACACGGAATCGAATCGAGCCAGAAACTCCAGCGCACTCTTCGCATCGCCCGCCAGAAATTCTCCCGCATCCATCGCCGTGTTCGTGTCGCGAATGTATTCGAACGCCGCCGCCAACGCTTCGGCGACGTTTAGATCGTCGTCGAGTGCGTCGTCGAACATCTTGGTCGCCGCTTGCGTTCGCTCCGCCATCTTCGGATTGCTGCCTTCTGCGAACTTCGCGGTGTCCAGACGAAGTTTGTAATTGCGCAACCTGTCGATCGATGTCGCCGCGGCCTTCAGTCCTTCGAACGTGAAGTTCAGCTTCTTCCGATAAGGCACCGACGCGAGCAGATAACGCACCGCTTCCGGCGCATAACCCATCTGCAATAAATCGCGCAGCGTATAAAAATTGCCCAGCGATTTCGACATCTTCTGGCCTTCGACGATCAAGTGCTCGGAGTGGAGCCAGTAGCGCACGAACGGCTTGCCCGTCAGTGCTTCTGATTGCGCGATCTCATTTTCGTGATGCGGAAAAATCAAGTCGACCCCGCCGGCGTGAATATCGAGCGTCTCCCCCAGGTACTTCATCGACATCACGGAGCACTCGATGTGCCAGCCGGGCCGCCCCGCGCCCAGCGTGGATTCCCAGCCGGGCTCGCCCTCTTTCTTGGCCTTCCACAACACGAAATCGCGAGCGTCCGCTTTGTCGTACTCGTCCACATCGACGCGCGCTCCGGCGCGGATTCCCGAAAAATCGTTGTGCGACAGCTTACCGTAAGCCGGAAAATTCGAGATGCGATAGTACACCGAACCGTCGCTCCGATACGTGAATCCGCGCTCCCCGAGCTGTTCCACGGCCGCCACCATCTCCGGAATATGATCGGTCGCCTTAACCACGCGCTCCGGTTTCTGCAGCCGCAGCGTCGCCGTGTCTTCGAGAAACGCCTGCGTAAAAACGGCCGTGTACTCGTAAATCGACTTGTTCGCCGCAGCCGCGTTGCGGATGATCTTATCCTCCACATCCGTAATGTTCATCACGTGATCCAGCACGTATCCGCGTGCGTGCAGCCAGCGTCGCAGGATGTCCTGAAACGTGAACGTCCGCAGATTGCCGATGTGGATGTAGTTGTAAACCGTCGGCCCGCAGGTGTACATCCGGACGACGTTATCGAATTGGGGAGCGAACGGCTCCACCTGCTGTGTCAGAGTATTGTAGAACCGCAGGGCCATAGTCGGGGTATTCTTCTATCCTACGATATGCGCCCGACTATGGACCAGGTTTTCCGCTACATGTTGTAGAAGAACTCTTCGTACACGATCTTGCCGTCCGCCACTTTGTAGACCGCCACCTCTTCCATGGTGAATCGTCGTCCGTCGGGCTTGAAGGTGATATCCAGCTTGAAAACCACCGTGAAGTGCGAACCCGCGACCAGCGGACCTTCCACTTTGGCCGAATGGACTTCGTGGTTCGCGCTCCACCATTCGCCCTTGGCCTTCACCGCCGCCAGCCCCTTCGATTCGCGCGATTGTCCGGGAGGCGCGCCGGCCTCCATGCTCACGATCTCGGGCGAGTACAGCACCAGCGCCTCATGAAACTTGCCTTCAGAACATAGCTTCACGACTTTGTTCGCGACTTCCTGGGTGGTCATGTTTGATCTCCTACGCAAATTCTATCGCGTCTTCATGACAACCCGATCACACCTCGCCCGCGAGCCACCTCTCGAAGCTTGCCCTCGACCAGAAACGGAAGCATCTTCTTTCTGATGAGAAGCCGCTCAAAGAGCCGATCGAGCTCCGCACGATCTGAATTCAGCCACTCCTCCGGAATCGAACGCCCAACGTTCTGAAAGAACGCCTCCCCAATATGGTCCACTCGGGCGATCCACGGTTCAAAGTCGGATAGCGACGTAAATCTTCGGTAAACGCCGTGATCCAGGTGGAGTCCCGCCCGCGGTGCGTCTCTGAATTCCCATCGATGTCCGCCAAACGCCATCCCATGGTCGATCATCTCCGCGTGGAAGGGCAGGTCCCTACTTGCTGGGCTCCTCCGCCTCGTGAAGATCGCCTGACGATAATCCGCGCTCGCGGTCCACGTGTCCAGGACTAGTGCACCCGCAAAATGATCCAGGTTTTCGATTCGATCCAGCAGCGCTGCTGGGAGAAAATCGTAGATCGCGTCGGTCTGCTCATATACCGATCCGAAGTGGAGTCCGGTTGCCACCGGAACGCTATGGTGCGCCTGCGAAATTGCCAGGGTCGGATTGGCCTCTAGAAAATGGGAAGACAGATTTACCAAGGCGATGCTGGGAACGGCGATCCCCAGTTGCATCGCGCACAGCGAGACCACCACTTCGTTGATCAGGCTGCGCGGGCCCTGCGGGTTATTTTTGAACTTCACAACATACTTTTGGCCGTTTGAAGCTAACAAGATACGGGATTGAGACCCACCCGCCATCGCCCTCAGGACGCGGATTGCATCTAACGCTTCGATCCCGCACGAAGCCCGAGGCAAATCCACTGCCAGAAGTACGCAGGGCGGCAATTGTGTTTCGACTAACGTATAACCTCCAAAAGAACTTCAACCTAAGAACACAGCCTCAGCCTTCCATTTAATCCGAAAGATCGTCAATTAACGAGTCTCTGAATTGCTCGTTTCCACAGTGGGATTTGTCCCCTTTAAGGACGTCACCATTTGCTGACAGTGTTTTCCGAGAGTACATACTCCGGGAACAGAATCGAACAGGGATTTATCTGCGTAGACTGCGCCTCGGGCCTGTGTAACAATAGGTCGAGGCCCCAGCCGGAGAAATGGCGCATCGACTTAGTCGCAACTCCTCTCTGCTCGTTCGCTCGCAGCAATTGAGAGGGGAAAGTCGTGCGTATCCTATTAATCGAGGACCATCAAGTCCTTCGAGATACCGTCATTGAATGCTTAAAGCGCGAGTATCCGCACTCCACTTTCGGAGTGGCTGGGTCGGATAAAGAAGCTCGCATCCGGCTCACTGAGTACTGGGATCTGGCGCTGGTTGACATCGGACTACCCGACGGAAGTGGTTTCGTTTTGCTGGCGAACATTAAGGCGAACTGGCCAAAAACGAAGTTGATCGTCCTCACGGCGTCCTCCGAAAAAAATAACGCGCTCGCTGCGCTGAACAACGGGGCCGACGGGTTCGTCAGCAAGAGAGCGTCCTTTATTGAGTTCTCCGAAGCAATCCGCCAGGTTTGCGCCGGCAAGCGCTATTTTTCAGAATGTATCCTTGACGGGCTGTTCGCTAGGGCTTCCGGACGGATGCGGACCCCGCCCCTGCTTTCCCCGAAAGAACTGGATGTAGTGCGACTGATCGCCAATGGCCTCACCAGCGATCAGATTGCCAACGTCATGCACGTCTCCCCCAAGACGATTGGCACCTACAGAACCCGCATCTATCAAAAACTGGACGTTCGCGGTGTCGCGGAATTGATTCGTTTCACCATCGAGCACCAGATGATTGATATATCGATTGTCCCGCGCCCCACGCTCGAAAAGGTGATCGCCGCAGCGTCCTAGCCGGCGAGTCATCTACATTTGCCGTCTCGGTTCCTCTGTCAATCCAGCCACTTCGCGCAACGGGCGGCTCGAGACATGGACACCTGGGAGTTATCCTCTCAGCGCCATGCCCAGTAAACTCAAATCCGAAACAGCCCGAGCCAATGGTTCCAAATCCCACGGCCCCACTACCGCCGAAGGACGGGCCAAATCGTCGCGCAACGCACTCCGCCACGGAATGCGCGCCCAGTCCGTGATCCTCGCCAACGAATCCACCGAGGAATTTCAATCCCTCCTCGACGCCTATATCCAGGAGTTCGATCCTCACGGTCTGGTCGAGTTGCACGCCGTCGAAACCATGGCCCTCGCCCGCTGGCGGCTTCAGCGCATTGCCGTCATCGAGACCAACCTGCTCAACGTCCAACTGGAGGAAACGCAGGACCACTTCGACGACTGCTACCCGAATCTGGACGCCGACGGCCGCCTGGCGTGGGTATTCAAGGATCTAAGCGAGCAGGGCCTCAGCCTCGCGCTCATCATCCGGTACGAAGGCTCGCTGCACCGCGCCTATCATCGCGCGTTCAAGCAATTGCAGGAATGTCGAAATCGTCCACGACCGAACGAACCCAAGCCGCTCACTTCTCCGACACTCCCGCCGCCGCGAACGTCGCCATCTCCCGGTACAGTTTTACCGATGCCTCCACCAGATTCATTCCCAACGCCGCTCCCGAGCCTTCGCCCAGCCGCATATCCAGATCGAACAACGGCCGCGCGCCCAGAAATTCGATCATCCTGCGATGTCCGCGCTCTGCCGAAACGTGTGAGAACACCACATAATCCAGTGCCGCCGGAGCCAGCGCTCGTGCGATCAGCGCAGCGGAGCAGGAGATGAATCCGTCCAGCACCACCACGCGCCTCCGCTCCGCCGCGCCCAGAATCAATCCAACGATCGCGGCGATCTCGAACCCGCCCACCGCGGCGAGCACACCGATGGGATCACTGGCATCCAAACGATGCAGCGCCAGCGCCCTCCGGATGACTTCCACCTTACGCGCGACGCCTGCATCGTCCAGTCCCGTTCCGCGTCCGGCCGTCTCCGCCGGATCGATCCCCGACATCGCGCTCAACAATGCCGCCGCCGCAGTCGAGTTGCCGATCCCCATCTCGCCTGCGCCCAATAAATCCGCGGTGTCCGCATACTTCATGCCGATGCCGATCGCGCGCTCGGCTTGTTCTCGCGTCATCGCCGTTTCCCTTGCGAAGTTGCGAGTCGGCGTGCCGACGCCCATGTCGACAATCACCGGCTCGATCCCGAAATGGCGGCACAGCACCGTGATCGCCGCGCCGCCGGCTTGGAAGTTCGCCATCATCTGCCGCGTTACTTCTTGCGGGAACGGGCTGACGCCTTCCTCGACGATGCCATGGTCCGCGCAGAAAATGATCATCGCTTTGCGATCCACCCGCGGCATGTCGGTCTGCTGGATCAACCCGATCTGCATCGCGAGCGACTCCAGCCGTCCCAAACTCCCCGGCGGCTTGGTCAGGGAATCGAGGCGCATTTGAAGACGCCCTTCGAGCGCCGCGTCCGCAACCGAATGAATGTTGTCAAAGTTCATGCACACCACCGTAGGGAAGATCCACCTGCGCCAATACGTTGTGCACGCCGGCATGCGCCACCACGGCCGCCGGCCTGGGGCCGTTTCGAATCCGCTCAAACGCCTGTTCGACGCGCGCCTCAAACTCGCTCCACGGCTCCGCGCCGGGCAGCGTCACGCCGCGCCAGTCGTGAAGTTTGCGAGCCGCGAACTCGGAGTCCGAAGCTTCAATGTCCGCCCACGTGCGCCCATCCCATGCACCGAAGCCGATCTCGCGCAGGTCGGCGATCACTTCAATCGGCGCGCCGCGCGCGATCAGTTTCGCCGTTTCGAGCGCCCGCTTCAGTGGACTGGCGTACACCATCGCCAGCGCGACGCCTTCCAGCAGCGTGGCCGCATGCGCAAGTCCGTGTTCGCTTAACGGAGAATCCACTTGACCCAGCAGCACTCCCGTCAACCGCGGCTCGGTGTGCCTCACCAGGAACAGTTGCGGCATGTGAACAGAACCAGAATGAAAATCTCGAGGATCTGCTCGGTCGCGCCCAGGCAGTCCCCATTGACGCCGCCGATCCTTCGATAGAAATGCAACTGCGCCCCGCGGATCACCAGATATGCTCCGAGCACGATGGTGACGCCGGGTCGAATCCCGCAAGCCAGCGCCGCCGCAACTCCTTGCGCGATCGCCACCACTGCGGTCGTCGTCGTGAGCGTGGATGCAAATGCCAATCCGAGTCCCGTTCCAACCGGTCGCGAAACCCACGCCAGCGCGACGATGGCGGCACGCGGCACGGCTTGCGCGGCGATCATAGCTTCGAACAAACGCGCGGTCGCCAGATGCTCGACTGCTTGCCAGCGGGCGATTACGCTCAGCACAATCGCCATCGCGCCGAAAGTTCCGATGCGGCTGTCTTTCAAAATCGCGAGCATTTTTTCCTGCGTGCGTCCCGCCCGCATCGCGTCAGCGACGTCGGCCAGCCCGTCCTCGTGCAGCACTCCGGTGATCGCCGTCCAGAATGTGACGACGATCAGAGACGCAATCGATGACGGAAGGAAAGTGCCCGCGCCCAAATACAACGCCGCGCCCGCCGCGCCGAGCATCGCGCCCACCAGCGGGAACAGGATCGCCGCGCGTCCCGGCTTTACGGACGTGCGAGGTATGGGAATGATGGTCAGAAACGAAATCGCGCTGAGCAGTGTCCGCATGTCACTTCACGCGCAGAGCTTGTCCGAAAACCATGTAGTAAACTTCGTCCGCGGCATTTGCGACGCGCTGATTCAGGAAGCCGGCGCGATCGCGAAACTCACGTCCGATCGCCGTCTCCGGATGAATTCCGCATCCCACTTCGTTCGAAACGAAAATGACGGTTGCAGCACTGCTCCGCGCAGCGTCGACAACATGCTCCGTGTCTGCTGCGATGTCGCGGCGCTTCACCATAAGGTTCGAGAGCCAGAGCGTCAGACAATCCACCACGATCGCGTCGGCGTCCGCTCGCTGAATCGCGCCAGCGATTTCCAGGGGCTCCTCGATCGTAATGAAATCGGGGCCGCGGTCGGCGCGATGGCGGTCGATCCTCGCTTGCATGTCGTCGTCATTGATAGGTTGTGCCGTCGCGATGAACACCAGCCGTGTTCCCCGCTTGCGAGCCAGTGCGAGCGCATAGCTGCTTTTCCCGCTGCGTGCTCCGCCGCCCACGAACACTACAGCCACAAGCTTCTCCGTCGAGATCGCAGCAGCCAGATGAAGAACGGACCGCCTGCGAGCGCGGTCAGCACTCCCACTGGAATTTCCGTTGGCGCGAGCACCGTACGCGACAGTGTATCGCACACACATAGGAACGCCGCGCCCAGCAGGAAGGAACACGGCAGCAACACTCGATGGTCCGCGCCCAGCCGGATGCGCAGCGCGTGCGGCACGATCAACCCGACGAAGCCGATGGGACCGGTGAGCGCGGTCACCAGGCCCGTGAGAATCGATCCGGCGACATATCCGAGCATGGTGAGCGACGTGGTCGAAACGCCGCGCGAGGCCGCCCACTCGTCGCCGATCGCCAACAGATTCCATTGCGGCGCGCGCAACGTGACCAGCACCGACACCGGCACCACCGCGGCGGCAAGCCACGCCAGCGTTGAATATTCGACTGCGTCCAGGCCGCCCATCAGCCATCGCGAGATGGCGAAGGATTGCGAGAACGTCGCCAGGTTGTGCAGGAACATGATCACCGCGAATGACATGCTGTTCATCGTCACGCCGGTCAGCAGGAGCGTGAATGATGAAAGACGCCGCCCCTCCACCGCGATGCCGACAACGATCAACAGCACCGCTGCCGCTCCGGCAAGCGACAACAGCCCGATGGGTCGCAGGCCGAAACAGATCCCGAGCACCGCTCCTACGGAAGCTCCGCTCGATACGCCCAGCGTGTACGGCTCCGCCAGCGGATCGCGCAACATGCATTGGAACAGGACGCCGGTCACCGAAAGCGCCGCGCCGCCGATCAACGCGAGCAGCACTCGAGGCAATCGTGCGTAGAAGAAGATCTCGTAGTCGGGTGAGACGTGAGCGAACGCGCGACGCAAATCGATATGCGTGCTTCCGATGAGAGGAGTCGTGACGGCGACAACCATCAATATCGCAAGGGAAAGCCAGATCCACTTTTCAGGCTTCATAGTGAAGCCATCCTGCGTGGATGTTGGCGTGTACGCCGAAAACGTTGTGGATCAGTTCCGGGTTCAGGATTTCGGCCGGCGTTCCGTCGCCCGCGAGGCGTCCTTGATCCAGCACCAGCACACGATCGGCGAACTGAATGGCGAGGTTCAGGTCATGCGTCACGGCGACCACCAGCATCCCCTGCTGCGCAAGGTCCGCAAGCAGGCGGTACATGGAAAGTTGATGCTTCAAATCGAGAAACGTGGTGGGCTCGTCGAGTATCAGCGCTTCCGGCCGCTGCGCGAGGGCCGACGCGAGAATCACGCGCTGCCGCTCGCCGCCGGAAAGCGAGCGGAAATCGCGCGACCGGAATGCCATTGTGTCCGTGGTCTCCATTGCGCTCAAAGCTGCTTGACGATCCTCGGGCGATTCGAACCAGCCACCGCTGTACGGAGTGCGGCCCATCAGAACCACCTGCTCGGCGGTGAAGGGAAATTCGAAGCGGAGCATCTGCGGCAAGAACGCCACGCGTCTCGCGAAATCGCGCCTGCGCCATCGCCGCACTTCGATTCCATCGTAGGCGCAGGATCCCAGATAAGGCTCGCGCAAACCCGCCATGATGCCGACCAGCGTGGACTTTCCCGCTCCATTCGGTCCAGCCACACACACCAGGCCGGGGGTCGAAAGCTCGAATGAGGCATCCACGAGCCCATAGGCGAAGCCAGTGTGATGGAGCCGGAAGTTCACTGCGCCTCCGGGTGAATCATCGTGAACAGTGCGCGCGCCGCGTCCACCACGCGCGGGCCGGGGACCACGTACATATCGGACGCGATGGCGATCACGCGCTTCTGTTTCACGGCCGTCAGAACCTGCTGCCGCTGCCACAGCGTGACGACTTCACGCTTGTGCTGCTCGCTTACAGCGACGGTGTCCGACATGTCGCCCATGTCGAGGAGGACCTCGGGATCGCGCGCGATCACCGATTCGAGCGAGATCTCAGGATAGGGCGCGACAGCATCGCGAAACACGTTCTCTCCGCCGGCGATGGCCATCACTTCGTTCAAGTATGCCGCGCGCCCAACCACGATCAATCCATCCAGACGTCCCGGCGAGCGGCCGACTACGAACATCACGCGCTTGCGCTTCAACGCAGCGGATCTGGCTCGCACGGATTCGAGCCCCTTGCGGATCGTATCGATCAACTGCGCGGCTCGCGCCGAAGTCCCGGTCGCGTTGCCGACAATGCGGATCGACCCGTAGATCGCGTCTTCGAACGGCACGTTCTGCTGATCGATTTCGAGGGTATGCAGGCGCAAGGAGTTGAGGCGCTCGGTGAGACGCACCGGGTTCTGCTGCACGATCACGAGGTCCGGCTTGAGCGACGCGATGACTTCAATGTTGGGATTGATGTAATCGCCGATGATGGCTTTCTTCTGCGCCTCCGGCGGGTAGCGGCAGAACCGTGTGACGCCGACGACGCGATCACCCAGGCCGAGTGCGAACAGCAGTTCGGTGATGCTGGGAGCAGTGGAGACGATGCGCTGCGGCTGTGCGGCGAGCAGGCCCGTCGCGATCAGCCACAGCGCAAATCGTCGAGTTACCAACTGAACTTCACGCCTCCTATCGCGGTTCGCGAAAGCGAGCTGTACCCGAGCACTTCTTGATACACCTGATCAAGAGCGTTCTCGATGCGGATGAACGGCGCGAGATGCCGCGTCAGGTTCCATGTCCCGGTGACGAACACGTACTCGTATCCAGGACTGCGATTGACGCCGAACACGAAATCGTTGTCGTGGCGCTCGCCGACGATGCGTCCACCAGCGATCAAGGAAACGCGCTTGGCCGTCAGCTCCAGCGAGATCGACCCGGAGTTGCGCGGCTGCCGCACCAACGCCTGGCCCAGGTCACCCAGAGTGCTCTGCGTGACGCGCGTGTACAGCTTGGTGTACGCCGCGCGAACGGCCGCATACTTGTTGATGCGCGCGGTTCCGGAGACTTCGCCGCCACGCGCCCAACTGCGGTTGACGTTGACCCACGTTCCGGGATTGTTCGCGAAACTGAACTCGATCAGATCCTGAAACGAGTTCCGGAAGATGGCGATGTCGGTTCGCACGCGGCGGTTCAGCCATTCGCGATAAGCGCCGATCTCATAGCTGTTGGTCTTCTCCGGACGCAGCGCGGGATTGCCGACGAAGAACGACTCGCGCGCGAAGTTTTGAAGCAGCGACGGCTCGGTGATGCCGCGTGCGGCACTTACACGCAGGAATGTCTCGGTGGGCAAGCGGAACGTAACCGATCCGCGCGGCGTGAACTTCGATCCGAAAGTGCTGCTCTGTTCAAAGCGCGCGCCTCCAGCGAGGAAGATGCGCGGCGTGAGCGCGTATTGCTCATGAACGAACACGCCGTTATCGTAACGCGCGACGTCACCGGCGGAGACCACGCCGGCCTGGCGCTCGAACTGGTAGCCGAATACGAGCTCGCCGCGCGTGTGCGTAAGCTCACCCTGATACGACGCGTTGGCGCGATCAGTAATCGTCACGCTGTCGCTGGCGAAGGGAAAATTTGTGTAGGTCTGGACGGTCGTTCCCGGTGTCGCTACGTTTCCCAGACCCACGAAGTACACGAACGGTACAGGCGTCGCGGGCACGGTACGAACCAAGCCGTCGATGGTGACAGGATCACCAAGACCAGGATCGTGGAAGAAGTCGCGGAAGCGATGATAGCCGAAGCTGAAGTGTTCGACGAAGCGTTTGGTGCGTGCGTCGTCGACGCGAACTCCGACGGCGGAGTCGCGCGCCGTCTCAATCGCATTCAGATTATTGAGGCCGTAAAAAACCTGGCCGGGATCGCCAGTATAGGAATCGAACTCGCGGAAGATGGCGCGCGCGCTGATCTTGTCGGAAAAGCGATAGCCGACGTTGGCGGTGCCGCTGGTGATTCGATAGGCGTCGTTGGGAAACTCGCCGGTGGAGCGGAACTGATCGGCGGTGAACGCATAGTCGATGCGCTGGGCCAGTCCGCCGTCGACCGATGCGGTCCAATGATCGGTCGAAAACGAACCGCGCTCGTAAGAGACGGACCCGTGCGGGGTGTTGCTCTCCGGGTCGCCGCGGCGCGTGAAGATCTGCACGACGGCGCTTGCAGCTTCGGCGCCGAACAGCGCGCTTTCAGGGCCACGAATCACTTCCATACGATCGATGCCGGCGGTGGTGAGATGCACCAAGTCGATGGAGCCACCTGGGTCGGTGAGCGGAACGCCATCGAGCAACACGAGCGTCGAACTGCTATCGCCGCCGCGCGCGAACAGCGAAGTAAGTCCACCGTTGCGGCCGGTCTGAACGACGCTGAGCCCCGGGACGTCGCGCAGGTAATCCTGAAGCGACGGGTTGTTGCGGACCGTGAAATCGTGAGATGTGAAGACACTTGCCGAGACACCGGCTTCTTCGATCGCGACGGGCGAGCCAGTGGCGGTGACGACGACGCGGTCGCTGGTGGGTGCGAGAGCGAGCGCGATCGATGTGTCTTTTGAATCGTTGAGTCGAACTGTCTTGGCCGCGAAGCCGTCTTTGGTAACGGTCGCGTCGCAGGTGGCTGCGGCGAATTCGAACTGGCCATGAGAATCGGTGGTGGTGGTTTCCGGGCCGCAGACGACTTTCGCGCCTTCGACTGGCCGCGCTGCGGGGTCGACGACCACGCCGCGCACATTGAATGCAAGAAATAGAAAAAGAGTTGTCATAGACGTTCCCCCTCGAAACGTGTTCTGTCTGTGTCGAGGAACCGGTCTCCTGACTTACGGCTGGCCCTGGTTGAAATCGATCTTCCCGCTCGCGCAGTGATCAACTTCGGCCTTACGACTTGCCGATTACAGTTGCGGGGCAGTGGCGGATTCTAACCGCCTTCCCGAGCATTCCTCGAAATCTGAACTGTCAGAAATAAAGTAGCACAGAACTCAACGGACCAGTTCAACAATTGTTTCGATGTGGAAGGTCTGCGGGAAAAGATCGATCAGAGTGAGGCGCTCGATTCGGTAGTGCAACGCAGCGAGGTCGCGGGCCAGTGTGGCGGGGTCGCAGGAGACGATGGTGATGCGCGACGGCGCGAGGCGGTTCAGATTGGCGACGACGGATTTACCGAGACCCGCACGTGGAGGATCGGCGAGCACGAAGTCCGGAGTGGTTTGGAGCTTGACGAGATAGTCCTCGACACGGGCTTGCTCGACGTGGACTTGCGGGGCGTTAACTTGCAGGTCGCGCGCGGCGCTGGCTCCGGCTTCGACGGCAGTGACGGTCTGAAACTTGCGTGAAAGCGGTCCGGCGAACAAGCCGACGCCGGAGTAAAGATCGAGCGCGGTCGAGCCGGTCGCAGACTCGATAGCGCGATCGATCATCGGGTCGATCAGGAATCGATTGACCTGGAAGAAAGATCGCGGGCTTACGCGGAAGGTCCCATGCGACGTCGGATAGTCGAGCGCGACGGAGGAGCCCATCCAGTCATAGAACGATCGCGCGACGGGGCGATCGGCTTCGAGCGCGTTGATCTGAACGCCGATCTCGTTGGTGAAGACTTCGATCTGGTGAACGAACTTGGGGAACTTCGGGTCGTGGAGACGATCGCGAATCAGGGCCAGAGTTTCGTTGACGCGAGGTGACGAGATGGGGCAGGGACCGGTAAGTTCCACGAGATCATGCGAGCGCGACGCGAGGTAGCCGATGCGTCCATCGGCAATGTGGAATTGCGAACGATTGCGATAGCCGAGCGGCGCGCCGCTGATGGTTTCGATTTCTCCCTGATAGTGGAGTTTTCCGACCCGGCGGAGCTGCTCGCGCAGGATTTCGACTTTTCGGGCGAGTTGAAATTCGTACGGCGCGTGCTGGTAGTGGCAGCCGCCGCAGCGGGTGAAGACCGGGCATGGGGGCGCGACTCGCTCGGGTGCGGGCTCGAGGACTTCCAGTAGATCGGCGTGGATGTCATCATGGGCGTCAATGCGGGCGAGCTCGCCGGGCAGGACGAACGGCACCAGGACCACGCGGCCGTCGATTCGAGTCAATGCGTCGCCGCCGTAGACCCACTTTTCGATGCGGACTTCGTTTAGGATGGAAGTTTCCCCCACACAGCATGAGAGCACGAGTCTTCTCCGGCATTCAACCCACGGGCAGCCCGCACATCGGAAATTATCTGGGCGCACTCAAGAATTGGGTCAAGATTCAATACGACTACGAGAGCATCTACTGCATCGTCGATCTGCATGCGGTGACCGTGTATCAGGACCCGAAAGAGCTGCGACAGAAGATTGAAGAGCTGGCGGGGATGCTGCTGGCGATTGGGATCGACCCGGCGCATTCGTCGCTGGTGGTGCAATCGTCGATTCCGGCGCACGCTGAGCTGGCGTGGATGCTGACATGCGTCACACCCGTCGGATGGCTGGAGCGGATGACGCAATACAAAGCGAAAGCCGCGGCGCAAGAGACTATCGGAGATGGCTTGTTGCAATATCCGGTGCTGATGGCGGCGGACATTCTGTTGTACAACGCGGCGATCGTGCCGGTGGGCGACGATCAATCGCAACATCTGGAGCTGGCGCGCGACATCGCGCAGCGGTTCAATTCTTTGTACGGCGGCGGCGAGGATATTTTCGTGATGCCGGCGACGCATCTTCCAACGGTGGGCGCACGCGTGATGGGACTGGACGAGCCGGATAAGAAGATGAGCAAGTCGGCGACCGGCAGCGGGCATGCGGTGAGCCTGCTCGATCCGCCGGACGTGATCCGCAAGAAGATCATGCGCGCGACTACGGACTCGAATCCCGCGGTCGACTTCGAGACGATGGGCGCGGGCGTGCAGAACCTGCTGTCGATTTATCAGGCGTTCACGGGTTGGGCTGACGTCGAGATGCGCGCACACTTCGCGGGGATGCGCTATGGCGATCTCAAAAAGCAAGTGGCCGAAGCGGTGGTTGCGGCGCTGGAACCGATCCAGAAACGTTATCGCGAGATCATGGATGAGACCGGCTACGTCGCGCGGGTGCTCGACGATGGCGCGCGCCGCGTCATTCCCATCGCGAATGAAACGGTGGAAAAAGTGAAGCGCGCGATGGGCTTGTATACGTTGTGAAGCTGTCCGCGTACTGGCACCTGTGCGCGGGAATCGAAACTTCCGGCTGGTCTGGCTGGCGCAGATTGTCAGTGAGCTGGGCGACTGGTTCTACTCGGTCGCGATTTTCAGTTTTCTGCTGGAGCTTACGGGAAGCGCGCAGATGGTGGCGTTCGCGTTCATGGCGCAGGTGCTGCCGCAGTGCTTCATGGCGACGACCCTGAGCCGCGACCGAAGGAAGCGGTCGATCTCGACGTGTCACGACACAGGCCTAATGGGCATCACGACCAGGTCCTGATTTTTTCCGCAATTCCTCTAAATCCGCACCCAGCGTTGCGCTTTCATTTCGAACCGCGGCAACGCGCCGCGTGGCACTGTGGAAACGGGAATGCGCAGTCCCAACGTGTCGCGCAACGCAGACTCCAGGCGATGCGCCAAACCGGATTCTTCGTGCGACGGCTCTACCTGGATGCTCATTTCGGAAAGAGATCGCTCGGTTCGAATCTCCACGCGATATTCGGCGACGCCGTCGCAGTCGCGCAGAATTTCCTCGATCGCGCTGGGATATAGATTCACTCCGCGCACCACCACCATGTCATCGGTTCGCGCCAGGATGCCCCCTTCGAGCGCGAGGTCGTGAGAACCGCACTCGCATTGTTCCGATGCGCCGCGCTGGACGATATCCCCCGTGCGATAACGAATCAGCGGCGATCCGATGCGGCCCAGATTGGTCAGCACCAGCTCGCCACGCTCGCCCGGCTCAACTGGACGGCTGTTCGCAGGATCGATTACTTCCGCGAAATACGAAGCTTCGATGATATGCAGGACGCGGTCGCGCTTCGGGCAGGAATAGCTTACCGGTCCGACTTCGGTCATCCCATGATGATCAACGACGCGGGCGCCGCGCCACAGTTCCTGGATGCGCGTCTGCGTCGCCTTGATGCTGCCACCGGGCTCGCCGGCCACGATGATACGCCGCACCTTCGACTGCGAAATGTCGATGTGCTCCTCGACGGCGGATTCGCCCAGCCGCAGCGCGTAGGTCGGCGTGCAGCACAGCACGGTCACTGCATTGTCCAGAATCGCGTGGAGCCGCGCGCTGCTGCGCATCCCGCCGCCGGGAATCGCAAGACATCCCATGCGGGAAGCGGCTTCAAACGCAACCCAGAATCCCAGGAACGGGCCGAAGGAAAACGCGAAAAAAATGCGATCGCCCGCGCCGACATCCGCGGCTTGGAACACCTGCTTCCAGTTGCCGGCCATCCAGTCCCAGCTTTCCTGCGTGTCCAGCCAGCGCAGCGGCGTTCCGGTGGTCCCGTTGGTCTGGCTGAAGCGGGTATAGCGTTCCAGGGGATACGTCAGGTTCGACCCATACGGAGGATGGATATGCTGGTCCTCGATCAGCTCGCGCTTGGTCGTAAACGGAATGTGTTCGGAAAACCATTCGAAGCTGGGAATGCTTTCGATGCCGCGCAGTTTTGTCGAATAGAACGCATTGCGGCCCTGCAACGCCAAGAAAAGCGCTGTCAGTTTTTCGAGCTGATCAGCTTCGATGTCCGCTCTCATCCTTCGGCTTGAAGAGCGGTTTCAGGGATAGACACCAGCGGCTTGCCGTGCGGAAGAGGATCGGGAATGTTGCCGGCGAACTCGCGCATGGCCTGGTACATCGGATCGAAATCCTTCAGCCAGTTTCCGATCAGGCAATCGGTCACATCGCCGGCCAGATGCGGATACTTCTTCAAAAACTCGCGGAAGCTGAAGTTGTGATCGTAAAACGCGTACACCAGGCGGCGCATGGATTCGATCCGCGTACAGAATTCCGCGCCGTAGTCGGCGAAACGCGCTGCCGAAAAATCGCCGTCGGTCAGAGCGGCATGTGCGGCGTCGGCGGCAAGCTCTCCGCTGCGAAGCGCCATCATCACGCCCGAGGAAAACACGGGATCGAGAAATGCGAACGCGTCGCCGGCCAGAATCAATCCGTCCGCCGCACAGTAGCGCGAGCGATATGAATACTCGCCCGTGATCCGGAACGGACCGAACTGTTCGCCCACCGCGAGATGCTGTTTGATCCAGACGTTTTGATCGACTTCCTGATAAAAGATCTCCTTCAGGTCCTTGGTTCGCCGCATCAAATAATCTTTTTCGGCAACCACGCCGACGCTGATTACGTCGCCTGCCAGCGGAATGTACCAGAACCAGCCCTTTTCGGGAACGTAAGCCACCGTGGTGGAACCTTCGTCGATCCCGGGATCGCGTACCGCGCCCTTGTAATACGTCCACACCGCAATTTTATTGAGATACGGATCGCGAATCTTCCATCCGTTGCGCGTCACGAAGAACGCATCGCGTCCGGTGGCGTCGATGGTGATCGGCGCGTGGAATTCATGCGCTTCACCGCTCTTATCTACGGCTTTGACGCCCTTGACCGCATCGCCATCGCGGATCGCGTCGCGAACGGTCATCTCCTCAATTACCGTGGCGCCTTTTTCGCGAGCGTTTTCGAGCAGCATCTGATCCAGCTCGCTGCGAAGCACCTGCCAGGTCTGCGCCGCTTCATGCTTCAAATGCGTATGGAAGTAAAATGGCTGCGACGATTTGCCGTCCGGAGTGACGAACTGGACGCTGAACTTCTTGACGAAGTGCGAGCCCTTCATCTTCGCCGTCATGCCGATCCGCTCCATCGTAAAAAAGCCGAAGGGCAACAGCGATTCACCGATGTGATAGCGCGGGAACTTCTCTTTTTCAAGCAGCACCACACGGCGGCCGTGCAGCGCCAGAACCGCCGCCGCCGTCGAGCCGGCGGGGCCTCCGCCAATCACGATTGCATCGTAATCATGTTTCATCATTTCCGTTAGACGTACCGGGCGCCCTGATGTTGGGGCAGGAAAAACTCGTGCAGCAGTTTGTCCACCTGCAATAGCCCGTCGCGGCTCAATTTTAAATTGTCGCGATCGATGGTGATGAACCCACGATCGTGAAGCCCAGCCAGCGGACCGGCGAAGCGCTCGGCGAGATCCACTCCGAACTTGTGTTGAAAATACGGCCGCCGCACGTTCCCCAGCTTCATTTGCAGGATCAGTTCGCGGATCATGCACTCTTCGCCGGTTGGTGTGAGCGCGCGATGGATCGGCAGCTTGCCTTCGCGCAGCGCCGCCATGTACGGCTCGAAGTCGTGGCGATTCTGAAAATGCGTTCCGCCGATATGCGAAAAGGAGGCGACGCCCAGACCGATCATGTCAGCGCCGGTCCATAACAGGTCGCGATACAGAAACTTGGTACGCGCCGGATCCTTCACCACCGCATAAGCGCTCGCGACACTGTATCCTGCCTTTTCCATTTCATTAAAGGCGTAGTCGACCCATTCGCGTTTAGTCTGCCAGTCGGCAACTGGAGCCACGTTCTGGCCGTGAATCTTCATTTCCTTGACCAGCGTCGTATTATAAGGAACCTCCATCTGATAGATGGTCACGCTGTCAGGATCGAGCGCGATGGTCTTGCGCACGCACTCTTTCCAGTTTTCCGTATTCTCCCCTACCATCCCTGCAATCAGGTCGATATTAATCTGCGGGAATCCAATGGATCGCGCGAAATCATACGCCCGGCCGATTTCCTTGGAACGATGCGCGCGCCCGTTAATCTCCAGAATGTGATCGTCGAAATTCTCGATACCGAGACTAAGCCGGGTCACCCCGAGATTCTTAATCACTTCCAGCTTGCCTTCGGTAAGTGTCCCAGGCTCGCACTCGAAGGTAATCTCTTCAGCCTCGTCCCAGGGCAGCAGGCGCTTCATCCCGTCCACCACCTGAGTAAGCTGTTTCGAGGAGATATACGACGGAGTGCCGCCGCCGAAATAGATAAACTTCGGTTTGCGGCCGCCAATAAATGGCTTGCGGGAGTAAAGCCTTAACTCCTCGATGGCAGCGTCTAAATAGGATTCAATCTCGCTCGCGTTCTTATCCGTATATACTTTGAAATAACAAAAGTGACAGCGTTTCCGGCAGAACGGAATATGCAGATAAATCCCCAGCGGAGTACCAGGAGCAGGCGGACGATCCAGCGCGCTGAACGCATCCCCCACGTGATCCTGCGTCCAGAATGAGTAGGGCGGATAGTTGGAGATGAAGTAATTCCCGGGAGTAGTCTCTTCGGGGGCGCAGACTTCTTTCGGCGGTTCGGTGGTCATGAGGCTTTCTTGAGATGCGGTTCCGGTCGCCGTCAGCTCCAGATCAATGCGATCCTCATGATTATACAACGCAGCTCGATTCACCCGCCATGCGAGACTTGCGGCAAAACCTTCCAGTGTATATACGTTTTGTATATACTTAGGATGTGACTATCACCAAGGTATTCCGCAGCGGCAACTCGCAGGCGGTTCGCATTCCACGCCAGTTCAAATTGAAGAGCGACGAAGTCGAGATATTCCGCCGGGGTGACGAGATCGTCATGCGGGAGCGTCGCAACAGCCTTGCCGAGGTGGTTGAGATACTCGCGGGTATGCCCAAGGATTTCTTTCGGGCCGGACGAAAGCAGGGCCGCATGCAGAAGCGCAAGGGCCTCTGAGAGATGCTCTATCTCCTGGACACGAACATCTGCATCTACATCGCCAAACGGAAACCACAGCGGCTGATGGAGCGCCTCCGGAAGGCCAAATCCGAGGATGCCGGCATGTCCGTGATCACGTACTTCGAACTCATGTACGGGGCATGGAAGAGCGAGTATCGCGATATGAGCCTCTCCCGGATCGAGGCGTTGCGGCGGTTGATCACCGTGGCCCCGCTGGACGACAGCGCCGGAAGTAACTTTGGCCGCATTCGCGCCGAACTGGAGCGCAAAGGCACGCCGATCGGACCTTACGATCTGCTTATCGCCGCCCATGCGCTGACCCTGGGCGTTACGCTGGTGACCAACAACGCCCGCGAGTTTTCCCGCATCGAAGGGCTCAAAGTCGAAAACTGGGCCGATTAAGCCGAGGCCGCGAGTTCCGGCACGCCGTCACGCAATCTCAAGGATCCCGGCGCGAGCGCGCTGGTTCGCGGTCCCGGCAGTACGATACCGGTGAGATTGAGCGGATCGGCCAGCGCAATATCGATCTGCTCGTCGTTGGCCCCGCTACGCCGGATATGCCTTAGTAAATCGAGCGCTTCCGGCCGTGCGAACTGTTCTCCGACGTAACCCGCGACAAACCGGCCTCCACGAATTTCGCCGCGAGCTTCCATGCGCCGCAGCACTACGAGAAGATCCCGCCATGCCGGTGCGAGTGTCTCTCTCGCCAGCAGATCCCGGAACACGACACCCCAGCGATCCAACAACTGTTTCGCGAAGAATTCCGCATCTGGCGATTCCGAGCCTCGCTCCATCAGCGCCCACCGGCCGGCAGCATGCCTTGGACGTGCGAATCTGCCGCGACCTTCGCCGCGCCGCCGTTTCGGGTCGATCAATGCTCGCAGGTTCTCGAATCCATCGGCAGTGACGCGCCCTGCCGCGACCAGCTCCCACAAGCCGTCTTCTACTTCACTCGCCAGCCTTCCCGTGGCGCGGACGAGTTCGTTGAAAAACGAGGCTCCACGTTTTTCAAGCGCCTCCAGAACGTCATGAGCCGCGTGCGACAGCGGCGCGTTTGCAGGACCCACTGGAAGCAGCCGGGTCGCATCTTCGCGCAGAAAAATCGCCAGCGGCGCGACTCGCGTAGGACGCACCCGGCGTGCGCCTTCGCTTTCCAGGGCCGGATGTGGTGACAGCCGGCCCCACATCGCTTCCCCCGATAAACACAACCGGTCGAGCCATTCTGGATCGTATCCCGCGACCCGCCGCGGCAGCACCACCGATTCCCACGCCGCCGCCGAAATCTCGTATCCCTGAAGCTGCCGCAACACCTGGAACAGCCCGTCGACTCCATGCAATTGCGTTCCCGGAGCCAGGTGCTGCCAGCGGCACAGAAACCGCATGAAGCCCGCCGATGTGACCGGTTCGATCTCGCGCCGCAACCGGCCCAGCGTCAGACGATGAATCCGCTCCAGGATCCGGCGATGGCAAAATTGCGCCTCGGAGCTGGAATAGCGCCCGCGCATGATCTGGCCTTCCGATTCGAGCTGTCCCAGTGCGATCTCGACGTCGCTCACCACGAGCCCCAACCGTTCCGTCAACTCGGCCGGTGTCGACGGTCCGATCGAATCCATCCATCCGCGAAGAATCGAAGTGTGATCTTCCAGGCGCCCCAGCCGCTCTGTGGCGACCCACCATCGTCCCACGGTCTGCGCGCGTCCGGCGCTCGCCAACTCATCGTAGAAGCCCTGCCAGTCTGCAACCGGCGGAAGCAAGATTAGCGTTAACAGAGCATCGTGCAGTTCATCGGCATCTCGAACCACCGGCCACGATTCTTCGGCCACCTGCGCGATCGCTGCTGGATCGAGTGCGCCGATGTTCGCGGCATCGACAGTTGAGAGCGTTCGCCGCAACTGCACCGCACGCGCCCTCCGTTCCTCCAAGGGAGCGTCATCCAGATACGCGTACGGATTCGAATTGAGAATCTCGTGACAGAACGGCGAAGGCTCCGGAGTATCGATCGCGACCGCGCGGAGCGAGCCTTCGTCCATGCGCTCCAGAATCCGGATGAGCCCCCGCACGTCCATTGCCTCATGTAGACAATTCGCGATGGTCTCATTCACCAGCGGATGATCTGGAATCCGAATCTCGCCTGTCAGATTTTCGGCGCAGGCCACTTGGTCCGGAAACACCGCGGCCAGCAGATCGTCCGATCGCATCCGCTGAATCGGCGGCGGGACTTTCTTGCCGCCCGCAAATCTGGGAATCGCCAGCGCTCGCGACGCGTTCCATTTCCAGCGCGCTCCGAACATCGGCGAATCGAGCATCGCCTGGGTCAGAACATGCTCCACGGTTTTCGGATGCAGGAAGCTGAACACCGATTCGAGCGGGAAAGAATGCTGATCGCTCAGCGAGAGCAGCAGGCCGTTATCGGTCGCCGCGGCTTGCAATTCGAAATTGAACGTCCGGCAGAAGCGCTTGCGCAGCGCGAGCCCCCAGGCCCGGTTGATTCTCGATCCGAAGGGCGCGTGAATGATCAACTGCATTCCGCCGCCTTCGTCGAAAAATCTTTCCGTGACCACCACGTCTTCGCTGGGCATCGCGCCCAACGCTCTTTGTCCGGCGAGCACGTACTGCGCGGCCTGCTCCGCGCCCAGCCGGTCGAGCGAACATTCGCGTTCCAGCATCTCTACCGCATTTGACGACGCAGCAATATCCACGCGCAGCCGGGCCACTTCATTCGAAAGCTCGCGCGTTCTGCCGGGAGCTTCGCCGCGCCAGAACGGAATCGACGGCGCCGCGCCACGCGCATCTTCCACGCGGACTCGGCCCGGCTCGATGCGGCGGATTTTCCACGACGTCGTACCCAGCATGAAGATGTCGCCCGCCATGCTCTCGACGGCGAAATCCTCATCCAGCGATCCGACCACGGTGCCTTCCGGCTCGGCGACCACCTGATATTGTGCGGTATCCGGAATCGCGCCGCCGCTGGTGATCGCAGCGAGTCGAGCCCCGCGCCGGCCCTTAACACGACCATTGACCTGGTCGCGATGCAAGTATGCGCCGCGCCTGCCTCGCGACGTCGCGATACCTTCGGAGAGCATCTCGATCACGGAGTCATGCACAGCGCGGTCAAGATTGCGATACGGATACGCCCGGCGCACCAGCGCGAACAAGTCGTCTTCCAGCCAATCGTCCGCTGCACACGCAGCCACAATTTGCTGCGCCAGAATATCCAGCGGAGCCGGCGGAATTTCGATTTGATCCAACTCCCCGGCCCGAATGGCGCGTATCAACGCCGCGCATTCGATCAGCTCGTCGCGCGTGGTGGCGAACAGCCGGCCTTTGGGAAGCGCTCCGACCCAATGCCCCGCTCGTCCGATCCGTTGTAGTGCGACCGCGATCGATCGTGGAGATCCGATCTGGCAAACCAGATCCACAGTGCCGATGTCGATTCCCAGCTCGAGCGACGCAGTTGCGACTACGGCTCGCAATTCACCCGATTTCAGCCGCTGCTCGGCTTCCAGACGCAATTGGCGCGATAAACTTCCGTGATGCGGAAGCACCGCATTCGCGCCCAGCCGCTCCCCTAAATGATGCGCGACCCGTTCCGACAGCCTGCGCGTGTTGACGAACACCAGCGTGGTTCGATTCTCGCGAGCCAACTCCGCTACGCGATCGTAAATCTCGGTCCACATCTCATTGCTTGCCACGGGACCGAGCTCGTCGCGCGGAACTTCCACCGCCAGCTCCATCTCGCGTCGATGGCCTACTTGAATGATCCGCGCGTCGGGACTGAGAAACTGGGCGACCTCTTCAATCGGGCTCACTGTTGCTGATAGCCCGATCTTCTGCAACCGATGCCCGACCAGCGCCTCCAACCGCGCGATGGACAATGCCAGATGCGAGCCGCGCTTGTCATCGGCAACCGCATGGATCTCGTCGACGATCAGCGTCTTGACGGACCGCAGCATCTGCCGGGGACGCTCCGCGGTTAAAAGAATGTAAAGTGATTCCGGCGTCGTCACCAGAATGTGCGGCGCTTCCTTGCCCATCGCCGTCCGTTCCGCTTGCGGGGTATCTCCGGTACGAACCGCGGTGCGAATCGGCGCGAGATTCACTCCACGCGACCGAGCCAACTCCGCGATGCCCGACAGCGGCACATCCAGATTCTTATGAATGTCGTTGCTCAGCGCCTTCAGCGGCGACACATACAGCACCTGTGTGCCGTTTGGCAGATCACCGTCGCGAGCCTGAAGGACCAGCCCGTCCAACGCCATCAGAAAAGCCGCCAGGGTTTTTCCTGAGCCAGTGGGCGCGGAAATCAGTACATCGTTGCCGGCGCGGATCTCCGGCCATCCGAGCCGCTGCGGTTCGGTAACGTTTCGGAATTGGGAGGCGAACCACTCTTGAACGAGTGGGTCGGAGAGTTCGAGGCCCACTGTTTACATCATATCCGGTTATCCTAAATGATTGAACCCAACGCCCTTTGATAGCGCGTACCTTGGCCGGCTCCGTGATGGCGATGCGGAAACGGAACGGCACTTTGTCTCACATTTTTCAAATGTCATCCGCCTCTCCCTGCGCTACCGGCTGCGCTCCTGGGAACTGATTGAGGACATCCGCCAGGAGACTTTCCTGCGTGTTCTGAATTTCCTGAAATCGGACCGCAGTCTGGACCATCCGGAGCGGCTGGGCGCCTACGTTCATTCGGTTTGTATCAACGTGATGATGGAGTTGCTGCGCGCCTCCACGCGTCATCCTCCGATTCCGGAAGATGCGCTGGAGCTTGCGGACCGGCGAGTCAACCTGGAAAGCGGCATCGTCACCCGCGAGCGGAAAGAATTGGTCCGCAACGTTCTTTCCGGACTCGCCGACAAGGATCAGAACATTCTGCGCGCCGTATTTCTTGAAGAAGTCGAAAAGTCGGAAATTTGCGAACGTTTTCAGGTCGATCGCGACTATCTTCGCGTGCTGGTGCATCGCGCGAAGACCCGGTTCCGGGAAGCGTTCGAGAAAAGCGGTCTGGCGCAGCCATAGGTTCTAGTACGCGAAAGACCGTATTTGTTTTGAAACGAACTGCCTCGATGTGTCACTTAGAAAGTGAGGGCCATGAAGAATGGATCATCCGGAAGCGATTCAGTTGAAGGCCGCCGAGCGGTATGTGCTGGGCGACCTCTCCGTTTCCGAAGTTGAGGAATTCGAACGGCACTTCTTTGACTGTCCTCAGTGCTCGGAGGAGCTGAGGACGCTGTCGGTTCTTCAGGAGAATGCTCGAGCCGTTTTCATCGAGCAGACTCCTGGCCCTCGCAGTGAGCCTGTAAAAGAGCGTGCCAGCTGGTGGAGCGGCCTCGCATCCATCTGGCGGCAGCCATGGGCGATCGCCCCAGCGTTAGCGGCCGTGGTAGCGGCCATCCTGGCCGGTTACCAGACCGGCGTG
The DNA here is from genome assembly GCA_035568415.1 of Bryobacteraceae bacterium. Taxonomy (GTDB): domain Bacteria; phylum Acidobacteriota; class Terriglobia; order Bryobacterales; family Bryobacteraceae; genus Palsa-187. The sequence continues at coordinate 112,473 of DATMOC010000050.1, read as the reverse complement.
CATCGCCAAAGTGATGTACCGCAAGCGGTTTCTTCCTATCCGCTGTATGCCGCGTCGCGCGGTGAAGCGACCGTCATCGCTCCTCCGCCTGGAGCGCAGTTTTACACCCTGTACATGGACCGTACCTGGGATCGGGATTTCACCGCCTATAGCGCCGTTGTGCGTGACGATCCGGGTCAGTCGGAATTCTATTCCATGCGATTCGACAAACTCGCGCCAGGACAGTCGATTCAGGTGCTGGTTCCGATCCATGCGCTGCGGTCCGGCCGCTATGTGCTGGTGATCTCAGGCGTCGACCAGGGTGGCAGCGCCGTGGAAGTCGCCCGGTACCCATTTACAGTCAAATTCAATTAATCTAAATCCAACATGAAAAGCCGCTTCCTTTATCACGCCCAAGCCGTTGCCGCGACCGGAAATATTACCCTGCCCGTTCAGGAGACGATGGAAATCCAGGGTTCCGTTGCGCTTCCGATTCATGGAGGCCATGGGATTTCCAAGGTCGAGCAATTTCGCCACAGGAATTTCTTTTCGTTCCATCACGCCGAGTCACAAGTTGTGGGAAGCCACAGTGAAAAGGACCAGGCTCACGGCACGCTGTCGATGACGGTCATCGAGCGGCTCAACATTCTCGACGTAGTGACGTGCGAGCGCGTGGTAGCGCGGCTCACCACTAAGCACCCCAATGATGGTTCCGAACCGAATTTCATTGCCCTCGGCTCTCGATTCGAAGGGCTCCGCATCGGCGGGCACGAGATCAAGGTCGAGCTCGCCACGGACTTTTTCAGCGAGTACAGCAACTGGAGCGCTCTGACGCGCGATCACGCGGCCAACAAGAAGGTTCGCGATACGCTGGCCGCAATGAGCCTTTTTCAGCGCGAGGACCGGGGTTTTCCCGAATCGAAAGGGACGCTTGGTTGCACTATGGCGCGCATCCCTGAAAATCTGCCTGGAGGTCTCACGCGCCAGGGACACGGGATTCACGTGCCGCATTTCGGTACTGTGTATCTGGCCGAGTTCTTTATCACCCCAACCTCCCGCCGTTTGTCGATGCTGCACGTGGAATTGGGTTGCTCCGTCGAAGGTTCCTATTCAATTGGCGGCGCCGATGGCAACGGAAGCACCTGGCCATAGAATTGCGGCCGCGGCTCTTCTTGTTGCGCACCTGTGTGTCCTCGAGAGCTGCCGGGTTTCCGAATCGCCAGACGCGATCTATGAACGCGCCCGCCGCCTGGTCCGCCAGGGTAGCCTGAAAGAAGCCTTAGCACTCGCCGATGCCGGCTTTCGCCGCGAGCCTTCCTGGCGCTTCCGTCTTCTCAAAGCGGAAGTTCTTATTTCTAACGGAAAAGCTCCGGAAGCCCTGGAGATTCTGCAAGGCCCACAGCCTCCCGAATCGCCGGAACTGCGGGCCCGTTGGCTAATGCATCGCGGCAGGGCAAAAACTCTGCAGTCAGACTACGGCGGAGCGAATGCTGACCTGGATCAGGCACAGCAACTTGCAATTCCGCTCAACTATGCGCCTCTGAATGCCGAGATCGACCTGCGATTGGGAGCTCTGCAAATCCGGCAAGGCGATCTCCCGTCAGCCGACGCGAGCCTGCGCCGCACGCTCCACACTGCCGCTTCCGTTGGCGATCCGTATCTGGAAGCGGCCGCGGCCGGAAATTTGGGCGTAATGTTTCTTAACTCCTTTCATTACGACGAGGCGATTTATTGGCTCGTCCGTGCGCGCGAATCATTCGTGCGTCTCGAATCGGTCAGTTCAGTAGCGCGGACATCCGGCAACCTGGGCTGGTGCTATTACCAGTTGGGCGACTACGACAAAGCCTTGGCTCACCTTCGGGAAGCCAAGGAAGGCTTTGAAAAACTAGGCAACCGGTACGAACAACAAATCTGGCTGGGAAATATCGGAAGCGTCATGATCGACCGGGGCGATTTCAATGCCGCCCTGGAGCAGACCGAGCAGGCCCTCCGCATCGCCCGCGAAGTCAAAGATCAATACTGGATGGCCGCCTGGCTGGATAATCTGGCGCTGGCGTCGATCAGGCTGGGGCGCTACGACGCCGCCGAGATTTACAACCGGCAGGCGCTCGACCTGAAACAGAACCTGGGAAGCCGTTCCGTTTCGTATCCGCGCGTCAATGAGGCTCTGATCGCCGCAGGGCGCGGACAGTTCGCGCCGGCGGAAAGGTTGTATCGTGCGATTCTCGCGGAACCATCCGACGACCCGACGCCGGTCCTGGAAGCGGAGTCCGGTCTGGCGGAGCTCCTGGTCCAACTGAAACAGTACGATCGCGCCGACGGCCAGTTCCGCGCCGCGATCGCGCTGGTCGAGGGCCGCCGCTCGAATCTCACGCGGGACGAGTACAAGCTCTCGTATCTCTCCAGCCTGATCGATTTCTATCAGCGTTACGTCGATTTCCTGGTTTCGCAAGGGAACGGTGAGCGCGCCCTGGAGGTCGCCGAATCCAGCCGTGCGCGCGTGCTGGATGAGAGACTCCATTCCACCGAAAGCGCCAGGAGGTCCATTACGACGGCAGGTCTCAAGCAATTCGCAAGAGCTTCGCACAGCACCCTGCTGTCTTACTGGCTTGCTCCAACCCGATCCTTCCTATGGGTAGTCACGCCCGACGAGGTGCAGCTCCACGTGCTTCCTCCGGAAAAAGAAATCGGCGGGCTGGTCGAGGCTTATCGCACCTTCATCGAAAATCTGCGCGATCCGCTCGATTCAGAGTTTCCCGCCGGAAAAAAATTGTCCGAAATTCTGCTGGGACCGGTCAAGGCATCTCAGACGCGCATCATCGTCGTGCCCGATCGCGCGCTGCATTCCCTGAATCTGGAAACCCTTCCCGATCCCCAAAATCCCGCGCATTATCTGATCGATCGCGTCACGGTCGCTGTCGCGCCGTCGTTGGGTGTGTTACTACAGGCTCGCAAGTTGTCGAACGCGACGCGGTCTCTGCTGCTCATCGGTGATCCTGAGCCGGCGGTCGAAGAGTATCCCAAGCTGATTTACGCGGGCAGGGAAATGAACCTCATCGCGCGAAGTTTCGCGCCCGATCGCCGCCTAGTGATCGAGGGTCCGCAGGCGTATCCCGCGGCGTATCGCGCGGCAGCGCCTTCACGATTCTCCTGGATCCACTTCGCCGCCCACGCGTCCGCGAATCGCGAGAGTCCGCTCGATTCCGCATTGATCCTTTCCCGTCACGACGCTGGCTACGCACTGTCCGCCCGCGAGGTTATGGAGGTCGCTCTGAATGCCGATCTCGTCACCCTCTCGGCCTGCCGCAGCGCCGGTTCGAAAACCTACTCCGGCGAAGGGCTGGTGGGGCTCTCCTGGGCGTTTCTGCGAGCCGGAGCGAAGAACGTCGTCGCCGGGTTGTGGGATGTCACCGACATGTCGACTGCGAATCTCATGGCGGATTTCTACGAGCAATTAACGAAGAACGTCGCGCCCGCCGAAGCGCTCCGCGCCGCCAAACTCCGCCTGATCCAATCGCAGGGCCCGTACCGGAAGCCGTTTTATTGGGGACCGTTTCAGCTCTACGCCGGCACCGGGTTGTAGTCGCTGCAGGTGCAGTGGGTCGCAAGTGCCATCAGCACCCGGCTCAACGCCACACCTGATACCACTTGCGCGGTTCGGCCGGGTTTAGTTTCTGGACCGGCTGTCCCTCGATCGCCGCTTTTGGATTTTCGATGCACAGCGCATTCGCAGCCGATTGGTCATAGCGTTTTGCGAGCCAGGCATGCGCTTCCGTCAGCGCCGGCGGACGATGTTCACAATCGTGGGCGTCGCTGGCGACAAAGTGGACCAGGCCACGATCCAGCAGCCCTTCCGAGAATTCCTGCGCGCGCGCGCCGAACCCACCGGTGAGGCTTTGGGCCGTGAGTTGAATCCGCGCACCGGCCTCGATCCAGGCTTCCAGATTTTCCGTGCGCTGCCGGAGCAAGCCGTTGCGTTCCGGATGCGTGATCACCGGGATCATGCCGACGTCCTGCAGCCGTCCGAAAATCTCGGCGGTATTGCGGAAGATCAGCAGATCGGAAAACTCCACCAGCAAATAGCGCTTCTGATTGATAGTGTACTTCTGAGGATTTTCGATCGCATCCTGGATATTGTCGTAGCTGAGATGAAAATCGCAACCCGAATAGAGCCGCACTGCCGTCTTTCCGGAGAGCTCGGCGAGCCGCGCGCGGATGAGATCTGGCTGAAATCGATACGTCAGATTCGCGTGCGGCGTCGCGACCAGATCCGTGGTTCCGTTTTCCTCCGCCACCCGCAACATGGCGAGCGAGTCGTCGATGGTCGGGGCCCCATCGTCGAGTCCATAGAGAACATGGCTGTGGATGTCGATCAAGGGTCGATTTTAGCAGCCCGACGTTCGGCTTCGGCTTTTATCGCTTCGGCGCGGCGTGCGATCAACGCGCGCATGTATCTCTCAAGAAGAATGTGATCCGCTAGAATTCCTAGGAGACCGAACGGAGACGTGTAATCGAAAACGTCGGTCATCTGCGTGCCGCCGTCCGCGCTGGCAAAGAAGTGATCGTGGTCGAAGCGGCGAAACGCTCCGCGGACCTGTGAATCACGAAAATGGCTCGGGCGGTCGAACGCGGTGATCCGGCTGGTGAGACGTTGGCGCACCAAGAAGTGAGTTGCTTCCCATGTCACCTCTTCGTTCAACCCGATCAGCCCTCGCGTGACACCTGCAACGGCTGTTTCGCCGGTCGCCGACATCGACTCTATGTGAAGATCGACACTACGCGCGAGATCGAAGCAAAGATCCTGTGGAGCTCGAATGGTAGTCACGATCGTAATCGATGGCATCTATGGGGGGCGGGCCCCTGGTCCGCGCGCGATCCCCTGATCGCGCAATCTCGCCAATAAAATCAGGTCGATCGACATGCGGAAAGGCCGATCGGGGGATCGGCCGCGGACCAGGGGGTCCGCCCCCCAGCGAAGGCAAGAGTCTGCGTTATTGAGAGTTTTTTCATAGCCTCTTGAGCTTGCGGCGCCGGCTTCAGTCAACGTCCGTGCACCTAGTTCGAAACACGCCCCGGTCCCCAAACAATCCGCCCCGGCTTCGCCCCCGTGACGTCGCCGTTGTGGACCACCGCAACTCCGTTCACGAAAACTTCCTTAATTCCCGTCGAAACCTGATGCGGCTTTTCGTACGTCGCGCGATCGGCGACGGTCGCTGGGTCGAACACCACCACATCCGCGAACATGCCTTCTTTCAGGACGCCGCGATCCTGAATCGACAGGCGGTTCGCCACGGCTGAGGTCATCTTGCGGACCGCGTCTTCGAGCGGAATGACCTTCTCCTCGCGAACATATTTTCCGAGCACCCGCGTCATGTTGCCGTACGAGCGCGGGTGCGTCAGGCTGCGGGCTGTCGCAGGATCGATTCCCGACGCGTCGGTTCCGAACTTGATCCAGGGCTGCCGAAGCTGAAGTTTCAAATTGTCTTCGCTGGCGATGAAGAACATGGTCTCGACGCGCGAGTGCTCGCTCGAGATCAAATCCATCGCAGCGTCGGCCCAATCCTTGTGCATCGCTGTCGCGATTTCCGAAAGACGCTTGCCCTCATAGGCGTGATTCTCGGGCTTGACGAGCCGCGTAATCATGACGCCTTCCGCGGTCGCCTGCTGGCAGATGTTTTCCCAGTCGCGCGCCGGAGCCGTCGATTCGGCGTGAATCTTCGCGCGCACCGTGGGATCTTTCAGATTGTCGAAAAGCTTGCCGTCGGCCGAAGCCCATGGCGGAAGACACACCGTCAACCCAGTGCCGCCCGCGACGTAAGGATACATATCCGCGCCCACATCCAAGCCCTCGCGCCGTGCCTGATCGATTTTCGCGATGGCCTGCGCCATCTTCGGCCAGTTCGCCGTTCCCGCCGCTTTCAAGTGATAGATCTCGACCGGAACGCCGCCCTTGCGGCCAATCTCGATCGCTTCATCGATCGCCTCCAGCAGCCGGTCCGCTTCCGAACGCATATGAGTGATGTACACGCCGCCATACGGCGACATCACTTTCGCCAGCTCGATCAGCTCATTCGTAGTGGTGTATTCGCCGGGCGGATAAATCAGCGCCGAAGCCATTCCAAATGCACCGTCTTCCATGGCGCGTTTCAATGCCCCGCGCATTTCGTCGAGCTCGGCCGCCGTGGGAGCGCCCTGCGCCATGCCCTTCCCGTACATGCGCAGCGTGGTCGCTCCGACGAACGATCCGAAATTCGGCGACGCGCCGTGCTGCTGCATGGCGTCCAGCCAGTCGCGGAATCCGTGCGGGCCGTTGAAGCGAGCATTCATGCGGCGCGTAGCGTCATCCGGTTCGCTCCTCAGCGTTTTTTCATTGGCAGGAGCATTGGTCCCGCCCTCGCCCATGATTTCCGTGGTGATGCCCTGTGTGATCTTGCTGATCAGGCGGCCGTCGCCCTGCAGCAGCGCGCCGCGCGATTGCCCCTGAATGTCGATGAATCCTGGCGAGACCACCATGCCGCGGGCATCGATCTTCTGTTTTGCGCCCGCGGTCCCGAGGCCCCCTTGTGGAGTCACGCGCGCGATGCGATCGCCACGAATGGCAAGGTCGCCGTAGAACCAGGCATTTCCAGTGCCGTCGATGATGCGGCCTCCAGAAATGATCACGTCATATTGTGGAGTCTGCGCCGGCGCGAGCGCGCACACTAACAGGAAGGTTCCGAATCGCATACCGGCAGTGTACTACTGCGCGGTAGTCGGTCGGCGCTTTTCACTCATGTGCCGCGCAACGTCCCACCGCCGCCTTGTAAGCGCCACACGGAGAGCCCCATGCGTCAGCTTGGGGCTAGCGCGCGTCATAGAAATAGCCCCAAGCTGACGCATGGGGCTAGCGCGCGTCATAGAATTAGCCCCAAGCTGACCATGGGGCTGAGCCACCTACTGCGCTGTAAGCTTCACGAGTTCGATACGGCGATTTTTCGCGCGGCCTTCTTCGCTTTCGTTGGAGGCGACCGGTTCGGAATCGCCCGCGCCCGCAGGTTCCAGACGAGTCCGCTTGACGCCTCGGCCCACCAGCCAGGTGACCACGGCACCCGCCCGTCGAAGGGACAGCGCATTATTCGCTTCCTTGGTCCCAATGTTGTCGGTGTGGCCGGTCACCCGAATGCGCCAGTCGGCGTGCTCTTCCAGCATGGCGGCGATTTCGCGGAGCGCCAGCACCGATTCGGGGGAAATATCGGCGCGGCCGGACACGAACGAAATTCCGTAAGCGGGCACGTGACCGTAATGGTCGATCGCCTCGGCCATGGCTACCGCATCGGTGGCCGATTCGAGCTCATTCACCACCTTCAGCTCCACCAATGTGTAATAGCGCGACGCGGCGTCCACCAGGATCCAGGTATCGCCCTTGTGAGCGGTGAGGCCGGCTTCTTTGTCGGCGAACTGATAGGGCACCTCGAAGCCGGTCGCGCGCAAGGCTGCCGCGGCTTGGCGCACCACGTCGGCCGGGGCAGTGCCTTCGCGGCACTCGTACATCACCGAGCGGCTATCGCCATCCACCGGCGAGACCACCGCTTCGCCACGCTCATCTTCGCGAATCGGAATGTCGCGATGATCGGATTCTTTCTTGTCGCAGTTGTCGATGCGGCACAGTTCCAGCTTGGGCAGAGTCTTCGAGTCCTTACACCCAGCGGCGTCTGGATCGAGCATGGATTGCGCCTGGAGGCATAGACACAGAAGGGTGAAGGCCAGATATTTCATCGTCTGCACACGGGTAGTGGACACCAGAACATCGGCGGAGGATCGAGATTTCTTTAGATGGCCCGCGGACTTGCGGCCCCCCGGCTTCGGCGCACCCAACTCACCACCGAGATGGCGCTCCCCACAGCGCACAATATCGTGAATGCCACCATCGCCCAGACAAATTGGGACGATTCCGCGATTCGTACTACTTTTCGCCCCCACACGATGGCGGCAAGTCCGACCAGGGAGAATCTCACTAAGCGCATGACGAAGACGATCGCCAGCAACCGGATTCGCGGATACGCGAACGCAGCGGCCGCGCTGATCACTGCTGTAAAGGGGAATGGCGGAGGCGCGATGCAGGCGACCGCAATCGCCACTCCTGCGTGTTGGGCCATCCGCTTCTTGAGATAGGTGAACCGTTTCGGCTTCATCATCTTTTTCGCTCCTTCTTCGCCTCCTTTCCGGCAGACAGCGTCGAGAAGGAAAACTCCGATGGTCGACCCGAGAGCGGCCATGGGGACATACAGCGGAAACAGGCTATCGTCCCGCGCCAGGATTATCACCAGCAGCAGATCGTTTCCGAAAGGAAGAAAAAGAAAGGACGAATCCGCGATCCCTAGCAGCAGTGGCCCTAGCAGGCCCAGGCGAATTAAGAAGCGGAAGAACGAACCCATGGGCCTATTCCAGCTACAGCAAACTGTACAGCAGAATCGCCAGGACAGCCGCCGTGATCGACACGTAGATCCAATCGCGCTCCAGCGTGAAGGCGGCGATCGACAGTGCCACCCGGGCGACCGGAGTCGCAATCAACACCAAGAGCCCTAATTGGATCACCGCCAGCCAGTCCATGCGGATCGCCCCTGCAACGATCGCTTTTGCGCTGGTGTACTGGTGTGGTTCACCATGGAATGGGTGATACGAAGGAGTGGTATGGCCGAACTTCGCCAGATGTCCGACCCCACCTGCAAGTACGACGATCGCCGCGGTCAGCACGCCGGCGCGGAGCAGCATCGCGATCCAGCGTTCGAAGCGTTCGTCGGTCATTTGGCAAACCCGCTATAGATCATCTCGATGGCCATTACCGCGACCACGGCGGCAAAAATCCAGCGCAATACTTTCGTGGCGGCGCCCATCAGGACGCGGGCGCCGATCACCGAGCCTGCCAGCACGCCGAGCATCACGGGCATGGCCAGCGCCGGATCGATGTAGCCGCGCTTGAGATAAATTCCCGCGCTCGCCGCCGCCGTGACGCCGATCATAAAGTTGCTGGTGGTGGTGGAAACTTTGAACGGAATCCGCATCACCTGGTCCATCGCGATGACTTTGAGCGCACCGGAGCCGATCCCCAGCAATCCGGAGAGCGTGCCCGCGCCGAACATCAGCCCGAAGCCTGCTTTTACGTGGGTTGCGCGATATGTTTCCGGTCCATGCTCTGCGGGATAACTCCCATATAGTTTCAACTTGGCAGTCAGCGGGTCGGCCGTCTCGGCAACGGACCCGCCGGCGTGCTCGCGCAGCGATTGCCATGCCGCATGCAACAGCGCAATTCCGAAGATCACCGCCAGCGCGGCCGTAGGGATTCTCGCCGAGAGATACGCACCCAGCAAGGCTCCCAACGTCGTCGCTACTTCCAGGAACATACCGATGCGGAGATTCGAATATCCTTCGCGGACAAACGCCGCTGCGGCGCCGGAGGATGTGGCGATTACCGATACCAGGCTGGCACCGATCGCATAGCGGAGATCTACGCCCAGCAGTAGCGTCAACGCTGGCGTCACCACTACGCCGCCTCCGAGCCCCGTAAGCGCGCCCAGGAATCCGGCCAGCGCCGAGATCGCGAAAACGATGGGGGTCAAGTGGAGCAGGATCATTTTTGGGCAGCCGCGCAGTCTTGAGTCTAATCGACTTGGCGGGCGGTAGTGGGTCAGCTTCCGATGCGCCGACTTTACATGCAAATGGGCACGGAGCGACTGAATTTCGGTGATTACGTCGCTTCCAACCCGCCTCGGTTCCGCCCCATGCGTCAGTTTGGGGCGATCGCTATGCGCGCGCGTAGCCCCAAGCTGACGCATGGGGCTGTCCCTCTGGCGCTTACAAGACGGCGGGACGTTGAGCGGCACATGAATGAAAAACTGACCCACTACACGGCGGGTCAAGGGGATTGACTTTGGGTCCTCTAAGTTATAAATTTGAAACAATCTCCGAGGTTGGAGAATCGATCAGAGGTCGGGTTTGACCTCGCTGTACAGGGTTTAGCGGTGGCTGGCAGCCTCCGCCGTTGGGGAATGTCTTGATTGTTTCACGCAATCTCGCGTGGATTATTGCTCCGTGGGCGTCCGCCCAAGGGAAAGGGTCTATGTCTAAAAAATACCTGCTTGTAATTTCTGTACTGCTCACACTTTGCGCGACCTCAGCGCTTTACGGACAATCGATGATCTCGGGCGACATCGCCGGGACCGTTACCGATCCCAGCGGCGCCGTGGTTCCAAGCGCTAAAGTGGCTCTCAAAAGCGTGGACACCGGAGCCACGCAGAACTCGACCACGAACCAGAACGGTAATTACCGGTTCTCTTTGCTGAAGCCCGGCCGATTTTCCGTTTCCGTGACGCAAAGCGGTTTCCAGGCTGCGGAGCGGGTGGTCGACGTGCTGGTCGGTCAGCTCGCCAATGTCGACTTCGCGCTGGTAGTGGGCACCGCCACACAAACCGTGGAGGTGACCGAAGCGGCCGCGCTGCTCAATACGGAAGCGAGCAATAGCACCGGATTTACACCCCGGGAAGTGGAGCTTTTGCCCAGCGGGGGCGGCGATATCACCAACATCGCATTCACCGCGCCAGGCGTCGTGGTTTCGGTGAACAACAGCTATGGCAACTTCACCGCAAACGGCTTACCCGCGACCTCCAATCTGTTTACGGTCAATGGCGAAAACTACATGGACCCGTATTTCAACATCAACAATTCGGGCGCCACGAACCTTTCGCTGGGACAGAACGAGCTGCAGGAAGCGACCATCATCACCAATCCCTACGGAGCTCAGTACGGAACGTTTTCAGGCGCGCAGGTGATCTATACCACGCAGCCGGGAACCAACGAGTTTCATGGAAACGCGGTGTATTACTGGAATGGCCGGTATCTAAACGCCAACGACTGGTTCAACAATTTCTACGGCGATCCGCGGCCGTTCTCGAACGCCAATCAGTGGGCCAGCCGGCTGGGCGGTCCGATCATCAGGAACAAAACGTTTTTCTTCGTGGACACCGAAGGTTTGCGGTTCGTCCTGCCTAATGTGGATTCGGTCACGATCCCCACTCCCGCGTTTTCCAACGCGGTCCTGACGAATATCGCGGCGAAGCAGCCGAACGAACTGGCCACCTACAAGCAGATGCTGAATCTGTGGCTCAACGCGCCCGGCGCCGCCAGCGCCCAGCCCATCGCGAACAGCGCGGCCTGCAAAGGCCTCACGCTGCCGGGATTCAATGCGGCAACCCAGGCCTGCGCCGCGAAATTCCAGTCCACGCCTTCGGCCCTCGCCACCGAGTGGATCCTGGGCTTCCGCATCGATCAGAAGATTTCCGATAAAGACAACGCGTTTTACCGCTACCGGATCGATCACGGCACCCAGCCCACCACCATCGACGCGATCAATCCCGCGTTCAATGCCCTCTCCAGCCAGCCGCAGTATGACAACCAGTTCCAGGAGACGCACATTTTCGGACCTCGCTCCACCAATCAGTTCAGCGCGGCGCTGAGCCATTATGTGGCGCAGTTCCAGCAGGGCCCCCAAGCGCTCGCCACCTTCCCTTACACGGTGATCGATTCGGGCGAAGTGCCGTTCACGCAGTTGAACCATACCAATGCGTTCCCGCAGGGCCGCAATATCACGCAGTATCAATTTACCGACGACTTTACGATCATTCGCGGCGCGCATGACGTGAAAATCGGAGCCAACTTCCGGCGTTACGACGTCAGCGACCACAATTTCTTCTACAACTCGCCGGCCGCGTACTTCGGTTTTGTGACCGGCGGTCTTCAGAAATTCGTCAACGGACTCGGGTACCAATATCGTCAGGCGCTGAACCTGGCGAGTGACGTTCCGGTGGCGTTGTGGGGTCTGGGCGTATACATCAACGACGATTGGCGCGTGTCCTCCCATCTCAAAATCACCATGGGCATGCGCATCGAACGCAACTCGAATCCGGTGTGCCAGTTCAACTGTTTTGCGAACTTCACGGGCGCGTTTTCGAAATTGGCAAGCACCACTGCTTCTAATCCGAGCAACGTCCCTTACAGCAGTGACATTGCCTTTGGCCAACACCAGGCATTCCCCGATGTGGATGCCCTGAACTGGTCGCCGCGCGTTGGCTTCAGTTGGGGCACCAAAGACAGCAAGACCGTGATCAGCGGCGGCTATGGTCTTTTCTACGATCCGCTCGTCGCCGGGATGGTGGACAACCTTTTGTCCAACCCGCCGGTCTCCGTCGCGATTCGTGTCCGGCCGTCCGCCGGCGTGCTGCCATTCGACCCCGCGGGCGGCGCTCTGACCTGGCAGCAGTCCGCCAACGCCTTCAACATCAACCAGACGTTTACGCAGCTTTCCGCCGCGCTGGCTAAGCTTGGATCCGTGTTCGCGGCTCCCAGCTTTAATTCCATCGTCGGCACGATTCACGCACCTATGGTTCAGGAATGGAATTTCCAGGTGCAACGACAGTTGACCAATTCGACGGCCGTGATCGTCAACTACGTGGGAAACCACACCGGCCGCCTGCCGTACGGGAATCCGTGGCCGAATGCCTATGATGCGTTCGGTCTGTATCCCGGCGTCCCAGGTGTTCCGGCAAAAATTCCCGTGCCCAACTATGGCAGCGTGACCCAGTATCAGAGCGGCGCCATCGCCAACTACGACGGATTGAACGCCAGCTTCGTGGCCCATTTCTCGCGAACCTTAATGGCGCAGTTCAACTACACCTGGTCGCACGCTTTGGATGAGATCTCCAACGGCGGCGTATTCGCTTTCAACGGCGATTCGCTACTCGGGCAGATCAACCCGCTGAACTTGCGCGCCAACAACTATGGCAACGCCGACTACGACATTCGCCACAATTTCAACGCCAATTTCGTTTACACTCCAACCGTTCATCTGGGAAATAAAGTGCTGAACCAGGTGGTGAATGGATGGCAGTGGTCCGGAAAGATCTTTTGGCGGGCCGGGTTGCCATTCAGCGTCCTGGACAACAACACGGCGCTTGGAAACTTCACCGGCTCGCTGTTTGCGACCTACAGCGGCAAGGGTGGACCCGCGCAAACCAGTTGCGGCGCGGGGGCGGCGGTTACTCCGTGCTTGAATGCCGCAGCGTTCGTGGACGGCTCGGATCCGAATTTCAACAACTACACCGGCCTGTCTTCGCAAACGCGCAACCAATTCCGCGGGCCGCACTACTTCGATATGGACATGAGCCTGTACCGTAATTTCACGATCCGTGAAAGGCTCAAATTCGCCGTCGGCATGCAGGCGTTCAACGTATTCAACCATCCGAACTTCGGCATGCCGGACAACGGAATGGGCGATGCGACGTTCGGCCAGATCTCTGGCATGGCCACCACGCCCACCAGTCCCTATGGAAACTTCCTAGGATTCGATTCGTCGCCTCGCGTGGCGCAGTTGACGGGGAAGATCACCTTCTAAACTTCGCGTGCAGGAAAACCGCGGCGCGGGCTGACTACAGCTCGCGCCGTTTTTTTGTCTTGTGGCGCAGGCTTGTGTGGCGTGTCGTGTCGACTCCGTTACTATGAGCAACGCGCTCCATAACTGTCGCGTCTCAACTGACGGCCACGCGGATCGCAGGTGTTTGAGGCGCGACAGTAATGGAGCGCGTTGGCATTCTACAAAAGAAAACGACCGGGCGCCGCGGAGGATCGGCTACTGTCCGGGCCGTATGCGCCAGTCACGAGGGTGGATGGAGCAACCTAAATCAAATCGCTAGGAATAAAGTGTCGCCTTTTCACGAGGAACGCGCTCCATAACTGTCGCGCCTCAACTGACGGCCACGTGGATCGCAGGTGTTTGAGGCGCGACAGTCATGGAGCGCGTAATAACGCTAGCTGCGCCCTGAGCCGCGACGGGCTGCAAGCCTGCCCACGATATACTGGCTGTTCGGAATGAAGATCGTCTCCCAAGCACCGTGCCGCGTCGATTTGGCTGGATCCACGCTCGACATCTGGCCGCTGTACCTTTTTCATGAAGGCGCGGTGACCGTGAACTTCGCCGTCGATCGCTACACCAGCGCGTCCATCGAGCCGCGGCCTGGTTCGAGGATCACCATCCGCTCCACCGATCTGAAGCGGGAGTGCTCTTACGATTCGCTGGACGCGTTGCTTCGCGCCAAACGCCACGCGCTGCCGCTTGCGGCTGAGATCGTCCGTTTCTTCCGGCCGCCCGGCGGGTTCCATCTCGAAACCGGTTCGGAGGCGCCCGCCGGAGCCGGGATTTCGGGATCTTCGGCGCTGATCATCGCCGCCACTAGCGCCTTCAACCGCTGGCTCGGGTGCGGGTATTCGCTCGAAAAGCTTCGTGAGATTTCGCAAAATATCGAAGCCCGCGTGATTCGCGTCCCCACCGGCTGCCAGGATTACTATCCGGCGATGTATGGAGGCGTCGGCGCGATTGAGCTGCGCTGTGACGGCATCCACCACTCCACGATTCCCGTGGACCCCGACGAATTGGAGCGGAGAATCGTGCTCGCCTATACTGGAGCGCCGCGCAATTCGGGAATCAATAATTGGGAGGTCACCAAGGCTCACGTCGACGGCAGCCGCGCGGTGCATCGTAACTTTGCCGCGATCGCTGTCATCGCGATTCGTATGCGTCAGGCGCTAGCGCGCGCGGACTGGACTGAGGTCGGGCGTCTGTTGCGCGAAGAATGGACCCATCGGCGTCGCAACGCACCCGGGATTTCGACGCCGTTGATCGATCGCCTGGTCACGGTCACTCGCCGCGCCGGGGTAACCGGGGCCAAAGTATGCGGAGCCGGCGGCGGCGGATGCGTGCTGTTTCTCGTTGAGCCGGAAGCCCGCCCTCGCGTCGAGGCCGCGATTGTCAATGAAGGAGCCGCCGTTTTGCCGGTCCGCGTCGCGCGACGTGGCGTCCGTGTGCGCGTGGACGGCGCCGCCCTGGCTCATGTCGCATCATGACCGCCGCGCCTCCCACTCATAAACCTCCCGACAAATTCGGCATCGTTCTGCGCGTCGGACTGTTCGTCATCATTGGCTGGATCGGAGTGGTGATCTTCTCCCTGCTGATGATTCCGGTGGCGGGATTGCTGGTCACGTCGGCACTCTCGACGTTTGCAGCAGCCGCGGTCGCCAACGCAATCACGGTGCGGATTTATGAACGCGGACGCTTGTCCGATCTCGGCCTGGGCTGGACGGGTTCCTCTCTGCGCGAGTTCGGAGCCGGCGCCGGGTTAGCGGCGGCCGGGGCGGCAGTGATCCTCGCCGGACCGCTCATGATCGGGGTGGCGCGATTCGAGGCGATACCAGGCGTCGAGCATCCCTGGTCGAGTTTTCTGTTTGTGAGTGTGGTGCTGCTGTTCGGTGCAGCCGGCGAGGAAATGCTGTTTCACGGGTACGCGTTCCAGTTGCTGATCCGCTCGCTGGGCGCGTTCGCCACGATTCTTCCCGCCAGCGTCCTGTTTGGCTTGGCGCACGCGGGGAACGAGAACTCGACGCGGCTCGGGATCGTCAACACCATGCTGTGGGGTGTGCTGCTCGGTTACGCCTATCTGCGCAGCAATGCGCTGTGGCTTCCCATCGGGCTGCACTTTGGCTGGAACGTCACCCTGCCCCTATTCGGGGTCAATTTGAGCGGGTTTACAATGGGTGTGACGGGATACGGGCTGCACTGGCGCGCAGGCGATTTGTGGAGCGGCGGCGGGTATGGCCCGGAAGGCAGCGTGTTGACGACGGGAATTGTCGTGGTCCTCTTTTTTCTGGTACAGCGCCTGTTCCCTCAGCGAGGTGTTTGATGGCCAACATTTCTCCGCGAGTCCTACTGGCGTTCTTAGCTATTGCGTCGCTGCAAGCCGATCAGAAGAAGCTGACGCTGGATCAGCGCGTCGAAATCATGCGCGGGCTGATGGCGGAGTACGCGACGGTAAAAGTCGTGCTGCCGCGCTCGAAAAAGCCGCTCGACGTCCAGACCGACGGCACCTACAGCAAGCAGCAATGGGCCGACGCGATGAAAGAACTCGGGCCAGCCGGGCGCGTGGGCGATCTGGTGCAGGTGACTCACGTCGAGATCGAAAAAGACGCGATCCTTTTGCAGATCAACGGCGGCACGCGCGGGAAAGGATCGTGGAAAGATCACGTATCCATCGGCATGGGCGGCGGCACGTCGCCGATCAACGGCGGCCAGGCGACCAATGCTCCCGGCGGGACCAACGTGGCCCTGCGCTTCGGCGAGCCCATCGGCGAAGTGACTTCGGCCGAAGTCAAGAAGATGCTCGCGACGGTGCTTCAGTTCGACAAGCAGACGGTGACCGAACAAGCTATCGATACGGTGACGCCCGAAGTAAAGAAAGCCATCGGAGAAAAGAAGCCCATCGAGGGCATGAGTCGCGACGAAGTCATCATGGCGGTTGGCAAGCCAGTCCGAAAGTCGCGCGAATCCAAGGATGGCGTCGACTATGAAGATTGGATTTACGGCAATCCTCCGGGAAAAGTGATGTTCGTGACGTTTTCCGGAGCCAAGGTGGTGAAGGTCAAAGAAACCTACGCGGGCTTGGGTGGCACCATCGCGGAGACGCCAAAGCCGTAACTTTTTCATTTTCTACGTCCGCAAAAGCCTGTCGCATGCGATCCTTTTAGGAATGGGTAAGTGTGTCTCGTGCGGGGCAGGGCTCACCGAAAATAGTAAGTTTTGCTCCCTGTGCGGCCACCCGACCAGCGCAGAGGAAACCGCGACGCGTACGGTCGCGACGTCCAGAACGATCTCTTCTTCCTCGCGTGGCTCAAGCGATGGACAATTCCTGCCTGGAGCAACGGTAGGCGGGCGCTACCGCATCATCGCGCTGCTGGGACGCGGCGGCATGGGCGAAGTTTATCGCGCAGACGATCTCACGCTCGGCCAGCAAGTCGCGCTGAAATTCCTGCCGGCCGTGGTGGCGAATAATCCGAATGCTGTGGATCGATTCCGCAACGAAGTGCGCATTGCGCGGCGTGTATCGCATCCCAATGTATGCAGGGTTTACGACCTTGGTGAAATCGATGGGCACCTGTTTCTTTCGATGGAATATGTCGACGGAGAGGACCTCGGTTCGCTTTTGCGCCGCATCGGCAGGCTGCCGGCCGACAAAGCCCTGGAGATCGCGCGAAAACTGTGCGCGGGTCTTGCGGCAGCGCACGAAAAAGGCGTTCTGCATCGCGATCTGAAACCAGCCAACGTCATGCTCGACGGACGCGGTCAAGTTTTGCTGACCGATTTCGGGCTGGCCGGACTGGCCGATCAGATCGAAGGCGCCGAGGTTCGCAACGGAACCCCCGCCTACATGGCGCCCGAGCAGCTTTCCGGAAAAGAGGTAACGGTTAAGAGCGATCTGTATTCGCTCGGGCTGGTGATTTACGAAATCCTGACGGGGAAGCGTCCCTTCGATTCGCTCGATCGTCGCGAGAGTACGCCAACCAATCCGTCGACGCTGGTGAAGGATCTCGACCCACGCGTGGAGCGGGCGGTCATGCGCTGCCTGGAAGCCGATCCCGAGAAGCGTCCGGCGTCAGCACTGGCGGTTGCGGCGGCGCTGCCGGGAGGCGATCCGTTGGCCGAGGCTCTCGCCGCTGGTGACACGCCTTCGCCCGAAATGGTGGCGGCTGCGGGCGAGGGAACGGCACTCGCACCGCGCATCGCGATTGGATTGTTCGCCGCAATCGTGGCCGGCCTGATCGTGCAGGCGATCCTGTCGCAACGGCTGAGCGCGCTCGAACGCATGCACCTGGAATATTCACCAGAGGTGTTGAAGCAGAAAGCGCGCGATATCATCCAGCGCCTTGGTTACACCGAACGTCCGGCCGACGACGTGTACAGCTTCGGCTGGGATAGCGGCATGGTTTCCTACGCGGAATCACAGGAGCATCCGCAATGGGACACGATTCTCAAGAGCCGTCCCACGATGCTGGGGTTTTATTACCGGCAAAGCAATTACCCGTTGACGGCGGGGGAATTTCACGATGACAACCTGACGCCGGGTATCGTGACGCAAGGCGAAACCTACGCCGATCCGGCTCCTATCATGTCCGGGATGATCGGCGTCACGCTGGATGCGCAGGGCAGGTTGATCAGCTTCCGGGCCATTCCACCGCAATTCGAGGAGTCCGCCGGGAGATCGCAGCCATTCGACTGGAAGCCGCTGTTCGAAGCCGCGCAGCTCGATCCGGCAACGCTGCAACCCGCCGAGCCGCAATGGACATTCCTCGGCACCTCCGATCAGCGCGCGGCTTGGACCGGCAAGTGGCCGGGTACGGGCTGGCCCTTGCGCGTGGAAGCGGCGGCATTTCAGGGAAAGCCGGTCGCGTTTTCGTTGCTCGGCCCGTGGAGCGCACCCGGAAGAATGCCGCCGCGCGATCCACCTTTGCGGGGGCATTTGAAGACGGTGATGTTGGCAGGGGTCGTCGTCGTTTTGCTGGCGATCGGACCCTGGCTCGCGTGGAGAAATTGGAAAGCGGGCAGAAGCGACCGGCGCGGTGCGTTCCGGCTGGCGCACTTCATCTTTTGGGTCCAGATGCTGCTGTGGCTTCTACGCGGGCACCTCAATGCGAACCTCGGCACCTTCGGAAATTTCATGGTCGCGATTTTTACCGCGGTGGGCTGGGCCGCCGCGATGTGGACGCTGTACGTCGCATTGGAGCCGTACGCTCGCAAATATTGGCCGCAGGCGCTGATCGCGTGGGCCGGCGTCCTGAGCGGCCGGTTTCGCGATCCGATCGTGGGGCGCGACGTGCTGTTCGGACTGGCACTGGGGATCGTGTGGACGATTCTCGACCGCATCACCGATTTCGTGGCGCAGGCTCGCGGAATCACTCCGAATTACGGCGACACGGCGTATCTGGCAGGGACGCGCAGCACACTCGGGGCTTGCGTCGCGCAGATTCCGGCCTCGATTGAAGTCGCACTGGTTTTCTTCCTGATCTTTTTCGTGCTTCGTACGATGTTACGGAACCAGTGGCTGGCCGCGGTGGTATTTGCGTTACTCTGGACGACGATCAATCAGTTCAGTGCGCGGCCGGCGGGCGCGATCATTCAGGGGCTCGGGGACTTGGCGATCTTCTCGATCGCTGCATTCGTCATCATGCGGTTCGGCCTTCTGGCACTGATCGTGGGGCTCGCTATGATCGACCTGCTGTCGGGACTGCAAATTCCGAGCAATCCTTCGCTGTGGTATTTCGCTGACACGTTGGGTGTCGTACTCGCGATGTTTGCCATGGCGATCTGGGCGTTCCGTACCTCGATGGGTGGAAAACGGTTATTGAACCTCGATCAATTCGGCTGAAGCAGTATTTCCTCTCGAAAAATGAATTTGCGGCCGCAATTCGCCGTTAATTGGCCGCAACGGAACGGCATCGCCACAATCACGTGCGACTGCTAACCAAAACTAACGCAGAAGGCGCTCGCTCATCGTCACACTAAAAGCCAGCTGCATGTCACGTTGCGATGGGAGAATCTCAGAGAACTTCGCCGCCGCGCGGTAGATCTGGAAGCCGATGAGAGCGCCAAACCGTTCTGAGCCGAGGATAGCCGGGGCTGTGCCGATCACGGTCGCACGGAAGCGCGAAGTTGTTGAGGGCTGGACAAATCGAGTTGCGGGATAGAGCGTGATGAGAGTTTCCGGCGCGGCCAACAACGTGTTACTCTCATGCCGTTATGATCACCTCTCGGCGAACTTTCGTTGGAATCCTGGGCGCGGCTTCCCTGCGCGGCGCATCGGTAAAGCCGGATTTAATTCTCACCAATGGGAACATCCATACGATGGACCCGGCGAATCCGCAGGCCCAGGCGGTGGCCATCGCCGACGGACGATTTCTTGCCGTCGGCACCAATGCCGAGATCGAGAATCTTGCGACCGGGGCCAAGCGGATCGACCTGGGTGGAAAGACGGTTTTCCCAGGGTTCATCGACGCGCACCTGCACACCGCTTCTTCGGGACTGCGCCATCTCAAAGAGGTGAACTGCGATCTGCGGTCGATCGCCGCGATTCAGG
The DNA here is from genome assembly GCA_035568415.1 of Bryobacteraceae bacterium. Classification (GTDB taxonomy): domain Bacteria; phylum Acidobacteriota; class Terriglobia; order Bryobacterales; family Bryobacteraceae; genus Palsa-187. Next base: position 92,509 of record DATMOC010000050.1, on the reverse strand, counting down.
CTGCGATTAAGGAGCGCGCCGCGAAGACGCCGCCGGGGCAGTGGGTGGTGGGGTTCATGTACGACGATACGAAAACGGCCGAGGGCCGGCCCATCAACAAAACGGATCTAGACGCCGCGGCGCCGAATCATCCAGTGCTGATCAATCACCGCGGCGGACATACCAGCTACGTCAACTCGCGGGCGATGTCGATTGCGGACGTCAACGAAGCTACGCGCGATCCCGAAGGCGGCAAATTCGAGCACGGGCCAGATGGGAAATTAACCGGCCGCATCGAGGAGCGCGCCAACGCTGCGTTCCGCTCCAAGATTCGTGAAGTGGCCACGCGCGCGGACCGGCGCGAAGGAGTGAAGCTGATCACCAAGATGATCGCCAAGAGCGGGATCACTTCAGTGAACGATCCGCAAGGCTCGCCCGAGGATCTGACCGCGTACCAGGACGCCTTCGACGCGGGCGAGTTGAGCGTTCGCGTGTACTCGTTCCTGGCGCAGAACTATATTCAGCGCATGCTCGCGGCGGGCGTCCGGTCGGGCATGGGAAATGAATGGGTGCGTATCGGGGCGATGAAGATGGTGGCCGATGGGTCCATCTCAGAGCGTACCGCGTGGGTTTCCGAGTCGTATGTCGGGCGTCCCAACGATCATGGAATCGAGGTCCGCACGGAGGAGCAGCTGTATAACGACGCGAAGGCGGCGCACGCCGCGGGCTGGCACATCGGCACGCATGCCAATGGCGACAAATCGATCGATGTGGTGCTCAGAGTTTACGAGCGATTGCAACGCGAGGTTCCCAGACGCGATCCACGATTCAGGATCGAGCATTGCACAGTGATCAATCCCGACCTGGTCCGCCGCATGAAGACGCAAGGCGTCATCCCCGCGCCGTTTTCGAGCTATGTGTATTATCACGGCGAAAAGATGAAGGAGTACGGAGCCGAGCGCTTGAACTCGATGTTCGCGTTAAGAAGCTTTTTGGACGCAGGAATTCCCGCGACCATGTCATCCGACTATCCGCCGGGTCCGTTCGAGCCGATGATGTTCCTGCAATCCGCCGTGACGCGAACCGATATTAAGGGAAACGTGTGGGGTCCCAAGCAAAAAATAACGATCGAAGAAGCCCTTCGTGTCGCGACGGTGAACGGCGCACACGCTTCGTTTGAGGAAAAACTGAAGGGATCGATCGAGGCGGGCAAGCTGGCTGACGTGGTGGTGCTGGGCCGCGATCCGTTGAAGGAAAATCCGTCGACGCTGGTTACCATTCCGATCGAGCGGACCATGGTCGGCGGCAAATGGATGTACGAATCGTAAAGTGGCGAAACGTAGTGCAGGGCTATTGATGTACCGCCAGGGCAAGGGCGGGATCGAAGTTTTCCTGGCGCATCCGGGCGGCCCGTTCTGGGAGAAGAAGGACGCCTGGACCATCCCGAAAGGCGAATACGAGGGCGGCGAAGCGCCCTTGGACGCCGCAATACGAGAATTTCACGAGGAGACCGGATTTGTGGCGCGCGGCCCTTTCCTGGAACTGGGCGAGATCCGCCAGCCCAGCGGAAAGATTGTGACAGCCTGGGCGTTCGAAGGGGATTGCGACCCGGCGGAACTCCACAGCAATACGTGCATGATCGAATGGCCGCCGCGATCCGGGCGGCAGCTTGAGATCCCGGAAGTCGATCGCGGGGCGTGGTTCAAGATCGAAGATGCGCGAGGGCGGATGTTCAAGGGGCAGGCTGCGCTGTTGGATCGGTTGTTGAGTAAGCTTTGAAGAGACTGCGGAAGATTCGGCATCCACCGCTTCCTATGGTCGCGGCTCTGTGTCTGGCTGAAATCGGAAAGCGCCGACACTGAGCCGCGACCGAAGGAAGCGGTCGATGTTGATGTTTCGCGAAACGCCGGCTGAAGTCGAGGCTGCAAGTTGAAGAGGCTGCGGAAAATTCGGCATCCACCGCTTCCTATGGTCGCGGTTCTGTGTCTGGCTGAAATCGGAAAGCGCCGACACTGAGCCGCGACCGAAGGAAGCGGTCGATGTTGACGTGTCGCGAAACGCCGGCTGAAACCGTCGCTGTACGCTTAGAGAGGCTGCGGAAAAACTCTCAACACGCACACTCTTGCCAACCGCTGGGGGGCGGACCCCCTGGTCCGCGGCCGATCCCCCGATCGGCCTGGAGGCGTGTCTGTCGACCTGATTTTGTGGAAGAGAAAGCGCGATCAGGGGATCGCGCGCGGACCAGGGGGTCCGCCCCCCATATTCAAGGTTGCGCCACAGCGAATCAGTGGAGGCCTTTTGAGTTTAGATACGCGACCAGTTGAGCGGGATGGTCGGTCTGAATTCCCGTGGCGCCTCGGTCGATCGCGTCCTGCCAGGAGGCCTGGTTGTCGGCGGGGCCTAACCGGTCCACATAAACATCGGCGCGCACCTTGCGTGCGATCGCGATGACCGGATCCAGAAAGTCGCGAGCATCGAAGGCCACTACTTTGAGAGGCATCGCGTCCAGTAGCGATTTCAAATTTTCCACAGTGGACGCCTCGGGCATGACTTTGAGAGCAGGCCGCAGCGAGCTGACTTCCTTCAAGAAGGCGGCGCCACCGTAGATGACGACGTGCTCCGGCATGCGAGCCTTCTCGACCGCGCTTACCAGATCGGCCGGCGCGATGCGCTTCGAATCCACATACACGCCGATTTTGCCGCGCGCGAATTCCAGCGCTTCTTCGAAAGTGGGCACGCGCGATCCATGGACATCGAGCTTGCGGATCGCGTCGAACGTCATCTGGGCGACTTCGCCTTTAGCGCCGGTCATGCGATCCACGGTCGCATCGTGCATGAGGACCAGCTTTCCGTCGGCGGTGGTGCGAACATCCAGCTCGAAAAAATCGGCGCGGGCATCCACGGCTCCCTGAAATGCCTCGAGCGTGTTTTCGGGATGGCTTAGATGCTCGCCGCGATGGGCGATCACAACGATGGGATGGTCGGCTGCGAGAAATATCGCAAGCAGGAAGCCGATCACGGATTCTTCACCGAAATCGTGACGGTGTCCGAGCTGGTTCCGATGGTCAACACTACGGGAACGTCGTCCCCCGGCGTGATGCCCGTTGGAATGGTTGTATTGATCTGATATTCGGCGGCCGTACCGGGCGCGATTCCTGAAAACTGAACTGGCGCGGTGATGCCGCCGATGGTCAGCGTCGGGGTACGCACGGTCTTATACACGACGCTGCCGTCGGCCGGCGCTACCGATCCGGTGGGGACCGGATTCCCGTTCGGATCGCCATTGGGTGTGGCTTTGCCGCCACCGGTGAAATAGAGGACGATGGAATCGCCGGGATGCGCGGGTCCGCCGCACGATGCCGCGCCCGATGCCGCCGGACAAGGTGCGAACTTGTAGGCTGCGGCGGTCGCGGTGGGAAGCACCAGCCACGCGGTATTCGCGATGGTCGCCGCCGCGATCTGGCGATTCGGATTGGTCAAGTCGGGAATCCGGAAGACGCCGACATCGGTGGACGCCATGGTCAGGCTCAGACCTTGGGTGACACCCGTCGAGTTGCTGATCGTGACGTTGCTGGTGCCGGTTTCCGGCAGCTCGCTGGGAACCACCAGGTTGATCAGGTTGGCTGAAGGCAGCACGTTGTAAAGAGTCGCGGGGATCCCGTTGATGGTCACCTGCGTGCCCTGATAGGACGTCGCAGGAAACAGATTCCCTTGCGAGTCCGTGGAGCCGATGCTACTAGCGTAGACGCTCAGGAAGGTGTTCGGCGCGATGCCGTGAGTCGCGTCCTTGGTCTGTCCGCTCGCGGCGTTCTTAAATCCGATGAGCGTGGGAGCCCCGACTGAGGTGGTGAGCGCTTGCGGCGGAGTCGGGTTACCGGCAATCGTCAACACGACATTCGGCGATCCCTGGGGCACGTCGACGGGAACGTTAAAATCCAACTCATAGACGCCCACCGTGCCAGGCATCAGCCCGCAGTACAAGAACGTCGTGCCCTTGTTACCGATGGTCAGCGTCGGTATCGAAACCGTCGGCGCTTGCGTTCCCGCGGCTTGACCAGTGGGAACACCTGGGCTGGTCGCGCCCAGACCGACTAAAAACCCGATCACCTTGGTGCCCGGCACCGCCGGATTTGCGGGGCTGAACGGCGTGCCGGTCGGATTATGAAATGGACCGTAAAAAGCAGGAGAAAGCGGATCGATTCTCAGATCGAACGTCCCCGATTTCTGCCCCGGCGATGCGACGGTCAAGGTCGCCGTACCGATCGGCAGATCGACAGGCAGTTCGACCAGCAGATTGGTGGAGGACGCCTGCGCGATATAGGCGAGCTTACCGCCGATGCTGACGGTCGGCGAGTTGAAATTGAATCCCGTGACACTTATCAAGACTCCGGCCGAGAAACCCGCGGCGCTGGATCCAGCGTTGACGACTGAGGTAATCGCCACGCCTCCCAATGGGGGAGCGATCGTGATGGTCGTCTTTGAAGTCGATTTTCCGCTGATGGTCACGATCAAATCCTGTTGTGAGCCCAAAGCAACCGTCGCCGGCATCACAAATGTCACCAGATAGACTCCGGCAGCCGTCGTGCTGGTAGCGGATGAAATTGTGGCGACGGGATTCCCGCCAAGGGTGATGGCCGGAGTCACCGCCGTTGGCACCGGAGTTGAAGAGACGGTGCCCACGGCAATAAACGGGTTGGTCTGTCCCAACCCCACCAGCATCATCGTCACGGTCTGGCCGATGGGAGCCGGGTTTGGCGTAACCGCAGCCGAGCCGCCGTAAAAGGCCGGGGCGTAGCTATCGAGCGCGATGGCGAAGGGACCCGAATCGAGACCGTTGACGTTCACCGCCAGGGTCGATGCCGCACTCGATACGGTAAACGGCAACTGCGCGACGATCAGATTGTTGTTGACGCTTATTACCCCGCCAGTCTGCCCACCGACAACCACCGACACCGCTCCGGCGTTGTTGCCGAAGTTGTTGCCGACGATGTTGACCAGCAATCCCGCGCACAGGTGCGAATCGTTCGATCCGGCGTTGGTCACACTCGTGATCGAGGGGGGAGCCTGGGCAAAAATGAGGGCTCCGAAAATGGACGCGAATGCTAAAAGTCGTTGCATTTGTAACCGATTATAAGAGACCTAACCCGGAGGTAACGTTTCAGGGTTTTTGGCCCGCAATCGGGAAAGTAGCCGAGTGAAGGGAGGTTTTAAGGTGATGCCCGGATGCTGTGTACCGGGGCAATACCTGAGAAGTCGCGCACTTATTGCACCCAGCTACAATAGGGATTCATGCGCATTGCCTTGGCGCAGATCAATCCAACCGTCGGCGACCTCACGGGAAACGTCGACCGCATGGCTGCGGCTGCGCGCGACGCCGCCGGTCGCGGGGCCGAGCTGGTGGTATTTCCGGAGCTCTCCGTCACCGGCTATCCTCCGCGCGACTTAGTCGAAAAGCCCAGTTTCGTTGAACACAGCGAGCGCGAACTGGAGCGGCTGGCGCACGAAACCGCGGATCTGGATCTCAGCGTGATCTGCGGTTATGTTTCACGAACGGAATCGGAGACAGGGAAACGCGTCTTCAACCGGGCGGCGGTGCTGGAGCATGGCCAGGTTGTATTCCGCCAGGCGAAAATGCTGCTCCCGAACTACGACGTGTTCGACGAAGCCCGCTATTTCCGTCCGGGCGAGCGCGAATTTCTGTGTACCGTCCGCGGCAAGCAGGTCGCCTTGACCATCTGCGAGGACGCCTGGAACGATCGCCGGTTCTGGAAACAGCGACTATACCAGCGCGATCCAGTGGAGGAGCTGTTCGCCGCGGGTGGCGAGATTCTGATCTGCATCAATGCGTCGCCTTATAACATGGGCAAGCGCGAGATCCGGCGCAGCATTTATCGAGCATCGGCGCGGCGCTACAAACGGCCGGTGGTTTACGTGAATCAGGTGGGCGGCAACGATCAGCTGGTATTCGACGGATCGAGTTTCGCCATGAACGGCGACGGCGAGGTGATCGCCAGCGCGCGATCCTTCGAGGAAGACCTGGTCATGGTCGATACAGAGGCCGGGACCGGCGATCGTCATGAAGATTTCACGGACGAGTGCGAAGCTGTGTATCAGGCCCTGGTGCTGGGTACGCGCGACTACATGCGGAAGTGCGGTTTTTCCAAGGTGCTGATCGGGCTGAGCGGCGGAATCGATTCATCCTTGACGGCGGCGATCGCGGTAGAGGCGGTGGGCCAGGAGAACGTGACGGGAGTCGCGATGCCGGGGCCGTATTCGTCGGATCACAGCCTGCGCGATGCTCAAGTGATGGCCAAGAACCTGGGAATCCGGCTCGAGACTGTACGCATCTCTGGCGTGTACGATTCTTTTCTCCAGGAGCTCGCGCCGATTTTTCACGATGCGTCGCCCGGTGTTACCGAGGAGAATCTCCAGTCTCGACTGCGCGGCGTCACGCTGATGGCTCTGTCGAACAAGACCGGAGCGCTGGTGCTGACCACGGGCAACAAGAGCGAACTCGCGGTGGGATACTGTACGCTGTACGGCGATATGTGCGGCGGCTTGGCGGTGATCAGCGATGTTCCCAAGACCATGGTGTATTCGCTTTCGCGCATCGCGAACCGGCGCCACGGCGGCGCGATTCCGGAGAGCGTGTTCACCAAACCGCCGTCCGCTGAACTGCGCGCCGATCAAAGAGACACGGACTCGCTTCCGGAGTATGATGTCCTGGACCGCATTCTGGAGGCGTATATCGAGCAGTACCGCACACCGCGCCAGATTGCGGACGAATTTAAATTGGCGGTCGAGCTGGTGACCGAGATCGTCAACAAAGTGGATCGCAACGAATACAAACGCCAACAGGCCGCGCCGGGCCTGAAAGTCACGACCAAGGCGTTCGGCATCGGACGGCGCTTCCCTATTGCACAAAGGTACTCCGAATGAACCGATACTTCGCATTCCCGTTCGTGATGATTTGCGCCGCGGTGCTGTGTTCCCAACCGTCGCGTCGCGAGCAGGTGGGTCCGCAGCCCGACGGAAGTTATCTGCTGGTCACAGGCTGGCGCATCAAGCCGGCCGGCACGCAGGTTCCGCTGGATACACTGCCCATGTCGACGGTGTTATCGAAAGACGGGAAATATCTGCTGGTTCTAAATGGCGGATACAAACCGCCGTCGATCAGCGTTCTGACGGTGGATTCCCCACATGAAGTGTCGCGCGTTCCGGTGGCCGACGCATGGCTCGGCTTGGCGATTTCACCGGATGGAAAAACGGTCTACGCGGGAGGCGGATCGCGGGCGACGGTGTTTGAATTTTCCTTCGCGAACGGTGAATTGAAGCCAGCCCGCGAGTTCGTTATCGTCCCAGCCGAGACGCGGACGTTTGAAGATTTCATCGGCGACGTCGCTGTTTCGCCGGACGGGCGGCTGATTTTTGCGTCGGACATGTATCACGACTCGATTGTCGCGATCAATCCCCAAACGGGGCGCGTGATCGATCGCTACAAAACGGGCCGGCGTCCGTATCGAATCCTGTTTCATCCGGACGGCAAATCGTTCTTCGTTTCCAGCTGGTCGGACGGGACGGTGTATCTGCACGACACATCCAACGGTTCGGAGAGCGGGCACATCGGGCTGGGGCAGCACACTACCGACATGGTGTTGAGCGATAAGAAGCCCGAAGGCGACGACAGCGACGCGCGCTACCGCCTGTTCGTCGCCGCGGCGAACACGAACACTGTTTTCGTGGTCGGCGTGAATAGCGGCAATCAGATGAAGCTTGCGGAATCGATCAATGTCGCGATGACGCCACGCCATCCGCTGGGGATGACGCCATCCGCGGTGTCGCTGAACCCGGATCAGACCAAACTGTTGGTGGCCTGCTCGGATGCGAACGTGGTTGCGGTCGCGGATATTTCCGAAGCGCGCAGCCGCGTTACCGGCTTTGTCCCCACGGGCTGGTATCCCACGGCGACACGCGTCCTGGCCGATGGCCGCGTCCTGATTCTGAATGGACGCGGGTTGCAGAGTTATGCGAATCCGCAGTACGGCGGACCCAAGCAGGCGTCCAACGTCCAGGCCGGCGATGCGCGGCGGTATTACGTCGGAACGCTGCAGACCGGGAACATGTCGGTGGTCGCTCCGTTGACCGATGAGACGCTCGATCAATACAGCAAGACGGCGCAGAGTTTATCGCCTTACAAGGACAGCAATCTCGACGTCCAATCGCTGCCGGACGACAGCGTGATCGTTTCGAAACCCGGCAAGCATTCACCCATCGAGCACGTGATCTACATCGTCAAGGAAAATCGCACCTACGATCAGGTATTCGGCAAAATCGGGAAAGGCAACAGCGATCCGTCGCTGACGTTGTTCGATGAATCCGCAGCGCCGAATCACTACAAGCTGGCGCGCGAATTCGTGCTGTTCGACAATTTCTACGTCAACAGCGACGTCAGCGCGGACGGGCACAGTTGGGCTACGGCATCCATCGCGCCGGACTACGTCCAGAAACTATGGCCCAATGAATACGCCGGCCGCCGCAAGCACTACGATTTCGAAGGGCAGGAGCCGGCCAACTCGGCCCCGGCAGGGTATATCTGGACGAACGCGCTTGCGGCCGGACTTTCCATCCGGAATTACGGCTATTGGACGACCAATAACCAGCAGGCGGGTCCGGATGGCGTGCAGATCGAGAGCATTCAGGATCCCGCTCTCAAGCCAGTCACCAACATGAAGTACCGCAATTTCGATCTCGACTACACGGACGTGAATCGCGCGCGTACATTCCTGGACGACGTGCAGCAGTTCGAAGCAAGCGGCAAGATGCCGAACCTGATGATCCTGCGGCTCGGCAACGATCACACTAATGGCACTACGCCGGGCAAAATTGCCCCGCTATCGCATTTCGCCGATAACGACTACGCTCTTGGCATGATCGTCGAGGGCGTTTCGAAATCGCGTTTCTGGGCGAAAACGGCGATTTTCGTAATCGAAGACGATGCCCAGAACGGGCCGGATCACGTGGATTCGCACCGTTCGCCGATGCTCGCCATTTCACCCTACACGCGTCGCGGGATCATCGATAGCTCGATGTACAACCAGTCGTCGGTGATGCGCACCATGGAGCTGATTCTCGGCATGCGCCCCATGACGCATTACGACGCCGGCGCACGCCCGCTGTACGCGGCATTTTCGTCCACTCCGAACAACGCTCCTTACGCTATTGAGAAGCCTCGCATTTCGCTGACGGACCGCAACCCGGCGAGATCCGCGACCGCGGATCGCTCCGCCAAGATGGATTTTGATGCGGCGGATGAGATCGACGATGATGAATTGAATGCCATTTTGTGGATCGCGATCAAGGGTACGGAGCCTCCAGTGCCCGTCCGGAGTTATTTTTCAGCAAGACACTGACACGCGCCGGTTTAACCGCTCCCTGCGGTCACGGCTCATTACGCTGCTAGCGCTACACATCGCCGAAAATGAGCCGCGACCACAGGGAGTGGTTGAACCCTCACGGAGCGCTCACTCCGCATGACCACGCTGTGTTTTCTCTGGCACATGCACCAGCCGTTCTACAAGGACCTGTGGACCGGCGCATACAAGCTGCCGTGGACGCGACTGCATGCCTTGAAAGACTACGCCGGAATGGTGCGCATCTTAGAACATTTTCCCACCGTGCGCCAGACCTTCAACCTGGTGCCGTCGATGATCGCGCAGATCGAGGAGTACGCATCCGGCACAGCATCCGATCCGTTTCTCGACGTGGTCACGATTCCCGCCGAGGATTTGACCGAATCGCAGCGCAGTTTCATGCTGCGCTACCTGTTTCAGGCGCACGTTGAGAACATGATCTATCGCTACCCGCGATATCGCGAATTGTATGAGAATCGCGAGCGGCCATCGGCGCAGGACCTGCGCGATCTGCAAGTCTTGAGCCAGTTGGTCTGGTTCGATGAGGACGTGCGCGCGCACGACGAAGACCTTCAGGAGTTGGCGAAAAAAGGCCGTGGTTTTTCGCTGGACGATCAGACGCTGATGCTGCGGAAACAACGCGAATCGCTGAATCGCGTGCTGACGGTGTATCGCGAATTCGCCGCCAGCGGGCAGATCGAAATCTCCACCACGCCGTTCTATCATCCGATTCTGCCACTGATTTGCGACTCCGACATCGCCGCGGTCTCGCATCCCGGCGTCCCGCTGCCGCGTCGTTTTTCTTATCCAGGGGACGCGCGCGAACAGCTGTCCCGCGCGAGGTCGTACATGCGTGAGAAATTCGGCGTCCAGCCCTCGGGAGTGTGGCCGTCGGAAGGATCGGTATCGGATGAAGCTCTGGGGCTCGCGGCCGATTGCGGATTCAAATGGGCGGCCAGCGACAACGGCGTGCTCGCGCGAACACTCAACCGCGACGCGGGACCCGAGGTCACCTACCAGGCGTACCAGTGGCATCAGGCCGGTCGTGAGATCAAGCTTCTGTTTCGCGATCATTTTTTGAGCGATCTGATCGGCTTCACTTATCAGCGCATGGACCCTGCCGAGGCTGCCCAGCATTTCCTGACGCAGATCCGCAACAACAGCGGTGGCCGCGAAGCGCTGGTGCCCATCATTCTGGATGGCGAAAATGCGTGGGATTGGTACCCGGCGAACGGTCGGCCGTTTCTGCGCGAGTTGTACCGCCGCATTGCCGGGGCTCCGGACTTGGAAGCGGTCACCGTGTCCGAAGCGCTGGCGCGTTTTGAAGCCCGGCCCCTTGGCGGAATTTTCCCCGGTTCGTGGATCAACGCGAATTTCGATATCTGGATCGGCGCGGAAGAAGACAACCAGGCGTGGGACCTGCTGCTGGACGCGCGCCGCGCTTACGACCAGGCCAGCGGCGTCTCAGACGAAATGCGCAAGCTCGCTTATGAAGAGCTGCTCATCGCGGAAGGCAGCGATTGGAACTGGTGGTATGGTCCCGAACACGGCTCCGAAAACCGTCCCGAGTTCGATCAGCTCTACCGCGATCATCTTTCGAATGTCTATCGCGCGTTGGGCCAGAAACCGCCGGAAGCGCTGGCGCGGCCGATTCTCAAATCGCAACCGGGCGAAATGCATGAGCCGCCTTCGAATCCGATTCACGCGACGCTGGACGGTGAAGTGACCTCGTATTTCGAATGGCTGGGTGCAGGTCGCTACCGGCCCGATCTCCGTTCCGGAGCGATGCACGGCGGCGAATCGCCAGTGCATGAAATTCTCTACGGAACCGATGCCGAGAATCTCTACGTTCGTATCGACGGCGATCGGGATGGGGCTTTCAAAATCGAATTCGACAATGGCGCTACCGAAACTGAGACCGCCGTGGGACGTATCATCGAGCTGCGTGCGCCTCTCGCGGGAAAGAAATTTCGCGTCACCGTTGCCCGAAACGGTCTGCCAGGCGCGACGGTTCCCCCTCAAGGCTGGATCGATTTGTAATCAGACCACCCGCAACTCGACCTCGACGTGCTAATCGATCCTCCGGTGGGTGACGCTCGCAGGTCGCGAAAACGATATGAAGCGCTCGCAGCTATTTGTGTCTCCGTCCGAGAAACACGCCGCATAGCAAAGCACCGGCGGCGAACACCCCCGCGATCCAGCGGAGATCTGTAAATGGAACAAAACGCGTCCCGGATTGGGTGATTTCGAGTGCTCCTGCGGGAAATGCGCGGACAACGCCGCCTCCTCCGCCGCCTTCAGGCTGGGTTTCGACGCCGCCAAGCTTCACCGGCCCTCGGCCTCCGCCCGCGCCGAATCCGTACCCGATCTTCGCAATCGGTACCACCACTTTGCCTTCCATCTGAATCGGCTCACCATATACCGACTTCACGGTGGCGGTCGATCCAAGCGCATCCCCGATTTTTTCCAGCATGTCTGCTGCGTTCATATAAGATTCTCCAGAAAGACTTGAGCAACTTTATGGCCGTGTTATGATAAGAATCCCCGATGCGAAGGGGACCAAGAAGTCACGATTCCAGAGTTGAACATGAACGACGCGACGAAGGGGAACGGCAACGTTCCCCTTCTCGTTTTTATAATGGGGCAACATGTCCGCTAGCGTGACGCTGCCAGATATTCTCACCAAATACGAACCGGTCATCGGGCTCGAAGTACACGTCCAGCTCTCCACTCGAACCAAGATTTTCTGCGGCTGCCCCACCAGTTTCGGTGCGGAGCCGAACAGTAATGTCTGCCCGGTCTGCCTCGGATTGCCCGGCGCCCTGCCCGTGTTGAATCGCCAGGCCGTGGAATTCGCCATCGAAGCTGCGCTGGCGCTGAACTGCACGGTGAATCCCCGCTCGATTTTCGCTCGCAAGAATTATTTCTATCCCGATCTTCCCAAGGGCTACCAGATTTCGCAGTACGATCAGCCGCTCGCCGAGCATGGCCATGTCGACATTGGTGGAAAACGCATCGGGATCACGCGCGTCCACATGGAAGACGACGCGGGCAAGAGCATTCACGACGGCTTTAAAGACTCGTCGATTTACACCTATGTCGACTTGAACCGCTCCGGCACACCGCTGATCGAGATCGTCAGCGAGCCGGACATGCGCGCCTCGCAGGAAGCTTACGATTTTCTGACCGAGCTGAAGCAGGTGTTGCAGTACGTCCAGGTGTCGACCTGCGACATGGAAAAAGGCCATCTTCGCTGCGACGCGAATGTGAGCGTGCGACTGCGCGGCGCGGAAAAATTCGGGACCAAGGCCGAAGTGAAGAATCTCAATTCGTTCCGATTCCTGAAGATGGCCCTGGATTACGAAATCGAGCGCCAGGTCGCGCTGCTTGAAAGCGGCGGGCGCGTGATCCAGGAAACCCGTCTGTACAACGTCGAATCCGGCGAAACCGTGGGGATGCGCAGCAAGGAACATGCGCACGACTATCGCTATTTCCCCGAGCCGGATTTAATTCCCTTGCGCGTCAGCGAGAAGTGGATCGCCGAGGTTCGCAGCCGCATGCCCGAGCTTCCGGCGGCGCGCCGCAAACGCTTCGTCGAGTCGTTTGGACTGCGTGAATACGATGCCGGCGTGCTCACTACCACGCGCACGATGGGCGACTATTTCGAGAAAGTCGCCGCGGTGGCAGGTGATCCACGAGCCGCCGCCAACTGGGTGATGGGCGATCTTGCCGGACTGCTGAAGGGCGCGGATATTCTCGAATCGCCGGTGAGCGCCGAAAACCTGGGACGTCTGGTCGCGCTGATCGGTCAGGGAAAGCTGAGCGGGAAGCTCGCGAAGGAAATTCTGCCGAAGATGTTCGCCAGTGGCGAAGGGCCGGATGCGATCGTCGAACGCGAAGGATTGCAGCAGATCAGCGACGAAGGCGCGCTGGGGAAAATCATCGACGAGGTCATCTCCGAGAATCCGAAACAGGTGGAGCAGTACAAATCGGGCAAGACAGCAGTGCTCGGATTTCTGGTGGGCCAGGTGATGAAGGCCAGCCGCGGCCAGGCCGATCCGGCCGCGGTGAATCGGATGTTGAAAGAAAAGCTGTAGGGGCGGGCCTCCTCGGGTGGAAGCCAGCCCTGCGCGATCAGAACACGAACCGCGCGGCCAACTCCGCCTGCTGCAGATTGCTCGCTGCAAGGATCTTGCCGAAGTTCGCCGAAACGGCCGAACCCGTAGTCCCGCCGTTCAGATTCGTCACACCGAACAGATTGAACGCCTGACCGACCACTTCGAGCTTGCGCTGCTCCCGCACAAAGAACGCGCGCGACAGTTTCAGATCGAAGCTGTTGAAGCGGCTGCTGTCGAATACGGACGACGAGAGCGGAGCCAGTGGAGTCGCGAGGCTGGCGCGATAGGCGTTGACCGCGGCGAGAACCTGTCCATTGTCGCGATTCCCCAGATTCCGCGTGAGTCCCGGAACCAACTGGGTCACGTTGTCGACTATGGTGGTCGAGGTCACGTTGAACGGCAACGACGAGCGCACTTGCCAGAAGGCTCCCGCAGTGATCTTCCAGGGGAGCTGCACGTAGCCTCCCGCGACAACTGCGTTGCGGCGATCGATTCCGGACGGCCCCCAATCCAGGCTGTAGTTGTTCTGATTGGTCACCTGGGACTGGGGATTATCATCGCGATTCGAAGCGAGCGTGTACGATACCAGGAACTGGTAGCGCTTTGCGAAGCGTTTTTCAGCCCGTACGAACATGCCCTTGTACTTGTATTGAGAGACCGGCATGTGATCCAGAATGCGCCCGAACGCCGGAATGGGACGGACCCCGGCGGCGTTGGGATAGTTCAGATCGTAATTCCGCCAATCCTTGATCGTGTGCATGTAGACGCCGTCGACGTGAATCGAGAAGTCATGGGTGATCTCGCGCGAGTAGCCCAGTGTGAACTGCTGCGAGTACGGCATCGAGAAATGCTTATCCAGAACCACGACGTTGGGAGGAGCCGAAGAGCAGAACGCCGTCGGGCTCTGGCTGCCGTAAGGATTCGGGTAGGGCGGATTGACGATGGTCACGCTGCATTGCGAGATGTTGCGATTCTCCGGGAAATTCAGCAGCGTCTGAATGTTGTTGTAATACAGTCCATATCCCGCCCGAACCACGTCGCGGTTCTTTCCACCGACGTTCCAGGCGAGACCGAAGCGCGGGCCGAAGTTCTTGCCTTGTCCGCGCTGGCTCGGGTCGCCAAGGAAGGGAATCGTAACCGGGAATGACGACGGCTTCAGGCTCTCATTATAGGAGCCGACTTCGCGATCCCAACGCAGGCCGAAATTCAGGGTGAGGTCGCGCCGCACGCGCCAGTCATCCTGAATGTAGAAAGCGTATTGCGACACGGGAACGGACGTATACTGCCCCGGAATCGCGGCAGTAAACTGAATCGGGTTCTTCAGGTTCGCGATCGTGGCCGGATCCTTGGGATTGAATGGCTGGTCGGTAGCGAAAGTCCACGTGCCTTGATAGTTGGTCACCTGATCGTCGGCAAACGGGATGTAGCTGTAGTCAAAACCGACCTTAATACTGTGATTGCCCTTGACCCAGTTCAAATCGTCCTTGAACTCCGTGCGCCGTTCGATTCCAAGCTCACCATAGCCCTGGCCATAGCGAAAACTCGGGAAGCTGTAGACCGGGGAGAGCAACGCCAGTCGCGACGCCGGGAAGCTGCCTAGGTCGGTGAAAATCGGCTGACCTGAAGGTCCCAGCAGATACGAAGAAAATCCGTACTGAAAGCGGAAATCGTTTACGATGGTTGCCTTGGGCGTCCAGGTGTGGCCGCCGACGAAGGCGTGGCGCGGGATCAGGCCGTCATAGCAGTTCGATTCCGCGGTGCCGCCGCAGCCCTGCCAGGTTTGCTTGTTCCATTCCTGCGAATAGCGCCCAAAAATGTGCTGATTGTTGCTGATCGCATGATCCCCGCGGATGTTGAGCATCTGATCGTAGCTGGGCTTGTCGATCACGCCTTCGTTAGACGAATAAAACTGGTGCGAGCCGGCCGCGAAGATGGTGAAGGAATCGTCCACCTCGGTGCGTTCGTACGCGGCATAGAAGTGCGTCCGGTTCTTGAAGACGGGCCCGCCGACGTCGCCGCCGAACTGGTTCCGGTTGAACGGAGCCTTTCCGGTGTCGCCCAGTTGGGCCAACGCTGCCTGCTGGAACTTGTTGTCGTGATTGAGCGCGGCATTGCGCCAGTATTCGAATACCTCGCCATGAAAATCGTTAGTTCCGCTCTTGGTCACCATGTTGACCATGCCGCCCATCGCAAGCCCCTGCTCGGCTTTGAACTGATTGATGCTGACACGAAATTCCTGAATGGCGCCTTGCGGGAAATTCTGGCGAGGCTCGCCCTGTTCCGCCCAGGTATTCGTGACGCCATCGACGGTGAAGCCGTTGGCGTAGAAGCGTCCGCCGCCCCCGATTTCGACGTTGTTGTAGAACGTTCGCGATGCGTCCTGCGTGGTTCCCGGCATTAGCAGCGCCAGGTTCAAGGTCTGCCGCGTATTCACCGGAAGACCGTCGATCTGCCCCTGCGTGATCACCGCGGAGACATCGCCCTTGGTCGTATCGACGGCCGGAACTTCGCCCGTCACTGTGACCGCTTCTTGCACGCTGCCGACCGCCAATGGGATGTCCTTGTCGACGTGCATGCCCACCGTAAGGACCATGTCCGTGACATTCTCTTTCTTGAATCCCGTGGCCTCCACGGCAAGCGCATAGCGGCCCGGCAAGACCGAGAATCGGAATCGCCCTTCGGAATCCGTGACGATGGTGCGCGCGACGCCGGTGTCCTGGTTCTGCGCCGTGACCTTCGCCCCGGCAACGGGTGCTCCGCTAGGGTCTTTGACAATGCCCGTAAGTTCGGCCTCGCTGATTTGAGCGGAGACCATCGCGACGCTGAAGAGCGCCACCGAAATCCATAACAGAATCGAGCGTTTTCCAGAAAACATATATTCACCCCTTGTGGCTAAAGCAAGCCTTGATGGATCTGACGAACAAATATCCGAATCGTTGGTACACAACTTACTGTTGGTTGGTGACGTCGGCCCGAGGCGGCTCGGTCTCGGATGCCGGCAAGTTGGGCCGCAGGCGTTCGACGCGCCAGGTCACTTTTCCT
This sequence comes from Bryobacteraceae bacterium, assembly GCA_035568415.1. Lineage (GTDB taxonomy): Bacteria > Acidobacteriota > Terriglobia > Bryobacterales > Bryobacteraceae > Palsa-187. The sequence continues at coordinate 75,960 of DATMOC010000050.1, read as the reverse complement.
GCTTGCTCGCGCTGCGTTCGATTGATGCGCAGTTTGCCCGATGCGAGATATTCCAGATGGACGCGATCGAAAGCCAACCCGGCCGCCGCCATCAGCTTCATGTAATCGCCGTGAGCGGTCTCGTCGGGAGCTTCGGTGTAGCCCGAATCCCAGGTGACGTCGGGAGAAATGTTGCCCACGCCGCCGCTGCCTGGGGCGACTCCGCCGCGTCCGCCACCTGATCCTTTGAGCCCCATGTAAATACGGATGCCTTTGACGATCGGCTGCTGCATGTTCTCGGGCTGCCAGCGCTGCCCGAATCTTTGATATCGTGCGTTCATCCGCGATTCCAGGTCGAGCAGGCCAGGAACGTTGCGCTCGGCTTCGACAATGCGATCGCGAATTTCATACGTGATCTTTTCGCTGTATGGATGCGTGTCGTCGCGAAGATAGTTCAGACTGGTGAACCAGCCGCGCGGAATCCACCAGGTGCGTCCATTGTTCGCGCCCTGCCGGCTCTGCACCCATCCCGAATACTCCGAAAACGGCTGGACCCATTCATGCGACGGATAGCCGTGTGGATTGAGGAACGCGTCCGGCAGCCAGCCTTCCAGCAATTGGCGCCGCGTGCGCGATTCGGGATACACGGGATCCAGATCGCCTTGCCCCGTGGCAACGTCGGCCGCGAGCGCACCGTGGTAGCCGGGATGCAACATGTTGTTCGGCGTGATCTCGGCGAGCTGCACGGATAGCTCGGCGCCATCCGGATTGGTGATCGGATGCAGCACTACGTTGACTTGCTTCAGCAACGCCGGATCCGCCGCGAGCTGTTCCCCGAGCTTTAAAATGTGACTGGTCGACGAAACTTCGTTGGCGTGCTGGCGCCCGGAATACACAATAGTCGCCTTGAGCGTGGTTTCTTTCGCGATCGAGCGCAGCACCGACGGCGTCGGCAGCGTCATATCGGCCACCCATATGTTTTCGCCCAGGTAGCTGCGTCCCATCCAGTACACATTCACACCCGGTGTCTTGGCGAGCTTCGCCAGAACCGCGGCGCTTTCGGACGGCGGAATCGGCTCGTCCCATTGCACCGCCTTGGGAGTATAGTCGGCGATCATCGGGCGCTTGGTCGCAGGAGGCTGGATTTTCACGCTCGCATATTCGCGCGGCGCCGGAGAATCGACTTTCGCCGTGAGCGGAAGCGGTAGCTCGAACTCGAATCCCATTTCTTTCAAGTGCGGATAGGCGAGGTCGTCCTTATACATACCCGCGGTGTGCATCTGTTCCATCCAGCTCAGCTGCCCGCGAGCCTGTTCCACTGGAAAAATACCGCGCTCCACTTGATCCCGGCCTTCTTCGTTGATCCATTCCTGGTAACGGTCGTCTTTGAAATCGGCGGGGAGCGACCATGTCAAGCTCTGCGGACCTAGTAGCGTGGCACGGGCTTGAATCAGCCGCGGCTGCATCGCGCCCGTCAAAACCCACAGATCGCGTTTGCGCTCGTGGCGCTTACCCTGCGTGTCGGTCCACGAAAGCTGCACTTGCGGACTCCCGGCCGGCTTAGCATAGAACTCGATGTGGACGCGCCCGTCTTTTTCCTCATCTGAAGCATGCACAATGGGAATGATTCTTCCCACGTAAGTGATCGCCCGCCCAGCTTCCAGGTCGCCCATCATGTTCATGAAATTCTCGGTCGAGTAAAACGTGTCTTCCTGAAGAGCTTCGAGCGATGAGATGCGTTCCTTGTCGATGCCGGTCAGTTCGTAGTTTGGCTCGCTCAGATGAAAATCCATCTTGAGCGTGTCGAAAGGTGGCGCAAATTCGGGACGCAGTTCGCCATGGTAGCGAGCCATCACCGTGCGGAAAACCTTGGGCAATGTTTCTTTGTGGTAGTGATCCCAGAACTCTTCGATATCGGTAGCGACGCGCTGATCGAGGACCACTGAAGTTCCCGATTCCATCCGTACCCACCCGGTGTCGACCTGCACCTTTTCGTATTCCTGCATGACGCCGTTGTACGGCCGCTCGACCGTGGTCACCGTGAATTCGCGCGCCAGGATTTCCTTTCCGCTAGCGTCGTAGGCGTGGGCGCGATACGTCGGTCCTTTACCTTCGAACTGATCGAAGGCGATTTTGTCCAGCGGGATGGATAGCTCTTTTGAAAGCATCTCATCGACCGGATACAACTCCTGGACCCATCGAGCGGGAGAGAACATGGATCGGGTCGCCGTCGGATCTTCATTCTTTTTGAATTCAATCTTGATCGACGCGGCTTTGCCTTTGATCTGCGGAGCGACTTCGTCCATCAGCCAGCTTACGCCGGGTTTGAATGCGCACAGGACGGTCACCTGGCTGGGCTTCGGAAGCATTTCTTCGATCTGTTTTTGCAGCTTCTTTCGCACTTCAGGGCCTTCGCTAACTCGCGCTACAAGCTTTACAGGCGCGCCCGCTTTCAGTTTCGGAACCGAATCCTTCACCGCTTTAAGAAGCCGCGAGCCTTCCCACGGAATCACCACGTCTTCCTGAAACGCAGGCGTGCCGGCATGATACTGATATCCCGGTTCGCGATAGTGCAGTGCCGGAAGCTTTTCGCAGCATTGGGTACCGGCATGCAGGCTGGCGGTTTCGACTTTCACGTCGGTCGCGCCCAGCCGCGTCTGCAGTTCCTTGCGGATCATGTCCTTCAATCCCGGATCGGCGATGTCGACGAAAACCCTCGCCTCGACACTCCGCGGTGACGTGATCTCTGCGGCCCATTTGTCGAGCCGATAGAGAGCGATGCTCGCCTGTCCTGCGCTCGAACGCAGTGAGAAGAAGCGATGCAGGTCGTACCGGATTTCTTCGATCGAAAGATTCTGTTTACCGGGTTCCCAAAGACTCGGCAAATGATCCGTGAGCAGCCCGAGCGCGGCCGATTCATCGCCTCGGACCAGTACAGCCGCCTGGCGTCCGAACGCTTTATCGACGATGCGCAACTCGCCTTGACCCGGCGGCAGCGGCGATTCCGCGGGACTTTCTTCCCGCAGCTTGCGCGCGGCTTCTTTGCCAACGGCGGACGATTCGGTGACCACCGATTTCGTGCGGACGTCGCGAATCGCGGCCGTGTTCGCGGGAGTCGCGAGAGGCAGCGTGATGCCGGTAGTCTCCATGCCCATGCGCGCGGCGAGATTCGCCATGGCGATTCCAGCCGCCCCTTCAGGGACGTAAAGCTGGCCGTCCAGATTCGAGGGGATGGGCATGCGCGGCGTGCCTCGGAACAGCCCGCGCATGGTGTAGATGGTCGCGAGATCGAGACGTCCGGGCGCTCCTCCCGCTGCTCCATCGGCTCCTTCTGCGGCCGCCGGAGCTTCCGGAGCAGGCCCAGCAGCGGCGGGTTGTGCGGCAGGCATCGCTGGAAGAGGCGTCGGGTTAACCACGGAAGTAGTCCCGTTGATGACTAGTTCGTGGACATTCGGGAGTTTCAGTTCGGCCGGAGGCGTTACGCCTTGCAGGAACGCTCGATTGATCCCCGCTTTTCCTTTGAGGTACGTGATGCCGGTCAGTCCCGCGCCGATCGCCGTGAGGCGGTCGCCGTTGAGGCGCCAGATATACGGAGCGCGAGACGCGAACGCCTCCCCCGCCGCGAGCAAACCGGCGTCGTCATGGCCTGCGATCACCAGGTTGCCATCCACACTGAAGACGCCACCTTCTTCGGGTTGCAACTCAACCGGAGCGGGACGGCCCACGTAGATCCGGGGCCCATCTTTGCGATCCTCAGCGGCGCTGATCACGATCGGCGGAGTAAATCCAGTGGTCGCGAATCCGATGCGCGCGGCGATATCGGCGGCCGCAGCGTTCTGAGCCGCGCTGGCATTCGCCGGCACAACCACTTTACCGGGCACGAAATCGACGATCCCATCGCCATTGGTATCCGTAACCAACCATCCCGCGGCGAAGGGATCCGTCAGGTGGCTCGTCTGCGGTCCGGGCTGGTAGGCGATCAGGCTCGAAAAAACGACCAAGAGCGAACAGGCGGCGAGAACGCGCAGGAGTACCATGAGTGGAAGAATTTTATCATAGAGATTTATTCATGGCACCGATCGGGCTCGATACGATGGCTCCATGATCACCACAAACTCTTGGCGCCCTCTGCGTCTTGGCGTCTTTGCGTGAATCCGAAAAACGATGATTTATCGGACTAGCGTTCGCTCTGGTACCTATGCACCGGCAACGGCATCGGTGAATCCGAGCCTTTCACGCTGCGCCAGATGATTTCGTTGAGCAGGAACGGCGGGTTGCGATCCACGTCGTCGAAATCCATCTTCTTCGACTCCTTGGCGCCCCACGCGCGTGCGCTGTTCTTCACATTCAGGTCCACCTGCGCGTCCAGGTGATTGAACGGCGTCGGATCAGAATTCGTTCCGAAGGTCAGATACATCGGCGTCGCGGCTGCATCGTACTGGCTCATCGGAGGGAGCCCCAGCAGCAGTTCCATCGTCCGGAGCATCGAACTGGTCGTATACAGCGTGCTGTCGACTTTTTCGCGCCGGACGAACGGGCTGATCACCAAGCCTGGAGTACGATGCGCGTCCACGTGATCCGGGCCGTCCTGCGCGTCATCTTCGATGATGAAGATCGCCATTTCGGGCCAGTATTTGCTATGGCTCACGCGTTCCACGATCATGCCGAGCCCTAGATCGTTGCTCGCCACCATGGCCACGGGCGTATAGCTGCCGGGGCGCGTGCCGTTGGTGTGATTTTCTGAAAGCGCCATCACCATGAAATTAGGCAGCCGCTTGTTGGGATCCTTGCTGTCGTAGTTCTTTTCGTACTGATCGAACTCGCGGATAAACTCGGCCGCATTTTCGGTATCGCGCGCACCCATACGCTTGTAATTCGGCGCGACGTGACCAGCCAGACCCGGGGCATTCGGCGAATTTTCAAACGTGGTGCCATCGCTGACGCGCGTCGCGTATTCGCCATAGCTGCGATAGGTGAGCCCTTTGCGCTTCGCCGCGTCCCAGATATTTCCCGCGCTCGGCTGGTATGCGTAGTTGCGATCAGACTTGCTCATGCCGCCGTAAGTAATCGGCCACTGCTTTTCGTTCGCGTCGGTGGCGTAAGCCGCGTTGGACCAGGAATGCCCGTCCTCGCTCACTTCACCGTCGCAGTATAGATTGTCGAGCAGAACGTACTGATCGGCCAGCGCGTGCTGGTTAGGTGTGACATTGCGTCCGAAAATCGTGAGGCGCGGATCGCCGTTTCCTCGCGTCATGTCGCCGAAGACCTGATCGTAAGTTCGATTCTCCTTGATGATGTACAGGATGTGCTTGATGGGCGAGCCCGCGCCGACCACCGCTGGGATGATCGTCGGCGCGGTGGGTTCCTTGGCTTGCGCCAACAACGCGTCGTTGTAGGGCGAGTTATCGATGACTTTCTTGGTGAGCTGCTTGATTTCGGCGCGGAGATTCGCTGTGTTGACGATCTCGACGCTGCCGCGTTGCAGGCTCTTGATGCTGCCCCGGGCTTCGGGATTTCCCGGAGGCAGCGGACTTTCAGGACCGTAAATATCCGGATACGATCCCGCCCCCTTGCTGTTTCCGATGTACAGCTTCTGCTGTTTCGGAAGGACGGCCAGCGCGGACGGATACCAGCCGCTCGGCAGGAATCCAACGACTTCGCTCTTCCCGCGCCCGGCGACGTGAACCACCTGGACGTCGTTGTTATCGGCGTTGGCAACGTACAGTAACCCGTTGGCGCGATCGAGCGCCAGCGCATTGGGCGTCGCTCCTTCAGGAGCGCGCGGATGCAACGTCGTCGAAAATTTCTCGATCGCCGTGCGCGTTTTCGTATCCACCACCACCACGCTGTTGTCGTTGGAACAGGCCACGTATAGCAGACCGTCGGCCGACAAGACCATCTGATTCGGGTTCGAATCGACCGCGATGCTCGCGACCACTTTCATCGCCGCAGTATCGATCACGCTGATCGATTTACTCGCCAGATTGGACACGTACAGAGTCTTCCCGTCGTCGCTCGGGACCAGATCGTAGGGAATCATTTCCACCAGAATGCGTCCCAGCATTTTGCCAGTGGCGGAATCGAACGCGACTACGTTGCCGGCTCCAAATCCGGTGCCACGATTGGCGGCGTACAAAATGTTTTTCTTGGGATGATGCGCCACGCCGGACCAGAACAGCTCGCTCGTGTCGACGGTTTCTTCGAATTGGGTGGACGGAGCGTTCGAGAGGCGTCCGTTGACGTAGTCGAACACGTAAATCGGCGCGCGTGTCGGGTTGCGATTACTGTTGGCGTTACCACCGGAAACGAATAGCCGCTTCCCGTCGGGACTCCAGGCCAGTCCGAACCATGCCGATTTCAGCGGAATGCGCTGGACGATCTCCTCGGTTTTGGTGTCGACCACCACCAATCCATGCGGGTTGTATCCGGCGTGCATTGCGATCACGGCGAGCCCGTCAGGCGCGGCGGTCGCGTTGAGGACCATGTCGTTGGTTTCGAGGGATTTGCCCACCGGCGTTAGCCGCCAGCCGTTAGGGAGCGAGTAGCCTCCGGGAATCGCCTGAGGAGTTTGCGCCGCGAGCGCGCTAGCAAGAACGAGCAGAGTTCTGAGGAGTCGCATGAGGATATTTGAGCATAGCGGGACAGCGTGAGCGGAGCATCACAGAAATGTGTCGGTTCGATAACAGGAAACGCCGGACGGCAGACGCCTACGCTCTGGCGCGCAGGAATTCGTAGCGCTCCAGCGTCGCCGCGAAGGTCGCCTGCGGATCGTTGCGCAGGACTTTGCCGACGCATCGCAGCTTCACTTCGGCTTTCGATCCAGGCGCCTTGGGAAAGGTGATGCAATACTCGATGGGCTCACCCACCTCGATCGGAATTTGTGACGTAAACAGGACGCCGGAAGAGCTGACGTTTTTCGTTTCACCTGCAGGTTTACTATTGGTTCCCTGGCGGATGATCTCGAACGGAAGTCGCAAGTCGAAACGCTGATTCTTTCGTTGTTCGATCATCGTATCTTAGACTTTATATTCGAATGGAGCTAAGGTCAATGGGCTCAAGCCTAAATTGGGTGTCGTGTGGTTATGGTACGCAGTCGGTATTGTCCTATAGCTCCGTGATGCTTTCCAGCTGAACAACCCTCGCGCCTTCAAGGCGATAACGCACCCACACGACGATGGGGGCGCGACGGTGAAGCGACCATATAGTAGTCAGACGTTCGAATTTCATGCCTGATTGTCGCGGCGGGCCGCGTCCGATGGGTGCCCACCAAATCGGCAGCTTGTTCAAAGATAAGCAGATGGAGCCTAGGCTCCGCGCGTCATTCGCTGGACCAATGAAGGTTCAGGCGTTGCACCGTTGAATCGCTGTCCCGTGATCCGGTGGAATCGCTTCGACGAATGCCGTCCAGCATCAGCGGCCCTCTTCCAAGAATTCTTTCTTTCCCGAAGCGGTGATCCGGAAATCGCGGCGGTGGCGCTGGCGGCCGCGCTCTTCCGCCTCTACAGCATGGCGCGGGAGGGCCTCAAGCACACCAGTAAAGCTTTCAGCTATTCTAGCGAAGAAGAGGCGAAACATGAACCTGGCACTCGATTTCCCGGCGCGACCCAAAGGGCTCGAAGGCGCCATCGCGCGATTCGAAGAATGGATGGCGAATCCGGACTCCCCAGTCCGTGCCATCCGCCACCAGCCCGCCCGCGAGGGCGACTACGTTGAGTTCCCCGATTCGCTGGCGCCGGCGCTAAGACAGGCACTCTTCACCCGCGGCATCCGCCAGCTGTATTCGCACCAGGCCGACGCTTTCCAGCACGTCGCCGGCGAACGCAACGTGGTTATTGTCACGCCCACGGCCAGCGGAAAAACGCTGTGCTACAACCTGCCGGTGCTGAACCGGCTGATCGAAGATCCCGCCGCCCGCGCGATGTATCTGTTCCCTACCAAGGCCCTGGCCGAGGATCAGCTCCAGGAATTCCAATCGGCCCTGAACGCGATGGGCAGCGACCTGCGAGCCTTCACCTACGACGGCGACACTCCGCAAGACGCCCGCCGGGCCATTCGCGAACGCGCCAACGTGGTGCTCACTAATCCCGACATGCTGCACTCGGGAATTCTGCCGCATCACACCAAATGGGCGAAGGCGTTCGAAAATCTCCGCTATGTGGTCATCGATGAGCTGCATTATTATCGCGGCGTCTACGGCAGCCATCTCGCGAATATTCTGCGCCGCCTGAAACGTATCTGCGAGTTCTACGGATCATCGCCGCAGTTCATCTGCTGTTCGGCCACCATCGCGAATCCCAAGGAGCTCGCCGAAGCGCTCACTGGCGTGCCCTTCGAGCTAGTGGAAAAAAACGGCGCGCCGGCCGGCGAAAAATATGTGGTGTTCTACAACCCGCCCGTGGTCAACCGGGCACTCGGCATCCGGCGCAGCTATCTCAACGAAACCCGCCGCATCGCGCGCGAGCTGATCGAGCGCGGCCAGCAGACGCTGATTTTCGCGAACAGCCGTCTGGCCACCGAACTGCTTCTGACTTATTTAAAGGATGACTACCCGTCGGCCCGCGGCTATCGTGGCGGCTATCTTCCCAAAGAACGCCGCGAAATCGAGCGCAAACTTCGCGACGGCGACATCCGCGCCGTGGTCGCCACCAATGCGTTGGAACTGGGGATCGACATCGGATCGCTGGACGCGGTGGTCATGGCCGGCTACCCCGGAACCATCGCATCCACGTGGCAGCGGGCCGGACGCGCGGGACGACGCCAGTCGACGTCACTCGCCGTGCTGGTGGCATCGAGTGCGCCGCTCGATCAATACATCATTGAGCATCCCGAGTATTTCTTCGACCGTCCGCCCGAGCACGCGCACATCAATCCCGACAATCTCGAAATCCTGATCAATCACTTGAAATGCGCCGTCTTCGAGCTGCCCATCCGCGACGGCGAAAAATTCGGCCCGCACGATCCCTCGGAAATGTGCCGGTTTCTTGAAGAGCTAAAATTCCTGCACCACTCCGGCAGTTCCTGGCACTGGACTTCCGATACTTATCCGGCCGACGCCGTCAGCCTTCGCGCTGTCTCAAGCGACAACTTTGTTGTCGTCGATATCACTGGCGATCACAAAATCATCGCCGAAGTGTCCTTCACGGCCGCGCTCACCACGCTGCACGAAAAAGCCATCTATCTTCACGAAGCCCGCCAATATCAGGTGGAACGCTTCGATTACGAAGGCCGCAAGGCATACGTGCGCTCTGTGGATTCCGACTACTTCACCGACGCTATCGACTACACGCAGGTCAAGGAACTGGAAGAATTCGAGTCGCATGCCATCGGCGTCGCGCGTGTTGCCTACGGCGATGTTCGGCTGAACCGCCAGATCGTGGGCTTCAAAAAGGTGAAGTTCTATACGATGGAAAACGTCGGGGCGGGAAATCTTTCCATGCCAGAACAGGAGATGCACACGACGTCGTTCTGGCTGCATTTTCCAGTGAATGTCCTTCCCGACTTGAGCCCCACTGAGAAACAAAACGGCCTGATCGGCCTGGGAGCATTGCTGAAAACGGTGGGAGCGCTTCTGGTCATGTGCGATCCACACGACCTGGGAGTTTCGATCACGGAAGACATCGCCGGCAAAACCTATGAACCCAATTTATTCCTCTACGACAACTACCCAGGCGGCATCGGCCAAAGCGCTCCCCTGTACAAACTCGCGCCGCGCTTACTGGAAGGCGCGCAGAAATTGCTGGCGAGCTGCCGTTGTGAATCCGGCTGCCCGAGTTGCGTCGGTCCTGTTGGAGAATCGGGCGAGAGGGTGAAAGAGGTCGCGGGTAGAATCCTCGTCAGACTCAGTGCATAGGTGTGGCGCGCGCACTCGTGCGTGCCGCGTCGAGACTTTCTCGACGCCTCGTCCGCATCTTCCGATGAGATTTCCTCCCCGCTCATCTGACTACATGACAAATGCCCCCGGACCGCCGCCGACTTCGGCATGTCTACCCGGAAGGCGCTCCTCTATTCCTTACCTGGAACTTGCATGGAAGTATGCCCCCTTCAATTTTGCCGCCGCCCGGCCCGCTGTCCTCCGGACAAGCTTTCGTGTGGATCGATCGCCACCTCGATACCACGCGGTCAGGACCTATGCACCTCCGCAGTCCTGACATCGCGCGAATCGTGGCCGGCTCGATTCACAAAGGTGTCGACATAGCGCACTACGAGTTGGAAGCCTACGTGATCATGCCGAATCATGTTCATCTTCTGATTCAACCCAAGGTCGCTCCTGGCCACTTGCTGAAGTCGCTGAAAGGGGGCGACGGCGCGCGAGGCTAATCGGCTTTTGGGTCGAACCGGAGAACCGTTTTGGCAGAAGGAGTCTTACGATCACTGGGTGAGGAATCGAACCGAATTCGACAAGATTCGGGCCTAGATTGAAAATAATCCTGTGAAGGCCGGCTTGGTTCAGAATCCCCGGGACTATCCATGGTCGAGCGCAGGCGTCGAAATAAGTCTCGACACGGCACGCACGAGTGCGCGCGCCACAAGCATTTAGATTCTTCCCTGGCGAGGATCAGTCGTTCACGTCGACGTTTTCGACGAAACAACTGTGAAATGCGCGATCCAGGAGTTCCTGGTTCAATTCCGGCGTGCGTTACCACGTCGCGAGGATTTGTCGCCGGCGATGTAGTGTTTCTGTACGAATGACTCGATCAATCCGTCGGGACAGCCCAACTCCATTTCCGGCGGAATCGCTAGTTATCGCGCGTGTACCTGACGGATTGTCTGCAAGAGCTCCCTGGGAGGAATGCTCTTCAAGAGATATCCACAGGCCCCAGCTTTGAGCGCGCGTTGGACTTCTTCCTCGTTTTCAAAGGTCGTGAGCATAATGATACGGGCTTCGGGGAATTCGGCTCGGATTGCCGCCAACGCATCAATGCCGCTCAAATCAGGCATACGCAGGTCCATAAGGGTGACATCGGGCCTATGCACACGATATTGCTCGATCGCCTCCTTGCCACCGGACGCTTGTGAGACGATCAGCATGTCCGGTTGGCAGTTAATGATCATGGCAATCCCCTCGCGAAGGAGCGCATGGTCATCGGCGCTGAGCACTCGAATGCGATCCTGCTCCATCATTTACCGCCTCTGAACATCGCCTTCCAAGATTATCAGCCGCTCCTACGAAGATGCATCCACCAAAGAGGGGAGATGAGAGTAACTCTTTCGTAGCATGGTCTCCTCAGCTTCCCTTTGCCGGAGATCCCGGCCTGGTGGCAGCCGGCGATTTTGCGTATGCAAGAGCGGCGGGGATGGTCAGCCCGACTTCGGTACCGGAATCGCGTCTGCTCAGAAGAGCCAGCGTGCCCCCCGCTAGTTTGGCGCGTTCCCGCATGCCGGGCAGACCGAAGTGTCCGGGGCGGCCGGCGTCCCCGAGGACCGACTGATCGATCCCCTTTCCGTTATCGTAAACCTGCAGCCGAAACTGCCGGCGGCCGTAATAGATCGCAACTTCGATGCGCGACGCCTGCGCGTGGCGGAAGGCATTGCGCACCGCCTCAGTCCCGATCCGGTGGACCTCGTCCCGAACCAGCGGGACCAGATCCCGAGTTTTACCCTCCACACGCATGTGAAACTCGGGACACGGCCCGGCCTGATCCGCAGCGAGCCCGGCCGTGAGTTCTTCTCCAAGGGTGCTGAACGCCCGCACCAGATCGTTCGTAACCACTGTAGAGGAGCGCAACCCCTGCACGGCATCCCGGCCCTCGGTGATCGCGAGCCGCGCCTCTTTAATAATGCTCTCCAACTGCTCCTGGGCTTCCGGTGGATCTTTGATTCTCCACGTCACGGCGGCAAACTTCATTAACACGCCCTGAAAACTCTGCAGGAGGGTATCGTGGAAGTCCCGCGCGATTCGCGTCCGCTCCGCGACGCGCTCTTCCAGGCGCATGTTGAACTGCCATCCAATCTGCCGCACTCGCAGTTGATAAAGCGCGGCGAGCAACGCGAGCAATGCCGCAACGCACGACAAGCGGAACCACGTAGTTTGGTAATACGCCGGGTCGATGGAAAAATCGAAGGAGTCGCCAGCCTCGTTCCACACGCCGCTATTGTTCGAGGCCTTCACGCGAAAGCGGTAGCTTCGCGGCCGGAGATCGTTGTAGAAGGCTTCACGTCTGCTGCCGGCATCCACCCAGTCGTCATCGTGGCCTTCCAGTTTGTATTTGAAACGGACCTTCTCCGGCGCGACGAGGCTGAGCGCAGTGTAATCGATCCGCAGATCGCGGCTAAGCTTGGGCAGGCGCAAATGGGAAGCCGGCGATCCCCAGAAGTTCCGCCAATAGATCTTGCGGTCATCGGTAATCTGCTCGACGTGGGCCGGCGGCGGAAGTTGGTTGAAGGGAATGTGGCGTGGATCGATGATGCTGACGCCGTCGCCGCTGACAAACCAAATTCTTCCATCCGCTGCCTTGGTGACCTGTGGGTTGAAAAGAGTCCCCAGCGCGAAGCTCGTGACACCGTCAGAAGCATCGAAAACAGTAGTGGGAACGGTCCGTTTGGGATCGCGCGCCCAAGCATCCAACTCCGATCGGGCGATGCGCACCAGGCCGCAAGCCAGGTATACCCACACCCAGTGTTCATCGTCTTCCAGCATCCAGTGAACGGCGTCGCACGGTAATCCGTTGCGGCTGCTCAGCGTCGCGATCCGGCCGTCTTTGATGCGGCCCTCTTTGATCAGGCTTAGGCCGCCTTCGGTTGCTGCCCAAACGGCGCCGTCCCGCTCGAACTGGAGAGCCTCGACGCGGCCGTCGCCCAGCCCATCCGCGGCCGAGTACGATCGGCGAACTTGACCGTCTTTGAAATACGCCACACCACCTTGGAAGAAGCCAAGCCACAGGCCGCCTCCGTAGGGATCGGGCAGCAGAGCCAGAGCGGAATCCTGCCGCCCCAGGGTTGCCCAGGCGATCCGCTCGGCAGAAGCGCCTGCGGTCAGATGAAACAGGCCATCCCCGCGGCTGATCCACACGTTCCCCGCATGGTCCCCCTCGATCGACCATGGAACTGGACCCGAAGGTAGCGCTTTGATGGGCAGAAAGCGTCCATTTTCAAAAGAATCGACAGGTTCGGACCCGAATCCGCCGGAGACCCAGATTCGGCCCGCGGAGTCTTGAAAGCGTGGCACCGCAATACTCTGCCGCCCGCTCGGTCTGTGATAGACCACGATTCGCCCATCGTTCCGTTGGTTCAAGCCATTTAGCGAGCCCAGCCACACGCTTCCATCCCCGGTCGTCAGAACCGATATGACAACCGCGCTGGACAGACCTTGTTCGACCGAAATCGTCGGGACGGCAGGATCGCGAAAGCGATCCAGCCCCTGAGTGGTCGCTACCCAGATATTGCCTTCGCGATCTTCGAAGAGACTGAAAATGAAGTCGTCCGAGAGACCGTTAGACCGGGTAAACACGTCCGTCCTTCCGTTGTAAACATGCAACAGACCCCGATCCAAGGTTCCGATCCATAGGCCACCGTCGCGATCACGGAGCAACACCCGGGCTTGGAACGGCTTTCCTCCAAAGACCGGATACGCCTCGATTCTGCCGTCAGAAAATTGTTTAACACCCGTAGTGGTGGCGATCAATAGGTCACCGCCGGCGGCCTCGCTTAACCTGCCTGCTCCATCCTTCATCGGGTAGAGCCTGGGCGGGCCGGGCTTCCACCGCCAGAGTCCGGTTTCCGTCCCCACCCACAAACTGCCCCGGCTGTCCTCATACATGGGACCCGGTATGGTTCCGAACTTTCCATCCTCTCCGGAACACTCGCTGCTTCCGCTCCGGATCGCGCAGACACTACCCGAAGGCCGCCCGGGGAGACTGGCCCATACCGTGCCTTCGCGATCCTCATAAAGTGAACTAACATCGCGGCGGGCCAAGCCGGGATACTGGGTCAGCCTGCCAGCCTTCCAACTCGCCAGTCCCCGGTTGGTGCCGATCCAAAGAGTTCCGTCGCGTCCGGCGAGCAGGGAGCGGATGAAACTGGTGGGGAGATGTTCACCCGCGGGCGGCTGCCACTCCACAATCCGAACGCCATCGAAACGAACCAGGCCGGAATCCGTGCCGATCCACAGATAGCCGTCCGGCGTCTGCGCGATGGAGAGCACCTTCGACTTGAAAAAGCCCTCGCGAATGGTCCACGCCTTGTGCGCGTATTGATTGATCTGGAGAGACGGGTTCAAGCCGAAGGCGCACGAACAAAAACCCGCGAGCAGGCAGAGCACAACCGCAGCTTGTCTGTTGCTGTTACCGCCCACGTTCGACTTATTATCCCCTTACCCATGCTGCCGAGTCTGGTCTTCAGGACCGGCGAAGGAATCTTCTACAATCTCGGATATTCCGCAATCACCGATGCGGCAAGCGCGCCACAGGCGTTTAGATTCTTCACTGCCGAGGATCAGTCGTTCACGTCGACATTTTCGACGAAACAACTGTGGAATGCGCGATCCAGGAGTTCCTGGTTCAACTCCGGAGCGCGGCGCTCGAAGTTGATGATGTCGATGGCGTGAGTTACCACATCGCGCGGATGGCAGCGGCGGAAACGTTTGTCGCCGGTGATGTAGTGTTTCTGTACGAACGACTCGATCACTCCGTCGGGACATTCCAGCTCGCGCGAATCGCAGAAGCGCCGGAAAATCTGGATAAATTCCGGAGCTTTAGGACTCCGCAGGAACATCTTGTACTGAATGCGGCGCAGGAACGCTTCATCGCCCAGTTGATCCGGACGCAGGTTGGTGGAGAAGATCAGGAACGCTTCGAAGGGCACGGTCACTTTGCCGCCGGCCTGGAAGGACAAGTAATCGACGTGGCGTTCCATGGGCACGATCCAGCGGTTCAATACTTCCGCGGGAGTCGCTTTGGAGCGGCCGAAGTCGTCGATCAGGTAGATTCCGTTGTTGGCCTTGAGCTGAAATGGCGCATCGTAGACCTTGGAGACTTTGTTGTAGCTGAGGTCCAGCATTTCGAGTGTCAACTCGCCGCCGGTGATGATGAACGGGCGGCGGCACTTGAACCAGCGGCCGTCGTGCGGAAGACTGGTCTGCAGCGCGGACATCTCCCCTTCCTCATCCTCGATTTTCTGGTGATAAATGGGATCGTAGATCTGAATGATGTTGCCCTGGCATTCCAGGGCGTAAGGCAGGTAGATGGGCTCGGTTTCGACCCGGAATAACGATTCAGCGAGCGCTGTTTTTCCATTGCCGGGCTGGCCGTAAATCAGGAACGACTTGCTGGCGTTCACGGCCGGTCCGATCTGGGCGAGAATATCCGCCTCCACCACCAGGTGCCGGAACGCTTTCGTCAACAGTTCGGGACTGAGCCAGTTATCGCGCAACTTTTGCAGCCGGACCACTTCGCTGTATTGGTACAGCGGCACCGGCGCGGGGCCGGCATACTGGTTGCTCTCCAGAAATTCGCGGGCGAGATTCCGGCCGGAATCGGTCAACACAAATACGCCCGACATATTTCCCATGCCGAGCGATTTTTTGACCGCCAGGAAATGCTGACGCTTGAAGGTCTCCAGAATCTCGTCGATGATGCTGAACTGGAATCCCAGCAGTTGTCCGATCTCGCGTCCCACCAGTTCGCCCCGGAAGTACAAATACTTCAGGATGAGCTGCTCCACAATGGACGGTTGAATTCCGGCGTCCTGAAGCGATTCGGGAACGGGCGGGACGACACCCAAATTCACAAGTTCGGTGGTTTCAATCGGGTCGATAACGGCGCTCATGGATGTCTAGAAGGAGCAGAAAATGAAGAATTTCCGCCCTCAATCGTTCTATCGGCCGTTCGCGGGTTTTGCTGCACTGTCAAATCGACGTAGTACGCGCGACCGGCAGTGTACTGGCGGGCAGGTCAGTACAGCCTGACGCCGCGGCGGCCCGGCTCGCTGAACATGTGGACGGTATCCACAAACCGCACCTTTCGCGATCCGTAGGTGATGACCAGCGCATGAGTGCGGCAGCCGTCGCCGAAGAAGCGGACGCCATGCAGCAGCGCGCCTTCGGTGACTCCGCACGCGGCGAAAATGATCTGCTGGCCGGGAGCCAGATCGCGGGCATTGTAGATGCGCTTCGGATCCTTGATTCCCATCTTCTCCACGCGGGCTTCGAGTTCCGGCGTATTGACCACCAGCCGGGCCACCATTTCGCCGGAAAGGCAGCGCAGCGCGGCGGCGGTGATCACGCCTTCGGGAGCGCCGCCGGTTCCCATCACGGCGTCGACGCCCGCGCCTCGAACCGCAGCGGCGATTCCAGCCGAAAGATCGCCATCCGGGATCAGCCGGATGCGCGCGCCGGAAGCGCGGATCTGCTTGATCAGTTCCGCATGCCGCGGCCGTTCGAGCACCATAATCACCAGATCGCTGACCTGCCGATCCAGGCAATGCGCGATCGCTTTCAAGTTGTACTTCACCGGAGCGTCGATATCCAGTGCATCGCGGCAGGCCGGGCCGGCGATGATCTTTTCCATATAGCAATCCGGCGCATGCAGCAGCCCGCCGGGTTCGGACGCGGCCAGAACCGCAATCGAATTGGCGGTTCCGGTGGCGCACAGATTGGTTCCTTCGAGCGGATCCACCGCGATATCCACTTGCGGATATTCCATGCCGGGCAGCATGGGGGCGCCCACCTTCTCGCCAATGTACAGCATGGGCGCTTCGTCGCGTTCGCCTTCGCCGATCACGATGTTCCCCGCGATCTGCACTTCCTCGAACGCGCGGCGCATGGCTTGGACGGCGGCCTGGTCGGATCCTTCGCGGTCACCCTGTCCCATGGTGCGGGCTGCAGAAATCGCCGCTTCTTCCACGACGTGGACGAAATCGCCCGCAAGGTCGCGTTCAATGGTGCTGAGAGAAGCTACGTGGTTCGTGGCGGTGTTCGGTGCTGGCACGCCCGTCATCTTATCATTAGTCCTATGACCCGATTCGTGTTGCCCGGCCTGCTCCTGCTGATTCCGGCGTTCGCCTCAGGCCCCGGCGATTGGCCGCAATGGCGAGGTCCCAATTGGGATGGAATCGCCCGCGGCGATGCGCCGCTCCACTGGAGCGACACGGAGCACATCAAATGGAAGGCCGAGGTTCCAGGACGCGGTCATTCGTCCCCCGTAGTCTGGGGCGACCGGATCTTCCTGACCGCAGCGGTTCCTACCGTCTCGACGGCTCCGGGTGCGGCGGCGAATTCCAGCGGACGCGGGTTGCCTTTCGGATCGCGCGGTCCGCAACCGGAACAGAAGCTGGTGGTGATGTGCTTCGATCGCAAAACCGGAAAGCTGCTGTGGGAACGCGCGGCCAAGGTGGCGACGCCGCATGAAGGCTACCACCCGCAGTACGGAAGCTTCGCCTCCAATTCACCCGTGACCGACGGCAAGCACGTGATCGCGTTCTTCGGATCGCGCGGCGTGTATTGCTACGATCTGGATGGCAACAAAGTCTGGGAAAAAGATTTCGGCGTGCCGCTGAAAATGTACAACACTTTCGGCGAAGGGTCCTGGCCCGCGCTAGAAGGAAACACGCTGCTGCTGCTGTTCGATCATGAGGGCGATTCGTTTCTTGTTGCGCTCGACAAGAGCAGCGGCAAGGAGTTGTGGCGCACCGCGCGAACCGACGGGAACACCAACTGGTCGGGTCCGGTGGTGATTTCGTATCAGGGCAAAAAGCAGGTGATCGTTTCGGCCTCGAAGAAAATTCACGCCTACGATTTCGAAACCGGCAAGCCCATCTGGGAGTGCGCGGGGCTGGGCCAGAACACGATTCCCGCGCCCGTCGCCGACGGATCGATGGTGATTGTCATGAGCGGTTTCCGCAATCCGAATCTGCTGGCGATCAAGCTGGGGCGCGAAGGCGATCTGACCGGCACGGACGCGATCGTGTGGCAGAATCAGCGCGGCAATTCGTACACGCCGTCGCCGGTGCTGGCCGATGGGAAGCTGTACATGCTGACCGATAGCGGCATGCTCTCCTGTTTCGATGCGAAGACCGGCACGCCTTACTATCAACAGCAGCGCTTGCCCAAGCCGTACAACTTCAAGTCGTCGCCGGTGGCCGCCGGCGGCAAACTGTATCTGGCCTCGGAAGAAGGCGACGTGATCGTGGTCAAGATGGGCGAGAAGTTCGAAGTGCTGGCGACGAACACTCTGGAAGGACAGTTCTTCGTCGCGACGCCGGCGGTGATCGACGGCGAAATTTACCTGCGCGGCCAGAACACGCTGTTTTGCGTGCGCTAATTTCACACTTAGCGCACTACCGTTAGCCTAGCGCACGCTGGCTGCGAGGTATATACTCAGCACAAACCCGGAGTCCAAAATGGACGATCCGGAGTTGCACACCGGAGGTAAAAATGCGTATATTCCTTATCGCGCTATTTTGTGCCGGCGTCCTGGCAACCCAGGCTTCGGCGGGGATAATCACTTTTACGGACACCATGCTGGGCGTCAATGAGACTCCACCAAACGCCAGCACCGCCACAGGCTCGGCCACCGTCGTTCTGGACACGACCCTGAACACGTTAAACGTGTCTATTGTCTTTTCCGGGTTGACGGGGGGTGTCGCTAGTGCGTCGCACATCCATTGCTGCGTGCCCGCGGGAGTCGTGGGGATCGTCGCGCTGCCCTTCACTGGATTCCCCGCGACCATTTCGGGAACCTACTCGCATTTGTTCGATCTGACTCTGCTCGCCACCTACAACGGAGCTTTCGTGACCGCTAACGGAGGGACCGCGGCTTCGGCTGAGGCGGCTCTGGTGGCTGGGCTGAACGCCGGGCTGGCCTATACCAACATCCACGACACGACGTTCCCGGGCGGTGAGATTCGCGGCCAGCTTGCCGCTATTCCGGAGCCCGCCACCATGGTTTTGAGCGGCGCCGGCCTGCTATTCGCGGCCCTGCTGCGCCGCCATCGCCGGTAGGACGATCCTAGCCGGATTCCGGGAATGAGCACAGTTCCTCATTCGCGGGGACATTTCCGCCCGAACGCCTTGCCGCACCGCGAAAATGTTAGATGATAGGTGCTTATGGCTTCGGAACAGGAACTACAGGCGGAACTCGAAAAATTGCGCGCGGAAAATGAACGGCTCAAAAAGCCGGCGCGCGGGCAGATGTCGCTCAAGGTGAGCGAAAAAGGCGGGCTTTCAGTGTACGGACTGGGCCGTTTTCCCGTCACACTGTATCGCGAGCAGTGGGAAAAGCTGCTGGGTATGGCGGACGAGATCCGCGCGTTCATTCAGGACAACGACGGAGCGCTGAAGAAAAAAGAGCAGTGAAGACCAACGCCGCGCGAGCGCTCGATTCGCTCGGCATCCGCTACGAGTTGCGCGAGTATGAAGTCGATCCCAACGATCTGGCCGCCGAATCCGTGGCCGCGAAGATCGGGCTGCCTGCGGGGCAGGTTTTCAAGACACTGGTGATGCGTGGGGATCGCAATGGTGTCTGCCTAGCCGTTGTGCCCGGCGACTGTGAGGTGAACGAGAAGGCGCTGGCGCGGCTGACCGGAGATCGCCGCGTTGAGATAGTTCCCCTTAAAGAAGTGCAAGGCCTGACCGGCTACATCCGCGGCGGCGTGACCGCGCTTGCGGGGAAGCGCGACTATCCTGTGTATGTCGATGAGACGGTGGAACTCTTTGATCTCATTTCAATTTCCGCGGGAGTGCGAGGCACGCAAATCCTGCTCGCGCCTTCGGATTATTTGCGCGCGGTGAAAGGCGTGGCTGGTCCCATTGCTCGCGGCAAGGTACGCTGAAGGTAGGGCAGGCTTGAAGCCTGCGCGCCGGTTTGTAACCGGCGCTGGTCTGGCGGATTGCAAATCCGCCGCAGGCTGCAAGCCTGCCCCACGATAATATGCGCCGCAAACCTGAAATCATGAGCCCGGCCGGGTACTGGCCGCAGTTGAACGCCGCCATCGAAGCCGGCGCCGACGCGGTCTACTTCGGGTTGAAGCATTTCACGGCTCGCGCCAAGGTTGGATTTTCGCTCACCGAATTGCCGGATGTGATGCGGACCCTTCATAAGCGCGGCGTTCGCGGATACATCACTTTCAATACGCTGGTGTTCGAGCATGAGCTCGATGAAGCCGCCAAGGCTATCGCCAAGATCGCCGAAGCCGGCGCCGACGCGATGATCGTTCAGGATTATGGCGTGGTGCGGATGGCTCGCGAGATCGTTCCTGAAATGGAGTTGCACGCGAGCACGCAGATGAGCATCACCAATGCCGATGGCGTCCGCTTCGCACAAAACTTCGGTGTACAGCGCGTGACACTGGCCCGCGAACTGTCGCTGGCGGAGGTTCGGAAGATCGTCGACGAAACGGGCTGCGATCTCGAGATCTTCGTGCACGGCGCGTTGTGTGTGGCCTACTCGGGCCAATGTTTTTCTTCCGAGGCTTGGGGAGGACGCAGCGCCAATCGCGGCCAGTGCGCGCAAGCGTGCCGGTTGCCGTATCTCATGATGGTCGACGGGCGCCTGGAGCCGCTGGCCGACGCGCGCTATCTGCTCTCGCCGGGCGATTTGTACGCGCTCGAGCAGGTGCCGGAGATCGTCGACATCGGCGTCGCGGCGATGAAAATCGAAGGCCGCTACAAAGACTCCGACTATGTCGCACTGACTACGCGAGCCTATCGCAAGGCAGTGGACGACGCATGGGCCGGTCGCAATGTAACCGTTACGCCGCAGGAAAGATTGCAGCTCGAACAGGTGTATTCGCGCGGCCTGGCTCCGTCTTTCATGACCGGGACCAATCATCAGGCGGTGGTCGCTGGGCGAGCCCCGCGCCATCGCGGTGTGCGGATGGGGCGCGTGGCCAGCGTCGACGTGGACGGTGTCCTGGTCGAAGCCTCCGAGGCTCATGCGATCGCTCCGCTCAAACCTGGCGACGGAATCGTGTTCGATGCCGCTGATTGGCGCAGTCCTGAGGAGCCTGAAGAAGGCGGACGCGTGTATCAAGTCGCCAAACGCGGCGCGCAGATCGAGCTGCGATTCGCCAACAACGCGATTCGTTTCGACCGGATTCGCGCAGGAGACCTGGTCTGGCGGTCGCACGACCCGGATCTGGATCGTGTGGTGAAACCGTACTTGGAGCCTGCTGCTCCGGTCGCAAAACAGCCGGTTCGCGTCCACGTGACCGCGCACGAAGGCTCGCCCCTGGTTGCGGAATGGTCGTGGAAAAACATCCGCATCACGGTGCAATCGGACACGCTGGAGCGCGCGCAAAATCGGGGGCTGACGATCGACGTATTGCGTGAGCAGTTCGGCCGGCTGGGCAATACGCCGTATGTTTTGGAGGAAGTGACGCTGGATGTCGAGGGCTCGCCGTTTGTTTCGACGTCGGTGCTGAATCAACTCCGTCGCGACGCGGTCGAACAACTTCAGGAGGTCGCGGGGGGCGGACCCCCTGGTCCGCGCGTGATCCCCCGATCGCGCAGTCTGACAAACAACATCACGGCTACGGGAATACGCCAGACCGATCAGGGGATCGGTCTGCGGACCGGGGGGTCCGCCCCCCATGCGCTCCACCTGCTGATCCGCACGCCGGACCAACTTGACGCCGCGATCGAACTCCGGCCTGCGAGCATCACACTCGACTATCTGGATCTCTACGGTCTGCGCCCCTCAGTCGATCGCGTCAAGTCCACCGGCATCGTTCCGCGAGTCGCCAGTCCACGCGTATTAAAACCCGGCGAGGATCGCATTCTCAATTTCTTGAAAAGCCTCGATTGCATGATTCTAGTGCGATCGACGGGCATGTTGGACGCGCTCAAGAGCAAGCCGCTGGTCGGCGATTTCAGCTTGAACGCCGCCAATTCGCTCACCGCGGAAGCCTATCTTGCCCTGGGACTCGAACGAATCACTCCGACGCACGATCTGAACGCCGCGCAGATCGCCGGTCTTGCGCGAAGTGCCGGAGGCGACCGGATCGAAGTGGTCGCGTATCATCATTTGCCCGTGTTTCATACCGAGCATTGCGTGTTCTGCCGTTTCCTTTCCACCGGAACCAGCTACAAGGATTGCGGCCGACCCTGTGAAAAACATCGCGTCGAGCTGAAGGACTCCGCAGGCCGCGCGCATCCGGTGATGGCCGATATTGGATGCCGCAACACCGTCTTCGGCGCCGAGGCTCAAGAAGCCAGCGCGCATTTCGAAGAGTGGCGCCGCGCCGGCATCCGCCATTTCAGGCTGGAGTTCGTTCATGAATCGGCGGCTCAAATCGGCCAGGTGTATCGCGCCTTCGAATCCGCTCTCAACGGGACAATCAGCCCTCCAAAGCTGGCAGCGGAACTGAAAAAGATCGCGCCACAGGGAACGACGGAAGGCAGCCTGTTCGTCCCCAAGGACTATCTGCAGTTGCCAATCCTGCAATAGCGCTATCGGCGTTTATCTGCGTTCATCCGCAGCCATTCATTGTTTCGGAAACACGATCGGCAACGCCTGTTCCGACGTGAACATACACCGCGCGTTGTGCCCGCACAGCGACACGACCTGCACTTTCTGCTGCGTGCCGTATTTCTGAGCGATGTATTTCGCGAACGCCTGCCCTCGCGCGAGCCTGGTGGGACCTTGCGCCATCGCGGGACAGGACGAATCGAAGCCGCCCAGGGGCAAAATATCGATCTCGCCTAGCAGATATGTCACGGGCCGAGCGGTCAACTGCTTCTTCAACTGGTCGTCGGGAATTTTCGCGGTGTAGCCCGTGCGATTTTCGAGTCCGTAGGGCCACCGATCGTAGGTGGTGCAGTTACGTCCGTCGCCAAACGGCCGGAAGTCAGAACCGTCCGCGTTGGGACGCATCGCGTCCAGGTACGCGTAGCTGGACGGATTCGCCACCACGTAGGTTACGG
The DNA here is from genome assembly GCA_035568415.1 of Bryobacteraceae bacterium. Classification (GTDB taxonomy): domain Bacteria; phylum Acidobacteriota; class Terriglobia; order Bryobacterales; family Bryobacteraceae; genus Palsa-187. The sequence continues at coordinate 53,126 of DATMOC010000050.1, read as the reverse complement.
GGACTCCCAGAGTATCGTGAACTTTGTTCGCCATCTCATAGCGCGTCACGAATTGGCCGCCGGCCGAGTGGCCCGACACAACAATGATCTTCAAGTTGGGAAAGACGTCTTTGCGCGCCAGTTTGCGCAGGATCTCGTCGGCGAAATCGTAGGACGTGAGGTTTTCGTTGCTGGGCGATGTGCCGCCGGAGCGCCAGCTATCGCCGTTACAGCTCCAGTTGACCTCGTTGGGCGCGAGTGCGTCACGACATCCGCGGCCGTCGTTTGAAGCGAACCGCGGCGAGACCACCAGGGTGTCCTCCAGCGCATTTCCCAGAAACGCCGCCGCGACCGCGGTGCGGAAATAGTTGTCCGCGTCGCGCCCCGCGCCATGAATCAGGATGAACGCGCGGGTGATCGCCGGATTCTTGGTTTCCAACGAATAGGTGCGGTACAGAAGCGAACGCGCCGGTCCACTTCCTAGCGTGACCCATTCCGTACAATTCGGAGCAGCAGCAATACAGGGTGCGGCCTGGAGCGCAAACGGCGCCAGTGCCAGCAAGCAGGCAAATCGAAACATTCCAAGAGAATATCTCAACGCCCCCGTCGCGCGCCTGCCGCCGTAGCTTCCGACTCCGCCGCGGTTTCATGGATGCCGGTGCCCGCCAGCTGCTCCGTGATGAACCACACCTGAAATTCGTTGGTGCGCAGAATTTCACTGACCAGCAGATCGTTGGTGCCCTGGTCGCCGTTGGCAGTCGCAGCGTCGGCGGCTTCGCGGGCTTCCGCAATGATCAGTTCGTGCGCTTCAAGCAGGCGGAACAACTGGACATTCACATCTTCGCGGCCGCGCGGCGGGCGATTCACTTTGGTCGTTTCGGCTACGTCGTGCGCCATGGCGATCGCAACGCCGCCCAGCGTCTGAACCCGTTCCGCCAGCGAGTCCACTAACTCCACTTGCTCGCCAAAATGCTTGTCGAACAGAAGATGGAGCTGGTAGAACGTCGGGCCGAACACCTGCCAGTGATGTTTCTTGTACAGATCGCGCAAGGTCATGGTATCGGCCAGGATCTGGTTGAGCTTTTCGCAGTTGGCATGCCGGACCTTGGATTCGAGCGAGATGGGACGCTGCACCACCGTCCCATATTGCTGGATCTCGGTCCCGCGGCCGTTGTGATGCACGCGTTCGGTTCCCTTGGGTTTCATGTCCCTTAGATACCGGCCGCCCGAAGAAGTTTCACGGAATCCGCGTTAGACTATTGAAGGCATTTACCTTCAAGGAGAACCACATGAGCAAACACACCCTCGCGATCGCCATCGCTGCTGTCCTCGGCGCGGCCGCGCTTTCTGCTGCAAGCAAGACGGTGACCCTTTCCGACGCGAAAGGTCAGAGCGTAGGGACCGCTACTATCACGGAAAATAAAGGCGGCTCCGGCGCGACCATCAAGCTGGACGTGAAGAATCTGACTCCCGGCGAACATGCCGTGCATATCCACCAGAACGCGAAATGTGAGGCGCCCTTCACCACTGCTGGTCCTCACTTCAATCCTGCAGGAAAGAAGCATGGATTGCAGAATCCGGACGGACATCATAACGGCGACATGGCCAACTTCACAGTGGGCGCGAAGGGAACTGCCAAAGCGACCGTCAAGAACGCCGACGTGAACATGGGCGACGGAGCCAACTCCCTATTCGCCAACGGCGGCACGGCGCTGGTGATTCACGCCAAAGCCGACGACATGAAAACGGATCCAGCCGGTAATGCGGGCGACCGCATCGCTTGCGGGACCATCACGAAGTAACAACGTCGCGACCCACTCGCTGACGCTGGTGGTTCTGTTGCTGCAGAACCGCGCACGATAGTGAGCGGGTCCCGATAGCATCTGATATCCTCGCGGTAGGTAGAGCGGATGAAAGCCTTCTGGCGATTCGGCGCGGGAGTGGTTGTGCTCACCGCGCTTTACGCCTACCAGCGCCCCTTCCGTGTGTATCAAAGCATGGAAGCCTACGACGACATTCCCCTGCCTCCCGACTATCAGGAACACACCGAATGGGTGCAGGCCAGGCTGATGTATCCGCAGCATCCCGACGCCCGCTTCGGGCCGGGCCGCTATCGCCGCTGGGGCAGCCTCGATTGGCGCGAAGGCGGCACCAGTTGGACTCAGGACTATCCCCGCGCCGATCGCCACTTCGCCATGGCAATGCGCCGGCTGACCCGGGTGCATGTGCGCTCGGTCGAACAGCCGGTAAATCTCGACGATGGTGACGATGTTTTCAACTGGCCCTGGATGGTGGTGGGTGAAATGGGCGATTGGAAGCTCACCCCCGACCAATGCAAGAAACTTCGCGACTACCTTCTTCGCGGCGGCTTCATCTACATGGATGATTTCTGGGGGCCCGAGGAATACGGCCGGTTCTACGAAAGCATGCATGAGGTTTTTCCCGATCGCGAAGTCGTGGAAATTGACGACAAGGACCCCATCTTTCACACGGTTTACGATCTGGACGATCGCTACCAGGTCCTAGGCCAATGGGCCCTACGCGGGGGCGGCGGAATGAGCTATCGCGTCAACGGCACCCACGCCCAGTGGAAAGGCATCTACGACGATAAGGGCCATCTGATGGTCACGATGTCGTTCAATTCAGATGTAGGCGATTCCTGGGAATGGGCCGACGATCCGCGCTATCCCGAAAAATTTTCCGCGCTGGGAATGCGCATCGGTGTAAACTACGCCGTCTATTCGATGACCCACTAGCCGTCAAGGCGGTTGCGGCTCAGGATCGGCCGAGCCGTGACCAAAGGGAGCGGTTCAACCTGGACGGCTCATAAAAGTTCCGCAGCTGCGATTCCTTTTTATCCTTCGCGGTAATACTGTTCAGACAGATATGGATTTGGTCTCAGCAGCCCGCAGGGGTCGCGAAACCGCCTTCGCGCAACTGTTCGATGAGCATCACTTGCCGCTGTTCCGTTTTGCATATCGGCTGACCGGGTCCACCGCGGACGCCGAAGACATCGTGCAGGAGTGCTTCCTCGAACTCCTGCGTCCCACGTGCTCGTACGATCCGGCGCGCACGCCGGTGCGGACTTACCTGTTCGGAATTGTTCGCAATCAATGGCTGAAGCGAAGGCGGAAAGTCGAGCCAACGGCTTCCGTGGAAGTAGGCCGTCAGGAATCACTCGATACGGATCTGTTGCGCGCTGAAACGTCGGACCTGGTAGCTCGCGCCGTGATGCAGTTGCCGGATACGCAGCGCGAAGTGCTGATCCTGGCTCACTACGAACAAATGCCGCTAGCCGAGATCGCACGCGTCATGGAGATCGAGGTGACGGCAGTGAAATCGCGCCTGCAACGTGCGCGCGCAAGTTTGAAGGAAACGCTCGCCGCATATGAGGAGAAGAGAGCATGAACGACACCGAACTCAATCAATTGCTCGATACGTGGAAGGACCCGCCGGTCCCGGTCTCCTTCCGAAGGCGGACGCGCGCGGAATTTGCCGCTCGTTTCGAAAAGACGGCGCGTTGGAAGCCAATCCTGCGGAGATCGCTTTTCGCCGCCGCCATCGCCGCTCTATTGCTGGTGGCCATGCAGGCGATCCCGCAGACGTTTTCGCCGCAAATCAACGTTCCGTACAACGTGTTTTCCCTGTTCACGAAGTATTCGAGCGACGGCTCGCAAACGGTCGAAATGGCCACTGTGTCGTACAACGACGAAAATGGCCGGGAAATTCTGTTGGGCCGGCAAATGCCGGGCAACTTTATCGGGAGCGTCGTCGGCCGAGCTCTGGACGCTGTGCAGCGCATAGCCGGTCCCCGGTTGAGGCCGCTGAGGGCCGCGGTTCATAGCGATCCGGAGCGGGTCGACCCACCGCCGAAGGTTCTGGTTGGCTGCGCGTCGGAATCCTGTATTGGGCTCGAATCTTTTGCGGTTCCGTCGGTAGGCGCGCGCGCCGGCTGCGCTACCGAGAACGTGGTCGCTCGCGAAACGATCCGCGATTTCCCGACCGTCGCGGTGCGCGTTTCGGTCAGTCCCGGCCGCCGCCTGACGGTCTGGATGGCTCCCGATCTCGCCTGTTATGCAATGAAAATCGCCGACGAGAGACTGGGCGCCGACGGTTCCTTCCACCTGGCGCGTATGAAACAGGCGCTCAAAGTCAGGCAGAATCGTGACCAAAGGCACGTCGGGGACCTGCCCCACTTCTAAAACAACTCTTGACGGTGAGGTGGGGCAGGTCCCCGACCTGCCTTCTCCGGCTCAGCGCCCGCGATACCATGGGAGCTTATGAGCGAACTCGTAAGCTTGACACGCCAGGGCGAGATTGGCGTCATCACCATTAATAATCCGCCGGTTAATGCGCTGAGCCCCGGGGTTCCGGAAGGCATCATGACCTGCCTGGAGGCGGCTCAAAAAGATCCTGAAATAAAGGCTGTGGTGATCATCGGCGGGGGCCGCACCTTCATCGCCGGCGCCGATATCCGCGAATTCGGAAAGATCGTCTCGGGCGATCGGCCGCGTTTGTCACTCAACCCGTCGTTGAACAAAATCGAGGATTCCACCAAGCCTGTGGTCATGGCGATCCACGGAACTGCCTTCGGCGGAGGCCTCGAAGTCGCCATGTCGGGACACTACCGTGTCGCCGTCGCGTCGGCGCAAGTGGGCCAGCCCGAAGTGAAGCTCGGGATTATTCCCGGCGCGGGAGGTACGCAGCGACTGCCGCGGCTGGCGGGCGTCGCCAAAGCCGCCGAAATGTGCGCCGTCGGCGAACCGATCGATGCCAAGACGGCGTTGAGCGCCGGCGTCATCGACAAGATCATCGAAGGCGACCTACTGACTGGAGCGGTGGAGTTCGCCCGAGGCGTCGCCGGCAAGCTCGCCTACAAGACTCGCGAGCGAAACGAAAAATTGCAGGATGCCGCAGGGAATACCGCTATCTTCGCGCTGGCGCGTGAACAAGCCCGCAAAACGAAGCGCGGGCAATTGGCTCCACTTGCGGCGATCGACTCGGTGGAGGCGGCAACGCGGCTGTCCTTCGACGACGGCATCAATCGCGAGGCCGAGATTTTCCGTGTGTGCCTGTTCTCCACACAATCGAAAGCCCTCATCCATGCCTTCTTCGGCGAGCGCGCCGTTTCAAAGATCCCCGATGTTCCCAAGGAGACCAAGACCTACGACATCAAGCGCGCGGCCGTGATCGGCGCCGGGACCATGGGCGGCGGCATTGCGATGAACTACGCCAATGGCGGAATCCCGGTGATCATCAAGGAAACTACGCAGGAAGCGCTCAATCGCGGCATCGAGACCATCGCCAAGAACTACACCAATTCCGTAAAGAAAGGCCGTTTTTCGCAAGCTGTGATGGATGAGCGGATGGCGCTGATCCGGCCGCAGCTCACCTACGACGGCTTCGATCACGCCGACATCATCGTCGAAGCGGTGTTTGAAGGCATGGCGCTCAAGAAACAGATCTTCGGCGAGATCGATAAGATCGCGAAGCCGGATTGCATTCTGGCCTCGAACACTTCGACGCTGGATATCGACGAGATCGCTTCAGCGACGCAGCGGCCGCACATGGTGATCGGTCATCATTTTTTCAGCCCCGCCAACGTGATGCGGTTGCTCGAAATCGTGCGTGGTAAAGCAACCAGCAAGGAAGTGATCGCGACTTCGATGGGGCTCGCGAAGAAGCTGAACAAAATCGGCGTACTGGCGGGAAATTGCCGGGGATTCATCGGAAATCGCATGATCCACTGCTATGGGCGCGAAGCGAATTTTCTGGTGGAGGAAGGAGCTGCGCCGGAGCAGGTCGACGCAGCGCTGTACGAGTTCGGAATGGCCATGGGTCCGCTGGCAATGGGCGATCTGGCCGGGCTCGACGTAGGCTGGCGGATTCGCAAGGAGTTCAAACATCTCGAAAAACCGGGCGTGCGCGTCGCGCACATGGCGGACGCACTGTGCGAGATCGGCCGGTTCGGTCAAAAGACCATGAAGGGTTGGTATATGTACGATGCCAACCGGAACCCGAAGCCCGATCCGGAAGTAACCGGCCTGATCGAAAAGGTCGCGAAGGAATATGGCATCGATCGGCGCGCGATCACTCACGAAGAAATCATCGAGAGAACCATTTACGCGCTGGTGAACGAAGGCGCGCGGATTCTCGAAGAGGGAATCGCGTTGCGCGCAGTCGATATCGATATCGTTTATCTGAACGGCTACGGCTTCCCGGCGTGGCGCGGCGGACCGATGTTCTACGCCGATACCGTCGGGCTGAAGCATGTTCTCGCCAAGGTGGAAGAATTCGAGAAGCGCCACGGATCAGACTTATGGGCTCCCGCGCCGCTTTTAAGGAAACTGGCGGAATCCGGCAAGACCTTCGAGAGTTGGGACAAGGAGAAGGAATCCGCCGCAGGGGCGTAAAACCATTCAGGCCGTTAATGAACATGAATGAACGTGAATGTTCGATTAACGTCGTTCACGTTTATTAACGGCCCTTTTCAGTCTTTCTTCCCGTTTTCGCAGACTTGGAGTGTCCTCACAATCGAGTGCTTCATTAGTCATCTCCAACGCTTTTGAGTAATCCTTCTCGCGATGCTCGAAGTGTTTGGCGAGCTCTTCCAGGGCCTTCACGCGGTACGGATTCTTCGACGCCGCCAGATCCGTCCATGTCGCTAGGGGAGCCTGCCCCAGCCTGCGTTCGAGCATGCCGATGTCCCATAACGTCCGGAACAGAAGATCGTCGGGCAGGCCTGCGTCGACCGCGCGGCGGAACAATCCGAGCGCCTGCTCCAGTTCGCCGGCTTCCCTCAGCCAGCGCGCGATCCCGGCCATTTCCGCGGCATGCCGCAGGGGGGCTTGCGAGGGATCCTTGAACGCATACGGCACGATCCCGGTCAGACACGCGAGCGTCAGGATATCGGTGGCGTTGTGCTGAAACACGGGCAGCAGCCGCGCGGCGTGGCGCGTCCGCAGATACTCGAAATAGACGTAGGGGATCAGCGCGCCGGGCAGATCGCCGTGGCGTTCCACGCCCAGAACCTGATTCTCCAGATCGACCAGACGGCAGCTCTCGAAGCGTAATTTCCACAGGCGCCTCGCGCCGAAGAGTAGATCGAGATGCTCCATTCGAGCAAACGGCGGGCGAGCCCGATTCATCCGGTAGCGGGTCTCAAGCAGCGGCTGATCGAAAGCGCGGCCGTTATAGGTGATCAAGGTGCGAAACGCGGCCAGGTGCTTAGTGAGCGAATCCAGCAGGCTGGCTTCTTCGCCGTAATCGCGCATGAAGAACTGCCGGACTTTAAAACCTTCGCGTGTGATTTGTCCCACGCCCACCAGGAACGCGCAGGTGCCGGTTCCGCCTGCCAGGCCGGTGGTTTCGGTGTCGAGAAACGCCCATTCCGTGGGGGGAGCATCGGTGATCGACAGAGCCTCCAGCAAGTCGTGCGGAAGATCGGCCAGCGATCCAATATCGGCGCTGCCGTGATGCCGGTGATGCTCGTACAGCTTTTCCGTTTCGAAGTGGCGGCCGTATTCCGTTTCGATTTCTGCTCCGGTGAGCCATTCTTCGACGTATTGAAACGCAGGACGCGGAAGAGTGGGCGGCGCGGGCGGAGGAAAAGCCGCGTACTTGTGATCGATTCGAGCGATGCGCGCGCGAAGCGTGGCGAGTTGCTCTTGTAATTCGCTCATTCGCCTATTCTTCGCCATCATAACAGAAGCAGCAGCCGGGGTGGGAACGGAAAAGTTCAAGGTAGTCCGGACATGCTCCGGACCCAATAAAAATCGAGGTTTTTCGCACTTTCCTCTTTACTTCGCGTTTCCCGATCCCTTATCATTGACTAGCGAAATGCGGGCTTTCGCCCGTGAAAACGTACATTTGGGAGATCAGACAGTTAAAGGAGAATAGATGGCAGCAGCAAAAATGACTCAATCGCAGATGGTGAAGGAATTGGCGGCGGCAACAGGTGTGCCGAACAAGGTTGCGAAATCCTTCATGCTCGCGTACTCCGAACTGGCAGTGCGTGAGACCAAGAAGAGTGGCATGTGCGTGCTTCCCGGCATCGGCCGGCTGGTGCGCGTGGACCGCAAGGCTCGCATGGGGCGCAACCCGGCGACCGGCGAAGCGATCAAGATTCCGGCCAAAAAGGTCGTGAAGTTCCGCGTGGCCAAGGCGGTGAAAGACTCCATCGTCCCGCCGAAGAAGAAATAATTTAACCGGGTAGGACCCGGGCAGACGAAAAACCCCGCCAGGGCTTCCACCCGAGGCGGGGTTTTTTGCGTTCTGATTTTATTCCAATGCTATGGCCGACGGTTCAACCTGCGAACCGCGCCGGGAATTATGCCTGCTTCTTTTCTTCGGGCCCGGGCGCCGGCGGCGGCGGCTCGTCACCCTTCAAAGAAGTCTTGAAGTTGCGGATGCCCTCTCCCAATCCTTTGCCCACATCGGCGAGCTTCTTGCCGCCGAACAGGACCATGAACACCAGGACGATCAGGATAAGGTGCGTCGGTTGGAGCAGATCGCGAACCATACGGGTTCTCCTCGTATGCCCAGTGTAACATGAAGCGCCGCAAGCCCACCTTCGATCAGAAAAAGGAAGTGCGGGCCATCGCCCGGGAACGCGTGGGGACGGTCAAGCCTTCCCGGCCCATCGTCCCCAAGAGTAAGCGCAAGAAACCAAAGCACAAGCAGGTGCCGGGTTCTGAAGACTAGGTTCAGAAGTGGACGCCTAAAAGGATCGATGCCTCATTCTTCCGGAGTAGACCGTACTGACTGCCCCAACGTGTGTACCGGACTTCAGGCGACAACGCCAGCCGCCCCATGGGAATCCTGGCGCCCGCGCCCGCGACGGCGCCCACATCCAGCGGCGTCCGGAAATCCTGCTTAAAAGAGAACGATGACGATCCCGCTGGCGTCTCGGTTCCACTGGTATGAACCCAAGCATCACGAAGCGCCCATCCAGTCTCAAAGTAGGGCTGCCACGCCGCAGATCTTGGCCGGAAGTAATACTTTCCGAGGAATGGAAACTCCCAGACGTTGGCGCGCGTGCGGTTGGTGAAAGACAGACCGTTGGTCAACACAGACGCGCCGGCCGGTATCTCGAAGAAGTCCGCGCTGGTACCGACCCGCTGGTACAGAGCCTCAACTCTCAGCGCGAATCGCGCGGGCAGGCGGATCTCGACCGATGGGCCAACAATGTAGGGCCTCGACTCATCGGGTGGGGACGTCCGGTCCGTAAGTGGGATTCCTCCCTCGACGCCAAACGAGACGACTTGGCCCACAGCACTTCCAGCGACCATGAGAAAAAAAAAGAGCGAATGTTTATGCATGAGACTCCGGCATGCACGGGCGAAACCATTTTTCGAATTCCTGGTTTGTACGACTTAGGGCGCAGCTACCGTGCGTCGGTTTCACTCGTGTGAAATGAGCCGCGGCGCGAGATGGTAAAAGAGTCTTATGCCCTTTGTGAAAGTCGGCGCGCTCTCCGCGCTCGCTCCCGGTGAAGTGATGGAAGCTGACGTTGGAGGAACCCAATACGCCATCTGTAACGTCGAGGGGGAATTGCACGCGTTCGACGGAATCTGTCCGCACGCCGGCGGGCCGCTGGGGCAGGGGAATATCGAAGACGGCCGCCTGATCTGCCCCTGGCACGCGTGGGAATACGATTGCCGCACCGGTCAGAATGACTATGACGAAAGTTTGAAGCTCGCGTCGTTTACGGTGAAAGTCGAAGGCGGCGATATTCTCATCGACGTTCCCTGATGCCAGAACTTCCTGAAGTCGAAACAGTAGTCCGTTCGGTCGCGCCGCACTTGATCGGACGGCGCATCGTGTCGGCCTCGTTCACGTCCCGATTCGTCACGCCAGGGAATCGAAAAAAGCTGGCGGAACGGGTGGCCGGGCGAACGATTAACCACGTCCGGCGCCGCGGAAAATTTATCGTCATGACGCTTGACGAAGGGGCGCTGTCGATTCATCTGGGCATGACCGGCAAACTGCTCATGGACGGCCCTAAGGGGGCCCATACGCACGGAGTCTTTGCACTCGACCGCGGGACGCTTCTGTATGACGATCCACGGCAGTTCGGGCGGATCGAGTGGAGTCCCCGGCGTATCGACCGGTTGGGACCGGAGCCGCTCGAAATCGGCCTTCAGGACTTTGTGACGCGCTTGCGATCCCGCAAAACTCGCGTGAAGCCGCTGTTGATGAACCAGTCGTTCCTGGCCGGTCTGGGCAATATCTACGTGGATGAGGCGCTGTTCGCGGCGGGTATCCATCCGCTGGCAATCGCGTCGCGTGTGAGCGAACCGCGGGCGGCAAAGCTCCATCAGGCGATCCGCGAGATCTTGACCGCCGCGATCGAGCATCGGGGATCCTCGATTTCGGATTACGTCGACGCCGAAGGCAAGCGCGGCGAATTCCAGGATCTGCATCGGGCTTACGGCCGTGAAGGTGAGCCGTGCTTGAAGTGCGGCGCGGCGATCGTCAAGATCGTGGTGGGGCAGCGGGGCACGCATTATTGTCCCAAGTGCCAAAGGCGATGAATTGGCCGTTAATGAACGTGAACCACGTTAATACCGCTGATTAACGACCGGGACTTTTTGGGAGCAGCTTGATCTCGAACAGCTTCGGCCACAGTTTTCCCGTGACGAACAGACGGTCTCCAAGTGAATCGTATGCGATTCCATTCAACACGTCGACGCCACCGCGATCGGCCACGGGCAGGATGCCGGCCAGGTCGATCCATCCGACGACCGAGCCATCCGCGGGAGAAATGCGTGCGATGCGATCGGTCTGCCACACGTTCGCATAGATTTCGCCGCGGACCCATTCCAGCTCGTTCAGCTCCTCAATCGCGCGGGCGCCGTCGTGAATCTTCAGGCGCTTCTTTTCCTGTAACGTAGTCGCATCCCACACGCGAATCTGCGCGGTTCCGTCGCTCATGTAAATTTGCGAACCGTCGTTGGTCAATCCCCATCCTTCGCCCGGATAGTTGAAGGTGCGAAGACGCTTGAAGGAAACCTGATCGTAGACCAAACCGAGCTGATGTTTCCAGGTCAGCTCGATAATGTGCTGGTTGATGACCGTGATCCCTTCGCCGAAAAGTTGCGGCGAGAGGTCGATCTTTTGAAGGACTTCACCGGTTTCGAGCTTGACTTTGCGCAGCGAAGAGCGGCCCTCCAGCCCCGTGCCTTCGTACAGAAACCCGCCGCGAAATTCCAGGCCTTGTGTGAACGCGGTGCGATCGTGGGGATACACGTGCACCACCTGATAGCCGTACTCAGGCGCCGCTGCCCGCGCCACCGCAACGGCCAGCAACGCCGAAATCGCTCTCATAATTCGGGAGCGCCTCTGACGATCTCGTCGGCGACTTCGACCACGGCTTTCATGGTCTTCACATCATGGACGCGAACGATATGGGCGCCGTGCAGGATGGCCGCGGTGATTGCCGCTGCGGATGCGAACTCGGTTTCGAGGGGCGTTTCCCGGGCCAGGAACAGCTTGCGCGAAGCGCCCACCAGAATCGGCAGCTCCAGCGCTGCCAGTTGTTCGAGTTGGGCGAGAATCTCGGAATTCTGCTCTTTGCGTTTGCCGAAGCCGATTCCGGGGTCGATCACGATTTGCCGGCGCTCGACACCGGAGCGGACAGCGCGGTGGGCGGACGCGTCCAACTCGGACGCGATAGTGTGAATCACATTTTTGAGCGGCGGGAGTTTGCCCCAGGTTTCCGGTGTACCGCGCATATGATTCAGGATCAGACCGGCATTGGCTTGCGCAGTTTTGCGCGCGAGATCCGCATCGAAGGTGAGGGCGCTGGGATCGTTGATCGCGTCCACGCCCAGTTCCAGCGCCTTTTCAGCGACGCCGGCTTTGTAGGTATCCACTGAAATCGGGATGGTCAGCTTGTTACGCAAGCGCTTCAGAACCGGCACCAGGCGACGCAGTTCTTCGGCTTCGGAAATCCGCGCGGAGCCTGGCCGCGTCGATTCTGCGCCGATGTCGATCAAGTCGGCGCCCTGTTCCTCTAACTCGACGGCGCGCGCGAAGGCGCGATCGGGATCCTGGTACTTGCCGCCGTCGGAAAAAGAGTCCGGCGTCACGTTGAGGACGCCCATGATGAGCGTGCGTTCGCCCAATTGAAGTGTCCGGTCGCGAAGACGCCACGTGAATCGCTTGCGAGGCATGAAGATTTCAGGGTAGCAGCAACCATACCTTGTCCATCACAATAGGAAGTTCATGGTCGAAACCATTCAATGGACCGACGCAGGCGTGGTCATGATCGACCAGCGACGCCTGCCGCGGGAGCAAGTGTTCGTCACGTGCCGGAACTATGAAGAAGTGGCCGAAGCGATCCGCAACATGACCATTCGAGGCGCGCCGGCGATCGGCGTCGCGGCGGCGATGGGGGTCGCACTCGGCGTTCAGCATGGAGCGGACTTCGAAACCGTATGCGCGACTCTTGCATCGACGCGACCCACGGCCGTCAATCTTTTTTGGGCGATCGAGCGTATGCGCCGAGTCCACCAAGCCTGCAACGGCGATGTGCGCACGCTGATCGACGAAGCCAAGGGGATCCGCATAGAGGACATCGCCATTTGCGAGGCGATCGGGCGCAACGGCGCGGACCTGGTGCCGGACGGCAAAACCGTTCTGACGCATTGCAATGCGGGAGCGCTCGCCACGGCGGGCTACGGGACAGCTCTCGGCGTAATCCGCTCGGCGATCGGCGCCGGCAAGAAGATCGACGTGTTCGCGGACGAAACACGGCCATTTTTACAGGGCGCGCGACTGACCGCGTGGGAGCTGCAGCATGACGGCATCCCGGTGAAGATCATCACCGACAACATGGCGGGGCATTTTTTACACTCCGGACGTATCGGATGCGTGGTGGTGGGGGCGGACCGCATCGCTGCCAACGGCGACGTGGCGAACAAAATCGGCACCTATTCGTTGGCTGTGCTGGCCAAGGAGAATGGCGTTCCGTTCTACGTTGCAGCGCCGATTTCGACTCTGGATCTGAAGCTCGCGTCCGGCAAGGAAATTCCTATCGAGCAACGCGCCGCGAACGAAGTGACGCACGTGTTCGGAGTCCCGGTCGCGCCGGAAAACATCGAGGTTGAGAATCCGGCATTCGACGTGACCCCGGCGCGCTACGTCACCGCGATTGTGACCGAACGAGGCGTCGCCAGGGCTCCTTACGAAGAAGCGCTCAAGCGGCTAGCGTCGGCCGAATCTTCCGCTGCGTAATCGATCGGATACATCGGAAAATTGTCCGGCAGATGAGCCAGATCCCATTCGACCGTCCGCCGAAGGAGGATCAAGTCGATCTCCACCTCGGCCTTTGGGTTGAGCCGTGAAAGGTCGCGCCTCTCGCCGATAAATGCGCTCCGTCGGAAGATCATTACTGTGGTGTCCACGATGCAACACGGCGATTTTGTGTCCCATCGCGTTGAGATGCCGAACGAGATGAGGGCCAATGAACCCGGTTCTGCCTATAACCAGGATCCGCATGGTCTCAGGCTAACGCGAGCTTTCACGCAGTGTTCATTTGTATCGCCCGCCAAACAAGTTGTACACTAGTGTTGTTGTGAGTCCGCTGGAGGTGGGTCTTCTCGAGTAGCCTGCTCCCCAGTAGTCGCTGGTCAGCATGGCCTGCCGGTGTGTTCAGCGCCGCAGAGAAGACGTTCTGCGCCCTTTTTAACCGGATTTTCCCCGACGAGTGCCGCGTCTGCGGCGAAGTTCTGCGCGAAGTTTCGCGAATCCCGGTGTGCCGCCGCTGTTTGAGCGAGCCGGAACCGATGACGGCCGAATATTTCTGCGTTGCGTGCCGCATGCCGTTCCTGAATCGCTTCCCGCTGGACGAAACTGGCCGGTGTTCGCTGTGCCGCTTGGGTCTTTCCGGCTTCGATGAAGTTTTTACCTACGGTTCTTATGAAGGATCGCTGCGCAAGCTGATCCACGTGTTCAAGTACGGCGGAGTTCAGCCGCTCGCGAAACCATTCGGCGCTTTTCTGGCGCGTGTGTTGCCGCGCGAGCGACGCTTCGACTTGATCGTTCCGATGCCGCTGCACTGGCGTCGCCGGTGGGAGCGCGGTTTCAATCAGGCCGGGTTGCTGGCCCGCGAAATTTCGCGTCGTTGGAACGTACCGCTGCGCAATGCCGTCCGACGCTCGCGGGCGACCATGCCGCAGGCCGGATTGACCAACGCCAAGCGCCGCGCCAACGTTCGCGGAGTATTCAAGGTGAAGACGCGGCTGGACGGGATGAGCATCCTGCTGGTGGACGACGTTCTTACTACCGGGGCCACCGCCTCGGCCTGCGCCCGGGCATTGAAACGCGCGGGAGCTTCGCACGTCGCGGTGCTCGCGCTGGCACGGACGGATCGTCGTGCGTTCTTGAGTATTCAGCCTGAATTGGCCGCCGCGGCCGGGAGTCACCGATGATCGCCAAAGACCATGAACGGGTACGCCATCATTTATACAAACCGGTGCTCGTTCTCAACTCGAGCTACGAGCCGATCAACGTGTGCGCCGCGCGCCGCGCGCTGGTGCTGGTGCTGAAGGGCGTCGCCGCCGCTGAAGAGCACGGCGCGACCCACATCCATTCGGCCCGGCAGGCGATGCGTGTGCCCAGCGTGATCCGCTTGCTCGAATACCGGCGCATCCCGCATCAGACGCGCGCGTTGTCGCGAAAAAACATTTTGATGCGCGATCGTTACACGTGCCAGTACTGCATGAAAACGCTGAACTCGGGTGAGTTGACGCTCGATCACGTGATCCCGCGGTCGAGGGCAGGCGAGACTGCCTGGGAAAACCTGGTCGCGTGCTGCCATCCTTGCAACAATCGCAAAGGGAATCGAACGCCTGAAGAAGCCAACATGCGCCTGGCCCGCGCGCCGAGGCCATTCAGTTTACATACGAGCCGTCATCTGATGCGATTGCTCGGGAAGAGCGACGATCAGTGGCGGAAGTACTTGTTCTATTGAAGAGGCCAGCAAGCGATTTTGGCGGTCCGGCTATCTTCGCGCGATCAGCACTCTCGACGGATATCCTGTCTGGCGTACCGAGTGAGTTGTCTCGATCCGCAAACCTGCTTCCTTCACCAGTTCTGGAACGGCGTGGTCGACTTGACGACCCCAGAATGCGGGCACCAGCGTTCCCGCCACTTTATACAGCCCATTGAAAAACTGCGCGTTCTGGCCGATCACCACCAGGGCGAACGTTCCGTTGGGACGCAGCACTCGGCGGATTTCGCGGAGCGTCAAACGGATGTCGTCTTGCGCCAGCAGTTCGAACAGGTAGCAGCACACCACTGCGTCGAAGCTCGCCTGCTTGAAGGGCATGCTGCGGACGTCCACGGCTCCACAATGCGATTGCGCTTGGGGAAATTTCCGGCGTGCGCGATCCTGCGTGCGCGCGGCCATGTTGGGCGATAGATCCAGGCCGAATGTTTTTCCGTCAGGGTTGGACTTGACCAATCGCCGGAACATCTCGCCCGATCCAGTAGCGATTTCCAGTACGCGCATTCCGTTCTGAATACCGGCGTTGCGCAGCGCGCATGCGTGAGCCCTGGAATGAAAAAAGAACGTGCTGACTGGATAAATCGAGGCGACTGTGTCGTAAATGCGGCGCGTCCGCTTGGCAATGGTGCGCGGCATTTGCTCCGCACGGGGGAGAAGTATGGAATAGTTGAGGTCGCTCAAGAATTGCTCCCGGTGGTTGCTAATTCTTCGACTACCGTCGTGCTTGCCTGCTCGGGTATTTCGATCCCGGTGGAGGTGCCTTCACCCGGTCGACTGTCAATCCACATCTTGTAATCATCGCCGAAAAGCACCTTCAAACGCTCGTTCACATTACTGACGCCGATGCCCTGCTCGAAAAGCGTGGCCAGCTTCGCCTCGGGGATGCCGACTCCATCGTCCTCCACCAGGACTTGCAACCGGCGTCCCGCCATGCGGCTGCGTATTTTTATGGTGCCTCCGTCCACCTTGCTCGAGAGGCCGTGACGGATGCTGTTCTCGACCAGCGGCTGCAGTAACATGCTCGGAACCAACAGGTCCAGAGTTGCCGGATCGATCTCTTTCACGAAACGAAGCTTGTCGCCGAAGCGCACCATCTCGATCGCCAGGTAATCGTCGACGAAAGACAGCTCTTCTCCAAGCGAGGTGAAATTGTCCTGTTGCCGCAAAAGCCGCCGCAAAATCTTGGACAGGTTATAGACCACTTGACGTGCCTGGTTCGGGTCCTGGCGTATCAATGACGCGACCGAATTCAGCGTATTGAACAGAAAATGCGGATTGATCTGGCGGCTGAGCGCGGCCAGACGCGCTTCGTTCAGATGCAATTGCTGCTGCTCCAGCTTTTTCTCGTTCCGGTTACTGTTCCATATCTTGATCGGAAGCACGGTGGAAAAAAGCGTGGTCGCGTACACCGCGACGACGATCCAGGGTCCGTCGTGGAACTGCGGTTCGAACGCGAACACGCCGTTGAAGTTCCTGGAGATGATGTGGCGGAGCGCCTCAGCCAGGACGATGACCATTACACAGGCGAGGCTGAAGGCGGGAAGCCGCAGATCGTGCCGGCGAATCAACCTCCACAGGCTCAAGTCGGGAAATGGTGAGAATCTCCAAATGGCTTCTTTATCCGGCGCGACGTCGCGCAGCAAGCCGCCCATGACGCCGACCGCGGCGAACAACACCAGCGACATCCATTCGCTGTGGAACATCGCGGGAACGGAGATCAACACGCCCGCGAGTAGCCCGGTGACGTAGCCCCCAAGCATTCCCATAACCAGGGAGCCTTCCATGCCCAGGTCGAGCGCCTGGTACGCCTCCGGCCCGAGCACGCGCGCGAGCACGCCAGTCGCGAAGATCGCCGAACACACCAGGGCCAACTGGACGCGCTGCGCCAGCGTCCGTTCTTCGCGCATCAGCATGCGCTGAAACCGGCCGCTGCGCGTAAGAATGCTCGCCAGCGACGCGGCGACTGCGAGCTTTACTAGCAGAATGACCAGGTGCTGTGGGACCATGAGGCCGCTTGCACCAATTATAATGAAAGTACCCGCCCGTTCATGTCTCCCAGTTCCAAGGTACGTAAGGTCGCCGAAGCTGACTTCCCCAGCCGTTTCGGGCATTTCCGGATTTACGGCTTCACGGATGGCTCCGAAGACGCCGTCGTGCTTAAGATGGGCGATGTTTCCGGTGCGCCCCCGCTGGTGCGGATTCATTCGCAATGCCTGACTGGAGATGTGTTTCACAGCCTGCGCTGTGATTGCGGCGCGCAGCTCGAACTGGCCCTGGAATCGATTGCCCGGGAAGGCCGTGGGCTGATGATTTACGAAAACCAGGAAGGCCGAGGCATCGGTCTGCTGAACAAGCTGCGGGCGTACGAGCTTCAGGACCATGGCGCCGATACAGTGGAGGCCAATGAGCAGCTCGGTTTCGACGCCGATCTGCGTGGCTATGCTCTGCCGGCCGCGATCCTGCGATTCTTCGGTCTGGACGCCGTGCGGCTGATGTCCAACAATCCCGAAAAGATCGACGCGCTGGAACGCGCGGGGGTGCGCGTCACGGAGCGAGTCCCCTGCATCGTCGCGCCGGTGGAATCGACTGAAGATTATTTGCGGACGAAAAAAGAGAAACTCGGTCATTTGCTCGATCCGGTGTAATGCCGGACCCGGCGTACGCCGGAGAAATTGCGGTTCTATAGGCATTTTGAAGAGCCACAAGAAAAGGAGGATCCAATGCAGAAATGCACTCATTTGAGTCAGATTCGAAAAGTAAAGCCCAGCGCGCGCGGATGTGAGGAATGTCTGAAGTTGGGAGATAGCTGGGTCCATCTGCGCCTGTGCATGATCTGCGGCCACGTCGGGTGTTGCGATTCCTCGAAGAACAAGCACGCCACCAGGCATTTTCACGCGACCCAGCACCCCATCGTGCGATCGATGGAACCAGGCGAGGAGTGGATGTGGTGTTACGTTGACGAACTCATAATGGAGTAATCATTCTGCTGGAGTAACCATGGCGGTCGAAAAGAGCGAGCTCGCATTTCCTAAGCTGGACGCGGCGGCAATCGCGCGGCTGGCATCCTATGGGCATGAGCGCCGCACGTCCGCCGGCGAAATCCTGTTCGACGTGGGCCAGGCCAATGTCAGTGTCTTCGTCGTGCTCGAAGGCGATATCGAGATCGTCAGTCCATCCGGAAGCGGGGTGCACGTCGTCGTGGTGCATGAGCCCGGGGACTTTACCGGTGAAGTGAATCTACTCTCGGGCCGCCCGAGCCTCGTGCGCGGCCGCACCACCGTGCCCAGCACGTTGCTCGAAATCGATCGGTCAAATCTGTACCGGATCGTTCAGGCGGACGCTGCGCTCAGCGAACTTTTCCTGCGCGCGTTCATGCTTCGTCGGGCCTATCTGGTGGCGAGCGGGACGGGAGACGTGGTGTTGATCGGATCGAACCACTCCGCCGATACCCTGCGGTTAAAGGGATTTCTGGCGCGCAACGGTCATCCGCATACGTACATCGACGTGGATCGCGATCCCGATGTGCAGCATCTCCTGGATCAATTCCACTTCCGGCTGGACGAGATTCCCGTGCTCATCTGCCGCGGCGAGCACGTCCTTCGGAATCCGAGCAACGCGGATGCAGCCGCGTGCCTGGGTCTGAATGAAGAAGTCGACGAGCAGAGCGTGTACGACGTGATCGTCGCGGGCGCGGGTCCCAGCGGCCTGGCCGCGGCGGTTTACGCGGCCTCCGAGGGGCTCCGTGTCCTGGTCCTCGAAAGCAGCGCGCCAGGAGGCCAGGCCGGATCGAGCTCGCGAATCGAAAACTATCTCGGATTTCCCACCGGAGTTTCGGGACAGGAACTAGCCGATCGCGCACTGGTGCAGGCGCAGAAATTCGGCGCGCATGTCAACGTCGCGCTTCCCGCCACGGCTCTGAAGTGCGCGCGTCGCCCTTTCGTCGTCGAAATGGGCGGCGGCGGAAGCGTGCAAGGCCGAAGTATCATCGTTGCCACCGGTGCGGCTTATCGCAAGCTTCCTCTGCACAACCTCGCGCATTTCGAAGGCGTGGGCGTCTATTACGGCGCGACGTTTGTCGAAGCGCAACTTTGTCAGGGAGAGAACGTCGCCATCGTCGGTGGAGGAAATTCGGCTGGGCAGGCAGCGGTCTTTCTTTCCGGCCGCGTCCGCCACTTGCATCTGCTGGTTCGCGGCCCGGGTCTTTCGGACACCATGTCGCGCTATTTGATTCGCCGCATCGAGGAAACCCCGAACATCACATTATTGCCGTTCACCGAAATTACCGCCCTCGAAGGCAACGGCCGTTTGGAGGGTTTGCGCTGGCGCGATTCGAAGACCGGCGTCGAAGAAGCTCACGACATCCAACATGTGTTTCTGATGACCGGCGCCGCGCCGAACGCCGCGTGGCTCGATAATTGTCTCGCGCTCGATGAAAAAGGATTCGTCAAGACCGGATCGGATCTCTCACCGGGCGATCTTGCGACCGCCAAATGGCCTCTGCCGCGTGCGCCCTATCTGCTCGAGACCAGCTTGCCGGGCGTGTTCGCCGTGGGTGACGTGCGTTCGGGAAGCGTCAAACGCGTGGCCTCCGCCGTTGGTGAAGGATCCATCGCGGTTCAGCTTCTCCACCGCGTGTTGGCGGAGTGAGCGGTCATCGTGCGCGGGTTTACCGGTCGCGGGCTGGCAGCCATTCCGTTCCCATATTGTCGTCCGTAATCACGGGCACGCCCCACAGGCGGCGCCTGATCGATTCGGCGGACTCCATTGCGAAAACGTCGTCCGTTTGGACTTCAGGCATCGACAGCACTTCTTCGAGACGCTGCCGGTGCGCCGCCTGCGACAAATCGAAAACCAACTTCCCGTCGATGGAATACGACATCAGGATTCGTCTCCATCGTTGTCTGTCAACGCTCATCGGCGAGCCGCTCACAGCCAGGAAATTGGCAATCCGCAACGCGTGCGGAAAGCTGGTGCAACCGGTGATCATCGCGCGCTGGGAGCCCGTGGTGTTGTAGTAATGAATTCCCCCTGGCTTCAAGTGGCGGCGCGCCAAGTGAGAAATTCGACAGACAGAAGATTCGATACGTTTGCGCGCCAATGATAGGTCGTATTCATGACGATCATGTCAAATTTCCGGTCCGGATTACGCGTCAGCCACCGGCGGCCATCATCGATCACAACGGTGACTTTGGGGTTGCGTAACACGCTGGCGACTTGATCGTGCTGCGGAATGATGTTGAGGTATCCAGGATTGATTTCTATGATTGTCAGCTTCTCCAGGTTCTCGTGGTTGGCGATAATCTGTGCCCAGGAACCAGAGGAGAGGCCAATCATCAGGACTTCCTTCGGGGAAGGATGAATGGCGCTCAGCGCGTACGCGCGAATGACCCAGTTAGTATCGCGAAGAAGATCGACATTAAACCTGCCATCGTACATGCCGCCGCCGAACACAGTTCCGTCAGGCGAGATAGTAATAACGCCGCTTCGGGTCTCCACCACCCGTGAAAACCTCGTATCGGAATGAACCTCACCTTTGTAAAGCAGCTTTTCGTAGAACCCGTCGAATAACCAAGGAGAGGCCAGCACCACCGCGGTGACGGCTGCGACTCCGGACACGGCGATCACTAATCGATTCGACTTCTTCGCCGTCGTTGTCAGCAGCAGAACGACCCCGAGAATCAACCCTAAAGTGGCCAGCAAGATGGCGATCTGCCTGAAGCTAAGAACGTCCATCAAAACAAAACCCACCAGAAAGCTGCCGAGAGCGGAACCAGCAATATTGCTGATGTACAGATAGCTCAACCGCGCGCCCGCGTTTGAATCCGGACTCACGGAGACATGGCAAAGAATCGGAAAGACCGCTCCGAGGAGCGCGGCTGTGACCAAAACAAGCGGTAGCGTAGCCACGTCGGGAACAAAGCGGCCCGCGAGGGCGACCGTCGGGGCCACCAGAAACCCCAGAATATTCGCGACGATTACAAAACGGCCGGCGAATCGAACATGACGATCCATTGTGCCGGCGTCAATGTCACTGCAGACCGACCTTGCGGCAAGCGAACCATATGCTATGCCCGCCAGATAAAATCCCAGCAGGAGGGCAAACGTACGTGCGTCCCCTCCGGAACTAAACGAATACAGACGGTACCAAATGACTTCGTAGGCCAACGCGATGAAACCGGCCACCCCCGTAACGAATAGAGCCAAAGGGAACGGCATCAGACGCGCGGCCGAGAACTTCGGCTCCTGTTCAGCTTTGCTGTGTTGATCTACTTGAACGTGTCGCGAGGCGAAATGAAGGACGATGGCAGCGAGGCCGATGCCTCCGTTCATCATCGCGGCGACTCGAACTGCTCCCGATTCTCCAAGGAACCGCATAAAAAAGAATGCGGCCGTAAGGCAGGCCACTGCTGAGCCGAGCGTGTTCACGAAATACAGCATCCCCACGGATCGGCCGGTGTTCGGAGAAAACCGAACCAGGTACGAGACCAGGAGTGGGAGAGTGCTCCCCATGAGAGCGGTCGGGAAGATGACCAGGCAAAACGCGATCAAGCCGGCCCTGATGGCTGAGACGCCTGCCGTGTTCACCGCGGCGAAGTGAAACAGATGGAGAGAAACGAAGCCAAATGAGGCGATGGCGAGTTCGACACACCCGAACAGCAGCAAAAGCCGGCCCCGTTGCCTCTTCGACACGAATCCACCGGCAAGACTGCCGAATCCGAGGCCGAGCATGAAAGCGGTGACGACGGTGGTGACAGACTCGATATTGACTCCATAGATAGCGAAGAGTGCGCGCTGCCAAACGATTTGGTAGATCAGTGCAGGGAAACCTGAAAAGAAGAAGAGAACGCACAAGAACGCCTGCGGCCAAGCTTTGGGAGCTTGCGCTCCTTTGGACTCTAATAACATAGCGATGAGCGTAACCCTCTTTTTAGTTTGCTAACTATAACACTATCCATTTGTGTGCACGACACGAGCACACCCAGCGCTATCCGCGGTGGGCACGAGCATGGGTGCATTTGACAAGGCCAGAGTTGCCGGGTGTGTTCGGCGTGGGTTCAGGAAGCGCCAAAGGAGTGGCTTCCGCCGTTGGTGAAGGATCCATCGCGGTTCAACTTCTCCACCGCGTACTAGCCGAGTGGGCGCCGTCGGGCGAGTGACACTCGGTGTCACATGCCGGTTTGAACAAATCGCAGGCGCGTCATTGAACCGTGATCTGCAGCGGATTCGCCGGCACCCCTGCTGCCGTAAGCTGAAGATTCACGTTGCCCTGGCCCGCCAGCGAGGCCGGAAGAAGAATATTCACCTGATCCAGTCCCGGCGATCCGCCTTGTGGACCTGCAAACAGCACTGGCGCGTTCACACCGTTTACGGTCACCTTAGTGTTGGCGGTTCCCGCGGCCGCGATACCGGTCCCGTAGAGAATCAGGTACACCTGGTCTCCGGCAGATCCCATGTTGATGGGTGTCGGAGTGATCGCTCCCGAGGAATCCATGGAATAGATCTGTTGCGCCGTTTGCGTTCCATTCGATGAGACGCGAACCGCGTACGCGGTGGCTAATCCCGCATTGTTGAGCGTGAACAATCCGGGTGATACCGCCGCGATCTGAATGTTCGACGCGGTCTGGCTGGCGCCAGTGCTCGTGACGATCACTTGCGCGGCTCCCGAAGCGACCTCTGCGGGGACCTCGAAGTCCACCTCATTCGGAGAGACGTAGAACATGGGCGCGGGCGTCGTTTTTCCAGCCGAATCCACGATCGAAACCGAGGTGGCGTCGAACACAAACGGGAGAATCCCGAAGATCGGTCCGGGGAAACCGAGAGCCAGGTTCTGGCCGCGCGCCGAGGCCAGCGATCCGGGAGCGATGGTCTGCGCGCCGGGATTCGCGATCGAAGTAATTGCGGGAACGTTCGGCATGGTGGAAGCCTTTGCAGGCGTTAGTGAGACGCCGCGGAGAACCTCCCCGGCATTGGCCGTCTTGATGGTCGCGAACGTCTCGTTCGCCGCGCCGGCGGCGGTCAGATTGGCGAGCACATCGTTGATCATCACCAGCTTGTTCGGATCGGCGCCCTGATCGCCGTTCGCGCTAACTGTGGAGGTCACACCCCAGATGGTCACTGTGCCATCGGCATTGACGCGGCCCGTGATATTTCGAATCCCGTCGGTGGAGGGGTTCAGCGCCGCGGGATAGTTCGCGATGGTGTACGGCTGGCCTAGGTTCAAGCCCTTCTGCAGAACATAATCGAGCTGCCAGGTGCCGCTGACCAGGCTCCACTTTTGCAACCCCGCGTTCGGAGCCGTAGCCGCATCGGCGGCCACTCCATCGCCCTCATCGGCGACATATAGAGTCGTCGCGTTCGCGAACCAGATCCCGAACGGATATATGCTCGCCGCGGTTGCGTTCTTGGCGAGCACTGTGGGAAATCCCGGCAGGATCGTGATCGGCGCGGCCGCGGCGGTGGCGAGCGTCGGAAGAGTTCCGGCCGCACCCATCTGGTAAACCGTGTTGATTCCGTTGCCGCCGCTCCCTTTCGTGGCGTACATCGTGTTGTTGAAAATCGTCAGTCCTCGAAAATTGTTATCCTTTCCGGCTTTGTCCGCTGCGTACGGCTTTCCGGTCGAGGGATCGTTGACCTGCGTGATCGAAAAAGTCCCGATCATGATTGGAACCGTAGTCGCCGCCTGACCCGGAGCAGCCACCTGCGCACCTGTCGCGGTGATCACGTTGGTAGGCGTGCCGCCCCCGTTATTCGAGTTGCCGGTCAGGTAATACAATCCGCCCGCCAGCGCTGCGGCGCGGCCGTTGTTGCCGCTGTAGGCGTTGGTCGGCGTGACCTGAATCGCGCCGTTCGCACCCACCTGCACTACCGCGCGATAGTAGCTGCCGCCGGCAGGATTGGTCGGATCGTAAACGCCAGGCGTGTTGGAATTTGAAACGTCGATCGAGTTTAGCGGCGCGACGTAGGCCATGAACGTCAGAGCAGTGCCGTCGTCGGACAAATTGATGGCCAGCTCGGACTTGGAGCTGAAGCTGGTGACCACCATATTCGGCGGAATCGCTAACGTATTCACCAGCGTTCCCGTCGGAGTGAGCTGATCGAGAAGAATCGGCGAGGTGATGCCGAAACTGCCGTCGGCTTTGTTGTTGTCGAAAACGTTATTCGGGTTGGTCGCGGACGGATAGGATCCGTTTGCGGTCGCGGTCGCGGTGCCGCAAGCCGCCGTCGCAGGACACACCGGCGGCAGCCGCTGGCCGGAGTGGACCGTAGTCGCGTCACCGCTGTAAACCGAGCGGGTGACGACGATGTTGCCAGGGGTGAATCCGGGGAATGCCGCCTGGCCGTAGCTCATGGCCGGGAAGAGGGCGATTGTGAACAGGAGGTGCGAGCACGCGAGTTTGTTAATCATGATGGCCGAACAGCAACTTTGTATGAGGACCTACAAGATATCAATCGAGTATGAAAACTCGATGACAATCCTTGGAATTTAGCAGCGATGGAACCGGCAAAACGACGCCAGACCCTCGCGGCCCATATATCTGGCAAGCAGGCGGCGGTCCGCCCGCAGTAGGTCGACCAGAATGAGTCCGTCCACCGTATTTGAGAACCGCGGGTCGACGTTGAACTCCAGGATATTGCCCCCCAGATTGAGGTACTGCCGGAGGAGCACAGGAACCCCCTTTTTGTCAGGTTCAAGATCCGCAACCAGACCCGAGAGCTCCTCGACACCGTTGACCAGCGAACTCAATCCGCTAGAACTGCATCCTGGAAGCGCTGGCGCGTGAAAACGGCACCTCGGGTGAACGGTCCGGCCCACTTCGGAATCCCGGCGCGAGTTGAAGTACTCGACCATCAAAGCCCGCGAGATCGAACGATAGTCGTTGCTGATACTCACCGGGCCGAACAGACTGCGGTAGCGCGGATTTTGGACGACGAATTGGCAGATTCCTTTCCAGAGCAGCAGTAGCGGAAGATACTCGCGCTGGTATTCCGCGCGAACGAAAGAGCGTCCGAGTTCCAGCGCGGGTCCCAGCTTCGCCAAAAATGGACGATCGAATCTGAATAGAGTGTTGGTGTAAAGTCCGCGCGGACCGCGATCCGCGAGAATCAAGTCGGCCAGCCCGATTCTGTAGGCCCCCACGACTTCGCTGCGTTCATCGTTCCATAGGAAGACGTGGCGGTACCATTCGTCAAAACGATCCAGGTCGCGTGAGCGGCCGGTTCCTTCTCCAGCGGCGCGAAACGTGACCTCCCGCAGACGTCCGATTTCCAGCAGCGTGTTGGGGATCCGGTCGGCCTCGGCGACACAGACACGAAGCGGGCCGGAAGTCAGAATGACCGGCAACGCTTCGACTTCGGCCCGCATGCGGGCTACGTCCGCCGGCGCGGCAATCGGAGTCAATTTGCGATTTTGAGGACGCTTTGCCGCGATTGGTTGGAGCCGCCGCGTCTGCAGCAGCTCCGTTCGCATCCGCAGGTAAGCCGTCAACTGGCGATTCGTAAATCCCGGCTGTGTGCGCGCCACGATCGGAGTTCCGATTGAGACCAGAATCGTCTGCCCGCGTTTATTGAATAGTTCGCGAGGCAGCAGCGCAGTACGTAGCAGCGGATGAACCAGTCCGGCCAGGTGGAAGCCCGCGCTGTTGGCGCCGTGGATGTAGAACGGAATCACGGTCGCGCCGGTCATCCGCACGACACGCCCGATTGAGTCGTTCCAGGGGATGTCCGCGACTTGGAACTGGGGAAATTGAAGCGAGGATACCTCGCCCGCGGGAAACACCACCAGCAGGCCGCCGCTTTGCAGCCATTCGATGGCGGCGCGGATGCCTTTCAAGTTGGACTTGGCGGCGTCCTTCCCGCCAAAGGGATCCACTGCGATCAAGTAATCGCGCAGAAGATCGATATTGGCGAGTAGCGAATTCGCCAGGAACCGCACATCTTTCCGGATCTTCAGCAGCAGCGACGCGAGCACTGGCGCTTCCGCCAGACCGAACGGGTGATTGCAAACCGCCATCACCGGCCCGTCCGGTGGAATGCGCGCAAGTTCCGAGTCGGCGCATTCGTAGCGGATGTCGAGGCGTTCCAGAAGACTCGCGAAGAACGGCTGGGCCGGCCCTTCCCGGCGTGCTTCGGAATAGACACAATCCAGCTGGTCGAGCGACAACAGCTTTTCCGCTACGCGCCCGATGCCGTAGAGGGGCGTCGACGCCAGCAGTCTTTCACCAATTTCCGTACTGGGCCGCAGATCCGGCCAAACTGCACCGCCGTCCCGCAATGGTGAGATCATTACCCCACAACATAGGGAAATCGTGTTAACTCTTGATTTCAATCCTCAGACTTTTGTGTGAGGCGCGACCTTAGGGCTCTCTTCGCAGAATCATCGTAGTGCGGACCAAAGTCCCGCCGCCAATCCCAGCGATCCGGTCACGATCCCAATGGTCCAGCCGACAATGGCCTGGCGCCGCTCCCGCTGCCGGCGCTCGCGGGCTCGCAGTGGATCGGCGCGCATCTCGGCTTCCATGCGCCGCCTCACGATTCGCGGCAGCCACACGTGCTGGAGTACTGCGATCGTCGCGATTAACAGGACGAACCACGGCACCGCCCATAGTGGATTTGCCGAGCGCGTCATCGCCACCGTTAATGCCAAGGAGTAGAAGATCAGCACGGCGCTGCCGACCTTCATGTATAGACGCAACCCTTGACGTTCTTCTTCGTCTTGAGCCTCTTTCATCCACCTCCGGGTTCCGAGGATAATGCCCAGCGCGCCGCCGATGCCTCCCGGCAGGGCGGCGATAAACGGCGTAAGCAGCTTCAAAATCCCCAACGAGCCGGCCGCTTTTGATGTGGCGCCGACTGCCGCGGCCGCCGCCGTCGGCGCACTCGCCGGTAGAGCGATCACTACGGCGGCCGTAAACGCGGCCCCCGGCGCCGTTCGGCGCAGTGTCTCACCGATCTGTTCCTGGATGCTTTCGCGCAACGACGCTCGCGCCCGGGAGAGCCGCTTCTTCACGGCAACTTCGCTCAGTTCGAGCAGGGACGCGACCTGAGCCACACTCTGACCTTCGCGGTAGAACAGCGTCAGGACCTCCCGAGTCTCTTCCGGCAATGCCGCCAACGCCTCCGCCAGCGCCTGTAGTTCCTCCTTCGCGATCATCCGGTCGGTTGCGCTGGGCCGCGGATCCACCGCCACAGGCAGCAGTTCGTCCAGCAGGCCCGCAGCACCCAGCTTCCGTTTTCTGACATCGGTTCGAAGGGCCGTCTTGGCGCGGTTGCGCGCGGTCTGGCGGAGCCACGGCAAAAAGCTTTCTGGATTGCGAAGCTTCTTGAGATCGCGCCAGACCGACAGGAATACTTCCTGCGCCACATCGCGACTCAATTCGAGATCCCGGACGATGGCCAGCGCGATGGAAGACACCAGCGGACTGGTTTGGGTGACCAGCTCACCGTAAGCGTCGGCATCGCCTCGCGCGGCTGCGATCACCAGTGGTTCAAGTTCGCCGCGCATGCTTATCGTCCTCCCAGGAATTCGTCCGTCACGCGGTACAGGAATTCGGGATCGTCGAGCATAACGAAATGGAGCGCCCGCTCAGCCATGACCACCTTGCAATCGCCCGCGGCTTGCACCTGCTCCTCGTATGCGGCGCGGACCTTCGCCAGCTGCTGCGGGTCGGACGAGAACGCTTTCGCGCCGCCGATCAGGAGCACCGGACCGCGCAGTTTTCGCAGTTCCGGCCGCAGATCCGTCGTCATTAGATCATACATAGCCTGGCCGACAAACGATGGATCGGAACGGCCGGCCCATTTCGCTGCCGTCTCCAGCTGCTTCGGGTTCGAGATCATTTGAGCCAGCGCCATTCGACTCATGTTTTCCAGTTGCCCGGGCTTCATCGACGCGTAGAGTGCTCGCATCTGGCCGGCGTCGGCGGCCCCGCCCATCATCGCGGGCAGGAACGGCAGCCCATCCACTGAAATAATCGGGCCCACCCGATCGGGGGCGCTGGATCCGATCCAGAATGCGAGAAAACCGCCCAGGCTATGACCGACGATCACCGGTTTCACGAGGTTCCGTTCGCGGATGTAGGCGATCAGGTCGTCTTTCACCTGCTCCAGGCGCAGCCCGGGAACCGCGGGCTCGCCTGCGAATCCGGCAATGGTCACCGCGTGAATCTCATATCCGGAACTGTAGCGCTCGATGAATCCCTGCCACACGTCGCGTGAGCATTCGAGACCGGGAATCAGAATCATGGCCGGGCCGGAGCCCTGCACGGCGACCGAAAACGAC
Organism: Bryobacteraceae bacterium; assembly: GCA_035568415.1. Classification (GTDB taxonomy): domain Bacteria; phylum Acidobacteriota; class Terriglobia; order Bryobacterales; family Bryobacteraceae; genus Palsa-187. Next base: position 24,855 of record DATMOC010000050.1, on the reverse strand, counting down.
CTGTGCCCCTGCGCGAAACAGGCCGAGGCCGTCAAAAGAGCGGTGAGTAGTTTGGTTTTCATGATCCCTAAGTACCCGCCCGGAGAAAAAGGTGACCGGCACCTGCAACCGGTTTGTCACGCAATTTCAGCACAGACCTCACAACTCCGGCGAACGCCTTAGGCTAAAGACAATACTTATCTAAAATGTTTCACGAATCGTTCATGGATTAACGATAACGCGGAAACGCGCAGCACGTAACCTTATGCCCGATGAGGGTTTCGCGGCGCAAGATTCTACTGGGACTGGCAGGGCTCACCTGCCTCGCGCGCGTTTCCGCCGGGGCCGTCCAGAAGCGCCGCTACCGTGTGGACGCTACCGTCTCCATGCTGGGCGCGCCGCTGATGACGCGCCAGAACGTCGGAACCGCGTTCGTCCTCCTCCACGAATCGGGGGAGGCTGATCGTAGAACCCTCCGTCTGCACTTCGCGGGTGGATCGAACCCGGAGCGCGCGCATGGCGTCGTGTACGCCGGCTCTACCGAGGAATGCGTGGTCGAACGCTGTTCCGCGCCCCAGGAAGCCACCTATTTTGGCTTCATCACCGCGCCCGAGGACGAAGCGCAGCCCATTCGACGCGCAGCGTTTGAGCGCAAGAATTCCTGTTCGTTCGTGGCCGTCGAAGGGCAGCATGAGTCTGGCTGCGCGCATCGGAAGCGTGTCTGCATCGCGCTTCCCACGCAGGCTTGGCGCGACATGCCGGATCTGATCGAACAGATTCGATCGCGATTCGCCGCGAATACGGTGACGTACCCGGACCTGTACTATCCGGGTGTACCGGCCACGTTTCTATATTCAACGCTGGCCGCGATCCGGTCCGGCCAGAGCCGGTCCTCTTGGACATATATCCATAACGGCCACTCGTTCCGCCTCGATTGCGAGAAGGCGCGCGAGACCAGCGGCAATACGCGGCTCACCGGGCACATCTACGACCAAGTATCGAAACGGGCTTCCACGTTTCGCCTGTGGCTGGAGGCCGATTCGGACCTGCCCACGCGTATCGAATTTCAGCCGAGATCGTATCTGCGAATCACGCTTGAAAGGGAGGAGTCATGAGGAAAACCAGCCTGCATTGGTCCTGGCGCAATCCGGCAGCCGAAAAATGTTACCGTACCGGCGTCTCGCTGCATAGCCACACCCTGTACTCCGAGGAAAGCCTCGCGTTCGTTCCCCGTTACACGGCCGGCTTGCCCATCGCCGCACATGCCATCGCAGGGCAGGCTGAACGCTACAAGACTCTTACCGGCAGGGATCTCGATTTCTCGCGCGCCTTCTGGCGCCCTCCGCTGGGACCTCGTGAAGCTTATGATCTGGAAACGAAGCAGATCGAAGCCCTGGGCCTGGATGCGCTGGTGTCACTGAGCGACCACGACGATATCCAGGCGGGCTCGCAGCTTGCGGTGCTGGAAGCGCACCAGCCGATCTCAGTCGAGTGGACCATCCCCTTCGGCCCATCCTTCTTTCACATGGGCGTGCACAACCTGCCTGCCGAGCATGCCCCGGCCATCATGACGGAACTCGAATCGTTTACCGCGCAGCCGGTGCGCTCGCGCTTCGCCGAGCTGCTGGCGTGGCTTGACGGATTCGGCCAAACGCTGATTATTTTGAATCATCCGATGTGGGACGAAGCCCGCATCGGCGTCGTCGAGCACGCCCAACTGCTGGGCCGCGTGATCGAGCGCTACGGCGAGCATATCCATGCACTGGAGTTGAACGGCTTGCGTCCCTGGAAGGAGAACCAGCGCGTCATCTGGCTGGCCGAACAATCCGGACACGTTCTGGTTTCCGGTGGCGACCGTCACGGATTGGAACCGAACGCAAACCTGAATTTAACCAACGCGCAATCTTTCGCCGAATTCGTGGCCGAGATTCGTCAGGACCGGATCAGCGAGGTTCTTTTCATGCCCCAGTACCGCGAGCCTTTGAAGCTCCGCATGATCGAAACCATGTGCGACATCGTGCGCGATTATCCCGAGTTCCCCATCGGACGCCGCCGCTGGAACGAGCGCGTTTTCTATCGTCAGGACGACGGCGTTGTCCGCCCGCTCGCGGCGATCTGGCAACGGGACGAGCCGTGGCCGGTCAAGTGGTTCCTGGGCGGGTTGCGCGCCATCATGAGCCGGCAGGTGCGGACGGCGCTGCGCCTCGCGCTCGCTGACCCGCAGGAGGCCGGCCTGTGAACCCCGCTCCGCGCGTCGCCTTCTTTACGGATTCGTTTCACGAAGTGAATGGAGTTGCCCACACCAGCCGTCATTTCGATGCGTTTGCGCGCCGGCGCGCGCTGCCGTTCCTGAATGTCCACGCCGGACCGCGAACGCAGCTCACCGAAGATGGGCCGGTCTGGACGCTCGAGCTGAAACGAAGCGCACTCGGTTTCAGCCTGGAGCGCGACATGTCCTTCGACTTGGCCTTCATGCGGCACCGGTCAGTTGTCGCGGCGCACTTGAAAAGGTTCGGCGCCGAATTGATCCACATCACCGGACCCAGCGATGTCGGGATTCTTGGCGCCTATCTGGCGCACGATCTCGGTTTGCCACTGATCGCGTCCTGGCACACCAACATCCATGAATTCGGAGCGCGGCGGCTGTCAAAAATGTTGGGATTCCTGCCGCCTTCCTTTTCGACTCCAATCGCCGCTTTCACTGAGAACCAGATCATCCTGGCGCTGAGTCTTCGCTATTACCGCCTGGCGCGCGTACTGCTCGCTCCCAACCGTGAACTGGTCGAACTGCTGCATCGGCGCACTGCGCGGCCCGCTTTTCTGATGCAGCGGGGTGTGGATACGGTGCTGTTTTCCCCGGAGAAGAGGGATCGCAGCGACGAGGTCCTAACCATCGGATTTGTCGGACGACTTTCGCCTGAAAAGAATGTCCGGGGGCTGCGCGATGTCGAAAACGCGCTGCTTGCCGCTGGCGTCGAAAACTTCCGCATCTCCGTGGTCGGAGACGGCCACGAACGCGGGTGGCTCGAATCGAACCTCAAGCATGTGCAATGCACCGGCCTCCTGTTCGGAGAGGACTTGGCGCGCGCGTACGCCAACATGGACATTTTCGCGTTCCCGTCGCACACCGACACGTACGGCAATGTGGTGCTGGAAGCGCTCGCCTCCGGGGTGCCTGCGGTGGTCACTTCCGGCGGTGGCCCGAAGTATCTGGTGCAGGATGGGGTGACTGGGTTCGTCACAGAGACCGAAAAAACATTTCTCGATCGCGTGGTTCAACTTGCGAAGTGCCCCGACCTGCTGCAGAGCATGCGCGTCAGGGCCCGGGAATTCGCGCTGTGCCGGTATTGGAACCGCGTTTTCGATCAAGTCTACGACGCTTACAGGTACTGCTTGCGCACCCGCCGCTCATTGCCGTCGCGCCAGACTGCGTCGGCTGCGGGTCGCAGCTTCGCGTAGAGCGCCACCGGACCCGCCAGCAGGAAGGAACCGATCAGCCCGGGGACGCGGCGCAGATCCGCACCCACCGATCCCGCGCCCGCGCCGGTGACAAGCACGCCTCGCCGCATCGCGTACAGGTTGAATAGTGTCGAAATCGCCGTGAAGCACATCGAAACGATCATGCTGGTGATAATCTTCGGCGTGCCGCGTAGAAGGTGAATGGTGAGCTCGATTGAGTGTGAAATCAGCGGCACCACTACCATCACCGCGATCCCGGCGGCCCACGGGGGCTCCGTCTCGCGGAAGGCCTGCGTGATCGCGCCGTACACCCCGGCGCTGATGGCCCGGTAGACGAATTCGGCGAACATCGCGCCAGTCGCTGCACGCCAGCCGGCCGCGAGGTTGGCGAACAAAAAAATCAGCGCGCGAATGATCGAGCTGAACAGTGCCGATTTCCAATTCCAGCTGTCGACCAGGACGGTCCGCGGGCTCCGTCCCAAATTTCGCAAGGTTTCGAATACCGACATCTCGCAAACATTTGAACAGGAAAATGTTGCGGCAGAATTGCGTCAGGATTTCAGAACATGAAGACTACGCGGCGTGGTCCTCCACTCGGTGGTGATGGAGAGTGGATAGAATTGCCATTTGGCGTTTCCTGCTCCGCAAAGCGGCTTCCCGAAGCTGCGTGTCAGCCCCAGCTTGCTGTTGGTCGAGAACCGCTCTCGCTTCGACCTCACATTCCCGCCCGTGGTCACGATTCAAAGCCGCGCATGTCGGACACCGCATAGAAGTCATCATACAGAGTTCCAATACTACCGCGATCAACGCGGCTGATGCGCCGTTTCGATTCGAAACGGTTACGAATTCGATAATTCTCCGTGAAATCACAAAAGAATCTGCACCAAGGTACGGATTGTTAAATCGCCTGTAACAGGCCAGTGCGATTCTTGTCCTGTTTATCCCAACCACGAGGACATGAAATGAAAACACGATTTCCGATTTGCAGCCTGTTCCTGCTCCCTGCGCTGTATGCGCAGTCCACTACCACGCCGATCCAGCACGTGGTGGTCATCTTTCAAGAAAATGTCTCTTTCGATCACTACTTCGCGACATATCCCAACGCGCTCAATAAGACCGCCGGCGAACCCAGCTTCAACGCTTCAACCAACACGCCTTCGGTGAACGGCTTGGCTGGCAGTCTGATGACTAATAATCCGAACTCCGCGAAGCCCTTCCGGCTGACGCGAGCGCAAGCGGTGACGTGCGATCAGGGTCACGGGTACACGCAGGAGCAACAGGCGTTCAACTCGGGCCTGATGGATAAGTTCGTCGAGTCCGTCGGAGGCTCCAGCGCGTCCTGCGATATCGGCGTCGGCAAGGCCGTCGTCATGGGCTATTACGACGGAAACACGGTGACGGCGTTCTGGAATTATGCGCAGAATTTCGCGATGAGCGACAACTCGTTTAACACGCAGTTCGGTCCGTCGACCCCGGGCGCGCTCAACCTGATCTCCGGCCAGACTCACGGAGCGACTCTCGTCTCCGGAAGTGCGGCTGGAAACGTCTCCTCCGGCTCAGTGATTGGCGACCCGCGGCCGGCTCTGGCTCTGGATGATTGCACCATCAAGACCGCCGCACAAATCACGATGGGTGGGAAAAACGTCGGCGATCTGCTGAACGCCAAGAACGTCACCTGGGGCTGGTTCCAGGGTGGATTCCGGCCAAGCGCGGTGAATCCCGACGGCAGCGCGGTTTGCGCCACGGCTCACAACAACATCTCCGGCGCCTCGGCGGGGACCGACTACATCCCGCACCACCAGCCGTTCCAGTATTATAAGAACACCGCGAATCCGCATCATCTGCCGCCCTCAACGGTCGCTATGATCGGGCAGACCGATCAAGCCAATCATCAATACGATCTGATCGACTTCTTTGCCGCGGTGAACAACGGCAACCTGCCCGCGGTGAGTTATCTTAAAGCGGCCGCGTATCAGGACGGCCACGCCGGCTATTCCGATCCTCTGGACGAACAAACCTTCGTGGTGAACACCATCAACGCGATTATGTCCTCGCCCGCCTGGAGCACGACGGCGATCATCATCGCGTATGACGATTCCGACGGCTGGTATGACCATGTGGTAGGCCCGATCGTCAGCCCGTCGGGCGTCGCCGACGATAACCTCGCGGGGGCCGGGTCCTGCGGCAATAGCGCCAATTCCGTCTACCAGGGGCGCTGCGGCTATGGTCCGCGCCTACCGCTGCTGGTGATCTCGCCGTATGCGAAGGTCAATTTCGTGGATCACACCACTACCGATCAGTCGTCGATTCTGCGCTTCGTCGAAGACAACTGGAGCCTGGGCCGCATCGGCGACAATTCGATGGACGCGGTTGCCGGACCGCTGAACAACATGTTCAATTTCTCGACCGCTTCGGCGAGCGCCGTGATTCTGGATCCGGCCACTGGCCTGGTGACCGCCAAACGGACGCCCGTCGCGGTGACCAAGGCGCTGGCAAATCCGGAAACCGTGGCCACCAGCGCCGCGACGTTGCAACTCGACGGCAGCCTTTCCAGCAGCTTCAATGGCCAGCCGCTCAGCTACCAATGGAGCCTCGGACCCACCAGCCTGGGAGCTTCGATCCTGAACGGGACTTCCGCGAAAGCGACGGTCCAGTTCACGTCGGGCCCGGGCACGTACGTGTTCCTGCTCACCGTCTTCGATTCGACGGGTGCGTCGTCCACCGACACAACCACGGTGACCTACACCGGTAAGTAGTTCGCCGAACGGGCGGGCCGCGCGTTTACGATAGGATTGCGAGGCCCGCCTGTTCCCACGAATGCTCTTCTTATTCTTGATCGTGCTGCCGATGTTTGCGCAGCCTGAGGTTTGCCCGCGGGCGCCCATCGGCGGTGAAGTGATCGATCCTGCCAGTCTGGCTAGCTCGAACGCCCGGCTTGAAGTCGACTTTACGTTTCGTACTTATGTAGACCGCTACGGCCAGACGCGCTACTGTTACCTTTCGAAAGACAACCTCCAGGCGCCGACGTTGCGCGTTCATGCCGGGGACGAACTGGTCTTCAAGCTGACCAACGGGCTTCCGGAAGAAAAACTCGCGGCGCCACCGCATGTCCACCAGGACGATTGTGCCGGCGGAGCGATGACTGCGGCGGCGACGAATCTCCATTTTCACGGTTTGGCTCTTCCCCCCACCTGCCATCAGGACGAAACTCTTCGAACGTTGATCCGCCCCTCGGCCAGCTTCGAGTATCGAGTGAAGATCCCTGCCGGCGATTCCCCGGGGCTGTACTGGTATCATCCGCATCCCCACGGCTACACGGAACCGCAGGTGCTCGGAGGCGCCTCTGGAGCTTTGATCATCGAAGGGATCGAGCGGGTGAAGCCCGAAGTCGCCGGTTTGCCGGAGCGCGTGCTGGTCCTGCGCGATCAAAGCGTGCCGGGATTCGCGGAATCCGACGAAGACTCGGGTCCGGGCAAGGACATTTCCATAAACTTTGTTCCGGTACTGTATCCCTTGTACCGGCCGGCGGCGATGACCGTTCGCCCGGGCGAGCGTCAATTTTGGAGAGTATTGAACGCCTCCGCCGACACTTATTTCGATCTGCAGATTCGGTTTGGCCAGATCATTCAGGACATTCGCGACGTGCAAACGGTGGACCTGGTCGCTTTCGATGGAGTTCCCATTGGGGGCGACGCCAGGCGGACACACATGCTTCTTTCCCCGGGCGGCCGCGGGGAATTTATCGTGACCACGCCTCCCGCCGGGACTTGGGCGCAATTGGTGACACTGGCGTACGATACCGGGCCGGACGGCGCTGCCTCGCCGTATCGCGTGATCGCGAATATTCGCAGCGCGGCCGATGCACCCGTACAGCCAAGCATGCCCTCCGCGCCCGCCGCGGCAAAACCCTTCTCCGGGTTGGAACGGTTAGAGGCGGTTCGCGAACGGAAACTGTATTTCTCCGAAAAGCGCGATCCCGTGGCGCCGAATGATCCCAACCTGACGAAATACTTCATCACTGTGGAAGGCGCTACGCCCCAGGCGTTCGACATGAATTTCACACAGCCCGACATCACCGTGGAGCAGGGAACGGTTGAGGACTGGATCGTCGAAAACCGCGCTAGGGAAGCACATTCGTTTCACATCCACCAGCTACACTTCCAATTGCTCGAGCGCGACGGCGAAGTGGTAAACGAGCCGATGCTGCGTGACACCATCGATCTGCCTTATTGGGACGGCAAGAGCGACCGCTATCCGAGTGTCAAATTACGAATGGATTTTCGCAGCCGCGACATCGTAGGGACGTTCGTGTATCACTGCCATATTCTGGAGCACGAAGACGGAGGCATGATGGGCTCCATCCGGGTGGCCGGGCAACACAAACACTGATTCGAAAGCATTGCGCGAAAACCACAGCGTTTTGTTATCCCGAGCTGTGAAGAGGGAGCGAAAGCTCTGAAGCAAGCCTCGTCGGGATGGAAAGTTGGACCTCCGTACCGGTCGTTGCACTACTCAAGATTTTGAGCACCCCGCCGATTCTCGTTGCCCGTTCCCGCATGCCTGCTAAACCCCAGTGCCCGTCACGCCCGTTTTCGAGTATCTGCGGATCGATTCCACACCCGTTGTCGCGAATCCGGACGTACAGCTCACGGTCGGAGTATTCAAGCTCTAACTCGATGCGTTTCGCCCCGGAATGACAAAATGCGTTAACCAGGGCCTCTTTGCCGATGCGATAAATCTCATGCTGGATCTCTCGTCTCCATTGTTTTTGCCGGCCGGTGACCGTGACACGAGAATCGATATCGCGCTGTACCTTAAGTTCGTCCTGAATGTGAGATAAAGCACGAACCAGGTCTGAGATTTGAGAGCCCGGCGAGCGAAGCCCCTGTATCGCGCTGCGGCCCTCCACGATACCTTGCTTCATGATTTCAAGGATCCGATCCAACTGCTTTTTGAGCGGTGAATCTTGGGCTACGCGAAGGACTGCCGCACCTGGGTGCAATGAGGCGCTTTGGAAAGTTTGCAAGAGGGTGTCATGGAGTTCCTGAGCAATTCGAGTGCGCTCCTCCAGACGCACACTTTCCTGCCGGATCCGTTCTTCCTCCTGTTTACGTGATTCAATTTCCTTTGCCGTCACCGTCGCTTCGGCGGCACACGCATCTCCCGGATACACGATCACATCGTTTCTGCTGGTCTTGGACTCTGCCTCCATCTTGTCCGCTGTGAAGCACTCTTCTGATCGCGATCCCATCACTCGGAAACGCTTTCCAAAGCTAGCGATGGCGAAGCGTGAGATTGTTCGTTAGCTCCCTCCATCGACTGTGGCAGTCGCATGGCGGCGACGAGCAGAGCGGCGTGGAATATACAGAGCAAAAGAAACGCCGCCGTAAATGCGCCCTGCACCGCACCCGAAGTCTGCGCAAACCCCAATCGCCATCCCAAGAAAGTTGCGCATACCGTCGTAAGCGTAGGCCCGCCGATACGCATCACGATGTTCAGAGCAGTGGTGGCCATCGGCAGGTCTTCCCGGCTGATCGAAGAATACGCAGCCGAAAGGGACGGAACGCTAACGCAGCTCAGACCCATGCCTCGAATGAACAGGGCGAATCCAAGGATCGGAATAACAAGCCCGTGACTCGCCAGATAAACGAGGGGCAGTGTGCCGGTGAGCGCGAGGAACGCACCTCCGGCTGAGACCGCGCGGTTTCCGAAACGCTTTACCAACCTTCCCACGAATGGATAGCCACACATCATCCCCAGTCCAAGCGGAGCCAGCAGCAGGCCGGTCGCGCTGGGAGAACGTCCGGCGACGCGGATCAGAAAGACGGGAATCAGCATCTGCCCGCAGAAGGAGATTCCATTCGTCATGAATAGCGTCATGGCAGAAGCAGAAAAGGCCTTGCGCTTAAACAATCGCAAGTCGATGATGGCTTTTTCCTCCTGCTTGGTTGCCCATTTGAAAGAGGCAAAGAGCAGAAGCATGGAAGCGGCCAGAATCACAAAGCCATCGCGGTCGCGGATGTGATCCGATGCATAGAGAAAGAGCACCAGCCCGGGCGACAGCAAAGCGAGACCAAACAGATCGAGGTCGCGCGGGTTCGTCTCGGCCCGGTCGTTAGGCAGGAAGAAAATGGCCAGCGTGAGCGCCAGGGCGCCCACCGGCAGATTGACCAGAAAAAGCCATCGCCAGGAAGCGAACTGGAGAATCGCGCCGGCAGTGACCGGTCCCAGGAGCGGCGCAAGCAGGATAGGGATGGCAGCGATGCCGAAAACACTCGCCAGGCGTTTACCGGCTGCACGAGCGATCATCATCTGCGCCATGGGAGCGAGCAGCCCACCGCTCATGCCCTGCAGGACTCGAAATCCGATCAGGGAGCTTGCGGACCAGGCAAGTCCACACAGCGCCGAGGAGAGGGTGAACGCTGAAAAGCACCATAGATAAAGAGCCTTGGCTCCGATGCGGTCCACCAGCCAGCCGTTCAAAGGGAGCATGAGCGCAAGCGCGAGGAGATAGCCGCTCGTCACCCACTGAATCGTCGAAAGGCTGCTGTTCAGCTCTGCGGCAAGGCTGGAAAGTGAGACGTTGACGACCGTGGCGTCCAGTTGCGATAGAAAGGAGCCAAGCACGGCCACGGAACTGATCTTCCAAATGGCTGGATCGATTCGATCCGAAGCATGATGGACTTTTGTGGGCACTCGAATCCTCCGTATCAAGCCCGTGTGCGGTTCAGAAGATCGAGGATTTCCTGCGTGCTGCCGGTTTCCCCCAGCCGCGGAAAGATTTTGTTGAGGCTGTGATTGTGAGAATCCATGGTCATATCCGTCATCGCGTCGATTGCGAGTGTCACGTGAAAGCCATTCTCATAAGCTTGGCGCGCGGTCGATTCGACACCAATACTGGTGGCAATGCCTGAAACTACGACCTGCGTAACACCGACGGAGCGAAGATGCTCTTCGAGGCCAGTCTTCGGAAACGCTCCGGGCGTGTACTTCGTGATCGCGTGATCGGTGGGCTGTTGGTTCAACTCGGAGATAAGATCGGTCCATCCCGATGGGAAGCTAGTCGTTCGCCGCGGCTGCTCCGTTCGTCCCGTCGCGACGCCGGCAACATTGACCAGCACGACCGGAAGCCCGTGGCTGCGGAATGCGTCTGCAAGCGCGCGCGCGTTGCTCACCACCTCTGTAACCGGATGGACAAGCGGGAGCGCGACAATCCCCTTCTGCAAGTCAATGACGATCAGTGCGGTTTTTGAATCAATAGTGCTGAGTGACATAGTGCTTTCCTTAAAAGTGCAGGTCCCAATTAGAAGTCGGCAAGCCGTTGAAGGAATTTGACCGCTGACCCCAATCCTTCTTGTTCGCGCGGCGTGAGTTGTGCCTGCAAGGCGCGGAACAGCCAATCTTCTTTCGCCGCGCGTCCGGTCCCGAGGATTTTCAGAAAAGCAGGAGTCAGGCTAAGGATGGTTTGCCGGCCGTCAGCCGGATCCGGCTCGCCACGCACCACTCCCATCGTCTCCAGGCTGGCGACTGTTGCCCGCATCGACTGATGACGGACGCTTTGGGCTTGCGCCAGCGCCGATACCGTTGCCGAGCCATCACGATCCAGGTGGAGGATGACCGATCTCTGCGCCTCGGTGAAATCGCCTGCCTGTGCCTGCTCGCGCAGCCGCCGGTTCAGTCTGCCAATGGCAACGCGGAGTTCCCCCGCCAGAGCGGAAAGTCGTGAATCCTCGGAAGCAGCTGAAGTCTTGGCCATGAACCAACATTAACATATATACAGTTTGTCTGTACAGTTTAACTGTAAATAGATTTGGGTTTCTGCGGACAAAGAATCTGTCTATCTGCTGCAAGTGTTTTAAAAATAGAAAGATAGGTGGTCGGGGCGACTGGATTACCATCGACTTCCTGGCTCCGAACCCATAAGGAAAATGTCTTGCGACGACTTAGCAGCGCGCACAGTCGTTATCCAGCATTGCGCATTGTTGCGGGCGCTCTGCGATTAGTTTCGATCCTCAGTTGCCGAAAGCGGCGGGACGGGCATGTCGGGCGTCAGCATTGGCCGCCGTTTGTGCCACTCGGTCGCTCTTTCGTACGCCGCCGCCAGCGCGAGCACGCGCCCTTCGGAAAATCGTGGTCCCGCGATCATCAGACCGACCGGTAATCCGGCGGAGGTGAAACCACAAGGCACCGAGATCGCGGGGATGCCATACACGTCGAATGGCCCGGTGTTTTCCAGTTCGGGATTGCGGATTTTATCGCTTTCTTCGCGCTTAATGGCCGCATCGACAGTGCGCGGCGTGTGGCGGCGAGTCGGTAGTACGACCAGGTCGAAGTCAGTGAAGGCGTCGTCGATGGTCCGGCGAATCAGGTCGAGCTTCCACCGTGCGCGCACGTACTCGGCGGCCTTCAGATTCGCGCCGTTTTGCAGCGAGCGCCGCGTCGGAATTTGATAGCGTCCGGCGCCGTGTGTGTAATATTCCTCGTGATAAGCGAATGTCTCGGCGTTGAGGCTGAGGTTGCCCGTCGGCGGCAACACCACTTCCTTGACGCCTTTCGTCATCTTGGCGAGCAAGACGATCGCGTCCTCGATCGACTTCGCAACATCCGCGTCGAGCCAATCGAAATACGGCACGCGCGGCACTCCGAGCCGAAATCCCGAAATCGTCTGCTTCAACGCCGCGGCAAAATCCTCCTTGGGATGCTCGACGCTGGTGATGTCGAGTTTGTCGTATCCGGCGAGCGCGTTGAGAAGGATTGCCGCGTCCTCTACCGTTCGCGTGATCGGACCGCAGTGATCGAGTGATAGAGTCAGCGGCACGATGCCGCGAATCGGCACTAATCCGTAGGTCGGCTTCAGACCGACCACGGAACAATAGGAGGACGGTGTGCGAATCGAGCCGCCTGTATCGGTCCCGAGAGCGGCGAAGCACATGTCGGCTGAGACCGCGGCCGCCGAACCCCCGGAGGAACCACCCGGATTGCGATCGAGCGCCCATGGATTTCGCACCGGGCCATAGTAGCTAGTTGCCGAAGTACCTCCAAAAGCAAACTCGTGCAAATTCGTTTTACCGATGAAAATCGCGCCTGCAGCTTTCAGACGGCGAACGACTTCAGCATCTTCGGCCGGCACGCGATCGTCAAACACGGCGCTGGCGGCTGTCGTGCGGATCCCCGCAGTGTCGATGTTATCCTTCAGCGCGATTGGCACGCCATGCAAAGGCGAGCGGAATTTGCCCGCCTGGATTTCAGCTTCCAGGCTCTTGGCCTGCGCTAACGCCTGATCGCGCAGGACGGTGATGAACGCGTTCGTTTTCGGATTGTATGTCTGGATACGGGCGAGACAAGCTTGGACGAGTTGGGTGGGAGTAACGGATCGCGAGCGGATACGGGCGGATGCTTCCGCCAAAGTGAGCGTCGAGAGATCCTCGGAGACCTGACCACGCGCCGCAAACGCGCCCGCGACCGTGAGGGCAAAACCACGGCGGGTCATTTCATGCATAGAAATAGAGTACGACGCCCGCAACCTTCGCAAATGAACTCACCTCAAGCTTAGAAGCGACACGCAGGAAATAGGCTCCGCGGGCGCGGGCTGCCGCCATTGCTTCTGCGTCGTGTGGAATCGCGCGCCGGTGGCGAGTCTGGGATACTGGCAGGCATATAAAGGGACTCTAGGAAGCCAAGGAGGCTCAGCATGAATACGAGAATGAACCGATTTGGGGCTGGTGCGTTGCTGATCGCAGGCGCCGTGTCGATGTCTGCGCAGGATGGTCCCCGTGGGCACTGGCGCGGTTCTGTCGAGATTCCCGGCCAGCCTCTCGCCATGGAGGTTGATCTGGACCAGGTGACAAATAATTGGATAGGCTCGATCTCGATTCCAGCGCAGAATGCATCGGGTATTCCGGTCGACGCGATTAGCTTCGCGAACGGAAAGTGCACATTCCGCATGAAAGGCGCGCCTGGCGATCCGACTTTCGTGGGCACTATCTCTCCCGACGGCAAGACAATGGCGGGCAACTTCACGCAAGGACCCGGCACGTTTCCCTTTAAATTCAGCCGGGCTGGAGACCCGAAGGTCGAGGTGGCAAAATCCAGTCCAGCGCTGCCGCAGGAGTTCCTCGGGAATTGGGAAGGCACACTCGAAGCGGGTCAGGCGTTGCGACTGGTCTTGAAGGTGTCAAACGACGCGGAGGGAGCGAAGGCCGTCTTGGTTAGCGTTGATCAAGACGGTGCCGAGATTCCGGTAAGCACGATCGAGCAGAAGAATTCCAAGTTGACGCTTTCGGTAAAGATGATCGGCGGGCAATACGAGGCGGAGATCAACAAGGAAGGTTCGGAGTTGAACGGCACTTGGACGCAAGGCGGAAATGATATTCCGCTAAAGCTCCGGAAACGATCCGCCCAGTGAATCGCAGAGCTACGGATTCCCCTGGCCGAAAATCGAACTGGATGGACCACGCGATCACGAATCGCCCGTTTGGACTCGTCAATCAGCTTTTAACCTCTATTTTAGAGCGCTTGCAATATTCGTGAGGGCCAGTTCGAGGGTCTTACGCGAAGTCGCGATGTTCATGCGCATGTGACCTTGCCCGCCCAAGCCATAGTTTGGGCCAGGGTTCATCTGAACCTTTGCCTTCTCGACAAACCAGCGTTCGAGCACCATCTCGGGCGTAACCGGTTTCAGCGAAGCATTCCGCTTCTTGTTGGCCTCGGCGGCGATTTCTTGGGCGCCAATTTTCGCCTCCACTTTGCTCACGTCCAGCCAAGCCAGGTACGTAGCTTGAGGTTTTACAAATTGGATGAGGGGAATGTTCGCGCGGAGGAACGATTCAACGAAATCGTGGCTGGCGTTGATATACTGCACCAGTTGTTCCAGCCAATCGGCGCCTTGCGCGTAAGCTGCCTGGTTGGCGACGATTCCCAACGTGTTCAGATCCGGTTTGTGATTGGCTTTCACCCTGGCGATGTAGTCAGCGTTCTCCGAGAACATCCAGCCATTCTTAAACGCTGATAGGCCGAATGACTTGCTCGCGGCCTTGAAGGTAATGCTGTTCCTTACGATCTCTTTCTTGTCAAGCGTGTTGTACGGAGTGTATTTGTTTCCCTTGGTGACAAAATCGCAGTGAATCTCGTCGGCGAGCACGACGACGCGGCGCCGAGTGCAGATTTCGCCGAGGGTCGTCAGATCCTCCCGCGACCAGCAATTCCCGGTCGGATTGTGCGGGTTGCACAGGATCAGCGTGTTCGTGTCATGGCCGATGCGGCGCTCCAGATCTTCGAAATCCATCACGTAGCGGCCGTTGATCAGCTTAAGGGGATTCTCTTCCGGTTTGCATCCGACGTAGGCGATATCGCTGTAAAAGCCATCGTACGTCGGCGTCTGAACGATCACCCTGCTTCCTGGAGGCGAAAACGTCTTCAATACGCTGATGATCCCTGGGTGGACCCCATCGGTGATCAGGAGCAAATCAGGATTAATGTCGATCCCGTAGCGCCGCTGGTTCCAGTTGATAATGCCTTCCGTGTAAGCGCGCGGAACATCCATGTAGCCCCAGTTCTCGTGCTTGATGCGCTCGGTCAGGGCCTTGGTGATGGCCGGGGCACACTTGAAGTCCATGTCCGCGATACCCATCCCCACCGCGATATTTTCTTTGCCGAAGAGCCTGATCTGCCGATCCCATTTCACGGAATCGGTGCCGATACGGTTGTATGGGGTGTCGAAGTCGTACCTTCCACCCGATGTGTCATCCTCCTCGAATCCTGCCATGGAAGTCGCCGAGGCGCCCGTTCCCACGGCGCCCACGAGTGCGGCCATTCGAGCGTTCGAGAGGAACGCTCTGCGATTGAGCCTCATATTCCCTGACATGCGGTTACTCCTTATGTTTTTGTACGTTCCCTCGCAATTCTTCTGGATTTTCGTTTCCGTTTGCCGGTTGTCAACAAACCCGGTCGCCGTTCGCCAATCCTATCACGCCTGGCGGCCGCAACCCTCGGCCGGAATCGCGACTTTCGCTGGGCCTTTGATCACCGAGAGAGTAGTTGCAATGAATCTTCGCCAACGATTGCCAGCAGTTGTCGTGACTAACTGGCCCCATAGTGCGGATTGTTGGCTCCAACTTACGGAGCCAACGCTCTTTGTAATCGGTCGCCTCCACCACACCCGCAACTCCGGGCAACGAGAGTGATCGGAAGAATGTACGGTATGTGGTGTGATCGGAAAACACTGCACGCACCAACTGCACCGTCGCGCCGGCCAGCAATTGAATAATAATGAGTTTAGATGGATGATGCTGCTCCCGGTTCAGTGACGCGGCTGCTGCATCAATGGCAGCAAGGGGACACCTCTTGTTTCGATGAGCTGTCGGGCCTCATCTACAACGACCTCCATCGCATCGCCGAAAAATACCTGCGCAGCTCGCCGGATGCCACGTTGCAGCCAACGGCCCTCATCAACGAGGCGTATTTGCGCCTGGTTGGAGTGCAGGCTCCGCTGCAGGGAAGGCAGCATTTTTTCGCTCTGGCCGCCAAGTTGATGCGGCAGATCCTGGTGGACCGCGCGCGACGGCACACTGCCGCGAAACGGGGCGGCGGATTTCAGCTGGAACTGCTGAACGAGGAAAACCATGGCGTTAGCACGGGCATCGAGCAGTTTCTGATTCTCGACCAGGCGCTGAACCGCTTGTCGCAGGCGGAGCCACGGCTCGCCCAGGTGGTGGAACTCCATTATTTCGGTGGCCTCAATGCAGCTGAAATCGCTGAACTGCTCGACGTGCCCGTCTGGTCCGTGAGTCGCGACCACCGCTTGGCGGAAGCGTGGCTGAGGCGGGCGCTTTCCGAAGGCTGATTTTTTCGTTCTCGCTTCTAAGTTTCCCCATGGGTTTGCGTATGTATAGGTGAGCGTCAGTCCGGCGCAGCCGCGTCCCTGGATCGCGGGTCTGACTGCAGTTTTGATGTGTGCCCCGATTGGATCACGTTTTTCACCTATGCGCCTCTTGTCGGATTCTCCTGCTGTGGCGGAAGGCGGTGAGATTTGTCACCGCGTATTGAGAGCAGCCTGCCGTTCGCGCATTGGTTACCGGCTCCGTCGAATGGAGATGAAAAGTTC
This sequence comes from Bryobacteraceae bacterium, assembly GCA_035568415.1. Taxonomy (GTDB): domain Bacteria; phylum Acidobacteriota; class Terriglobia; order Bryobacterales; family Bryobacteraceae; genus Palsa-187. Next base: position 8,315 of record DATMOC010000050.1, on the reverse strand, counting down.
ATGAGAATCATTCGCAGTCTGCTGGCTTCCATTCACTTTTCGGACCACACGTCGCACGTATTGTCAGAAGGCATTGGCGGAAATGTTCGTTAGGCCAATGAGCTTCAAAATTCACAGGAAACAGGAACACGAAACCAAGCTATGACAACAATCAACATGAAACTAAGACGAGTCGCGAACTCCTTCCAGTGCTCGATAGTGGTTCTCGGCCTTTTGAGTTCTTGCCCCTCGCTCACGATGGCGCAAGATGAACATACGCACGCGACGGAACAATCGAAAGCGGCGCTGAACCAACAGAACGCACTGGTCAAGATCGTGCGGGATTCAACCGAACGATTCAAGGATGTCAAGGTCGCTGAGGCGGAAGGATATGCTCTGCAATTCGGCTGCGTAAGCGGCGATGACTTTGGAGCCATGGGACTCCACTATGTGAACATGAACCTGGTGGGCAGCGGCGTCCTCGACGCCACTCGTCCGCAAATCGTGATCTATGAGCCGAAGCCGGACGGAACCCTGCGGCTCATCGGCGCCGACTATCTGCTTCTCGTGGACGCGTGGAAGTTGAACCACTCCGCTCCGCCGGAACTGATGGGGCAATTTTTTCATTTGTTCACCAGCCCCAATCGCTTCGGCCTGCCGGATTTCTACACGCTGCATGTGTGGGCGTGGAAGGAAAATCCTAAGGGCGCGTTCGTAAACTGGCACCCCAACGTTTCGTGCGCGTCATTCGGCCCAAAACCCTAAACCGCTCAATCCAAACTGGCGCCGCTGGCCGCTCTCGGCCTGAATGAACGGGATTATCCACGGCGCCTAAACGATCCCAAGGGAAAAATCTATAAAAGGAGAAAGAGATGAAAAGGATACTTGCGTTCGCTTACGGTATCGCGTGCTATGGTGCGTTCTTTGCGACACTTCTGTACGCGATTGGTTTCATGGGAAATTTCGGCGTGCCGAAATCGATCGACTCAAATCCGGATGGCTCGGTCTGGATGGCGTTGGCGATCGACGGCGCCTTACTCGTGGTGTTTTCGCTGCAACATAGCATCATGGCGCGGCCGTGGTTTAAGCGCGCGTGGACTCGCATCGTTCCGGAGCCGGTAGAGCGCAGCACCTACGTCTTGCTCTCGAGCCTGGCGTTGGCGCTGATGTTCTGGCAATGGCGGGCAATCGGCGGCGTGATCTGGGATATGGGGAATGGCCCTGCCCAGACAATCATGTACGGCGTGTACGCGGCCGGGTTGGCGATCGTTCTTCTCAGCACGTTCCTGATCAATCACTTCGACCTGTTCGGGTTGCGTCAGGTCTATCTTTACCTGGCCGGACGCGAGTACACTCACCTGGAGTTTCGGACGCCGTTCTTTTACCGTTACGTGCGGCATCCGCTGTATGTCGGCTGGCTCCTGACGTTTTGGGCCGCACCGGTCATGACCGTGGCGCACCTGTTCTTCGCGGTGATGACCACCGCCTACATTTTGGTGGCGATCCGATTCGAGGAAGCCGACCTGGTGGCCGCCTATGGTGAGAAATACCGGCGTTATCGCCAGCAAGTCCCGATGATCGTACCCGCACTTACGGGCAAGGCCGCTGCGGAAAGCGCAGATGCGCCAGAACGGATGGCGGCCGCAAAATGAGGCATACGCGCTGTGGGAACATGGCATCAGACCCGCCGTGTTCGAACCATGAGACCCGAAGTCTACAGCCTTTTCGGTGAACTGTCGGGCGTTCCGCGCGAGGACCGCGAACGCTATTACACGTCGCATTCCACATCTCAGGATCTCCGTCAGGAAGTGGAGTCCCTGATTTCTTTCGACAGCGGACCGCCCATCGGGAACATCGTTCATCGGGCCGTTGGGCTGGCGTTTCAGGAGCCGGTCACCGATGGCGACTTCTGCGGTCCGTTCAAGCTGATCAAGCTGATCGGGCGAGGCGGGATGGGGCTGGTCTATCTCGCCGAACGGGTGGATGGGGAAGTCCGGCAGCGCGTTGCGGTAAAGCTGCTGCGCGCCGCGCTGGATTCGAACACAGCGCGGCAGCGCTTCCTGCAGGAACGCCAGATCCTGGCGAACCTCTCGCATCCCAACATCGCGCGCCTGGTCGATGCCGGGCATCGGCCCGATGGCCATCCGTACCTCGTCATGGAGTACATCGAGGGGCAGCCGATCGACGATTATAGCCGCGAATTGTCCATACGAGAGAGGGTCGCGCTGGTCGCGACGGTGTGCGACGCCATGGCTTCGGCGCATCGGAATCTTGTGGTGCACCGCGATCTGAAGCCCGGCAACATTCTTGTGGATGCGAACGGCAACCCGCATATCCTCGATTTCGGTATCGCCAAGCTGATGGATGTGGCGGATGCGACGGAAACCATCGACCGCCGCCTGACTCCGCAGTATGCAAGCCCGGAACAGATTGCGGGCGGGCCCGTGACAACCTCCACCGATATCTATTCTCTGGGAGCCGTGCTGTACAAGCTGATTACGGGCGAAGCGCCGGAATACCAGAAGCCCGCGACGCTCCTCCGAATATCCATCGCAGACCGCGATTTGGACGCCATTGTACGGAAAACGATTCGCGTGGAACCGCACGAGCGGTACGCTACCGCGGATCAACTTGCCGAAGATCTACGGGCCTGGCTCGAGCATCGGCCCGTGGGCGCGAGGCAAGGAGAGCGCTGGTATCGCGCGAGGCGGCAATTCCGCCGCTACTGGGTGTTCGCAGCCGCCGGATTGGTCGCGGCGGTTGGATTGATCGCAGGCTTTGTGACCGTGCGGTCGGAGCGCGACCTTGCCCAGGAGCGCTTCGAGCAGGCGCGTAAGCTGGCGAACGAATTCCTTGCGCTCGACCAGGACATTCAGGGCCTGCCAGGCTCCGCTGCCGTGCGCGAACGTATGGTCAATACGTGGATCAAGTACCTGGAAGGCTTGTCGAAGCGCGCCGGCAACGATTGGCGGCTGAAAACGGAGATTGCCGCCGGATACCGTAGAGCCGCCGAAGCGCAGGGCATTTTCCGGACGGTAAATCTGGGCCGCCCTGACGACGCTCAGCGGAGCCTGAACAAGGCGGCCGCCTTGCTCACAGAGGTGAGCGCAGCAGCGCCCGGCGACCGCAATGTGCTTCACGATCTCATCGAGCTTGCCGAGCTTCAGATGCGAATCGAGACTTCAACGCAGAACCTCGCAGCGCTGGATGCGAAGATTCAGCAGTTGCAAGCTCTTTTGGCGCGTTATGAATCCAGGCCAAAGGACGATATCGCAGAATGGCGATTCCTGGGAAAAATCTACGAGTCGATGACCTATTCGGCGAGAGATTTGAGCCGAACGGACGTGCCGATGGAATTCGCGCGACGCGCGCTCGAACTGCGCCGGAAGGCCGCGCAACGGGATCGATCCTTCGTCGTGCGCGGGGCGCTGGCCAACACCTTAGGCTCGTACGCGACCATGCTTAGAGTCACAGGTGATCTGAGCGGGGCCGCAGAGACGTTTCAACAATCGGTAACGATGTGGGAAGACTTGACGGCGGAGAATCCCCAGCACTATGCGGCGCAAGTGAACCTCGCCAATACCCATGCCTTGTTCGCGCGCGTTCTCGGCGACCCCAACGGACCCAGCCTGGGACAGACGGATTCAGCGGTAAGGCATTTGGAGGAAAGTCTTCGCATTGGCCGCCGATTGATGGCTCTGGACGCCAACGAAGGTCAGATCCGCTATAACCACTCGATGGCGGCTTGGCGATTGGGAGACGTTCTTCGCCCGCGCAATCCGCGAGATGCACTGGCCAGATACGACGAAGCCGTCGCCACCTTGCGCGCTCTTACGGGAAAGCCGTTCAATCGCGATATTCCGCTTGCCCAAATTCTGGCCGAATCTACGTTCGCACTTCGGGGGGTCGGCCGGGACGCGGAGTCCGAGTCCCGGATTGAGGAAGCGGCCCGAATTTGCGAACCATATCGGACTCGGATCGGTGCGGGCTACGCGGGCTGCGCGGAGTCGATTTCCCGTGCCGTGGCCGGACGCGCGATTGCGAGAGGACGTCCGCTCGAAGCGGTAACTGCGCATCGAGAATGGCTGCAGGTGGCTGAGCGCGAGAAGACCCCCGACCGGGCGAAAGAGGTCATTCATGATGCGTATGTGCTCACCAACCGATACCGTTTGCTTCGCGAGTCGCTATTGGCCGCGGGATTGGTTGGCGAGGCCGATGAGACGGATCGCAAACGCAGGGCTCTCGTTGCCGTATGGAAAGGCAAACTCTCTGGGCGCAATGACGCGGAGTTTCTCTTGCAATGAATTCGTAAAGCCGAGCCAGAGCCGACTGTAGGTGTTTGACAACGGGAAGGATAAGTGGTCGGGGCGAGTGGATTCGAACCACCGGCCTCCTTCGTCTGCGAAGTTTTGAAAATTCAAATCCATCATCTGGACCTACGCACCTGTTGCTGCCGACGTTCCGTGAAAGATGCGGATTGCCAGGTCAGATCACGTCTATTGACGAGCCGAGAGACTAGACCGCTACTCGGAGTCTGATCAGATCGTTCGGCGCGTGAACCAGATCTTGCTTTGTGCCGAGGTAGCGCTCCGTTGTTTGGACTGAGGCGCGACCAAGCAGCATCTGGATTTGCTCCAGCTCGCCGCCAGCCGCCCGGCACAGCTTCGCGCAAGTGCGTCGCAAATCGTGGGGCGCGATGCCAGGAACACCGACTGCAGCCGCGTATTGCCGGAGCATCTGCCAAACGACCTTCTCACCAAGGCGCTCGCCAGTGACGGAGCCCGTGCGATTCACCGGGCGGAATACGTGACCCGTGGCGATTCCTGCCGGCGACGTCCACGCGTCAATGGCCACCTTTACCCAGTTGGGCATCGGGGTCGTGCGGATGCGCCCGTGCTTGCCGACGAGGTCCACGATGCACCAGCGCCCATCGCGCTGCTGGACATGCGCGAACGTCAGCGCCGCCACTTCCGATCGCCGGAGTCCGCAGCCGAGGAGGACTGCCAGAATCGCGCGATCGCGCAGGCCGCGAACCGTTGAAATGTCGGGTGCGCTCAGCAACGCCTGGGCCTGCCGCTGCGATAGCCAGTTCCCAACCCGAATGCCAGTCGATTTAACGCTCTTCACCCGGCTGATCCCCTGGGCCAGTTCCGGCGCCAGTAGCCCGTTGTCCGCCGCCTCGGCCGCCAGCTTGCGGATCGCCGACATTCTAATAATGATGGACGATGACCCCAGGTGACGTTCTTCCAGCGATACCCGCCACGCGCTCACGGTGGCCTTGGTGAAGCCCGGCCGCGGCGCCTGCTGGAACCAGGCCATGAACTCGTTCAGCGCCATGTTGTACACCCGTTTTGTAATCGGCGACGACACGCTGTCCAGCACGAGCGCCTTCAATTTGTGCCACTGCGCGATCTTTTCGACTGCAATCAACGCGTTCATTTCAGGTCCTTTTAATGGGCATTAACGGTAGCCTACGTCATTTGGACCTTACCTCCGGATCGGAGCGCACATCAAGGCGAAATTACGAGAAGAGTGTTTGTCATTCCTGATTTTGTCCCAGTTTCCCAGCACCGAGTCAGTTCAGCGATTTCCGTTTCTCTGAACGTTTCTGGAATGATCGAAAGCTAGTATTATATTGATCTACCTCGCAGACGTGCGCAGCGCTTTGGACAGGACATTTGTGTGCGCCAAAACTCGTGCTGCGTCACAGAAGGGAGTTCTATGGCGGTCGGCAATGTGGCGTTCGCGACTCGTTCACAGACCAGCGCGACAAGCGGGTTCAAGACGTTCTTGGGGACACATTTCTACTTCTGCATGGCGCTACTGATGGCCGGACTTTCGGTCTGGGGCTTCAGTCAGACAATCGATGCCCGCCTGCTCCATGCCAAGCCGCCAAGACCACTCCTGCTGTGGTTTCACGGCGCGGCCTTCTCGGCTTGGATCGTGCTGTTCATCGCGCAGTCGGCCTTAGTGCGCGTGCGCAAGGTCAGCGCGCACCGCAGACTAGGCTGGTTTGGTGCGGCACTGGCCGCAACCATGGTCGCCTCGAGCTTCAGTGTTTCGGTAGTTATGGTGCGCTTCGACAGAACCGCGCTCGGGAAGGATCTTTCATCCTTCCTGTCGGTTCTGTGGTGCGACATGATCATCTTCGGCGCCTGCATGGCGCTGGCGATCTTTTTTCGGAAGCGGCCCGAATACCATCGTCGCCTCGTTTTCATGGCCAGTTGTCAACTCATGCAAGCCGCTTTCGTCAGATTTCACTACATCGGTTACCACGACCTTGCCTATCCAGCGCTCGACGTGCTGATCGTAGCTGGAATGTTGCGGGACCTCGTAGTGGATGGCCGAGTCAACAGGGTCTATCTCTACGTCTTGCCGCCAATGATTATTCTTCAGTCCTGGGCCACGTACTTGGCGCGGGTGAATCCGAGTTGGTGGCGAGCCGCGACCAACGCGATTTTGGGGTGGTGAAGCCGGCGCTAGAAGTTTGACCGGATGCGTGGACACGATATAGACCTCGCCGCACGAGTAGTGAGTGTTCGTGCCGTTGGGCCGTTGCGGCGCTCAGGGGTGTCGTGCGTCAGTCGCCTTCGAAGTAAGCAGCCTGATATGCAGCATTAACGGCACTCCGCAGGTCCCGCGGGCGGACGTCTGGCTCGCTCGACTGGCGCACATCTGCGAGTCTCGCGTTGCAAGGGACACACTCGCACGCGGAGGTTCACTGCCCCAGAGGTATTCGCTGCAAAGGCCGACGCGGCTACCTGATACAATTGGCCCCGAAAGAGAGTCTCACTTTGTCTGATCCAAAAACTCGCAGATTTTTCCTCGGAGCCCTGACGGCAGCGTCGGCGGTTCGCGTGTGGGGTGCAAATGACAAGGTCAACGTCGGCATCGTGGGCCTCGGAGGCCGCGGCACCAGCCACCTCAATATCTACACCGGGCTGAGTGAGGCTCAGGTCGTTGGCCTCTGCGATGTCAACCAGGCCGCGCGCGAAAAGGCGCAAGCGATATTAGCGAAGAAGAGCCTCGAAAAAGGCCGGGAATTCGAAGATATGCGGCAGATGTTCGCCGACCCGAGGATCGAGGCAGTCTCCATCGCCACTCCGAACCATTGGCACGCGCTCTCCGCGATCTGGGCGATGAAGGCGGGCAAGGACGTCTACGGGGAAAAGCCGGCCTGCTACAACATCTACGAAGGAATGCGGATGATTCAGGTGCAGCGCGAAACCAAACGGATCATGCAGGTGGGATCGCAGCACCGGAGCTGGCCGTTCAAGATCAAGGCGATCACCGCGCTCCAGCAAGGTTTGATCGGCAAGCTCTACATGACCAAGGCTCTGTGCTACAAGCTGCGTCCTTCGATCGGACACACTCCGGATACCCCGACACCTCCCGGTTTGAATTGGGATCTGTTCCTTGGCCCCGCACCGATGCGGCCCTTCAATGAAAAGCGTTTCGCGTATTACTGGCACTGGTTTTGGGACACTGGCAACGGTGACATTGGAAACCAGGGCGTGCATGAAACGGGAATCGCGCGCTGGGCGTTGGGCGATCCCGCGTGGCCCAAGACAGCGATGGCGTTCGGAGGCAAGTTCGGAATCGATGACGACACGGAAACACCGAACACGCTTACTGCCGGCTTTAACTATGGCGACCAGCAGCTGGTGGTGGAGGTGCGCGGCAGGATGACCAACGGCGAAGGAGTTCGGCAGGCGCGTGTGGTGACGGCGGGTCCGACGTCGGCTCCCGCTGGCGGAGAGGACATTGGCGCTCCGCCGCCGACGCAAGTGGGACAGCCGGGCAATCCGCTCAACGTCGGTGTTGGCAACCTCTTTTACGGCAGCGACGGTTGGGCGGCGATGAGCGACCAGGGGTTCCAGGCGTACAAAGGCGATTCGAGCCAACTGATCATGGAAGAGCGGCCTGAGCGCAGTGCCGGTGATCCGACGAGCCTCCACATGCGGAATTTCCTGGCATGTGTCCAATCACGCGCTGAGAAAGATCTTCATGATCCGATTGCCAACGCGGTGCCCAGCTCGGATCTTTGCCATCTTGCGAATATTAGCTACCGCGTCGGCCGCGCGCTGAAGATCGAGCCCGGTCCGGTCCCGAAGTTCACAGGTGATGCGGAGGCGACCAAATTGGTCACACGTCCGGCTTATCGCAAGTCCTACGAAGTGTAGTTTGTGGTCGAGTGACGCGCAACCCGGAGATAGCTCTGACTCATGGGGGCCGGGCTCACACTGACTCCTGTGAACGCCGCTCTAGCAGGTCACCTGGCTGGTTCGTCGGCAAACCGTTGAGGGTTCGTGCACCACCCTTCAGCAAATGGTGAC
>DATMOC010000049.1:0-92642 GCA_035568415.1 Bryobacteraceae bacterium | reverse complement strand
GTGCTCTATCGCTACAAGACGCTGCTCGACCGCCACGCCGATGAGGTCGCCCGGATTCTTTCCACCGAGAACGGCAAAACGCTGGACGACGCGAAAGCATCTGTGCGGCGGGCCATCCAGATGGTGGAAGTCGTCTGCGGGATGCCGTCGCTGATGATGGGCGATTCGCTGGAGAATGTCTCGCGTGGGATCGATTCCGTGTCGATCCGGCAACCGCTGGGCGTGTGTGCGGGGATTACTCCGTTCAATTTTCCGGCGATGGTGCCCATGTGGATGTATCCGTTCGCGATTGCGTGCGGCAATACATTCATCCTGAAGCCGTCTGAAAAAGTTCCGCTGACGCCGACGCGGACCGCGGAGCTGTTCCATGATGCGGGAGTCCCGGAGGGAGTCTTTAACTTGATTCACGGCGATAAGGTCGCGGTGGACGCGCTGCTGGAGCATCCGCTGGTGCGCGCGATTTCATTCGTCGGATCGACGCCGGTGGCGAAGTACATTTACGAAACCTCGGCAAAGCACGGCAAGCGCGTTCAGGCGCTGGGCGGCGCGAAGAATCACCTGGTGGTGACTCCGGGCGCGGATCTGGAGAAAACGGTCGAAGCCATTATGAGTTCGGCGTTCGGCGCGGCGGGCGAACGATGTCTGGCCGGTAGCGTTCTGGTGCCGGTTGGCGAAGTCGCCGAGCCGCTGCTCGATCTGCTTCTGAAAAAGACCAAGGCGCTACACGTCGGCGACGGCCTGAAGCCTGGAACGGACATGGGTCCGTTGGTGACGGGCGATCATCGGAAGAAAGTGGTCGGGTATATCGAGAAGGGCGTGGCGGAAGGTGCGAAGCCGTTGTGCGATGGACGTGCGACGTCGGATGGCAGTGGATATTTCCTCGGCCCCACGATTTTCGACAACGTGACGCCGCAGATGACTATCGCCAAGGAAGAAATTTTCGGGCCGGTGCTTTCGGTGATCCGGGTGAAGACGCTTGATGACGCGATCGAATTAGTGAACAGCTCGCGGTTCGGCAACACCACGTCGATTTTCACTGCCGACGGAAAATCGGCGCGCGAGTATTGTTCGCGAGTCGAATGCGGCATGGTCGGCGTGAATATCGGGGTCGCTGCTCCGATGGCGTTTTTCCCGTTCTCAGGCTGGAAGAATTCCTTCTTCGGCGATCTGCACGCACATGGGAAGGACGCGGTGGCGTTTTATACCGAGCAGAAGGTCGTCATGACTCGGTGGTTCTGATTAACGGCCGCAGATGAACGTCGATCAAGAAGAATCCGATCCGCGCTAATCGGCGTTTATCCGCGGCTATCTAAATAAACGCCATGGTCTTGATGCCCGAAATATCAAACCGCTTCCGGCAGCGCATATTCTTGCACATGGCCTTATCGTCCATCAGGACCATGTAGCTCAAGAATTTGGCGAACCTCGCACGATCGCGCTCATCTGCGCCGCGAGGAAGCTGGTCGATCTTTTTGCGGACCATCCATCGTAGATCGTAGGAATCGGCGGTCCGGCAGAACGGACAGTTCAGCGTGGCCGGCTTGGTGGTGGGCGACTCGCGGTAAAACGCTTTTTCTTCGAGAGCCATTAGCGTGCCGCACCTGCGAGGTTCGACGCGACGACGCGTTGGAGGCTGGCTTCGAAGCGCAACGCGAACTCGTCCACATCGGATTTGGAAATATTCAGCGGAGGCGAAATACGGATCACGTTTCCATACGTGCCGCCCTTGCCGATCATCAGCCGATTCTCGCGCGACGCTTCCATCAGCGCGTTCACCGCGGCGGCCGCGGGAGCTCTGGTTTCGCGATCCTCCACCAGTTCGACGCCGACCAGTAGGCCCATGCCGCGAACTTCGCCGATGATGGAGTGCTTCGCTTTCATCTCTTCAAGCTTGGCACGCAGATAAGCCCCAACTTCGGCCGCGTTGATCATGAGCTTGTGTTCGTCGATGTAATCGATCACGGCCTTGGCCTGCGTGGCCGTCACGGGATTGCCACCGAAGGTCGAGATGGTCGCGCCTTTCATCGCGTCGGCCACTTCGGGACGTGCGACGGTGAGCCCCACGGGAGCACCGTTTCCCAGGCTCTTCGCGCTGGTGATGATGTCGGGCTGGACGCCCCACTGCTCGATTCCGAACCACTTCCCGCCAGTGCGGCCCCATCCGGTCTGCACTTCATCGCTGATAAACAGGCCGCCGAATTTTTTGATGATCCCGTGGACGATCTCGAAATATTCCTTGGGAGGCGTGATGAACCCGCCGACGCCCTGGATCGGCTCGGCAATGAACGCGGCGATTTTGCCTGACGTCGACGTGCGGATCATCTCATCCATATCACGCGCGCAACGTACGTTGCAGGACGGGTACGTCAGGCCAAGCGGGCAGCGATAGCAATAGCCGGCAAGCGCGTGGACGAAACCGTTCGGAGCGGAGAGGCCCAGCCGCCACGCGGAATTTCCGGTCGCCTGCATCGCAATTGCGGAGCGGCCGTGATAGCTGTGCCGCAGCGCGACGATTTCGTGATTTCCGGTGTAGCAGCGCGCCGTGACGAACGCCGTTTCGTTAGCTTCGGTTCCGCTGTTGGTGAAATAACTCTTAGTGAGCTTGCCGCCGGGCGTGATCTCCGCGATCCGTTTGGCCAGCGCAGCTTGTGGCTCATTCGCGAAAACAGTGGAGACGTGCTGCAGCTTATCCATCTGCTCGTGGACCTTCTTGTTGACCGTCTCATTGCAGTGGCCGACGCCGATGGTGACGATGCCGCCGAAAAAATCCAGGTACTGATTGCCGTCGATATCCCAAACGTATTGATCTTTGGCTCGCGTGACCACGAGCGGCTCCTTATAGTAATGAAAGACCGCCGGATACAGGTATTGTTGATTCGCCAGGATAATTTCTTGCTTGGTCATAGCAGCCCATTTATATCACAGGTGCGCTGCGCGTAAACTAAATACATGTTGCCGCGACTTGCTGTACTAGCTTCCGGCTTCTGGCTGTTTGCCGCGCTGACCTGTGGCGCTCCTCGCGGATGCGTTGGGAGCACCGCAGTGACTAGCTTCCGGCTCTCTGCCCGGCCTTCTGGAACCAACGCGCCCCAAGCGATTCCGATCCATCAGGTTAACAATCTGGGCTCGGGATTCCGCATCAGTTATGCGCCGCTCGATTTGCCCGCGAATCTGGGCAAGGACGCCAAGCTGACGTTGGTTGTCCTCCCCAAGGCGAACGACGGGCAGCTCACCGTGCTCGAGCCCCGGCTTGCCGCGAGTTCCACGGAATGGGCCACTCCTTTCGCGGCACGGATCGTGCTGGTGGTCTTCGCGCCGCAGGGGCTGGACGAAAAGCGGCTGACCAACCTGGTCACAAGAGACGACAACATGGTGGCGGCACTGGCCGACTACGCGGATCAGACCGCCGATCTGGAGGCAGGGCTGCAACTGGCGCGCGAGCTGGAGGAGCAGGCTGACGATGAGTCGACTCGTTCAGTTCGTCCAACCACACCGGCGGAGCAGGCGATCTTCGCGCTGGTGCGGGCACTGAACCCGTCGGTTTCGAGTTACGATCCGTTGGGCGCGGGTCGCCGCGCTGGATCGGCGACCATGATGGGCAAAGGCGTCGAAGGATTTTTCGAGAACGCGGGCGGCTTGTTCCCGGGGGCCGGCGCGCTGCCGATGATTAAACAATTCCTGATGCCGGATACGGAATTTCGCAGTGTGTACGCGATTCCCGGCGATTCCGATGGCATGACGCTGTGTGCGCAGCTCGCGCCACGCACGCGCAACAAGCTGGCCTACATGTGGGCTTACCGCGTGATCAATACGGCGCCGCCCGCGGCTTCCGTGTTGAAGGATAGCGACGTGCCCATCGGCCTGCGCGTGGGCGTGCCCCTTAAGCTGGACAATCAGGCGCAATGGCGGTTAATGGATCACGTTTTCGATTGGACACTGGTTCCGCAAGGATTTTCGCAGCCTCCCATGCACGTGATGGTGCGGCCTATTCCGGATGAACGCGCGCTGCGCGTCGATCTGCGCAAGTTCGCTGGCGCGCCCGGCGCATACACGTTGCAGGGGAAATGGGATTGGGATACGTACCAGATTGCCGGTACAGTGCGGCTGCATCGCTTCGACGATTTGAAGAGCGCGCGGCTGACTCCGGAATCGCAGGATAGACTTATTGCGGGTTCTGGTCCGGTGGATGTGGAAGTATCGGGTTGCGATTTTCTGTTCGTGGATCACGCCACCGTGCATCGTCCGCAGAGCGCACGGCAGATTCCTGTGGATCTTCCGCCGGATCGTCCGGCCGCGCAACAGAATTTGCGGGTCGAACTGGATACAGACGCGCTGCGTGCCGGGCCATACCTGCTGGCGCTTTCGCGCATCGACGGCGCCGTCACCGATGTTCCTTTTCGTGTCCTGCCGCCCGTTCCGAAACTCGACCGGATTCGCGTCAACGCGGGCGAGCGCGAGCAGGCCGTAACCCTCACCGGAACAGGGTTGGATCGGATTGTCGCGTTGGAATCGGATCGCGCGGAAATCGTACTCTCGGCGGCGACTGAGGGCGGGTCCCAGCGCAATGTGACTGTGCGGCTGCGCGCGGGCGCCAAGGCGGGTGATTCCGGGACCCTTTCGGCCAAAGTGGACGGAATGGCGGGAGCACTACGCCTGCCAGTCGCGCTGCAAGTTGTCGCGGCCCGTCCTCGAATTTTGGAAGCCAAACCGTCGCTTCCTCGCGATCTTGTTATCGCGCCTCGGGATGGAGAAATTCCCGCAGGGTCCTGGGTCGGATTCGCAATGAAGACCGACCTGACGGACGCCCAGCCCGTGTTGACGGTCCAATGCGCTGAGCCGGCGCTCACCGCCCAACTTCTCAAGTTGCGGGGCGGCGAGAAGCAGCCGGGAGGACAGCTGATTTCCGGAGGTGCGGGCGCACTGTTTCTTTCGCTCGATCCCGGAGCCGTGGGGCAATCCGGCTGCACGCTCACGGCGATCGTGGAAACCGAGGTGGGCAAATCCGACGCGTTCACGCTTGGAAAGGTGGTGCGGGTGCCGCGCATCGAAAGCTTCACGATGACCGACGAAAAATCCGGCGACGGATTTTACGGAATCCTCAAGGGATTCGATTTGGAAACCATCGAGAAGACCGGCTGGGACGCGCGTGTGGGATTAAACGTCGCGGAGATGCCGCGTCCGATCGCGGGCGAAGGCTCGAAACAATCGCTGCGCATCGCGATGCCATGGCCGTCGCCAAGCCCGAAGGCTCCATTGTCGATCTGGCTGCGCGGGGAGGCCGAGGGCCGCGCTACCAAGGTGACGCCGTAGTTTGCGCGCTGAGGAGTTCGACAAGATCGTGGAACGCGCGCTGCGGCGCATCCCGGCGCGGTTTCGCAAGCGCATCGAAAACGTCGCGATCGTCGTGGAGCGCGAGCCTCCGCGGCCCGGTCTGCTGGGCTTATATCATGGCGTCCCTTTGACAGCGCGAGGGGTTGGCGACAGCTTCCGCATGCCGGACCAGATCACGATTTACCAGGGTCCGCACGAACGGCTGTCGAGCAATCCTGTGGATTTGGAAAAGATGGTCGCCGATACGGTGTGGCACGAGATCGCACACTATTTTGGAATGGACGAGCCACAGGTCCGGCGGGCGGAACGGCGGAGGAGATCCAGTCCGTGACGCCACAGGCTAAAGCCCGTGCCACGTTATGATCCGGTGCTACATCACCGACCGGCATCTGCGCGGACTCGACAACGCAGTGCGCGAATCCGTCGACTGGATTCAGGTCCGCGACAAAGAACTTCCCGCGCGCGACCTGCTGGCACTGGTTCGCCAAGTAATGGCAAGAGAGCAGAAGGTCATCGTGAATATCCGCATGGACGTCGCGCTGGCCGCGGGCGCGTCGGGATTACATTTGCCGGCTGGCTCGCTTCCGCCATCGAGGTGGCGCGCCGTCGCTCCATCTGGATTCCTGATTGGAGTCTCCTGCCATGCGATTGAAGAAGTTCGCGCGGCTGAACAGGAAGGAGCGGACTACGTCGTATTCGGCCCGATTTTTGCACCGCTGTCGAAAACATCCGGCCTGGCCCCGCGCGGTCTAGAGGCGCTTGCGGCAGCGGCGCGTGACGTAAAGATCCCGGTGCTGGCGCTGGGGGGCATCACGCGAGAGAACGCAAAAGCCTGCATGACTGCCGGAGCCGCCGGGATCGCCGCGATATCACTTTTCGAGACTTGCTAAACTTTGATCCGTGCCCGCTGCCGCCGCGAAACAGGCGTATACGCGTAAAGAGGTTCTCCGGCTCCTGGGAATCTCTGAACGTCAACTCGTGAGTTGGGAGCAACAGAAGCTGGTCGCGTCGACGCCGAGCTACGGCTTTCGCGAACTGCTCGCGCTTCGCACGATTTTGAAGCTCCGCGCGGACCGCGTACCTGCTTTGCAGCTTCGCAAGGCGCTGGCGGCGCTCCGCCAAAAACTCAAACACGTTGAAAATCCACTGACCGATCTCAAGCTGTACGCCGATGGGAAAAAGGTCCGCGTGGAGATCGACGGCGGCGCGATGGAAGCGGTTTCGGGCCAGCTCCTGCTCAACTTCGGCAAATCTGAGCTGAAACGGCTGGTGGAGTTTCCGCAAAAGAGCCGCGCGGCTACGGAACGCGACCAGCGCGCGACGGCCGAACGATGGTTCCAGCGCGGACTCGACCTGGAACAGTCCGGCGCGCCCGCCGAACAGGTGATCGAGGCATATCAAAAAGCGATCGGCCTGGATCCAAACTCCGCCGGAGCGCTGGTGAACCTTGGGACTATTTACTTCAACGCGCGCAAGTGGAGCGACGCGGAAAAATATTACCGCCAGGCGCTCGAAGTGGATCCCGAATACGCGCTGGCTCACTTCGATCTGGCCAATCTGTACGACGAACGCGGGGACCGCACCCGCGCGCTCACACACTACGAAGCCGCCTTGAAGATTTCGCCTAACTATGCCGATGCACACTACAATGTCGCGCTGTTGTATCAGGGGTCGAACCAGCCGATGAAAGCTGTCCAGCACTGGACCACCTACTTGAAGCTGGATCCTGCCAGCCACTGGGCGACCATCGCGCGGCGCGAACTGGCGAAGCTGCGCGAATCCACAGTGCTGCCTGGGTCGCGGATTTCGGAACCGCGCGGGTAAAATAGTAAAGGCATCTCTGCCACTCTAATCGAGGCAAAGCTTGAATCGAATTACTTTTGCATTCCGCGCGTTTTTCGCCATCCTCTTTGGTGGCTCGCTTCCTTCCGACATCGCGCAGGCGTATGGATATTCAAAGATGGTCCCCACGCGTCCCACGGCGCCGCCGAAGCCTCAAGCCGGCCCATCCGACGGCGCGGTTCAGATCCTGGCGATTCTGCAGCGCGACGCGAGGCTGGTCGATTTTCTGATGGAAGATATCTCCGCTTATTCTGATGAGCAGGTGGGCGCCGCTGTTCGTGATGTGCAGGAAAACGCGCGCAAGGCGATGCAGCGCTATTTGAAGCTCGCGCCGGTGATCGACGGCGTCGAAGGCACCTACACCAAGGCCGACGTCGACGGAATCAAACTGATCGGCAATGTTCCGGCGAGCGGGAAAGCTCCCGGCGGAACGCTTCGTCACAAGGGCTGGCGCGCCGAAAACGTCGAGCTTCCGTCGACACCCCCCGGGACCGTGCTGGCGCCTGCGGAGATTGAAGTCGAGTGAACCTAGGGATCGATCTCGGCACCACCAATTCAGCGCTGGCATACATCGATCCGCAGGAAGCGGCCGAAGCCGATTATCCTCCGATCCACGTTCAAGAAGTGCCGCAGTATGTCGCGCAAGGCCGCATTGAGCCCCGCCGCACGCTGCCGTCGTTCCTGTATCTGGGCGATCAGGAATACGTCGGCGTCTTCGCGCGCGAGCAGGGCGCGCTGGTCCCCACCAAAAGCATTCATTCGGCGAAGAGCTGGCTCTCGAATCCCGAGGTGGACCGGACGGCGAAGATTCTTCCTTGGGATGCGCAGGATGCGGGCCGCGTTCTTTCGCCGGTCGAAGTTTCTTCGCGCATCGTGAAGCATCTGAGCGAGGCGTTCGCGAAACAGCACGGGTCGACCGTGGGCGAACACAACGTAGTCCTGACGGTTCCCGCGAGTTTCGATGAGGAAGCCTGCGAGCTGACGGTGCTCGCGGCGCGCGAAGCGGGAATCGAGAATCTCACGCTGCTCGAAGAGCCGGCTGCTGCGTTCTATTCATGGATCGCCAACGATCTGGCGCGATCGCAAAAGAGTCTTTTCGATGGACAGATTGTCTTGGTTTGCGACGTCGGCGGCGGCACCAGTGACTTCACTCTGATCCGCGTGGCCCGCGACGGCGACCGCGTCGATTTCACGCGCACTGCCGTAGGACGGCACCTGCTGCTGGGCGGCGATAATCTCGATCTAACCCTCACCTGGCTGGTGGAAGCCAAGCTGGGCAAATCGTTATCGATCCGCCAACGTAGCGGACTTCGCCGCCAGTGTGCGGCTGCAAAGGAGCAGTTGCTTTCTGATCCGAATCTAAAGAGTGTCGAGGTGACGGTGCTCGGGGCAGGATCCGCGCTGGTTGGCGGCACGCTGCGCACGGAAATTCTTCGTGAGGAGGTGCTGGAACTCGCGCTGGATGGATTCCTGCCGGTGTGCGAAGTGGCCGACAAGCCCAAAGAAGAAGAAAAGAGCCTGTTTCGCGAACTGGGTCTGCCGTACGTGGCCGATCCCGCGGTGACCCGTCATCTCGCCGCATTCTTAGCGACTGCTGGCGACGTGAAACCGGACGCGATCCTGTTCAACGGAGGTTTCTTCATCCCCGAGATTCTGCGCCAGCGCGTCGCCGATGTGATGGAGCATTGGTACGGCAAGCGTCCCGTGATTTTAGAAAATCGCGATCTGGATCTGGCGGTCGCGGTGGGCGCGGCCTATTACTCTTACGTCCGTAAAACCGGCGCGGGGCTGCTGGTGCGCGGCGGATTGCCGCGATCGTACTTCATCGGTCTTGCCGGTAGTGGTGACGCTCTACGAACGCTGTGTCTGGTTCCGCGCGGCGCTGAAGAAGGCTCGACGCTCGAAGTCGACCCCGGGAATTTGCAGCTGGTCGCCAATAAAGCCGTGGCGTTTCGACTGTACAGCTCGCGCACGCGGACTGAAGACAAGGCCGGAGACGTCGTTGAATTTTCGAAAGAAGACGGCGACTTGCATCTCCACGCGCCATTGAACGCTGTTCTTCGATTCGGCAAGGCCGGGGAGCGTTTAGTTCCGGTGAAGCTGGGCGCGCGGCTCACGGAAGTCGGGACGCTTGAAATCTGGGCTGATTCCAAGGAGACTGAACATCGCTGGCGTTTGCAGTTTGAATTGCGCAAAACGGCGCAGACGGCTGCATCGCGCCCCGCCGCGGTGGTCAGTGAAGAAGCACTGGACGCTGCAGAAACGCTGATTCCGGCAACGTTCCACGATGCGACACTTGAGCCGCAGCAACTTCCTGCGAAGCTGGAACAAACGCTCGGATTGGGCCGCAATTCCTGGCCGCTGGCGGCTATCCGCAAGCTTGCCGATCAGATGCTGGAAATCGCGGACGGCCGCAAACGCAGCGCTGCGCACGAGCTGCGCTGGCTGAATCTGTATGGATTTTGTCTGCGCCCCGGATTCGGCTTCCCTGGCGACGACTATCGCATCGAGCAGGCCCGCCGCGTCTACGCCGGTGGTTTGCAGTTCGCGAATCAGGTGCAGAACGAAATCGAGTGGTGGATTTTCTGGGGCCGCGTCGCCGCTGGATTGAATCGCAACCAGCAGACCGACATTTTCCAGCGCCTCTCGCCTACACTGCTTCCGCGAGCTTCCAAGAGGCAGCCGCGCGTCAATCCAAGCCTGCTTCGCGAAATGTGGCGCGCCGCCGCGAGCCTGGAGCTGCTGCCGATCCAGACCAAGACTCAATTGGGAGACGAGCTCATCGCGCGGATCAAGCAGGGTGACTTCGTAGATACCGGGCTGTGGTGCCTGGCGCGATTGGGCGCGAGAAAGCTGTTCTACGGCCCGATCAATCAGGTGCTTCCGCCCGCGACGGCGACGCGGTGGATCGAAGCGATCGCTAAAGTGACCAAAGCGGAAGACGCCGTGGCGGCAATGGCGCGCCGCACGGGCGATGGGACGCGCGATTTATCAGGTCCCGCTCTCGACGTGGTGCGCCGCTCATTCCCCGAGATCGACCTGGAAGCCGATTCGCAGGATCAGCTCGCCGCGATGGGCAAAGTTTTCGGCGAAGAATTGCCGGCGGGCTTGGTATTCAATGAATGAGCTCGCACTCATCGATCGCATTCGGCGCATGACGCGCGGCCAGCGCGGGCTGGTACTCGGAATCGGCGATGATTGCGCCATCTACCGGCCCCGCGCCAACGAGGATCTTCTATTCACGACCGATCAGACCATCGAAGATGTGCACTTCCTGAGCTCACACGCGCCACGCGCAGTCGGAGAGCGATCGCTGGCCCGCAGCCTCAGCGATATCGCCGCCATGGGAGGCATCCCGCGCTTCTGCCTGGTGACGCTGGCGGTTCCGGCGAATTATGAAAAATGGATCGACGCCTTCTATCGTGGATTGATCGGGTTGGCAAAGCGGACGAAAACACTGCTCGCCGGCGGCGACCTTGCTCATTCCAAAAACATCCATTGCGACGTCATAGTGTGCGGCTCGGTCCAGCGTGGCAAAGCTTTGCGCCGCGATGGCGCGCGTCCAGGTGATCGCGTCTACGTTTCGGGCGCGCTTGGAAAGTCCTGGACGCGCCGCATTGAGCCGCGGCTGGCTTTGGGCCAGAAGCTAGTCGGCCGCGCGACGTCCTGCATCGATCTCAGCGACGGTCTTTCGCTCGATTTGCATCGCGTGTGCCTGGCATCGCACGTGGCGGCGGACCTCGATCGAATTCCCCTGACCCGTGGCGCCACCATAGAACGCGCCCTCAACGGCGGCGAAGACTACGAGCTGCTCTTCACGCTTCCGCGCGGGAAGACTGCACCGCGCGGCACATTGCCGATCGGAACGATTGTGGCCGGCACGCCCGGCGCGATACGATTCGAAGGTCGTACGCTTCGACCTCTGGGGTACGACCATTTCCGATGACCTCCGACCCTGCTCCCATACTCGACCTGATCGAAGCCTTCCGGCGTTCGAAGACCATGTTCGCCGCCGTCGCACTCGGAATCTTCGATGGCGAGCGCCCCGAGGGCGCAGCAGTGGACCGTCTGCTCGAAGCGTGCGTGGCTCTGGGACTGCTCGAAAAAAAGGGTGAGGAATTCGTGAATACGCCGATCGCCGATGAGTATCTCCGCCGCTCCAGCCCGCACACGCTATCCGGCTATATTCTCTATTCGAACGCAGCACTGTACCCGATGTGGGCGCATCTGGAGGACGCGGTGCTCGAAGGCACGCACCGCTGGAAACAGGCGTTCGATCTGGAAGGCGGACTCTTTTCGCATTTCTTCAAGACCGAGGAAGGCAAGCGCCATTTCCTGACGGGCATGCATGGGTTCGGAATGCTCAGCTCTCCGAAAGTGGTCGCGGCGTTCGATCTCTCGCGCTTCCACCGGCTGGTGGATCTGGGGGGCGCGACCGGCCACCTGGCTCTCGCTGCAAAGGATCGCTATCCGCATTTGCAGGTAACTCTGTTCGATCTCCCGGAAGTGATCGAATTCGCACGTCAGCGCGTCGGCACTCAATTGGAACTGATTGCCGGCGATTTCTTCATTGACGAGCTTCCATCCGCTGACCTGTTTGCTGTGGGCCGCATTCTTCACGACTGGAGCCAGGAGAAGATTACTCATCTGCTGGCCCGAATATACGCGGCGCTGCCTCCAGGTGGCGGACTGCTTATCGCCGAGCGGCTACTCCACGAAGATCGGCGCGGACCGGTGTCTGCTCATATGCAGTCGCTGAACATGCTGGTGTGCACGGAAGGTCGTGAACGAACGCTCAGCGAGTATGCGGCACTACTCTCCGCGGCAGGCTTCACCACGGTAGATGGCCGCGTCACGGGTACTGTGCTGGACGGGATCCTCGCGATCAAATAGTTACTTCCAGGTGACGCGAACCGGATCTGCGTGTTCGCACCTGATGGTATCCGTCACACCGCTGGAGATTTCGGCGCAGGCGTTCGACGTGGCCGTGCGCAGCGCGAATTCCTTGGTCGATCCCGCAGCCGTTCGGCAGGACGTGCGGCCGTCATACTGCATGCACACTTCAACTCGATTCGCCGCCGTACCTATGGTTGAATACGCGATCAACGCGATCAGCGCTGCGAATAACAAAACTCCGATGAGGACCGGTTTCTTCATCCGTGTGTGGCCGTCGGTTCCGTGAAGAACGCGCCCATGCGCCGGAATTTTTCGTAGCGCTCGTCGATCAGCTGCTGTGACGGCATGCCGGACAGCTCATTCAGAACGTGCCGCAAGGTTCCTCCCAGCGCTTCGGCCGCGTTGTCGGGATTCGTATGTGCACCTTCACCCGGCTCGGGAATAATGCCGTCGATCAGGCCAAGCTCCAGCAAATCCGGCGCGGTCATCTTCAGTGCGGCGGCGGCCTGCGGAGCTTTTCCCGAATCGCGATAGATAATCGCCGCGCAGCTTTCGGGCGAGATCACGCTGTAGACCGCGTTTTCCAGCATGTACACGCGGTTGCCGACGCCCAATGCCAGTGCACCTCCGCTGCCGCCTTCGCCAATCACGACCACAATGACCGGCACGCCGAGCCGGGACATCTCGCGAAGATTATGGGCGATCGCTTCACCTTGACCGCGTTCCTCCGCATCCTTGCCGGGCCACGCGCCTTGCGTGTCCAGAAACGTGATGATCGGACGATTGAATTTCGCGGCGATTTCCATCAGCCGCAGCGCCTTGCGATAGCCTTCCGGACGCGGGCAGCCGAAGTTGCGGAAGACTTTCTGTTTCGTGTCGCGGCCTTTTTCCTGCGCGATGATCATCAGAGGCCGGCCATCAAACCAGCCCATCCCCGCAACGATGGCGTGATCCTCGCCGAACGCGCGGTCGCCGTGCAATTCATGAAAGTTCAAAAAAAGCCGCTGGATGTAATCGAGCGAGTGCGGACGCTTGGGGTGCCGCGCAAGCTGGACGCGTTCCCAACTTGGATTCGAAGGTTGTGGCGCTGGAGTATCGGCCATGTGTGCAGCTTCGGTCAGCCCGCCAGAACTTCCATCGCCTCAGTCCCGCAGATTCGGGCCACTTCAGCGCAAAATTCCTTATCCGGACGAACCTTCGCTGTAATGTCCAGGATAACCGAGAAGTCCCTCGACTTTTCGAGGCGCAGCCGGACCTCGGTCTCGCCAGGCTTCTGCTGGAACAATTGCTGTAGCGCGACGGCCCGATCCGAGCCGCCAGATCCATTCACGGGAACGCGAATGGAAATCAATGAAGGCAGGCTTACGCGCGCCACTTCGAGTGGAACGATATCTTGAATCGAAATCTTCGGCGGCGCGTTTTCTTCCGGCAGCACCAGTCCGCGAACCAATACGGCTTTGTCTTCGTCGAACAACGAAATCAGCCGCTCATATTGCGTCGAGAAGACCATCCCTTCGATGGATCCTTCCAGGTCCTCGATCTGCATCGACGCCCACAGCTTGCCTTCTTTGCTGCGCCGCCGCTGGACCCCGGTGAGGATTCCGCACAGCGCGACCTCGGTATTCTTCGCGAGCCCTTCCAGCTTGCCGGTGGTGTGCGTGGCGAGTTCCTTCACCTTGTCCATGTGCGCGTCCAGCGGATGCCCGGTGATGTAGAATCCGAGCATCTCTTTTTCACCTGTCAGCTTTTCCTGGCCGGTCCAATCCTGGACTTTGGGCAGCGGGTGATCGGCAGCGGGTTGCTCTTCCATCATCGACGTGAACAATCCGGACTGGCCGCTTTCGCGATCCTTCCATGCGCGGGCGCCGGTTTCCATGGTCTTGTCGATAATCGCGGTGAGCTGGGCGCGCGTGCCCTCCAGCGAATCCATCGCGCCGGCCTTGATGAAGCTTTCGATCATGCGTCGATTGACCGCGCCCAGATCGACGCGCTCGCAGAAGTCGTACAGCGATCCGAAGTTTCCACCTTCAGTCCGCGCCTTGGCGATCGATTCCACCGCATTCCCGCCAACGTTCTTGATCGCTCCCAGGCCGAAGCGAATGCCGTCGGGTGCGGGAGTGAAGTCGAAATCCGATGAATTGACGTCTGGAGCGAGAATCTTGATTCCCATCTCGCGGCACTCGTTGATGTATTTGACGACTTGCCCCGTGTTTCCGGTTTGCGACGTGAGCAGTGCCGACATGAAGTCCAGCGGATAGTGCGTCTTTAAGTATCCCGTGATGAACGCCAGATAGGCGTATGCGGCCGAATGCGATTTGTTGAATCCGTAGCCGGCGAACTTCGCCATCTGATCGAAAATCTTTTCGACCTTGCGTGAGGAATGACCCTTGGCCTTCGCACCTTCGAGGAAACGGGCGCGCTGCTTGGCCATTTCCTCCATTTTTTTCTTACCCATCGCGCGACGGAGCAAGTCGGCTTCACCTAGCGAGTATCCGGCGAGGCGATTGGAGATCTGCATCACCTGCTCCTGATACACGATCACGCCGAAGGATTCTTCCAGAATGTCCTTCAGTTCCGGAAAATCGTAGGTGATTTCGCGCCGGCCGTGCTTACGATCGATGAAGTCGTCGATCATGTCCATCGGGCCGGGACGGTACAGCGCGTTCAATGCAATAAGATCGTCGAGCCGGTCTGGCTGGTAGCGCCGCAAAATATCACGCATTCCCGGAGATTCAAACTGGAAGATTCCGCTGGTGTAGCCCTTTTGAAAGACCGCCTCGTAGGTCTTTTTGTCGTCGAGCGGAAGATCCTCCACGTGCAGCTTCACGCCGCGATGCCGCTCGATCAGTTTGAGCGCGTCCTCGATGATGGTCAGCGTGGTAAGGCCCAAGAAATCCATCTTGAGCAGCCCCAGCTTTTCCAACCCGACCATGTCGTACTGGGTGACAATTTCGTCTTTGTTGGTCTTGTACAGCGGGACCAGTTCTTTGAGTGGCAACGGCGAAATCACCACGCCCGCCGCGTGGACCGATGCGTTGCGAGCCATGCCCTCCAGCCGCTCGGCGACCTCTAGAACTTCCTTCACACGCGGTTCCTTGCGAGCCAGCTCGTCGAGCTGGGGTTCCATTTTTCGCGCGTCTTTGAGTTTGATATTCAGAGGCTGCGTGGGGATCAGCTTGGTGATCTTGTCGACATCCGCGAAGCTGATATCCAGCGCGCGGCCCACATCCTTGATCGCAGCGCGCGCTCCCAACGTTCCGAACGTGATGATCTGGGCGACTTGCTCGCGTCCGTACTTTTCAGTGACATACTGAATCACGCTCCCCCGCCCGCGTGTGCAGAAGTCGATATCGATATCGGGCATACTGACACGCTCGGGATTCAAAAAGCGCTCGAAGATCAAGCTGTACTCGAGCGGATCGATGTCGGTGATCTCCATCGCCCAACTCACCAGACTTCCTGTCGCCGAGCCGCGTCCCGGGCCCACGGGAATGCTTTTCTGCTTCGCGAATTGTATGAAGTCCCAGACAATCAGGAAGTAGCCTGAGAACTTCATCTGCTGGATCATCTTAATTTCGCGATCCAGCCGTTCGCCGTATTCGGCCATGTCATGCTTCAGGCGGCCTTGGGCTCTAAATGCTTCCAATCGGCCGCGCCGCTTCTCGAATCCCTGGCGCGCGATGTATTCGAAATAAGTATCGATGGAGTGGCCTAGTGGAACAGCGAATTTCGGAAACGGCTCCTCCACTGGGTCGAGCTTTATCTGGCACCGTTGCGCGATGTCCCAGGTCCGGTCGAGGGCGTGTTCCACTTCGCCGAACAGCGTCATCATCTCGTCGCGGGTCTTGATGTAGAAGGCTTCCTGCTCGAAGCGCATCCGGTTTGGATCGGAAATGGTCTTGCCGGTCTGGATGCACAGCATGATCTCGTGCGCCCGCGCGTCATCGAAACGCAAGTAGTGCGAATCGTTGGTGACCACCAGCGGAATGCCCGTGTCCGCCGCCAACCGATTCACCAGCGGCATGACGCGCTTGTCAGGCTCCAGGCCGTGATCCTGCATTTCCAGGAAGAAGTTCTTGGGACCGAACAGATCCGTGTACTCGTACGCGATCCGTTTTGCATCGTCGTACTTGTCCGCCAGCAGCGTCTCATTGATATCGCCGCGCAGGCACGCCGAAAGCGCGATCAGGCCCTTGGAGTGCCGCGAAAGCAGGTCTTTGTCGATGCGCGGCTTGTAATAGAATCCGTCCAGATAGCCCGTCGACACCAACTGAATCAGATTGCGATAGCCCTCCTGGTTTTCGCACAACAGCACCAGGTGGTTGTAGCGATTACTCTCCGAGTTGACCTTGTGACCCTGCTGGGCCACATATACTTCACATCCTATTACGGGATGCACGCCCTTGGCTTTGGCCTGGTTATAAAACTCCACCGCGCCGAACAGATTGCCGTGATCGGTCATCGCGATTGCCGGCATCTTCTGTGCCGCGACAAGGTCCATCAACTGCGAGATTTCGCAGGCCCCGTCGAGAAGGGAGTAGTCGGTATGGCAATGCAGATGAACGAACGGCGCGGGCATAGGCGTAATCCTGATCGCCGGGGGAGACTTTCAGTATAGCCCGCACCTGGTTGGGCGCGATCTAGGCGTGCGGCGCTATTTGTCTTTCTTCGTCTCGGTCTCGAACTTCAGCGTCGATTCGGTGGCCAGCTCGTTCGCGACCGTGGTTCCATCCACCACCACGCGCCGGTCGCCGCCGGAGCTGGTCAGCTCAAATTGCCGCCCCCACAGAATGAGCCCTCGGGAATTTCCACGCAGCTGGTTTACCGCGTGGCGATGTTCACAGATCCAAAAGTCGTTTTCCGCGTTACCCGCCTTGGCCCTTTGCAGGGCGTAGTCCAGCTGCAGAACAGAACCCTTGCGGAAAGCGCTGAGCGCTTTCGAAATGGGGCGATCGTCATAGTGATTTACTACCGTCACTTGCTGTTCGCAGCCCGATTCAACGAAAGTGACCTCTATATGCTTTGGATAGAACGTAGCCGGATCGATCTGTACGATCGCCTGCGCCGAGCCGGTGCAGCGTTGAACCGGATCCGTCGAATCCTTGGTCCCTTTATCCGCATCGATCGCCAGCGTGATTGCCTGGGGTGACCGCGAGCGGATTTTCACGTGGGCGCTCCGCAGCAGCGCGTCCAGCCGAAACGAATCCTGCGCCTCCTGCTCCACCGTGCAGCGCGCATCGGCATCGGCATTGGCCAGATACGGCTCACGGCCATCGCCCCAGGCGAGCACGGCATTGCAGCGCTTCCCGTCGCTTCGAATCGGCGATTCGACGGTGACCGATGGAATCTGCTCCAGCACGTTGTCGTGCTTGTCGATGATGGATCGCGTAGTTGTGGTGGTCCAGGTCCAGTGGCGCTCGTGTGCCCGGTTTTCAATGAAAGCGCTTCGCGCTTTGGCGAGAAAAGCCGATGCATCCGAGTCCGCGGCGACGCCCACTGGCAGGAAACACAAGCATACCGCGAGCAGCCTCATATGTTCTAAGCTACTCTTCTTGCAGACAAAAAGTTACTCCTCACGCAAGGAAACCAGCGGATCCACGCGAGCCGCGCGCCGCGCCGGAAGCCAGGACGCTAACAGCGCAACGCTGGTCAACGCCACCGGGACGCCAACGAAGCTTGAAGTATCGTGGGGAGTCACGCCGAACAGCAGGCTCTGGAGCAATCGCGTGACGAAGAATGCGGCGCACAAACCGATCGCGAGACCGAGTGCAGTCATACGAATCCCCTGGCCCAGCGTCAATCGAAGAATATCCTGCGGCTTGGCGCCGAGGGCCATGCGGATTCCAATTTCGCGCGTGCGCTGGCTGACGGCGTAGGAAATGACGCCATACAGCCCGATCGCTGACAACATCAACGCGATGATCGCGAACAAGCCCAGTAGAAACGTCGAAAACCGGGGCTGAGCGACCGATGCCGCCCGAACTTCATCCATCGTGTGAAATTCTCCAGCCGCCTCGGTGGGATCAATCGCTGTGACCTGCTCGCGGATCGCCGAGACGAGCTGTACCGGATCGCCGGACGCGCGAACCACCAGATTCAAGAATTGTTGCGTGGGCGCCTGTGCAAATGGGACGTACATCTCTGGCGGAGGTTGGCCCTGCAAAGAAAAGTGCCGGACGCCCCCGACGATTCCGGTGATTTCGCGCGCTGCGCCGCCGATCACCAGATGCTGGCCGAGCGCGCCCTGACCGGGATAGTAGCGGCGCGCGAACGGCTCATTCACCATTACTACCGGCTTCGACTTCGCCGTATCGAATGTGGCAAAGTCCCGGCCTTGCAGCAAGGGGATGTTCATGGCGCGAAAATAATTACCCGCAACGCGGCGATAGTTCGCGTCGTCGTCCTGATGCGGCGGATATGATCGCCCTTCTACCCGAAAGGAGCGATCGTTCATCTGCCCGCTCAACGGGAGTTCGGTAATTGCTCCGGCCGCTTCCACGCCTCCCAGCGCCGACGTCCGTTCGATAAGCTGGTAGACGAAGTGCTGGCCGTCGGCGGGAAGCTGGATTTGCGTCGTCACCACGTGAGCCGTTTGAAATCCTGGATTCACGTGTACCAGCAGCCAGAAGCTCTTCAGCATCAACCCCGCGCCGATCAGCAGCACCAGTGACAGAGCCATCTCAGAAACCACCAGCGCTCCGCCCACCGCGTTCACTCGCGACGATCCGCGCGAGCCTTCTCTGAGCCCGTCCTGCAGGTAGCTTCGGGTCGACCGGAGCGCAGGCGCTGCTCCAAAGACGAGCCCGGTCAGAATCGAAATCAGCGCCGCGAACGCGAGCACGGTTCCGTCCAGGTGAACCTCGGCAAGCCGCGGCAAATCCGGCGGGCCGAATCGTTTGAGCCCTTCGACGGCCCAGCTGGCCAGTGAAATCGCGACCACACCGCCCAGCATCGCCAGCATAACGCTTTCAGTCAAAAGCTGCCGGACGATCCGCATGCGTCCTGCGCCGAGCGCTGCACGAATCGCGACTTCGCGCTGCCGCGCCGCTCCGCGCGCCAGCAGCAGATTGGCGACATTCGAACACGCAATCAGCAATACCAAGCCAACCGCGCCTAAAAGAATCCACAAGGCGGAACGTACCGAACCCACTTTGACGTCCGCCAATGATTCGAGGCGCACGGTCCAATCAGTGTGCGTCGCAGGTTCACCTTCCGCAAGCTGTCGAGCTATAGAGCCCAGATCCGCCTGCGCCTGATTAGAGGTTGCGCCGTTCTTCATTCTCCCTATCAGCCGCAAGAATCGCGCATTCGCGACCTTCATTCCGGGATTCAGCATTGGAGCCGGGACGAAGATCTGCGCAGTCGTGATCAGCGGGATATCGGTTCCGAGCACACCGATCACGGTGACCCGCTCGCCATCGAGCTTCAAAGATTTACCGATGATTTCATGATCGCCGCCGAAACGCTGCTGCCAGATCGTGTGACCCAGAATCACCACCTGCGGCAGCGTCGCGTTCTCATCCGCGCGCGCAAAACCTCGGCCGATCTGGGGCCGCACTCCGATCGCGTCCAGCAGATTCCAAGAAACCAGCATGGTCTTCACATGCTCGACCTGATTTCCGGCTGCCAGGTTTGAGGCGCCTTCCTCAACGGACAGCGCTCCAAGTTGATCGAAGAAGTGGTTGTGCTCGCGATACTCCGCGAAATCGGAGGGCGAGATGGCCGCTTCATTCGATCGTGGAAAGCTCCCCCACACCCAAACCAACCGATTCGGATGCTCGAACGGTAAGGGCTTCAACAGGACCGCGTCGAGCACGCTGAAAATCGCCGTATTCGCGCCGATCCCCAACCCGAGCGTCAGCACTGCCACCAGTGTGAATCCCAGATTTCGCTTCAACATCCGGGCAGCGAACGCGAGGTCTTGCAGCATGCCTGTGGATGGTGCATGCGCACGACCAACAATAAGTCTATTCTCTCGAGTAGCTTACCGACTAGATAGTGTGCGGTTATGGGACGCTTCCACTTGAAATCGCTCGCCGACTAATTACACCTAAAGCCTCTAACCCGGTGTACTGAGGTTTATCCTCGATATCAACGCCTCAAATGTGGGTCTAGACTTAAATCGACTCATACTATGGAACGCTGCCTTGACTGCAACTGTTCGCTCAGGTCCGACGAAGTGGCATGTATCTCTTGCGGCTCGCCCCGGAAGCCGAGATCCGAGAAACCGAGCATGATGGTCCGGTTTGCGAAAGCCGTCCAGATTCTTTTCATCATCTCCTGCGTTCTGACGGTTGCGTCCCTGTTCCTTCCCGCCACGCCATCGTTTCTCAAGTGCCTGGCGACCACCGTCATTCTGTTGTTTGTGAACCGGTCCGCCGAGCAGATGGCTGAGAAACAAAAAAGCTAGCGCAGCCGCCAATCGCCCGAGTAGACGTTATAGCGTCCCTCGCGGACGAAACCGGCGAGCGTCATTCCGAAGCGCAGGGCTACTTCTACGGCCAGGCTGGACGGCGCACCCACCGCGGCCAGCACCGCGATCCCTGCCATCAGCGCTTTCTGCACCAGCTCGAAACTCACACGGCCGCTAACCAGCAGGATATGATCGTTCAACGGCAGGGAGTCTCCCAGAAAAGCCGCGCCGATCAGCTTGTCGACGGCATTGTGCCGGCCCACATCTTCGCGGAGATTCAGCAAGCGCCCTGACGAATCGAACAGCGCGGCGGCATGGAGTCCTCCCGTGCGATCGAAAACCGCCTGGCGCGAACGCAGTTCTCCCGGCAATCCGTGAATGACACTCGAAGGAATCACTGGTAGGTTCCGAATCAGGGCGGGGCAACCGGTGGCTTCGAGCGCGCCAATCGACGCTTTGCCGCACACCCCGCAGCTCGAACTCACATAGAAGTGGCGCTCCAGACGCTCAAAGTCCACACCGGTTTCATCGGCGAGCAGGACATCGACAATATTGCGCTCGGGCTCCGAAATCCCGGTAATCTGGCTTGGATTTCGCAGGATTCCCTCGGTACACAAGAATCCCGCGGCGAGTTCCTCATCGTTTCCCGGCGTCCGCATCGTGATGGCGACATTTCGGCCGGCAAGCCGGATTTCGAGTGGCTCCTCCACCGCAACCAGGTCCTGTTCGCTTGAAGCCGACGCGTCGCCGATTTTGCGAATCGGGACCGTGAGGATGTTCCGTTGCACATGTCTCCTTTACACACACCGATACACACACCCAGGATACGCCGCAACCCGAAAGCATTCCCTATCAGCGCGTAACGCGGCGTGGAATCCTGGCGGGCGTAGCTACGTCTAATTGGTTAGAGGATCGGGCGAGGTCCTCGGAAGGAGAAAGAGATGCTTAAGAAACTTGGAATTCCGACACTCGCTGTGATCGCAATGTTGGCCTTCGCGGGTGCGGCTCCCGCTCAAGCGGGGGTGCATTTCGGGATCGGGATCGGCGGGCCGGTTTACACCTATCCGCCGCCGTACGCGTATCCCTATCCGTATGCGTACAATCCGTACGGGTATGCTTATCCCTACCCCTATTCAACGCCGTATTATTCGACTCCGTACGTGTATCCGTACGGCGGGTATTACGGATATTGGGGCGGCCACGGTCGCGATCATCGCGAACGTTTCGAACACCGGGGGCATGAAGGCAACCGCGGCCATCGCCGCTAAGCCTACCGCCACTAGATGAGCTGTTCCAGCCTGCTGCCGGGCCGGATGATGGTTTCGTTCCTCTCCGGTCCGGTGGAAATCCCGCCGATTTCGACTGAAGTTTTTTCCTGCAGAAAGCTCAAATATTCCTGAGCGAGCAGCGGCAGTTGCTCGAACTGAGCGATGCCGCGCGTCGACGTGCGCCAGCCCGGCCGCATTTCATACACCGGCTGGATGGCTTCGAGCGCGCGCCACGTCGCCGGCATCTCGTGGATCTCCGCTCCGCACAGCCGGTATCCGACGCACACCGGAATTTCGTCCAGGTGATCGAGCACATCCAGCTTAGTGATCATCAATGTGTCGAAGCCATTGATCATGGCCGTGTAGCGCAGCAGCGGGGCGTCGAACCACCCGCAGCGCCGGGGCCTTCCGGTAACGGCACCAAACTCGTTGCCTTCGCGGCGCAGCAAATCGCCAGCAGCGTCGTTGCTTTCGGTGGGGAACGGTCCGGAGCCGACGCGGGTGATGTAGGCTTTGGACACGCCGATGATTCCGTCGATTCGCGTGGGCGGCACGCCGGTTCCGATGCAGGCTCCGCCAGCCGTCGCGCTGGACGACGTGACAAAGGGATACGTGCCATGATCGACGTCCAGCATAGTTCCCTGCGCGCCCTCGAACAGGATGCGCTTGCCTTGGGCCATCGCGTTCGCGAGTAGCACGGCGGTATCGCACACCAGCGGCTGGATGCGCGCGGCATATTCTTCGGTCTGACGCCGGATCGCGGCGTAATCGATCTCTTCGTTGAGATGAAAGGTATCGGCCAGCGTCTTCTTATCCTCGGCGAGAACGTCGTACAGCGTGCCGAACCCCTCGGGGTCAAACAAGTCCGCGATGCGGATTCCGCGGCGTCCGGCCTTGTCCTCATAGCATGGACCGATGCCGCGAGAAGTGGTGCCGAGCGGAATACGGTTCTCGCGCGCTTCCGACATCTTTTCGATCAGCCGATGAAACGGGAAAATGATGTGCGCCCGGTTGCTGATGCGCAGATTCTCCCGGACTGGAATGCCGGAAGCCTCCAAAGTTTCCATTTCCTGAAGGAGCGCCCCCAGGTCGATCACCACGCCGTTCCCTATCACGGCTTGCACGCCGCGCCGCAGGATACCGCTGGGGATCAGCTTGAGAACAAACTTCTTTTCGCCGATGAAAACGGTGTGACCGGCGTTATGCCCGCCCTGATAGCGGGCCACGATGTCGAAGCGCTCGGCCAGCAGATCGACCACTTTGCCTTTGCCTTCGTCACCCCACTGCGCACCCAAAACGATGACATTGCTCATTCGGAAAATCGATGCCCGCGAACCATTCTAACAGTCCGGGTGTGCGGTTCTGTATACTGTCGGCCATGCCTGCTCCACAGCCAGGGAGTTTCGGGGAGGTTTTCGGCGCGCTGAGGCCAGTCCTCGCGAAGTACGAAAAACGGCTGTTCGTCAAGATGGACAAGCCGGATTACTACTACCTGGAAACCAAGTCGCGCAGCTACCAGGGCGAGCGTATGTTCTTCGCGGCCCTGCGCAGCGGCAAAGGTTGCGTCAGTGTCTATCTCATGCCGGTCTACACTTATCCGGAGCTGCTGAAAGGTCTGCGAACCGGATTGAAGAAGCGCATGCAAGGAAAATCGTGCTTCAATTTCGCGGACGTCGACCGTGATGCGATCGACCAGCTGCGCGAGCTGGTGGCCGCGGGATTTAAAAAATTTGGGGACGAAAAACTCCTGTAAGTGCGTCTACATGTCTATGAGGTTTTCCATCCTGGCGATTCTTCCCGCCATGCTCGCCGCACAACTTCACGCTCAGCAAGGGCCGTCGTGTCACAAAGATCACGTCGCGCGCGATTACAAAATGACGTCCATGCCGGCGCCGCGAAAACTAACGGGCATCGGCTCCAGCCATCTGCAAATCACCACCAAGTCGCCTGAAGCGCAGGCCTGGTTCGATCAGGGCTTGAACCTGCTGCAATGCTTCTGGGATTTCGAGGCATACCGCGTGTTCAAAGAAGCCGCGCGCCTAGATCCGGATGCGGCGATGGCGTGGTGGGGCATCGTGCAATCGCTCAGCGGATACAAAGCCATGTCCATCGAAAGCGACGCGGCGTCCGAAAAAGCCAAGGCGCTGCTTCCGAAGATCACAGAGCAGGAGCAGTTCTATATCCGAGCGCAGCAGAAGCAGGACAAGCCGGAAGAATATCAGCGCGAAATGGAAGCGCTGATCGACAAATATCCGGACGACATCGACGCCAAGCTCTTTTTCGCGCTGAATCGTCCTTATGGATATGAAAACGACGGACGCCCCCGGACAGGCGCTCCGTACACGGAGATGCTGATCCGCGACGTGCTGCGCCGGAAGCCCGACAGCGCCGCGGCGCATCATTATATGATTCATGCGCTGGAATCGAGCCTGCATGCTGCGGATGCCGTGCCGGACGCGGAGGCGCTCGCCAGGCTCGTGACGGGATCAGGGCACATGATCCACATGCCGGGTCATATCTATTACCGGATCGGCCAGTACGATCGCGCGCGCGAATCCTTTCTCGCTTCGAAGAAATTCGAAGAAGAGTACATGCAGCGCGAGAAAGTTTCGACACTGGACGACTGGAACTATCCGCACAACTTGAGCTACCTGATCGCGAGTGATGCCGAATCGGGGCGTTATCGAGAGGCCATGGAACTCGCGGCTCTGCTCGACGGTCTTCCCGCACAACCGTTCCTGGGAAGCGGCGCGCCCACTCATGTCATCACTGTGGGCGGGACCGCGGTACGGCTCAAGATGCGTTTTGGCGACTATCAGGCGGCCATCGATCGGCCGATAAAACTGGGATTCGACGAAGCCCGCGCGGGTGCATCGGCGACGGCGTTTCGCGACGGAATCCTGGTGTATGCGCGCGGGATGCAAGCCATCAAATCCAATCGTCTGGACGCAGCCGAGCGTGAATCCGACGCGCTGGACGCGATCTCTTGGCGTACCCACGCTTCGAAGACGGACGATAAAGACGACAATCCGGAGCGGGCGCTATTGATCCTCGAAACGTCTTCTCTCGACTTGCGCGGCAATCTACGGGCTGCGCAAGGGCGCTTCGAGGAAGCCATCGATCTGCTTCAGAAAGCCGTAGAGAAAGACGCGAAGCTCGGCTACAATGAGCCTCCACAGTACGCGCGGCCCGAGTTGGAAGCGCTCGGGTACGCTTTCGTTCGGGCGAAAAAATATCCAGAAGCGCGCGCGGCATTTCACCGCGAACTGATTTTCCGCCCGGCGAGCGGACATGCGCTGTACGGAATCGCAAAGTCTTGGGAAGCCGAAGGCAAGCGCGAGCAGGCGTCTCGCGCCTATCGCGACTTTCTGGAGGCGTGGAACAGCGCGGACTCCGATCTGCCGATGATGGTCCACGCGCGGTCGTTTCAGTGAAGACCGTCAAGGTCAATCGCAAGGGCGCCGATCGGGCGGCGAGCGGACATCCCTGGATTTTTTCAAGCGATGTGGTCGATCGAGCTGACGCGGAGCCTGGCGATGCGGTTCGTGTGGTGGATCCTCGCGGGAAAGCGATCGGTGTTGCGCACTACAGTTCGACGTCGCAGATCACGCTACGGCTTCTTTCCCGCATTGTGGAACCGGTGGATCGCGCGTTTTTCATGCGCCGGATCAGCGCCGCGATTCTGCATCGGGAACGCGCGGTGGAGCGCTCGAATGCATACCGGCTGGTCTTCTCCGAAGGCGACCTGCTGCCGGGCCTGATTGTGGATCGATACGGTCCGTACTTGGTAATGCAGACGCTCGATCAGGGGATGGATCGGGCGCGGGATCTGATGGTCGACTGCCTGACGGAGCTGCTCGCGCCCGCCGGCATTCTGGCACGCAATGACGCGAGCGTCCGCAAGCTGGAGGGTCTTCCGCTGGAGACCGCGGTTCTTTCGGGCGAGATTCCCGAGCGCGTCTCGATCGGGATGAACGGTCTGAAGCTCGCCGCGGATTTGCGCCGAGGACAAAAGACGGGAGTGTATCTCGATCAGCGCGAAAACTACGTTGCGGCCAGCCGGTGGGCCCGTGGGCGCGTGCTGGATTGCTTCACATCGACAGGAGGTTTCGCGTTGCACGCGGCTGGGCGAGCGGAAACCGTCGAGGCGATCGATTCATCGGCTCCCGCGCTAGCTACAGCGGAAGAAAATGCGCGTGTGAACGGGATCGCGAACATCCAATTCCGCCAGGCGGACGTGTTCGAATTTCTGTCGGGGATAGACCGGCGCTATTCGACCATCGTGCTGGATCCGCCGGCTTTCGCGAAATCGCGCCGCCAGCTCGAAGATGCGGCGCGCGGCTACAAGGAAATCAACTTGCGCGCCTTGCGGCTACTGGAGCCGGGAGGAATCCTGATCACGTGCTCCTGCTCGCATCACGTGAGCGAGGCGGCGTTGCTGGAAATCGTCGCAGAGGCCGCGCTCGATGCAGGCAAGACGCTGCGCTTTCTGGATCGGCGTACGCAGGCCGCCGATCATCCGATTCTGTTGACGGTCCCCGAGACGCACTACTTGAAGTGTCTGATTCTCGAAGTAATAGGCGACTAACGTGCCTCGGCGCACGGCTTTGAGGCGCGACAGTTATGGAGCGCGTTCTTATGCGCGAATCTAACCCCGGCGCATGAATCGCAAATCGCGATCGACTTGTTTGAATCCCCAGCGCTCGTAAAACGGCATCAGTTCAGGACGGCAATACAATTCGAAATGCTGCACGCCGGCCAATTCCGGATGCCCTACCACTGCATCGATCAGAGCGCGTCCCATGCCGGATTTTCGCCCTGAAGGATCGACGATCACATCCAGCACCAGGGCTTTGAAGGCGAAATCGGTGATGACGCGAGCGAACGCGATCAGCCGGCCGGTGGCGGGATCGGCGAAAGCGACCAGCACGCGCGTCGCGTCCAGCATGCGGCGGACATCTTCCATAGTGCGATCCTTGGTCCACCATTCGTTCTGATACAGACGATGCAGGTCTTCGATCTGCGATTCGCTCAATCCATCGATACGCGTTTGCGGCGAAGGCGTACCGCGTTTCATCTTCGCTTCCAGGTCCGCTTTGACGCGCGGCCATTCCGTATCCAGGATGCTGAAGTAAACCGAATCGCGAATGCGTCCGCTCCACGTCACGACGTGTTTTCGGAACGTTCCTTCTTCACGCGCGCCGATCCGCCGGATGGCGTTGCGTGAGCGCCGGTTCAGCGCGTCCGTTTTCAGCTCGACGCGCAAGCAGCCCAGTGTCTCGAAGGCGTGCCGCAACATCAGATATTTCGCTTCTGTATTCACGATGGAGCGCTGATGTTCGCGACCAATCCAGGTCGCCCCGATTTCGACGTGACGGTTCGCAACATCGATGTTCATGAAGCGTGTGCTGCCGATTGCGCGTCCGCCAGTGATCGTGGCGAACGGAAGAGCGGTTCCCGCGGCTTGCCACTCAAGCGCCGTGCGGATGAATCCGGTCATCTCCTCGGGTGTGGTGACGCGCATAGGAATCCAGCGCCACAGGTCTGGATCAAGTCCCACTTCACACAACTGCGCGTGGTGATCGTAGGAAAGCGGCTCCAGACGCACGTGCTGCCCTTCCAGCGTTACCGGCTCGATCTTCACCGGACCGTTCCTTGTTGCGCGCGAAACCGGCCGGTGGTGGTGAGGATCTCGCGAGTATGCGTGTACTCCGATTGGGTTTGCGTCACCTGCGCCTGCTTGATTTGTTTCAGACCCTGCTGCACCAAAAGAAATGCCACGTACCAGGCGATGACGCCGAGCCCGACCAGCATCAGGTCGCGAAGCAGCCAGTCCTGATTCTGGACAAAATCGGTATCCCACGTCATGTGCAGGATCACGGGAACCAGAAAAGTTCGCACGAATATGGGGTCCACCAGCATTTTGAATCGGAACGGATCGGCGCCTTTGACGCGCCAGAACGCTCCGGCCGCGATCGCAGTCCAGGCAATATGGCCGAAGGGCGCGAAATACGACCGGAGGTCGAGTTGGCTGAAGGCCCAGGCGTACGCCGATTTCGAGAGTTGATACGCGACGCCCTTTAGCATCTGGATATCGCTTGGGTTTTTGGCGAAATGATCCACCGCGTTCTTGAAACCTTCCGTGGGATGGACGATTTGCGTGAACACGTTGAGCATCAGCTTGGTGAGGTACCCGTCGAAAAACGAATAGCCCGCGGTTTCGAACGCGGCGAATCCGGCGCCGACCGCTGCGCCGAACACCATTCCGTTCAAAATGTATTTATATTTGACGCTCCGCACCACCACGATGACCGTGAGCAGCTTGGCGGTTTCTTCCACGATGCCGGCGCTGGGAGTTCCCAGCCAGCCCAGGTTCGACAGTCGCGAGACCACTTCCATGAAGAGAAATGAAGTTACGCCTCCAAACGCGATCATCATCAGGATCTGCATGAAGGCCACGTTTCGAGGAGTGTTCAATTCCCAGAACAGCACCACCGTCGCCAGAGGAACTGCCAGCGCGCCGATCATCATCAGCCCGGGCAAATCGCATGGATTGCTGAAATATTCCAAGCTTTTCGAAAACAGAAAGTAGACCGCCAGCATGAACCCCAGGACGCGCATAAAAAACCAGGGCCGCGGCCATCCGGTTTCCACTTCGTCCAGCGGCGGCGTGGTCTTGCTGGTGCCCACCACGAAATAGTCTTCGATCTCGCCGCGCTTGCGTCCTTTGAACACCTCGGAAAACATGGTGGTCAGGCTGAAGCCTTCCAGCTTCTCCGTGCTGGTCAATTTATTCAGCCGGGCTCCCAGCGATCCCAAAAGATTGCTGAGCTCGACCGGCGCGCTGCCCACCTGCCAAGTGGATGCGCCCAATTGAAACTGCTGGCCATTCGAAAGCGTTCCCTGCGTCACCTCGGCTCCGCCCACTCGCAATTTCGCTCCGCCGATGGTGCGGAATTGCAGTACATTGTTTTGCCGGGAGAGAGCCACATGATTTTCGGTGACTTGCGGATCGGATTGCCCAATGCCGGAAACGCGTCCCAGCGCGACTTCACTCACGCCGATCATGTACGCTTTCCCGGCATCAGGCCCGGACACACAGTGAATCTTGATTGCGTAGATGGGCTGCTCAGAGGGCGTCGCCGATGGTCCCGGCGCACTCAGCAGGTGCGCCAGCGCAATCGACGCGACGGTCCATTGCGGCCACCCTGCCTGGGCCACCTGAGTAGCGGTGCTCAGCGACCCCGCCTTGATCATGCGCGCGATCTCGGCCGAAGTCACTGGGCCGCGCGTTTCCGATCCTTCGAGGTAATACCACTGGTCCGCAGGGGTCATTGGAACATTCTACGCGGAGTCGGAGATTATAGGAGGATGCCGGAAACGACATTCATTCGTGGCGAGCCGCGCTGGCCGGCGCTGGCCGCACTGCTTTCAGTGGGTGGGCTCCACTGGATACTGCCGTCGGCGCTGAGCTTTGGCCCTGACTGGTTGGTCTTCGTCCTGGTGACCGTGCTGATCATGCCCGCGATGATCTCTCATCGCGCGGGGTTTTGGCGTGCGGGTCGCGTGTTTGGCTACGCCGCCAACGCAGTGGTCACGATTTCCCTGGTCGCGTCGTTAGGGTTGCTGGTGTCCAGACTGCCAGGGCATAAGGACTCGCCCATCGAACTGATGCGTTCAGCCGGGCTGCTGTGGCTCAGCAATCTGCTGGTTTTCGCCTGCTGGTACTGGAGGCTCGATGCCGGCGGCCCCCATCAGCGCGATTTGCAACGGTCGCATACTGACGGAGCCTTTCTATTTCCGCAGATGGTGCTCGACCCGGACCTTCGCCGCGAGATGGGTGAGGACCAATGGCGTCCCGGATTCGTCGACTATTTGTTCCTGGCGTTCAACACCAGCACCGCGTTTTCACCGACCGATGTTCCGGTTCTGTCGCGATGGGCCAAGGTCTTGATGATGATTCAGTCTTTGATCTCGCTGGGAACCATCGCGATCCTCGCCGCCCGCGCCGTCAATATTCTGTGATGAGTCAATTCACCCGGAGCGATCCGATCCGATCGCCCACGCGGTCCAGATCGCGCGTGTCGCGCGTGATGCGAAAATGATCGCCGCGGAATCCAGGGCGTTCGAAAACTTCGACGACTTGCGCCCGGCCGAACAGCTTGGCGGATCCGAAAGAACTGCGGAACTGAGGAATCACTTCACCGATCTCGACGTCGACACGGGCGCAGAACGCTTCGCCGCGGAAATCGGTCTGGCGATAAAAACATACGCCGTCGCCGGCGAGCTTCCACATCTGTTCGCGTTCGTCCCAGTAGCGACCCAACTCATCCGGTCCGCGGCCCCGATCTCCCCGGCCCCGATCGACGGGACGGTCGCGCTCGTCTCTCCGGTCGGGATTTCCATTGACCCGGCGCACAATGAAGCGTTGGTTTGAATCGCCGTTGAGATCGTAAATTTGGACATGCAGTCCGTCGCGACTGGAGCCATCGGGAATATCGAGCGTCCGGCCGCCACGGGAAACGATGAGGACGTTGCCGTCCTTCCCCGGCTGGATGCGCCACTGCTGATCCGGGCCTCGATCGAACCTGTTGCAGATGACTTGAGCGCTATTGGCGTCGCGTACGATTTGCAGCGCTTTCCCATTCATTGCGTTGCGAATGAACCACAGGCCGCCGTCGCCTGGTTCGAAATCCCAACGCTGATTGTCGGTCCCGCGCGCACCGAATTGAATCACCGTGGTCTGATCGTTCCGGTCCAGGTCGAGCATCTTTCCCGATTTCAGATTCTCGATTTCATACCGGCCCGGTCCCGTGAAACTGCCTTGCCCCGCAGCCAAGCCCGCTCCGAGCAGCAGCATGAGTGTCATGTTTCGCATACTTAGATGTTACTGTTGCCAAAGTGTATGAACGCTGCATACACTTGAGGGATTCCATGATCCAGGTCCAGGACCTTTCCAAATCCTTTACCGATTCGAAGCGCGGGACTCGTATGGCAGTGGATCGAGTCAGCTTCGAGGTTCACGCTGGCGAGGTGTTCGGGCTGCTTGGACCCAACGGTGCGGGAAAGACGACCACATTGCGGCTGATCGCGACGCTGCTGAAGCCATCCTCCGGCACTGCCACTCTCAACGGGTTCGACATCAACAAAGAACCCGGGAAAGTGCGGGAGCAGATCGGATTTCTTTCGGGTGACATGGGCCTGTACGCGCGCCTAACACCTCGGGAGATTTTGGAATTTTTCGGAAAACTCAACGGCATGGCGAACGGCCGCCGCACCCAGCGCATCAACGATTTATTCTCCCTGTTCGACATGCAGAGCTTCGCGGACGTTCGTACCGACAAGCTGTCCACGGGAATGAAGCAGAAGACCGCGATCGCTCGTACCATGCTGCACGACCCGCCGATTCTGATTCTGGATGAGCCGACGTCGGGGCTGGACGTCCCCACCGCGCGCACGATCGAGACGGCGATTGTGGACGCGAAACATGCCGGAAAATGCATCGTTTACTCGACGCACGTCATGGAGGAGGCCGAGTATCTGTGCGACCGGATCGCGGTGATCAACGACGGCCAGTTAAAAATGACCGGGACCATGGATCAGCTGCGCACGGCCACCGGCAAACACAGACTTCGCGAGATCTTTCTGGACCTGCTCGGGTTGCCGCCTGATAAGTGATAAGTAAGGACCAAGCATGCGATTCTCCATGATCTCGACGATTTACCGCAAAGAAATGCTGGACATGCTGCGCGACCGCCGCACCATGATCAGCATGGTGGTGGTTCCGCTGGTGGTGTTTCCGCTGGTAGTTTCGGTGATGCTGCGATTTTCCTCGCGCCTGGAACAGAATGCCGAAACCGAAGCGCGCAGCATGGGTATTGCAGCGCGCGTGACTACGCCGTCGGTTCGCGAAGCACTGGAGAAAACGGGTCTGGCGATCAAGGAGAAAGACGACTTGCGGGCAGCCGTCGAGAAGAAAGAATCGGCCGCGAGTGTGGAAGAGAAGTCCGGCGTCATCGAGATTTACGTGGACAGCTCAAACCCGACGTCCAGTGCGGCCGGTGACAAAATCCGCACCGCTTTGACCGAGCTGAAAGACCAGCGCATCCGGCAAAGCTTGCGCACGTCCGGAATACCGGAAAGCGTACTCACGCCGTTCACCGTCAAGCGCACCAATATCGCGGGCGAGCGCAAGATGGCCGGGTCGGTGTGGGGTACGATGCTGGGCTATATCGTGCTGCTGCTGATGTTCACTGGAGGGATGTATCCGATTATCGACATGACGGCAGGCGAAAAAGAGCGCAAGACGTTGGAGGCGTTTCTCGCTTCACCTGCAGCGCGGCGGGAAATCGTGATGGGCAAGACTTTGGCCGCGATGACCGCCATTTTTCTTACCGCTATGCTGACGCTCGGGAGTATGGTCTATTCGCTCAAGAACAACCGCATCTCGGCCAAATCCGAAGAGATGCGCAACATGATGAGGACGATTCCCTTGGACGCGAACACGCTCGCGATGATCGTCGCCGTGCTGATTCCGGTCGCGGTTTTCGCGGCATCGATCATGTTCGCCATCGCTCTGTTTGCGCGCAGCTTCAAGGAAGGCCAGAGCTACCTGACGCCGCTGATGCTACTGGTAATTTTCCCAGCATTACTCGGCGGCTTGCCGGGACTCCAGTTGACCCCGGCAATGTGTCTGATTCCGATTTTCAACGCAAGCCTGGTGATCCGCAGTATCCTGCTGGGTGAAGTTTCGACGGTGAATTTCGCCGTAACCGTAGGGGCGAATCTCCTCTATGCGGCGATCGCCTTCGTCATGGCGACGCGGCAATTCGAAAAAGAAAGCGTGCTGTTCCGGACCTGAAAAACAGAACAGTTTCACGCAAAGACGCAAAGAACGCCAAGTTTATTGCCGTGCACCGACGTCGAGAGCCAAAATCGATTTCCGGTCGCGCACGTACAGTTTTGTACCGGCCAGCGACGGCGCGGTCCACGCATTGTGCTCCAGCAGTGTCGCCCGGGAGATCACCTTCGCGCCTTCCGGTGAAAACGTGGCGAGCGAAACTCCGCCGTCTTCGTCCACTACGATGAATTTGCCGTCCGCATAAACGAAGTTGGCTTTGGGAAACGCGCGCTCCTGCCACTTGACCTCTCCGGTCTTCACGTTGATCGCCATCATCGGCGCCGGACCGAAGTCGCCGCTCGATCCATAGATGTAATCGCCGATCCGAATCATGGTGCTGTGATGGATGCGCATGCGGTTGTTCGCCCATAGCTC
This sequence comes from Bryobacteraceae bacterium, assembly GCA_035568415.1. Taxonomy (GTDB): domain Bacteria; phylum Acidobacteriota; class Terriglobia; order Bryobacterales; family Bryobacteraceae; genus Palsa-187. Next base: position 59,617 of record DATMOC010000049.1, on the reverse strand, counting down.
CTTCACGCCGGTTCGCGTCACCTGAAGCCCGCGGCTGCCGGTGCCGTAGGCGGAACTGATTACTAGAATCCCGTCATCGCCCCACACCGGGAGCGCGATGTTCAGATCCCACGAAGTCTTGTGCGGATGCGTCCACAGGAGTTTACCGTTGGAAGGATCGAGTCCCGCGATGATGCCTTCCTTCTGGCTGCCGTCGCCATCGTCGAGAAAGGTGACCAACTGATCCTGGCCCTGCACATTGATCAATATCGGAGAGCTGGGCGCGTTGTCGAAATCGTTCGCGGCCCACACCAGCGCGCCGTCGGACGGATTCAGCGCAATCACTGCATGCCCGCGCCCGCCCAGCGTCAGGATGATGGTGTTCTTATACAGCATCGGGCTGCACGAGTAGCCTCGGCCCATGATGGTCGCGCCGGGAAAATCTTTATACAGATCCTTGGACCACAGCAGTTTCCCCGAGTTCTTGTCGAAACAATTCAACCGTGCCAGGATGCCGACAGTATAGAGGCGATCGCCCACGATCAACGGCGCAGAGTGCGGCCCCGCGCCGTTTTCCATCGCGAGTCCTTTAATGAACGCCGCGTCGTATGAATGCTCCCAGCGGGTCTTTCCCGTAGCCGCGTCGAGCGCGATCACCACTTCGTCGTCGCCTTTGCGGTACATCGTGTACAGCGTGCTGTTATCAACCGCGACGGTCGAGTATCCTTCGCCCAGGGGACGTGACCACAACTTCTTCGGACCATCGGCCGGCCATGAGCTTGCGAGACCCTTCACGTCGACCATGAAGTTCCGATTCGGCCCGCCGAACTGGGGCCATTCGGGAAGATTGGCGGCCAGGGCGACTGAACCGGCAAATACAAAAGATGCGATCTTCATGGTGTGTCCTTTTTCAATGTCATGCGCCTGGCGATTCCGCCCTCGTTCAGCGTAAGTGTCCCATCGATGGCGTCCTTCTTCAATATCAACTTCCAGATGCCCAGCGGAATCTTCCACGAAAGAGTTGAGGCTGGCTTGTCGAACTGGAATTCTCCAGAGCCCATGTTCATGCGCTGACCATCCACGACCTTGTCGGCGCTGGCCCAAACTTTACCGGCGCTATCGGGAGCCTTGAAGGTCCAGATGACATGCTCATCTTTGCAGGCGCTGCGGACGCCGGTACACAGCGATTCGCCGGTCCAGGAACCTGCGATGCCGGAATCGTCGGCTGCAAATAGAACCGCCGCAAAGATCCCGATCGCAAAGATCCGAAAAGTCATGAAAAGATTGACGTCCGTAACCGCGAAGTGTTTGGTGCCCGGGGCGGGACTTGAACCCGCACTCCCGTTGCCGGAAAAAGGATTTTAAGTCCTTTGCGTCTGCCGATTTCGCCACCCGGGCTCCCTCCTCATTCTAAGCTTTCAGGTAGAATAACTGGTCGGAGGTTCCATGCTCACTCGTCGAGGATTTGCCGGACTCGTAGCCGCCGGATTCACGGAATATGCATTCGCGCAAAAGGCTGCAGTGGATGCGATGAATGTGCCCGCGCCGAAAGGGACCGTGTGGCTCAATTCGAATGAATTTCCATCCGGCCCGCCCGCCGCCGCCGTTGAGGCCATCACGCGTGCTGGGGGCGAGGCGAATCGTTACCACTTTACGGAGTTTCCGGGCTTCTATCAAAGCGTGGCGAATCTCGAGAAACTCAAAGCGGAACAGGTTCTGATCGGCGAAGGGTCCACGGAAACACTGCATTGCGCTGTCGAAGCCTTCACGTCACCCAAGCGGCCCATCATCTGTGGCTGGCCGACCTTCGAATCTGCTCCAGAGCTGGCCTCCGCGCAGGGACATGCCGTGGTGAAAATACCACTCACTTCGAACTACACTTCGGATGTGAAGCGGCTGGCTGCCGAAGCGGCAAAGGCCGGCGGCGGACTGATCTATATTTGCAATCCCAACAATCCGACTGGCAATGTCACGCCGAAACAGGATATCGCCTGGCTGGTCGCGAATCTTCCGGCGGATACCATCCTGCTGATGGACGAAGCGTATCTTCATTTCAATATGTCGCACGATACGGAGAGCGCCATGAAGTACGTGCGTGAAGGCAAGAACGTGATCGTGATGCGCACGTTCTCAAAGATCTACGGAATGGCGGGACTGCGTGTCGGTTACGCGGCCGCGCGTCCGGATTTGATCAGCAAGATGACGCCGTTCCGTAATGCCGTGATCAGCATCGTGAGTGTGCGTGGAGTCATGGCGGCCATCGATTTGGGACCGAAGCTGATTGACGAGCGCCGCGAGAACATGGCCCGCACGCGTAATGAGCTGTGTGCTTGGCTCCAGCAGAAAAAGCTGAGCTATATCGAGTCACAGGCCAACTTCGTGATGTTCGATGCGAAAAAGGACATCCGTGAAACGGCTCCGGCGATGCTCGCCAAGGGCGTCGCCGTGGGCCGGCATTTCCCGCCGTACGACAAGATGATGCGGATCACCATCGGCACGGATCAGGAAATGGCGAAGTTCCGGACCGCGTTGAGCGAAGTTCTGGCGATCTAGTGTCCCGAGTCACAAGTTCGCGGAATCAATCGCCGTCTCTCGGATTCACGCAAAGACGCCAAGACGCAAAGGACGCCAAGAGTTTTCATTGCGTTGCTTTGCTTTGCGTCTTGGCGTCTTTGCGTGAACATTGCTTTCGCCGAATTTTTCGGTGAACTTTTGATTCACGACACTAAGTTTGTCGAAGAAGGTCACGACCTACTCGCTGACGGTCGTGGTTCGGTGCCGAGGCTCTGATTGTTCGTGGAAGCACCGAACCGCGAACGACAGTGACCGGGTCTGGGCGGCGATTCCAGCCGTTCTACGACGGGATCGCCACAGAAGCCCCAAGCACTCGCCGCAGATCGTCGATGCTGAACGGTTTGGGAAGGTAGTCAGTCATCCCTGCAGCAAAGCAGTGTGCGCGCTCTCCGTCCATTGAGCTGGCGGTGGTAGCGATGATCGGAATCTCGCTGCCGCGGCCTCCGCCGGCACGGATGCGGCGCGCGGTTTCGTAGCCGTCGAGTTCCGGCATCTGGCAATCCATGAAAATCGCGTGGTAGGGACGCTGGTTCCAGCGCGCCAGAGCTTCCCTGCCATTCACCGCGATATCTACTTCGCATCCGAGCTTGGCCAGCAACATCGACGCAATCTTCTGATTCACCCGATTGTCGTCGGCCACCAGAATCAGGGGACGCCCGTTAGTGTGGACCGCGTTGAGACGCTCCAGATCGCTTGGCAGGTCGCAGCGTGCGGGCTCCAGTGGCAATCGCACCCAAAACGTGGAACCCATGCCCAACACGCTTTGAAGCCCCACGGTCCCCCCCATCAGCTCCGCGAGCTGCTTGCAGATTGCCAGTCCCAGACCCGTTCCGGCAACACGGGTCATCACGGACGAGTCGGCCTGCGTGAACTTCTTAAATAGAATTTCCTGTTTATCGACCGGAATGCCGATACCAGAATCGACGACCGAGATGGTGCACATCGCCGGCGTCTGATATTCGACGTTGACCCGCACTTGGCCGCGATCCGTAAATTTCACCGCATTGCTTAGATAATTGATCAGAATCTGCCGGACGCGCGTGGCATCGCCCAGGACGTGGACCGGCGTATGTGAGTCGTACTCGAGCTGAATCGCGAGTCCTTTCTGCGCAGCTCGCGGCCGGAGCATTTGTACGGAATCCTCAACCACCTGCCGCAACTCGAAAGGTTCGCGGACGATGGTCATCTTACCGGCTTCGATTTTGGAAAAATCCAGAATGTCGTTGATCACTGTCAGCAGCGATTCAGCGGAAAAAAGAGCCGCGTCGGCCCATTCCCTTTGTTCCGCATCCAGGTCGCTTTCGATCAGCAGATGGGTCATGCCAAGCACGCCGTTCATGGGCGTGCGGATTTCGTGACTCATCTGAGCCAGGAACTCGCTTTTCGCCTCGTTCGCTTTTTCCGCTCGCAGTTTTTCCTCGGCCAGTTCTTGCGTGCGTTGTTCGATCGCTTCTTGCAGCCGATGCTGCTCGCGCAGATGGCGCTCCAGATGACGACGCCACACTAGTTGCGCTCCCATTGTCGCCAGGCCGGCCCAGAATGCCCACAGCCACCACGTTTGCCACCAGGCTGGTTTGATGGTGAACGAAACGCGGGCAGGCTCCACACTCCACATACCCGCGGAATTTCGAGCCGCCGCCTCGAAGGTGTAATCCCCTGGTGGGATGTTGGCATAACGCGCTTCGCCGGACGTGGTTTCCACCCAATCGCGGTCGACGTGGGAGAGCCGGTACCGGAATATCTTCTGGTGACTAGTGAACAGCGTGGGCGCGGTGAATCGCGCCACCAGGTACCGATCCGCATAAGAAACGCTCGCGTTCGATCCGAGCGGAAGTCTGGTTTCTCCCAGTTGCGCCTCAGTGAGGACCGTGACCGGCGGGGACGCAGGAGGTTGCGGGCTTGCATGGAATCGAGAAAGGCCGCGGCTGGTCCCGATCCACACGCTGCCATCGGAATCGGCGTAGAAGGCGCGCGAATCGCAGTCGTCCCAAACCAGTCCGTCGGACTGGCCGTAGTGCGTCCAGCCGCCGCCCTCGAGCACTTCAACTCCACTGTCGGTTCCGTACCACAGTGATCCTCGCGCATCGGACCCGACGAACAGGCCGCCGTTCGAATGCAAGCCATTCGCCATGGAAATGTGTTCAAACTTCCAGCGTGGTCCGTCCGGAATGAGGTGCGTGAGACCAAGCGCGTCAATGTAACCGAGCCACATGCTTCCATCCGGCGCCGAGGCGATCATGCTCGTGTCGTCGCTGAGAAGACCGTCGCGCGTTGTGAGCCGCGTCCAACGGCCGTGATCCGAATAGACGATGCCGCGCGTTGAAGCGGCCCAGATTCGGCCTTGGCTGTCTTGCGCCAGTTGCTGGAAAAGCTCTTTGTCCGCCACCCCCGGAACCGGCTCGGCCTGAAATGTTGGAATGCCTCCGCTCGCCTCCGAAACGCTGCGATACAGGCCTCCCAGCGTAGTGACCCACAGTCGATCGTCACGATCCACCAGAATTTTCGGCGCGAACGCGCTAACCGTGCCCACCAGCGGCACCTTTTGAAATCTTCCTGAGCGAATGTCCAGGCGGCACAGCCCGTCGTTTCCGGTGCCGGCCCACAGCGTGTTGTCGCGCGAGTGCGCGATGGAAAGAGTCATCCTGCCGGCAAATTCAGGCTGCGCGACCCATTGAAGCGATTGAAGCGATCCATGCTGCGATTTTGCGAACGCCAGCCCGCCCCGCGTTCCAGCCCAGAGAGTGCCGTTGGCGTCGCGATGGACGGACCAGATCTGGTCGTGGGGCAATCCGTCCGAGGATCGCCAACTTTCCCACTCGGCTCGGCCCAGCCAGCGCGCCACTCCCAAGCCGGCGATCCCGGCCCACAGAAAGCCTTCTCGATCCGCAAACATGGCGGTGAGATCGGTGCGCGGCAGACCTCTGGATTGATCCACCAGGCTCCACTGATGCTGGTCCCATTGCCACAGGCCTGCGGCCGACGTCACGATGACGTCGCCATTCCATTCGATCTCGATAGCGGCGTCGCCCAGGAACGGCCCGCTTCCCATCGGCAGGGTCGGCAATCTCTCAAATTGAGAAGCGCCGCGATGGCGAACCCAGACAGTTTTTTCGCCAAGCAGCCACAATCCTCCGGACCGGTCAGCGCGAAGACTGAAAACTCCGCTGTCCACCTCTGGGGCGGTGGGAACGACGTTGCCTTGTTCGATCGCGCAAAGGCGCTGGCCGCAACCCGCCCAGATTTTTCCGCTGGGGTCCTTCAATAACGCGTAAATGGGTCCGCCGCCAAGAACCTTGGCGTCCTGGCCCCGTTTCGCAACAACGCCGATTTCGGTTGCAAGGTAGATCGTTCCGCTCGCATCCGTTACGATTCCCTGCCGCCGCAGAGTGGTCAGCCTCACATCGGAGATGCTGGTAAAAGTCCCGTTGGCGAACCGCGCGAGCCCGGCCGGTGTGGCTGCCAGAATCGTGCCGTCGGTATCCTCATATAAGGAGTTGATACGGTTGCTGGGCAATCCCGTCCCGAACCGCTCGAATCGCGAACCGTTATACCGGAACAGACCGTTTTGCGTCCCCACCCATAAGAATCCAGTTCGATCCTGCAAGAGGCAGTTCGGCGTGAGATTCCCGAGTCCATCGGTCTGACCGTACACCTGAAACGTATAGCTCTGGGCGGAGCAAAGCATGGTCGCGACGACGATCGCGAGCAGCATTGCTACCCAGATACTGGTACTCGAGCGCATAAGGTTAGGTAAGTAAATGGACTACACCTTTACTTTCTATCGCGGTTCGGGACCGATCTCTTTAGGCCGTTTCCGGCCCCGCTCCGAATTTTCAGCGATTCTTCAGGTACTTACAAAGCTTGACGGTGTATACTGACTGGCGGTCGGGAGTCGGTCCCCGCCCCAGGAGATAATTTGATGCGACGAACTTGTCTGGCAATTGGATTGATTGCCTTGACGTTTACCGGATATGGCCAGGATGGTCCTTATAAGATTCTGAAGACGGAGAAAGTCGGAGGTGCGGGCGGGTTCGACTACGTTTATGCCGACTCGGCTGGCCGTCGATTGTACATCGCTCGCCGCAATCCGAACCGGGTTACGGTTTTCGATCTCGATACGTTGAAATCCGTGGGCGAAATCGCGAATACCAGCGCCGCGGGTGCGGCGGTGTCCCCGAAATCGGGCCATGGATTCGCCAGCAGCAAGCCCGCCGCGATGTGGGACGCCAAGACTCTGGCTCCCATCAAAACCATTGACGTCGAAGGTGGACCCGACGGCATACTGCACGATCCGTTCAACGATCGCATCTACATTTTCAGCCATCGCGCTCCGCACGCGACCGTGATCAATGCGGCCGACGGCTCGGTCCTGGGCACCATCGATCTGGGTGGAGCGCCCGAGCAGGCAGCCACCGACGGTAAGGGAAAAATCTACGTCGACATCGAAGACAAAGGCAACGTCGCGGTGATCGATGCCGCAACCATGAAGGCGACTGCTCACTACGACCTCCAGGGTAAGGGCGGAGTCTGCGCGGGCCTCGCGATGGACGTGAAGAATCAGATTCTCTTCGCTTCCTGCCGCAACCCGCAGAACATGGTGATCCTCAACGCGAAAGACGGCAGCATCATCACCGCTCTTCCCATCGGAGGCGGCACCGACGGCACGGTATTTAATCCGAAGACCAAGGAAGCCTTCAGCTCGCAAGGCGACGGTACGCTGACCATCGTCAAGGAAAAAAGTCCCAAGAACTTCGTGGTCGAGCAGACCTTGAAAACCGTGCCGACCGCGAAGACTCTGACGTTCGATAGCAAGACGGGCCATATTCTTCTGATCGCCGCGGAATTCGGCGCGCCCACGGCGCCTGCGCAGCCCGGAGGACGTGCCGGCCGCGGACAGATGGTGCCCGATTCGTTCAGCATTCTGGTGGTGGGGAAATAGGCGAGCCGGCACAGATCGGGGTTCGACTTGATGCGCAAGTCGCACACGTCACAATCCGCAACCCCGGAAAACTGAACACGCTGAATCGAGCGTTGATGGACCAGTTCGTTTCCACCATCTCAGAACTTTCGCGGAATGACGAGTTGCGCGCGGTGGTGCTGACCGGCGAAGGAGACCGCGCCTTTATTGGCGGCGCGGATATCGCTGAGATGGCGCAGCTCGATACCACGTCTGCCCGAGATTTCATCACTGGCCTGCATGAATGTTGTGCTGCATTGCGGGATCTTCCAGTTCCGGCGATCGCCCGGATCGCTGGATATACACTGGGCGCCGGACTCGAAGTCGCCGCCGCGTGCGACCTGCGCGTCGCGTCGGATACCTCGCGCTTTGGAATGCCTGAAGTGAAAGTGGGGATTCCATCCGTCATCGAAGCGGCGCTGCTGCCGTCGCTGATCGGTTGGGGACGGACCCGGCAAATGCTGCTGCTGGGCGAAACCATCGACGCACAGGAAGCCGCCGCTTGGGGGCTGATCGAGAAAGTAGTGCCCCTCGCTGATCTTGATCATGCTGTAGAAGAATGGATCGCGTCGATTCTGGAAGCCGGTGCCAGCGCGGTTCGATTGCAGAAGAAGTTGATTCGTCAATGGGAGGATCTCCCTCTCAGCGCCGCCATTGATGCGGGAATCGACGCGTTCGAAGCCGCCTTCGAAAGCAGCGGGCCGCGCGTCAAGATGAACCAGTTCTTGTCGCGGCGGAAGGCCACGCCGAATTCGTAACTTCACTGAGGCTTCGCGAGCTTTTCGAGCACCGCCAGCTGCTGCTTCACCGCGTCCGTATCCGGCGAATTGGGAACCGCCTGGAGATAGGCGCGCAGCAGTTGAGCCGACTCCGTGAAGTTCTGCTTGCGCGCCAGAATCACGCCGAGCACGTAACCTGAACGCGGACTCCCCGCCAGGTCGAGCTTCACGGCCTCGCGGGCGCTTTTTTCCGCCGCGTCCAGCTCGTTGACATTCAGATTCGCGATGGCGTTGAAGTAGTAGGCGCGCGGAAAATCGATCGGGTCCAGATGAATCACCTTGTTGGTGGTGTCCAAAACATCCGGCCAAGTCTCGCCGTTTGCCAGCAGTATGTACAGACGCTCATATGGATACAGATACTTCTGATCGGCGGCAATGGACTGGCGGTAAGCATCGATCGCTTCCTTATAGTGCTTACGCATCTCGTAGACTCGTCCCAGGTAGAGCCACGCCACAGCGTACTTGGGAAAAATCTCGACGGCTCTCTTAAAATTCTTTTGCCCTTCATCAATATTGCGTTTCTTGATCGCGTCCTCGCCTTTCTCGAACGCTTTGCGAGCGTCGGCCGGCGCCAATCCGCTGGTCGCGCTGATACTGCGACCTTCGACATTCGAGAGGCGATGCAGAATGATGGTGCCCACGTCCGGTGAATCCAGGCGGCGATGTCCGGAGACTGGGGCTATATCAGAGCGATAACCGAGGAGCGCGCCGCGAATATCGCATCCCATCAGGTCTCGAGGAATCGTATCGATCGACGCCGGCTCTGTCGCAGCCGCCGCCCCCGAGTTCGGCGTTGATGCCGGACGTGAATACGTCAAGTCCATCACTTCGTCCGTAACGCTCTGGCCTAACTGAACGCTGAAGCCTCCTTTAGAGTCGCTCCAGCCCTGCGGACGCGGGACGGAATTGCAGACCAGCTCGATGCGCACCCGGTCCGGCGGAGGCGAGCCATCCTCGAGTTGGAAGCGGCCGGAGATCGTTGCGCCCATCGCCGCTGTCGGAATAGTCGCAGGATTGACGCCGCCGCGTGGGGTGATGGATGCGTTATTCGTACCCTGCGCGGCCATGAGCCCGGCAATTAGAATCGCCCAAATCGCCGGACTTCTCATCGACAGCATCATTTGGACGGCCTCCTTGATTTTCCGATTCGCGGCCAAATTGCGAGATCCATTTTCGGAAGCCATTTTACAGGAGTCCGCTATAAATGGGTCCGTGCATGGTCGAGCCCGCGTGACCTGGCGTTAGACAGGATCCAGTCCGCGGCCTCGCCCGTCCCGTTTCTGAAGACCGGCGGCGTAGTTGGGCGCCGTGCGAGTGCGTCGAGAACAGCACGCGCTCCCTCGTGAGGCGTTTCAACAATTCTGACATTTTGGTATTGTTCGGCCCTCAACCGCTGGCGATCGTACTTTCGCGGCCAGGGCCGTGCGATCAATGGCACCGATAAGGCGAAGCATTCGTTGATGGTGTTGTAACCGGCACCACCGACGACGGCCCTGGCGCTCGCGACCCAGTCGATGGACGGCCAGTATCGACTCCACCGCTCGCGTGCAGTTCCGGTCGGTAGCTCCGCCGCAAGACAATGTAAATCGACTTTGCGCGATAGCAGCGCGGCCACTTCGCGATACCAAGGCATCTCTGCCGCGTTGCCCCCAGCGCACACGACAACTTCGGCGCCGGGGTTAACTTCAATGGGCGGCCTCACTAGCCACGGCGGAGTGAAGTGGGCTTGCGGGAGATCCGCTAGCGGACCTCTTTCGCCTGGGCAGAGAACCCCATCATAGTGGCGGGAGACAAACGGGCGCAGTTTGGCCCACGCCACATACGCGGGATTGAGGTCGCGATGGACAAGGATTTTCGACGCTCGCAGAGAAGCAAGCACGGGCGCCAGTTCTCCTCCCAGGCCACGGGGAAATGTGTCAACCACCAGGACGTCGAACTTTTCCCCGGCAATTCGCGAGGCAACCTCCATCGACGTGGAAACAGTTTCAATCGAGAGCTCCGGCATCGCGGTTTGTACGATTGGAAGATACGGGCTGTTGGCGAGTATTCGCACGCGCGCGGCCGGACTCAGCGCGCGAGCCAGCGCGGCAGCTCGGGTCACATGTCCCCATCCGCCACCGAGTGCGTAGATCAGGATCTTCAACTTGCCGAGAGATCGTCTTCGAAGGCGTCATCCGTATTGACGAGGCTTGCGCCATCCGCTTCGGTGAAGTCCACCGACGCACCTCCTCCACCGGAATCGCCGCCGCCGAAGACCGGAGGACTAGACGCATCCCCGGTCTCATCTGATGTGTAGTTGTCGAAGTCGTCACCCTCGTAGCCCGGGCGATCAGATCGGCTTCGGTACGGGTCTCCTACTCGGCCGCTGTCGCAATCCGGACAACCGGCGGGCGTCAAACGCTCGCAGGGATGAGGGAACAAAAAACCTATGCGTTTGGGGCATTGCCATCCGCCCGGAATCACTTCGTACCTCCGGTCGCAGTCACGCGTTGACGGGCCAGGTTTAGGATGCGATACGCACCGAGCAACATCGCTTGGTTCGCTGAATGAGTGGCCGCGACTGTCGGATTGTTTTTCAAAATCGTTTTCATCGCCAAACCTTGGTCCGTGGAGCGGAACTCTTTCATCTGAGCGAGGCCGGCAAGCCGAATCGGATTCTTAAGCGCAGCCGCTGCACTGGCAGCGTCGCCATGATCGAACGCGTACTCTACTTCCGCGGATTCCTGACGCGCTGGCTCGCGACGCGCAGCTATCAAGTCATTCATTTTCGTTCCATCTTCGAAGGGCTGCCGATACTGAAGCGGAGCAACGGCGCGGCGCTGGTGTTCGAGGTCAACGGGCTTCCTTCCATCGAGTTGAAGTATCGCTATCCAGGTTCAGAGGATGATCGCGAGTTGATGTACAAGATCCAAATACAGGAATGTGCGTGCATCGCCGCGGCGGATCGCATCGTCACGCCGAGCACCGTCACTCGCGACTTTCTGATTCAGGCGCGTGGCGCGGCTCGCGACAGAATCGCGGTTATTCCGAACGGCGCCGACACGCAGCTGTTCCATCCTTCCGGAGCAATCCCCGGCAGGATTGAGTGGAAGCTGCTCTACTTCGGCACGCTGTCGCCGTGGCAAGGCGTCGATGTCGCGATTCGCGCCGTGGCGCAAGTGGACGGGGCATCTCTTACGGTGTTGGGCACGGGGAGCCGGATGAGAATCAAGCTGCTTACCAGGCTCGCCGGCAAGCTCAGTGGCGGGGATCGAATCGCGATACGGCCCGCTGTATCCCAGGAGGAACTCGCCGAAGAGCTGACGACGTGCCATGCCGTGCTTGCACCGTTGCTGTGGAATGACCGCAACGTGGTTCAAGGATGCTGTCCGCTGAAAGTTCTGGAAGGCATGGCGGCAGGACGTCCTGTGATCGCGAGCAATCTAAGAATCGTGCGGGAGTTAGGGACCGGCGAAAAACACTTTCTGTTAACCGAGCCCGGATCCGCGGATTCGATGGCGAAGGCTATCGTGCGGCTCCGCAGCGATCCGGGGCTCGCGGAGAAGTTAACCTTGAATGCCCGGCGATTGGTTGCGGAGCGCTACACCTGGGCCCACGCCGTTAAGTCGTTGCTCGCAGTGCATCGTGACCTGATCGATCGCCCAGTTTCGCTAGCAAATTCTGAAGGCGTGCACGTTCCTGATTGAAGTTGAAGTGTTCGACGACTCGCCTGCGCGCCCCCTCCCGCATACGGCGATGATGCGGCCCTTCTTGGTTCTCCCATGCGAGGATCGCTTCCGCCAGTCGATGCAATTGCCAGCGCGGGAGAATCAATCCATCCACTCCGGGTGTGATGATTTCAGGGATACCGCCGGCATCGCTGGCGATGCAAGCGCATCCGGCCGCCATTGCCTCCAGTAGGGCGTTCGGCATCCCGTCCCAGAGCGAAGGTTGCAAATAAACGTCGCACAGTTGAAGATGTTGATTCACCGCGCGGGGTCCTCCCGCTAACGCGCCTGTGACCAGGATCCGATGCGCCGGCAGCGGCTCCCCAGCGGTGAACTCGAACAACCTCGGCATCTGCGACGGCCGCACTTCGCCGATAATCAGCAGACAGGCAGGCCGCTTCGCACGGACTTGCCGGAGTGCCTCCAGGATTGGTTGCAAGCCCTTCTTTTCGCGCAGCTCGCCGCAGAAGCCCAGCACCAATTCGTCGGGTTGAATTCCGAGCTGCTGCCTCAGACCATCCGGGGCAGGCTCTGGCTGGAACACTTCGTGATCGACCGAGTTGGGTAGGTACACCACGTCATCGCGCTCGACCAGCGCCGTGACCTTGCGCGACAGTTCTCTAGTGACCGCGGTCACGACCGTGGCGTTCTCGAGCGTCCAGCGCAGGCGCGCGAAATCACCAGGAGGAAACACATCGCGATCCAGGTCGTTGCCTCGAATGCTCACGGCGGATGGCGTGCTCTTCAATCGTCCGAGCCACGCGGCGAAAAAGCCGGCGGGCGCCAGATAGTGTCCCCAGATCGCCTGATATGGAGCGATCGAGTACAGCCAATCGCACAAGTTCATCGAGTGTGGAAACGTGCTGTCCCATTCCCGGAAGCGCCCGATTCGGAAGACTCGCGGATTCTCGCCCGTCGATTCGACGACCCCCGGCTGCAGTGCGCGTGTCCAGGCGATTACGTCGACATCGACTCCCAGGCTATGCAGCGCATTTACGATGCGATTCGCACTGGCCGCTACGCCACCCAAGGCGGGAGGAAAGTGTTCCGTGATAAAGAGGAGCCGCTTCATGAAAGCGACATGTGAATCTCAAAATGACGCCGCTAAAATTGCCGTCTGGACCCAACCCTCCGTCATTTCACGGCTGGTTTCCTTAAACCTGACGGCACCGCCCTGATCCATTATGACAGGCCAGCCAAGAAAGGGAGATGCGGGATCTTCATGCCGTTTCCTTTCCGGACGACATCGACTGGCCGTCCGGAACCGATTTTGCATAGGCAATCGAAGCTGGAATAGTCACTTCGATTTCTGTACCGGAACCGAGTTCACTCCAGACCGCCAGTTGTCCGCCCGCCAGTGCGGCGCGCTCCTGCATGCCCGGCATACCGTGATGTCCGGCGCGGCCGCCGGCTTCGAAGACCTGCGGGTCGATGCCCTTTCCGTCGTCGCGGACGCGCAATCGGAGCCGCCGCTGGTCGTAGTGAATCTTCACTTCGATCCGCTTCGCCTGGGCGTGCCGGAATGCATTGCGCAGGGCCTCCCCGGCGATCCGGTAGACTTCGTCGCGGACGAGGGGAGCCAGGTTCCTTGATTTCCCTTCCACGTGCACGCGGAATTCGGGACAAGTCTGGCCAGCCTCACCGGAGGATGGCTGGGCGACGAGCGCTTCTCCCAGCGTGCTGATCGCACGGGCAAGGTCGTTGGTGATGACCGTGGACGAGCGCAGCCCCTGCACTGCGTCACGGCCCTCGCCGATCGCCTTTCTGGCGTCATCACAGACACCCTCCAGTCTTTTCCGGGCTTCCGGGTGATTTTCGAGCAGATAGGTGATCGCGCCAAACTTCAGCAGGACCCCTTGAAAACTCTGCAGCAGCGTGTCGTGCAAATCTCGGGCAATGCGCGTGCGTTCGCCGACACGCTCTTCCAGCCGGATCTTAAATTGGCGTGCGACCTGGCGCGACCGAAGTGCATAGAGCATTCCGAGCACGCCGAAGAACGACACCAGAGACAACGCTTGGAACCAGCGCGTCTGATAGTACGCTGGAGTCACAGCGAAATCCAAAACCGCGCCGGTCTCGTTCCAGATGATACTGTTCGTGGCAGTCACGCGGAAGTGGTAGTTTCCCGGAGGGAGGTCGTTGTAGAACGCCTGCCTGCGAGTCCCCGCGTCCGTCCAATCGTGATCCCGGCCCTCTAGCATGTAGCGGAAGCGCAGCTTGTCCGGTGCGGCAATATTCAGCGCGTTGTATTCGATTTCCAGATCGCGAACGAGCGGCGGCAGCATGAGGCGATCCTTTGGATCGGACGTATATCTGTGGGCAATGCGGTCGGCTTGAAGCTGTTCGATGTGAACAGGCGGTGGCAAGCTGTCCAGCGGAAGGCGGGCTGGATCGATGGAACTAAGGCAATCCAGCGGGAAAAACCATAATCTCCCATCCGAGGATTTGGTGACGTGGGGACTGAATCCGCCTGCGTTTGCGCGCGCCCGCAGTCCATCTGAGCTGTCAAAAACCGCCGGTCGAATCCGCACCGCGGCGTTCTTGTCTTTTTCGATCGCCACAGCCGACGCGTCCAATTCGGAGCGCGGGATTCGCAGGAGCCCGCACGACGTGTACAGCCAAACCGAATGGAGGTCGTCTTCAATCGACCAGTGAACCCTGTTGCATGGCAAGCCCTGTTTCGTCGTCAACGTAACGATACGGCCATTTTTCAATCGGCTCAGTCCGCCCTCGGTTGCAACCCAGAGTGTGCCGTCAGCTTCGACTCGAAGGTCGTTGATGCGGCCATCGGCGAGCCCGTCGGCGGACGTGTAGGATCTCAAGACGCGGCCGTCCTGAAAGTAGAGCAACGCGCCACCAAAAAAGCCGATCCAGAGGCCGCCCTCCAATGGATCCGCGGCGAGAACATCGGCAAAACCTCTTTGACCCAGCGCACTCCAGGCAGTTTCCTGGACCGCCCCGCTCTCCTCCCAGCGAAAAAGACCACGATCCTGGTGGGCGAACCACATCCTACCCGCCCGATCACTGGTAATCGAGTGGATTCGTCCTGCCGGGACGCCGCGTACCAGCACAAACCGCTCGTTTTCCATATAACCGACTGCGTTGAGAGTCGACACCCAGATTCGCCCCTTAGTGTCTTCGTAAAGCGATCCGGCGCCTTGCTCCCGGAATCCATTCACTGCTGATGCATTCGTGTGCGACCGGGATACCGGCGTAATGCTCTGGTCCTGCTCACGATAAAAGGCGACCTCCCGGTTCTTCATTCGATTCAACCCGTCGAGAGTGCGCATCCAGACGCTTCCGTCCTTGGCCGCAAGCACGGAGACGATGCGCACGCTCGATAGTCCCTCGCGCTGGGAGTATGTCGTAACGGGAGTATCGCGAAACCGGTCGAGCCCGTTGAAGTTGCTGACCCAGATGTTGCCGTCGCGATCCTCAAACATCGCCGTGATATCCTCGCCCGAAAGTCCCTCGGTCCGGGTGAACATTTCGGTCCTGCCCTGATGTATGTGCGCGAGGCCGCCACCCGAGGTTCCCACCCAGAGACCGCCATCGCGATCGCGAAGCATTCTCCGTACATGAAACTCCCGCGTGGCTGCGGGAAGGCGGGAGAGCGCTTCCACATGGCCATCCACGAGGCGCTTGATTGCGCCACCCTGCGCGAACAGCAAGGCGCCATTGCCGTCCTCGGCTAGAGCGTCGAAACCACTTTCGCCCCGTATCGAATAAAGCTTCCGCGGCCCAGGACTCCATCGCCACACGCCGTCACCGCTTCCTATCCATAGGTTGTCTTTGCGATCCGTGTATAGGCCTCCGACCACGCTGCCCAAAACGCCATCCTCTCCGTGACACTGCGTACCGCCTTTCCCGATGGAGCACAGCGTCGTTTTGGACGCAGACCAGCCCGCGACCCAGATGTTGCCGGCGCGATCCTCGACCAAGGAAAAGATCGTTTCCCCGGTAAGCTCATCGTATTGGACAACCTTATGACTCGCATCTTTCAGGCTGACGAGGCCTCTGGCTGTGCCAATCCATAGAGTTCCGTCGCGCCCGGCGAGCAGGCTCCTAACCTGCTGGGCCGGAAGAGAGCCCTGAATCGGCCACTCGACGGCTTTTACGCCATCGAAGCGCACGAGGCCAAACTCGGTACCGAGCCAGAGAAAACCGTCGGGCGTTTGAGCGATCGAGTGGACTGCTCCTTTAAAAAAACCCTCGTCAAGTTTCCACGAAGTGTGCGCATACTGGCTGATATCCAGCGCCGGATTTAACGCGGCAGCCCAAGACGCGAACAGCGAGGCGACTAATGCGACGCCAGCGGCTCGTCTGGGAAGTGTGCGGCTACGCTCCATCGTGTTCCGTTTGACGATCTCAAAAAATGCACTTCAGCGCCAGTTGAACCTGTCGTGATGTGGTCGAGGTCGTCTTCAATAGTCCGGCTGTAGCGACCGGTGAAAATGTCTGCGTGAAAATTTGAGCGGCGGTTCGGTCGGGGACAGCGAAATTTGTATGATTCAGCAGGTTGAACAACTCTGCCCGGAATTGGAGATTGAATTTCTCGTTGTGGATGTAGTTATCTTTGAAGACCGCCAGGTCGAGATTGTTCAGGCCGGGCCCGATCGCGATGTTCCGTCCGCTATCTCCCAAGCGCGTGGCCGGCTGCGGCGGCGCGAAACATTGCGTGTGAATGTAGTGAGTCGCGTTCCCTGGATTCACGGGATTATTGCAACCCGGAAGGTTCAGGCGGTCGGGAAAATCGAATGCCGCGGAATCATTCATTCCTAACGGATCTCCTCCGATCACTGGTGTGAACGGCAACCCAGTGCTGGCACGGAAAATTCCACCAACTTGCCATTGATTGACGGCCCAGCTTGCAAAACCGCGAACGGACCGCACGCGCGGCAGCAGCCACGTAGCATTGACGACCAGATTCTGACGCACGTCAAAATCCGAAAGTCCCCGGGCCAGAGCCGGGTCGAAGATAAATGAGCCGACTACGGAGTTGCTGAAATTCGCAACCGCGATCGAAGAAGAGCTGTCGTCGATACTTTTCGCGAACGTGTAAGCTCCACCGATGCGGACACCCCTACGTTCCCATGACACCGCCGCGTTACCCGCCGCATAACTGTTTGACGAAAGCCACGCGAGGGAATTGATCGCGCCGATGCTCGGATTCAGGCGAGAGCCGCTGCCGCGCGGAACAGGCCAGACCAGGCCTGGTGCGGTTTGCGCCGGGAGCACGAGGTTCGCGTCGGTCGTTCGCAGCGGCTGGTGAAGACCATGCTGGCCCGAATAGCTGAGTGTCGCAATCACGCTCCCTGGTAGTTGGCGCTGTATCGTCAAGTTCCATTGCTCGACATAGGAGCGCTTAGGGTTCGGCTGGACCCATGCGTAGCCGAGGTTGTTCGCGGCGAGCAACGACAACGCTCCGGTCGGAAACGATCCTTGCGGTAGTGCGGTTAGAGTTCCGGTTTGAAAAAACGGAGCTACGTTGATCGCGAGCAGCTCGAATTGATACGTCAATGGCAGCGTATCGTAGACTCCGAATCCGCCGCGGACCGCGGTCTTTCCGCTTCGAAATGGATCCCATGCGAATCCGATCCGGGGCGAGAGATTTCGCAGAGTCGGATTCTTGAAATACGGCGAGCCAAGTTTGGGCGCTGTTGCGGTGAGTGAGTCGAGGTTGCTCAGCCGGTCATATTTCTCGCTGGGCACGGTCGCCATTTCGTAGCGAACACCAAGATTCAGTGTGAGATTGGGCAGGACCCGATAGTCGTCACGGAAATAGAAAGCGGGGATGAACTGCCGCAGATAAATCGTCGGACTCTTGCCGGGAATGGTCGAGCTGAAGTTTTGAGGCTGATCTGTCAGGAAGGCCTGCAACGAACCGAACGAGTAGTGGCCGTTGGGATTGGAGTTGCCATCTTCATTGGATTCGATTCGCTCCAGTGCGATCCCGAATTCGAGCGAATGAGCACCGCGCGTATAAAAAAGATCATCGTAGATCTGCCAGCTGGTGAAGTGAAAATCATTCTCACCAAGAGCGCCGACACCGCCGCTGACCCCCGTGAGGCCGGTTATGGCGATTCCGCCGGCCGGTGTGTTGGGCAGAAATCCGAGCGAGGTATCGGTAGCGAGTGGATTCACCACCCCAGCCCGAATCGGCGCATCCGATACCGAGCGATTCAGGCCGATGCGAAAGATGTTCAGGAGATGCGGCCGGAAGATGTGTGTTTCTTCGATCGATCCGAATCGCGTTTGCGAAATTTGCCCTGTAATGACGAAGTCTGTCGCGTCCGGCGAAGTTGTCCTCGAATTTGCAATCAGAAAGCTGCCACGAGCCGAGTCGCTATCCGAGAATTTGTGGTCCAAGCGGCCGGTCCAAAGATTCACCGATGTCTCCGCGGCCGAAACGAAGGAATAGATCCCTGAATCGCCTGATTCAGGCCCGTTCGGAACAGGAAACATCTGGAAATAAGGTACGACCTTCGAATCAATCGTGACTTTACCGCTGACCAGCTGCCCGGTCCGCGCCGCGAGAGAGGGGACCGTAGTGATCGTGGTGGAACTGAGATTCCGGCGCAAGCCTTCGTAGTTGAAAAAGAAGAAGGTCCGATTGGCGCGGATGGGACCGCCCAGCGTCGCTCCAAACTGGTTGCGCTTGAACGGCGGAACTTGGGAACCGTCGAAGAAATTCCGGGCATCCATTGCGCTATTACGCAGGAACTCGTACGCCGAGCCCTGGAAATGGTTGGAGCCCGCGCGCGTCAACGCGTTGATCACTCCGCCCGACGTCTTCCCATAATCAGCAGACGGGATTCCTGTGACGACGGAGAACTCCTGGATCGCGTCTGTCCCCAGGACGGATCCGAGCACGTTGCCTGGTCCGTTTCCCGTGAAGTCGTTGATGCTAACGCCGTCGAGCCTGTAGTTATTCTGCTGAGGACGGCCGCCGCCGAACGTTAGCTGTGTACCCCAGCCGCGGTCCTCCCGGCCGTTGCTTCCGGCGGTGATCGCCGTTTGCGCTTCAATCGTGTGGACGCCCGGTTCGAGACTTGCCAGCAACGTCCAGTCGCGGCCGTTCAGGGGCAAGTCGCGAACGGTTTGCCCACGCACAACGTTACTCAAGGTCGAGGACGTTAAGGAGACCCCCTCTGATTGCGATGCCACCTCCACCGAGCTTGCAACAACGCCGACCGTTAGTTCGAAATCAACCATCATTTGTGCACCGACGTCGACGAGCAGATTTCTTTTTCCGGCATCGTCGAACCCGGTGCGGGAAACCGAAGCGTTGTAGCGTCCTGGCATCAGGTTGGGAAAACTATAGAAACCCTTAACATTCGTTTTCGAAGTACGTGTCTCGCCGGTTGCCTGATTTGAGATATTTACGACCGCATCGGGAATTGCGCCGCCAAGGGCATCGATAACCTGACCGCTGATATTGCCTCCGCTTATTTGGGCCAGCGCAGGTACGCCCGCCAGCATGACAATCACCACCAAAGCGGTTTGTCGCATTAGAGCCCCGTCACATCATGTTCTTGTCGAAGTTCTCAATTCCTGTCGCGCTTGCTCCGGGAGAGAACCCCGGTTCTGCCACTTCACGCCGCGGCAGGTCTCCTTCGCACGATGATCGGGGTGTCCTGTTCCATTTGCGTCCTTCCCAAGAGATTGTGATTCCACAAAGATGCCGGACTGAGTAGCTACCCCGAGTGAGGATGCGAATCTCGTTTCGAAAACAGCTTAGGGCGGCAGCAAGAATTCGTCTTGCGCGATCGCGTCTGTCTTGCCGGTTCTTGTACCTCGATCAGTTGCCCGCACCATTCGCGAGTATGCGTCCAATAGCGAATTGCAGACATCACCCAATCGAATCGTTTCGGATACCCAAAAAGTAGCTGCATCGTATACCCCGAATGGGTTAGGTCAAGTCGACTGGGCCGCTCTCCTAGAGATGCGCAAGAGCACCTCTAGCAGCGACTGGGTGTTTCCTGCGATGACTCACAGCGGACATATTGAGCCTGCCAGCCTAAAGCGACAACACCTCCACGCCTGCGAAGGAGCGGCTAATGCCTTGCAGAACGCCAAGCGCAAGACGGGTGAGCCCCAGGTGTGGAGCATTGAGCCTTTTTCCGCTGTACACACTCCGACACACGTGCTTGACGAGATGGGCACCACACGTCGACCCATGGGCGCTCGCCTACATGGCGGGCCATCGCGACATGAGCATCACGAAGCGGTACATCCATCCCCAACAAGGCGCACTCTAAGGATGCTGTCGAGAAGGCCAGACTTGCAAATGGTGGGCATACTTCTGGGCATACCGACCAGATCGGAGAATCTGCCGGAATCCCCGATACTGCCCCAAGTGCTTGATGTAGAAGAGGTAAAATGGCGCGCCCGGAGAGACTCGAACTCCCGGCCTACTGGTTCGAAGCCAGTCGCTCTATCCAGCTGAGCTACGGGCGCGTTGCCCTCATCGTATCATCAAGTCAGCCGTGCCGGCCAACCAACCTTATATCGAAACTGAAGTCAAAATCCGCTTCCCTCAGGGACCCGATGCTGCGCGCCACAAAATCGAAAACAGCGGCTTCACGCTGAAGCAGGATCGCACTCTGGAATCCGACCAGTTGTTCGATCGTGGCGACAGTGAACTACGTCGCGCCGATCAGCTTCTACGACTCCGCCACGCCGGAGATCTAGCCACTGTGACGTTCAAAGGTCCGGGGCGTAGCGAGCGTCACAAAAGCCGCGAGGAAATCGAGTTTGACGTCTCCAATCCCGCAAATTTCCATCAGGTGCTGGAACGGCTCGGGTACACGCCCCGCTTCCGCTACGAAAAATACCGCACGAAATTCGCAGCTTCAGGCGAGCCAGGAATTGTCACCATCGACGAAACCCCCATCGGAGTCTTCCTGGAACTCGAGGGGCCGGCTCAATGGATCGATCAAACCGCAGCTCGACTAGGACTATCCGAGGCGGAGTACTTGACCCATAGCTACGCCGCGCTCTACCAGGAATACCGCCGTTCCAACCCGCATGCACCACCCGATATGACCTTCCAGGGTAAGGCCGGCCTCTAGAACCCTCGGAAAAGAATCTTAGTACCCAGAAAGTCTATTGATGAGTTTGAAATCCGATGCTATGCTCTCTGTAGTCCAAGAGAACATCACCTTGCAGAAAGGATTGAGTTAGGCGCAAAATGATGGAATTTGTAGCGACGGTAATCATCGCCACCAGCTCTGTGGCGTTGTTCGCCTACTGGTTCCGCTACACCTGCCTGCTCATCCTGAGCGCCAAGACGACTCGCGACTATGCAGTTTCGGTCGCCACGGCGAATCAACTCGGCTTCCTCGAAGTGCAAGCGGTTCTGCGTGATCCAATCGCCGCGGACCTCGACCAGTTGAAGGATGCTCTCGATCGCGACTACAGGGTCCTCACTTATCTGCTGAAGCATGCCGCCAACCCATCGAGCGGCGATGCCGCCATCGAAAAGCGAATGCTGGAGGTCAACTACAAGTTGATGGGCGCCTGGTACTCGGCTTGCCGCCGGTTCTCTCCCGCTGCCGCATACCGCGCGCTGGATGAGATGTCCTCGGTCGTCGCTCACTTCGCGAATTCCATGGGCGAACGCGCTGTGGCCGGCGCCGCCGCCTAATCTCTACCCGCTTATCTAACCCTCGGTCGTAGGAACCTGCCAGCGACCGCTCTGTAGCTCCGAGCCGAAATTCTCGCCCAGGTACACGCGCCGCACTTCAGGATCGTTCGCCAGCGAGTCCGGCGAGCCGGAACGAAAGATCCGGCCGTTGTTGATGATATAGGCTCGATCGGTCACCGCAAGCGTTTCCCGCACGTTGTGATCGGTCACCAGCACGCCGATTCCTGCATGCTTCAGATCGAAAATGATCTTTTGCAGCTCTAGTACCTGGATCGGATCGATACCAGAGAACGGCTCGTCCAGCAGCAGGAAACTCGGCTCGATCACCAGCGATCGCGCGATCTCCACGCGCCTCCGCTCCCCGCCAGAAAGCATGTATCCTTTGCTGTGCCGGACTTGGTCGAGCCCCAGTTGATCGATCAGTTGATCCATTCGTTCCCGGCGCTCCCTGCGGTTGAGCGGTAGCGTCTGAAGGATCGCCATCAGGTTGTCTTCCACCGACAGCTTGCGGAACACGGAGGCTTCCTGTGGAAGATAGCTGATTCCGCGGCGCGCGCGTTGATACATCGCCAGCGGCGTGATGTCTTCGTCGTCGAGCATCACGCGGCCCGAATCCGGTGTGATCAGCCCCACGATCATGTAGAACGACGTGGTCTTTCCCGCGCCGTTGGGCCCCAGCAAGCCGACTACTTCGCCCTGCTTTACCCGCACCGAAACATTATCCACGACCTTCCGGCCGCGATACGCCTTGGTGATTTCGGTGGTCTGGAGCGTGCGCACGAACTATTTCTTCTTTTTGCGGATGGTGCTTTTGACAGGGTCGTTGACCGCGCCGTCAACGATGAGCCTATCATCGTTGGAAAACCAGGTCAATTGTTTGCCGCGCGTCTGGTTGCCCGGCTGGCCTTTCACGATATCCAACAGCAGAGGATCGCCGCCGTTCAGCAACACCTTCTCTTCGCCCGCATAGTACTCGGCGTGCTCGGAGGTGCTGGTGCGGGTCCGCTTCAGTTTTTCCGACGTGCTCACCACCTTCACCGTTCCGTCCGCGAGCGCCTTGTCGAGCGACGAATCCGCGTCCGCGTCTTTCAGGAATGCCCGGATTTTCTGCGAGGTGATGGTCATCTCCGGACGCTTCATCACCACGCCGCCGGTGTAATCCACGATGCGCGTCTCTTCGGTGTAAAACATGTCCGGCGCCGTGACCACCGTGAACACCGGTGGAGGCTTCACCTTCGCCGCCGTTTTGTCGTCTCCGGATTTGTCCTTGTCGACGAACTGGCTCTTCACCTTGCCGTGCGCTTCCATAATCTGGCTGTCGCGATCGATATCCAGGCGGTCGGCCTCCACGCGATTCGCGCCCTGCCACGCCACGGCGTTGCCTTCGTAATGGATCCTGGTGTTGTTTTCGGCCGAGGTCATGTGCTGGGCGCGCGCCTGCATCACTTCGTCGCCTGAAAGCATCGCGGAGGACTTGCCTTTTTTCTCCGGCTCGCGCGTCGACGCGACGTGCCCGTCCGCCACGAAATCGCCCGACTTCTGATTCATGACGATCTTGTCGGCCGCCGCCGAACCGGTCGAATCCCACACGCGCGCCGCGCCATCCAGCGTCATCAGGTCTTTCTGCTGCTCCAAAGTCGCCCGATCCCCGCGCGCACGCCGGTCGCCTTCCTGATAGCGGAAATCGTTTTTCTGTTCCAGGCGGACCAGGTCGCTGGTCTTCGGATCGAAGGTTGCCATCAACTCCTTACTTTCGGTGAAGGAGGGATCGGGCTTGGGTTTATCGGCACGCGGTGGTTTGTCGGTGCGGGTCTGCGCGTTGATCGACCGGAACGACTTAATCCGGTTCTCATCGCCATAGGCGATCCAGATCCGGTCGCCCTTCACCGAGCGTTTCGGCTGTCCTTCGCGATTCGGCAAAAAATCGATAGTTCCAGGACCGGCCGTTTCCACGTTATCGATGTCACGGCCAGCGTTCTTCATCCGCAACGTAATGGTGTCGCTCCGCAGGATGCGCGTATCGCCCGGCTCGGCTCCGGGTTTGGGGAGCGGTACCGCCTCCGCGACACTCGATCCGGTCGCAACCGCAGTCTTCAGGGTGCTGTCTTTGGTGGAAGTATCGAAATCCAGGTCGAGATGGTTCGATGTCACGGTAGTGCGCATGGTCTGGGCCGTAGACACCAGCCGCCCATTCTTATCGCCGCTGATGTGATCCACTACCATGCCGTCCTCGAAATGCAGTTTGAGCTGATCCGCGGCGAACTCGACTTTGCGGCCCGGATCGTCGCGGACGCCATGCGCATTCTGGGTTTCCGATTCGCGAACTTCGCCCTCTTCCAGCGTCACCAACGACGTCAGCCCTTCCAAATGCAACATGTCGCGCGTCAGCTTCGACCATTGCATCAGCCACACCTTGGATTCCTTTTCCTTGTAGAAAGCCTCACCTGCTTCGATGTGCATGGGAACGGATTGCGCCGTTTTGCCGCGCCAGTCCAGCGCGACGTCGTGCTTTAAGTGCAGTTCCCGCGTTTGCGGATCGTATTCGGCGCCGGTCGCCGTACCCGTGCCTTCGGTGACGCCGTTATGACCGAATTCGAAGGATGCATGCCGCTCCGTGTCGGCCTTCCCGGTTTCACTCTGAAAGCTCACGCCCGACGAATGGATCTTTACCAACCGTCCGTGCGGCGGACCTTCCACGGGAACGCCCATGGTGATATCCACTTCACCATCGGAAACCAGAGTCTTGGCCGACTCGTCGAATTTGGCGGCGGCGCAACGTACCAGATCGTACTCCGATCCATCCTTTTTAAACAGGCGCAGCTCGACGCCTTCGAGTTCGATGGTCGACGCATCGTTTCGCTTGCGCATGCTGTGCGCGCGAACGAAAAACTGCTGCTGCGTCCCGATGCTCTTGGTGTAAGTCCAATCCTGGGAAGCAGCGTCCAGGGCGGAATCCAGCGCTTTCGGCGGCGTCGGCGCGTTGCGGGCCTCAGCAGCCTTGTACTTTAGATAGGTAGCGCCGACGGAGAACACGATTCCAACAATGGCGGCGAGAACGAGCCACCGGGTTCGGCGCATAAGGATTTACTTCCAGGATACAACGTCCAGGCTGGCATCCGGCGTCTACTTGATGATCGTTTCATATTCGCGATGTGTTCCGATCCAGAACCAGACGAACTGATCTTGTTTCCGCAACGCGAGCGCCCGATAGGATCGCGAGATCCTAACCGACCAAAATGGTCCAACCTGCTTGAGCCGCAAAGAACGATGCTGCGGATTTGTAAGGAACAGCGCGTACTGCTTGTGCGCAAGTAACTGAATTGCCGGTGGTAGTTGGTCGAAACACTTCCAGAACCTGGGGAGCGCGCGCGATTCGAAGCTCACTTTCGCTTCGAAAGGCCTTCATCGAGCGGCCGGCTCTGGCCTTCGGCAATTTCCCGTTCGAGTTCCGCGAGTATCCGCGCCCCGCGGCCATTCGGCGCGAAATCCTTCTCGATCTGCTCGTCCCAGACGTCCCATTCACGTTCGCTGATCCAGCCGGCGAGTTCGGACTGCTCGTCGGGCGAGAGGTGCTCAATCGCTTCCTTGATGGCTTCCAGCGTCATATCTCCAACCTACCCCGTATCCAGGCAGCCAGCAACCAGCCGCATTGAGGCTATAATCTAAATGAGGTGTTCCACCGCCTTCGAACTGAAGATGGCGGAACAAGTCTCTATCTCCAATATGGATCATAAAATCCGGGTGTTGGTCGCCAAGCCCGGCCTCGACGGTCACGACCGGGGCGCAAAAGTAATCGCCCGGGCGTTACGCGATGCCGGTATGGAGGTCGTTTACACCGGCCTGCGCCAGACTCCGGAAATGATCGTTAACGCCGCGCTGCAAGAGGACGTTCAAGTCATCGGACTCTCGATCCTCTCGGGCGCGCACAACGCCATCGTGCCTCGCGTGATGGAGTTGCTTAAAGAAAAACAGATGAACGACGTCATCGTCATTGTGGGCGGAATCGTCCCCGATGAGGATGCCGCACAATTGAAGCGTCAGGGCGTCGCCGCCGTGTATCAACCCGGCGCCTCCCTCGAACAGATTGTGGAGTTCATCCGCAGCTCGGTGAAGCAGACCGCCTAATCAGCGGCCGCATCGCCGAAGAAAGAATGCAGATGCAAGATAAATTGAATATTGCGGTGTTCGTCGATTACGACAACATCGAGATCGGACTCAAATCGACCCTTCGACGCGAGTTCGACGTCTCCCTGGCGCTGGATGCGCTCAAGGAGCGTGGCGACATTGTCGCCAAGTTCGCCTACGCCAATTGGGGACGCCAGGACGGCGCGACGCGCCAGATGGCCGAAAACGCGGTCCAGATGGTCCAGCGCATCCCCTCGCCAAGAGGCGATAAGAACGGCGCCGACATCAACCTCGCGCTCGACGCTCTGGAGATGGCCTTCACCCATACCCACGTGAACGCCTTCGCCATCGTCAGCGGCGATTCCGACTTCATCCCGCTGGTCAACAAGCTGAAGGAATACGGCAAAACCGTGTTTGTCGTCGGAGGAAAAGCCTTCACCTCGACTATTCTTCAGCAGAACTGTCACGAGTTCATCAGCTTCGAATCGCTGATGTCGGACGCTCCGGATCGTCCGATGATTACCCTGCCGCAAGAAGTGCGCGTGCCGCGCGGGCGTGGCGACCGGCCAGATCGTCCCGAACGCGGCGACCGGCCCGACCGTGGCGATCGCCGCCAGCGTCCCGCTCCGCTCGAACTGGGCCAGTCCATGGCCCTGGTGGAGCGCGCTCTGCAAGTCCTGGAACGGCGCGCCGTCCAGCCGCAGCTCGGACTTCTCAAGTCCACCATGCTGCAGCTCGACCCCGCCTTCAACGAACGCGCTTACGGCGCCTCCAGCTTTTCCGATTTCGTGGAAAAGTTAAAGCGCGCCGAATTGGTCAACGTCAGTGGAACCGGCGGACGCTACATCATCGAGCGCAAGGGCTCGTCGACGCCGGAGCGCGCGAATCTCAAACCCGAAGATTTGCTGCCGCCGTTGCGCGACGTCCTGGAGAATCATCGCCTCGAAATCGAAAATGGATGCCCGATCGAGGACCTGGAACACTCCTTCCGCGCCGAACAGCCCAACTTCGATCCGACCGCGTACGGATTCCAGCAATTCTCCGAGTTCCTCAACTACGCGCAGGACAAGACCGTGGTTCGCCTGGAGCCGCACGAGGAACAAGGCATGCTGGTGTATCTGGGCGCGGAGTTTTATCCACCCGCCGAGCCGCCCAAGCCCGAGCCTGAAGCTGTTCACGAGATCGAGGAAGAAGAAGACGAGCCTCAGCCCTACGTGGAAGGCCAGCCGACCATCTTCGAGCCGAATCCTCCGCCCGCCAAACCCAAGCGGGCTCCCGCGCGAAAACGTCCGCCCAAGTCTCCCGGCAGCGGTCCGCAGCGGCGTCCGCGCAGGAAGAAACCCGAATGAGCATCGAGCGCATCTTTCCGCACAATGCTCCCGCTCCGCGCGGTCCCTATTCGCCTGCCGTCCGCGCCGGCGATTTCATTTACGTGAGCGGGCAGGGCCCCATCGATCCGATTACCGACAAGCTCTCGAAGGGCGATATTCAACACGAGACCAGTCTGGTCCTCTCGAATATCAAGCGCATTCTCGAAGCCTGCGGAGCATCGGCGGCGGACGTGGTCAAGTGCTCCGTCTTTTTGAAAGACGGCAGCGAGTTCCAGGCGATGAATGAAGTGTATGCTGCATTCTTCGGCGTGAACCGCCCCGCCCGAACCACCGTGGTGTGCGAATTCGTTAGCGACATGCGCGTCGAAATCGACTGCGTCGCGTACAAGCCCAAGTGACTTTGGTTTGTCCCGGTTGCGGCGTCGAGCAGCCTGCGACCGGCAAGCCGCTGGAAACGCGCTACCACGCCTCCGCCGAATGCTGGGCGCTGTTTGGCGAGTTATCCGCGTACACGCTGTCGCACGGCGATCCGAAGTTTATCCATCAACATGCCGTCGACGCGTGGCAAGCGCAGCACATGGTCGAATCGAAATCGAACATCGGCATTGCGTTCTCATTGATCGGACTGTACCTGGCGATCGAAAAAGGATACACCGGAAGACAAGCCCAACTAGCGCACCTGCAGCTGGGCCGTACCAAGCGGCAATGGGGGACATTCGAAATGCCGCGCGAGCGCGCCGCCCTCACGGTGCTCGACGTCGTCAACGCGGCACCGGGTCCGGATCGCGACGCGATGCTGATGAAATGGGCGGCCTCGGTATGGGCCTCATGGAGTCACACGCATCCCTGGGCCGCCGAAACGTGCGCGCGATTGCTCAGATCTACTTAACAGTCTTACCGGCCGCGTCGAACTTCACTTCCTTGCTCTTTGCGCCGGTCTTGATGGCGGCTTCGTAGAACGTCTTTCCGTTTTCCGTCACTGTTTCGACCTTTTGCAGTTTGCCAGTCCCGACCGCTTTCTGAATCGCGTCTCGGGTCGGCGCGGGAATCGTATCGATACTGGTCTCTTCTTCGACGCTGACGACTTTACCTGCGGCGTCAAAGCTCACATCCTTGGCATGACCGTTCACGGTCATCTCGGCCTCGTAGGACGTTTTTCCGTGCTCTACTTCCTTGGAAAATCCCTTGATAGTGGCGCCTTTGCTCTGCTCTTTCACTGCTGCCTGCACGGCGGCCGGCATGTCTTCCAGCTTGATCTTCTGATCCGCGAAACAGATGGTCCCCGCGGCCATCGCGATCCACAGCATCTTCATGACGGTTCTCCTTGGCGTCTTTGCGTCTTTGCGTGAGACTCTTAAAAATTTCACGCAAAGACGCAAAGTCGCCAAGAAGAGTATCGGTCTCTCCGCTGAGGATTCGCTGAAGACTACGCGACGACTTGCGCCCTCGTGCGGATCGGCAGCCCATGCCGCGCCAGCACCGCTTCCACGTCGCTCTTCATCAGCCGCGACGCGTCGTAATCCACTGTGATCTTATCGGGCGCTGGCGCAACTTGCACCCGCACGATTCCATAGGTGCTATGGACCTTCGCGATGTTGGCCAGATCGTCGTCTGTCAGCGGCCGGAGCAGATCGTAGTGCAGCGTTACTTTGGTCATTGGAAAAGTTGGAAAACTCAGGATACCAGCTTCCACAGCACCTGCCGCAGCATTCCCAGCCAGACTTCCGCGTCGTGCGTATTCAAATCCATGCGACGCACCAGCCGCCGGATCTTGATCCGTGTGGAGCCTTCCACCCGCGCGTGCACGTATCCGGATTTCTCCAGCACTTCTTCCAGCAGCGCCGTCAATCGCTCCAGATCGTCCGCTTTCGCCGCGTGTTTCAGCTCGGGTTTGGCGCGCGCCGCCACTGGACTGCGCAGGATCTCGTAGAGACACACTGCCACCGCTTGACCCAGATTCATCGACTCGTGCGCTTCGCGTGTCGGAATCCGCATCAGCCAGTGGCAATGGCTCATGTCCTCATTAGACAGCCCGAACTTTTCCGACCCGAACAGCAGCGCGACGGGCGCGTTCACAAGCTTCTTCGCGATCAGCTTGCCGCCCATTTCGAGGCGTCGCAGCGGATGCTCCAACGCTCGATGGCCCTTGGAAGTGGTGCCCACCACCAGCGCACAATCCGCCACTGCTTCGGCGAGCGTCGCGAATTCCTTCGCTTCGGTCAGAACCTTTTGCGACTTCACCGCCGACCGTGCTTCGCGAAACGCAACGTCGTAGGGATTCACCAGCCGCAACTGGGGAACGCCGAAATTGCTCATCGCCCGCGCCGCCGCGCCGATGTTCAGCGGATTCCGCGGGGCCACCAGAACCACGCGTAGAGCGTTCACAGTGAGCCGCGGTGCACCGCGTCCAGCACGCCATTGATGAACGACACCGATTCGTCGCCGGAGAACTGCCGCGCCAGTTCCAGCGCTTCGTCGATCACCACCGGCGCGGGCGTCTTCATCTCGTTCATTTCGTAAACCGCCAGGCGCAGAATGTTGCGATCCACCGCCGGCATGCGCTCCAGCCGCCAATGCTCGGATTTTTCGCTGATGCGTTTGTCGATGTCGGAGGATTTCTCGGATGCCCCGCGCACCAGCTCCTCCATGAACTCGTCCGTGGGCGCTCGCTGCGGCTCGTCTTCCTCGGAAGACAAAGTGTCATAGAACGACGAAATAGCTTCGTTGATGGGTTGCTTGCGCAAGTCCCACAGGAACAGCACCTGAAGCGCGCGCTGGCGGGATCGATGACGTGCTGGCATGACGCTACGTCCGCGCGGCCCGTGCGCCCGACAGCGCGATGACGCGAGCCACGCGGGACATCTCGATCGCAGTCATCGCCGCGTCGAAACCCTTGTTTCCCGAAGTGCCCGCGCGCGCCTCGGCTTGTTCCACGGTGTCCGTAGTCAGCACTCCGAAGGCGACTGGCAGTCCCGTCTCGAGCGCCACCTGCTGCAATCCGCGCGCGGATTCCGCCGCGACGAAATCGAAATGTGGCGTCTCCCCCCGGATGACGGCGCCCAGCGCGACGATCGCGTCAAAAGCGTGCGTATGCGCCAGCAGCTTCGCCGCCAGCGGCAACTCGAACGCTCCAGGAACGTGAAACACTTCGACACCCTCGGCGCCCGCTTGCTCCAGCGCCTTTTGTGCTCCTTCCAGCAGTTTCTCCGTGATCGCGCCGTTGAAACGCGCCACTACGATGGCGAACTTCAAGCCACGGGCATCGTGTTCCCACTTGATTTGATCTGTCGACAAAAGCTGTTCCTGCATCATGATAGCGTTTTTTAGCTGCGTGAATCGGCGTTCATCTGCGATCATGAAGGAAAGGCCGCATGGACCCGCAGCATATCCGGAATTTCAGCATCATTGCGCATATCGACCACGGAAAATCGACGCTCGCCGACCGTCTGCTCGAAACCACTGGCGCGCTCTCCAAGCGCGAAATGATGGAGCAGGTTCTCGATTCGATGGACCTGGAACGCGAACGCGGCATCACCATCAAGGCCCATGCCGTCCGACTGGATTACAAAGCCGATGACGGAGAGATGTATCAGCTAAACCTGATCGACACGCCCGGCCACGTCGATTTCACTTACGAGGTTTCGCGCAGCTTGCAGGCGTGCGAAGGCGCGCTGCTGGTGGTGGACGCGTCGCAAGGCGTCGAAGCGCAGACGCTGGCGAACACCTATCTGGCGCTGCACCACAACCTGGAAATCATTCCGGTCATCAACAAGATCGATCTGCCCTCGGCCGAGCCTGACCGCATTCGCGAGCAGATCCAGCACGTCATCGGACTCGACGCGAGCGGCGCCATCCTCGCCAGCGCCAAGAACGGCGTCGGAATTCACGAAGTGCTGGAAGCCGTGGTGCACCTGGTTCCGCAGCCGAAAGGATCGCCCGACGATCCGCTGCGCGCCTTGATTTTCGATTCCTGGTTCGACCCATATCGCGGCGTCATCATTCTTACGCGCGTTTTTTCCGGCCACCTGCGCAAAGGCCAGAAGATCCGGCTGTGGGCCAACGGATCCGTCCACGAAGTGGAGGGGCTCGGCTATCAGTCGCCTAAACCGATTCCTTGCGACGAACTTTCCGCCGGGGAAGTCGGATTCGTTTTCGCGAATATCAAAACCGTTTCCGACGCCCAGATCGGCGACACCATCATCGATCAAGAAAACCCCGCCGCTGAACCCCTGCCCGGTTTCGAGCCGTTGAAAGCGATGGTATTCGCGGGACTCTACCCGATTGAATCGCACGAACACGGGCTGCTGCGAGACGCGCTCGAAAAACTTCGGCTCAACGACAGCGCGTTCAGTTTTGAGCCGGAAAATTCGGTGGCGCTAGGCTTCGGATTCCGCTGCGGTTTCCTGGGACTGCTCCACCTGGAAATCGTGCAGGAGCGTCTGGAGCGCGAATTTCAGATCGACCTGATCACCACGGCGCCCGGTGTGCGCTACCGCGTCACGCTGAACGACGGAACCATGCACGAGTTCGAGAACCCCACCAAGTTTCCCGATCCTTCGAGCATCAAACAGATCGAAGAGCCGATCATCGATGCGACAGTGATCACGCGCGAAGAATACCTGGGCGGAATTCTGAAACTGCTGGAAGAGAAGCGCGGGACGCAGAAAAAGTTCGAATACATCGGCAGCGGTCGCGTCCTGCTGGTGTATGAGCTGCCGCTGAACGAAATCGTGATGGACTTTTACGACCGCTTGAAATCGGCTTCCAGCGGATACGCGTCCCTGGATTATCATCTGGCGGGCCATCGTGTTTCGCCTATGGTGAAACTGGATGTGCTGGTGGCTGGGGAACCGATTGACGCGCTCTCGATGATCGTCCACCGCGAATTCGCCTACGAACGCGGCAAAAGTCTGATCGAGCGATTGCGCAAGCTGATCCCGCGCCAGATGTTCGAAGTCGCGCTGCAGGCCGCGATCGGAAACAAAGTCGTGGCTCGCGAAAACATTCCGGCGATGCGCAAGAACGTGCTCGCCAAATGCTACGGCGGCGACATTTCCCGCAAAAGAAAACTGCTCGAGAAACAAAAAGAAGGCAAACGCCGCATGAAGCGCGTAGGTCGAGTAGAGATCCCGCAGGAGGCGTTCCTGGCGGTACTCAAGGTCGGCGGCGGAGGCGAGGATTAGAGTTTCACAGCCTCGCGGATGTTCGCTAGCGCTTCCTCGAAGGTGTGTCCTTGCGATTGACCGCCTGCTAGCTCAGGGCTGAACGCGTAACATCTTTGCTCATCGCACTGGATGACCACGCTGACTCTCACCTGCTATTCTCCGTAAAACAGTTTCTCGATTTCCTTGTCAGCAGCGTCAAATCCGGGCATGATTTTAACTTTGTCTTTCTATCCACCCGGCTTGCGGAGGGGCCTGTGGGTTGATTCATACGGGACCAGCACCACGATCGGCCTGCCGGCCTTCGTGATGACGATCTCTTCCCCCCGATGCCACCCGCTTAACGAGATGGGAAAAGCGAGCTTTGGCCTCGCTGATACTGACCTGCATCCTAAGACTAAGTTTAGTCTAAAGCCGTCCAAGCCAAGATCGCGATTCCCGCCGCGTCTGCGTTCGCTGCGACTTCCGCGCGATCGATCAGCAGCGTGCGGCCGCTGTCGATCGAAAGCGCGGTAGTGCTGGTCTCGATCATCACCGCGATCGTTTGCGGACCAACCACTGGAACATCGAAGAGCAGATGCTTCCGACGCTGCGAGGCCTTCACCAGGCGCAAGGGCTTCCCTTCGGCGAGCGACGCGGCACGGCGCAGCATGGCGTCGGTGCCTTCCATCGCCTCGACCGCGAGACAGGCCCGCTCGGCGATGGCAACGCTTTGGCCGATATCGAGCGAGGCTAGCGCGGTCGCGATCTTGCGGCCATATTCGATGTCGCGCAGTTCGTCAGAGGACGGATTGCGGCGCGTCAGGACTCCTTCAGGAGCAAGCAAATCCTTGAGCAGCAGCGTCGAGTCCACCAGCTCGATGCCTTCGTCGCGTAGCACCTTGGCAACCCCGCCGATCAGTCCCTCGGTGTTCTTCGTCTCCACCGACGCGAGCAGTTTCACCAAGCGCCAATCCGGCACGATCGACGAGAAAATCTTCGCGTGCTTCACCTGGCCGCACATCATGATCTGCGTGATGCGCTCGTCTTTGCAAATATCGATCAGCTTCGAAAGCTGGCCAAGTGAGATCCAGTGCGTCCGTGCTAGCTCTTCGATCTCCGGTGATGCTTCTTCCTTGAGGCCGATCGCGACCACTTCGATACCGGCCTTCCGCGCGGCTTCCAGGGCGAGCACGGGGAAGCGGCCATTGCCGGCGATGAGACCGTACGGCATTACTTGATGAATCCGCGCTGGGCGCTGCGGATGAACTCGATCAATTCGCTCACTTCCGGCGACGGCTCGATTTCCGCGACGATCCGTTCCAGCGCCTGCGTCGTATTCAAACCGGAATGCGTCAGCAGCCGGAACGCTTTGTGCAGCGCCTCACAGGCTTCCGGCGAGAAGCCGCGACGCTTGAGTCCGGTCGTATTTGCGCCGAACACTTTCGCTTCGCGCGCCGTCACGGTGTTCGAAAACGGCAGCACATCCTGCGTGATCACGCTGTAGCCGCCGACAAACGCGTGGCGGCCTATGCGGCAGAACTGGTGCACTCCGCTGGACGCGCTGACCACCGCCCAGTCCTCCACCGTCACGTGGCCGCCAATGGTGGCGGCGTGCCCCAGAACCGTGTGATTGCCGATCCGCGAATCGTGCGCGAGGTGCACGTAGGCCATCAACAAATTGTCATCCCCGATCGACGTCAGCATGCCGCCGCCTTCGGTGCCGCGGTGGATGGTGACGAATTCGCGAATCTGATTTCGATTTCCGATTCGGGTTTCAGAGGGCTCGCCGCGATACTTCAAATCCTGCGATGCGACGCCCACAGTCGAGTAGGGAAAGAAAACGTTGTCTTCGCCGATGCTCAGCTTGCCGTCCATGAACACGTGCGCGATGACTCGCGTTCTAGCCGCAATCGAAACGCCCGGACCGACCACACAGTACGGGCCGATCTCGGCCGACTCCGCGATCTGCGCGGCGGGGTCGACAATGGCGGTGTGAGCAATCATTCTCGATCAGCGAGCTTGCACAGCATCATCGCCTCGGCTACTACGTTGCCGTCGACGGTGGCCGTGCCGAACATTTTCGCGATGGTCTGTTTCCGTTTGGCGACTTTCATTTCGATGCGAAGTTGATCGCCGGGACGCACGGGCCGTCGGAATTTCGCTTCTTCCACCGACGCGAGCAGCACCAGCTTGTTCTTGCGGTCTTCCATCTGGCTCAGCACGAGCACGCCTGCGACCTGCGCCATCGCTTCGACGATCAGTACGCCCGGCATTACCGGAAAATCGGGGAAATGGCCGACGAAAAACGGCTCGTTGATGGTGACGTTCTTGATGCCGACGATCCGCTCGGGCTCTAGTTCTTCGATGCGGTCCACCAGAAGAAACGGATAGCGGTGCGGGAGGATCGCCTGGATCCCCTGAATATCCATGACCATGCGGTCTCGTTATTATAACAACCATGGATCGTTTCCTCCGCTATGCGCGGCTAAAACAGAAAGATATCATCGCGTTGACGCGCGAGTTCGTGGAGTGCGAATCGCCCAGCGACGATCCGCCGTCGGTGGACCGGTTTATTTCGCTAGCGACCAAACGAACCCAAGACATCGCGACAGTAAGTGTTTCACGTGGAACAACTTATGGGCCGAACGCGCGGTTCACGTTCACACTTCCCGGAAAGAAAAAAGACGGGCAGATTCTAGCACTTGGGCATTCGGACACCGTGTGGCCGATGGGAACGTTGGGTAAAATGCCCTTTCGCGAGTCGCGCGGAAGATTGTGGGGACCGGGCGTGCTGGACATGAAAGGCGGCCTCGCGTTCTTCATTTTCGCGATGCGCGCGCTGCGGGATCTGGATGTGGCGGTGGCTCGGAAGGTGGTGTTGCAAGTGAACGCGGACGAAGAAGTGGGCAGCGAATCGTCGCGGGCCTGGACGGAGGAAGCCGCCAAGCAGAGCGTCGCGGTGCTGGTGCTCGAGCCGGGGACCGGGCTCGAGGGCAAATTGAAGACGGCACGAAAAGGCGTCGGGGATTACACGATTACGGTGCGGGGACGTGCCTCGCATGCTGGTGTGGATTTCTTGAACGGCGCGAATGCGATCGTCGAAATGTCGCGGCAGCTTCAGAAGATTGCCGGATTTACGCGCCTGGATCGCGGAGTGACGGTGAGTCCGGGGGTGGTGCATGGCGGGACGCGAAGCAATGTGGTCCCCGCGGAGTGCGTGGCCGAGGTGGATATTCGTGCGCCGCGGGATCGCGATCGTGTCTATCTGGAGAGATCCTTCGGGTCGTTGAAGCCTTTCGACAAGCGATGCACGATTGAAGTAACCGGCGGGCTGAATCGCCCACCGATGGAGCGGTCGGCGGGCGTGCGGAGGTTGTTCCAGACGGCGAAGGCGCTGGCGGCGGAGTTGGGCGTCGCGCTGGAAGAATCGGCAACGGGCGGCGGATCGGACGGGAATTTCACGGCGGCGCTAGGTGTGCCGACGCTGGATGGGTTGGGCGCGGTGGGGGAAGGGGCGCATGCGGTGAACGAAAGCATTCTGGTGAACCGCATCGCGGACCGGACGGCGCTGCTGGCGAAGCTGGTAGCGGCGATTTGACCGGCGGCATCGATTGATATCTTCGATTGATATCATGAAGCATCCATGTCTGACGCGAGTCCCCAATTGTCTCCGATGTCGGAAGCCGTCACGAATCAGATTCGAGTGGAAGTTCTCTCCCGATATTCGCCCGAGAATTCGCGGCCGTTTGAAGACGAATGGGTGTTCCAGTACACCGTTCGGATCACGAATGAGAGCGCCGAGACGGTGCAGTTGATCAGCCGGCATTGGATCATCACGGATGGCTTGGAGCATGTGGAAGAAGTCAAAGGTCCGGGCGTAGTGGGGGAACAGCCGGTGCTGGCGCCGGGAGAATCGTTTAAGTATTCGTCGTGGTGTCCCTTGAAAACGCCGACAGGGGTAATGCAAGGAACGTATCAAATGGTCCGCACGGATGGGACCCCATTCGAAATCGAGATCGCGCGCTTTGGACTGAAGGCTCGGTACGTGGTGAATTGAACGCTGAACCCACAAACATGGTCAGATGACCACACTCCTGATATCCTGAAATCGTGAAACAGCGACTTGTAAATGCGACTGAGTTCAAAGCCAAGTGTCTTGCGCTGCTGGACGAAGTGGAGCAGCACGGAGGGCCGATCACCGTTACTAAGCGAGGGCGACCCGTCGCAGTGCTTGGGCCTGTGAAGAAGGATGCCTGGAAGTCGACGCGGAATAGTTGGGCGAAGAAGATGCAAATCGTCGGAGACATCGTAAACGTGGACTACTCGGGCATGTGGGATGTCGTTCGCAATAAATAATGCTGCCCCGGCTGCTCCTGGATACTCATGTCTTACTGCGATGGCTCGGCGACGCCAGAAAACTCTCGGGGGAGCAGACGCGGGTTATCGATGCGGCGCTCCGCAACGCGGAGCCCTTGGCTGTAAGCGCGATCAGTCTGCTCGAGATTGCGGTTTTAGCGGGCGACGGCAAGCTTCGTATAAAAACCAGTTTGGAAGAATTCTTCGAGGATCTCGCAGGTAATCCGGTTTTCCGAATTCTTCCGCTGAACTTCGAGGTGGCTTCAGACGTCGCTTTACTTAGCTCGCTGCGAGATCCGGCGGACCGGGTAATTGTGGCGTCCGCTCGGGTGAATCGACTGCGGCTGGTCACGTCGGACCAACGAATCGTGGGATCGAATCTGGTGCCAGTCGTCGACTAGTGTGCGCGGCTCGGCGATTTAGAGCACGCTGGTTTCGGTGTAGGCGCCGAAGACGTCCCTTAAGGCCGTGCACATTTCCCCCACCGTTGCATAGGCGCGGACGGCGTCAAGGATGAACGGCATGGTGTTTTCACTGCCTTCGGCTGCGCGGCGAAGGGCGTTGAGAGTGCGGTCGACGTCGGATTGCTTGCGGCGCTGCTTCATTTCACGCAGGCGTTCGACCTGGCGGCGTTCGGCGGATGCGTCGATTTGCAGGAGCTCGATAGGCTTCTCGTCCTGCTCGGTGAATTTGTTGACGCCGACGATCACGGAATCGCCATGCTCCACAGATTTTTGGAACTCGAAGCTGGCGTTGGCGATTTCGGTTTGGGGATAGCCGCGCTCGATGGCATTGATCATGCCGCCCATGTCGTCGATGGCGCGGATGTAATCGTTGGCGGCTTTCTCGACGTCGAGCGTGAGTTTTTCGAGGAAATAGCTGCCTCCCAGTGGATCGGGTACGTTGGCGACGCCGCTTTCATGGGCGATCACTTGTTGCGTACGGAGCGCGATGGTGACGGCGTGTTCCGATGGGAGCGCGTAGGCTTCATCGAGCGAATTAGTGTGTAGCGACTGGCACCCGCCGAGAACCGCGGCCATGGCCTGGATCGCGGTGCGGACGATATTGTTCTGAGGCTGCTGCCAGGTGAGGGAGCATCCGGCGGTCTGCGCGTGGAAACGCAGTTTCAAGCTCCGTTCGTCTTTGGCACCGTAGCGGTCGCGCATGGTGTCGGCCCAGATCTTGCGTGCGGCGCGGAACTTCGCGATCTCTTCGAAGAAATCGTTATGCGAATTAAAGAAGAAGCTCAAGCGCGGCGCGAAAGAATCGACCGGAAGGCCGCGTTCGAGGGCCCAATCGACGTATTCGATGCCATCGCGCAAGGTGAAGGCGAGCTCCTGAACGGCGGTCGAACCGGCTTCGCGGATGTGGTAGCCGGAAATCGAAATCGGGTTGAAGCGCGGAACGCTGTTCGTCGCGAACTCGATGGAATCGGTCACCAGGCGCATGGACGGGCGCGGCGGATAGATGTATTCCTTCTGCGCGATGTATTCCTTCAGAATGTCGTTCTGCAGGGTGCCGGAGACTTTTTGCCAGGAGACGCCCTGTTGTTCGGCTACGACGAGATACATGGCCCAGATGATGGACGCGGGCGAGTTGATGGTCATCGAAACAGTCACATCGCCAAGCGGGATTCCGCGGAACAGCGTTTCCATGTCGGCCAGGGAAGAGATTGCCACGCCGCATTTGCCGACTTCACCGAGTGAGGTGGGCGAGTCGGAATCGAAGCCCATCAGCGTGGGGAGATCGAAGGCCACGGAAAGTCCGGCCTGGCCTTGTGCGAGCAGATAGTGATAGCGCGCGTTGGTTTCCTCGGCGGTCGCGAAGCCGGCGAACTGACGCATGGTCCAGAGCTTGCCGCGGTACATGGATTCATGGATGCCGCGGGTGTAGGGAAACTCGCCTGGGTTGGGAACGGTCGCGGCGTTGGTTAACGCGTCGGGACCGTAGAGGGGTTCGAGGGGCAGGCCGCTGAGGGTCCGGTAAGACTTGGCGGCGGTTAAGGTGGCCATCGCTTCTATTCTGACATGTGTGGCCGATGACCGATGTTCGCGCGGCGGGCGCGCGAATGCTTCGACTGAAAGTCGAAGCGCAAGCTGAAAGTTTGCCCCACATCAAATCCGAATTCGAGGCGGCTGCGTATAGGTGAGCAGAGGATCGAATCCATGAAAAGACTCTTGGGATATGCGGTGATGGCGCTGGCGCTGATGGCTCCGGCGATGGCGAAGGAGAAGACGCTGTATCAGCGGCTGGGAGGAAAGAAAGCGATTACGGCGGTGGTTGACGAATTCGTGGGACGCGTGGCAGGGGACGCGCGCATCAATGGATTCTTTAAGGACACGGCGGCGGATCCGACGCGGCTGGCGTCGTTCAAACAGAAGCTGGTGGATCAGATCTGCCAGGCGAGCGGCGGTCCCTGCAAATACACCGGCAAAGATATGAAATCGGCTCACGCGGGTATGGGCGTTTCGAGCGGCGATTTTTCGGCGCTGGTGGAAGATCTGGTGGGTGCGCTCGACAAGTTCAAGGTTGGAGAAAAAGAGAAGGGCGAGTTGTTGGGCGCGTTGGGTCCGATGAAGTCGGACATCGTTGAAAAGTAGGTCACCTTGTGGTTGGGGCGGTCGACGGAGGGCCGCCCCGCTTTTTTAGGCGTCGAGACGTTTTTCGTACGGCACGATTTCTCCGGTTTCGACGTAGCGCTTGAGAAGCCGCAGATACATTGCCCAGCAGAAGCAGGAAATCCGATAGTGATCGTTCTCCTGCGGCCAGCCGGTGTGATGAAAGCGGACCTGAGTCGTGCCATTCTTTTCTGCGAGCACGAATCCGACGCGAGTGCCCGTCCAGTCTGCGTCGGCACTCGTGATTTGAAGCTCGAACTCGGCGTTGGGAGTGCAGCGGGAGACGACGGCTCGCCAATTGTAGTTGGGGCCGAACCCGAGTTCGTAGGTCGTGCCGGCGGCGGGTTGTCCTGAGGAAGTCTTGGTCCACCAGGCGTCGAGTCCTGTCGGTGTGGCGATGGCGGAAAAGACTTTGACGGCGGAGGCTCGGATGGGGAAGTCGTGGAAGATGTCGGGCATTGCTTCATTATGGCTGCGAACCGGATTTATTCGCGGCAGATCCCGCGCTTGGAGGATCGAATGAATGCGATCAGATGTCGCGTGTGCTCGGCAGGGACTTCCGTCTCGATGCGCTGCAGGGCGTCTTCCAGTTTCAGATTCGACCGGTACAGAATTTTGTACGCGGTCTTTAGAGCAGCGATTTCGCTGGCAGTGAAACCCGCTCGGCGGAGACCCACGATGTTCAGGCCTTTTGGAGTGACGTAGACATCGCCGTAGAGGAAATACGGCGGGACATCCTTGTTGACCTTGGTGATTCCGCCGATCATGGCCAGGCGGCCGATTTTCGAATGTTGATGGATCGCGACGCCGCCGGAGATGAACGCCTGATCCTCGATTTCGACGTAGCCCGAGACCAAAGCGCAGCTCGCGATGACGGTGCGGTTGCCGATCTTGCAATTGTGCGCGATGTGGCCACTGGTCATGATGTAGTTCTCGTCACCGATGATGGTTTTCGATTCAGGAGCCGTGCCACGGGAGATCGTATAGTGCTCGCGGATCTTGTTTCCGTTGCCGATTTTGAGATAGCTGCGCTCGCCTGTAAAACCCTTGTCGAGCGGATCTGTGCCGAGGACGGTTCCAGCGGAGATCTCGTTGCGCTCGCCGAGATTGGTCCAGCGTTTGACGTAAACGTAGGGTTCGAGCCGCGTGTGGGCGCCGATGGTGACGTCCGATTCAACGATGACGAATTCGCCGATGACGACGTGGGGTCCAATGCTAGCGTCCGGATGGACGCGCGCCGTGGGCGCGATCGTCGCGGACGGGTCGATCATTGCTTACGCCGCGCGCTCGAACAGGCCGGCCGCACCTTGGCCGCCGCCGATGCACATGGTCACCACGCCGTAGCGAGCTTTGCGGCGCTCCATTTCATTAGCGATGGTGCCCACCATGCGCGATCCGGTCATGCCGAATGGATGGCCGATGGCGACCGAGCCTCCGTTTACGTTCAGGATTTCCTGCGGGATGCCGAGGCGGTCGCGGCAGTAGACCACTTGGACCGCGAACGCTTCGTTGAGTTCCCACAAATCGATGTCCGACATTTTCAGTCCCTGGCGCTTGAGGAGTTTCGGGACCGCGAACACGGGTCCGATGCCCATCTCGTCGGGCTCGCATCCGGAGACGGCGAATCCGCGGAAAATCAGTTTGTAGGGAATACCGAGCTTGTCGGCGCGCTCGCGCGACATCAGCAGCGTCGCCGAGGCGCCGTCAGACAGTTGCGACGCATTGCCGGCGGTCACCGAGCCTTGGCCGCTGATTTGATCGAAGTGCGGCTTGAGCGCCAGCAAGCCTTCAAGAGTCGTGTCAGGCCGGTTGCATTCGTCACGATCGCAGCAGACTTCCTCAGTGCCGATTTTCTCTCCGGTCTTTTTATCGAGTACGGCTTTGGTGACGCGCATGGGCGCGATCTCGCCGGAGAAAAATCCTTCCTGCTGTGCGCGCGCGGTGCGCTTCTGGCTTTCGAGCGAGTATTCGTCCTGAGCTTGCCTACTGACTTTATAGCGCTTGGCGACCACTTCCGCCGTGTCGCCCATCACCATGTAGATGCCTGGCATGGATTTTTCCAGACGCGGATTCGGTTCGCGATTGCGCTGCGTCAGCGAAATACTTTCGGTGCCTCCGCCGATGGCTGCTTCAGCGCCTTCGTTGATAATTTCGTGCGCCGCCACGGCGATCGCCTGAAGTCCGGAAGAGCAGAACCGGTTGATGGTGGTGGCGGCGACGGTCACCGGAAGCCCGGCCAGCATCGCGGCGACGCGCGCGACGTTGTCACCTTGAGCTCCATGCGGCTGCGCGCAGCCGAGAACTACGTCTTCGATTTCGGCCGGATCGAGCTGCGGAGTTTTTCGCAAAACGTCCTGAATGCAGTGCGCGGCCAGGTCATCGGGACGCGTCATGTTGAAAGATCCACGGAAAGATTTGGCAAGGCCAGTCCGCGAGCTAGCGACGACGACGGCTTCTCTCATAGGGGGTATATGGGCTCAGGATAACATCGCTGACTGAGACATCAAGATCGACCGCTCCATAGTAAACGGCGGATGCCGGGTTGTTAGCGAGTTCGAAGGACGATGAACAACGCAAGCCACAGGACGCCCAGGAAGTGCCAGTAATACGCGACCACGTCGACCAGCTCGCGCCGC
Source organism: Bryobacteraceae bacterium (assembly GCA_035568415.1). Classification (GTDB taxonomy): domain Bacteria; phylum Acidobacteriota; class Terriglobia; order Bryobacterales; family Bryobacteraceae; genus Palsa-187. The sequence goes on along the minus strand of DATMOC010000049.1, from coordinate 17,762 downwards.
TTGTTTTTGCCGATGAGCACCACGGCCATGGCCACTAATCCGCCGAGCAAGTGGGCGGCGTGCAGTCCGGTGAACAGATAGAAGAACGAGCTGTGCGGATTCTGCGAGAGAAAAGCCCCTTGGGCGATCAGTTGCCGCCACGCCGTGAGTTGCGACGCCAAGAATCCAGCGCCGAGACACGCCGTCACCAGCAGCAGATGCGATGCCATCCGCCATTTGCCTTTGCGGAACACACGACGAGCTGCTTCGAAAGTGACGCTCGACGCCAGAATCAGGGCAGTGCTGGTCCACAACGTTTTCGGGAGCGGGATCGGATCCCAGAAGGGCGGTCGGGCAGCTCGCCAGTAGTAGGCCAGCACCAGCGACGCGAAGAAAACGAAAATCGAAATGCAGACGGCGATGAGGCCGACACGATAGAGTCCGGGGACCGCTCTTGACGGATCTTCCAGCGAGGAAGGAAGCACCACCACTTGCGCTGTTTTTTCCGCGCGGTCACTTACAAGGCGGGACATCGTTTACAACCCGTCCTGTATTTTACCGCTTTTCAATTTGGACCAGATCCTCGCGCGCGGGGGTGAGCAGGCGCTTGGGGAGTTTTGCCCCGTAGATCAGCCGCTCGATCAGGGGCACGGCGCGGCGAACCCATTTTCCGTGCAGGATCAGGCTGCCGGCCACCAGCAGCGGATGTGGAACCGCGGTGCAGCATCGCGCGCACATGTCGATCTCACCCGCGCGGCCTTGGGCGTGAAGGCGGCGGAGGCGCTGCATTTCGTCAGAGTTGAAAATCTCTTCCAGCGGCTGGTCGCGCAGATCGCCCACCGGCGAGCCATCCAGCATGTAGCTCTGGCAGCACGGATAGACGCGACCATCGTGTTTCACATACATCGCGCCGCGCCACAAGTAATGGCACGGGCGCGCTTCGCGATGGCCTTCGGGTTGCACGAGATTGGTCTCGTCTTCTTTTACGCGGATCTGGTCGATGCCCTCTATTTGGCTCCAGAAGCGGCGAAAATCGTCGACCTCATGCGCGTTGCCCGGCATGCGGACCATCTGGACCACCACCTGCATTTTCGATTTTCGTTGGTGCTTCATTTGGGCGAAGCGGACGAAGTTGTCGCGGACCTTTTCGAAGCGCGCGCCTTTGCGGTAATGCTCGAAGGTTTCCTTGGTTGCGCCGTCGAAACTCAGCGTGATGTGAGCCAGCGGCGATTCGAGCAGCCGCTCGGCAGTTTTTTCGTCAAGAAACGTCCCGTTGGTCGAAAGCAGCGTGGAGACGCCATGGCGCTCGCAGTATTCGATACGATCGAAGATGGCGCGATCCATGAACGGCTCGCCCAGGCCGATCAGCATCATGTGCTCGCCAGTGTGGCGGGCGCCGTCGACCAGGCGCTCGAAAATCTCCGTGGTCATGTCCTCTTTGGGTTGCTTGTGGGTTTCGCGCGGGCACATGGGGCAGTACAGATTGCACTTGGCCGTGGTTTCGACGATGTACTCCACCGGCAGCGCAGGCACGCGCGTGCTGCGACGCAGATAGCTCCACAGAAGTTTTGCGCGATTGAAGAGGCGCATCTTGCAAGACCATCTTCGCATGGCGCCGGTGACGCTTACGATTTGCAATACTTGGTGACTGACGGCTTTCCATGCGGCTTGTAAGCCTAGGAATAGTATTTGCGGCGGTCCACGGTGTGGGTCATTCGCAGACTACTGAACCTGTTACCACGGCGTTCGAAGTAGCCTCCGTCAAGCCGTCGGGGCCGAAGAGCCTCCGAGGGTCGGACTTCGGACCTGGCAGTTCAGATCCCACGCGATATTACTTCCATTCCGCGTCTCTTCTGGATCTCATCATCACGGCGTACAAGGTCGAGGTGTTCCAGGTCTCCAGCAAGACGGCGCTCGATCGACAGACATTCGACCTCGATACGAAATTGCCCGCGAATACGACCAAGAAGCAGTTCCAGGTGATGTTGCAAAACCTGCTTGCAGAGCGATTCCATCTCAAGCTGCACATCGAATCCAAAGAGTTCCCGGCATATGCTTTGGTGGTGAGTAAAGGCGGACCTAGGCTCAATCAGCCTGCCGAAGGCGCGAATTTCCCGAATTTGGCGCCAGGCCGCCCAGGGTTCGAAAGGCGAGATTCCCGCGCCGGCGGGTTCAGGGTGGTTCGCATGAGGGCGCAAAAGCAACCGATATCGTGGCTGGCAACAATGTTGCAATCTCCCAACGGGCGCACCGTGGTGGATCAAACTGGTCTGACGGAAACCTACGACTTCACTTTGGAATTCAGCGAGGAGATACCGAACGCTGATAGCCCGCCAGGAGCACCGGTAGCGCCGGATCTGTTCAAGGCCCTGCAACAACAGCTCGGGTTGCAGCTCGTCGCCAAACGCATCCCGTTCGACGTTGTCGTGATCGATTCCGTCGACAAGATGCCGACTGAGAATTAAGGATGTGTGGGTATCTCTCGCTCGAAGGAACGAGCGGATGGCGGACGTCGACGCGGATGTGGGGCGGGCTTCCAGCCCGCGCGCCGGTTTGAAACCGGCGCAAGACTTGGCGGACTTCAAGTCCGCCGCAGGCTGCAAGCCTGCCTCACGGGGCTCTGAATGAAAATCGCGATTACGGGCGCTTCGGGATTTGTCGGGCGGCGATTGATGGAGATTGCTAGCGGGCATACGTTTCACGCGATCTCGACGCGCGCGGGCGTGGTGGCCGGTGATTTTGAGGGTTGTGACGCGGTGGTGAATCTGGCGGGCGAGCCCGTCGCACAGAGCTGGAGCATCGCAGCGCGTGCGAGGATCCGGAGTAGCCGCGTCGAGGGAACCCGCAGCATCGTTGAAGCTTTACGTCGGAATCCGCCAGCGGTGTTGGTCAGCGCGTCGGCGATCGGTTATTACGGCTCGCGTGGGGACGAAGTGCTGACAGAGTCCTCCGAGCCGGCCGACGATTTTCTGGGGCGGCTCGCAGTCGAATGGGAACGGGAAGCGCTGCGCGCGGAAGAATTCGGAGTGCGCGTGGTGACGCTCCGGATCGGAGTGGTTCTGGGGGAAGGCGGCGCGCTCGCGAAAATGCTGCCGATCTTCAGGCTGGGATTGGGCGGACGCATCGGCGACGGGCAGCAGTGGATGTCCTGGATTCATCTGGACGATCTGGCGCGGTTGATCGAGTTCGCACTGGAGAATCCGGTGCGAGGAGCGATCAACGCGACCGCGGCGAACCCGGTCACGAATGCCGAGTTTACACGCGAACTGGGACGGGCGCTGCATCGTCCGGCTGTGTTCCCGGTGCCGAAGTTTGCTCTAAGAATGTTGTACGGCGAAATGGCGGAGATCGTCTGGGCCAGCCAGCGAGTGATGCCCCAAGCCGCGTTGTCGGCGGGCTTTCGTTTCCAGTTTCCGGAACTGCCGACCGCTTTGAACCGGATCCTGACTTGAAAAAAAGGGGACTAGCCTTACTCGTCCCCCCAAAGTATCCCATCAGAAGTGCGGAGCTTAGTTGTTGCTCACCTGTACTTTGATCTGGCGGGGTTTGGCGATCTCTTTTTTCGGCAGCGTCAGGGTCAACGTGCCGTTTTTATAATCTGCTTTCACACCTTCAGGGTCGACGGTTTCGGGAAGGGTGAACACACGCTCAAAGGTACCGTAGGAGCGCTCGACACGATGCCAGCCGCCTTTGTCCTCGGTCTTCTCGAACTTCCGCTCGCCGCGGATGGTTACAGTGCCGTTCTCCATCTTGACGTCGATGTCTTTCAGTTCTACGTCGGGGATGTCGGCTTTGAAGATCAGCTCGTTCTCGGTCTCCTTGATGTCCACTGCGGGGACCCAGGGACGGCCGTTCGGCTCGGCAAACAAACGATTCATGGTGTCCTGGAAGAGTCGAATCCCGGTCGGGAAGGTCTCCAGGTCAGCAAAGGGCGAATAGCGAATGATAGACATTTTCTCCATCTCCTAGTTTTAGATCTGCTCTAAACACAAGTATAAAATATGCGTCTATACATGTCAACTATTATGCAATATTTCTTGCCACCGCCATCTCATTTGGAGGTATGCCTAAGAGAATCTTTAGGTTACGATAGTAACTCATGAGGGTTGCGTGGATCTTCATCGCCGGACTGACCCTGCGCCTAGCCTTGATCGCCCGCTTTCCACTGGTCTTCGGCGGCGATCCTATGATCCGGATGCTGCATCCGGACCGGATTCTGGCCAGCCACCAGTTGCCGTTGCTCCAGATCGTGATTGCGCTGGTGTCGCGTCTGACAACGAACTACCTGGCGATCCTGGTGGCAATGGCGGTGATTGGGGCGGCAGTGGGCGTCGCGTTCTACCTGCTGGCGCGCGAGTTCTTTGACGAGCGGGTGGCTTTTCTGGCTGGGTTGCTGATGACGACCGATCCGCTGGTTGCGGCGCACTCGATCGTCCCCTATCAGGAATCGCTGATGCTGGTCTGTGTTCTGCTGGCATTTTACTTCTTCTATGCGGAACGCTACGGGGTATCGTCGATGGGTCTGGCGCTGGGATGCATCACACGATTCGAGGCGTGGATCGCTGCGCCGGTACTTGCGGCCGCGTATGTCTGGAAGCATGAGCGCCGGGCTTGGGCTGTTGTGAAAGGTCTCGCTTTGTTCGGGTGGGCGCCGGTCGCTTGGATGCTGTTCCGGGGAGGCCTGGCGCCGGAAGGATCGTACGTGATCGAGTCGACGTTCACGCTGAGGCGGCTGGTCCGCTGGGCGTATCTCGGATACATCACGGTGAAATTCACCCCGGTGATCGTCGTTGCCCTGGGGCTCGCTGGGCTTTGGTTCTTGTGGCGCGAACGCGACCGATGGGTGCCGCGCTTATGGCCCCTGATCTTATTTTTTCTGATGTTCTCGGTCGCCCTGTTGTTTTCCGCTCACGGTGTACGCGACGATCCGGACGGCAAGGTGGCCTCGCGGGAGGCGCATTTCTGGATCGCGGCGGTGGTACTGCTGGCGGCCATCGCGCTCGAAAAGGTTCCGAAGTATCAGGTGGCATTGGCCGGGCTAGGCATCGCGTTCGGGGTTTGGGGAACCTATCAGTATGTCGCTCGCGAGGATTCGGATCCACGCCTGCAACTGAGTTATCGAGTCGCGAAGTTCTTCGATGGCGCTTTGCAGCCCGGTCAGCGTGCATTAATACTTTCGCCGCCGTGGGATCGACAATTCTTCGATTTTTACTTGCAGCGAGCCAGGGAAACTGGCGGCGAAACCCGGTACCAGGCGGCTGTACGCAACCTTGCAGAAAACACAGACACGTCGCCACCGGACTATCAGCGGATGCTGATTCATTCGCGGCTCGACCGGTCACAGCTCTTGAATTCGTCGGCTGGATGCACGGAGTGGGTGGCGGTGTGGAGCGATTTTTCACCCCCGCCGCAGGACGTGCCCGCACCAATTGAAGTGTTGCGAGCTGGTGATTTATCGGTGCGTATCAGCCAGCGCGTGTGTCCGAAGTAAGCTGGATTCATGGCGTACAAAGTCGACGTACGGGTAGTTCCCGCGCAACCGATTGCCATGGTGCGAGGACGTACGACCGCCGCGAATCTTCCCCGGCGGATCCGCGAATTGTTCGATCAATTCTACGCCGGCTTCAAAGGCAAGGGCGGCTTGAATATCGTGTTTTATCCCGGCTCGGGTAGCGCCGGCGAGTTTGAGATCGAGTGCGGCGTCCAGGTCGAAAGCGGAGGCAATTCTTCGACACCCGCCGGAACCGTGGCGACGACGACGTACTTGGGTCCTTACGATCAAATGAAACCCGCCCATGAGGCGATTCGTCAATGGGCGCAGGAGAACGGCCGCCAGTTTGCCGGGGCATCCTGGGAAGTATACGGGCATTGGAGCGAGGATCCTACGCAGCTTCGGACGGACATCTTCTATTTGCTTGCGTAGGAAGCCCATCGGCTGATGCTAAAATCAGGTACGAGCCGCCGATGAAGAAAGCTCCCGCATACAAACTGAAGATCGAGTTCACGCGTGATGTGGACGGCCGCTGGATCGCCGACATCCCTGCACTTCCTGGTGTTACCGTGTACGGAAAAACTCGAAAACAGGCCCTGGCGGCTGCTGAAGCGCTCGCCTTGCGAGTGATCGCGGACCGGATCGAGCATGGAGAGTCCGTGCCCGGCGAAATGACCGTGTCTTTCGCGGCTTAGTGTATAGAGCCTCGGAGGGCCCTTGGCTTCTTCTCGATCTCACCTGCGCAGTACGTCATAATTTAAGAATCGCGTCCGACTTTTTCCGCCCTGGCCCCGTCTTCTGTAACGGAGCCAGAGATTAGGAGCCTGAGTTGATCTTTCGCGAGGTCGAAGATCGCGACCTGATCGGTAAAGCGAAACGAGGGGACGTCGAGGCCTACAACCTCCTTGTGTCCCGGTGGGAGAAGCGTGTCTTCAATTACTTACTGCGGCTGGTGGCGAATCGCGAGGATGCGCTGGACCTTAGTCAGGATGTCTTTTTGAAAGCCTACCAAAACCTGCCCAAGCTCGAAGCGGCCGAAAAGTTCGCGGGCTGGCTGTTCCGGATCGCGCACAATGAGGCGTTTTCCCTGCTGCGGAAACGGCGGCCGGAAGGCGAGCTTCCCTACGAACGGGGCACGTCCGAAACCGGAAGGCTGCTGCCCTTGGAGTTGTCGCTGGCGGTCGAAAGCGCGCTCGGAAGGCTATCGGAAGATCAGCGCGAAGCCGTTCTGTTGAAGGTCTACCAGGGATTCAAATTCGAAGAGATGGCAGAGATTCTTGGCTGTCCGGTGTCGACCGTAAAGTCGCGGCTATACACTGCCCTGGATCTGCTCAAGACGACTCTTTCTCCGGCTGGTTTAACCAATGTGTTGCGAGGTGAATCGTGAGTTGTACATCGTATGACTGGAAAGCGTACGCGCTCGGCGAAATGGACGGGAACGGCCGTCGCGAAGCCGAGGCGCACGCGGCTACGTGTTCGGAATGCCGCGACGAATTGGCTGGGATGCGGCTGACACTGGACGCGCTTTCGACGCTGCGCGAAGAGGAAATCCCGCGCCGGATCGCGTTTGTTTCGGATAAAGTCTTCGAGCCGCGCTGGTGGCAGAGCTTCCTGCGGCCCTCCTTTGCCGCGGGATGCGTAGTCGCGGCGGCGATCCTGGTGCACGCCTTTGTGCGCCCTGCGCCGCCTGCCGCCGACATGGCGCAGATCGAATCGCGAATTGAGACGGAGGTCGCCAAGCGGATCGATACCGCTGTGGCCAAAGCTGTCGCCGATACCGAAGATCGCCAGGCGCAGAAGACGCAGCAACTGCTGGCCGCCAGCGAACAGCGTTTTGCCGAGCAGCGGAAGGCAGATTTCGTCACTGCGGCCCAGAACTACGAGATGCTCAGCAAGCAGGTGGTTCGCATGGTCGCCATCAATACTGGCGCGGGAGCTGGACAATGAAACGACTCGCACTTATTTCAGCCATTCTGGCGCTCGCGCTGTTTGCCGCCGAGGCAAGCGAAAAAACGCGCGTGAGCCGAAACCTGATGGCAACCATGGAACGGAATCTTGACGATCGTTGCAAACATCTGTGGAATGACAACCCCTTTGTCCTTCTGGACGGAGATGCTCGCTCGGTTTATCTCGAAGGCTATGGTGCCGTTTTCACGGTCTCGGTAAACCTGGTTACGTCGCCAACACTTACTTTCCGTCCTGAGATGACCAAAACGGAAATGGCGGATCATCGGCGGAAGAAAATGGAGCGACTGCCGCAGTTGAAGGCTGAAATGCGAAAGGCCCTGACCGACTTTGCCGCCTCGCTCGATCCGGTTCCCGCCGACGAGCAAATCGTGATCGCCGTACTGTTGACGAAGTACCCCTGGGAAGACGTCAGCGGCTTACCAACGGAAATCGTCTTACAGGGCCAGAAGAAAAAGCTGCTGGAAGCGAAATCCGCCGGCGGCGCGGGATTAGACGCGGCGATTCACGTCACAGAAAACTAAAAATGCGGCTGGGCGAGATCCTCATCGAGCGGAAGCTGATCACGCAGGAGGATCTCGACCGCGCGCTTGAATTGCAGCGCGAGCGCGGCGATAAAATCGGCCGGATTCTGGTCGACCTGGGCTTCGTCGCCATGCGCGACGTGCTGGCCGCGTTAGCCGAGCAGTTGCAGGTTCCACTGCTGGTGATCGATGGTCCACCCGCGGTTTCGCCCGAAACCGAAACGCTGTCGCCGAAATTTTTGCGCCAGTTCCGCTGCCTGCCGGTGGCGCTGCACGATCATACGGTGACGCTCGCGATGGCCGATCCGCTGGATTTCGAGACACGCTCGACGGTCGAGTCTTGCACCGGACTGACCGTGCGTCCCGGCATTGCATTGGAGCAGGAAATTCTCGACGCGATCGACCGTTTCTACGGGCAGACGGAGAAAACCGAAAACGAACTGGCAACCACCACGGGTGACGCGGAAGACCTGGAACATCTGCGCGACATGGCCAGCGAGGCTCCCGTGATCCGGCTGGTGAACGCTATGATCGGGCTCGCGGTGGAGAAGCGCGCCAGCGATATTCACATCGAGCCGTTCGAAAAAGAATTCCGGATTCGCTATCGCGTCGACGGCGTGCTGCAGAGCCAGGACCCGCCGCCGCGCGAATTGAAGGCCGCGATCATCTCGCGCGTGAAGCTGATGGCGAAGCTCAACATCGCCGAACGGCGGCTTCCTCAGGACGGCCGCATCAAGATCAAGACCATGGGCCGCGAAGTGGATTTGCGCGTCTCCACGTTGCCGACGCTGTATGGCGAATCGGTCGTCATGCGCTTGCTCGACCGGTCGGCCGGGGATTTTTACGACCTGGAACGGCTGGGCTTCGACGAGCACATGCTGGAGCGGATGGAGTATTACTGCTCGCTCCCGCATGGAATTTTCATGGTCACCGGACCGACCGGAAGCGGCAAATCGACTACCCTATACTCGGCGCTGAAGCGCATCAATCAGACCGACAAGAAAATCATCACGATTGAAGATCCAGTGGAATATCAGATGGACGGGATCAACCAGATTCACGTGAATCCGCAGATCGGGCTGACCTTCGCGTCCGGATTGCGGCACATTGTGCGTCAGGACCCAGACGTGATCATGGTCGGCGAAATTCGCGACCGCGAAACGGCGGATATCGCGATTCGCGCGGCGCTCACCGGACACTTCGTGTATTCGACGCTGCATACCAACGACGCGCCCAGCGCGATCACGCGCCTGACGGACATGGGCGTGGAGAATTATCTGATCACGTCGTCGCTGGTTTCAGTGCTTGCACAGCGCCTGGTGCGCGTCATTTGCGCCGAGTGCAAGACCAGTGCGGGAACGCGCATTGCGCCGGACGGGACCACCATCGAGGTGTTTCGCGGCGCGGGTTGCGAGCAGTGTTTCGGGACCGGATTTCGCGGCCGCGTCGGAATCTTCGAGTTGATGGAACTGGATGAAGAGCTGCGTGCGTCGATCATGAAGAACGAAGACGCGAGCGTGATCACCGGGATCGCGCGGCAGCATGGAATGCGGAATCTTCGTGAAGACGGGTGGATCAAAGTCCGGCGCGGGGTGACGACCGCAGAAGAAGTGATGCGGGTGACTCAGGAGTTTTAGATAGGGCCGTTAATGAACGTCCATTCACGTTGATTAACGGCTGGCTTGAAATTTGATGGCGACGACTTTCCATTTCCGCGCTGTAGCTTCCGACGGCAAGATCCGCACCGGCACCCTCGCTGCTGAAACGGACAAATCCGTCGCGCAGGAACTTCGCCGCCAGGGACTGACGCCGGTCTTCGTTGGGCTCGAACAGAAAAAGTCGTTCAATTTTGAGATACCCGCGTTCAACCGTGGAAAACGCAAGGACATCCTGTTTTTCACCCAGGAACTTTCCACGCTGTTGAACGCCGGGGTGCCGGTCGATCGTGCCCTATCGATCACCGCCGAGTTAACCGAGCATGGCGGGTTCCGTTCGCTGGTGCTGGATGTGATCCGCGTGTTGAAGGGCGGTAAATCGCTGGCCGACAGCCTGGCGACGCATCCCTCGCACTTTTCGGAACTGTATGTGAATATGGTTCGCGCCGGGGAAGCGTCCGGATCGCTCTCGCAAATTTTCGAAAGGCTGGCCGAATTTGAACGCACCCGCGACGATCTGCGCGGCTTCATCGTAAGCTCGCTGATTTATCCGGCGCTGCTTACGGTGGTCGGCATCGGGTCCATTTTCGTGTTGCTGAATTTCGTGGTCCCGCGGTTCGCCACTATTTTTTCCGACCCGCGCATGAAGATCCCGACGCCAACGCTGATCATGCTCCAGGCGAGCAATATCGTTCAGAATTATTGGGCGCCCGTGGCGATCGCGCTGGTGGTCACGATCATCGCGTTCCAAAGCTACATTCGCACCAGTGTAGGAAGACTGTGGTGGGACGGAATGCGGCTGCGTCTGCCGCTGCTGGGCGACGCTTTGCGCAAAGCCGAAACCGCGCGATTCGCGCGCGCCATGGCGACGCTGGTGTCGGCCAGTGTGCCGCTGGTGCAATCGCTGGGCATCTCGCGCGGGATTCTGAATAACCGCAAAATTTCGGGAACGCTCGAGGGGATCGCGCAAGGCGTGAAACGCGGCGAAGGCATCGCGCAGCCGTTGACGCGCGCCGGTGAATTTCCGCCGCTAGCGGGACATCTGCTCGCCGTGGGTGAGGAAACCGGCCGCCTGGACGCCATGTTCAATCGCATGGCCGATATTTACGATAACGAAACCCGAACTGCGATTCGACGGTTCACTTCCATCTTCGAGCCCGTCATCATTCTGGTGATGGGCGTGATGGTGGGAACATTAATTCTGAGCCTGATGCTCGCGATTACGAGCATCAACGACGTGGCGATGTAACTATGCAAAAACGAAAAAATCAACGTGGTATAACGCTCATCGAAATGCTGGTGGTGGTCACGATCATCGCGCTGTTCGCGGCGCTGGTCGGTCCGAAACTGTTCGGCAATGTCGATAAAGCCAAGCGCACGGCGGCGATTCAGCAGATCAATACATTCCAGACGGCGCTGGGGAATTACAAGCTCGACACAGGCGTTTTCCCCACTACCGATCAGGGCCTGGCAGCGCTGCGCGTCAAGCCCGAAAATCTGCCGCAGTGGGCCGGTCCGTATCTGACTAAAGACATCCCCATGGATCCGTGGGGACGCCCGTATCTTTACAAATATCCGGGTGAGCACGGCGACGAGCCGGACATCGTCTCACTGGCGGCCGACGGGCAGCCGGGCGGAGAAGGGAACAATGCGGATGTCGTCAGTTGGAAGAACAACTGAGTTCACACCCAGCCGCAAAGCTGGTGTGAAATCCGAGGCCGGGATCACGCTGCTCGAGATGCTGATTGTCGCGACGCTGATCGCGCTGGTCGCAGGAATCAGCTATCCGGCGATGTCTTCCGGACTGGAAACGCTGCGCCTGCGGTCCGCTTCCGACTCGATCGTCGCGCTGCTCAACACCTCCCTTGAACGTGCCGACCGCCGCCAGCAAGCCGTGCAAATTCAAATCTGGACCAAGGAAGGCGTTCTGGCCGCACGATCGGCGGACTTAGGATTCGTTCGGCGAGTGGAGATCGCCGCGCCGCTGCGTATCACCGACATCCTGCCGCACTTGCCCGTACCGCCGAATCCGGATGAAGCTCGCATCATTGTGCTGTATCCGGGGGGAGCGGTCCCGCGAATCGGCATCGAGCTTTCGACGCCACAAGGGCGCAAGCGGCTGGTCACGGTCGACCCGATCACCGGAGTATCACAAGCGCAATGAAACACCAGCGCGGATTCACGCTGCTCGAAGTCCTGGTCGCGACGTTGATCATGGGGATCGCTGTCGCGGGACTAATGAGCGGACTGGCCAGTTCCACGCGCAACGCGGCGCGGCTCACCGAGTACGATCGGGCGACATTGCTGGCGAAATCGAAAATGGACGAGCTGTTGGTGGATCATAATGTGCCACGCAAGTCCGCGATCGAGGGCGTGTTCGATCCGGCGCAGTGTGGCGGAGTTGCGGCCGGGTGGAGCGCGATGATCACGCCGCTTGAGCAGGCCCCCGGTGGCGGCATCGGCAGGTGGGTGGTGGACCGCGTCCAGTTGGAAATCTGGTGGATGAGCGGCAGCCCAACCGCACCCATTCGGCGCAGCTTCACGCTCGAAGGATTCCGCCGGAGCATCCTTTAACATGGGCTGGTCAGGGCATCGTCGACGATTAACCGCTCCCTTTGGTCACGGCTCAGGGTCGGCGATCTCTAACGTTGGGCGTGTAGCTGAGCCGCGACCAAAGGGAGCGGTCGATCGCCGGCGTGGATTCACACTGGTCGAGCTGTTGATCTCCATCACGCTGGTAGCCGCGCTCTCGGCTGGAATGCTGATGGCGATGCGCGCGGGTTTGCTCACGTTGCAGAAAGTCGACGACCGTCTTCAATCCAATCGCCGCGTGATCAGCGTCCAGCAGATCATTTCGCGCGAGATCAGCAACGCGATGCCGGTGGTGGGGGGGTGCGGCCCGGCATTCATCGGAAACGAACAGACGTTGCGCTTCGTATCCAGCTATTCCATGACGGAAGGCGCGCGCGGCTATCCACGCGTCATCGAAATGCAGGTGCTGCCGGCCGATCGCGGCGTGCGGTTGATCGTCAACGAAGCTTTGTACACGGGCCCCGACAGTATGACTCCTTTTTGCGCGAATGGACAGCTCGCGCCGGGCCGGCCGACGCCGCAGTCGTTCGTGCTGGCCGATCGGCTCGCGTCCTGCCAGTTTGTCTATAAATCGACGGATCCGAATTCACCCAGAGGCGGCAACTGGGTCTCGCAGTGGACCGCGCCGAATTTACCGTTTGCGGTGCGCGTCGAGATGACGCCGCTGGTAGCAGATCCGGCGCGTCTTCCGCTGCTCACTGTAACCGCCCGGATCGCCGTGACGAGGGACGTGCTGATCGCTTATCCCGATGATTGGCAATAAGAAATGACTGGCAATAAAACATGACTCGCAATAGACAAAAAGGCGGCGCTCTGTTGATGGTCCTGTGGGTTGCGGCAGCGCTCGCGGCAATCGCGCTATCAGTCGCGTCCAGTGTGCGGTCCGAAACCAGCCGCGTGAGCGGCGCCGCCGACGGTCTCCGGGCCTGGTACCTCGCCTCGGGATCGGTGGAGCGGGGTATCCAGTGGATGCTGTGGGGTCCCGACTTCGCGCCGAAATTCTGGCAACCCAACAAGCCGCGTCTCTATTTTTCATATCCCAGCGGCGACGTAGTGGTGGAAATGATCCCGGAAACCGCCAAATTGAACATCAACACGGCCAATCCCGACGATCTGCTGCGGCTGGTCACCGCGGTCGGCGGCAACACCGTTCAGGCGAGCGAAATCGTCCAAGCGATTCAGGATTGGCGGGGAGGGTCGGGGGGTTCCGGGTTCGATCAGTTCTACGCCAGTGTCGGGGCCAGCATGGGCGCTCCGACTTTTCACGCCCGGCATGCGTCTTTTCAGGAGATCGAGGAATTGTTACTGGTGCGCGGCATGACACCCGAGCTGTTTTACGGCAACTACATCGCGGACAATCAAGGGCGGCTGTATGCCTCCGGCGGGCTGCGCGATTGTCTTTCGATTTGGGGCACCGCTGGACCGTTCGATGCAAATACGATGAGCCCGGCCCTGATGCAGGCAGTGGGCGTCCCGGCGGCGGGCGCCGCGGCGATCGTGGCGCACCGCCAGATTGCACCGTTTGCGAATATGGGCGAAGTGGGCGACCTCGGGTTCCCCACGCCGCGGCTGACCATAGGGGGCGGCCACGCGATTTGGACTTTGCGCGCCACCGCGCGTTTGCGCCGCCCGGATGGCAGTCCTTCAGAAATCGTGCGGACCGCTTCGGCCACCGTAAAAACGTTCGACCCGCGCCGTAATCCTTACTACGAGATGATGCCGGTCCGCGTGCTGCGCTGGTATGACGACGCGTGGTCGCAAGATGCCGTCGCGCCTCCCGGAATTCTGCAGCCCTTGCAGGGAGTTCCTCAACCATGATTCCGTCTGAAGTAAAGCGCTGGGCCGCGTTCGGCAGTGGCATCGGAATCCAGATCGCCGGACCGCACGGTTCTGAGTCGCTCCATGTCGCTGCGGCGCGGGTCCGGCCGAACGGCGCGCGCCTGCTCGAGAAACTCAGCCTAGAGAATTTTGCGCATCAACCTGCCGGCGTGTGGGGCACGGAGTATGGAGCTTTTGTCCGCAAGCTGGATCTGCGCCACGTCGCCGCGACCGTGCTTTTGCCGCGCCAGGATGTGATCGCGCGCCAGATCGCGCTGCCAGGCGTTTCCGACAAAGATCTGGCCGCGGCGATCGCATTCCAGATGGACGGCCTGCATCCGTACCCTGAGGATGATGTGGTTTCAAGCTGGGCGCGATTGCCTGGCACTGCGACCGTGCTGGTGGCCATTGCACGTCGCGCGGCAATCGAGCGTTATGCGGAGCTTTTTTCAGAGGCCGGCGTCAAGATCGGAGCGTTCACCTGCTCCTCCGCGGCGATCTATTCGGCGCTTCGTCTGCTGCGCACGCCGCCTTCCGAACTGCTGGCGGCGGAGCGCGTGGACGGCCACGTCGAATATTACGGAGAGAGTCCCGCGCGCACGCTGTTCTCGGCCAGTTTCGATGTCGACGATCCGCGCGGCACCGCCCTCGCTTGCGCCGAACTCCGCGTCGACCAAGCAACCGAAGCGCGTCCACTCGATCAAGTCCTGGGGGCCGCGCCGGCTCTTCCCTTCGCCGCTGCAATGGCATCGGCGTGCCCCTGGCTGGCGATTTCGGTAAACCTGCTTCCGGCCGAAATGCGGCAGAACAGCTCGCGAGCCATCTGGGTTCCTTCAGCCATCGCGGGCGTGCTGGTGCTGGGCGCGGCGATCGCCATGAGCGCCACTCCGGCTTTCGAAAATCATCGCTATGAACGGTCGCTGCAGAGCGAAATACACAAGATCGAAAAACAGGCGCAGCGTTCCGCTCAATTGGACCGAGACGCTGACGCCGCGCGCCGTAAGACCCTGCTTCTCGACGATTTCCGGCATCGCGCCAAAGCCGACATGGACGTGCTTGCCGAATTGACCAAGATCCTTCCGCCGCCGGCGTGGCTCAATTCCATCGAGATCTCACGGAATCAAGTGACCATCGCGGGCGAGGCCGAACAAGCGCCTGCGCTGCTCAAGGTGATCGATTCGTCACCGCTGTTTGAGTCCTCCGAATTCGTGATGCCTCCGGTGCGTCAGGGGCTGGTGGAAGGGTTCCGGATACGAACTTTGCGGGAGGCGGGGCGATGACGCTCAGTCCTTTCTATCGCCGCACCGTGCCGTTTGCCGCTGTGTCTGTGATCCTCGGTCTGGTAATTCGCTTCTGGCCCGAGGATGCCGCAGGGCCCGGCGCGACGGCAGTCGCGTCAACAGAAAGCATCCCGATGGCCGAAAAACGGTTGGCGAACTTGCGCGAAATCGTGGCGACCGTCCCGGCCAAGGACGAGATTCTCAAGAAAGTGAACGCCGAGCTCGCCCTCCGTGAAAAAGGGCTGCTGGTTGCCGATACCGCCGCGCAAGCCCAGGCCCTGCTGATCCAGATCATCCGCGAGGTGGGAAAAGCCGAGAACGTCGAGATTCGTTCCACCGAAGGTTTCGCGCTGCGTCCTTTGGGCGATACCTATGGAGAAGCCAGCGTTGCGGTGGGTTACGAGTGCCGCGTCGACCAGTTGGTGAACATGCTGGCCGCGATCGCGACGCGTCCGGAACTGGTTTCCACCAGCGAGCTGCGCATCAGCGCCGGCAATCCGAAGGAAAAGGTCATCGGCGTACATCTCACGATATCCGGCGTGGTGCCGCGAAAACTGGTTCCGGAGAGACATTCATGAATCGAAAAATTGTCCTGTTGAATCTTGCGCTGCTGGCGCTGGCGGGCGCGCTCGGCTGGCAGGCGCGACGGCATTATCTGGAGATGAAAGCGCACGAACGCGAAATCCTGCTGCGCTCAGCGCAGGCGCGGCTGGTGCTTGCGCCGCCCCCGCTTCCGCAACCCGCTCCAGTCGCTCCGGTGCAATATATCGATGTCGCGCAGAGGACCCTGTTTGCGAAGGACCGCAATCCGAACGTAATCCTGGACCCGCCGCCTCCACCGCCGCCCGAAAAGCCGATTCCCCCTATGCCTACGTACTACGGCCAGATCGGTTTCGTCGACCCGCCCGTTATTTTCCTCACCATCGGCAACACACCGCAGAAACGCTTTCAGGCTGGAGATAAAGTGGGCGATTTCAAATTGGTGAGCTTCGATCGCGACACCATCACGCTGGGCTGGAATGACAAGAAAGTCGAGCGTAAGCTCGACGATCTGAAGGCCAAGGTGGATCAGGCCCCGCAGGGACCCGTCGCAGGATCTTATCAAGTTCCAGCTCCACCGTCACCGTCTGGTGCCGCAAGCAGCGGATCGCGCGTCAAGCCTCTCGGCGGATCCTCCAGCGATTCAGTTCGGTCCGATTCCGCGGTCGGCGTGACCATCAACGGCACCGATTTCCGTGGCTGCATGATGAACGATCCCACGCCGGATGGAGCAGTGGTGGACGGATATCGAAAGAACATCAGGACAACGTTAATGGGCAAGTCGTGCTACTGGGAGAAGGTCAAATAATGGTTCGAAGAAAGACTCTGGCGCGATTTCTCGCCGCGGCCATGGCCGTGATTTCCACGATTTCAGCGCAGCCACCGGTGGCTCCTCCACCACCAGCTCCGGCGCCCCAGGCTCCACCTCCGCAAGCCCAACCGCCGCAGACTCAGCCGGCCGCCGCGCCGGCACCCCAGGCTCCGCAGGTGCAAATGGGATCGTTCAATCTTCAGAACGCCTCGCTCACGGAAGTGATCGATACGCTGGCGCGCCAGTTGAAGATCAACATCTATATCGACCCGACCGTGAAAGGCGGAGTGACGCTGAACACGTATGGCGATTCGCGCTCCATCGACGCCCGCAACCTGCTCGATCAGATTCTGCGCATCAACGGCTATGGAATGGTCCAGAATGGCGACATCTATCGAATCGTTCCGCTGAAAGACATCAATCATCAGCCCATTCGCCCGCAAATCACCACCAACGCGCAGAGCGCCGCGCAGAGTATTCCAGAGGACGATCAGACCATGCTCAACATGATCTTCCTCAAGTACGTTTCAGTCACCGAGCTGATGAAAGTGCTGCAGGAGTTCATCGGTGAAAACGCCGTCGCCTATCCCTACGAAGCGGCCAATCTTCTGTTCCTGCTGGACAGCCGCCGCAACATGCGGCGCACCATGGAACTGATCTCGATGTTCGACAGCGATACGTTCGCCAGCCAGCGCGTACGTTTGTTCGAGGTGAAGAATAGCCGCCCATCGGATCTGGTAAAGGATCTGGAGAACGTGCTCAAGTCCATCTCGCTCGACTCGAAATCGTCGGCCGTCAAATTCCTTCCCGTCGATCGCATCAATACTTTGATCGCGGTGGCTCCGAATCCCGGCGTGTTCGACACCATCGAGTCGTGGCTGACAAGACTTGATATTCCGGTGAAAGTAATCGCGGGCGGTGCGGTCGAAATGTACGTCTACCGAGTGAAATACGGCCGTTCGGATTGCTTGGCGCAGGCGCTGGGCCAGTTGTTCGGAATCCAAACCGGCAGCGGGTACGGCGGCGGCTATGGAGGGGGCTACGGCGGAGGTTATGGCGGCGGTTACGGAGGTGGCTACGGCGGCGGTTATGGCGGCGGCTACGGCG
>DATMOC010000048.1:0-206977 GCA_035568415.1 Bryobacteraceae bacterium | reverse complement strand
GTCGCCGCGATCTATTGGCTGGCGCCCACGCAGCCCCTCGGCTATCTGCGCCAGGGATTTAGCAGCGCTGGCCGATCGCCGTATTGGTGGGCCTTCATGCTGGGACTCCTGCAAGCCCACTGGACCTTCACCGGATTCGACGCCTCCGCGCACATGGCTGAGGAGACTGAAAACCCGCGCGTGCGCGCACCCTGGGGAATCGTGCTCTCTGTCGCCGTCGCCGGCGTGACCGGCTACGTGTTGATCCTCGCCTTGACGCTCGCGATTCGCGATCATCGGGCGATCCTCCACATGAAGGACGCCGCCGGAAACGATATCCCCGCAGCCATCGCGATTCTTCAAACCTCGCTGGGCGCACGATTCGGAAATATGATGGCAGCCTTCGCCTCCATGGCGATGTGGTTCTGCGGATTGTCGTGCGTCACCTCGGCATCGCGAGCCGTGTTTTCCCTGGCGCGGGACAACGGGTTGCCGGCCGCATCGCTGCTTCGCCGCGTCAACCCGCGCTTCGGCACTCCCGGTCCTGCGATCTGGGCCATCGTGATCGCGTCCATGGCCGCGATGTTGTGGACCGCCGCGGTCCCCATCGTGACCTCGCTGAGCACCGTCGCTCTATATTCCGCGTATGTGATTCCCGTGGGGTTGGGGCTCCGCGCGCGACTGACCGGATCGGATTGGCCGCGAATGTCAGTCTGGTCCCTCGGAAAATATGGCGTGCCACTCAACGCCATCGCAGTCGTCTATGCCGCGATCATCGTGGTGATCCTTATGATGCCGCCGAATCAACTCGCGGCGTGGACCATGCTCGGGACAGTTGTGATCCTAGTCATCGCGTACGTGTTCGCGATCCGAAAAATGTATAGCGGGCCGAAGTGGAGCAAGCCTTAGCATGGTGGACCCGGTCGCTGTCGCTCGCGGCTCGGAAAGGCCGGCACCGAACCGCGAGCGCAGCGACCGGGTCCCGACGTCACTACTGCACCACCATCACCGGAGCCCGCCAGAACGCCGCCTTCTGACTCGTCGGATCGAGCACTGTCACCTGGCACGTGTATTCGCCCGGCGCGAGGCTATTCAATGGAACCGTGAACCGCAGCGGCACCGCCTTCGACTTCGCGTCCATGCCGTCCGTGACAGCGGCCGGAGGAGTCTCGAACGCCTTGTCCTGCCCTCGATAGAAGCTCACAAACGCGACCAGCGGCTGCGTCGTCGCGGCCCCGCGCTCGTAGGCTTGCAGGTAGACGAACATCTCGCGATTCTTGTTGAACACGCGCGTCACGCTGGGAATCAGCTTCTGCCCCTCCAGTACCAGCGGATTCGATGACAGCTCCGCGTTCTTCTTCACCGTATACAGCGCGTCGCTCAGATCCATCTTCTGGCTGCTCAACACCACCGAACTGATCGGAACCCGCTTGTCCTCCTTCATCAGATTCGGAATGATGAACGTCGATTGATATGTGCCGATCCGCCCGGTCTCGGCGTCGCGCGCCAGAAACTTGATCGCGTATTTTCCCGGGAGAAGCGTGAAGCCGGTATCGTATTGAATCGGACGCTTCGCCAACTGCGCGGCCGTGTCGCTACCGAGCTTGATGTCGATCTTGTCCCGCACATTGCTGATGGTGGACCCGTACTCGTCCTTGACTTCGCCGATGAAATCGATCAGCGTGTGCTCGGCTCCCCCTTTGCGCGCCAGAGCCAGTTCGCTGCCGGGAATTTTCACCGCGACCGGAACAAAATATTCCGCGCGATTCAACTGGAAGTAGTCGACCTCCATCGCGATGGTCAGTTCCGTCACCGGATCGCCCAGCATCAGTGCATCCTCTAGCTGGCGTTCCTTATCCGCTGCCGTGAACTTCGCGAAGACCTTTCCCGCGAAATATCCCTGCCTGTAATCGAGCGTCGCAACTTGATTGTTCAGCGAAATCTTGATCCGCCGGAATTTTCCGTTCAGCGTTTCGTTGCTGGTGTAGTACCCGATGATGTAGTAGCTGGTGATGGATTGCTGCGCCTGCACGATCCCCTTCGCCAGATCGTTGTAATCCAGCAGCGCCTTCCCTCCCGTATCGGAAGCCAGCGCCCACAGCGTGTCCTGCGATTGCTGAAAATTACTCACCATCGCGCCTGCCGATGCGCCGGTATACATCCCGATTCCCCCCGGTGACCCGCGCGTCGCGTCCCCAAGCGGAGCTTGCGCCATCAGACCGCGCGCGTCGATCGGAAAGAACGAAACTCCGGCGCGAACCGCCGCGTTGACCGTCGCATGCAGTTGCGCCTGATTGTTGACTCCGTTCAGCCGCAGGCCGCTTGCGAAATAGATCAGCGACTTTTTCTCGTTCAGACGCCCCAGCATGGTCGCCGCGGTCTGCAACGCAGACAACTGCCGGTCCGTGTTGAAAATGTTGAATTCGGCATCGTCCTGTCCGAAAGCCGTTCCTGTATCGGCGGTGCTCGCGTCGTTGGTTGTGTCGGCGTTTTCATCCTCGCCGACGATCATGGTTTCTAAAATACTCAGCAACCGGGTACGATCGTCGGTGAAATCCTGAACCACCTGCACGGCCGCCCCCGAGTAAATCATGATCGCCATCAGATCCGACGAGGTCATCTGATTCCTGATGAATCTCCGTCCCGCGTCGAGCGCGCGAAGCTGGTCCGGCACCTGCATCGCCGTCAGATCGAAGTACATCGCCAGCAACCGCCGGTCGCGATATTTCACGTTCCCGGGCGATTCCGGCGAGATCTGCGTGTACGGCAGCTTCTTGAGCGGTTCCACCAAACGAGGCGGAGGCAAAGGCGCCGGTGCGGCGTCCGCTGCTTCCTCGAATCGCTGATATTCGAAAAACTTGATGGTCTGCGCGACACCGTCTTCGGTAATCGTAAAATCCGTCGCCTTCAATCCTTCAACTGGCTTGCCGCTCTTGTCCTTGACCGATACCGTCTCCACTACCAGTTGCGTGCTCGCCTTGAACGTAACTGGATCGTTCGGCTGCTGTCCGAAAACCAGCCCGCAACAAACCAGCAGCGTCCAGGATTGACGTTCATTCACGTGCATTAACGGCCATCTCATTTTAGAACCTCAACCTGACCGAAGTCTGTACGCTTCGCATCGGATTCGCCGTCGTCGGCAGCCCGAACTGTGCGCTGGTGATCGTCGTGTTCCAGTTAGGATACGTGACGTGATTTAGCGCGTTGGTCGCATCCAGCCGAACATCCAGATTGAACCGATCGTTCATCCGGAACGTTCGCGACATGGATCCATTCAGCGTGAACTGTCGCGGGCCGATGATCGAATCGCGCCCCGCATTCCCCCATTGCCCGGTCTGCGGCGCGACGTAGGCCGCCGGATTCAGAAATAATCCCTGCGGAGCCGCATACAGCGAAGCGCCCGTGTAGTCGGGCCGGATCGGTCCCGTCACTCCAGTTCCCTGGACCGCCGCGAAATAAGTCGGGGTCAATGGAAACCCACTGCCTACGGTGATCTGGCTCGCGATGGTCCATTCTTTCATCAGCGCGCCTCTCCACCCGTTGACCAGC
Source organism: Bryobacteraceae bacterium (assembly GCA_035568415.1). Lineage (GTDB taxonomy): Bacteria > Acidobacteriota > Terriglobia > Bryobacterales > Bryobacteraceae > Palsa-187. The sequence continues at coordinate 203,449 of DATMOC010000048.1, read as the reverse complement.
GTGCCGCCTCGAATTCCCATCCCGGTGGTGTACTGTCCCTGGATGTTCAGCAGGTGCCGTTGATCGAAAGTGGAGAGTCCGCGTTCCGCGCTCAGATCGAGCCAGTTCTGCGCGATCAGGGTGTTGGCTTGTCCGCGCCCGCCCAACGCCGAATCGTCGATCGCTTTCGAGTACGCGTATTGAAGTGTCGCGGTGAGTCCGTTATGGAGCCTTCGCCGCAACTGGATTTGGCCGGATTCCTTGGTCGAATTGCCGTTCGACGCCAGGTAAATATAGCCCGCCGGACACGTCGGGCACGGATTTACGGCCGTTCCAATGGGATAGGTGTTGGGCAGAAATTCCTGCATCCCGCGCGTCCCCTTGATGCCCAGATACGTTGCCGTCATCACCAGAGCGCCCGGAAGATCGCGCTGGATCGATACCTGCCAGTTGTGCGCGAATCCCACGCGGAAATTCGGATCGACCGCGAACGTGTTGGGCGTGATCGATGTGGACGCATTAAATCCGTTCGCCAAAGTCAGCGGATTCGCCGCGCTGTTCTGCACGCTGAGGCTCTTTGAAAGCGGTGCCTGCTGCGCCATCTGCATCGCGATATTCTGATACACCGACGTGTTGTAGTACACGCCATAGCCCGCCCGAATCACCATGGACGATCCCGAGACCGGCCGCCAGGAAAGCCCGATGCGCGGCTCGAATCCTGCCTTATCGGGACGAATCAGCGAATCGGGATATTGCTGCCCGGTGACCGTTCCAGCGGGTTTCGAAGCAACAACCGGCGCTTCCCTGGTGAATCCCGGCGCGATGTCCAGGTTCACCAGGCGGCCATAAATTTCCGTAATCGGCGATCCATACTCCCAGCGCATCCCCACGTTGAGGGTGAGTTCCGGACTGACTCTCCAATCGTCATTTACATACGCGTTATACGTGGTCGCGCGGAAATATTTATCCGCGTTTCCGAACGCGATGCCGCTGGTGTCCGGTACGCCCAGCAAAAAACCCGCGAAGTCCGAGTGCGTGGTCGCGCCCGTGAATGTGAACGTGCCCCGCGCGTCCTGCTGCGCCAGCGTGTTGAACTGCTGCCTTCGATAGTCGATGCCGGCCTGAACATTGTGGCGGCCGCGATTCCAGAAAATCGAGTACGTCAGCGAATTGGTCTGATTGCGCGCCAACGACGCGGATGCGTCGGTGAGGCTGGTGATCCCGCCTGCGAAGTTCAGCGTCGGCGGACCCCAGTTCACCGCGTCCTGATTGTTGCCCGTGATGCCCGCGTTTCCGGAAACGTTCTGACGGTTTTCGAAGAACGGAGTGATGCGGGCGGCCTGGCGGCTGTAGGTGTAGCCGAGATTCCCGAAAAATCGAGGCGTGAAAACCTCACGCCAACTCACGTTTGCCGTCAGCCCCAGCGAATCGGTAGTATCCAGAAACCCGAACACGCTGGGACTGTCCGACCGCGTGCTCTGCAATCCGAAGCTTCCGGAAATCTGATTCTTACGGCCAATCGACTTGTTGAATCGCCCTTGCAGGCTGTCCTGATGCGTGGATCCGATGATCGGGATCTGATAGTTGTAGCGCGAGCTTCCGCTGAAGTTGGGGGCAGGAAAGAGATTCAAGAGTGCGCGTGCCTGCTTGCTGATCTGGTCCGATTGAATCATGTTGCCGGGAATCGGCGCGCCGCTGGCGTCGAAAATCTGCACGGGAAGCTGCGAAAAATCGCCGTTGCGCTGATCCAACGTCGGCATCAGAGCGCTTTGAGTGCTGGCGTTGCGATTCCGGACCCACTGGTACGCGATAAAAATATTCGGCCCGTTCTTCAACAGGTGAGGAATTTTCAGCGGACCGCCAAATGTGGCCACGCCTTGCAGATGGGTGTACGACGGCCTCGCAGTATCCTGACCGGTGAGCGAAAACGGCCGCGCGTCGAGCGCCGAATTATCGAAGATCAGACCGATACTGCCGTTGTACAGCCCGCGGCCCCCGCGGCGATTATTTCCGAAGGCCGCGAATTGCGCGAACGGTGATGCGGCGCCGTTGTTCACGCTGCCGTTGATCAGAAAATTGTCCGCCGTTTCTGGATTCGTCTCCGCCGGCGTATCGTTTCTCGCCGCCTGATCCTTCGGCTTGTCGGCTGGCTTGTCGCTGGGAGCCGTGTCCGTCTTCGCCTGCGCGTCCGTAGGCGGCGGCGCCACCGGCGTTTTCAGAATTGTCGCCGCGGATTTGATCTGATCGAGCGGCAATAGCTTCAATTCCCAATCCTCGGGTTGGCTGTTCGAACCGATATTCATTTCGCGCTTTAGTGTCTCAAAGCACAGCATGTCCACCTGCATGGTCCATGCGCCATCCTGTAGATCCGCAAACGAATAAACGCCTTGTGGATCGGTGACCGCCATGATCTTCCGGTCGCCACTGGACGCCGTAACGGTCGCGCCGGGCACCGGGAGCCCCCCGAACTTGACCGTTCCATGCTGCTCCGCCGCCGTCAGAGGGAACAGCAGCAGCCACACGGCGCACACACTAATGAGTTTTTGGAGATTCACTGCACTCTTCCCGTATCTCTTTCCATCGACCTATCGACGACGCCTGAGCGTTTCGGTTTCCTTTGAATTACCGCGCTCGGCCGCGAAAGGTTCAACTTATTGTGTCAAGAATCGTTAATTGGCGGTAGGCTTCTCCGCCCGCTCGATAATGAACATCTCCACCGGCCCCTTCTGCGCTTCCATCTTCAGCCCGAGGCGGTCGAAAATCATGCCGAGCGTCGGGCGGGCCGGATCTGCCATGGCGATGTCCTCCGCATTCGGCTGTCCGTCGGGGCGCGGCGGCCTGGGAACCATCGGAGCCCACCCCTCGGTATCGATCTCGTAGAGTCCCTGTAGACCTGTCTTATCGATGAGTGGACGATCGGTCCAATATCCGGCGAACTGCACGACGTCGGCTATGTCAACGGCCTTGCCGTGCAGACCTCGGCCCATACCGCCGTTGATCACATGGCACGACTCGGCATTCGCCCGGCCCTCGGGGCAATCTTTTTCTTGGGCCTTCGCATTTTTGAGTTTTGGACCATTCTTTCCGACCGACAAAGCGTAGATCGGCATCTCCTTAGTCTCGCGGCGCAGTTCCAATTTGAAGCGATCCGCTAGCAGTGTCTGAAGCATGCGCTTCATTCTGACCTCTCGAGCCTTGGCCGACAGCCCCACGGGCATGTCTGTCTTGCCTTCCACATCGAAACCTTCAGAGCCTACCCAATTCGGTCCGCCAGTAATCCGCTCAGACCGCCGTAAAGGAAGGTCATAAGCGATGGCGACCAACGCATACAAGGGAAGATTCTCGGCCTTGAACCTGGCAGACTCAAAGTTGTAACCGGACCGGTTTTCACCAGGGCTACCCGGTTTCACCGAGGCCACTTCGAACGAGAGCGGCTGCGACTGCGCCCGAATCGCCGGGGCATTCAGAAAACCGATCACGATGGGACCGGCTATCGCGGCAACCGTCGCGCCGGCTAAAAGAAGTCTCTTCGCGAAGTTCAGATTGCCTGTGACACGATCCAACATGATAGCCTCGATTCGTTTCTTCAGATTCGACCCGGTCACTCCGGAAACGCACACCAGCCGCGATTCCAGAAAGTATTTACAAACATTGAGAATCCCTTCGGCGTAGACTTCCGGTTCCACCGACTCGCGCAGAACCGCTTCGTCGCAAGCCCGCTCGCGCTCCTCCGTGAGCTTGGCGCGGATCATCCACGCCGCCGGGTGGAACCAGAAAATCGTCTCCATCAGCATGTGGATCGCGGCGGTCAGATTATCGCGGCGCCGCACATGACACAGTTCGTGCGCCAGGATTGCCCGGATTTGTCCCGCGGTCAGGCGCTTCTCGATTCCTTTCGGAAGCAGCAATACCGGCCTGAAGATGCCAAAGATGCCAGGTTCGACCCGCGATGGCGAACTCATCACGCTGACGCCTGCCACCACCCCGCGCGCCGACGACGCCCGCACCGCTGCTCGCGCCCGCTGCCACTGCCGGCCCCAGGAGAATATGCCCGCGGCAAACCCACATAGCCACACACCAAACAGAATCGACGGAGTCCTGCTGGGGGACTCGGCGTTTTTCGCGTACCGAACCTCGGCAGTCGCCGGAAACGGCTGCACTACCTGATCGATCGCAAGCGTGATCTGTGGCGGCAGGGTGGCCGGAGCCGTCCGCCACTCGAATTGGTTCCCGAGCGCGACCAACAGGGAGAAAGGAATCAGAAATTTACACGAGGCGGCAAACCAGATTCCGTATCGAAGCGACGCGCGATTCTTCCGCAATGCCAGCGTCAACACCCACGCCGCCGCGGCAAATACGGTGGACTGCCATAAATGGTTGAACAGGTTCGTCATTGCGATTTCTTCTTTCTGGCCAGATTTTTGAGGGTCTGCTCGGCTTCCTTCACATCGTCCAGCGTCAGCTTCCCGGACTCGATCAAATGCGCCATCACCGGCTTGGTCCCGCCGCCGAATAAAGCCAACAGCTCGTCCACCATGCGGTTCCGCGCGTCGTTACGCGAGATGGCGGCTTCAAAGATATTGGCGTTGCTGATTCGCTTGACGCAGCGAACCACGCCTCTGGATTCCAGACGATAGACAGTGGTCTGGACGGTCGTGTAGGCGGGGCGAGAGGCATCCGGAAAAGCGTCCAGAATCTCGCGGACCGAGCACGGTCCCCGGTCCCAGACCGCCTCCATGATCTGCAATTCGAGTTTCGTCAGGCTGGTTCGGGCCATATCCGACTGAGTAGACGTTGAAGCTACTACAACGATAGTCGGATCGACGAACTTTTTTTAGTTTTCGCTAGCCTTCGCGATATGGTCGACCACCACCACCTCGACCGGCCCCTTCTGGGATTCGAGCTTCAGGCCAAGCTGTTCCTGGATCGCGATGAACAGGGGTGGCGCGGAATCGGCTGAGGCGGCCTCTGGCCCGTGAGCACCATCGGGGCCGCCTCCTAACCCGGCCTGACTCTCGTCCGGGGTCCAGTTCAGCTTGATGTCGTATTTCCCGGTGAGTCCGGTCTTGTCGATGACGTTGCGACCTGTGATCCTCGAAAGCTGCTCTACCAGCATGGGCATACGCATCTCTTGACCCGCGAATTGACCGCGCCCCATCCGGATCATAGGGCCTCGCCGGATTTGTTTGACGTCGTCCGGCCCGCGCCCTCGCCCGCCGAAATCGACGATGTCCGGGGCACCTTCCTTCGACTCCTCCAACTTTGGACCGTTCTTGGCCACCACCAGCGCATACACCGGCATTTCCTTGGTTTCGCGATGAATCTTGAGCCCGAACCGATCCGCCAGCAGGTCCTGCATCATCGCCCGCATCTTCTCTTGGCGGGTCTGCATCTCCGCTTCGCTGGGAATTTTGCCATCCGCGGGCGGAGCAAGGCCCTCTGCGTTTTCCGGCTTCGCGCTGATGTCATACCGTTCTGACTCGGCCCATCCCGGCAATCCCGAAAGTTGATGATCGCGGATGCCATACGCGATGGTAATCAGCATCTTTACGGTGACGTTGTTTGCGGTGAACCTTCCTCCGGGCTGCATCCCGATCCCCACCCGACCGTCGCCAGTGTGATTCGGCTTGATGGACGCGACGTCGAACTTCTGTGCCCGGGCTCCAGTGGCGAGTGTCGTCAACGCGGCGATGGCGAAGGTGATGCGATACATAGTCCCTCAATTCTTTCAGATCTGACAGCGAGCGCAATGCTCCGTTTGTAGGAATTCCGCGACGGCCGCCCAAAGGTTTCAAATTCTGTGTACGCTAAACCTATGAAGACCGTTCCCGCAGTGCTCTTCACTCTTGGCGTGCTTCTGGCTCAGCAGCCGGACGGCGCCGCGATAAATCCTCCATGGACTTCAACCGAAGTAATCCACACCGACGATCTCGCCAAAATGACGGCCAGGAAACAGGCGCCGAACATGTATCAGGTCGGATTCGCGGTGATGTACAAGAGCAAGCACATCCCCGGATCTGTCTATGCCGGACCCGGCCGAACCGACGAAGGGCTCGCCGAGTTGAAGAAAGCCGTCGCGAATGTGCCGAAAGACGCCCAGATCGTGCTGTATTGCGGCTGCTGCCCCTGGGACCATTGCCCCAACATGAAGCCCGCCTACAAACTGCTCCACAGTCTGGGATACACGCAGATCAAGATCGTGGAGATTCCCACTAATTTCGCCAAAGACTGGGTCGAGAAGGGATATCCTGTCGAAGGCAATACCGCGGGCACAGCGCCTAATGGCAACTGATTGGAAGGCTCACGGCATTCGCGTCGTGCGCTCGAATGAACTGGACCTGAATACGCCGCAGACTCCGGGCATGACGCGTGCCGCCGCGATCACGCATGCCCGGGCGGGCGCCAGCAAGTTGTGGGCGGGAACCGTGGTGGTCGAGCCCAACGCGAAAACGGGCGCCCATCATCACGGCGAAGTTGAAACCGTGCTATACATTGTTCGCGGACGCGCGCGCTTCCGCTGGGGCGAAACCCTGGAATATTTCGCGGAGGCCGGACCCGGCGATTTCATTTACGTGCCTCCCTTCGTTCCGCATCAGGAAATGAATGCGAGTCCCGAAATGCCGGTGGAAGCGGTAGTCGTCCGTAGCGGGCAGGAGCCGGTGGTCGTGAATCTCAAAATCGAAAGCGCCGAACAACCCACGGAAGTTCGCTGGGACGACGCGTTCCATCCCGCATGATCCTTCCCGCGCTGTTCTTTCTGGTCCAGACGCTCCCCGATCGATGGATTACCGGCGGTCCCAACTGCATGGAGGTTCCGGATTGGCAGGTCCACGAATACAATCCGAACTTCTACATCCTGCGCGAATCCGGATGCGCCAATTACGAGAAGCCGTTTCTCTATCTGCTGTTCGGAAAAGACAAAGCTCTGCTGGAGGACACCGGCGCAGGGAAGCCGGATACGGCGCGAATCGTCGAGAGCGTGATCACGAAATGGCTCGCCCGGAATCAGCGGACGTCCATTTCTCTGGTGGTCGCGCATTCGCACGGCCATGGCGATCACATCGCGGGCGACCGCACGTTCGAGAACTTTCGCTATCCGGTTACCATGGTGCCCCTGACGGTGGAGGGCACGGCTCAGTTCTACAGAATCGAAAATTGGCCGGAGGGGCACGGGCAGATCGACCTGGGCGAGCGTGTTCTAGATGTGATTCCGATCCCGGGCCACGAACGTCTGTCGATCGCTTTGTTCGACCGGCAGACAGGTGTACTGCTCACCGGCGACACTGTATATCCCGGCCGCCTATATTTTCCCGCGACGGAATTGGCAACTTTTTCAGCAAGCATCGCGCGATTGGTGAACTTCGCGGGTACACACCCCATTACTCACATTCTCGGAACGCATATTGAACAATCCCGTACCGCGTCGCTCGACTATCCAATCGGATCGTTCTATCAACCCGACGAGCATATTTTGCAGCTCGGCGTCGACCATTTGCGCGCGTTGGATTCCGCACTGAAGAAGATGGACGGCAAGCCTAGTCGCCTCGCGTTGCCGGATTTGACAATCTGGCCGATTACTCCCGAGGTCCGCAAGGAAATGGAAGAAACGCGCAAAGCTACAGACGAGCGCCTGCGCAAGACCATGTGGGCTCAGCCGAAATAATCTAAACTGGTCGGGCACACCCCTGCCCCATGCGACTCGAAAATAGCGTCCAGACGCATAGCGCAGAGCTGAAAAAAGAACTGGGCCTTTGGAACCTGGTCTTCACACAGATCCTGTTTGTGATGGGTCTGAGCTGGGTGGGCGCGGCCGCCAAACTGGGACCATCCCACGTCGCGTTCTGGCTGCTTGCCGTGGTGCTGTTCTACATTCCTTCGGCGATCGTCGTCGTTCATCTCAGCCGGAGAATGCCGCTCGAAGGCGGGCTGTATCAATGGGCCAAGATTCGCTTCGACGAGCGCGTCGGATTTCTGGTGGCGTGGAATCTGTGGATCTACGCGATGATTCTGACGTCCGAAATCGGTCTGATGGCCGCCACCAATATTGCCTACGCCGTCGGCCCCAGCGCGCAGTGGATGGTCGAGAGCAAGTGGTTCATCGGCCTGGCGAGCTGCCTTATCATCGGACTGCTTGCAGTGCTCTCGACCGTGGGACTGGGAGCCGGGAAATGGCTGCACGGAGGCGGCGGATTGATGATGGTGTTGATCGTTACCGCGATGGCAGTGCTTCCGATGATCGACTGGATACGCGGAGGCAAACCGCACTCCGCGCCGTTCTCGCTAGCCATGCCGGCCATGACGCTGCTCAACCTCAATATCCTGGGGAAGCTCGGATTCGGCGCGCTGGGCGGATTCGAATACGTCGCGATCTTTGCGGGCGAGTGCCGCGATCCGGCCCGGATCATCGCACGCAGCGTGGTCATCGCAGCTCCCATCATCGCGGTACTGTTCATACTGGGAACTGGTTCGGTGCTCTGGTTCGTGGGCGATCAGAATGTCGACCTGATCTCGCCGGTCTCGCAAGTGCTGGCGATCGCGACGCGTCCGTTCGGCGTGGGTGCACGAATTGCAAGCGTGGTGATTCTGATCGTACTAGGTATGCGCATCGCGCAAACCAGTGTGAATTTTTCCGGCACCGCGCGGCTGCCCATGGTCGCTGGATGGGATAACTTGCTTCCGGCATGGTTCACGCGGCTGCATCCGAAGTACAAGACACCGGCGCAGTCGATCTTTTTTGTCGGCGCGATGACGCTGGCGTTCAGTATTTCGGGAATGCTCGGGGTCGGGAGTCAGGAGGCGATGCAGCTGTTCAACAACGCCGCCGGAATCTACTATGCGCTGACGTATCTGGTGCTGTTCGCGATCCCGATTGCGGGTCGCGATGCGTCGACCGGCGTAAAGATCGCCGCGGCCTCGGGATTCCTGATGACGCTGTTGTACGTGGTGCTGTCCGTGTTCCCCATCATCGACGTCGGGAGCCGGTTCTGGTTCACCGCTAAAATCAGCGGCGTGGTGATTCTGGGCAACGTGGTGGGCGCTGGAATTTTGTGGTTCGCGGAGAGACAAAAGCGGTCGGCGCGCAAATCGTAAATCTGCCCCACTGCATTTCTGCGCTCAGTCAATTGAAAGAAACTCGACGGTTAAACCGCTCCCTGCGGTCACGGCTCAGGTGAGCGGCTGATTGCGATAAATGCCGACCCCGAGCCGCGACCGCAGGAAGCGGTTCAACGCCACTAATGGTCCGCACCTTCCGAAGGTTACTTCGGTTTTGCCAACTCGCGCTCCCTGGCCAGATCGACCGCGGAGCCATCGCGGTCACCGGCCGCTCTTCGAGCCAGACTGCGATTGTGATACGCGTTCGCGTAATTCGGATTCAGGCGGATCGCCTCGTCGAGATCGGCGAGCGCATTTTTATAGTCGCGCATCAAATAGTACCCGAATCCGCGAGCGTTATAGGCCAGGGCGAAATCGGGCTGCTGGGCAATGGCGACCGTCAGTTCCGCAATCGCTTCCTGATATTTCCCTTGATTGAGAAGATCGCGGCCGAGCTGGTTGTGCGCCGCAGCGGATTTCGCGTCGCCCGTGGGCTTCGGAATCTCGCGCTTGGGCTTAGGGGCGACGACCGGCACTGGTGCGGGAGGGGGAGGGGGCGCGGGCGCAGGCTCCGCCGCCGGGACCGGTTCCGGCACGACGGGTTTCGTCGGAGACGCGGGATACGCCGGAGGCATCGTCACCACCGCTGCGCGTTCGATCGCGGCCTGGGCCTTGGCCAGCACTTCGCTCGCTTCCGCGTAGTCCGGCTTGAGTTGCAACGCCCGATTCAGGTCCTCGACCGATTTGTGATAATCCCCGAGCAGGAAATACGCGCTACCCCGCGCACACCACGCCTCGGCCAGATCCGGTTTCAGCCGGATGGCTTCGTCGCGGTCGGCAATTCCTTTGTCGTGCATGCCGAGCTGATGATAGGATCCACCGCGCGCCAGGTACACTTCGGCCGAATCGGGCTTAAGCCGCACAGCTTCCTCGCGATCGTCCAACGCTTGTTGATGCGACCCTGTCGCGGCATACACGCTGGAGCGCGCCAGGTACAGATAGGGATCGCTGGGCGTCAACTTCATCGCCGCGGTGAAATCCGCGATCGCTTTATCCAGTTCATGCTGCTTCGACCAAGCCGCGCCGCGCAGCGTCAGCGCTTTCGCAGATGCCGGATCGATGCGCAAGACCTTGTCGAAGTCCGCAACCGCGCGCTGAAAATCGCCCATCTGGCCGTAAGCGAAGCCGCGTTCGAGATACGGAGCAGCAGCGTTGGGATTCAGACGGATGGATTGATCGAAGTCGTCGATCGCGTTACGATAACGGCCTAACGCAGATTGCGCGATGCCGCGGCCCTTCCATGGCTCCGGATCGTCCAGCCGCAGCTTCATCGCGCGACCGTAATCCTCGATGGCGAGTTCGTGATGTCCGAGCTGCTCCTGAAGCGCTCCACGAGCCGTAAACGCCGCCGAATTCGAAGCGCCCAGGTCAATCGCCTTGTTTAGATCCTCTAGTGCTTTGGCCTGGTTGCCCAGTTTTGCATACAGCTCGCCGCGCATCCGGAACGGTTCTGGATCCTTGGGGGCCAGGCCGGTTGCATGACTCAGATCGTCGATGGCTTTTGGCACAGAGCCCAACGCAATTTGAGCTTTCGCGCGATGCACATAAGCTTGCGCCGTGGGATCCGCCGCCAGAGACGAGGAGAACGACCAGTAGGCTTCCTGCACCTTACCGGCTTGCTCGTAACGCAGCCCCTGTTCGTAATCGTGCTGAGCTTTTTTCGGATCCGCCGCCCACATCGCCAGGCAGATCAGGAACACGTACCACGGTTTGAAGGAAAGTCCCCGGCTCAGAAACGTCATCGTCCCGTCAGCCTCTTTCTCCATTCGCGCAATTTTTGCCGCCATCCCGATTCTACCGGAGTCGCAGGCGGATCGAAGTTCCGGGACGCGCGCACCTCCGGCAACGGTGGAGGCGGCTGATACGCGGCCTTGGAAGTCATACGCACACGGTATCCGCTGAAGGCATACGTGCGCTTGTAGAGATTTCCATCCTTGTCCTGAAGCACCACTGAAAACGATTTCTCGTCCTGTCCCGGAAGGTCGTGCGTTTCGACAGGATAGTAGCCCTTCACGTTCCGCTCGATATACGCCGTCTCGTAGTGATGACGCCGGGTGCTCCACACGAACACGCGGAAGCTGTCGAATTCGTAGGGAGACTGTCCCGAAACCGTGGTCCACAGCCAGTTGTGCTGGGTCACGCTTTTCTCTTTATCTTTCACGTCGCCGAGTGGAAGATATGCCGTGATGCGGTGCCCTTCAGCGTACTGAGCGACTTCATCGGGGATCGACATGTTCAGCATGCGGGAGAGTACCCATCCGACCTTGCCGTCTTTGGTGCGGACCAGATTCCAGTCGTCGAGCGGGACCGGTTTGGGTTCGGGCGCCCGGTATCCCGCAAGATCGGAGGCGCGCGGACGCGAAAGGTCCGGCCAATTCTGCGGTGGAGTTGGAGGCATCGGCGGAGGGGGGCCGACGCGCTTGGTCTCCTTGCTCTTCTTTTTCGACGGAACCGTCCGGCGAACCGGCGCGACTAACTGGGCTGCGGCGGAAATGCGCGGCGCGACACGGTGGCCGATCACCTCGACCGAACCCGCTTCAGGAATCTGAAAGAAGCTGGGCGATTGGCGGCTCGCCTCGGCGTGCATGTTCAATGCGTCAAAGACCGTCGCGACTCCTTGTGAGGGCAGCTTCGCGGCGCTATCGGCGAGCCGGCGAAGATCGTCCATTTGCTGCGGCGTGAGCAACAGGTTCGCGTCGGTCCAGCCTTCGATTCCTTGCGCGGTACGAACCTTGATGAAGCGGCGGCGCGTTTCGAGCACGTCCAGCTTTTCACCATGCTTCACCGCTCCGACCGCGGCGGACTTGGACGCCAGGTCCTTGCGCAGGTTAAGCGTAGTGGGTCCGGCGTAGGCCACGCCAAATGAAGCTTGCGACGGGGGATGAGAGGAGCAGGAACCCAGGAGACAGCAAAAAAAGAGTATTAACCAATACCGAGTTCGTCGACCCGCTCGAGCGGGGCTCCGCAGCGCCGGCAGATCAGCGATGCGCAATCTCCGCACACTAGCGGATCGTTCACGGGCTGCTGGCACCGCGGGCAGTAGAATTCGTCGGTGGTTTGGTCTGCTGCCATAGAAAGTATGCGTTGGCACCGCTACTGCTTTGTGGCCACCTGGGGAGTTGGCGAAGGCGCCTGGGCGACGATCTCCGCGCGCGCCTTCAGAAATACGTCGTACTGGCTCATCAGATCGCGAAACACGGCATCGCCGAGCATGCGATAGCCGGCTCCGGTGAAATGTACGTGATCGTACTGTGCCATGCCCGCCGTCACCCACGTCTGCATGGAGCCTTTGCCGCCCATTTTTGCCCGCAGATCCCAGAAAGCGCATCCGGTGGCGACCGCGGCTTGCCTTTGCGCTTCCACGATCATGTCGATCTGGTCCATGGGCTGCCAGCCTTTACGCGTGTGGAGATAGCGGTCCGGCGGGCCGATCATCATGATGGTCGCCGTGGGCGCGGCGCTGCGCATGCGGCCGATCAGTTCCTCGAACATATGGCGATAGGATTCGAGTGTCCAGTCCTTGCGGCCCGCTTCGTTGGTGCCATAAGCGAGGATGATCAGCGAAGGATTGCGCCGCTCGATATTCGAGCGCAGCATTGGCTCGTTCCAATCCAGCATGATGGACGCCTGGGCGCCGTTGATCCCCAGCGTTTCGTAGGTGACTCCAGTGGAGTTTTCCGCGACCCACCCGAACAATCGCACCGGTGCATGATCCAGCGTCTCCACTTCGAGCTTGTGCTGGCCGGGGACCGTTTCGTAGTGATAATAGCCGGGTTCCTCGGCGCCGTCGGTAGAGATGCGCTCGACCAGGCCGCCGTTATCGTAGATCTGAATCGCGCCACCACCGGGCTGCTGCAAATAGAACAGCTCGAACTGCTGCCCGTCGGCCAGAAGATAGACCGCTTCGTGCGGAGCCTTGGTCGTCATGCTGACGCCGCCGAGCCCGTAGGCGCCGTCGCCCGTTCTGCCGACCAGGCCGTCGGTGTGCCATCCGCGCGTCGATCCGGTGCGCACGTCCAGTCTTCGATAACCGTTCCACGGCCGTCCGGCGAACGAATATCCGCTGCCGCCGTCGCCGAATTTTTCCTGGAAGCGCGAGCGCAGATCGCCGGTCCACTCATCCGCTGCGGTGTGCGAATCGCCGTAGTGGAGGATGCGCACGGGTCCCGGGATTTCGCCCTTTTGATGGCGATAGAGCAGTTCGAAAAACGGGACGAGGGAAGCCGCGTTTTCGACTGGAATGTCGGCTCCGTTGGCGACCTTGGCGAATACGCCTTCGTGAGCTTCGGCGCGATTCTTGGCGCTCACCGGCGGTCCCTTGGGAATCACGTGGCGGCGCACGGCATGCACAGCGGTTTTGATGGGCGACTTCTTGGTTGCAGCCGGCTTACCTACGCTCGACCGATATTTCTTTTTCTTGGATTTCGCGGCGGGATTCTTCGTGGCGACGGGAGTAGCCGCGGCCGCCAGACTGGCGCACGCGAGCACAGCGCTCCCGAGCTTTAAGAAAAACTTCATTTCTTCGACACTGCACCGCTGCCGCTCAATTGCCGCAGCTTATATTGGTTATACCCGTCCCGCAACGCGTTGTACAACAGCTCACCTACAATCTTCGCACCTTGTGGCATGGGATGGATAAAATCGGCGCCGACCAGGCGAGGCTCCGAGGTATACCAGCGGCCCATGGTGCCGGGTCCTCCCATGGCCTGAAACGTATTGAAGAACGCCACCCCGGTTTCATTCGCGACGCGCGATTCGATCTGCACCAGCCTGGGGAGCACCGAAATTGTCTCGATATCGCCGGCTTTGTTGCGCTCGCCGCGGTCCATGGGACTCATTAACAGGACCGATCCACCGGGTAGCGCGGCGTGCAGGCGGCGCACGACCTCTTTCATCTCCGGGCCCCAAGTCTTATCGACGAATTGGGCGTATCCGCTTTCGTTGGTTCCATAGTTGACGATCACCAGGTCCGGCTTGTAGTGATGCAGCGCGGCGGTCCAGTGGCGTTCGTTGAACGCGTGCGAGAGCAGCGTCACGTTCGCGCCGTTGATGCCCAGGCTGCTGTACATCACGCCCGGCGAGGCTTTGCGAAATTCCGCGCCATACAGCCGTACGGTCCCACGTGTGACTCGCACCGTGAAATTCGAAATGCCGGGGGGGATGTTCAATGACGTGTATCCGGCGGTCTTCGATTCGCCAGCAGTTTCGATTTCACCGAGCACCTTGTCGTCCGCCTCCACGGCGAACGCGCCGCCGTCCGGCTGGATGAGATAGGCGACCTCGATGGTGGCGTGCGCGCCGTTTCTCAGACGCCAGTGCGCCGTCGCGCCGGGCGACCCGATGAAGCTGACGCCGCCTAGTCCATGCATCCCGTCCTTCAATTGCGCGATTCCGGCGATATCGATTTTCCAGTGCGAGGACGCGTCCATTTCGACGCCGCGATGGTTGTACCAGGCCCAGGGCCGCGCGATGAGCACGAATCCACTGCCTGCGTCGCCGAACTGCTTCTGGAGCATGGCGCGAGCGTCGGCGGTGATCAGATCGCCGGTGGTCGGCGAATCACCGTAATGCAGGATGCGCACGGTGCCGTTCTTGAGTAGCGCGTCGTAGAAGTGATCGAGAGAATGCGTTGGGTCGACCAGGTTCTCCGGCGGCTTGGTCTCCCTGATTCGAGCATCCGGCGGCTCCGGTTTGGGTTTCGGAACGGGCAGATTGAAGATAGACGCGAGGTTGCGTGGATCGAGCGACGCGTAGTCCTTCAGCGCGGGCGCGACCTGGGGAAGCAGGATGAGCGCGATGAAGGCGGCGATGGTCAGCGCAGTTTTCTTCGGCATCGCTGTCTCATATCTTGTCGCATCAGAACTTGTTGTAGATGAACGGCGTGGCTCCTGTCTGCGCGACGTACTGCAATCCGATCACCAGCAGCGCCAGCGCCGTCGCCTGCGCATAAAACGGCGCCCGCGCGAATAATCCGAGACTCAATTCATACCACTTCTTGGGGACGTAATGTGCCAGTGCGCCAATCGCCAGAATCAGCGTCAGAGGCCCTGAAAGATTCGCTGCCGATGCGGTGAGCGATGCAATGCGTCCCAGGATGGCCCACGCGATTTCCACGTTGGGTGCGCGGAAGAAAATCCAAGCCAAAACGACGAAATGGAACGTCACGAAAATGTTGATGTAGCGCCACGCACCGGTCGCTTTTGCGTTTCCTCGATAGGTCTGCCACCCGCGAACCACGGCCAGGCCGATGCCGTGCAGGGCTCCCCAGAGGACGAAGTTCCAGCTCGCGCCGTGCCACAACCCGCCGATCAGCATGGTAATGATGAGGTTCACATAGACCATCGCTTTGGAACGCTTGCCGGGCAGCGAAAAATACAGGTAATCGCGCAGCCAGTTCGACAGCGTGATGTGCCATCGCCGCCAGAAATCCGCGACGTTTTCGGCCGCATAAGGCATGTTGAAATTCGCCGGCAGCTTGATCCCCAACAGCAAAGCCGACCCGATCGCGATATCGGTGTATCCCGAAAAATCGTAGTAGATCTGTAGCGTGTAGGCGTAAACCGCGACCAGCGTCTCGGTTCCACTGTAGAGCGTCGGAAAATCGAACACGCGATTGACCAGGTTCGCGCCCAGAAAATCGGCGATCAGCAACTTCTTCATGAGTCCCATGCCGATCAGAAACAGCGCGCGGCCACCGTCGGCAGGATCGAGCTTCCTGGGTTTCTCGAACTGATCGATCAGCGTCGACACGCGCGTGATGGGACCGGCGAGCGTGGTCGGAAAGAACGAAACCGCGGCGAGATGCGCCAGGTAGCTCCGCGTGCCCTTGGCGTCGCGGCGGTACAGATCGATGGTGTAGGTCAGGGCTTGGAACACGTAAAAGGACAGGCTGATCGGCAGCGCCCAATGCCATTCCGGCGCCGGCCGGCCAGTCACCGCAGTCCAATTCTGGAAGAAGAAGGGGACGTATTTGATGGTCGCGAGCAGGCCGATGTTCATCAGGATGCTCGCTGCGACCAGGAGGCGGCGCACGATGGGGCTCTTGGAAGACTGAAGCCCGAGCCCGAAGAGGTAGTCGCAGGTGGAGACGGCTGGGATCAGGACCAGATAGGTCAAGTCCCATTTCGCGTAGAAAAAATAATTCGCGAACAGGACGACGGCAAGCGTGAGCGTCCGAACCCTGGAAACCGGCCAGTAGAGAGCAAAGATCGCGACCAGGAAGACGAAATAGGTCGAGGAAGACAGCAGCAAACTTCTAGAATACAGGAGTCAGAAGTCAGGAGTCAGAATTCAGAAGCGCGCGCCCAGCAGGCGTAATCCTAACCATCGAGCCTTCGTTTGCAACCAGGCCTCGATCACAAGCGTCTTCCCACACCGGAAGCTTCGGACAGGAAGTGCGCCACGCGTTCATGACTTCTTCGTAGCTGCGGTCACCCTGAGCGAGCCACCGCAGCAAATCCAGAATGAGAGCTTCGACCACCGCGTCGGCCATTCTGACTTCTGACTCCTGACTTCTGACTCCTTCTTTCAGTATGTCTGAATCGTGCGCTTGTTCCGTGGTGCTTGGACGTACGGACTAACCAAGCTCTCGTTTCCGTCTTTATCTATCGCCTTCACGCCGAAGACGACTTCATCGATGGAGACCTCCGGGAGGGTGTATTCGGTCACATTGCCGACGAAAATTTCGCGCTCCCAATGCGCGGCGGTGGTCTTGCGCATCACGATAACGTACCCGGCCAGATCCGCCTCAGGAGTTTCGCTTTTCCATTTCAATGCCGCGTCGTAGCGCGATTTTCCTCGCGTCAGCAGCAGGTTTGTGACTTTCTGGCCGTTGCGTTCCACTTGTTCGCTGGTGATCGGCGTCTTAGGAGCCCATGCCAGCGACGCCGCCACGGCTCCGTTCACCTTGGTCACGCGCGTGATGTAGGAAGGCGACGTATTGACAAATAGGTCGGTCGCCGAATGCTGGTTGGCGAAATTCTCCACCGGTGTCGAAATACGAACCGCCGCGAATCCTTCCAGGTTGAACGGCGTGTGATCGCCGCCGCGGCCGAAGCGGTCGGCGCGAAATACGGGGTCGACTTCCATGGCCGGAACATAGCGCTCACCGATTTCTTTCATATAGCGCGCGATCTCCCGCGACGGTGAATCGATAGGGTCTTCACTATAGATGTTGACGCGTCGATTCTCGGTGCGCCCATCGCCGCCGACGTCGCTGCCGATGATGTCGCTGTTGAGCACTGCTTCGATCTTCTGATCGAGGGTTTTCGCTTTCGCCGCGTACAGTGTGCTGCCTAGCAATCCAGCTTCTTCGCCCGCGAACGCTACGAACACAATAGTCTTCTCGAAATGATATTGGCTCAGGACGCGCGCCAGTTCCATCACGCAGGCGGTTCCGCTGCCATCGTCGGTGACGCCGGGAGCGTCGATGTTGGGATCGCGCGGTGTGGTCGGCGGCGGGTCGCCGGGCTGGGGCGCAGGCGACCCCGGTGGGCGCGCATTATTCACTGTGTCGTAATGTCCGCTCACGATAATTCGCTGATCTTTATTCATCGTCCCCGGCAGCACGGCGACCACGTTGTAAAGATCCACATCGTCCTGGATGCGCGAGGCGCGGCTGGTGTCTTTCTTGAGGCGGTACTGATCGTAACTCACCTCCAGCCGCGGGCTATAGCTGCGGAACTGTTCGTAGATCCATTTCCGGGCGGCTCCCACTCCACGCGTCGGGTTGTCTTGGGAGGAAAAAATATTGCGCGTCCCGAAGCCTTCCAGCTTCTTGAGGTTGTCCGCGATCTTGTCCTCGGAGACCTCGGAGACGATTTTGGAAACCTGTGGATTGACGGCTTTGTATTGCGCGGCGGCGGTGAATGCGCCACAAACGACGAGTAGGAAGATGTTCCCCATATCTGGAGAATCATAGTCCAGACGATGGTTCGGAAGCAAAGGTGACACGGCGAGAAGGATTCCAGAGGTCGAACGCGCTCCATCACTGTCGCGCCTCAACTGACGGCCGCGCGGACAGCAGGTCCGTTGTCATCTTGAGGCGCGACAGTCATGGAGCGCGTTCCGTCTGCTATCTCGCAGCGTACGTCTTCGAAAATTTGTTGCGCGAATTGTAGACCGTGAAAGCTCCGCTCGCCTCTGCGGAAACTTTGAGAAATTTGCCTTCGCAATGCTCTTCCAGGTTCGCGATCATGGTGTCGGAGACATTCGTCTCCTTGCCGCCGGCGACCGCGAAGTGGAGCTGCCACATGTCCTCCAGTCCGGGCGATGTATTGACCGTTTTCCAACCTTTGGGATCGCCGCCTTTGCGAGCTCCGTTGTTCATGATCGTGACTCGTGGAGCCATCCCGTGAATGGCGGGCGACGTTTCGCCGCCGTGGTGATCGGTCAGGAAGAGGTCGACTTTGCCGACCCGGTTTTCAGGGCAGAGGAGCGCGATCTCCTTGTTCCACGTCAGATCGCCAAGATCGGCGAAACGGAATTTTCCGTACTGGATCAGGACGCCCGCCGATTGCGTATTCTCGCCGCTTTCATCGGGGTGCGTAGCGATGCCCGCGCAATACGGATTCGGCTCCCCTTTTCGCTCCACGTGTTCGCCGGCGGCTACCATCACCGTCACGTCGATGCCTTTCACGGCGATTGTGTCGCCGGGCTTGATGCGCTGGCGTTGTTGTTTCGACATTGCGTCTTCGTAGGCTTTGTTGGTCTTGTCCGGCGATGGATCCACAGACGGGCCCTTGTCGTAAAAGTTCCCCACGGTGAACCGCTCCAGCAGGTTCGGAACCCCGCCTTCATGATCGGGATGATGATGCGTGATCAACACATTGTCGATATGCTTCACATGCGCCAGTTTGGCCGCCGCGGCGATGCGGTCGGCGTCGCGTCCACTGAAATTCGAATATCCGGCATCGATCAGCAGGGACTGGCCGGAAGGCGCGACGACCAGCGTCGATTGGCCGCCCTCGACATCGATGAAGTAAATTTCCAGTGTTTTCGCTGCATGAACGGCGCCAGCAAGGGCAAAGAGGGTGGCAAGGAAACGCATCAGTCCGATCCTAACAATTTGCGCGCGTGGCGGTAAAATAAAAAATGCCCCCTCAGATCACCGTTCTGGATGCCGGAGGACAATACTGTCATCTGATCGCCCGGCGGGTGCGCAATCTGGGAGTGTATGCCGAAGTGGCCCCCAGCGAAACACCCGCATCGTCGCTCGCCGGACGCAAGGGAGTCATCATTTCCGGCGGGCCGTCGAGCGTCTATGATCCTGGCAGTCCCACCATCGATCCGGCATTGCTTGAGGCGGGGATTCCGGTGCTCGGGATTTGCTACGGCCAGCAGTTGATCGCGCATCTACTGGGAGGAAATGTCCAGAAAGGCGAACACGGCGAGTACGGATTCGCGCAACTCGAAATTTCGGCGAATGACGGGATTCTGGGCGGGATCGTGGGACCGCAGCAGGTGTGGATGAGCCATCGCGACACCGTGATCGAGCCGCCTGCCGGATTCCATGTGCTGGGGAGCACGGAAACCTGTTCCATTGCGGCGATCGCATCTCCGGCGCGTCGCGTGTTCGCGGTGCAGTTTCATCCTGAAGTGGCGCACACGCCGTGTGGATCGGCGATTCTTTCGAACTTCATCTTCGACATCTGCGGATGTAAGCGCGATTGGGACCCGGCCGGCCAGATCCGCGCCGTAGAAGAGCACATTCGCCAGACTGCGGGCGATCGCAATATTTTCTTTTTCGTAAGCGGCGGTGTGGATTCGACGGTCGCCTACACGCTGTGTCTTAAGGCGCTGGAGCCGGAACGCGTCCACGGCACCTACGTCGATACCGGGCTGATGCGGGAAGGCGAAACGGAGCTGGTGCGGCGGAATTTCCCGGCGCTCAATATCGAGCATGCCGCGTCGGAATTTCTAAGCGCGCTCGCCGGCGTGACCGATCCTGAAGAGAAACGCCATATCATCGGCGAACAATTCGTGGAAGTGCAGCAGCGTATTCTGGAGAGCGAGCATTATCTCGACGGCCACTGGATTCTTGGCCAGGGGACGATTTATCCGGACACGATCGAATCCGGCGGTTCGGCCAAGGCGGACCTCATCAAGACGCATCACAATCGCGTCGCTGGGATTCAGAAGCTGATCGAGCAGGGCCGCATCGTGGAACCGCTGGCGTCGTTCTACAAAGACGAAGTACGGGCCATCGGCCGCGAGCTGGGGCTTGGTAAGGAGCTGATCGAGCGGCATCCGTTTCCGGGTCCGGGACTGGCGATTCGCTGCCTGTGTTCTTCCGAATCGGCTGCGCCCGAACGGATCGCGGACGGCTGGATTCTGCCGGTGCGATCGGTGGGTGTACAAGGCGATTCGAGAACCTACCGGCCGGTGCTCGCGCTGGAGGCTTTTCCAGCGGAAGACGAAGCCGCGCGGCTGACCAACCGGACTGCCGGAGTGAATCGAGTCGTGGCCGCCGTGTGGACTGCCGCGCCATTGCAGGATCTACGCGTCGCACCGGCCGGGCTGACGGAGGTGCGTCTGGCTCGATTGCGCCGCGCGGATGCGATTGTGCGCGGCCTGGCACACGATTTCGATCAGACCATCTGGCAGTTTCCTGTCGTGCTGATTCCTTTCGGAATAGTCGAACGGCCGGATTCGGTAGTGCTGCGGCCCATCGATTCCGTGGATGGAATGACGGCACGCTCGGTGCGGATGCCCGAGGATCTTCTGAGCAGAATTACCGGGGCATTGAGAAACGTCGAAGGCGTCGGCGGAGTGTTCTACGACTTGACGAACAAGCCGCCTGGGACGATCGAGTGGGAATAGCCATCCTGGTTTCCGTCAGGATCGACCGCTCCCTGTGGTCGCGGCTCAGGGTCCGCTATTAAGTCGCCAGTTGGGCTAGTTGCGAATCCAGGTACGCCAAACCGCTTTCGAGTTGTTTGCGATAACGCGGATCTTGGCACGCTTCCAGATCGCGAACCACCCGCGTGCGATGAAGCAGCAGGCTGTCACGTTTCTTTTCGACTTCCAACTGTTCAGGTGTCAACTTGATCCGCGGCTCGCTTTCGCGCGCCTTGGCTGACGCGATCTGCTCCTCGACGGATTTGCTTTCCCAGCCTCGCGCCACATCCCCCAGTCTACCGCTTTACTACCGCGGCTCGCTGGACGGCGGAACAATGCCCTTCAGGCGCATGTACACCGCGAGATAGCCATACTCCTCATTGCTGTGCGCGATCACACCCCACAGCACCGCGAATTTCGAGCGCGGGCCGCCACGTCCCATGCTGACCGTTTTGGTGGCGTCATCATCGCTCAGCGAACTGACTACGCCGTCACAGATGTCGAATGACGCCTTCAGAGCAGCCACCAAGTCGGCTTTCGCGGTCTTGCTGCCGGCGCTTTCCGGCGGAGTGGAACCGGCGATCGCGGCGCACGTGCGGCCTTGCGCGTCGGCGATGTGGGCAATCAACGCCCCGAACGTCCGGATGTCAGGTGACGCTTTGAAGGCGTACTGATCGTCCGGCATCTTTTCAGCGGCCTTGGTCAGATTGGCTTTAATTCCGTTGTAATTGGCCTTGATTGCGGCGGCCTCGGTGGTGGCCTGCTGCGCGAACATAGTGGAGCCCGCGAGCAAAGCGGTGGTCATCAACATGGAAAATCGGTTCACGTTTGTTCTCCTGGGTATCGAATGTATTGTAAGCTACCGGCCCGCGTTTTCGCTGGACGGCGGAACCAGACCCTTTAAGCGCATATAGGTCACGATGTTGCCGTAGTGCTCGTTGTCGTGGGCGACGTTGAAACTCAGAATGGTCAACTTGGCCCAATCGCCACCGAAGAACTTGAGGGTTTCAGCGGCCGCGGTGTCGGTCATCGAGTTGTACACGGAGTCGCAATATGCGACCGACTCCTTGATCGCCGCAACCAGGTCCGCCTTGGAGGTTTTGGTCTTCTCCGCGGTGGAAGCTTTCTTTTCGCCTTTGACAGCCGAGCAGAACGCGTACTGCGCGTCCGTCACGTGTCCGATCAACTGACCGAAACTGCGAACGTCCGGCGTGGGTTTGAACGAATAATTTTCTTCCGGCATCTTTTCGGCGGCCTTGACCAGATTGCCTTTGACCATTCCGTAAAGCGTCTTGGCTCCCGAACTGAGCGGATTGTCCTGCGCAAAGGCGCCCGTGCAGACGAACGCCGCCGCCATTAGTGTGAAGTATCGATTCATTTTGATCTCCTGGGGTTTGTGGTGCGATCTCTATCTTACCGTTTTGAGTTAGACGAATGAACGGCGGGATGGTCACGCTATGCTAGGGTCTTGCGGTTCTTGTTGCTCCTGCTCGCTTTTCTGCCCGTTTACGCGGCGACTGCCATTCAGGATATTACCGTAATCGATGTCGTCACTTCGGCTGCGCGTGCCCACCTGAACGTGGTCATCGAAGGGGACCGGATCAAGTCCATCGGTCAGTCGATTCCAGCCGGGGCGCGCATCGTCAATGGACGCGGAAAATTTCTGATTCCCGGCCTGTGGGACATGCATGTTCACCTCTGGTACCGGCAAAATCAGCTTCCGACATTCGTCGCTTTTGGCATCACAGGCGTGCAGGATATGGGCAGCGATTTCAAGCGCGTCTCCGCCTGGCGCGATGCGATCGAAAAAGGGCAGGCGATTGGCCCGCATATCGTCACGTCCGGTCCTCCGGTGGTCGACCGGCCTTCCGATGACGAGAAGCTGCCGGTGCTGGTGGCGCGTACGCCCGACGAGGCTCGCAAGGCGTTCGACCAGCTGTGGGACATGAACGTCGATTTCATTAAAGTCCTGAGCGGCTTGTCGCGCGATTCTTACTTCGCGCTCGCGGAACAGGCTCGCCATTGGAATATGCGGCTGGAAGGACACATCCCCACTTCGGTCACGGCATGGGAGGCGATCGAAGCGCGGCAGAGCAGCCTGGAACACATGTTCGGCATCATGAAATCGGTTTCCACCGACGCGGAAGCGCTGGATTTCTTCGAGCAATGCGCCGTGCGCGGCGTCCGGATTTCACCGACGCTGGTCCTGTGGCAGCGCATGGCGCACCTGACTGACGATCGATTGAAGGCCGATCCACGATTGAAATCCGTCCCCATGGCGATTCGCAAAACCTGGCCGGAGCTGAAGGATGCCGGCTCGGACAAAGAACAGATCAAGTCTATTTATCGCCTGGTAGGGCTTGCCACGCGTACCAAAGTCGAAGTGCTGGCGGGCACCGATACAGGCGATCCATGGACCATCCCCGGCGCGACGCTGCACGATGAACTGGAGCAACTGGTCGCGGCGGGATTGACGCCGCATCAGGCCCTACGAGCGGCTACGCTCGCGCCGGCGAAGTTTTTCGAACAGGAAGACCAGATGGGATCGATCGAAAAGGGCAAACTGGCGGATTTAGTGTTGCTGAATGCGAATCCGCTGGAGGACATCCGCAACACGCGTAAGATCGCCGCTGTGTTCGTCCGGGGGCGATATCTGTCGCGAGTCGCGCTGGATAAGATTTTGGCCGCGAATGCAAACGAATAATTCGTGTCTATTTGTGTGCATTCGTGGCCAAACCAAAATCGTCCAGTGAGCTGGGATTCTGAACCGTCGACGTATCGCCCAGCGATTCCCCGAGATACTTGGCGCGGATCAGCCTGCGAACAATCTTTCCGCTTTGCGTTTTGGGCAGTTCGCGGACGGCATGAATCGCCTTGGGGCGAAACGTCGGTCCCAGTGAGTGAACCACCGTGTGTGAAACCTCGGCGAGCCACTCCGGCGTCGGATCATGACCCGGTTTCGGAACTACGAAGCCGACAATCGATTCACCCTTGACCTCGTCTGGGACGCCGATCACAGCCGCTTCCGAAACGCCGGGATGCTCGATCAGCGCGTCCTCCACTTCGGCTGGGCCGACTTTGCGGCCTGCGACGTTCATCGATTCGTCGGCGCGGCCATGCAGAAACCAGCAGCCGTCTTCGTCCACGCTGGCCCAATCGCCGTGATGCCAGATGTGCGGCCATTTCGACCAGTAGGTTTCGAGGTAGCGCTCGGGTTGGCCCCACACGCCGCGCGTCATCGACGGTGCAGGTTTGGTGCATGCGAGATATCCGGTCACGCCCGGCGGGACGCGATTGCCGGTTTCATCCAGTATCTCGGCAGCCATTCCCGGCGCGGGTCCGCCGAGCGTGCAGGGCTTCAGCGGCTGAATCGGAAGCGGAAACAGAAAACATCCGACGATCTCGGTGCCTCCCGAAATATTGATGATGGGGACACGTTTGCGGCCCACGTTTTCGAAAAACCACGCGTAGGACGTCTCGTCCCAAGGTTCGCCGGTGGAGCCCAGCAGCCGCAGCGAACTCATGTCGAACGCGGCGGGATTGCTGGACCGCATCAGCACGCGGATCGCGGTGGGTGATACGCCGAAGGTGGTGATGCGGTGGCGCTCGATCATCTGCCACAAGCGGTCCGGCGTCGGATAATCCGGGGCGCCGTCGTACATGAAAATGGTCCCGCCGAAATTGTGGTTTCCGATTATGGTCCACGGACCCATCATCCAGCCGATATCGGAAAGCCAGAAGAAACGGTCGTCGGGTCTGTGATCGAACGCCAGCCAGATTTCCTTGGACATCTGCGCGAGCGCTCCGGCGTGGGTATGGACGCATCCCTTCGGCTTGCCGGTAGTGCCCGATGTGTAGAGGAGCAACGCCGGATGTTCGGAGTCCAATGCTTCAGTCGCGACCTGGGCAGAGGACCTGGGCCAGTCCACGATGACGTGTTCGACCGCTGGGATTTTTTCGACGAGTGGAAGAAGTTTTCCGCGACGTTCGAGATGTTCTGCCGTGAAAACGACGCGAGGGCCCGAGTCGGCGACGCGCGTGGCAATCGCGCCGGGGCCGAATCCGGCGAAGATCGGCACGACGATCAAACCAAGTTTCAGGCAAGCGTAGAGAATCGTGACGACCTCAGGCGTCATCGGCATGCACATCGCCACGCGGTCGCCTGGCTTCAGGCCCAGCGACAGCAAATGGCTCGCCAGCGCATTCACATCGGCGTGCAGTTCCGCGAACGAAATTTCGCGCCGCGAGCCGTTTTCGCCCTCCCACAGGATCGCGGGATTCTTCCGGCGCACGTGACGGTCCAGGCAGTTGTGGACGATGTTCAGTTTGCCGCCGGTAAACCAACGCGACCATTCGACACCACGCGACTTGTCGAGCACCTGATCGTAGGGATGGAACCACTCGATCCCGGTCTCCTTGACCATTTCGGCCCAGAATTCTTCCAGGTGATCGGTCGAGTAGCGCAGAAATTCTTCGCGATCGCGACACCCGAGGCGGCGCAGGAAGTGCCACACGTTGGTGGACTCGATGAAGTCTTTCGATGGTTCCCAGATCCAGCTCATAAGGCGGGCTCGGGTTGGAGATGAATGACGCGAACCAGGTTCGTTCGATGAATCGGCTTGTCTGGCGATTCCAATGTGTAGAATTCCTCCGCGGCGCCCAGAAACGCCCCTGCAAGGAGCAGAGCATCCATCGCATTGAGTCCTACCCGCGCGGCTTCTTCGTTCGCGATGCGTACCGTTGTTGCCGTATCGCTGATCCAAAACCGAACGTGGTCCAAATAGTCCTTGTAGAATTCGATCTCGGCAGTACTCTTATAGAAGATTGCTTTAGGAAGAAGCTCCAACTCCAGAAAAGGGCTGGCAATGAAGAAGCGATCGGCATCTAAGAGGAGTTTTAAGGCCGGCCCTTTTTGTTGAGCGTCTCCGCGATGCGCCGCGATGAGTACATTCGTATCAAGGAAAGTTCGTCGCGGCACAGATGGCTATCGATTCACGCCACGCCGTTCTTCTACTTCGCGCAAAATCTCTTCGGTGGAGAGTGGCTTTCCTCCACTCTGCTCGTATTCTTCGGCGAGTCTTCGCAGCCTGGCGGGTGTGTCAAGGATTTGCCGCACGTAGTTAGAAATGACAGCGTTCAATTCGCCGCGCAGGGCGGAGTTGGCGGGATGGCCACTTAGATCGTATAGCGCGAGGACGAGACTGTTAAACATGTGATCGAGGCTTCGCTGTAGATAGTTTTCTTTGGCCGCGTTCAGGTCTACAAGGGCCTCCTCGACTCCGGGTTCATCAATATGTCGTGACAAGACGGCTAGCAACTCGTCAAACAACTTCGCGTTATTGGCGATGATGTAATCCATTTCGCTTCCAGTTTAAGCCTTTGGCCGGATCATCTCAAACCGGTCGCGCGTTCGGCTGTAATCGTTGCCACCCATACGTCCGACGGCGCGAAGTTTATCGGGATCGATCCGGAAATTCTCGACGATCGCATCGTCCACATGGAAGCGCACCACTTCGCCGATGATCAAACTGCCTCCGCCGGGCCGCGTACTCACATCGATGATTTGCACCAGCTTGCATTCCATGTTGACGTGCGCTTCCTGGACGCGCGGCGGACGCACCAGGTCGCTCGGGACAGCGGTCAGTCCGGAAACGTCGAATTCGTCGATGCCGTGGGGATATTCGGCGGCGCTGAGATTCATTTTTTCGGCGATCTCTTCGCTGACGATGTTGACCACGAACTCGCCGGTGGCTTTCACGTTGACGTAGGTATCTTTGCGCGGCTCGCGAAACGCAGTAGAAAAGCAGATGGTCGGCGGATCGCCGCAGATCGCGTTAAAGAAGCTGAAGGGCGCCAGGTTGCGTACGCCTTCCAGCGACAGCGTCGAGACGAACGCAATCGGCCTCGGCACCACCGATCCGATCAGCAGCTTGTAGACGTCGCGGGGGGACGTAGCAGCCGGATCGACCGTCATTTTGACGTTTGCGCCGGGCTCCACGAAGCCCAGTACTCTTTCCACTCCACCTGTTCGCCCGCCGGTAACACATGAATCGGATTCAGGCCGTCGAGCATGACCGCGTACTCGTCGGTCTGCGTTTTCTTGTGCTGATTCGCCAGCGCCTTGGGATGCGGGCCGTGATGAATTCCGCGCGGATGCAGCGTGCACATGCCGGCGCGAATATTGTCGCGGCTGAAGAAATCGCCGTCGTGATAGAAAATGAATTCGTCGAAGTCGGTGTTGCGATGGAAGAACGGCACGCGCAATGCATCCGGGTCCTGTTCGAGCGGACGCGGCACGAAGCTGCACACCACCGCGCCGGGTGTGACGAAAGTTGAATGCGCGCTGGGCGGTAAATGCGCGCGATGGCTCATCACCGGGCGGATGTCGCGCAGATTGATTTTCCAGACGGTCAGGTCGCCCTTCCATCCGACGACGTCCATCGGGTTGAACGGGTAGAAAATCTTCGAGAATTCGTTGTCGCACTTAATGCGAACTTCCCATTCTCCGTTCTTTCCGCCGAATGAGGACGCGGTGGGCTCCGGGGTGACGATCACCCCAGGGTCATACAAAGATGTTTGTCCGATTAATCCTTTTTCCGGCTGCTCGAACTCGCCTTGCGACTGGATGATCAGGAAAAAGTTGTCCGTGGTCTGCGGCGCGATGCGGTAGGTGACGGCGCGCGGCACTACAAAGTAATCGCCGCGCTCGAACGGCAGCGGTCCGAAATCGGTTTCGATGGTTCCCTCACCGCGGTGGACGAAGATCAGTTCGTCGCCGTCCGCATTGCGATAGTAAAACGGCATCGGCTTGGAACGGCGCGAAACGTACAACTGGATATCGTTGTTGCCCAGGAAGGCCACCGGTGTACCGTTGGGATCGTTCAGGTCGCTGGGTTGGAGCTGGTTTAGGTCGAGGCAATGCGGGCGCAGCTTGCCTTCGAAGCGGATCCAATCAGTAGGCGGATGCGCGTGATAGAGATGAGCGGTCTTGCCGTAGAATCCCTTGCGGCCGTGCTCCTCTTCATAAGTGCCCTCGGGGAGCCCGACGTGCGCCTGGGCGGCGAATTTGCCTTTTTTGAGGGGATACATAGCTTCAGCATAGCGGGGACGGCCCGGCAATGGAAGGGAACACCACTCCCCCCGGGGTGTTACGCGGGTGGGTGTCTTGAACGGAACCGCGATCAGTTGTTCTTATCGCGCGGCGGCGCCGGCGTGGGCAGAGCTTCTTCCGGCTTGGGAGCTTCCGGTTTCTTGACCTGGGTCACTTCCGTGGTCGCAGGATCTTCAATCAGCAGGTACAGCGGCTGTTCGAGCAGTTTTGGCTCCTCACCCTTGGTCAGCACCAGCAATTGCACGCGGCCCGGCTTGGCGAACGGAGGCACGCGAAGCTTGATCCCCGTGGCGTTCTGTTCCAGGACCTTCACCTTCATGTCGAACTTATGGTCGGTAAGGTAGATCTCATCTACTTTGGTGGAATCCAGGCCGACGCCGCTGATTTCCAGGATGTCGCCGGGCTTGGCGGCTTTCGCCGAGATCGTGTTCATCTGGGGCGCGTCACCGTCGATCGCAAAGCAGCTAAGTGAACTAAGGATTCCCACGAGCAACAGGGGTCTCATGATCCTTGTACCTCTCTTATCAAAGTACGGGTGGTTGGTTCTACCAACAATAGGCAAAAGGTCCCAGATCGCTACAGCAGACGCCCGAGATCCGGCTAAGGTTTAACACTGGGCATTTCATAAGAAAAAACACCCGTAATGTGTGTCGTCACGTTTATTCTGTATCCTAGTCTTGGTGTTTCGGGGACATCATCGCAAAGTCCGGATTCTGTTTGGAATCGCGGACGTCATACTGGTGGGAATCGCCTTTGAACTGGCGTACGCCACGCGCGGCCGCCTGGAGCTGCAACATTTCTTTGAGATTCCGTCTCATATCAGGGCGCTGCTGCTGGGCTGGTCGATCCTGGTGTGGGTCGCTCTGGGCTATTGGTGGGAACTGTACGATCGCGTGGATGCGGCGCATCCGCGAGTGATTCTCCGGGATGCATTCCGTCAATGTCTGCTGGGCGCGGCTTCCCTGATTCTGTTCGAATATTTCCAGCGCATGGACCTGAGCCGCGCCTTCGTCGCGATTTTTGCGGTCTACGCGTGGGTCCTGCTGTGTTTGTTCCGGCTGAACGCGAGCCGCTTGCTGCGCATGATGCGGCGTGAGTTCGGGTCTGCCCACTACGTGATGGTCGCGGGGTTGGGTGACGCCGCCATGAAGCTGGGCCGCGAGCTGGAAGCCGCCGCTCCCTATGGGATCCGGCTCACGGGCTTTCTGGCGGAAGCTCCCAACGAAGCGACTGAAATCGAACTCGACCGCAAGTATCCGGTGCGCCCCCTGGCAGCGTTGCCCGAACTGTTGCGCCAGCACGTGATTGACGAAATTATCTTCGCGGTGGACAGCCGCCGTCTGGCTGAGCTGGAAGAAGTTTTTCTGTTGTGCGACGAAGAAGGCGTGCGCACGCGCGTCGCGGTCGATTTTTTCCCTCACGTGAACAGCCAGGTGTATCTGGACCGATTGGGCGCCGCGCCGTTACTCACGTTTTCCGCCACTCCTCACGACGAAATCCGGCTGCTGTTGAAGCGCGTCACCGACATTGCGCTGGCTGGGGCAGCCCTGGTGCTGCTGGCTCCCGTGATGCTGCTGATCGCTTTGATGATTCGGCTCACCTCGCCGGGCCCGGCGATTTTCCGCCAGGAGCGGTGCGGATTGAACGGACGCCGATTTGTGTTCTACAAATTCCGCTCCATGCAGGAGAACGCCCAGGAAATGCTCGAATCGGTCAAACATTTGAGTCAACGCGAGCTGGCGTTGAAGATCCCCAACGACCCGCGCCTTACCGGGGTGGGCCGCTGGCTGCGGAAATTCTCCATCGATGAATGGCCCCAGCTTTGGAACGTCCTTAAAGGCGACATGTCGCTGGTCGGTCCTCGGCCCGCCGTTCCGGAAGAGGTGGAACAATACAAGCGCTGGCAGCGCCGCCGGCTGCGGATGCGTCCGGGGCTGACGTGCTTGTGGGCGGTGTGCGGCCGCGATGCCGTCGATTTCGAAACCTGGATGCGTCTGGATATGCAGTACATCGATAGCTGGTCGCTGGCGCTGGATTGGAAGATCATGCTGCGGACTATTCCACAGGTGCTGACGGGACGCGGTGCACACTAGAAGTTGGCGTGAAACAGCTAGTCTAAAAGTATGGTCGTAGCGGGACGCCGCAAAACCATCGCTTTCTTCATCGCACTGGGCGCCGGGCTGATCCTGGTGACCCTGCTGCTGTACATCGGCTGGGTGCTTCTAAACTGGCGGCATGGGATTCTGCTGTTTCTGGGCGTGCTGCTGACGCTGGTCCTGATGGGCGGCGTGGTCCTGAACACCATCTTTCTGGTCCGCGAAATCCGGCGCAATGCGCAACACGATGCGTTCATCAACGCCGTCACGCACGAGCTCAAAACGCCGGTAGCGTCGATCCGCCTGTATCTGGAAACGCTGCAGAAGCGTGCGGTAGATGAAGAGAAGCGGCAGGAGTTTTACCGCATCATGCTGGACGACAGCGACCGCCTGCTGGGGACCATCGAGCAGGTGCTGCGCACCGGGCGTTTCGGCCATCCGACGCGGATTGTTAACACGCCCGTAGATTTGGGCGCGGTGGTGGAGGAGTGCGTGGATCGCGCGCGCAAATTGCATCACGCCGCCCCTGCATCGCTGGAGTATCGCCCGGGTCGGGGGCTAACGGTTCTAGGCGATGCCGACGAAGTCCGGGCTGCGGTTTCGAACCTGATCGATAATGCCGTCAAATACTCCGGTGCGGACGTGAAGGTCACTGTCGAAACCAACGCCGTGGATGGAAAGTTCGCGGCGGTGCGTGTAACGGATCAAGGCGCGGGAATCCCCAAGGCGGAACTTAAGCAGATCTTCAAGCGCTTTTACCGGGTCGCCGGTCCACATGCGGCGCACGTGCAAGGGACCGGACTGGGGCTGTATATCGTGCGCTCCGTCGCGAAACGGCACGGCGGACGCGCATGGGCCGAAAGCGAAGGTCCCGGACACGGCAGCACGTTCGTGCTCGAATTTCCGATTGCAAAATGACTAGAGTCTTAGTGGTAGAAGACGAAAAGCACCTGGCCGACGGATTGCGCTTCAACCTGGAGGCGGAAGGCTATCAGGTCCGCGTGGCGGAGACGGGCGAAGCCGCGCTGGATGTTCTCTCCGGCGAATCGCCTGGATTTGACGTCGTCGTTCTGGACGTCATGCTGCCTGGAAAAGACGGCTTCACAGTCATGAGCGAGATGCGCGACCAAGGCCAGTTCATCCCGACCTTGATGCTTACGGCCCGCAACCATCCTGAAGATGTGTTGAAGGGCTTCGCCGCGGGCGCCGACGACTATCTGACCAAGCCGTTCGACCTGAACATTCTGATCGCGCGCATTCACGGGTTGCTGCGGCGAAGGAGATGGCTAACCGAGTCTGCGCCTCCACCGCCGCAAAAAGAACGCTTCGTGTTCGGAGATAAATCCGTCGAGTTCGATACGCTGCAACTGCGCGTACGCGATCAGGTGTTCCCGTTGACGCTGATGGAGGCCAACGTTCTGCGCTACCTGATCGAACATGAGGGCAAGCCCGTGTCGCGAAAAAACATGCTCGAAAATGTCTGGGGATTGCACGAGGACACGGACACGCGCGCAATCGACAACTTCATAGTGCGCCTGCGCCGGTACATCGAGGACGACCCGGCCCGGCCCAAGCATCTACTGACGGTCCGCGGCGTCGGCTACCGATTCGAGGCGTGACCCGCTTTCTATCGTTCGCGGTTCGGTGCCAACGTTGTGCCCAGAACCACAAGCGCCAGCGAGTGGGTCCCGCTACTTCACTTCGACGACGATCATTTCGAACTTCCGCGGACCGACATTGGTTGTCGAGTGCGTCAATGGACCGCTCCACAGAACGTCGCCGGCTGATGTGCGAAGCGCCGTGATCTCGCCGACCTCGGATTCGATCTTCGCGTCGATATCCGTCAGCAGCACCGCCACGCGGCCCGCGCCGGTGTGCTCGTGCATCTTTTCCTTGCTGCCCGCCTCGCGCCAGCTTCTAAAAACGCGGACCTGCTCGTTTTCGAACAGCAAAATGTTGTGTGACGGATCGATCACCACCGGATCGAGTGCTGGCGCTCGGCGTGCTGGCTGGGCCGGGCCGGGCCTCTTCACTTCGACTTCAACGATTCGAACCGGCTTGGATCCCATATTCTCGGCGACGTGTTTGCCCCCGACTGGAGTCCAGCGGGCTTCGCCGGCCTCCCAAGTCTGATCCTCTTTGCGACCGCCTTCGTAAGTGGTGACCAGCCGGCCAGCATCCAGAAGAATCACCACACGATTGCCCGCGTGGCTATGCAGAATGCTTTTGTCATGCGGCTGATAGGTGACGCTCAACACGCGTACCGAGGCGTTGTCGATTTTCACCGTGCTTTCGACCGCGCCCAGGCGGATCGCGACCAGCGCAAACATCAGAAGCCGAACCATAGGAACAGCATGTTAGCATGGCCATTGCGCTTATGGCTGCTCCTACCAAGTTCGTAGCCGACACGCCGTCCGAGCGGGGCCTGCTGCCGTGGTGGCCGTCGGTCGTAATGATGCTGGGCACGCTGCTCAGCTATCTGGACCGGCAGGTTCTCGCGCTGCTCTCGCCGATGATCCTCGCCGAGACGCACCTGAGCGCGCAGTCGTACACGGAAACGATCTCGGCGTTCAGCTACGCGTACATGGTCAGCACCATTCTGTGGGGATCGGTGCTCGACCGTATCGGGCTCCGGCTGGGAATGTTGATTTCGCTGAGCATCTGGATGGTCGCGAGCGCCAGCCATTCGATGGTGTCGACGTTCCTGGGTTTCGCCGTCGCGCGCGCCGTTTTGGGTATCGGTGAAGGCGCGATGTTCCCTGGAGGATTTCGTGTCGCCATGGATTCGCTGCCGCCCATCCGCCAGGCGCGGGGAATCGCGCTGGCCTATAGCGGATCGTCCATTGGCAGCATTCTGGCGCCGTTGATTTTTACTCCTATCGCCGCTGCCTACGGCTGGCGTCCGGCGTTTCTGGTGACGCCCGCGCTGGCGCTGATCTGGCTGATCGTGTGGCGGACTACCGTGAATCCCGCCAAGTTCCTCAACCATTCGACGGCGACAAAACTCAAATTCCCGAGTTTGCTGGAGAGTCGCCTATGGAGCCTGGTCTTTAGCTACGCGCTGGGGGCGCTGCCGGTGGGAGCTATCAGCTACCTTTCCGCGCTGTATCTTTCGCGCGCGTTCGGATTGACCACCAAGCAGTTGGGATTCGTGCTGTGGATTCCTCCCGCGGGCCTAGAACTCGGCTATTTCTTTTGGGGATGGGTTTCGGACCGTTTCCTGCCCAGCCATCCACGGCCTAAATGGCTGCTCGCCATCATGGCATTGCTGTGCCTGCCGCTGGTGACCATCACGTCGTTTCACAGCATGCCGATTGCGGTGGCGCTGCTCGCCTCAACGCTGTTTGCGTCCGGCGGACTGGTGGTGGTGACGCTGCGGACCGGAGCGCTGGCGTACCCGCCGCATCAGCGCAGCATGGCGGCCGGAATCGCGTCATCGTCATTCTCAGCGGCGGTGGCGATTGTGTTGCCGTTCTGCGGAAAAATGTTCGATCAGCACCTGTACGATCGGGCGTTCACGCTGGTCGCGGTGCTCCCGGTGATCGGAATCATTCTGTGGTGGTTGCTGCCGGTGAAGCGAACAGACTAGTGAAGTCTCTTTGGCAGTGGTGGGACAGGTCTCCGACCTGTCTTGTTCACCCGCCGAAGCAATATAGCTTGCCGTCCTGCGATCCGATGACGATCCGCCCTTGCGCTACAGCCGGCGACGCCGACAGCGGAGCGCCCGCTTCAAAGTCCCACAACTTCGCTCCAGTAGCTTCGTCCAAAACGTAGAATCGGCCATCGTTCGAGCCGACGTAGACACGTCCATCGATCACCGCGGGCGACGATTCAACGCGCGACCGTGTCGCGAACTCCCACAGTTGTTTACCAGTCTGTGCATTCAGGCAGTGCACGACCTTGTCGCGTCCCCCAAGGATCACTTTTGCGCCGTCCAGCGCTGCCGACGAATAGAACGGAAACTGACGCTGCGGATTTTCATAGCGCCACAACGGCTTCTTGGTCTTGACGTTGAACGCGAGGACGTCGTTGTTGAACGTCCCGAAGTAAACGTTCTGTGTCGGCGAAAACACAGGCGACGCTCCGGTGTAGGCGCCAGTCGTGATCGAGACCATTTCTTTCCCATCGGCGATGCGAATGCCGCGCAGAACGCCGTCACATCCCGAAATGTAGGCGAGCCCTGCTGCGACGCTGGCCGTCGCATGCACCGGTCCATTGGTCTTGAAAGCCCAAACCAGCTTGCCGTCCTTTAGCGACAGACAATATAAATTGCCGTCGTAAGATCCGAGGATGACTTTGTCGTCGACAATCACCGGCGACGCTTTGATTTCGCCGCTGGCGGGAAACGTCCACAGGCCTTTCCCGTCTTTCGCGTTGACCGCGTGAACAGTTCCCGAAAGATCCCCGATCACCGCGATGCCCGCATGCACCGCCGGGGACGATTCGCCGATGCCGTCCTTCACTTTGTATTTCCACAGCAGCTTGCCGTCGGCAAGATTTACCGCGATCAGGTCCGCCGATTGCGAGCCGACGTAGACCACTCCGTCCACGATCGCAGCCGAGGATTCAATGGAATCGCCGGCTTCGAAGGTCCACAACAGCTTCAATGTTTTGGGCACCGGCGACGTCGCGATGCCGGTCAGGCTGGGATTTCCGCGGAACTGCGGCCAATCGTCGGCACACGCGATCGAGCAGATCGCCAGGAAAAAGGTCAATACGCGCATTGGTAGATTTCGAGGGCTCCTGCAGTATCGAAATGGCGTGGATTGAAACGGCCGGTCCACTGCGCTCCGGCTTCTTCGGCGAGCCGCGGCAGCGCTTCCTCCGGTACCGATGCTTCGCGCAGCGACAACGGAAGCTGAGCCGTATCGGCCAGGTTGTGCAGCCGGCGGACCAGATCGCCCGCATTCAATTCGTCATACTGCTGGCCGGCGACGGTGCTGTTCCACTTGACTACTTCCGCCAGCAGCAGCGCGATGGCGACGCCGTGCGGGATGCCGTAGTGCGTGGTCAGAGGACTCGCGCACGCGTGCGTCGCCCCCAGCATTGAGTTTTCGATGGCAAGACCGCCAAAGTGCGACCCCAGCAGCATCGCGCCGCGCGCTTCCAGGTCGCTCGGGTCTTTGAGTACGCGCTCGAAATTGCCGTTCAACAACCTCCATGCCGATCGCGAAAAACATTCCGAGAGCGCCGTGCGCCGCGTGCTCACCAGCGTTTCGACCGCGTGCGAGATGGCGTCGTAACCGGTGGCGGCGGTGAGCGTGCGGGGCAGCGAAACCGTCAGCTTGGGATCGAGGATCGCTGCGCGGAACGCCGCTTTGTTGTCTCCACACGCCATTTTGACGTTGTGTTCTGGATCGGCAATCACTGTGTAGGTCTGCGCTTCGCTCCCGGTGCCGGCCGTGGTCGGGACCGCGACCATCGGCAGCATCGCACGCGACGCCTTGCCGTAACCCCAGTAATCGCGGATCGTGCCGCCGTTGCTGATTACAAAATTGATGGCTTTGGCGTAATCGAGTGAACTGCCGCCGCCCAGTCCCACGATCAGATTGATATTCAGCGGACCCGCGTATTCGGCGCCGGCCTGGACCATCGCCGCTGTCGGTCCCGCTTCGAAATCGTGAAACGCGAAAACCTCCATGCGGCGAGCCTTCAAGGTGCGCGTCGCCTCCTGAACATAGCCGGAGTCCAGCATGCCGCGATCGGCCACCAGCAGGCATTTGGTTCCGCCCAGTTCGCGCGCAACCTCGCCCAGCCGCGTGAATTCGCCCGCTCCGAACAACACGCGCGTGCGAGGACGAAAATCAAACGGAGTCATCACTAATTTGACTCGCTCAAAGCGTAAAGGTGATGCTGCGTTCGATACAGCAGCAGGTTTCCGGCGATCGCGGGAGTCGCCATGCTTACGTCGCCCATGTGGTTTTCCGCGAGCAGTTCGTACGTCGGGCCGGCCTTGACCACGAACACGTCGCCATCTTCATCCGTGAAATAAATCTTCCCTCCAGCGGCGACCGCCGATGCGGTGAAGTATCCACCATTGCCGAGCCGCTGCTGATAAATCCGTTCGCCGGTTCGCGCGCGATAAACCACCAGGATTCCCGTGTTTCCCATGACGTAGAGATATTCGCCATAGATGACCGGCGTGTTCAGGTAGGGCGCGCCTTTCTGCGTAGTCCACACGATTTTTTCCGTCGATGCGGCGTCTTTGGGCGGAGTAATATCGCCACGCGAGCCCGACTTGATCACGTAGATCGGTTGGATGAAGCGCCAGTAGCCGGTGAAGACGTAAATGAGATCGTCGACGGCAAATGGCGTCGGCACCGAAATCATCGACGTGCCTTTGATGCTCCACAGCTCTTTTCCGGTCATCGGATCGTAGCCGCGAACATGCTCGGCGCCGTTGGCGATCAGTTCGGCTCCGGTTTTACCCTCATAGATTCCAGGAGTCGCCCAGGAGGGAATCGCGTCGGGCCGGTCGATTCTCCAAACGGGCTTGCCCGTACCCACGTCAAACGCGGCGATGAACGAGCCTTTGATCTGATCGCACTGCACAATGGCGAGATTCTTATGAATGATCGGCGAGCTGGCGTAGCCCCATTTGTAATCGGGCACGTCGAACGCGGCTTGATCGAGAATGCCGACGTCCTGCTTCCACAGCAATTTCCCGTTCAGGTCGAAACCGTATAGTCCTTCCGATCCGAAGAACGCGACCAGATGTTTACCGTCAGTGGCCGGGGTCGCGGCAGCGTAGCTGTTGTGGGGATGCCGCGCAACGTGCGGCTCGCCTTCATATGCCAACTTGTCCCAAATCACTTTTCCGTTGGATTTATCGATCGCCATGACGCGGAACTGATGTTTGGACGTATCGGTGCGCGTGTCGAGTTCGCCTTTGAGCGGATATTGGAGCACCGAGTTCGGGTCCGCGCTGACCGCCGTGGTCACATAAATGCGATCTCCCCAAGCGATCGGACTCGAATGCGCGAGCCCCGGAATCGCGACTTTCCATGCCACGTTGCGGCCCTTTTCAACGTCCCAGGAAGACGGCAGTTTCGCGTTTTGTACTACGCCTAAAGCATGATCGCCTCGAAACGACGGCCAATTCTGTCCGAACAAAAAGGAGACAGGAGTCAGGAGACAGGAGACAGAATAAACCCAACGCATCATCTTGCTCCGCCGGTGGCTTTCTGCGGCGCGCGCGCCTTGGTGACCATGTCCTTCACGTCCTTCATGAGCGTTGGAACGTGATACGGGATTCCATCTTTGATGGTCCACTCGATGCCGCCGGTATGGCTGGGTTGATTGTTGACCCAGGTGTCAATTCCGGTGGGATACAGAACCTTGAAATCGTCGACCGGATTTCCGTTGACGATGATCAGATCAGCGCGAAACCCGGCGCGCACCTTGCCGAGATGGCCTTCCTCGCCCAGAATCTTCGCGCCGTTCGAGGTCGCATGCTGGATCACTTTGAGCGTCGGGAAGCCCGCTTCCTGCTGTAGTTCGAGCTCGCGAAGCAGACCGAAGCCGTACATCGAATAGATGAATCCCGCGTCGTCACCGGTGCCGACTACGCCGCCGCGCTTTTCGAAATCGCGCACCGCCGCCATCCAGATGCGAAAGTCCTCTTTCCAATAGGTCTCGTCCGTGGACGTCCAGTGATCGAAATACGATCCGTGATTGGCGGGGTTCGGCTCGAAATATTTTTCAAGCGTCGGATGCAGATACTCTTTGAACCACGGCTGCGTGCGGGCGCGCTGCACGTCGCGACTGGCTTCGTAGATGCTGAAGGTCGGCACCCAGGCGACATGTGCGTCGACCATGGCTTGCAAAACCTTCCCCAATTTTTCGGGATTCGCTTCGCGCCACAGATGGCCGCCGTAGCGGAACCGGTCGCGCTCATTGTTGTAGTTGTAATCGGACGGGAAGTGCTGCACGCCGTCATCGAGCGCGGCGTCGGGAATGCCATACCAGTGCTCGATGCTGCGGGAACCGAACTTGATGTCGTCCCACGCGTTGGTTTCCTCGACGCCCACATGGTGCGCGATCGGCAGGCCGACTTTGTGCGCTTCGTCCTCGGCGGCTTCCATAATGTCGCGATGGATGCCCAGAAACTTGATTCCGTCGACACCCATCGCCTTCAATTCCTGCACGCGCGCTCGCGCCGCGGCGGGAGTCTTAGGAGCGCCGAACATGGGATACACGAACATGCGCGGCGCGGCGACGGTCCCGGCTTCGCTGGCCTTGCGAAGGTCCAGAGTCTTACGTGTGTCGCTACCGACGTCGCGAACCGTAGTGATCCCGCACGACAGCCAGATCTTCAATTCGTAGTCGAGGGGTTGGGCAATTCCGCCGCGCTCCTCTTGAGTATGCGCGTGCGCGTTGATCAGGCCGGGCAGCACATACTTGCCGGTCGCATCGATCTCCACATCGCCCGCGGGACGGCGCGCATTGCCATTCGCCAGCGCCACGGCATCCAGGGCAACTACGTCCGTGATCGTGTTGTTTTCAATGACGATATCCTTCGGACCCGCGGCAGGTGTACCGCTGCCGTCGACCACGATCGCCCCGCGGACCACCAGCCGCGGATAGCGGCGTCTCGCGGTGACGTTGGTCCTGGGGACTTGCGCGAACGCGGAAACGGCGATCAGAAGCAGCAAGGTACGACGCATCATATTAGGTCCAGCATACTGCAACGATATAGCCGCCGATGAACGCCGATAAACGCAGATCAAGTTTACAAGTGATGCGAGAGAATCTGCTTCAATCCGTCCACACATAGGACCGCTGCATGTTTCGACTCTGGCTCCAACCCGCCCACCGCTTCCTCAATAACCGCCGCCGTCAACCCCTTCAACTCCGCCCGCGATTTTCCAGTCATCCATTCCGTCAATGCCGAGCCCGCGGCGATCGACGCCGTGCACCCCCTGACCTGATACCGCGCTTCCGCTACTCGATCATTCTCGAATCGTGCCGACAGCCGCAACATGTCGCCACACGCCGGATTCGATACGTCGACCCGAACAGCCGGCGGCGGAAGCTCGCCCACATTGCGCGGATTCTTGAAATGATCCAGCAGCCGCTCGCTATGCATTCGTGCTTCAATTATCGCGTGGACGTCGTCGCGGCGGTGATCGAAAGAAACGGTAGAGTGCTGATTTGCCAGCGGAAAGGTGGCCGCCACGCGCTGAAATGGGAGTTTCCCGGCGGCAAGGTCGAGCGCGGCGAGACTCCGCCCCAAGCGCTGGCTCGGGAACTGCGAGAAGAACTGGCGATCGAGGCTCGGGTTGGGGATTTAATCGAAAGTCATGAAGTGCGGTACGGGAATGGTCCGCTGATCCGGCTGCATTTCTATCGAGTCACGGATTTTACGGGCGAGCCGATGAATCTCCAGTTTGAGCGGATCGTTTGGGAACCGCGCCCAAAACTCCCTAGCTACGATTTCCTCGATGGCGACCTTGCATTCGTACGGCGGCTCGCCGCGATGTGAGGCCCGTCATTGGCGATTTTTGACTTGTAACGTTTCGCTTTTCTAGGTATAATTCCGTCCCATAGCGGTTCTGTCATGCCCAATTCTGGATGAATGCTATGACAAATAAAACTTATTTTGTAAAAACGATAACAATCTACACCTCTATTCCGGTCTTCTTGCTCTGTGCGGACTTTGCACGGGCAACGGATGCGAAAACCTGTCAGCTAATTCTCGACTTCGCATTGAGCGGACGGAAGGCGTCGAGCCCGAGCTTCACTTCGGGCGACGTAAAGGCCTGTGGCGAGCTGGTTCAAACCAACACGACCACGTTGCGCGACGCTGTCACGGGGTCCACAGATCCGGACAAGTTTATAGCCATATCCGGCGTCGATTTTCCTAAGCCGCCATTTCTCTCCTTCAAGGCTGGGGATTCGATGAACACCACGATCCTGACCTACCGGCGCGCGCTGGCTGCTTTACAGGAATCGTTGCACAGTACCCGCATTTTGACCATGACGAAGGGCAATCTGCGATCTGCCGCGCTGAATAAAGCTGCAACAGACGTTAGGTACGCGAAGACTAAAGGCACAAAGAGCGGTACGGATCCTAAGAAAGCTAAGGACGACACGAATACGGACCTGGAGGCGGCCCTTTCGAGCGTAGAAGTCGCCAGCGGAATTGTTCTGCAATTAATGGACCAGCGCAATTTGCTCGATCCATTCAACGCGTTGTTGCAGACATATATCGTGGCGGTTGTGGCTGCCGGGAACACACAGGTGCCCTCCGCCCTTACGACCCAAGTCCAGACGAATCAGGTGAAGGCTGCCGGATTTTTGAATTTTGAATCGGAGCACTTCCACACCAACAGCAACACCGGACCGGACTTGAGTTTCGGAGGCCGTTTCGGCGTGGGGCCGGTGGAAACGCTGGATACGGTCGCTCCGGCTCCGCAGAAGCCGAGTCCAACGGGCGTTTACACACTGCACCAAAACGCTTTTATCTGGGACCTCAACGCGCGGCTGAACTGGCGCCTGGGGCGCAAGGCGGAACTCTCGCTGCCCATGTTTCGATTTGGGGAGACGATTCTAATGGACGACTCCGTGTCGGTATCGGCTCAACCTACAACGACGGCGATGCCGATCGCCAATAATCGAGGAAAGAGCGCATGGTTTTGGGAGGCCGCGCCGGAATATCGCCTCTATCCCAAGCTGCTGGCGACGATCGAGGATTCCAAAAAATTTCTGGAGCCGTCGTTCTCCTTTTCCACGGGCTATCGACGGGACTCGCGTTTCGATCCGTTCCCCGGCAGTGGCATCGAGAGTTTTGCGAATCCAACCAAGCGGTGGTTTATTCGCAGCTTTGTCACGCTCACCAAGGTCGCCCAGAAGGACTTCAGTTCAACCACGACGGCCAATCCGTTCGACGTTTCGATCGGGGTTGAATGGGACACGACGTGGGGAACGTCGGGAGGGAAAGCGGGTCCAGGCGTGCCCGACGCGACAAGAATCTTTATCAATGCCAGCATCGATTTGGTTAAAGTCTTCACCAAACAGGGCTCGCAAGGGCAACAAAACCCGGGCCAATAGAACTACGACAACAGAACCCAGAGGCCAGCAGAACTCGGATTCGACGGGAGGACCCGCGCGTTCTTAGGTGGTTTTCCGCGGTGATGTAGAATAAATCCGTGCAGCCCGACACCGCTCTACAACTTGCCACCACTCAACTGACCCGGGTCCGGGACGAGATTGGAAAAATCATCGTCGGCCAGCAGGAGGTGGTCGATGGAGTTCTCATCTGCCTGCTGGCCGGCGGCCACGTGCTGCTCGAAGGCGTCCCTGGCCTGGGCAAGACGACGCTGCTTCGCACGCTTGCCCGCGTGCTGCATCTCAAATATTCGCGCATCCAGTTCACGCCCGACCTGATGCCCGCCGACATCGTGGGCAGTATGATCATCGATACCGAAGACGGCTCGAAGACGCTGCGCTTCGCGCCTGGTCCGATCTTTGCGCACCTGGTGCTGGCCGACGAAATCAATCGCGCGACTCCGAAAACCCAGTCGGCGCTGCTCGAAGCCATGCAGGAGCACACCGTTACCAGCGGCACCCAGACCCACGAACTTGAGCCGCCCTTTCTGGTGATGGCCACCCAGAACCCCATCGAAATGGAAGGAACGTATCCGCTGCCCGAAGCGCAGCTGGACCGGTTCCTGATGAAGATCCTGGTGCAATATCCGTCGCGCAGCGATTTGAACACCATCGTCGAGCGGACCATCCAGCGTGACGATATTTCCGTGAATCCGGTCCTGACGCGCGAAGAGATCCTGGGTTTGCGCGACGTGTGCCATCACGTTCTAGTCGCCCCGCACGTGCAGGAACACGCCATCGACATCGTAATGGCGACGCAGCCCGGCGGGAAGCAATCGCACGAGCTGGCGAACAAGTTCATCCGCTATGGAAGCTCGCCTCGCGGCGCGCAGGCGCTGGTGGAATGCGGACGCGTGTATGCGCTGATGAGAGGCCGCCTGCA
The DNA here is from genome assembly GCA_035568415.1 of Bryobacteraceae bacterium. GTDB lineage: Bacteria > Acidobacteriota > Terriglobia > Bryobacterales > Bryobacteraceae > Palsa-187. The sequence continues at coordinate 161,280 of DATMOC010000048.1, read as the reverse complement.
CCTATCGGTGGAAGACGTCGAAGCGGTGGCTCCGTCGGTGTTGCGGCATCGCATCATTCTGAATTTCGACGCGCACGCCGAAGGGCAGACCCCGGAGACGATCCTCGCTAAGATCATCCCTAGCATCGGCGCAGCGGTCCGATAAAGAAGTTGGCCAACGAATGATTACGAATGAGCGCGAATTAAGAGAGTCGTCTTTATTCGGGTGCGTCCGTGTCCATTCGTGGCTTGAGAATTAGCATGCCCGCCGAACCTCTCCTCGAAACCGCGCTGCTCGAAAAGCTCGAGCGGCTGACCATCCAATGGCAGAAATCGCTGCCCGGACTGGTCGGCGGCCACCATGCTTCGCATTTCGCAGGACCCGGGCAGGAATTCCTGGATCATCGCAATTTCCATCACGGCGACGATCTCCGCGCCATCAACTGGCGTGTCTATCTGCGGCTGGAGAAGCTGTTTCTGAAGATGTTCCAGCTGGAACCGCGCATCCCGGTGCGCCTCCTGTTCGACGTCAGCAGCTCGATGCAAACCGGCGCGATTTCAAAGTTCGACTACGTCCGGAAGCTCACTGGAGCGTTGTGCTACGTGGGCCTGGTTCGGCTGGACTCCATCTGTCTGCAGCCTTTTTCGGATAGGCTGGGCGACGCCTTCATCGCTGGCGGCGGACGCCATCGGTTCCAGCCGGCGGTGAACTTTTTGTCCTCCATCAAGCCCGGCGGAAAAACCAATTTTCTGGAAGTCTCGCGCCAGTTCGTCTCCACCTATCCGCAGCGCGGCCTGGCCATCGTCATCTCGGATTTTCTGGACGATGGCGAGTGCGAAAAGCCGCTTCAGTATCTTTCCGATTTCGGCCATGACATCATTCTGGTCCACATCTGGGCGCCCGAGGATCGCGAGCCTCCCTGGGAAGGCGAGCTGGAACTGGAAGATGCCGAAACCGGGCAACACGTTGAGTTATCATTCGATTCCGAGGCCCGGGCCATGTATACCACCGCGTTTGACGAGTACGCCCAGGCCCTTCGCCGCGTCGCGTTGCGTAATAATGGCCGTTACGTCGGCGTGCCCACCGACGTCCCAGTGGATGAAGCCATTTTTGGGCCAATCGTTCACGCGGGAGCCATGGAGTAGCTTTGAACCCGATATCAGCCGTTTTTATGATCGTCTGGGCCGCGCAGTCCGGCGACAGCAACGTCAGGCCGCCGGTTTCTAAAACCGATCTTGAAATCGTCAAGAAAGCGGACCAGATTCTCAGCTCGCCCGCGAAGTGGAACCGCGCGGACAATCGCAAGTGTCCCAAGGACGCCAAGACCGTCAGCCTGTACTGCGCTCTGGAGCAGGCGACGATGGAGGTCACTGGAAGTTTCGAGCATCGCGGCGCAGTCATGCAGGAAGCGCGTTTCACCATCGACGAAGTGGACGGCAATAAGGACTACGATCACCGGCTAATGGGTTACAACAACGATCCCACGACCACGTTCGCGGACATTAAAAAGATCATCCGTTTGACCGGCGAGCGGGTTGAGGCGCGATTGAAGAAGGAGAAGTAATCAGACTTCAGTGTCCTTTCTCAATCTCAGTCTCGGTGAACTGATCGGACTCGCGGGCGCGATCTCGGCCGGCATCGTCGCGTTGTACCTGCTGGATCGTTCTAAGCGCAAGCAACTGGTCGCGACGTTGCGCTTCTGGTCCGCCGCCGACGTGCGCACTGAGCTGAAGCATCGGCGCCGGATTCAGCAGCCCTGGAGCCTGCTGCTTCAGATCATCAGCATCATCCTGCTGCTGCTGGCCGTCGCCGGGCCGCGTTTCGGAGGCGACGAAGATTCCGGACGCGATCACGTCGTGATTCTGGATACGTCGGCGTGGATGGGCGCGCGAATCCGCCAAGGAACTTTGATGGACGAGGCGCGAGCTTCAGCGCGAGCCTACATAAAGGCGTTGCCCGCGCGCGACCGGGTCATGATCGTGCGTGCCGACGCGCTGGCCACACCCGCGACCGCCTTCGAGTCGAACCGCCAGGCGCTCGACGAAGCCATCCGCCAGTCGCAACCGGGGTCATCGGCGCTCAATATCGAGCAGGCTTTGGAATTCGCCCAGCGAGCTCAAAAACTGCAATCGCACCGTGCCGGAGAAATTGTGTTCGCCGGCGCAGGCCGCATTCCCCAGCAGGAATCGACCGGTGCGCCGCCACCCTCGAACCTGCGCGTGCTGGCCGTCAATTCGACTCAAGAGAACGTCGGACTGCGAAAGATCGGTTTGCGGCGATCGCTTACCGCGCCCGATTCGTGGGATATTTTCGTGGCCGTGCACAACTACGGGGTCCGTCCGCACAGCATCGATCTGGCATTGCAATTCGGCGGTTCGCCCGCCGGATCGAAGTCGATGACGCTGAAGCCCGGCGCGGAAGAACAGGCGACGTTCACTTATAAGACGCGCGTCGGCGGCTATCTCGAAGCCCGCATTGCTCCGCACGATGCGTTCCCGCAGGACGATCGCGCGGTGATCGAGCTTCCCGCGCAGCAGCCGCTGCGTGTGGTGGTCTACTCCGCCGATCCGCAGGGGTTGCGTGCGCTGATCGCGTCGAACCCGCAAGTGGAAGCAGTTTTCGAACCGCCCGCGAAATACGACGCGCAAGTCAAAGCCAATATCGTGGTTCTGGATCGGTTCACTCCGCCGGTGCGGCCGCGCGCGGATTCCATCTGGATCGAGCCTCCAGCCTCCGGCTCGCCCATTCCCGTTCGCGCGACCAAAAGCAGCGTGAAGCTCGACCACTGGCATCCCGAAACTCCGCTCGGCGCTGGACTGCATACCAAGAATACGCAGCTCGATTCAAGCGAAATTTTCAGTACGTCGGCTGGCGATATTGTCGTCGCCGAATCGGCCGATGGGCCGTTGATCGTCGCGCGAGCCAGTTCACCGAAAATCGCCGTGATCGGTTTCCAGCCGGCCACATCGTCCATGAAGTATGAGCTCGCTACGCCGCTGCTGATCGCAAATATGCTGCGCTGGATGGCGCCCGAAACCTTCCGCCGTTGGGAGGTGCAGGCAGGGACCGTCGGCACCGTAAACGTTAGTCTGGACAAAGGTATCGATCCTGCCAGTGTGCGTGTCCTGACCGAGGATCAAAAGCCGCTGCCATTCACCATCGAAGGCAACGCCCTGCGCTTTTTTGCGGGCGCTCCGGGAACGGTTCGGGTCCTCACCGGCGATCGGGAAACCGTGTATTCGCTCACATTGCCCGACGTCGGCGATACTGCCTGGAAACCGCCTCAAAACGTCCGCCGCGGCATTCCGCGGGCTTCCGAAGCGGGCACATCGGCCACCGATTTCTGGCCATGGCTCGCCGTTCTCGGCGGACTCGGATTGTTCATTGACTGGCTGTTGTATGGCCGCAGCCGGGCTTTCCGGTTGCGCGCTTCGCAGATCGTTTCGAAGACTCCATTCGCGTGGAGAAAAGCGTCATGAGCCGCGAATTCACACGAATGAACACGAATAATACAACCGTTCTTGATTCGCGTTCATTCGCGTTTATTCGCGGCCAATGGAGTTTTTTGGCATGACCTTCGACCGCACCTGGATTCTCGCCATCGCGTGGCTCCCGCTAGCCTGGATGGTTTTCGAATGGCGGCGAACGGCGCGCCGGACCGCGTTAATTCTCAAAGCTTTGTCGCTTGCCGCGATCCTGATCGCACTGGCCGAGCCGCGGTTGAATACATCGGAAACCAAGGTCGCGCTGGCGGTTCTGGTCGACACCTCGGCCAGCGTTTCCGCGAACGATCTGGAGCATGCGTCGCAAATCACGGGAGCTTTGGCCGATCAGCGCGGCCGTCATTGGATGCGCGTGATTCCGTTCGCCCGGTTCACCAGATCTCTCGACAACAGCGAAGGCGGAAAATCCTGGAAGCTTCGTCCCACCTCCGGTGAATCCGGCCGCGCGACGGATCTTGAAGCCGCCATTCGCGAAGCCGCGGCGTCGCTTCCGGCCGGTCTGGTTCCGCGTATCGCGCTGATCTCGGATGGAAAACAGAACAAAGGTAGCGTCGCGCGGGCTGCATGGCAGGCGCAGCAACTGGGAATCCCTATCGATACCTACGCGATGAAAGGACGCCCCGAACCCGCGCTGCATCTCGAATCGATCAGCCTGCCATCGCTGGCATTCACCGGCGAGCAGTTCCCCATCGACGTGGTGGTCAATACGCCCAGGGCCGGCGCGGCTGAAGTGGAACTTACGGCGGAAGGCCGCACACTCGGGAAGACGCAGGTACAGCTCGCCAGCGGCGACAATTCGATCCGTCTTCACGCCAGCCTGAACACGCCCGGCGCTCTCGATCTTTCGGTTTCGATCAAGGCGCAAGGCGCGGGCGACGTGCATTTCGATCAGGCCGTGATGCTGCGCCAGCCCAAAGTCCTGTATGTCACCGGCGATTCGGCGGAAGTGAACGCGCACCTCGCCTCGACGCTGGCCGCCGCGCAGTTCGAGGTGCAGCGCACGGCGGATTTCACCGCCACGAATCTGGCCGAATACCAGCTCGTGATTTTCGACAACTGGGATTTGGAAAGCATCGCCACCGCCCGCAAGAACGAGATCGAGAAATACGTCAAGCAAGGTGGTGGCGTCCTGGTCATCGGCGGCGAACGCAACATGTACGTCGAAGATAAGCAGAAGGTCGAGGACGCGCTCGATCGCACGCTTCCCGCCAAGCTCGCTCCGCCTAGATCGCCCGAAGGAACCGCCGTGGTTCTGATCATCGATAAATCTTCGTCGATGGAAGGTCGCAAGATGGAGCTGGCACGCCTGGCCGCGATCGGCGTGGTGGATAATCTGCGTCCCATCGACATGGTCGGCGTGCTCATTTTCGACAACTCCTTCCAGTGGGCCGTGCCCATGCGCCGCGCCGAGGATCGAACGCTGATCAAGCGGCTCATCTCTGGAATTACGCCCGACGGCGGCACCCAGATCGCGCCGGCGTTGAACGAGGCATATCGACGAATTCTGCCGTCCAATGCGACCTACAAACACATTGTGCTGCTGACCGACGGAATTTCCGAGGAAGGCGACTCGCTGGAGCTTTCGCGTGAAGCGGTGCTCCGCCGTGTGACGATATCGACGGTCGGCCTGGGTCAGGATGTCAACCGGGCTTATTTGGAAAAAATCGCGCAGTTCGCGGGCGGAAAAGCGTATTTCCTGAACGAGCCGCAGGGCTTGGAACAGATCCTGTTGCGCGACGTGATGGAACACACCGGCACCACCGCGGTCGAGAAACTCGCGCTCAAGGCGGAGGTAAAAAAACAGGCCGAAATCCTCGATGGGGTCGGGATGGAATCCGCGCCGGCGCTCAAGGGATACGTGAAATTCATCGCCAAACCGACGGCGGACACGATCCTGGGAGTCGATCGGGATCCGTTGCTCACGCGCTGGCAGTACGGCCTGGGACGCTCCGCCGTGTTCGCGTCCGACGCCAAAGCCCGCTGGGCCGCGGATTGGGTCACCTGGAAAGGCTACGACAAGTTCTGGACCAATCTTTCGCGCGACCTGCTTCCGCACGCCCAGGCCGGCGAGGCGACGGTGGAGTTCGACAGCGCCAACGGCGATCTGGTGGTGGATTACAGGTTAGGCCGCGACGTCGAGGAGCCCGCTCCGATTCCTGAAATCTTCGCGTTCGGCCCCAACGGATTCCAGAAACCGGTCGCGGTGAAAAAGATCGCCGCCGGTGCGTTCCGGGGACGGTTGCAGATCGGCGCTCGCGACGGTTTGTTCCGCGTGCGTCCCGTGGTCGAATCGCGGGCGTTTCCGGAAGCGGGCCTGTATCGTCCTGAAGCCGAGCTGACCGACTATGGATCGAATGAGGCGCTGCTCAAACAAGTCGCCGAATTCACCGGTGGACGTTTCCAGCCCGATCCGAAATCGGTGTTCGATGCCGGCCGCCGGTCGATCGCGTCGAGTATGCAGTTGTGGCCCGGGTTTCTCATTCTCGCCATCGTGCTGAACCTGATCGAGCTGGTCATGCGCAAATGGAAAGGCGTGATGGGAAAATGAGTTGTGTTCGATCGATTTACCGAAAAGGCTCGACGGTCGATCTTTTTCGCGCGCTACGAAGCCAGCACCCATCCCACCTCATTTATTGAACCGGAGCATTTGCTGCTCGGCGTCTTGCGCGAATATTCCGAGCTTGCCCGGCGCGCGCCGGTCGAGGAATTTCGAACCCGCATTGCCGAGAAACTTCCTCGCGGCGAGACCGTTGCGACGTCGGTGGATATGCCGCTCAGCAAAGAAGCCCAGCGCGCGCTTTCCCGCGGCGCGCAGGAAGCGGACCGGCTCGGCCATAGGAACATCGAATGCGGACATCTTGTCCTGGGATTGATTCATGAATCGACGTTTGTCGCAGAACTGCTCAAGGAATGGATGATCGATGCGGCCACGATTGAGCACATGCTCGCCACGCCAATGGCGAGTGCGTTGAAACCACCGGGTCCCCTCGCAGCCGATACACCGATCGCCACGCGGTTAGTCTCCTTAATCCAGACCGCTGAGTCGCAATTCCTTCAATTCTCGGAATCCGAAGCCGACGTGGCCGTGGGACAGAAAGGCTGGTCGAGAAAGGAAGCTCTCGGCCACCTGATCGACTGGGCATCGACGCACCACCTTTGGCTTGCACGCGCGCTTACCGAGCCGAAGCCTGCCTTCGGCGGTTATCCCCAGGACGAATGGATCGCAGCGATGGGATATGAAACCTATGTGTGGACCGACATGATCCCGCTGTGGACTTCACTGAACTATTTGCTGACCCACACTGTCGCGCGTATTCCCGAAGAGAAAATCCAAACGATGGTTCGCATCGGTGTCGAGCCGCCAATCCCCTTGTCGAGCCTCCTCGAACGCTACGTCATACATTGCCGGGATGTGGTGGCGGAGATCCTGACGCGGGGCCATCACTCCTGACCTTCGCGTTTTCTTCGCTCGAAAAAAATCCACGAAACCATTCGCCCATTTCGGCGTATTACTCTCCATAAGGAGCGTCGGATGAAACTTGCATTGGCAGCCCTGCTGCTCGTGGTACCGGTTTTTGGCGATTGCTGGAGCGATACCTGCCGCGATCTGCGACACATGCGCATGGAACTACGCCGCGAGGCGTTTGAATTGCGCAGAGAAGCCCAGCGCGAACGCATGGACGCGTATCGCGAGAAGATGCGCGCCAAGCGTGAAGTTTTCCGCGAAAAGATGGAAGCGCGCCGCGAAGCTCTCCGCGAACGGCAGGAATACTGGCGCGATTTCAGGCAGTCTTTCCGCTGGTAGCTCGCCGGCGCAGCAGCCAGTCGAGCGAAAACGGATCGGCGTCCAGCGGCAGAATCCACACGGGGATCAGCAGCAGGAATCGCGGGATGATGTGTGAGTTCACGTTAAACAGCGGCTCCTTCAATTCGTGTCCGTAAGTGACCAGCAGCAGCACGAACCCCAGCACGATCGCGGCATGCTTTCGGAATAGTCCGATTACCAGCAGCCATCCAGCCGTGAATTCGACAAACGGAATCGTCACGCCGGTTGCCAGCAGCAGCCAGTGCGGAATCCACGTGTTCGCGTAAGGCACGGTGAACCACTGCGCCGCGTGAGCTCGCGGTCCCTGAATGAAAACCTTGTAGTATCCAGCCATCCCGAACAGCAGGCCCACGATCACGCGGCTGAAAAAGCTGAACCAGCGAAGATTCATCGGGTGACGCTCGCCTCCAAAGTGCCAACCCCTTCGATCCGCGCCCGCACATGATCGCCAGCTTTAATCCGCGCGCCTTTGGGACACCCGGTCGAGATCACATCGCCCGGATACAACGTCATGAAATCCGAGTGGAACCGGACCAGCTCGTACGGGCTGTGCTTCATGTTGCTCACGAAATCGCGGGAGCAGACGGAACCGTTGTGTTCCGTAATCACTTCCAGCCTGCTCGGATCGCCGATCTCGTCCGCCGTAACAATCACGGGCCCGAAGCTGAAAAATGTATCGATGCTCTTGGCGCGGGTCAGATAGCGCGGATTCTTCCGCAGCACGTCGAGCGCGGTCAGATCGAGCGTCGTCGTATATCCGAAAATCACCGACGGAACTTCGCCAGACGAAACGAACCGGCATTTTCTGCCGATGATGACGCCCAGCTCACCTTCGGCGTCGACATCGTCGGAAATGTGCGGCGGAGGCAGTACGATCTCGCCGCCGGGACGAAACATGCACGACGCAGGCTTCATGAAGCTGCCGGGCTCCTCCGGCTGCACTGCGTTGATGTCTTCGGCGTGCGAATGGTAATTCAAGCCGATGCACCAGATCTTGGGCGGAACCTCGTAAGGCAGTAGCGGCGTGACGTCCTCAAACGGGATCGCGTCCAAATTGTCCAGATCGTGGATTTTGCCAGTACCGCCGGATTGAATGATCGCGAGCACATCGTCGGGAATGTGCATTCCGCGCTTGGCGTTGACGGTCTCGATCGGGATTACGCCCTTTGCGGTCAGGACGCCCGCGTGGCGGCGGCCACGGTGTTCGAAACGGATGAGCCTCATCTGATCCAAACAGTATAGCGGCGAAGTACCATAGATCCATGGCCTCAATTGCCGAAAAATCTCTTCTCTCGCCGCCCGATATCGGCGAGCGCCGTCCTCGCTTCCGCGCGCAGCGGACCATGCGGTTTACGGAAAGCGTCATCCGTGAAATGACGCGCCTTGCCGCGCAACATAATGCGGTCAATCTCGCGCAGGGCTTCCCCGATTTCCCGGCGCCCGAAATTCTCAAGAACGCCGCGCGCCAGGCGATTACCGACGACATCAATCAATATGCGATCACCTGGGGCGCCAAGCCTTTCCGCGACGCGATCACCGCGAAATACAAACACACCTACGGAATCGAACTGGACCCCGAGCGCGAAATCACCGTCACCTGCGGGTCCACCGAAGGCATGATGGCGGCGCTTATGGCGATTTCGAATCCCGGCGACGAAGTGGTCATCTTCGAGCCGTACTACGAAAACTACGGACCCGACACGCTGCTGTGCGGCGCCGACCGGAAGTTCGTGAAAATGTATCCGCCGGATTGGAGCTTCGATCGCGAAGAACTGCGCCGGGCGTTCTCACCGCGGACCAAGGCCATCATCTTGTGCACGCCGAATAACCCTTCCGGCCGCGTGTTCAATCGCGAAGAGCTGGAATACATCGCGGGACTATGCCAGGAATTCGACGCGATCGCCATCACCGACGAGATTTACGAACACATCCTGTACGACGGAACCGAGCACATTCCGATCATGACCATCCCCGGGATGCGAAACCGCACCATTCTGATCAACAGCATGAGCAAGACCTACGCGGTCACGGGATGGCGCGTGGGTTGGGTGCTGGCCGCGCCGGATCTGACCGATTCCATCCGCAAGGTCCACGATTTCCTGACGGTGGGCGCGGCGGCTCCACTGCAACAGGCGGGCGCTGTGGCGCTGGCGCTGCCCGACGATTATTACACGCATTTGAATCGCGACTATGGCGAGCGTCGCGACATGATGTTGGCCGTGCTCGAAGAGGCTGGATTCAAATGCTTCAAGCCGCGCGGCGCGTATTACATCCTGACGGACATCTCCGGCTTCGGCTATCCCGACGATATGGCGTTCACGCGTCATCTGATCGAGGACGTCGGCGTGGCGGCCGTGCCCGGATCGAGCTTTTTTGAAGATCCGCGGGATGGGTCCCAAATGATCCGCTTTTGCTTTTGCAAAAAGTATGAGACCCTAAAGGCAGCGCAAGAGCGCCTTCGTAAAATTTAGAGAAGGTCCAAGCGACCTCGTTGATCGCCGGGTGATGGAGGCTGTATGTCGATGTTGATCCTCCCGGAAGGTGTCGCCCGCCAGGATGGCTCCGGTGCTGAAGTCGCACTGGAAGACAACCGCGGCAAGCCGTTGCTGCTGACGCTGGGCATTACTCGCATCATGGAACAGGAGAGCCTGGAAGTGTCCGTCTGGGGCTCCTCCGACCGCAGGAACTGGAGGAAGATCCAGGTCTTTCCCCAGAAATTCTACTGCGGAACGTACTCATTACTTCTCGACCTGACACGATTTCCTGAGCTGTGTTATGTCCGCGCGCAGTGGAAGATGAACCGCTGGGCGCGCGGAGACGCTCCGCTGTTTGGGTTCTATCTGCAGGCCGAAAAACCCAAGCTCCACGCTGTTGGGGCCTGATTCGCGCAGCCATTAATGGCTAGAGGCGGTTCATCAAACTCGCGGCGTAGCCTGCGCCGAATCCGTTGTCGATGTTGACCACGGTCACGTTACTGGCGCAACTGTTCAACATCCCCAGCAATGCCGCCAGGCCGTGAAAGCTGGCTCCATAGCCGACGCTGGTCGGCACGGCGATCACCGGGGCGGCAACCAGTCCCCCGACTACGCTGGGCAGCGCGCCTTCCATGCCGGCGCACACAATCACCACGCGCGCCGACGTCAGCCGTTCGCGATTGTGCATCAGGCGGTGGATCCCCGCGACGCCGATATCGTGAATCGCGTCGATCTGGTTGCCCATTACCTCGGCGGTCACTTGCGCCTCTTCGGCGACAAACAGATCGCTGGTTCCGGCGCACACCACGGCGATGGTCCCTTTGCCGCGCAACGTGCGATCGCGCCAGATGCGAACGGCGCCGGAAATCGGAAAGTATTCGGCATCGGGGTGTTCGCGCTTCAACCGCCCGGCAACCTCGGCGCTGGCGCGCGTGACGAGAACATTCTGCGCTTGCGAAAGCAGCGTTCCCACGATGGCGGACACCTGATCCGCAGTCTTGCCCTGTCCGAAGATGACCTCGGGCATCCCATGACGAAGCGCACGGTGATGATCGACTTTGGCGAACCCCAGATCCTCGAACGGAAGATGGCGCATCCGTTCCATGGCCGCGTCGACGTCCATTGCTCCCGCGCGCACCTGTTCAAGCAGCGTGCGCAGATGATCCTGATCCATACGTTCAGGAGTAACACACCGCATCCCCGAAGCGCGTAAACTTTACGAACGATTGGGATTTGTCGTCGTAGAGGAATCCATCCATCATCTTCGAATGTGTATCGATTGATAGTCTTTCCTGCATCGCAACGATCCGCGTTGCGATAGTACTGGGGCATGCCTATACCCCCAAATGAGTCAGGGATAACCCGCCTCAAAGTCCTTTGTCCACAGTAGGTTGACGGCCATAATACTTTATCGATGGAACAGCATTCACAGCAGCTTCGTCTCGAGTTCGTCGAACCGGACAAGATCCACAGTTTGGGTCGTTCGACGGACGCCAACTATCCGCAGCTTTGTTTCGAGGTTGGGCTCACCTGTGAGGGTTGCACCGCCGAGACAGCGCGCCAGCTCGCCCAGGCCTGCAAAGGCTTACGGGGCAAGGCCATCGGTCAGTTGTTTGTGCAGATTCATCCGCATTCGGCGTGTGCCAGGATGCATCGCCATTTCTCGGCATGCTATCTCGAGGCGTCGACCGAACGATCCCAGGTCATCGCCGCAGTTGCGTAGTACGAAAGGATGATCGGCATAGGAGGAATGCCTTATCGATGACTAAGCAAAACCTTGCCGCATCTAGGCTCAAACCGGAATCGAATTTCAGGCCGCGAGTGCATTGCCTGGACCCGATAAGTTCCTTAGGCTAGAGAAGGAGCTCGTAAAGACGATGTTGCGTTCCATCATCATTTGCCCAAATACCGAATTGGCGGGACACCTTCAAGCGGCGCTCGCGGCCACTGGAGAAGTGTCGGTAGGGCGGACGATAGACCGGTATCCCAATTCGATTGACCTGGTACGGACCTTGCGGGCCCATGCTCCCGAGGTGGTGTTTCTAAGCTTTGAGTCGCTGGAGAAGGCTCAGGAAGTGGTGAAATTCCTGGACACCGAAGCCAACGGAATCCAGATCGTTGCCGTACATTCCCAGGTCAACGCGACACTGCTCCGCGAAACCATGCGCGCCGGAGTGCGGGAGTGCCTGGGTGAGCCCTTCGACCGGCAATCCATATTGGAAGCCTTGCGAACCATCAAGGACCTGGTGGAGCGCAAGCCGCCGACCATGGATTCGACCAGCCAGATCTTCGCGTTCCTGCCCTCCAAAGCCGGGGCGGGTACGTCCACCATCGCTCTGAACGTCAGTGCAGCCATGGCCCGCAGGCCGGACATGCATGTGTTGCTTTCGGATTTCGATTTGAACAGCGGCATGATGCGCTTCATGCTGAAGCTGCAAAACGAACACAGCGTGGTTGACGCAGTGGAGCACGCCCATGAAGTGGACGAGCATCTGTGGCCGCAACTGGTGACCTCGATCGGCGCGCTGGATGTCTTGCACGCCGGCCGCTGCAATCCCAGCTTGCGGGTGGAAGGTTCGCAGATCCGGCAACTGACCGACTTCATGCGCCGCAACTACCAGGCCCTGTGCTTCGATCTGTCGGGGAACCTGGAGCGCTATTCGCTCGAAATCATGCAGGACTGCAAACGCATCCTGCTGGTGTGTACGCCGGAGATTCCGTCGCTGCATCTGGCTCGCGAAAAGATGCAGTTTCTGCGCGGTTTCGATCTCGAATCGCGAGTTTCGGTAGTTCTGAACCGCTGCCAGAAGAAAGCTCTCTTCACCAAGGAACAAGTGGAAGAGCTGCTAAAGGTTCCCGTGATCAAGACCTTCCCCAACGACTATCCGGGCGTCAATCGCGCCATGACTGAAGGAAGGGTCGTCGACATCAACTCGGACCTGGGCAAATCCTTCACCGAGTTCGCCAACGAGATGATCGACCGGCGTGTGGTGGGGCAAGCTCCCGAGAAGAAGAAATTCATGGAGCTGTTCTCCGTGCCCGCGCGCACCGCAGTGAACCAAAAGTAGAAAACATAATCCGCGACGAATGCGCGCCGTGAGACGTGAATCCGCTATCGTAGAGCGATGGAAGCGGTCTTCGGGTGGATCACCACCTACGGTTACGGCGCCATTTTTCTGTTGTTGATGCTGGGGATTGTGGGGCTGCCGATTCCCGACGAGACCATCCTGGTTTTCTGCGGATACCTAATCTCGAAGGGGACCCTCCAACCGTTACCGGCATGGCTGTGTGCGATTGCCGGGAGCTGGTGCGGAATCAGTCTCAGCTACACCATCGGCCGCACGCTGGGGCTCGGCGTAGTGCATCGATTCGGAAAATATCTGCACATCACCGAGGAGCGGCTGGCCAAGGTTCACATGTGGTTCGACCGGATCGGCCATTGGGCGCTGTTCGTTGGCTACTACATCGCTGGAGTGCGGCACTTTTCGGCGATCGTGGCCGGGACTTCGAGGCTCGCGTTCCCGTCGTTCATGGCGTATGCCTGGTCCGGCGGACTGCTGTGGGTGACCACGTTCCTCACGCTCGGCTACTTTCTGGGAGAAAACTGGAAACAGCTCGCGGAAGCGATCCATCAGTACCTTTTGTATGTTTCGATCGCGCTGATTGCAGCGGCGCTCTGTTACTATTTGTGGAAACGGAGGAAGTAACGTGGCACTCAATCCTGACAAGCTGATGGCCTTCATGGGCCAGCTGGTGGGCGACCTGGGCGCGATGATGAGCATCGGCCCGATGCTGGTAGGCGAAAAGCTGGGGCTGTACAAGGCGCTGGCCAAAGGAGGCGCAATGACTCCGGGCGAGCTTGCCACCGCCACCGGGACGCACGAACGCTACGTTCGCGAATGGCTGTGCGGGCAGGCCGCATCGGGATTCGTGGAATACGATGCCGCGTCCGGCAAGTTTTCGATGACCGAGGAGCAGGCCGCCGCGCTGGGCCTGGAAGAGAGCCCGTTCTATTTCCTGGGTGCGGTGGAAGTGGCCATCGCGATGATGAAAGCGGAGCCGAAGATGCTCGAAGCGTTCCGCACCGGCAAGGGGCTCGGTTGGCATGAACACGATGCCTGTCTGTTCCGCGGAACCGAGCGTTTCTTCCGGCCGGGCTACATGCGTCACCTGCTGACCGAATGGATCCCGGCACTGGACGGCGTCAAAGGGAAACTGGAATCGGGCGCCCGCGTCGCCGACGTCGGTTGCGGCCACGGCTCGTCCACCATCCTGATGGCGCAAGCGTTTCCCAAGAGCCAGTTCTACGGGTTCGATTATCACGGGCCGTCGATCGAGCGCGCCAGGAAGACAGCGGAGGCGGCCGGCGTGTCCGATCGAGTGACGTTCGACGTGGCGACGGCCAAGGATTTTCCAGGAACGGGTTATTCGCTGGTGGCGTTTTTCGATTGCCTGCATGATATGGGCGATCCCGCGGGCGCGGCGAAGCACGTGCATTCGACGCTGGCCGAAGACGGCGCGTGGATGGTGGTAGAGCCCTTCGCGCACGACAAACTGGAAGACAACCTGAATCCGGTCGGCCGGGTGTTCTACTCGGCCTCGACATTCATATGCACACCGGCATCCCGGGCGCAGGAAGTCGGACTGGGACTGGGAGCCCAGGCGGGTGAGGCTCGCCTACGGAAGGTGATCTCCGAGGGCGGGTTCCGTCACATTCGCCGCGCGGCGGAGACTCCCTTCAACATGGTCCTCGAAGCGCGCAGATAGGGACATACGAGTCATAGAACTCGCGACCTATCGCTTCACGCGCTCCATCACTGTCGCGCCTCAAACCGCCTGGAATCGTCAAATGATTGAGGCGCGACAGTCATGGAGCGCGTTGCTCCTGAGATCTCTTCCCTATGCCACTTAAGGTGCCTAGACGTGTCTGGTAGGGTGTGTGCCCGAACCGAAAAACAAGCATTCACGAGTAAATTGGAGACATGTTCCATTGGATCTGCCCGGAATGTGGACGGGAAATCCCCCCTACGTCAAAGGAATGCCCCGCGTGCGATCCAAACGCGGCGCTTCCTCAGGCTGTGCCGGCGCCAGCAGTTCCAGCGGAAGCAGCGATCCCGGTAGCCGTCCCTGCCTCAATGGAACCTACGCCTCCGGCGATCCCAGCCGCCGTCGCGCCACTGCCGGTTCCGCCACCGCTTCCCTCGCCCATCGCCGAGCCTGAGTCCCTACCCGACCCTTTGCTCGCGCTTGCGGAACAGATCCGCGCAGTTCAGAAACAAGCTTCCGAGCCGCCCCAGACTGCCGACGTCCAGGGATTGCCCGAACTCGCCACAGCTGTGGGGCTGGCGGAGACTCCTGCGGCTCCCGTGGCATCCGTTGCGCCGCCCTTGGCATCGCCGCCGGAATCGCCGGTTGAGGCCGTGCACAGCGTCGAGACGTCCGCGGCAGCCGAACCAAGAATTCAGCCCGTCGCATTACTGGCCCCGGCCCCGGAAGCGCAACCACCCTTGCCGCCACCAACCGAGCCGGTGCGAGTTAGCGCCCCGGAGGCGCTGGCCTTAGTACCAGCCGCACCAGTCCCAGACGCGATTCCTCCGGCCGTGCCGGAAACGGCCAAGGTCCCGACGGTTTCCGAACAAGCCGCTCATCCACAAACCGTTCCGACAGAGCAGGCCGCGAGTGAGCAAGAGAAGGCAGCGCCAGTAGCCCTGGAGGCTCCAGCGCCAGCGCTTCAACCGCCCCCTGCCCCAGACGCAGCTCCGCAAGCTGAAGCCGCAGCGCCCGCACCACCGATACCAGCACCAGTTCAGGAAAACGCTGCACCTGCCACTGAGGAACCGAAGCCGGCTGAACCGGTTGCGGCGGCTCCGCTAGTCGAGGAAACCAAACTCGAGCCTCCTCCGGTCGAAGCTCCGGCTGCTCCAACACCCGAACCAGCTCGAGTGGAGGCGCCACCATCGGGATCGTGGCTCCAACTGGCGCCGCTCCAGGATTATTCGGCGGCGACCCGCGCCATCCAGCCGGCCGCGCCACCGGCGCAAATCCTCACGCCCGATTCAGGTCCGCGGATGACGCTTCCGGGCCCCGCTCTGCCACCGGAATTGGCGAGGTTACAGGAAGCCAAAATCGTCACCGTGCTGGGAGACGAACCGCGCGCCGGAAAACGTAGCCTTCCGGGCTGGCTGATCAGCCTGGTCCTTATGGTTGGCATCCCGATCATGGGGGCGGGCATCCTGTTCTACTTCCAGCCTCTGGGTCATTCCAGCGCCGAAGCGAAACCGCTTCCGGAAGCGCCAGTGGTGACGCCGCAGCCAGCATCGCAGACCCCATCGCAGCCGCCATCACACCCGCTGGCGCAGTTCATCGAAGTAACCGGATTCCGCATCGTCGTCGATTACAGCAAGAAATCCGAGATTCACTATCTGGTGATCAATCACTCCGGCGCCGAGATTTCCGACGTCACGGTGTTTGTTACGCTGCGCGCCGCGAACACCAAGCCAGGACAACCTCCGCTGTGCCGCTTCTCCTTCCGCGCACCGGCCTTGGGGCCTTTTGAATCGAAGGAAATGACCAGTCCGATCGAGAAGCTGTCGAAGTCGATCTCGCTGCCCGAGTGGCAGGATCTGAAATCCGAAATCCAGATCGCTCAATAGCGGCCGCATCGAACGGCTCAAGTCGCATTCGGCGCTACCACCGTTCTATGATGGTTACTTCATGCGCCTGCTGCTTGGTTTTCTCGCTCTCGCTCCGTTCGCTCTGCCGCAACAAATGGATGAAGAATTCGCCCGGTTGGTCAAGGAATGGACCACCAAACCCGAATTCATCAGTCCGCTGGTGGACCATCTCCCTAAATCGTCGACCGTTCCGTCGCCGAAAGATGTGCTCGGATATTATGCAGGTGCTCCGAAGAAGCTCACCTACTATGCCGATCTGCTGAAGTACTATCGCGCGCTGGAATCGAAGTCGCCGCGCGTCAAAGTGATCAGTACAGGGAAGACCGACGAAGGACGCGAGACAGTGGTGGTGTTCGTCGCGTCGGACGATTCGATCAAGAATCTCGAAACGTATCGCGGCTATCTCGCACAGCTCGCCGATCCGCGCAAGATCAGCGATGCGCAGGCACGTGAGATCGTCGCTAAAGCGAAACCGATTTATCACCTGATGGGCGGGCTGCACAGCGCCGAGACCGGTCCTTCGGAAATGCTGCTGGAACTGGCCTATCGCATTGCGACCGAAGATACGCCGATCATCAAAAAGATCCGCGATAACGTGATCGTCAGCATTACTCCGGCGGCCGAACCCGACGGACGCGATCGCTACGTCGACTGGTACTACAAATACAAGATCAACGAAACCGACGAAAACAGCCAGCTTCCCGGCCCGCCGTATTGGGGCAAGTACATTTTCCACGACAACAATCGCGACATCAATTATTCGCAGGTGACCATGCGCACGCTTCTGGATTGGTATCTGCAATGGCACCCGCCGATCATGCATGAACTGCACGAATCGGTGCCGTTCATGTACACCTTCAGCGGACAATCGCCGCAGAATCCGACGCTCGATCCGATCCTGTACGGCGAATTGCCGTGGTTTTCGAACTTCGAAATGGAGCAGATGATTAAGTACGGCATGCCGGGCGTCTGGACGCATGCGTTCGTGGATATGTGGTCGCCTGGTTATCTCGGCTTCATGTCGTCGAATCACAATGGGATGTTGCGGATGTATGAAACCTTCGGCAATGGTGGAGCGAATACCATGCATCGCCGCGTGGCGCCGCCAGAAGGCGGAGGAGGCGGTGGTGGAGGTCGCGGGCCGAGCCAGACGACGCGGGAGTGGTATCGTCCGGTGCCGCCGTATCGCGAAGTGGATTGGTCGCAGAGAAACAACACCAACTACGAAGAGACCGGCGTACTCAGCGGATTGCAGTTGACGTCCGCGTTTCCGGAAATCATTCTCGAAAATTTCTACAAGAAAAGCCGCAATTCGATTGAGGCGGGGAAGAACGAAGCTCCGTACGGTTACGTCATCCCGCCCGGCAACGACATGACTCGCGTCGCCATGGTGGTCAGTATTCTGCGGACACAAGGCATCGAGATCGGCCGCGCGACTGCTGAAGTAAAACTGAAAGAAGGGACCTTTCCAGCCGGATCGTTCGTCATCAAACGCGACCAACCGTACGGCCGACTGGCAAAAATCCTGTTGGAGAAACAGAATTTTCCGGATCCTGCGTTGACGACGTATGACGACACCGCGTGGACCATGGGGCTGATGTCGCAGGCGAAGATCGTCGAGATCGCAGATAAAGCCGTGCTCGATGTTTCGGCGCCGCTGATCGACAAGTACGAGCCGCGCGGAACGGTTTCGGGTTCCGGATCGTTCTACGCCGTGATCGAGAACGGCTCGAACAATCTGGTCACGCTTCGTTATCGTTTGAAAGACGTTCCAGTGCGGGCTGTCGAGCAGGCCTTCAAGAGCGGCGATCAGGAGATTCCCGCCGGGTCGTTCATCATCGCGTCCAGTGCGGCAGACAAAATGAGGGCCGCGGTTGAGCCGTTAGGACTGACGGCGGTCGCGCTGGCGGTTGCGCCCACGGTCCCGATGCACGACGTCGACTTGCCGCGCGTCGCCATGTATTCGACTTGGGGCAGCACGCAGGAAGTCGGCTGGGTGCGGCACGCGTTCGATCACTACGAAGTCGCCTACGACTTGATCTATAAGGAGCGCGTGAAGCAGGGCAATCTGCGCGGGGCTTACGACGTGATCGTGATTCCGAATCAGGGCCGCGGCGGTAAGGGACTGGTCTACGACATCGATCCGCGCCCCGGCGTGACGCTTTCCTACACCAAGTCAGACCAGTTCAAGAGCCTGGGGATGTATGGATCGTCGGACGACATCACCGGCGGCATGGGACTTGAAGGTGTCGTCGAGTTCCGCAAGTTCGTGGAGTCGGGCGGCGTTCTGGTGACGCTGGGAACGGCCAGTGCGTTTCCAGCCGAATTCGGGATCACGCGCCGCATCGAGGCCGGGAGAACGTCGCCCCAGTTTTACGCGCCGGGTCCCATCGTGCAGGCGGAAATTCTGCGCACCGCGAGTCCGATCTTCTACGGCTACACGGAAAAGACCGTTCCAGTGCGGTGGGCGAATGGTCCACTGTTGACGGTCCCCGAGCGCGATCGGGAACAGCAAGTCCTGATGCGCTTCCCCGGTGGCGAATCGAGTGTGCTGAGCGGACTGATGCGCGGACCAAACGAAATTCGCGGCAGGCCGGCGATTGTGGACGTCCCTGTCGGCGACGGCCGCGTGGTGATGTTCGCGACGAATCCGTCGTATCGCTGGCAGAATTTCGGCGAGTTCAACATGCTGTTTAATACCGTGATGCACTACAACGATCTGAAGCCGCGGTGAGCGATCGAGGATTCTGGATCGAACCGGCGGTTTTCCAACCAGCTGAATGCGATGCGCTGATCGATACCCTGAGCGGACTGTCACGCTCGCGGGCCGGAGTGCGGCATTTGATGTCGAATCCCGTCGTGGCAGCCGCCGCGAACGATACGCGCATGCTGCCGATTGCCCGTCGCGGAATCGGCAAAACCGCGGTTCCGTTTCGCGCAACGCTGTTCGAAAAAACTGGCGCGAAGAACTGGCTGATCGCCTGGCACCAGGATACGGCGCTGCCGCTCGAATCGAAGTTCGACGCTGCGGGATGGGGGCCGTGGTCGGAAAAGGGAGGTGTGCTTTACGCACATGCTCCCTCCTGGGCGCTGTCACGAGTCATCGCGCTTCGGTTGCATCTGGATGCATCAACGTCAGAGAATGGTCCACTGCGTGTGATCCCGGACTCACATCGCGCCGGCATCCTTTCCGATGACGAAGTCCTGAAGCAGGCGAACGAGTCGGAGTCCGAGGTGTGTCCAGTTGGTCGTGGAGGTGTCCTCGCGATGCGGCCGCTTTTGATTCATTCGTCGTCGAAGGCAGTATTGGGCAATCCGCGGCGGGTGTTGCATATCGAGTACGCGGATTCACTGGAACTCAGTCCCGGGGTGCGACTAGCGATCGCGTAGGTTTCGCCAGATAGCGTTCGAAAAAGGAAAGTAGCTGGCGCTCATATTCGGCGCCGGCGAACTGGTATAAATCGACGTGCGCTGCTCCCTCTACGGACCACATCTGCTTCGGTGCGGCGGCGGCTTCGAAAAGCTGGCGCGACTCATCGGGAGTTGTGTTGCGATCGCGTGTACCGAAGGCGATCAACTTTGGAATCGGCAAAGCGCGAACGCGATCGATAGGACGCAGTTGGTCGGGGGCAAAACCGAGGCGAGGGCGAATCATCGCACTTAACAGCGGTGTGAACGGCACGCCGAGCGGGCCGAGATAGATACGCAAGCGATCTTCAATTGCCTGTTGGATCGTGGGATAGACGGACTCCATCACCAGAGCGTCCACATTGAGTCGTGGTTCCGCGAGCACGGCCGCCGCGCCTCCGAGAGATACGCCGACTACGCCGACAGGCTGCCCGGGAGAGAGGTTGTGAACCAATTGAAGCGCTGCATTTGCGTCCTTGCTTTCGAGGTACCCAAAGGTGATCGCCGCACCGGTGCTTTCGCCGTGAGCGCGCGAATCAAAAAGCAACGTCGAATAACCAGCGCGGTGAAGAAAACGCGCCCGGCCGAGCATCTGTAACCGGTTTGCATGAACACCGTGCATAAGGATCACCGCACCCTTGTGCGATTCAGACGGAACGAACCAGCCGTGCAGCGTCGCCGAGTCCGCTCCCGCAAATTCCACGGGCTGCGCCGGAAGGTCGCCCGGCGGTCGTCCGATCGAGCTGGGAAACGGGGATGCCAACCTATATGCGGAGACACCAACGATTAACGCTGCCGTGCAAACGACGCCGGCGATCGCCCTCCGCATAGAACAGAGCTAAAGCAATTCCGCCGCGCTAAAGAAAAACGGAATCTCGACCGCCGCCGTCTCCGACGCATCCGATCCGTGGACGCAGTTCCGCTCGATGGATTGCGCGAAGCGTTTGCGAATGGTGCCCTCGGCGGCGTTGGCTGGGTTGGTGGCGCCCATCGTGTCCCGCCATTTCTTGATGGCGTCCGGAGCTTCCAGCACCATCACGACCACCGGGCCCTCGGTCATGAACTTCACCAGCGATCCGTAAAACGGACGCTCGCTGTGGACGGCGTAGAAGCCTTCGGCCTCCAGTTGGCTCAACCGCTTCATCTTCATACCGACCACTCGGAAGCCGGCTTTCTGAATAATGCCGATTATGTCGCCGCTTTGTCCGGCTGCAACGGCATCCGGTTTGATAATTGCAAAAGTTCTTTCCATTAGATTCGAGATTTAACCTTTTCTCCGATTTCGGCGGGCGTCGCGCACACCGTCACGCCGGCACTCTTCATGGCCGCGATCTTGTCCTCGGCTTTTCCGCTACCGCCTGAAATGATGGCGCCTGCGTGGCCCATGCGACGTCCTGGAGGAGCCGTTTGCCCCGCGATGAAACCAATCACCGGCTTTTTCACGTTCGCTTTTATGAACGCGGCCGCTGTTTCTTCGGCATTGCCGCCGATCTCGCCGATCATCACGATGGCGTGCGTATCGGCGTCGTCATTGAACAGCCGCAGCGCGTCCGTGAACGAGGTGCCGATGATGGGATCGCCGCCGATTCCGATGCACGTCGATTGTCCGATGCCGAGCTTGGTCAACTGGCCGACTGCTTCGTAGGTCAGGGTCCCCGATCGCGAAACCACGCCGACATGACCCTGCAAATGAATGTGCGCCGGCATGATGCCGATCTTACATTTACCGGGTGAAATGATTCCAGGACAATTCGGACCGATCAGCCGCGTTTTCGGATGACCTTTGAGATATTCCCACGCGCGCAACATATCGGCGGCAGGAATTCCCTCGGTTATGCACACAACCAGCGCGACTCCAGCGTCGGCGGCTTCCATGATCGCGTCCGCGGCGAACGGCGGCGGCACGAAAATCACCGATGCGTTCGCGCCCGTGGCCTTCACTCCGTCCGCAACGGTGTTGAATACCGGCAGATCCAGATGCGTCTGCCCGCCTTTTCCAGGCGTCACGCCGCCGACGACTTGTGTCTTATACGCGATCGATTGCGACGCATGAAACGTCGCTTCTTTGCCGGTGAACCCCTGGAACAGTACGCGGGTTCTTTCGTTAACGAGGACGCTCATTTCGCGGCTCCTACGACTTTCTCCGCGGCATCGCGCATTCCGTCGGCCACTGTAAAATTGAATCCGGATTCCATCAGAATCTTGCGCCCTAGCTCAACGTTGGTTCCTTCCATGCGGATCACGATGGGAACTTTGATGGCGAGGTCGCGTGCGGCGGCGACGACTCCGGTGGCCAGCGTGTCGCAACGCAAAATCCCGCCGAAAATATTGATCAGCACCGCCTTGACAGCCGTGTCCGAAAGCAGAATGCGAAACGCGTTCTTGATCTGCTCGGCATTCGCGCCGCCGCCGACGTCCAGGAAGTTCGCAGGACTGCCGCCCGCGTACTTGATGATGTCCATGGTCGCCATGGCGAGTCCCGCGCCGTTCACCATGCACGCGACGTTTCCATCCAGCTTGATGTAGTTCAGCCCGAACTTGGACGCTTCCACTTCCAGCGGATCTTCTTCGTTCAGGTCGCGCAGCTCGGCCAGATCCTTGTGGCGGAACATCGCGTTATCGTCGATGTTGATCTTTGCATCCAGTGCGAAAACCCTTTCGTCCTTGGTAAGGATGAACGGATTGATCTCCGCCAGCGACGCATCGATCGCGTCATTCGCCCGAGCCAGCGCCATCATCGACGACGCAGCTAAATTCGCCGCCGGTCCATTGAATCCGATGCCGAAAGCGAGCTTGCGCGCTTGAAACGCCGTCAGTCCGAGGCCCGGCTCGATCGCTTCCTTGAGCAGCCGCTCCGGAGTCTTGGCGGCGACTTCTTCGATCTCAACGCCGCCATCGGCCGACGCCATGAAAACATTTTTCCCGAGTACGCGATCCAGCACGATGCCCAGATAAAATTCGTGCGCGATCGGTAGCGTTTCTTCAACCAGAAGCCGTTGGACCACCCGTCCTTCGGGTCCGGTCTGATGCGTCACCAGCGTCATGCCCAGCATCTTCTCGGCGATCTCGTACGCTTCCGTCGCGTTCTTGGCGATCTTCACGCCGCCGCCCTTGCCTCTTCCGCCGGCGTGAATCTGCGCCTTGACGACCACGCTTCCGCCGATCTTCTTGGCCGCGTCCTCGGCTTCCTGCGCCGTTCGGGCAACTTCGCCTCTGGGCACAGGGACATTGTGCCGCGCCAAGAGAGCCTTGGCCTGGTATTCATGGATCTTCATGGGTTAGTGGGAGAGACTTTCCACTATATCAAATGTCCGCTCCTCGCTCCCGCAACAGCGCGATGGTCTTGCGGTTTGCGAGCCGCCCCGCGTGGCTCTCGTCATCGCCGGGAAATCGCATCGCGTATTCCAGGGGAGTGCATTCGACGAACTCGTCGGGAAGGTCATGCTGACCGGGGATCTTGGCCCGAATCGACAAATCCGCGCCGCGATCGAGGAGTAGCTGCGTTACCGCGAGTCCCTTGTCGTCGAACTGCGACGCCGAATGGAAAATCGCCGTCTGTCCGCCGACGCCGCCTGCTTCGATCGCCGCAGGTGCATTTACATTAGCTCCTCGATCGAGCAGGAGTCGAGCCGCTTCCGCATTGCAATACTCCGCCGCGACGTGCAGTAGCGTCGCTCCGTTGAGCCGCAGCCGTCTCATTGCCGTGCTGCCGAAATCGAGCTCCGGGAAGCGTCGATTAACGAGTGACGGATCCGCATCAACGTGCGCCGCAAGAAGATCAAGGCGGCCGCGTAGCATATCGAACACGCCCGGCACGTTGTATCTGGTCACCGCGCCCGCAGCGAGAAGAATGTCGATACAGGTGGCGAGCTCCGGAGTGCGCGAGTAGGACTGGATCACATAATCGAGCGCATTGTCCGGATATTTGCGGCCGGCCCTGGCGCAGTTCGGATTCGCGCCATGATCGAGGAGCCACTGGAGCGGCACCGGGTCCACGCTCTCGCATGGCGCGAAGATGATGGGGAAATATCCGCTCCATTCGGCATTCACATCTGCGCCGTACGCGATCAGCAATTCCATCATGGCGATTCGATCGCGATTGAGTGCAGCTCGCATTAACGGGCCGTCGCCGCCCTGGTGCACGTCCGATCCGTTTTCGATCATCCATTGCGCCAGCGACAACCGGGCTGGACCCGGCGGCTCCCATGGCACCCGGCATTCGGCGACCCACGTCAGCGGCCCGCTCTTTCCATATCCCAGCGGAGCCTGATGCAGCGCCGGGTTCTTCGTCATGAGCGTCTTGACGCGCTCGACGTCGTTGGTGTCGATCGCGCGTTTGAGTTGTCCGATCTCTTCCAGCGACTCGACGTGTTCCTTGAGTTTGGGCCAGCTCGCGAAACCATACTGGCGCGCGATTTTGAACTGTGCGTCGGTAAGTGATTTGGCACCGCCGGACTTCAGCAAGTCCTTGGCTTGATCTTTCAGGTGCCGGAGATTGGGACGATCAGGGAGCGAAGAATTGGTCGGCAAAGCGACCTCCTTTCATCGAAGCGCCCGTTGTCCGCCGTTCGGGCTGAAAGAAGGTTCGCGAAAAATCGATTGCAAACGGGTGGGCTTCTACCCTTTCCGCGGACCGGATGCGTCCCTTACGCTATGGGCGATCCTAACATAATTTTTCGTGATAATATCGTGGTCAGCGCGAAGGGCGCATCCAGTCCGCGGAAAGGGCCGTGCCCACCTTCAGAAGTTCGATTCAGTTTTACGAACCTTCTTTCAGCCTGATTCGGGCGGACTCCAGGCAAAAACGAAAGGGAGTTCGTACATGAATACAACCGACGTTGAGGCGCTGCCGGCTCATCCGAGCCTGGAGCAGTACAAGAAACAAGCCAAGGATTTAGTCAAAGCCTGCAAGGCTGACGATTCGGAAGCGATTCACCGCATCCGGAAATACCATCCCCGGCATCAAAAACCGCGAAACGCCGTGGAAGCGGCGCGGGTTCGCTCGGGTCAACTCCTCGATTTCGAGGTTGAAAGCGCGAAGTTCACTCTCGCCGACGCCCAACTAGTCATCGCTCGCGAACACGGCTTCGAGAGCTGGCCGAAGTTTGCGAAACATCTCCAAGGCCTCACGCGGAAGGATTCCGGCGATGTGCAATTCGAGTCCGCCGCGGATGCCATCGTCAGCGGAGACATCGCCACGCTTGCGCGGCTACTGCGCGAGAATCCTACTTTGATCCGGGCGCGTTCGACGCGGGCGCATCGGGCCACGCTGCTTCATTACGTCTCGGCCAACGGCTTCGAGAACTACCGTCAGAAATCACCCAAAAATGCGGTTGAAGTCGCCAAGCTCTTGCTCGATTCCGGCGCTGAGGTGGACGCGATCGCCGACATGTATGGCAAGGATGCAACTCTGGGTTTGATTGCTACCAGCGTGCATCCCGCGCAAGCCGGCGTGCAGATCCCGCTGCTCGACCTCCTGCTGGAGCGCGGCGCTGCGATCGATGGACCCCCAGGCACGGGATCGCCACTGAACGCCGCGTTGTTTAACGGGCAGCCCAAAGCCGCCGAATTTCTCGCCGCGCGCGGAGCGCAAATCGATATGGTTGGGGCGGCAGGGCTGGGTCGTCTCGATCGGGTCAAGAACTTCTTCAACCAAGACGGTAGTTTGAGGGCGCATGCGAGAAGAGAGGGCCTGAATTCAGGCTTCGTTTTGGCCTGTACTTACGGTCGAACCGCCGTCGTCGAGTTTTTGTTGGATCGAGGAGCCGATCTGCGCGCCCGTG
Organism: Bryobacteraceae bacterium; assembly: GCA_035568415.1. Classification (GTDB taxonomy): domain Bacteria; phylum Acidobacteriota; class Terriglobia; order Bryobacterales; family Bryobacteraceae; genus Palsa-187. The sequence goes on along the minus strand of DATMOC010000048.1, from coordinate 135,632 downwards.
AAAACGTCGGACAGACCGGCCTGCACAGCGCGGTCATTAACGGAGATTTGAACCTCATCAAGTTGCTTCTAAAGCGTGGGGCTCCGCTGGAAGCCAGGAACGTCTGGAGAGGCACGGTTCTCGGTCAAGCGACGTGGTGCGCCAGACACAGCGATCGCAACATCGACTACGCTCCGGTCATCCAAACGCTGCTCGTTGCCGGCGCGAACGTCAGCCAAGCCGACTATCCGACGGGAATTGAGCAGGTCGACGCAATGCTCCGGCAGCACGGAGTGAAATCATGAATGTTGCTAAACATTCACGCACGCGTCAAAATTCGCTGATAGCCTGGCGCTGGAAAGAAACGACATGACCAACAAAACGGTTGCGCTTTTTTGTATCGCGATGTTGAATCTTCAGCAGCTCGACGCCTGGGGATTCCGGGGACACACCGTGGCGAATCTCGCAGCGGTCGAATCGATCAGCGATGGCCCCACACTTCTCAAAGCGTATAAAGCGTACATCGGCCACCTTGGACCGATCCCCGATACCTGGCGTAGCGTGAGCGAGCCGTATCTGCGCATCTCCGAAGATCCGAATCACGGCTGGTACACCGAATCCTTCGATTTCATGAGAGAGATTCCGCGATCGCGTACCGAGTTCACGCTTCGCGTCTACGACGAGTATCTGCGCACGATCAAATCCGATCCCGAGCGCGCCAAACTTCTGAATATCCGCTACACCGGGTTACAAGCCTATTCCATGATGGAAGGCTATGAACGGATGAAGGCCGGCATGCGGCTCTATCGACTGGCCAGCGGCAACGGTCCAGCGTCGCGCTATCGGGACATTGCGGCGATGTACGGATCGATCTCGCATTCCATGACCGATGCCGCGCAAGTGAAAGAATATCTGGCGCGCGATATCGCGTTCTACATGGGATGGCTGGGTCACTACATCGCCGATGCGGCGCAGCCGTTGCATAACTCCAAGCATCACGATGGATGGGAAGGCGACAATCCCAAGGGCTACACGCGCGACCCGAATATCCATAGCCGCTTCGAATCGACCTACGTGGATCTGATCGCGGTGACGGAAGCGGACATCCTGCCCTTTGTCAGCAAGCAGGCGCGTCATCTGGACGATCCCTGGACCGCGATCCTCGATCACATGATTCAGGCCCGCGACAGCGCGGAAGACGTGTACCGCCTGGATCTGCGCGGTGCGTTCAAAGATCGCGAAAATGCGGAAGCCAAGAAGCTGGTCTACACGCGGCTGGCCTCCGGTGCCAGCTTCCTGAGGGATTTGGCCTACACTGCGTGGATCGAGAGCGCCAAGCCGGACCCTGCCGTGAAAGAGATCGATATCCCCAACAATCCTGAAAACCCGCGATACAATTCCGCGACTGGGTCCGCACCCGCGCCGGCTGCGACCAAGAAGTAGACTGCCTGCGCGATCATAAGTAGGAGTGTCTCTACTACCGTTTCTTCAGCGCGTCACCGCCGCTGAAAATCTATCGTCGGAAGACGCGCATCGCGCCATGAGCGTGATTCTCGACGGCGATGCGACCGAGCCGTTGCTTGCGGCGTTCCTCGTCGCGCTCAAGATGAAAGGCGAGACCGCGTCGGAACTCGCGGGATTCGCGCGAGCCATGCGCGAACGATCCATCTTTGTCGATTGCGGGATGAACGTCATCGACACCTGCGGAACTGGGGGTTCCGGCGATGGCACGTTCAACATCTCCACTATCGCTGCGATGGTGATGGCGGGAGCGGGTGCCCGAGTCGCCAAACACGGCAACCGGTCGATCACCAGCATCAGCGCCGGCAGCGCGGAGGTCGTGGAGGCACTGGGCGTCCGTTTCGCAATGACTCCGGAAGACGCTGCGCGGGCGGTTCGCGAAATTGGCATCGGGTTTCTGTTCGCTCCGAATCTGCATCCCGCGATGAAGCACGCGCAACCCGTCCGGCGCGAGCTGAAGATTCGCACCGTGTTCAACCTGCTCGGCCCGCTGGCGAATCCGGCTCGCGCGCAATCGCAATTGATCGGCGCGCCGTCCGCATCCGCCGCGTCCCTGATGGCCGAAGCATTGGCGGAGTTGGGGACAACGCGTTCTTTTGTCGTTCACGGCTTCAATGGACTGGACGAAATCAGCACCACCGGGGCGACGGAAGTCTATGAAGTCCGCGCGACTCGAGTGGAAAAACATATCTGGACGCCGGCGGATTTCGGCGTTCCTTTCGCGAACATCGAACAGCTTCGCGGAGGCGACGCAGCCCGGAACGCACAGATCGCCCTGGAGATTTTAGAAGGCGCGAAGGGTGCAGCGCGCGATATCGTGCTGGTGAATGCGGCGGCCGGACTACTCGCGGCAGGCATCGCGGCGGATCTACGGGATGGAATGATACGGGCCGCGAAGTCGATCGATTCCGGAGCAGCTCGCGCGCGGCTCACGGCGCTTCAGAAGAATTTTCCTGCTACTCAACAACGCGCTTCCTAACGGTCGCGCCTCAACTGACGGCCGCGCGGATGTCATTTTGAGGCGCGACAGTCATGGAGCGCGTTGGCGATGTTACCACTTCATCCGATCGCGCAGCGAAGCAATGTGCGCGATGTGATGCTTCCCGTGCCACGAATACAGCGCGAGGTTGCCTTCCAGTTTCACGATGCCAATCTCCGGATGACGAAAAGTCCGGTTCCAATCCGCGCCCTCGATCAGCCGCAGCACGCGCACCCACCGATCGTGCAGAGCATCCAGGAGCGCGAGCGATGTTTCGATCGGCGTTCCTGGTACGTCGGGCAGTTTCGCCCACGCCGATTCGTCGTACGGCTTAACCGTCGGCTCGTTTTCCGTCAGAGCGAGCTTGAACCGGATGTATGCGTTCATGTGGCTCTCGGGTACGTGATGAACTACCTGGCGCACGGTCCATCCGCCGTCACGATACGGTGTCTCGAGCTGTTGCGGCGTCAAACCGGCGACCGCCGCGCGCAGTTTCGCGGGTGTCGCGGCGATGTCGGCAATCCACTGCTCACGCTGGCTCGCCGTGGTTGATTGTGGAAACGAGAACTTCCCGATCGGGTAACGCAAATCGCTTGAAGGTGTCGCCATTTTCCTGGTCCTTGTATTGAAGTAGGTACAGCTTCCAATAAATGCCACGCACAGCCAGCAGCTCCTGATGCGTGCCGCTTTCGCGCAGCTTTCCTTTGTGCATCACGAAAATACGGTCTGCGCGCTGAATGGTCGAGAGGCGATGCGCGATCACCATCGACGTGCGGCCCTCCACCATGCGCGCCAGCGCTTCGCGCACGCGGAATTCGGTTTCCGTGTCGACGCTAGACGTCGCTTCGTCCAGAATCAGAAAGCGCGGATTGTGCGCCAGCGCCCGCGCAAAGCTGATGAGCTGCTTCTGTCCCGTGGAGTATCCGTTGCCGCGTTCGCGAACCGGCTCGGCGAACCCTTGCGGCAGTGTGCGCACGAAGTCGAGCAGGTTCACTTGGGCCGCGGCGTCTTCCATGACCCGAGCATCGATGCTGGAGCCCAGCCGGATATTCGAATCGATGGTTCCAGTAAACAGGTAGGGATCCTGCAGCACTACTCCGAAATGGCGGCGCAGATCGTCCAGCGCGAACTCGCGGATGTCGATTCCGCCGATTTTGATCGACCCGCGCTGGATTTCATAAAAACGCAGTAACAAGCTGGTCAGAGTCGTCTTACCGGCTCCAGTATGGCCCACGACAGCGATGGTCTCGCCGGGCTCGATGCGGAAACTTAGATCGCGAACCACCCAGTCTTCGTCTTTGTAGGCAAACCAAACCTGCTCGAACTCGATCGCTGCGGCGTTTTCCGGAAAGGTCCGCGGCTGCAAGGGCGACGTGATGGACGCAGGCGTGTCGAGCAACTTGAACACGCGCTCGCTAGCCGCCATCGCGCCTTGCAGGATGTTGTATTTCTCGCTGAGATCCTGAATCGGCCGGAAAAAACGAAGTCCGTATTGAAAGAAGGCCACCAGCACTCCGACGGAGATCGCGCCAGCGCGAATGCGGAACCCGCCGTAGCCGAGCAGCAGGGCCAACGCCAACATCCCCAGGAATTCGACGATGGGATAGAACCAGCCATAAGCCTGGATGGCGTCTTTATACGCCTCCATGTGATCGCGATTCACGCGATCGAATTCTTCACGGCTGCGCTGTTCGCGATTGAAAAGCTGGAGCACGGCGATTCCGTTGACGTGTTCCTGAAGATAAGAATTAATGCGCGCGATCGCCGTGCGAATCCGTCGATAGCTGTGTTGCACGGAACTTCTGAATTTTGCGGTCACGATAATGACCAGCGGCATCACCAGCATGAGCAGTCCGGTCATCCCCGGGCTCATTCGGAGCATGACAGCGATCACGAAACCGAGCGCCAGGACGTCTCCCAGGATCGTGACCAGTCCTGACGCCCACAACTCGTTGAGCGCGTCGACGTCGGTAGTCACCCGCGTGATCAGGCGGCCCACCGGATTGCGATCGTAAAACGCCAGGTCCAGGCGCTGAAGGTGATCCATTATTTCGCGGCGCAGATCCAGCATCGCGAGCTGTCCGGTGCGCTGCATCAGGTATGTTTCGGCGAACTCGCAAACGAATCCAATCAGCAACGCCGCAAGATACAGGAGCGAGATTTGGAACAGCCCGGTCCACGCGTCGGCAGCCAGCCAGGAATCCAGCGGCGATGACACGGGACGATCGGGCTTGACCAGGTAACGGTCGATCGCCAGCTTGGTGAGCAGCGGTCCAGCGACCTGAGCCACAGACTGCGCCAGCAGGAAAATCAGAGAAACGATCACCGCCCCCCGATAGGGCCGCAAGTACCGGATCAGCCGGGCCATCAGGCGGCGGTCGTATGCTTTTCCGAGGACTTCTTCTTCCAATTCATCTCTAGCGTAACCCACGCTCCGCTTTCCGAACGAGGACTTACGGTAGCCAAAGTGCTTCAATCGTGTTGGGTTCACACGCTAAATTACTGAGCGCGAAGCATTTTGATCCAGGAATGTTTTGCAGCGGCACGGGCAGAAGAAATCGACGAAACGTGTGACTGAGTTTCAGCTCGTCGAGCAAAATCTCTTGGCGTCCTTTGCGTCTTGGCGTCTTTGCGTGAATCCGGGAAGCTAGACGATCACTCGTTTCTGAGCGCGACCATCGGGTCCACGCGCGTGGCGCGGCGGGCCGGAATTAATGCGGCCGCCATCGCGACCAGCAGCATGAGTGTCGCGACTGCCGCGAAGGTCGCGGGGTCGAGCACATCGATCTGGTACAGCATGGTTCGCATCAGGCGGACCAGTCCAGCGGCAGCGAAGAGGCCGCAGCCGACGCCGGCTAGGGCAACGCTCAGGCTTTGACCCGCGACTAGAGTTAGAATTCCACGGCTGCCTGCGCCCAAGGCGATGCGGATGCCGATCTCGTGGGTGCGTTGCGTGACTTCGTAAGCCATCACGCCGTAGATGCCGATCATCGCCAATAGCAGTGCGAGTCCGGAGAACAGACTGACCAGCATCAGCGAAAATCGCGATCCCCATGTCGCATTCCCAATGGCGTGATCGAGCGTCTGGACCTCAGAAAGCGGCAGGTCGCGATCGACGCTCCACGCCGCACGTTTTACAGCCTGGGCCAGCCCTTCCGGATCGATGCGCGTTCTGACCACCAGCGTCATGATGGACGTCCATGGATGCGTGTCGTTCAGAAACATACGGTTTTGCAGGAAAGGGATGTGAGCTTCGTTGGCCGGCGGATCTCCCCAACTATTCTGCTTGATGTCTTTGATCACGCCGACGATGGTTCTCGACGCGCCCAGCGAGGAGCTCGAAATCCGCTTCCCCAACGGGTCATGGCCGGAAAAAATGTGGCGCGCCAGCGTTTCGTTGATGATGACCACCGCAGGAGCGTTGGCGGAGTCTCGCTCCGTAAAATCGCGGCCCTTCAAAATGGGGACGCGCATCACCGAGAAATATCCAGGCCGCGTGACGCGGAACACGGTGTTGATCTCCTGGCCGGGAAGCGGCTTGGGCGCGCCGTCTACTGTAATATCAGTACCCCACCAGTCGCCGGCGATGGGAAGATGATTCGTCATGCTGGCCTGGAGCACGCCGGGTACAGCCTCCACGCGTTCGATGATGGTGCGGTACAGATTCTCGCGGGCTTGTCCTACGTAATCCGAGCGGCCCGCGACCGATACAGTCATGGTGAGAACGTTGCGGGAATCGAATCCGGGGTCCACCGCGCGAAGCTTCAGGAAGCTCCGCATCAGGAGGCCGGCGCCCACCAGAAGCACCAGGGAAACCGCAATTTCAGCCGCGACCATGATCTTTCGAAATCTCACCGCGCCGGTTCCCGCGGTGGAGCCGCGGCCCGCTTCCTTGAGCGCGTGGCCCACGCCGCGGGACGCCGAAAAGGCCGGTGCGATTCCCGACAGAATTCCGGTTAACAACGCCAGTCCGAGTGTGAAGAGCAGCACCGGCAGATCGAGCGCGATCTGGTCCCAACGCAGGAGCCGCACGGCCGAGCCACCCACGTCCGGACGCAACATCGCTCGCAATCCAAGGATTCCCCAGTGAGCGAGTATGAGTCCCAGAGCGCCGCCGCACAGCGACAGGACCACGCTTTCGGTCAGGAACTGGCGGGCAATGCGCGACCGTCTCGCGCCGAGCGCCAACCGGATGGCGATTTCCTTCTGCCGCGACGCCGCGCGCGCCAGAGCCAGGTTCGCTACGTTCGCGCACGCAATCAGTAACACCATCCCAACCGCGCCCAGCATTACCTCAAGCGCGGGGCGGATCTTGCCCAGCGCCTTTTCCGTTAACGGCTCGACCACGATTTTCATCCGTGCGTTGGTTGCGGGATACGCGGCGGCCAGCGCTCCGGCGATCTGGTCCGCCTCGGCCTGAGCTTGCTCAAGTCTCACGTTCGGCTTCAAACGCGCGAATACGCGGATGGAATTGCTGCCGTACTGGGTCTTCCGCTGCGAAAGATCGAGTGGAGCCCACATTTCCGCCTGGGTGATCCAGAACGGCGCAAATTCAAACTCCGGCGGCATGATGCCGATCACGGTGTAGCTCTCGCGATCCAGCTGGACCTTTTGGCCGACAATGTCGGCTGACGCCGCAAACGAGCGCTGCCATAGGGCATAGCTGATCACCAGCACACGCGGACTGCCGGGCTTCAAGTCGTCGGCCGAAAATGTGCGCCCGCGTAGCGCGGCGACGCCCAGCATCGCGAACATGTCTTCGCTCAAGTGGAGACCGCGGATCTGCTCCGGTGCGTCCCGGCCGGTGAGGCTCGCGCTCCAGCCTTCGGCCGCCCCGACGTGTTCAAACGAATGCGCATGATCGCGAAATTCCAGGAAATCGGGCGCGGCAACGGGATTGGAGTCCGGGCGCAAAACAGTCACCAGGCGCGCCGGGTCGCTATACGGCAGCGGCCGGAACAGCACGGCGTTGACTACTGAAAAGATCGCGGTATTGACGCCGATTCCCAGCGCGAGCGCTACTATGGCGACCAGCGTAATCCCCCGGCTTTTCAAAAGGACACGAATGGCGTAGCGGATATCCATGCTCCTTTGACTACCGCCATCGCCCGCGGTTAGTTACAGTAAACACGTGGACGGAGTGATCGTTGTCGACAAGCCGCGGGAATGGACCTCGCACGACGTGGTCAATAAGATGCGGCGAATCGCGGGGACGCGCAAAATCGGCCACCTGGGCACGCTGGACCCGGGTGCGACCGGCGTATTGCCGCTGGTGATCGGGCGGGCCACCCGGCTGGCGCAGTTTTACACCCGGAACGACAAAGTGTACGAAGGCGTGGTGCATTTCGGATACGCCACCAATACCTACGATGGCGACGGCCAGGCTGTGTCACCCGAGGTAACTGTCACACTTGATCGCGCGCGTCTGGAGGAAGTTTTCGACCAGTTTCGCGGCGAGATTTTGCAGACTCCCCCCGCGGTTTCGGCCAAGAAAATCGGCGGCAGGCCCGCGTATGCGCTGGCCCGGAAGAATGAGCCGGTCGATTTAAAACCGGTCCCTGTGGAGATTTATTCGCTCGATATTGTGCGCCTCGACGGATGCGACGCCGATGTGCGGGTCCACTGTTCGGCAGGGACATATTTGCGCAGCATCGCACATGATGCAGGACAAGTCCTGGGATGCGGGGCGTTCCTTAAATCATTGCGCCGGACGGCCTCCGGAGATTTCAAAATCGAATCCGCGCGCACTCTGGAAACGTTGGCGGAAATGGCGGCCAAGGACAGCCTCAACGACGCCCTGATCCCGGCTGCGCAGCTTCTTCCCGAATTTCCCATGGAACTGGTGGATGCGATCACGGCGGGCCAGATCCGCAATGGCCGCGATTTCCGTGTATCCCCGTTTCAGGCGCGCACAGGATCGCGCTACGTGAAAGCCGTGACTCCGCAAGGCGACCTGGTCGCGATCGGTGAAGCGCGGCTGCCGCACCTGTATCATCCGGTTTTAGTGCTGTGACGTTCCGGTTGGGTGCGGTGGGAAGACCACAGAACCGCGAACGCAGTGAGCGGGTCCACCTGTCGTAACCTAGAACGAATGGCCGAATCTCCAATTACTGCGCGCAGCCAGGATTTCGCTGCGTGGTATCAAGACGTCGTTTTGCAAGGCGACATGGCGGAGCCCGCCGAAATCGTCAAAGGCTGCATGGTCATCAAAGCCAATGGCTATGCGGTCTGGGAACTGCTCCAACGCGAGCTGGACGATCGCTTCAAAGCGACCGGGCACCAGAATGTCTATTTCCCGCTGCTGATCCCACAGAGTTTTTTGCAAAAAGAAGCCGAGCACGTGGAAGGCTTCGCGCCGGAACTGGCCGTAGTGACTATCGCCGGCGGCAAGGAACTGGAAGAGCCGTACGTGATCCGGCCGACTTCGGAAACCATCATCGGCCATTTTTTCGCGAAATGGATTCACAGCTATCGCGATCTGCCGATGCTGGTGAATCAGTGGGCCAATATTATCCGCTGGGAACTCCGGACGCGCATGTTCCTGCGGACCACGGAATTCCTGTGGCAGGAAGGCCACACCGCGCACGCGACACATCAGGAAGCGGTGGAAGAAGTGCTGCGCATTCTCGACGTGTATGCCGAAGTCGCCGAGGACATCATGGCGATGCCCGTGATCAAAGGGGTCAAAACCAATTCCGAGAAATTCGCCGGCGCGTTCAAGAGCTATTCGATCGAAGCCATGATGCAAAACGGGCTGGCTCTGCAAGCTGGAACCAGCCACGACCTCGGTCAGAACTTCGGTAAAGCCTTCGACGTCCAGTTTCAATCGAAGGAAGGCAAGCTCGATTACGTGTGGCAAACGAGTTGGGGCGTCAGCACGCGGCTCATTGGTGGGCTCATCATGAGCCACTCCGATGATAAAGGCTTGGTTCTGCCGCCGAAGCTCGCGCCAGTCAAGTCGGTGCTGGTGCCGATCTATAGGAAGGACGACGAAAAATCCAGTGTCCTCGAAGCCGCGTACCGCCTGGCGAAAGAAGTCGGGGCGAAGGTCGACGATCGGGAAGGTCAATCGCCCGGCGCCAAGTTTTTCCATTGGGAGCGGCGCGGCGTTCCAATCGTACTCGAATTGGGCCCGCGCGACCTTGCATCCAACAACATCGTCATGAAGCGGCGCGATACCGGGACAAAAGAAATAATCCCTCAAACGGAATTAGCGCCGCGCGTGCCTGCCACGCTTGCCGCGATGCAGACGGATCTCTACAATTCCGCCAAGAAGCGCCTGAAAGACAACACTGTGCTGGCGAACTCGGTCGAGGAAGTCGAGTCGATCCTGAAGGACGTCACGGCTGAAAAAGGCGGCGGAAAATTCGTCATGGCGCACATGAAAGACGATGCCGTGTGCGACGCCCGCATGAAAGAGTTTAAAGCGACCGTACGCAACATCCCACTGACCGATGAGTATGACGGTCCTGGAAAGTGTATCGTGACGGGCGAGACAGTGGATCGCCGCGTGGTGATCGCGAAGTCGTACTGATATGAGCCTTTAATGAATGTGATTAACGTTGTTCACGTTCATTAACGGCCAACCGATTTACGGTACCGGGACGAACGGCACCTTCGCGGCATTCATTGCATCGTTGAACTTGGTCACCTCGACGCGGAGCGCGTCCATCTTCTTGCCCGCATCGGCGATGGCGACCTTCGTTAGCGCGACCTGTTGCAACTGGCTCTGCGCCGGTGCGGCGGAATAGCCTTCGAGTTGGCCGATCATCTGCTGCACTCGCTGGGGCAGCGCCGGTAACACGAAATCCGGTTCTGGTTTTGCCAACTCAGCCTGACGCTCTTCCGCGGACACGATGGGTGGACCGCCACCGCCGAATCCCCGATTCACAAACAGTGGACGCATATCATCCAGCGACTTCTTCAATTCCTCCGCCATCTTCTGGATGTTGGCCGCCGGCTTCACGGCGTCCGGCCGTTTCCATGCCGCCTCAAGCTGCGTGACGGATTGATCCGCTGCCGTGAACTTCTTGCGCAGCGCATCGGCTTGCTTGGTCATCTCGACCAGTTCGTCGATCGCGGCGCGACGCTTCTGGCGATCGGCAGGCGTGAACCACGTGATCCGCGGATCATCTTGAATGTTGAACTTCTTCGAATCCTTGTTCGAGCCGATCTGCACTTCGATGGTGTACTCGCCACCCGGATCGACCAGCGGTCCTCCGCGCGGCTGGGCTGGGCCGCCGGAAGCAATCTGCCGTTCGATATTCTGCTCTTCCTGCTGTGTCAGCGGTACGGCGCGATCGGCGCGCATGTCCCACACGATGCGGTTCAACCCTGCCTCCACGGATTTAGGTTTGAGGGTCGCGATCAGCTTGTCGGCGCGTGTAATCGTGATTTTCACGTCTTTCATATCGGGCTTGGATTTTGCCCAGAAATCGATGATCGCGCCGTACGGCGGATTCTCGCCGGTGAAAATATCGTGGCCGTCGAAATCGCGCTTGGAATACATCTTCCACGCGGTCCCCGGACGAACGTGGAACACCATCACCGGCGTATTCGCCGTCTGCGGATTCATCTGTTCCAGGCCATAGATGCTGTCGAGAATCCACACCGAGCGGCCATGTGTCGCCAGGATCAGATCGTTGTCGCGAGGATGAATCTGAATGTCGTCGACCGGCACGCGCGGCAGGTTGTTTTTCAGTTCCTGCCAATTCTCACCGCGATCGAAGGAAACGTATAGCCCGAACTCGCCACCCGCGAAAAGCAGATCGCGATTCCGAGGATGTTCGCGGACCACGTGCAGCGTGCCTTCATTCTTCGGAATGCCATTAGTGATCGCCTTCCACGTTTCGCCGAAATCCGTAGTTTTGTAGAGATAGATGCCGTAATCGTCTCCGCGATGGCCGTCGAAGGCGACGTAAGCGGTACCCGCATCGAATGCCGAGGGAAGCACGCGGCTGACATACGTCCCTTTGGGAACGCCGGGAATATTCGACACGACGTTTTTCCACGTCTCACCATCGCGCGAAACCTGCAGATTGCCGTCATCGGTCCCGGCCCACAGGATTCCCGAACGCACCGGCGACTCGCTCAGAGTCGTAACCGTGGGAAACGCCGCCACGCCGTCGTTGCGCGACAACATGGTCCGATCCTCCACCTTGCGGCCCATGATGCTGAGCGTTTTGCGATCGGTGTTGTTGGTCAGATCCGGCGAGATGCGCTTCCAGTTGTCGCCTTGATCGGTCGATTTGAAAACAAAATTTCCGCCGTAGTAAATCGTTTTGCGATCGTGCTTCGAATCGACCACCGGAGAGTTCCACTGGAACCGGTAGCGCGACATCTTGTCATCGTCCTCACGCGGACGGATGCTGCGCGATTCGTGCGTCCGCAAATCGCGGCGGATCAAATTGCCGTCCTGCGATTCCGCGTACACGATCCACGGCTCCTCCGGATCGATCTGCGCATAAAATCCGTCGCCGCCCGCCACGGTATACCAATCGTCGTTGGTGATCCCGCGCTGATTGGTGGTCGCGCTGGGGCCGCACCACGAGCTGTTGTCTTGCAATCCGCCGCACACTTTATACGGATGGCCCAGGTCATACGCAACTTCGTAAAACTGGCCGATGGCGAGGTTCTCACGCGAATCCCACGACCGTCCCGCGTCGTGGCTGAAATGAATCCCCCCGTCGCAGCCCACCAGCATGTTGTCCGAATTCGCCGGATCGATCCAGATGGCGTGAAAATCGACGTGAATCTTGGTGATGCGATTCTCGACGAACGTTTTTCCGCCGTCTTCGGAATACGCCATGTTCACGCCGGCCACCCAGACGCGCTGATCGTTATTCGGATCCACGCGTACTTGGCTGAAGTACATAGGACGAGGATTGGTGTTGCTCATTTTCGTCCAGTGCTCGCCTTTGTCGTTGCTGCGATACAAGCCCGGTTCTTCGCTCTCCACCAGTGCGTAAACCACGTTTCCATCGCGGCGATACACATCCAGCGCGATGCGTCCCATCTCGCCTTTCGGCAAGCCGTTGGCGAGCTTGGTCCAATGCGCCCCGCCGTCGGTCGTGCGCCAAATCGCGCTCCCAGGACCACCGCCGTTCATGCCGAACACCGTGCGCCGCCGCTGATAAGCCGCGGCATAAATCGTGTCAGGATTTTGCGGATCCATCGCGATATCGGTCACGCCGGTATCGGGATTGATGTATAAAACCTTCTGCCAGGTCTTGCCGCCGTCCGTCGATTTGAACAGCCCGCGCTCTTCATTGGAACCCCACAAATGCCCTTGCGCGGCGACGTAAACTACGTTCGCGTTTGTAGGATGGATCAGGATTCTTCCAATGTGATGCGTGTCCTTAAGACCCATGTGCGTCCAGTGCGCGCCGCCGTCCGTCGATTTGTAGACCCCGTTGCCCCACGACGAGCTTTGCCGGTTATTCGCTTCCCCGCTGCCGACCCACACCACGTCGGGTTCGGATTGCGACACGGTCACATCGCCGATGGTCGACACGGACTGGTCGTCAAACACCGGCTTCCACGACAGCCCGCCATTCACGGTTTTCCATACTCCGCCCGATGCCAGGCCCGCGTAGGCGATGTTCGTATTGCTCTCGACCACGGCGAAATCGTCGGTGCGGCCGCCCGGAGTCGCCGGTCCGATTTCGCGAAAATGGAGCGGCTTGAACAGATCGATACTCTGCGCGAACGTGAACGGCGCGAGGAGCAATGTAAGAGCGAGGTAGCGTGCCATAGCGTATAAGTGTACTACCGGGGCGGGTGGGGGATTGGTTTCCAGATAGACATTTGTCATTGCCAATCCGGCACGCAGGCTCCCGAACGACCATTTTGCGACACTGCTGCCCTCAGCCGCGGACGCCGCGGGTCATGGGTTTGTTGAGGGTACGAGTTCTGCTGCGCTCCCGGTCATTTTGAGAACCGTGTGGAAGGGCTGGGATAACTCCGGGTAATGTCTCAAAGGTGTTCCGCGTGTATAGCGGGCAAATCCACCTGGACAAGAAAGTCGGACGCGAGTGCGGGGCGCAGTTCGAGATTCTTTCAGGCTTGTCCGAAGGCGACACGGTGGTGCTCAACCCGACCGATGCGGTCCACGAGGGCGTGATCGTCGAACCGAAAGAGCGCGGCAAGTAGTTATTGGTTCCAGAACCCGACCATTGAATCGAAGCGGCCTTCGACATTCAGGCGTCCGAAGTTGGTTCCAGTCGCGAATGCATTCCCGTCCATTACGATTTTCCAATCGAATCGAACATGATTCCGAATCTGTTGCGGTGTGCCCGCCGCCTCCAGCTTCGCCGCCGGAGCGTAGCGAAGCGCGTTAGCGATGTAGGTAGAGAGCGCAGCCCGGCCCTCGACAGACCCCATCGAGTCGCAGAAGATGCCATTTATACCCCAGGATCGATCGAGCAAAGCGAGGCGGCGTTCGTCGTCGGCTTCGTTCCAGGCGGCGAAATAAGCGTCAATGGCGTCCTTCAGGCCCATTGCAGCTTGAGCCGCGACCGCCAGATTATCCAGACGCGACGTGTAGTGCTTCCAGCCTTGCAGATGATTTTCACGGGCCGGCGCGCTGGGAATACCTTCGTGGCGCAACGTAAGCAGAGTGCCCGAATCGATGTCGCGCAGCTCGATAGTCACCGTAGTCGATCCCGGCGGAAGACCGTTCGCTGCGTTGTCGTAACCCCAGGTAAAAACGATCCGTTGATCCGGAACCAATTCGACGAATTTGCCGCGCGCCACGTCGCCGTTGGGATAACGCACCGCGAGTTCGCCGCCCGGGGCGGGCGCCACGTCGGCGTCCCCGATCCATTGGCGGAAGCGCTCAGGTTCGCACAGAAACTGATACACCGTACGCCGGCGCGCGGCTATCTTGACTTCGATTTCGATTTTTTCCATCTTGCTTTTTCCTCTCGTTCGGCGGCTGTCTTGAGGCGGCCCAGTTTGTCGTTCCACATCGATTCGAGGTACAAGGCGATGGGGCCGAGCGTTTGACGATTCGCTTTGTAAAGCCTCTGACGCCCTTGTTTGCGCTGGTCGACAAGATGCGCATCCCGAAGAATCGCGAGATGTTGCGACACGGCGCCGAAAGTGACGTCGAACTGTTTGGCGATGTCGCCGGCTGTCTTTTCTTCGCTCCAGACCAGGCGCAGAATCGCTTGGCGGCGCGGCTCAGCGAGAATCTCGAAAAGATCGGGCATTTATATTTTAGTGTATACTAAAATATAAGAGAGGTCAAGTTGGCTGTATGAGAAGGCCGGAACTTGCTCTAGACTTTGCGAGAAAATACGCCGTCTTCAAAGGAGATGCGAAAGACCGTTCCTGGACCAGGCTCACTGTCGCCCCGGGTTTGCTCGAGCGTCGCATGCAATTGACCGCACAGGATCTTTACGATCTGCAGTCCACGACTACTGCTCCGCTTCGGCTCCGGTCGCTGGGCGACACCCACTCCATCGTCGCGCACGACAAGTTCGATACGGTTCCCGCGCCGTCCGCCTTCGATCCGGATGGAGCCTCGGCGCTGCTCCGGAAAGGCATACTTAATGGCATTTGAAATCAATTCACCCAGGATCAAGCCGGAAGGGATGGCCTGGTTCACCGTCAATCTGACGGTGTTAATATCCACCGACATCGCAATCCGCTCCCGGTCCACGCCATAGGAGAGCAGCAGGTTGTCCGCCAGCCGCGCGGTATATTCGGCGAAATCGACTTGCTGCAAGTCGGCCGCGTCGTAAAGCTGCGCATGAATCAGCGCCATGGCTTCCACGCGGAGCTGCGTGGTGCGCAGCGCGTCCGTGAGCTGTGAATCGCCGGAAGACTGGGCTTGCATACGCAGTAGGCTGGCAATCACCTGCAGATTGTTATTCACCCGATGGTGGACTTCGTGCAACAGGATGGTCTTTTCGCCATTGGACGTGCTGAGTTCGGCGACCTTGTCTTGCAAGTCCGAATTGGCCTTTTCCAGTTCCTGGTTAGTCGACTGAAGCTCCGCATCGGTGGTGGCCAAGGTCTTTTTTAGGATCGTTGCATGGCGTTGCCCGAGAAGCGCCTGGCCGAGCGTGTGTAGCAATCTGCCATACGACTTCAGGTTGGACCGGCTGACAGGAATCTGATGACGCGCTAGATTCCACAGCGGTTGCGTTGAAAGACCATATTCCTTCGCCACGCGCTCCAGCGCGAGGGGATCAGGGTAGCCATCCAATACCTGACCGGCAAGGATGGTTCCAAAATGCCGCTCGCCCAAAAAGAGCGGAAGTGCGATGTGGGCAAAGCCCGCGCGGTCGTGTGCCAGAACCACGGAGTGTGTTCGACGCGCGTCGGCATCGGCGGTGCAGGCTCCCGCGGAAGTCCCCAGGCAAAACAAACATCCCGCGCCCCACTCCGGCTTGGCGTTGCGAGCCAGAGTCCAAATCGGTTGGGGATTGTGACAGGTTCCCACCAGATGGCCCTTTTCGTCGATGAGGGCGACGGCGACCTGCATCGCGCTTGCGCACAGCTCCAGAACTTCGGCCCACGCCCCGGGATCGAGCAGCTCACGCTTGATTTCCACGGATCAGACACTTTGGCGAAGGCTTTTCGGCGGACTTGGACGCCGCGCCGCTCCCCTCCGTGGACTTTCACGCGTCGGCGCCCGGCTCAGAACACTGGAGTAGTTCTCGATCGGCAGGGCAGTCAGCCCTTGGGCGTGGTCCAGTGGCAGCAGCGTGATGCCCCCTTGTCCGATGGTGAATTCGCGGGTTTCGAACTCATGCTTGCACCCGCGCGCTTTCACCACCGCGATGCAGCGATGCACCGAATTCCCCAGTTCCACCAGTGAGAGCACGATGATATTGTCGACAATGGAACTCACCGGGAACTCCGGCATATAGGAAGACAGGCCGAACAGCTCCGGATTTTCGTAGTTGAAAAACGTAGTCATCAAGCGGAATTTGCTGTACGCCACCAGGGCATGAAAGAAATCGCGGTAGGCCCGCTGCGTGTCGAGCGCGCTGCTGTAGCTGGTCACGCCGTCGATCACCAGCCGTTGTATGTCATATTTTTCGATGGTTTCCACGATCCGCGCGAAATGCGAATCGACCTCCAGCTCCTGCGGACTTTCGTAGAAAATGCGGATCATCCCCGAATCGATGTGCGTCTGGAGATCCAGACCGAGCGTTTCAGAGTTGCGGACGATCTGCGCGGGATGCTCGTCCAGTGAGATCAGCAGGCCGCGCTTTCCATCCCGGATCGCGCCTTCCCGTAGAAGTTGCCCGCCCAGGACGGTTTTGCCTGCCCCTGAAATGCCCACTACCATGGTGGTCGACCCGTCGAACAGGCCGCCGCCAATCAAGTCGTCCAGCGCCTGCACGCCAATCAGGGAACGCTTGGCGGTGGAGGTCGGTTGCGCCAGATTCTGGATGATAGGGGCTTGCACGCGGCGAAACACCTCCAGACCGCGCCCGCTGGTGATTCTGAGTGTATGCTTACCGGCGACGTATTTCTGGCCGCGGCTTTTCACAATCTCCACGCTGCGATGGCCGCGCCGGCTCACGCGGTCGTGGCTGAGTTCCAGCACCGTGTCGCACAGAAAACCAGCCGCTTCCAAAGTAGCCAGCGATTCGGGCAACAGCCCGACCTCGTGCGACATCATGCATGTCAGATTCTCGCGATCCAATCCTTCCAGCAATTGCTGCAGAAGACCCCGGTAAGACGTCGGCCGGTCGAATCCGCCACTGGACAGGCCCCCCGCGGAAAGTGAATGCTCAGCCCCTGCTACCGGTGGACTCCGTATGGTGCCCAGCAACCCTATCCCGTCAATGAACATACGCTCCGCCCCCATCTCCGTGACTGTTTCGAGCAGCAGGCTGCGGGGCGACAACAATTCCGTCTCTAGGACCGAGGGACTGGTAAAAATGATCTTGAGCTGGTTTTTCCGCTGCAGATCGTCCAGGTTCCAGTCAAACAGGGCGGCATCCCGGATCAGCTTCGCGGGGCTAGTCTCAAACACCACGATGATGCCGGGCTGATGGTACTCGATAATTCCCCGGTAAATGAATTCCATGCCCAGCAGCGTCTTGCCGGTCCCGGCCGCGCCCTGTACCAGAATGCTGTTGGTGCATGGAATACCGCCCAGCAGGACGTCATCCAGGCCCCGGATGCCCGTCTTTGTGATCCTGCCCTCAGGCCTTGTTAGAGTGTTCTCAACCACACGCAGCCTCCTTCACGACGATTCTCCTTACCCCATGCATCGAGCGAACCCTTACCTCTCACTTAGTGCGCGTTGGGAACAGTTTGTCTCAGCTATTTTTCAACCGTCGCGCGCTAACATGATGGATGCATGAGCGTCGATCCTGCCGCCGGGCAGCCTGCCGATCCGGCCAAGCTGGTTAACATTCCTCGCCTGATCACGGCATATTACTCCGATCGTCCCGACCCCAACATTCCCTCTCAGCGCGTCTCTTTCGGAACCTCCGGCCATCGCGGATCGTCTTTGCACCGCACCTTCAACGAGTGGCACATTCTGGCGATCGCTCAAGGAATTTGCGTCTACCGCAAGCAATATGGGATCGACGGGCCGCTGTTCCTGGGGATCGATACGCATGCGCTTTCCGAACCCGCCTTCGCCAGCGCAATGGAGGTGCTGGCGGCGAACGGCATCGACACGATGATCGCCTGCAATCGGGAATACACGCCGACCCCCACGGTTTCGCACGCGATCGTGAAATATAACCGCGGAAGAAAGACCGGGCTCGCCGACGGGATCGTCGTCACGCCGTCGCACAATCCGCCGGAGGATGGCGGATTCAAGTACGATCCGCCGCACGGCGGTCCGGCAGACGGTCACACCACCACCTTCATTCAGGACCGGGCCAATGAGTTCCTGACCAGTGGACTCGGAGGCGTGAAGCGCGTGACCTTCGATGCTGCGCTGACCGCATCGACCACTCATGAGCACGACTACCTCAACGAGTATGTCGGCGACCTGAGCGCCGTGCTCGACCTGGACTCGATGCGTGGCGTGCGCTTCGGAATCGATCCGCTGGGCGGTGCAGGCGTCCACTATTGGGGACCGATCGCCGAGCGATATGGGCTCAATGTGACCATCATCAATGACGCCGTCGATCCCACGTTCCGCTTTATGACGCTCGATTGGGATGGGCGCATTCGCATGGACCCTTCCTCGCCCTACGCCATGCGCAGCGTGATCGATCAGATGGAAACGTTCGATGTTGCGGCTGCCTGCGACACGGATCACGACCGGCACGGTATCGTTACGCGCAGTGCCGGGCTGCTGCCTCCAAATCACTATCTGACGGTGTGCATCGACTACCTGTACCGTAATCGACCGGGTTGGCCCGCCAACGCCGCCGTGGGAAAGACGGTGGTGTCCAGCAGCACCATCGATCGCGTCACGGCGGCTCTCGGCAGGAAGCTTTTCGAGGTTCCCGTCGGGTTCAAATATTTCGTCGACGGGTTACTGGACGGATCGCTCGGGTTCGGCGGCGAAGAGAGCGCTGGCGCGTCATTCCTGGCTCGCGACGGATCTCCGTGGTGCACCGACAAAGATGGAATCATCGCGGCGCTTCTGGCGGCGGAGATTACGGCGCGCACCGGTCGCGATCCGGGCGAGCGTTACGCGCAGCTTTGCGAACAGCACGGCTCGCCGGTGTACGAACGAATCGACGCGCCCGCGAATGCGACTCAGCGCGCCGCGCTGGCCAAGTTGTCACCGAAAGATGTTCCGGCGACGGAACTGGCAGGCGAAAAGATCGTACAAATCCTGACCGCCGCCCCTGGCGACGGTAGTCCGATCGGCGGTGTCAAAGTGATCGCGACCAACGGCTGGTTCGCCGCGCGGCCATCCGGCACCGAGGATGTCTACAAAATCTACGCTGAAAGCTTCCGCGATGCCCAGCACCTGCGCCGCATCCAGGAAGAAGCTCAAGCCATCGTCGGCGATGTGCTGAAGAAGGGGGGCGGACCCCCGGGTCCGCACGCGATCCCCTGATCGCGCTCCTTTGGCCACAAAGTCGTTATATCCTCGAAAAAGAATGAAACGCTGTCCGTGGGCCACAAAACCGCTGGATATCGAATATCACGATCTCGAATGGGGCGTCCCCGTACATGACGACCGGCTGCTGTTCGAGTTTCTGATCCTCGAAGGCGCCCAGGCGGGCCTCTCCTGGTCCACTATCCTGGCCAAACGCGAGGCATATCGTAAAGCATTCGCTAATCTTGAGCCAGCCAAGGTCGCCCGATTCCGGCCGGAGAAGATCGAGTCGCTGCTGCTCAATCCCGGGATCGTCCGGAATCGACTGAAAGTAACTTCCGCGGTCACCAATGCGAAATGCTTTATGGAGATACAGCATGAGTACGGCAGTTTCGCTGGGTTCGTTTGGCAGTTTGTAGATGGCCGCCCGAAGGTGAACAAATGGAGAAAGGCCAGCCAGGTTCCGCCGAAGACCGCCGAATCCGACAAGATGAGCCGCGAGCTTTCCCGTCGCGGCTTCAAGTTCGTCGGGTCAACCATATGCTACGCCTACATGCAGGGCGTGGGCATGGTGAACGATCACTTGATCGATTGCTTCCGACACGCCGAGATTCGTTAGGGATAGCATAGGGATAAGCCCATGATCATTCGGAAAGCTCCCCAATTCCGCTATTCCGACGTCACTCCGAAATCGATCTACCTGAATCGGCGAGCGTTTCTTGCGGCCGCGCTGGCGAGTCCCGCGGCGGTCGCGTTTGCGGGCGCCAAGCTGAGCAACCTTCAGAAAAGCCCCCTCAGCATCGATGAAAAGCCGACGGCTTATGACATCATCACGGGGTTCAATAATTTCTACGAGTTCGGAACCCATAAAGACGAACCAGCGGAGAACGCGAAGAATTTCAAGACATCACCCTGGGCCATTACGATCGACGGTGAAGTCGCCACGCCCAAGACATTGGACCTCGACGCGATCATGAAGCTCGCACCGCTGGACCAGCGCATCACCCGGCATCGATGCGTCGAAGGATGGTCGATCGTCGTTCCATGGATCGGATTTTCGCTGAGCGCGCTGCTCAAGCAAGTGGAGCCGACATCCAAAGCGAAATACGTAGCGCTCCAGAGCTATCACAACACCAAACAGATGCCGCTGGCGACGTCGTTCCGCGCGGGAATTTCATTCCCTTATATTGAAGGACTCCGCCTTGATGAGGCGATGCATCCGCTCGCGATGCTGGCCGTCGGCTTGTACGACGAGGTTCTCCCCAACCAGAATGGCGCGCCGGTCCGGCTGGTCGTGCCGTGGAAGTACGGCTTCAAGAGCATCAAATCCATCGTCAGGATTCATTTCACCGAAAAGCAGCCTGCGACCACCTGGAACATGGCGAATCCGCCCGAGTATGGCTTCTATTCTAATGTCAATCCGCAAGTGCGCCCAATCCAGGAGAGTGAGCGGCGGCTGGGCGAAATCGGACGTCGAAAAACCCTGATGTTCAACGGTTACGCGGAGGTTGCCGGCCTGTACGCGGGGATGGATCTGAAGCGGAATTATTGAATCAGCCGCAAAGGGATAACATAGGAAGTAAGAGCCATGATCATCCGGAAATCACCCCCATTCCGCTATTCCGACGTGACGCCGAAATCGATTTATTTGAATCGGCGCAGGTTTCTCGCAGCCGCGCTGGCGAGCCCCGCCGCCGTCGCGTTCGCCGGGACCAAGCTGACCAGCGTCCAGAAAAGCCCGTTCAGCGTGGATGAGAAAGCGTCGGCTCCCAACATCATCACGGGGTACAACAACTTCTACGAGTTCGGAACCGGCAAGGAAGATCCGGAACAGAACGCCAAGAACTTCAAGACTTCGCCGTGGAGCATCGTGATCGATGGCGAAGTCGCCAAGCCCAAGACCATCGACTTGGACGCGATCATGAAACTTGCGCCGCTGGAGCAGCGCATCACCCGGCATCGCTGCGTGGAAGGCTGGTCGATCATCATTCCGTGGGTTGGATTCTCGCTCAGCGCCTTGCTCAAGCAGGTGGAGCCGACGGCTAAAGCGAAGTTCGTCGCCTTCCAGAGCTATCACGACCTCAAGCAGATGCCGCTGGCCACGCCGTCCCGCTCGTTCATCTCCTACCCGTATGTCGAAGGGCTGCGTATCGACGAAGCCATGCACCCGCTTACCATGCTCGCGGTCGGCTTGTATGACGAGGTTCTGCCGAACCAGAACGGCGCGCCGGTCAGGCTGGTGGTGCCGTGGAAGTACGGATTCAAGAGCATCAAATCCATCGTCAAGATTCATTTCACTGACAAGCAACCGGCCACAACGTGGAATATGGCCAACGCACACGAGTATGGCTTCTATTCCAATGTGAATCCGGAAGTGGATCATCCCCGCTGGAGCCAGGCGACTGAGCGGCGGCTGGGCGAAATCGGCCGGCGGAAGACCATCCTGTTCAATGGCTACGGCGACCAGGTCGCGAATTTGTACAACGGGCTCGATCTGAAGAAAAACTACTGAGCCCGCATGCGGACGCTTCTGCTCAGCAGGTGGACGAAAGTCGTGTTGTTTGTCCTCTGCCTGATGCCCGCGGCGTACATTGCATACCTCTATCCGACATATAAGGATCCCGTCAGCGACATCACGCACCGCACCGGCGATTGGACCATGCGGTTCCTGCTGATCACTCTTACCGTCACGCCCTTGCGCGGTCTGCTGAATCAGCCACAACTGGTACGGTTCCGGAGAATGCTGGGGCTATTCGCATTCTTCTACGGATGCCTGCATTTGTCGACATGGATTGTGCTCGACAAGTTTTTCGATTTTCACGAAATGTGGCAGGACGTGTTGAAGCGGCGCTTCATCACCATGGGGATGCTGGCGCTGTCGCTGATGCTGCCGCTGGCCATCACGTCCACCGCGGGATGGGTGCGGCGTTTGGGCTTCAAGCGCTGGCAGAGGCTGCACCGGCTGATCTACTTCAGCGCAACGGCGGCCGTGATCCACTACTATTGGCTGGTGAAATCGGATATCCGCGAGCCGTTGATGTATGGCGCGATTCTTTTAGTATTGATGCTGTATCGCGCGGTCGTGTGGGCTCGCCGGCCCAGCCCGAAAACCTCACCTAAGATCGCCGCGGTCTGAAGGTAACATTCTGCTGACATTGACCGACTCTTGTGGGGCCGCGAGTCTTCGCGGCGAGCCGGCTTTCAGGCCGGCTTGGGGTTTTAGCCGGTCAATCGCCCGAAAAGGCACAAGCCGGTCTGAAAGCCGGCTCGCCGGCACGACTGCCGGCCCCACGTGTATTCGTGTTAGACTTCGTCCCAAGTAGGGAGGCCCCATGAATCGTCGTGGCTTTTTCCAGATCGCGGCAGGCTCGGCTGCGCTCGCCGCATTTCAAAACGATGCAATTCCACGCGCTCAGGCCGCGTCGGAATCGGTCAATGGCCGCAAACCGGAAGATGTGGCTCGCGATGAAGATTACTGGACGGAAATCCGCAACGCGTTCACCATCGATCGCAACGTCATCAATCTGAACAATGGCTACGTCAGCCCCGCGCCGAAGCCGGTGCAAGAGGCCATGCGACGCTATCTCGAATTCAGCGACATGGGCCCGTGGCACACCATGATCAACAATCTGGAACGTCAGATCGAGATGGTTCGCACGCGCCTGGCAATGGCTGCGGGCTGCGATCGGGAAGAGATGGCGATCACGCGCAACGCCAGTGAATCGCTGGAAAATGCCCAGTACGGAATTGACCTGAAGCCGGGCGACGAGGTGCTCACCACCAATCAGGACTATCCCCGTATGCTGACCACCTTCCGCCAGCGCGAGCGGCGCGAAGGCATCGTGCTGAAAACCATTTCGTTCCCCGTGCCTCCGCCCAGCATGGACGATCTATATCAGCGTTTCGAGCGCGCGGTGACACCGAAGACGAAACTGATCCTGGTTTGCCACATCACCAATCGAACCGGACAGATCTTCCCGGTGCGCAGGATTTGCGACATGGCGCACGCCCGCAACATTCCGGTGATTGTCGATGGCGCGCACGCCTTCAATCATTTTCCGTTCAAGATTTCCGATCTGGATTGCGACTACTACGGCGTCAGTCTGCACAAATGGACCTGTGCGCCGGTAGGTACGGGATTCCTGTACGTGAAGAAATCGCGCATCGCGACCACCTGGCCGCTGATGGCCGCCACCAATGCGCAGGACCACGACATCCGCAAATTCGAGGAAATCGGCACGCATCCCGCGGCGAATCACGACGCCATCAGCCAGGCGCTGGTGTTCAACGAGAACATCGGCATCGATCGCAAAGCGGCGCGCTTCCGCTATATGCGCAACCGCTGGGCGCACCGATTGCGCGAGAATCCGAAATGCACGACGCTGCATAGCGAAGATCCAGCTCAATCCTGCGGCATCGGATTTCTAGCTTTCAAAGGCGCCGACGCCGGCAAGATGCACGATGTGTTGTTCAGCAAATACAACATCGTTACGGCGCGGGTACAGCACGAAGAATTCGACGGTCTGCGCATCACGCCGCATGTGTACAGCACGCTCAGCGATCTCGATTTCTTCGCGGATGCCGTCGAGCGAGAGCTGAAGAACGCCTGACCGCCCGTTGACACGGGCCAGCCTTTCGAGTCACACTGGCATAGTCTGTCTATGCCAGAACGCGACGAAATCCCACCTGGGACGCTAGACATGTTGATCCTCAAGACCCTGGCCCGCGGCGGCCAGCAACATGGGTACGAGATCGCCAATTCCATTCAACAGATCTCCCGAGAAATCCTGGAAGTTGAAGAAGGATCGCTGTATCCCGCGTTGCAGCGGATGTTGATTAAAGGATGGGCTACCGCCGAATGGGGCGTCACCAAAGGAAATCGGCGCGCCCGTTACTACCGGCTCACGCGCGCCGGAAGAAAACGGCTCGAATCGGAGCTCGATCAGTTCCGGCGTGTTTCACAGGCAATTTTTCGTGTGATTGAGAGTCCATGATGTGGCTGGGTCAATTATGGCGCCGGTTGCAATTCATGACGCGGCGCCGACAGTTCGAACGGGATCTGGAAGACGAGCTGCGCCTGCATCTCGAACTTCGCGCGGAAGATTCGCCAGGCGACGACGCGCATTTCGCCGCGCAACGCCGCTTCGGCAATTCCACTCGAGTAAAGGAGACGAGTCGCGAAATGTGGAATTTGGCCACAACCTTCGGCACGCTGTTTCAGGACGCGAAGCACGCCGTCCGATCGTTTTCAAAGTCGCGCGGATTCTCGGCAATTGCGGTACTAACCCTCGCACTCGGGATTGGTTCGAGTACGGCGGTGTTCAGCCTGATCGATGTGATTCTTCTGAAGCCGTTGCCGTACCCGGAGCCGGAGAAGATCGTGCTTCCGTGGCGTACCCCGCCCGCAGGAATGACCTTGGGCTTCGACGAGCTTCCGTGGGACCGCGTAGCGTTCCTCGAATTCGCGCGGACCTCGAAAACATTTCAACATACCGCGGCGTTTCTGACCCAGTCATTCAACTTGACCGGAATCGGCGCGCCGTTGAGGCTCGCGGGAATGCAAGTATCGGCCGCGTTCTTTCCAGCGCTGGGCGTCTCGCCCGCCCTGGGCCGATTCTTCACTGCTGACGAAGATCAGCCCGGCCGTGAACACGAAGTAATCCTAAGTCACGCGGTGTGGCTGGAGCGATTTGGCGGGGATCCAAATATCTTGGGCCGCGCGCTGGAGCTGAATGGCGCTCCCTACGTCGTGACCGGCGTGATGCCTCCCGGGTTCGCGTTTCCCCGCGCGCACGAAATGCCGGGCAGCTTCAGCTTTCCGCGGGAAACGCAATTGTGGGTGCCCATCGCGCTATCGCGCGGTCCCATTGGTCGCGGCGAACCAAGTGAGCTGGCGGTGATCGGCCGGCTGAATCCCGACGCCGATCTCGCGCAGGCTCAGGCCGACCTGGATGCGTTTGAGAAACGCTGGGAGCAGGAACGTCCTGGGTCCAAGGGCTGGATCCACGCGCGCACCAGAGCGCTGTCGCGGCAGGTGGCCGGTGACACCCGGCGTCCGCTGCTGCTGATTCTCGGCGCGGTCGCGGTCGTGCTTCTCATCGCCTGTTGCAATGTCGCGAACCTGCTGCTCGCGCGTTCGCTGAAACGAAAGCGCGAATTCGTGCTTCGCGCGGCCCTTGGCGCCGGGTCCGGCAGGCTGATCCGCCAATTGCTTACTGAGAGCCTGGTGCTGGCCCTTGGCGGCGGAGCCGTGGGTGTATTCGTTGCACAGAGCGCGATTTACTTCGTCAAGATGTTCGGTCCACCCAACATCCCGCGGCTGCATGAAGTCGCACTCGATCCGCGCGTGTTGGTCTTCGCCGCCGCGGTCACGCTGGTCACTGGAATTCTGTTCGGAATCGTACCCGCGATCGGTGCGCGGCGTGCCGATCTGGCGGACTCGCTCAAGGAAGGCGCACGGGGCTCTTCGGGGCGGGGTGCGCTTCGCAGCGCGATCCTGGTGACCGAAGTCGCGCTCGCTCTGGTGCTGGTGATCGCTGCCGGATTGCTGATCCGCAGCTTCTATCACCTGCTTTCGGCCGACGCCGGTTTCAACTCGGCCCGCGTGCTGACCTTCGAGTTGACTCTGCCCGCGACGAAATATGCGCGTCAGGAGCAGGTCGTGGCGCTGTATCGCAGGGCATTGGAACGCCTGCGGGCGGCCCCCGGCGTGCAATCGGCCGGCATCACCGAAATCCTGCCGGTGGAGGGAGCGGGCGAAAGCACGGTGATGCGAATTCCTGACCGTCCCGTGACGAATCCACGCGACCGCCCCATCGTGAGTTATACGATCGTGTCGCCCGGATATCTGTCGGCTATCGGAACGCCTATTCTGCGCGGACGCGATTTTTTGGAATCGGACCAGGCCGATTCGCAGCCGGTCGCGATCGTCAACACTGCCATGGCGAAGAAAGTCTGGCCCGGCCAGGATCCGATCGGCAAGGCGGCAGGAGTCCCCATTCGCAAGTACGACATGACCATCGTCGGCGTGGTTTCCGACGTCAAACATCTCTCCCTGCGCGACGCGGCCGGCCCCGAGATTTACGTGGTGTATACACAGGATCCGTGGCCGTCGATGCTCACCATGCAAGTGGCGCTGCGCACCACGGCGGACCTGAATACGGCGATCGCCTATGCGCGCGACGCGGTCCGCTCCATCGATCCGGACCTGCCGCTGGCGAACGTGCGGATGCTCGCGGATGTGGTCAGCGACTCGATGACGCAGCCGCGCTTTTCGATGCTATTGGTGGCTCTTTTCGGCGCGTTCGCGATGGTGCTGGCCTCGGTGGGGACGTACGGAGTGATCTCCTACTCGGTCGCGCAGCGCACACAGGAGATCGGGATTCGTATGGCGTTGGGCGCAGGGAGACCGGACGTTTTTCGGATGATTCTCGGCCAGGGAGCGCGGCTGGCCGCAGTGGGAATAGCGATCGGGATCGTGGTTGCGCTGCTGGTGACCCGGGCCATGACTGCCTTTCTGTACGGAGTGCGGCCAGCGGATCCGTTGACGTTTGGAGCGGTGTCAGTGCTGCTGATCGGTGTCGCGATGGCGGCATGTTACGTGCCGGCGCGTCGCGCCATGCGCCTCAATCCCACTATCGCGCTACGGTACGAGTGATCGACGCGCTCCATGACTGTCGCGCCTCAACTGACGGCCGTGCGGTATTCAATATTTACGCACGCGTAGGCAGCGGTGCCGTACGGCGAGTCCGGTTGCGCAGAGACTCCCAGCGCAGCCGCATGCGATCCATGTAGAGATAAACGACGGGCGTCGTATACAACGTCAGCGCCTGGCTAAACAGCAGCCCTCCTACGATCGCCATACCGAGCGGACGGCGCATTTCCGCTCCTTCGCCGTGGCCGATGGCCAGAGGCAGACCACCCAGCAGCGCCGCCGCGGTGGTCATCATGATCGGCCGGAAGCGAAGCATGCACGCCTTGAAGATCGCATCCCGTGGATGCAGTCCCTCGCTGCGCTCCACCGCGATGGCGAAATCGATCATCATGATCGCGTTCTTTTTCACAATGCCAATCAGCAGAATGATTCCGATCAGTGAGACGACGTTCATCTCGTTGTGCGTGACCATCAAGGCGAGCAGCGCGCCGACGCCTGCGGAGGGAAGCGTGGAGAGAATGGTCAGCGGATGGATCAGGCTTTCATACAGCACCCCGAGCACGATGTAGACTGTGACCAGCGCCGCCGCGATGAGTATCGGCTCGCTCGAAAGCGCGTCCTGATAAGCCTGCGCCGTCCCCTGGAAACTTCCGTGAATGGTCAGCGGAAGCCCGATTTCGCGTTCCGCCTGCTCGATCGCCGGCACCGCCTGGCTCAGCGACACACCCACCGGCAGATTGAACGAAATGGTCACCGACGGAAAGAATCCCTGGTGATTCACCGAAAGCGCCGTGTTGGAGGGTGCGTAACGCGCGAACGCGCTCAACGGAACCTGGCTGTCGGCGGGAGTCCTCACGTACAGATACTTCAGTCCGTCGGGATTCTGCCAGAATGCCGGCTCCACTTCCATCACCACGTGATACTGGTTCAACTGCGTGTACATGACCGACACTTGCCGCTGCCCGAACGCGTCGTAGAGCGTGTCGTCGATCATTTGCGCCGAAATTCCCATCCGTCCGGCGGTCTGCCGGTCGATCTGCAGACCAGCCTGTAATCCGCGATCCTGCTGATCGCTGTTGACGTCGGCAATTTGCGGAAGTGAGCGAAGTGTGCGATACACCAGCGGAGCCCACTCGTTCAGCTCCGCAACGCTGTCGGATTGCAGCGTGTACTGATACTGCGCGCCGCCCATTCGCCCGCCGATGCGCAAATCCTGGACCGCTTGCAAATACAGGCTCGCGCCGGCGATTCGCGCCAGCTTGGGCCGCAGCCGGGCGATCACTTCGTCGGTGCTGATCTTGCGCCGGTCCAGAGGAAACAGGGTGATGTTCATGCGCCCCTGATTGATGCTGGATCCACCGCCGCCACCGCCGCCGCCGCCCACGTAGGCGTTTAACGATTCGACCGCGGGATCGGTTTCCACGATTTTGACCAGTTGCACCACTCGGTCGCGCATGGCCTGAAAAGAAGTCGCCTGATCCGCAATAATCGTGCCGTTGATCCGGCCCACGTCCTGCTGCGGGAAGAATCCCTTGGGAACGATGACGTACAGATACACGCTTAGTGCCACCGTGGTCAGCGTCACTCCCAGCATCACCGGTTGATGGCGCAGCACCCAGCCCAGCGTTTTCTCATAACCTTTGCGAAGAAATTCGACCGCCCATCCGCTAAGCCGGTACAGAACTCCATGTTCATGCTCAGGTCGCGGGCGCGGCAAGCGGGCGCACATCATCGGCGTCATGGTGAGCGAAATGCACAGAGACAAAACGATCGCCACGGAGAGCGTGATGGCGAATTCGCGGAACAGGCGTCCTACGATCCCGGCCATCATCAGAATCGGAATAAATACAGCAATCAGCGACATGCTGATGGTCATCACGGTGAATCCGATTTCGGATGCGCCACGGAGCGCCGCTTCCATGGGGCTCATGCCGTGCTCCATGTGCCGTGTGATGTTTTCGATTACCACGATCGCGTCATCCACCACGAACCCGGTGGCGATGGTCAGCGCCATCAGGGAAAGATTGTCGACGCTGTATCCCATCAGATACAGCACCCCAAACGTGCCCACCAGCGAAACCGGCACCGCGACGCTGGGGATCAGCGTGGTGCGCACGCTGCGCAGAAAGATGAACACCACCAGGATCACCAGGCCCACCGAAATCGCCATGGTCTGTTGCACATTCAGGACCGAAGCGCGGATGGTGGTGGTGCGATCGCTCAGGATCAGAAATTTTTGGATGGCCGCGGGCATGGAGGCCTGCAACAGCGGCAACATTTCCTTGACGCGGTCCACGGTATCGACGATGTTGGCTCCCGGCTGCCGGTTGATGTAGAGGATCACCGCCGGTTTGCCGTTCACGAATCCCACGTTGCGCAAGTCTTCTACCGAATCTTCGACTCGCGCAATGTCGGACAGCACCACAGGTGCACCGTGGCGGTAGGCCACGATGAGCGGCGCATACTCGCTGGCTTTCAGCAACTGATCGGTCGAAGTGATCGTCCAGGCGCGCTGACTGTCGGAAAACTGGCCCTTCGGCCGGTTGGCGTTGGCGGCACTCAGCACTGCGCGCACATCTTCCAGGTTCAGGCCCAGATTGTTGAGCTTGGACGGATTCACTTCCACGCGCACGCCGGGTAGCGAACTACCTCCGACGAACACGCTGCCCACGCCCTTCACCTGCGACAGCTTCTGCTGCAGGATGGTTGACGCCGCGCCGTACATCTCTCCCGGCGTCATCGTGTCCGAGGTCAGCCCCAGCATGAGGATGGGCGCGTCAGCGGGATTGACTTTGCGCCAGTTTGGATTCCGCGGCAGGTTGTTGGGAAGCTGGCCGCGTGCAGCATTGATCGCGGCTTGCACGTCGCGCGCCGCCGCGTCGATATTGCGGTTCAGGTCGAACTGCAGAGTGATACTGGTCGAACCGAGAGTGCTGGTCGACGTCATCTCATTGACGCCGGCGATGCGTCCGAATTGCCGTTCCAGCGGCGTGGCCACCGCCGAAGCCATGGTCTCCGGGCTCGCGCCGGGAAGTCCGGTGTTCACAGAAATCGAAGGAAAATCGACTTGCGGCAGCGGAGCGACCGGCAAAAAGTTGTACGCCACCGCCCCCGAAATCCCCAGCGCGACCGTAAGAAGAGTGGTGGCGACGGGCCTTTCGATGAACGGCTTGGAAATCATAACTTACGAGCTTTCATCAGGTTATCACGCACAAAATGTAAAATAACCTGCCAATCGGCACATGTTCATTTTCCTATCCAGCTCATTGAAAACGAAGGAAAAACGTGATGTCCTCTAACGCATCTTCGACGCCCGCGGCAACGGACTTGTCGTTCTTGAGTTCGTACAGACGGGGAAGCACTTTCTATGTCATCTGCGAATAGGGTTGCTGTTCAGAGCCTTGACGGTTTAACGGCTCCCTATGGTCGCGGCTCATTGTCGGTCAATCTGCGCACCGAGCCGTGAACAAAGGGAGCGGTTAAACCGTCACGCGCGCTGCATTCCCCGGGCTCACTTGAGATACTGCTCGAACCACTTCAACGTCCGCTCGATCACGTCGCGCTTGTGATCCGGCTTGCGGAACATATGGCCTTCGCCTTCGTACACGACTAGTTCCGTCGGCACGCCCAGATTTTTCAGCGCGTGCCAGAATTCGTAGGATTGCGGAGCAGGGCATTCTCCGTCTCGCTCACCTACCACGATCAGGGTCGGAGTCTTCACTTTCTTGATGAACGTGATCGGGGAGCTTTTTTCGTACACCTTCGGATCGTCGTACACCGACGCGCCGAAATACGGGATCATCCATTCATCGATCGAGTTTTCGCCGTAGTAGCTTTGCCAGTTCGCGATTCCGGCGCCGGCCACGGCGGCTTTGAAGCGATTGGTCTGCGTCACTGTCCACATGGTCATGTAGCCGCCATAGCTCCAGCCGGTGATTCCTAAACGATTGGGATCGACAGGCGCCATCTTGAGAACCGCGTCGACTCCGGACATCACGTCGCGCAGGTCGCCATAGCCGAAATCCTTGACGTTGGCTCGCGTGAAGCCTTCGCCTTGACCGTAGCTGCCGCGCGGATTGGGGAAGAACACGAAATAGCCCAGCGCCGAAAGAATTCCCGGGTCGAATTGGACGCCGGGCCAGTGGGGCGTGATCAGATTCGCGGGTCCGCCGTGCGGTGACACGATCATGGCGTATTTTTTCGAAGCATCGAAATCGCGCGGATAGAGGAGCCATCCCTGAACCGAAAATCCGTCGCTCGACCACTCGATGCTCTTTGCGGAACCCCACTGCGGGTGATGAGCCACATTCGCCTGCGTGATCGGCTTCCAGTCGCCGATCGAGCCAGCCCAGATTTCCGGGGGATGCTGCCAGTCGCTACGAGTTGCCGCTGCGCTCTTCCCGTCGCGCGCCAGCGAAAGATTCCCGAAGTTCCCTCCCACGTGAAGATTTTCGTCCCCTTGCCACAGCCGTTCAGTCTGTCCCGATTGCAAATCGAGCGTGGTGATCGCGCTCGATCCTCCCGTGAACTCGGTCACTACGATTTTTTGCGGTGAAAGCCAGGCGAGCGAACTGGGCGAGGTTTTGCGGCTCGGCGTCCGATTCATGGCCGTTCCGCCGGTCGCAGGAATCGTGAACACGTCGCCGCCGGTGAAACCTTCATCGCTCATCAGGCCCTGAATGAAACCGATCGAGTGACCGTCGGGCGACCAGCGCGGCATCGCGATCTGCGTTTCCGGCGTGAAAATCGGCGTCATCTTGCCAGTCTCGAGAGGCATGGAGTAGAGCTTCGCGGTCCACCAGTTGTTGTCGGCTGGACCGGGCGCGGCGCTCAACGCGAACTCCTTTCCATCCGGTGACCAGTCGTATTCGTAAATGTTCAACTCGGCGGGCGAAAGCTGCTTCGGTGCGCCGGACGCAGCGTCGATGATGGTCAACCGCTGATTGTGGATTTCTCCGCCGATCACTCCGGTCTCGACCGGTTCCGCTTCGAGAGGCCCGCCTCCGCCCGGGGCATTCTCGGCGAATAGAACCGCGATCTTCGATCCATCCGGCGACCATTGCGGATCGGTCAAGAAACCGGCCAGGCTGGTCAGCTTCTTCGCACGGCCGCCCTTGGCGGCGACGACGCAAAGCTGCGGCTGTTTGTCGTCGGAAAGGAATGCGACCCGAGTGCTGTCGGGCGACCATGCGATTTTCCTTCCCGTTCCGATGCGAGCGGCCGAGGCCGTGGACGCGATCGTCTTCACGTAAATCTCAGCCTTGGCATCCTCGACCCACGCGACGCGGCTCGCGTCCGGCGAAATCGCAACTTCGGTGAACTGGCGCGTCGAACCAAGATCGTTCAGGATTTCGGCGATGCGCGAATCCGTGTTCGGCTGGGCGAGCGCCACTGCGCAAATCAGAAAGGGGAGTCTAAGCTTCACGGCTCCTAGTGTATCGTTCCGGCCAGCAATCGCTAAGAGGTATTTGTTCGGAGCCTCTGCCTGAATTTGCGCGCCTTGGCGCGATTTCCACAGATCCGCATATCGCACCACTGCCGCGACCGGTTACGGCTGGTGTCCAGAAACATCCAGCCGCATTCGTGCCCGCCGCATTGGCGCAGCAGTGTGCGATCTTCCGATGCAAGCAAATCCGTCGCGGATCGTGCGATGCTCCACAAAATTCGATCGGGTGAATGATCCGATGTGAGTGCAAACGCATTCTCGGAATATGTCAGACGCTCATGCGAATGCGCGATGGCGAGCTCGCGATTCAGTCTCGCAAGATCGGCTTTAGACGGTGTCGAGTCTTCCACGACAGACTTGCAGATGCGATACAGGGACTCGCGGAAAGCCAGCGCTCGCGCCAGGAGATCCGGTGAAGGGCGAGCGGACGGTATGCCGGCGAGTTCGCTCCAGATCTTTAAGTCCTGCGTACTGGCGAGCTTATCGCGGACGATTCGATATCGAGTACCGCCGATGCGTCCGCTCACCGTGTTGATGAAATCGAGGCACACCGCGCCCCCGATAAATTTGAACTTCGATCCCGTAATCATTAAAAAGCAGCTTGACAGGCTACGACGGCATTGATAGCATCGTAACCACTATGACCAGATTAGCAGGTTATGTCCTCGCTGTCCTGAGTACCGTGACCGGCGCCGCGCTCGCGCAGGCACAAACCCCGCCCCCGACCGCCGCCAAGGCCTTGAAGTCCAACTTCGATTACATCAACAACAAGATCCTCGAAATGGCGCAGGATTTCCCGGCGGAGAAATACGATTACAAGCTGAAACCGGAGATGCGAACGTTCGGCGACGTGATCGTCCACATCGCGGGGGGCAATACTTACGCCGGCAAAGCTGGCAAAGGCGAAAAGGTCAAATGGGACGACCAGGAGCAGGATCCCAAAAAGTTCCCCGAGAAGGCCGATGTAGTGGCCATGTTCAAAAAGTCGTTGGATGAAGCCAACGCCGCACTCGCGCAGAATCCGGAAGGACCGCAAAAGAACATGCAGCCCTTCCTTTCCGTGATCCAACACTCCTCCGAGCACTACGGCCTGCTGGTCGCTTACTACCGCGCCAATGGATTGGTGCCTCCGGAATCGCGGCCGAAAAAGTAGCTGACTACGGCGCGATCGGGTTGCCCTGGATCGGGATGAAAATTCCCGCCTGCGTTTCGCTGTTGGACGCCAATGCGATCACGAACGCGTCCACGCCGGTGTCGACCGTGGGCGGGACGGTCACATTGAACTGGTACAATCCTGGCCCGACCAATCCGGCAAACGCGACGTCCGCGACCAGCCCGTCGATGACGATAGTGTGATTCACGAGCAGCGTGCTCTGCGGCGTTGTCCCGCCAAAACCAGTTCCATAGAGGACGATGGTTTCGCCAGGCTTCGCCGGCGTGGTGGTCACTCCCTTGATCAAATTGGGCGGGCCGATGAGGGATCCATCGGCGTGGGTCGCGGCCGCGTATTGTTTTCCGTTCTGAGTTCCCAGCGGGAAGAATCCCGGCGAAAGCGAATCCGTGCCGATGGTTACCGTCGCGCTGGTCAATCCGTTGTTAACGACTTGAAGTTGCGCAGCGTTCGTCGCCGGCGTTCCGAACGGCACCAGGAAGTTGATCTGCCCGTTGCTGACGAAGCTCACCGGTACCGCGACGCCATTCAACTTAACGTTTACGCCGTTGACCAGAGTCGGGAGCGTGGAGCCAGTCACCACCCAGTTCCCTGTGATCGTCGACATCGCGTTGCCCTTCAGAGCCATCCACGTGTTCGGCACCAGAAGGCTGGGCAAACCACTCGCGCCGTTCAAAATTCCCGACGTAGTAAAGACGGGCGGGCCTTGGATGCTGCCCAGCAGTCCGTGCGATTCGAGATTGTTAGCATTGTTCGGCCCGTCGCCAATCCCCGCTGTGAAGTACAGCGTCCCCGTGTCTTCGCTTTGAACGCCACTACCGAAGTTGAGCGACCACAAACCTGGGATCGTGATCGGCTTCCCATTCAGGTCGTTCAGCGTCCCGAGCTGCTTGCCGCTGACCGGATCGAAGGCGTTGATGGTTCCATCGCCGAAGTTGCCGACCAGCAAATCGCCGGCAAACGCACCGAAGACCGATGGCGCCATCGCCATGCCCCAGGGCGAATTCAGCGGACCCTGGTTGATCAGATTCTTGATCAGGTTGCCGGTCTGGTCGAACATGGCGACATATCCGTTGCCCGCGCCTGCGACGTCGTCATGTTTCTTACCGTCCTGCTTGGCGTACGTCACGAAAATCGTGCCGTTGATGTTTTGCACGTTGAACGGCGCGAACCCCGCGGGAATGGCAGGGTTGGAAAAGCTGCGTCCATAAGCGACGGGGTTGAGGTTGAGTCCGCCATCGACGATGTCCACGGTTCCAGCGGCGAAGTTCGCGGCGAACAGCAGCGGCGCCGCTGCAGTGCCGCCCAGCGCGCATCCTTTATAAACCGCGCCCGCTTTGGAGTTGTCCAGCAGGACCTTGGCATTGTTCAGATCGACCGTCTGATTCCAACCGGAGACTACACCTTCTTCCGAGCAGAAAATGAACAAGGAGGATTTTCCCGCCCCCACCTGGAAGGCTGACGTGTTGGCGGAGAACGCGTTGAAGATCACGCCGGTTACCGGACCAGCAGTGCCCGCACCGCCGGCTTGCGGAATCTTGACCACCAGCGGAATGGCTGTGCCGGTGCCGTCGTACAGAGTGGATGTACCGGTGTTGTTATTGCCGATCCAGAAGGGGGTAGGGCCGAATCCGTTGCCCCACGGATTCACCAGATTCTTGTCCTGATGGTCGGCGATCCCTGGAAGATCGGAAACCAGATTGTGAACCAGATAGTTGTTCGGCGGAGCGCTCTGCGCACAGAGCCATCCTGCAATTGCGCCGGACAGAATGAACTGTTTAGTGAGATTCGTCATCATCTCTGACCAAGATGCGGAAACCGTTTCAAGTATTTCGGCAACGTTGTAAAAAGAATGTAAAAAGCATCGAATTCCTAGGGGGTTGGGAGACAGTCGTTAACAAGTATGTTGCCGGATGAATCTCATGGAAGTGTCACATGTGTGTTCTAGACTGAGGAGATGCATAGAGTTGGCCGCGACTGGATGGAGTCGAGCGCCCCAATTCGAGCCGTGTGGAGGTGGTTCGCGTTTCTTGTATTCGCTGCCAACGTCACGCAGGCGCAATCCGATTTTCTGAATCACAATCGCCCAGTGCTCGACTCGCACAATTGTTATCCCTATGAAGGCCGCTGGACGAACCGCATCGATCGCGCATTGAGCACTGGATTTCCCGTTGCGATCGAGCAGGATATCGCGTGGGCGAACGGCCGGCCAGTCGTTTCGCACACGTCCAAAACCACCGGCTCCGAACCCGCGCTGCGCGATCATTTCTTTGAACGCGTGCGTCCGATTGTTGAAAAGGCGCTGGCGCAAAACGATCGCGCCAGTTGGCCGCTGATCATTCTACATTTCGATTTCAAGACGCTCGACCCGCAGACCATTCGCGCCGTGTGGGGCCTGCTGGGGGAATACGAAGCGTGGATCACCACAGCGCCGCAGACGTCCGATCCGCATGTACTCGCACCGTTCGACAAGAAGCCACTTCTCGTTCTTACCGAAGATGCCGACGAGCAGGAAGAGGTTTTCTTCAAGTCCCTGCCAAAAGGCGCGCGATTGCGCGTATTCGGTTCGGCGCACACGGAAAAGATCGAAGCGAAATCGAGGGAAGAGCGGGCGCATCTTTTAGCCACGCTGCCTCCGGAAAAGCTGCTCGCCGAAAAGCCGACCAACTATCGCCGCTGGTGGAACAATTCCTGGACGGAGGTCGAGGAAGGCGGCCAAACTCGGGCCGGAGATTGGACCGCGGACGATGACCGCCGTCTGCGCGCGCTGGTGAATCGTGCACACGATCTGGGCTACTGGATTCGTTTCTACACGCTCGACGGTTTTACGGAAGAGACCAATCGCGGCTGGGATAAGGGCTACAACTTTGGATCGCGCGAAGCCGCACTGGCGCGCTGGAAGGCCGCCTTCGAAGCCGGAGTCAACCTGAT
Source organism: Bryobacteraceae bacterium (assembly GCA_035568415.1). Classification (GTDB taxonomy): domain Bacteria; phylum Acidobacteriota; class Terriglobia; order Bryobacterales; family Bryobacteraceae; genus Palsa-187. The sequence continues at coordinate 98,970 of DATMOC010000048.1, read as the reverse complement.
CGCGACGGATCAATACGAGGATCTGGCGGCGTTCCTAGCCGGTGCGCGTAAGAACGTAGCCGCGGACCACCCAGATCAGGCCCGCAAGTAAGACGAGCATCAACGTGCTCCACGGCGCGAAGGGGCACAGCGAGAAATAGCCCAGATCGTTTCCATGTAGCGCGGTGGCTGGAATCAGGGTCACGATGGCGGTTCCGACCGCCGCGATCGCCAGCACCAGCAGCACGGCTCCGATGGTCTTCGTCGACATGTTAATCGCCGATCATAGCACCTCACAAAAGATCGCGACTCTGGAGACATTTCTGGAGACACTTCTGGATGCAAGGCTCGCGCTACCATCAAGAATCGTCTAGACTGATCGAGCAAGCGCAGGCAGGAGGCTCATGAGCGATCGCATGGAGTTCGATATCGTTTGTCCGCACAACCATAACCAGACCGTTACATTTAATCGGGAAGAATTCGAAGCAGCGATGAAATCCGATACGCTGATGTTCCACTGCAATACTTGCGACACTGACTGGCCGCCATCCAGTGAAGAAGTTGCCAAACTTCGAAAGCACTTCTCGAAGAATTGAAGCTCGCGCCCGCATGAACAAACGTCACTGCAGGCGAAGGGCAGATCTGAATTTTAGGAATCGAGACTGGGTAAAGTATAGATGAAGTGAGGTTCCGCGAACATCTTCCGCTGGCCCTTGCCGTGGCCGCGCTGGGCTTGGCCATCGCACAAAAAATCCATCCGTTCGGAAACCGCGTACCGCCTGGAATTCTGGTCCTGGTGGCGCTGCTATTCACGCTGCGCTATGCGATGCAACGGCAGTTGCGGAAACGCAATAGGCTTCTGAACGAAGTGCCGCGGCGTCCGCTCGGAATCTCCGACGATCCGGAATGAGCGCACCCATTCCTGTATCCTTGCATGCATGTCCATTTTTCGGGAACAGCTGCTGAAGGGCAGGGCTGCGATCGTCACCGGCGGCGGCAGTGGGATCGGCCAGCGCATGGCAGAGCGTTTCGCGGAGCACGGCGCAAGAGTGATGTTGATCGGGCGGAAGCAGGAAAAGCTGGACGCCGCCGTGGCTGCAATCCATGCGAAAGGTGGCATTGCGGCCGCGCATGCAACGGATGTTCGCGACTATCCCGGTGTTCAGGCGGCCGTCGAAGCTACCCACGACGCATTTGGCGAGATCGACATCGTGGTGTGCGGAGCGGCTGGCAATTTTCCGGCGCCGGTGCTGGGGATGTCCGCCAACGGATTCAAAGCCGTCATCGATATCGACCTGCTGGGCACCTTCAACACCTGCCGCGCTGCTTACGACCATCTCCGAAAACCTGGCGCATCGGTGATCGCTATTTCCGCCAGCTTCGCGTTTCAGCCCACCGCATCGCAGGCGCACGTCGGAGCAGCGAAAGCCGGAATTGATATTCTGATCAAGACTTTGGCGATCGAGTGGGGTCCTTCGGGGGTGCGCTGCAATTGCATCACTCCGGGCCCCACGGACGACACCGAAGGGATGCGGCGCCTCGCTCCTGACGACGCGGCTCGCAATCGAGTGGAGCGCAGTGTCCCCTTGCGCCGGTTCGGAACTAAAGACGAACTCGCCGACCTCGCGCTCTTTCTTTGTTCCGATGCGGCTTCCTTTATTACTGGCGGAATTTACCTGTGCGACGGCGGTATGTCCCTTTCGCGTCCCAGCGAGTGGTTGCAGGGTTAGAATAAAAGACTAAAGTGGCCATCCCTACAGCGAAACCCGCTCTGCTCCGCCAACTCGGAGTGACCAGTGCCAGCGCGCTGGTCGTGTCCAGCATGATCGGCGTAGGGATCTTTGGAACCACCGGATTCCTCGCCGGCGACCTCGGATCGCCCACTCTGGTCCTGTGGATCTGGGTGGTGGGCGCAGTGACTGCGCTTCTGGGCGCGATGTGCTACTCGGAGCTCGGCATCAATCTTCCCAGCTCGGGCGGCGAGTACGTGTATCTCACCCGCGCCTACGGACCGTCCTGGGGATTCATGACCGGCTGGGTGTCCTTCTTCGCGGGTTTTTCGGCGCCGATTGCGGTAGTTGCTCTCGCCTTCGCGGACTATCTGGGGCACGTTTGCCGCGCGTGTGCGGAGGAGACGCCTCGCGTGCTGTTCGGATCAGGCGATTGGGAGTTGCTGTTCGGCAAACAACAGCTGATCGCCTGCGCAGTGGTGGTGTTGTTCACCGTTTTCAATCTACTCGGCGTGCAGCGCGTGGCGCGAGTTCAGAATGTGCTGACGGGGGCCAAGATCGCGATCCTGGTTGCGTTCATCGCCCTTGCATTCACCGCGGGGAACGGCAGTTGGCAGAATTTTTCGATGCACACGGCCCGCACATCGAGCGCGCCGCTGTCGCAACAGTTCGCCATCAGTCTGTTTTTTATCTATCTCTCGTATAGCGGCTGGAACGCCGCTACGTACGTTGCCGAAGAGCTGAAGCAACCCTCCCGGACGCTTCCGATGGCACTCGCGATTGGAACCGGGCTGGTAGCGGTGCTCTATCTGGTGCTCAACGTAGTTTTTATTTACGCGATGCCCCTTGAGACGATGAAGGGCGAAGTCGCTGTAGGAGCGCTCGCGGCGTCCAGACTGTTCGGACCCGGCGTCGCCACGGCATTCGCCGCGCTGATGGCGCTTTCGCTCATGGCGAGCATAAACGCGCAAGTGATCACCGGCCCGCGCGTATACTACGCGATGGCGAAGAACGGAGCGTTTCTCGCGTCCGCCGCCAAGGTTCATCCGAAATGGCACACGCCCTGGATCGCGATCATTGCGCAAGGCGTCTGCACCATGCTCCTGACGATGACCCCATTTCGCGAACTGGTGAGCTATATCGGATTTACGCTGAGCTTTTTCACCGCCATGGGCGTCGCGTCACTGTTCTACTTCCGGCGTCAGCCCGGCTGGCAGAAGCTCCCCATCGTGAGTTTTTGCTGGCCGCTGGTGCCGATTCTTTTCATCATTCCCGAAATCTGGATCGTGATCTTCGGCGTACAGCGCAAGCCGTTCATCTCGCTCGCAACGGTCATCACCATGGTCACCGGCGCGCTGGTGTATCACTTCCGGATTCGCTCGCGAACGCCGGAGCAGACCGTCGAGACCTATTAATTTAGAGCCCACCTCACAAACACTAGCGGCCATCCAGTCATCGCAGCGCGGGGTCAATCGTTCATGCAATCTGGATCGTAAGCAATGACAAGATTTTGTTATTCCGAGCTGTGATGAGAGGAGGAAAGCTCTAGACCGGTACCGCTTGAAATGGACAGTTGGACCTCCGTACCAGCCGTTGCACTACTCAAGATTTCGAGTAGCCCGCCGATTCTCGTTGCTCGTTCCCGCATTCCTGCTAAACCCCAGTGCCCGTCACACCCTTTTTCGAGTATCTGCGGATCGATACCACACCCGTTGTCGCGAATCCGCACATACAGTTTATTGTCGGAATATTCAAGCTCTAACTCGATGCGTTTCGCCCCGGAATGACAAAACGCATTGACCAGGGCCTCTCTGCCAATTCGGCAGATCTCATCCTGGATCTCTCGTGGCAGCTGCCTCTGGCGGCCGGTGACCGTGACACGAAAATCGATATCGGGCTGTACCTTGAGTTCGTCCTGAATGCGAGATAAAGTACCAACCAGGTCTGAGGTTTGAGAGCCCGGCGAGCGAAGGCCCTGTATCGCGCTGCGGCCCTCCACGATACCTTGCCTCATGATTTCAAGGATCCGATCCAACTGGTTCTTGACCGGTGAATCTTGGGCTACGCGAAGGACTGCCGCACCCAGGTGCAATGAGGCGCTCTGGAAAGTTTGCAGCAGGGTGTCATGGAGTTCCTGGGCAATTCGAGTGCGTTCCTCCAGACGCACATTTTCCTGCCGGATCCGTTCTTCCTCCTGTTTGCGCGATTCAATTTCCGTCGCGGTCACGTACCATCTTCTCGCTCGCCCTTCCTCCACCAATGGGTTGTAACGCGCCAGGAACCAGCGGTAGATGCCGTCTTTTCCACGCCATCGTGCATCAAGTTCAAACGGCTCACCCGCGGAAATCCCTCGATCCCGGGCGGCTCGCATCCCCTCCACATCGTCGCGATGAATTAGGCCAATCTCGTTCCCGGACCGCAACTCCTCAGGGGTCAGACCCGTGTATTCCCTGAAGACACGATTGGTGTGAATTCGCTTGCCGCCCGAGTCCAACACCACAATTAACTGGGGAACAAGATCAACCAGCTGCTGAAGCTCCTGCTCCGCACGCTTACGCTCGGTGACATCGATCACAGTACCGGTGTACTCCATGAGATCCCCGCTTGGGCTGAAAACAGGATGACCAATGCTGTGAATGTCCCTGACGGCGCCACCCGGGTGCACAATGCGATAATTCACTCCTTCGTCCAACTTGTTATGCTTGGCTCTCTTCGTAGACTCCCGGAACGCCAGTTGATCGTCGGGATGAATTCGCTGGATGAGTTCTTCCGTTGAGGGCAAACCATCGTGTGGATCGAAACCCAGAACGCGATAACATTCCTCCGACCAATACCTGACGTCGGTGTCGGGACTCCAGGCCCAACTCCCGGTTTGGCTTAGCCTTTGCGCTTCAGCCAGATATGCTTCGCTTTGACGTAGCCTCTGTTCGGCGCGTTTGCTCTCAGTGATATCACGATAGATTACGTACTCGGAAATCCGGCTTCCCGCAACCGACACCGGTACGCCGACAATCGACACAGGAACGCGGGAGCCATCCTTGCGCTTCCGCATCGTTTCGACGCTCAGGATCTCGCCTCGAGTACCACGTCGCGTGTACTCCTCCGCCTCAGCCCAAAGTTCTTCGGGCACTACTAGCTCGTTGATCGGACGCCCCAACACTTCCTCTTCGGCATAACCGAAAATCCTGGTGAATTCCGGATTGACCCGCAGAATGCGGTCATCCGTGTCGAGCACAACGATGGCTTCAGGCAGTGTCGCAAACAGTTTGCCTAGCAGGGCTTCCTGCCGGATGAGTTCGCCGCCCAGAGGAACTTCCGCGCTTTCGCGATCCGTCGGCACGGTTTGATTGTAGCGCCGCCTGACAGTTCGCAGAGAATATCGGCTCGACGATGTCCTTGGCATGCCTCATCTCGCCTGTGCCCTAATCCTGATGAGGCATTTATGAGATGGGTTCTAATCTCTCTTTGGCGCGCCGTGCTTTTCTCCCCATTGTTTGAGAGCGCGCAGCACCGGTCCCAATTCGCGTCCCTTCTCGGTCAGCGAATACTCGGGCCGGGGAGGATGTTCGGAATACAGCTTGCTCTCGATCACTCCTTGGGCCTCGAGTTCCTTCAATCGCGCCGACAACACGCTCGGCGCGAGCCCCGGCAGCGAAGCTTCGAAATCCTGATATCGCCGCGGGCCAAAGCGGAAGAAATCACGCAGAATCAGTAAGGACCAACGCTCGCCGATGACATCCAGAGTTCGCGCCACCGGACATTTTAGGTCGTATTTTCTCATGTAACTTGTATTTTACTAGTGACTATGATAACCATAGCCATGGAGATAAACCATATGAAACTCTTATGCCTTGGAATCAGTTGCGCGATCGGCGCTTTCGCACAAACCCCGCCACCCTCGATTGGTGGAGCGCTCGACCGCGAAGTCAGCCTGGTGGAAGCGCAGGTGGTCGGCGCCGCTTCCGCCATGCCCGCAGACAAATTCGATTTCTCACCGGAAAGCCTCAACATCAAGGGCAGCGATTTCAAGGGAGTCTACACCTTCGCCGGATTGGTCAAGCATCTTGGCGCGGCGAACTACTTCCTGTGGTCGGGCGCGGCGGGCGAACAACCGCCGGCCATGGTCGAAGGCATCAAAGGTCCGTCCGGGCTGAAATCGAAAGACGAGATCGTCCAGTTCCTGAAAGACTCCTTCGCCGTGGGACACCGCGCCGCCAAAATGTTGACCGCGGAAAACGCCACCGACCTGGTGCCCGGCCCTCAAGGCAATAAAGTGCCGCGCATCTTTGGCGTCACGTTTACGCTGGTTCACGCCTTTGACGAGTACGGCCAAATGGCGGAATACCTGCGGATGAACGGCGTTGTGCCGCCGGCCAGCGCTCCCCGACCAGCGGCCTCCAAGTAATTACGCGCCGTGATCACGCGCGGGCTTTATGCGCGAGATCGGGCCGTTGCCAACCGCCGAGCGCGGTTTCCAGATGCTGCACCACCGCCAGCGCGACCTCTTCCCGCCACGGCTGCGCGACTGCCTGCACTGCGATTGGTAGCCCTTCCTGCGATGTTCCGCAGCGCACCACCGCGCCCGGCCATCCGGTAAGGTTGTATGCCATGGTGTAGCTGAACGCGGCGAGGTTCTCCACAGTCGCGCCATGCTTCAACGCAGGAAATGCATTGACCGGCGCGAGGATCACGTCGTAGCGCGCCATGAACGATAACATTTGCATCCGCCACATGCTCACGCGGGCCAGCAATCCGCCGAACATCGCCGGCGTCAATCCGGATCCGCTAACCGAAAACAGCCCTTGTAACAGCGGATGTATCTCCGTTGTTCCGCACGCGTCCAGCAGATGACGAAGTCCTGATCCGCCATCCGCCGCGAAAGTGGCAAGGAAGATCTCAAACGCCTGCTCGATTCCTGCTGGCCGGGTTTCCTCCACCGCCGCTCCCGCATCGCTCAGGGATTTCGCCGCTCGACGAACGGTCTGCGCCGTCTCGGCACTCGCCGCAACAATCCCGTTGTCCGTATGAAAAGCCACGCGCAGCTTGCGCACGTCGATGGCTGCCGGATCGCCCAGCGGTACTGGAGCGCACATCGTGTCGAACCCATCGGGACCCGCAAGAAATCGCAGCGTCAGCGCGAGATCTTCCACATGGCGCGCCATGGGCCCCGCCGAGCAGAACATCTGCATGAAACCTAGTGACGGCGGAAAATATCCCGTCATCGGGACGCGTCCGACGGTCGGCTTGATTCCCGCGATCCCCGAAAAATGCGCCGGCAGGCGAATACTTCCCCCCAGGTCAGCCCCGATTTCCCAAGGCGACCCGCCTGCCGCGATGACCGCCGCACCGCCTCCGCCACTGCCTCCAGGGGTGCGTGAAAGATCGTACGGATTGTTGGTCCGCCCGTACACCAGATTGTCGGATTCGAATGCCATCGAAAACTCAGGCGTGTTGGTCATCCCCAGCGGGATCGCTCCCGCCGCCCGCAGCCTCGCGACCACGGTCGAATCCCGCGCGCCGATGAATCCTTTGCGCCCCAGTGTCCCCCCGGTGCACGGAATCCCAGCGCATTCCCAGGCTTCCTTGACTGTGGTGGGGACGCCGTGCAGCGGACCGGTGGCATCTCCTCGCATTGTCGCGGCGTCCGCCTGGCGAGCTTCCTCCCGCGCTCGACCTGCCAGCGAGACGACCACTGCGTTCAGCATCGGGTTCACTTCTTCGATTCGCCGCAAGTGTGCCTCGACCAATTCGGCTGAGGAAACTTGTTTCGCCCGGATCGCGGCGGCCATTTTCGCGGCGGATGCGTAGAGAAGGTCGTCCATAAGTCTCCCCATACGATATCCCATGCACGCCCACGTCGCGAATTGCGTCATGATTCCTAGAAATGACGCGACTCGTCTGTTTCAGCATCATGACGCTCGCTGCCGCCGGACAGGTCCCTTCACCGGCGCGAGCAGCTATGGCCGAAGGTCGAGTCATCAGCGATTTCGACGAAAAACCGCTCCGCCGCGCCCATATCGTCCTGCGCCCTATGGACGCGGGGCTGACCGCGATCGGCGTCGATGGCGACGATAGTGGCGCGTTCCTCATTCGAGACATCGCGCCAGGACGCTACACGTTATCCGCCGAGCGTGACGGATTTCTTCCGTCGTCCACCTGCCTGCGCGCTGGTCTGCGTATGTCGACGGTGATTGCGATCCGATCCGGCGATCGGCTCGGCAGCCTGACGTTTCGTTTGCGGCCGTGGGCTGTGCTCGCCGGGCGAGTACGCTTCGAAGATGCCGAAGCCGCGGTGAACGTTCGCGTGGACGCCTACCGCGAATACCGCAACAAGGGCCGCCGCGGATACACCGTGGTGAAGAGTGCCGTCACCGACGACCGCGGCGAGTATCGCATGCACTCGTTGCCGCCGGGTTCCTATCTGATCGCCGCCGTCTACGAACGCGCTGTTCCTCAGCCGGGATACGTCGATCAAGCTCGGACTAACGAAGAAGGCCGCGAGCTTCCCGCGCTGGCCTACACCACTACGTTTTTTCCGAACACGGTCAAGTTGAGCGAGGCGGTGCCAGTGCGCCTCGAGTATGGGAAAGAAGTCTCCGGGATCGATCTCTTCCTGAAGCTCGTCCACAAAGTCAAAGTCCGCGGACGGGTGATGAGCGGCGTCAGCGGGCAGGTGGTCACCACGGCCTCGATCACTCTTCAGCGCCTGAATTCGCAGAACGTCGCCGGGCTTCCGGCAACCGTGCGCGCGGCTTTCGATCGCGATGGGAATTTCGTGATTCGCGACGTTACCGCTGGGGCCTATCTCATTACGGCGGAGGGCGCCGATGCGGGCAAACGGCTGATCGGGCGGTCGACGTTGACGGTCGCCGAGGAGGACATCGATGCGCTTCAACTCATGATTTCGGCCGAGCGCGCCTGGGGCGGAAGCATTCGCATCGGAAGCGGCGGCCGGCTGGACCCAGCCAAGCCGCTGGTCGCGACTCTCGAGCCCCGCAGCGACAAGGCCGCATCGGTGCGCGCGGATGTCCGGAATCTTTCGTTTCAATGCTCCCTGCTCAGCGATGAGACCTACGACTTGTACCTGTCGAACCTGCCCGACGATTTCTATGTGTCCGCGGTGCGCGTAAACGGATCCGACGTGATGGCGATCGGCCTGGAGAGCGCACAGGCGTCGGCGGACAAACCGTTTGAAGTTGTTCTGGAATCGCGAGGCGGCCGGGTTTCAGGCGCCGTCGTGGGTCCCGATGGAAATATCTGGAGCGGCGCGAATCTCATGCTGATCCCGGATCCGCCGCTGGGACGTCTACAGGCATACCGCGAAGGATCGGCCGACGAGTACGGCCGCTTTCAGCTCCGCGGCGTCGCGCCAGGCAAATATATCCTGATCGCATGGCTGGATGATCCTCCATGCGACGTCTACGATGCTGCTGCGCTGGACGGTTGCCGCGAAACCGGCATGCCGGTAACCGTCGCCCAAGCCGCGCAGGAAAGCGTCGTGTTCAACGTGAAGCCGAAGTCTGTCCGTTAGCATCTGCGAATCCCCGAACGCTCGCGCCGACGCTCTTACGCGTGTATCATCAGACTGAATATGACGAAGCTTATTGTCATCATCGCCGTCGCCTGCACTGCCTTCGCGTTCCAGGCACCCAAAGACCAGGACATCGCGCGCTGGGAGAAGCAGGCTCGCAATATCACCATCATTCGTGATAACTGGGGCATCGCGCACATCTACGGAAAGACCGATGCCGACACCGTCTTCGGCACGGTCTACGCGCAAGCCGAGGACGATTTCAATCGCGTGGAAACCAACTACATCAATGCGATGGGCCGGCTGGCGGAGGCCGAAGGCGAATCGAAAATTTATCAGGATCTGCGCATGAAGCTCTTCATCCAGCCCGACGCGTTGAAGCAGCAATACTCCGCGAGCCCCGCGTGGCTCCAAACCCTGATGAACGCGTATGCCGACGGCTTGAACTTCTATCTCTACAAGCATCCCCAAGTGAAACCGCGCGTAATCCAGCGATTCGAGCCGTGGATGGCGCTCAGCTTCACTGAAGGCAGCATCGGCGGCGATATCGAGAAAGTGAATCTCAATCAGCTCGAAGCGTTCTACGGCAAAACCGCGCCGAGTCATCCTTCCGCGGCGCAGGACGACGAATTCGCAGAACCGGGCGGGTCAAACGGAATGGCCGTCGCGCCATCGAATACGGCTGCGCACCACGCGCTGCTGCTGATCAATCCGCACACGTCATTCTTCTTCCGCTCCGAACTGCAGATGGTGAGCGAAGAAGGTCTGAACACCTACGGCGCCGTCACCTGGGGCCAGTTTTTCATCTATCAAGGGTTCAACGATCGCGCCGGCTGGATGCACACTTCGAGCGGTGTCGACGCAATCGACGAGTATCTCGAAACCGTGGTGAAAAAGGGCGATCGTTTCTACTACAAGTACGGCGCCGAGGAGCGTCCCATCACATCGACCGAGATTGCCGTGCCCTACAAGACCGATCATGGGATGGCCGAAAAGAAGTTCACCGTCTATCGCACCGATCACGGCCCGGTCGTGCGCGAACTGAACGGCAAGTGGGTGAGCTTTCGCATCATGCAGGAGCCCATTAAGGCGCTGACGCAATCCTACACCCGCACCAAGGCCCGCGATTACAAATCGTACCTGCTGACCATGGAACTGAAAGCGAACTCATCCAACAACACGATTTTCGCCGACGCCGACGGTGACATCGCCTACTGGCACGGCAACTACATTCCGCGTCGCGATACGAAATTCGATTGGACCAAGCCGGTTGACGGCAGCAATCCGGAAACCGAATGGCACGGACTTCTCGCCGTCGACGAGACGCCACACTTGCTGAATCCCAAAAGCGGCTGGCTTTTCAACGTCAACAATTGGCCCTGGTCCGCCGCCGGGCCGAGCAGCCCCAAGAAAGAAAACTACCCTCCTTATGTCGAAAATGGCGGCGAATCTGCCCGCGGTCTGCATGCGATCCGTGTATTGCAGAACAAGAAAGATTTCACGCTCGATTCGCTGATCCTGGCCGCGTATGACAGTTATCTTCCGTGGTTCGAAAAGCCCATGCCGGCTCTGCTCAAAGCGTGGGACCAGGCTCCTGCGTCGAATCCGCTGAAAGCGAAGTTGACGGAACAAATCGCGCTACTCCGCCCGTGGGATTACCGCTGGGGAGCGGCGTCCGTCGCCACTTCGCTCGCCGTGTTCTGGGGCGAAGAGGTCCGTCGTCCCGTGATCGCTGAGGCGCGCCGCGAAGGCATGTCCGTCGAGGATTACATCGCCACTAAGGTTCCCGCCGAACAGCTCCTTCAGTCCCTGTCGGCGGCATCGGGAAAACTCGCTTCCGATTTCGGGAGCTGGAAGACCCCGTGGGGCGACATCAATCGCTACCAGCGCCTAACCGGCGATATCGTCCAGCCCTTCAACGACGCTGGCCCGAGCATTCCTGTCGCCTTCACGTCTTCGCAATGGGGATCGTTGGCATCCTTTGCCGCCCGTGCATATTCCGGGACTAAGAAATGGTATGGCGCCAGCGGAAACAGCTTCGTCGCCGTGGTCGAATTCGGCGACAAAGTGCGCGCGAAAGCCGTCACTGCCGGCGGTGAGAGTGGAGATCCCAAATCGCCGCACTTCAATGACGAGGCCAAACGCTACGCCGCCGGGGATCTGCGGGAAGTGTATTTCTACCGCGCGCAACTCAAAGGACACACCGAGCGGGAGTATCATCCCGGATACTAAGGTGGCACGGGCTTCAGCCCGTGGTTCTCCTTGCGAGGCTGCCTTTAGCGCAAAATCGGTTACGGCTTTCTTCGCACCTGGGTTGATCATGACTCAACGGCGGTCATTCCGACTCACTGTTCCGTAGCTAACACCGGCGTATCGCAGTGATTCAAGGCATGGCCGACCTTTGGCCGACTGGCACCCAACGTGCCCCGTAAAACGAGTCCTATTTGACGCAATGATTCCAATCGGGAATCCGAGGATCGTGCCATGAAACGTTTACTTCGCTACGGAAAAATATTCCTTTTCACCGCCTTCTCAGCCATCGCATTCGGACAGATCGATAAGGTAATGAATGCGGCTTCCCTACTCAGTAATACGGCGATTGCCCCAGGCTCCATCATCACCATTAAAGGCACCAACCTGGGGACCACCGTTTTTCAGAACACGGACCCGGCCAATCCACCCTTGAGTGCAATCGGCACCACAGTGAACTTGGGCAGCGCTGTGCTGCCGCTCGACTACGTCTCCACGACCCAGATTAATGCCGTGGTCCCTCCATCTGTCGGAACGGGCTCCCAGACTCTCACGGTCACCTCCTCCAAAGGGACGTTTACGGCAACTGTCCAAGTCGATCCGAATGCACCTCCGGGTTTGTTCTCCCTTCTCGGGACGGGTTCGAACGACGCTGCTGTGGTGGACGCGCTCACCGGTCGTATCGGCGCCTTCGCTCCAGTGAACGCGGGCGGTCAAACTTTCTTGTCGATCTTTTTGACAGGCCTGAATCTGACGGCCTCCCCCACCGTGACCCTGGGCGGCGTTTCGGTGCCGGTGCTGTTTTTTGGAAAGTCTCCCTGCTGTGTCGGCCTGGAGCAGATCAATATAAGCTTGCCCTCTCAATTGCAAGGAGCCGGACGCGTCCCTCTGGTGGTCCAGGCTGGAACTTCCATGAGCAATGTTGTCGAAGTCGTTCTCCTGCCTAACGCCGGCCAAGGTCCGTTTAAGTCCGACGACGGAAATGCCGACCGCAGCCGTGAACTCGCCGCGATTGCCTGGATCCCCGGTACCAGCCTCGCGCTGATCGCGGATGAGAATGACGACGTGGTGCGCGTCGCCGATATTTCGAAAAAGCAGATCACCAAAGTGATCTCATTGCCGCAAGGGTCCGAGCCAGTCGCGCTGGCCGTGAACGCAGCCGGCGCCACAGCCGTGGTCGCGGAACGGAAGCGAGGCAAGGTCGCCATTCTCGACCTTTCAAGCTTCCAGGTTTCGAGTGAGGTGACAGTGGGGATGGGCCCCGTGGGCGTGGCCATCTCCGGAAATCTGGCTGCCGTGGTCAATGGCGACGACGACACGGTATCCATCGTGAACATCACGGCGAAGACGGCGTCCGCGCCGATACCGGTTGGCCACGGCCCGCGTGGAGTCGCCGCTGATTTATCGGGCACCGCTTACGTCACCAATCAGAGCGACGGTACCATCAGCGTCATCACCATGGCTTCGGCGACGCTCGCCTCCACCATCAACCTGGGGACCTCTGTCCGGCCGCAAGCGATCCAGTTGATTCCTGGCACGAAGTTCGCTGTAGTGACCGTGCCCAGCGCGGGGCCGGACGGCCAGGTGCTCATCGTCAATGTGACCACTGCTAACGGATCGCCGGTAACGGTCAGCGCCAATCCTGACCGGTCCGGCGGATCGAGCGATGTCGCTGTGACCGGCTCGACGGCCTACTTTGCGAACCAGACGGGAGGCTCCGTATCGATGTTGCAGATCACTTCCACCGGATCCGCCGCCGGCCCGCCCACCGCGATTAGAGTGGACCTGGGAGCGCGCGCGCTGGCCATCGACGTGAAAGACAAACTGCTCCTGGTCACGAATGAAGGCAGTGGCACCGTGGTGTTGATTAACCTCGCCGACAATACTGTCGCCGGCCGAATCGATGCAGTTCACGGCGGAACCGAGACGGACGATGGCGACGACGATCATAGCGATCGAAACGGGTCATCCAATATACCGGTGGTCACTTCGGTGGCGCCGGCCACCACAAAAGCCACTGCAACGTTTACCATCACCATCAAAGGCAGCCTCCTGACCGGCGCGACTGACGTCGTGTTTGTCGATCCTACGACGCTGCCGGGGAACAGCGGCGGACATGGCAAAGGCGATCAGGATAACGGCCCGTTCTCGTCGCACGATTCCGCATTCTCCACATCCAACATTGTGGTGAGCGCGGACGGATCGACGCTGACCGCAACCATCAAGGTGACTCAGGCAAAACCCGGATCACGCGTGGTGCGAGTGGCGACTCCCAACGGCGAATCCTCATTCGTGGCGGTGTCCGGCAACACCATCCAGATCACGCCGTAATCTGAAGAGGCTGTCGATTTACTCAGCATCCACCGCTTCCTATGGTCGCGGCTCACTGTCGGCGCTTGTCATCCTTAGCCACGCCGTGAGCCGCGACCATAGGAAGCGGTCGATGTTGATGTGTCACACGACGGCCAATTCCGGCAAGACTGAAATTTACTTCGCGGCGGATGTTTTGTCCCAAAACACGGTGCAATCGGCGATCTCGGCCTTTTGGGCGTATAGCCGTGGCAGGTCCAGCGCTTCAATGACATCGGTGTTTTCGCAGATCCCGACCGTACTGAATGCTCCTGCGGCAACCCGCCGATTCAATTCAGAGCCGGGCAGGATGTGGAGAGACGCAGCCTCCGCGTCGGGCAACTCTAGTTTGTGCGAATACGAGAATTCCATGCCCGCGGGCGGCCGACGTCGCGTCAAAAAGTAAATCAACTCGTCAGCCCAAAGCGTCGCTCCCCGCGGCGTGACCTGCTCTACTTTGGCGGCGACTCGTTCCATGTTGTGCCAGTTGTACGTGTTGTGATCCTCATACAACGATTTCCCCAAGTCTAAGGACATCACGGAGCCTACAGCCAGTAAAAGTACCAGCGGCCGGTCGTACACTCGGGAACCGGTCGCACACAGCCCCACCGCGGCCAGAATCGCGAGAAAAGGAACCGTCAGAAGAAAATACCATTCAAATGTAGGATGCGCGGCCGACAGTTCGGCGCCCGTCGCCAGCGCCAGCCATCCGCATAAATAAAACTCCGCTCGCTGGACGCGATCCCACTCGCTTCGCTTTGCAATGAACAGGACGCCGGCCGCCGCAAGCAATCCCAACAGCAGCGCTTGTGACGAATCGATCCACGCGATCAAAACCTCGAAATCGTGCTGTGTTGCATTGCCCCAATTCATCCGTCGATACCGCGTCTGGTACTCGATCAGGTTGAAGAAAACCTGATGCGGTCCTTGAGTGAAGAGCCAGACCACCGGTAGGAATGGAAGCGCCGCCGCGCAAACGAAGGCGGCAAACTTGATCGTCCTGCTTCCCGCCCGGTTGTGGAGCAGGATCCAAACCAGCAGCACCGGCCCCACCATCGCCGTCAGCAGAGAAGATGCAGCGGCCGCACCCGCGAGAAATCCCACTGCCGCCGTTAACCAGGCACTGTTTCGCTCCACTGCCAGAATCGACAGGCGAAACGACGCGACCATCAGAAACAAACACATCCCGTACGCCTGCCCCACTGTGCCGAAAGCAACCACCGGGAAATTCAAACCAACCAGCAACGCAGCCGTCAGTGCTCCCGCCAGCCGCCACCGCGGGAACGGCAATCGAATGAAAACGAAGTCGGCGGTCAGCACTGCTGCACCGCTGGTAAGCAGCGCCGCGAGTGCATGTGCCACGCGCCAGTTCTCTCCGAATATGCGCATCCAAGCCGCATTCCAATACGCGTTAAGCGGCGTCTGCGGAAAACAGAAATCGAGATACGGCCGCTTCCCCGCGATGATCAACTGCGCCGCCAGCAAGTGGAATCCCTCGTCCCATTCGAAGGCTTCTATCTGCGAATAAAGAATCAGTCCCGCCGAAAGGATCGCGAGGAAGCCACAGAGCTGAAAGTACTCGCTGCCGCGTCGCATGACAATCACGATATTAGCGGTTTGACTACAATAGTGAATCGTGACTTCAAAACTCGCCGCACTCATCGTCGGAGCGTCTTCCCTATTCGGCCAGGACTTTCAACTCGAAAAGCAGGAACAAAAAACCATCCTGCTGTTTACGCCGCATCCCGATGATGATACGTTCTGCTGCGCGGGAACGCTCACGATGCTCCAGAAGCGCCGCAACAACATCCACATTTTCATCTACACCAACGACGACAAGGGTTCCTACGACCTCGACATGACCAGCGAGCGCCTGGCGCGCATCCGCATGAAGGAAGAAGAAGACTCGTGCAAGGTCCTCGGCATCCCCACGCAGAATATCCACTGGCTGGGATTTCATGACGGCATGCTCGAATACGCCAACCCACGGGACCTGGTGGAACAAGTCACCAAAATTATCCGCGAATACCATCCCGATGTGGTCTTGACCATCGATCCTGGCTCGGATTACGTGCGCTGGCACAAGACCGATCACCGCATGTCGGCCAACAACACGCTCGATGCGATCCGCGCCGCTGAATTTCGTCTGTACTTCCCCAATCAGTTCCTGCACGACAAGCTCAAGCCCTGGAAGGTTCCCGTGGAAGCGTACTTCTACGTGACGCCCCAGGACGCGAACTACTGGGTCAATATCGATGAGGTGCTCGATCTCAAACTCTCCGCCGCCGCCGCGCATGTCAGCCAGTTCGAACCGTCGATGAGCAAGTATCGCCCCGATTGGGACGCCAACGACCTCGCGAAAATGAAGCAGGGCCTGCGGAATCGTCAGGTGAAAAAGGATGGCCACACCATGGAAGCCTTCCGCGTCGCCACTCAGTTCAATAACCAATGACGAAACGATTTCTGGTTCTTGCGGTTGTGTCCGTGTTGGGAAACGCTCAGCGAATTCAGCTCGACAGGATCGAGCAAAAGACCATTCTGCTGTTCAGCCCGCATCCCGATGACGACATGTTCTGCTGCGCCGGAACGCTCGCCTTGATGGCGCGGCATCGCAACAACATCCACATTATTCTGTACACCAACGGCGACAAAGGCTCCCTCGATCTGGAAATGTCCAGCGAGCGCCTGGCCGCCATCCGCATGATGGAAGAAGAAACTGCCAGCAAGATCCTCGGCATTCCTGCGAGTAATATTCACTGGCTCGAATATCACGACGGCATGCTCGAATACGCGGATCCACGCGATCTGGCCGAGGAAGTCACCCGCATCATCCGCAAATTTCGCCCCGACGTCGTCATGGCGCCCGATTCTGGGACCGAGCATGTCCGATGGCACAAGACCGATCACCGCATGGCCGCCAACAACACCATCGACGCGATCCGCGCCGCCGAGTGGCACCTGTATTTTCCGAACCAGCGCATCCATGAAGGCTTGCTGCCATGGAAGGTTCCCGCGGAGGCGTATTATTACGTTGCCGAGCCTGAACAGAACAGTTGGGTGAATATCGACGAAGTGCTCGATCTGAAACTCGCCGCCGCAGCCGCGCATGTCAGCCAATGGCCGCCTTCATGGGACAAATATCGACCGGATTGGGATCCCAAGGTGCTCGACACGATGAAGGAAGGACTTCGCGCGCGGCAAATCAAGAAGGACGGCCACACCGTGGAAGCGTTCCGGATCGCCGGCGGATTCAATCAACAATGAGCGAACTCGCGATTCTGGGCGGCAAACCGGTCCGTAACAAACCGTTCGCGCCGTGGCCGCAATATCTACCCGCCGATGTCGACCGCGTCCGCCAGGTGATCGAAAGCCGCCACTGGGGCGGCTATCCGATGCCGTCGCGTCATGCCGCCGAGTTCGCCGAACGCTTCGCGGCCATGCACGGAGCCAAGTACGGATTGTGCGTCGCCAACGGAACCATTGCGCTGATCGCGGCACTGAACGCCGCTGGAATTCGATTCGGCGATGAAGTGATTGTCCCCGCCTATACATGGGATGGAACGGCGACTGCGGTCCTGTTCGCCGGCGGCGTCCCCGTGTTTGCCGACGTCGATCCCAACACGTATTGTCTAACAGCGGAAACTGCAAGGCGGGTCTTGACGCCGCGCACTCGCGCGATTCTTCCCGTGCATCTCGCCATGAGATTCGCCGACATGGACGGCTTGCTCGATCTCGCCCGGAAGCACGATCTGAAAATCGTTGAAGACTGCGCGCACGCGCACGGCGGCAGCTATCGCGGTCGCGGCGCTGGATCGATGGGCGACGTTGGCTGCTTCAGCCTTCAGGAAAGCAAGCTGATGACGTCGGGCGAAGGCGGGATCGTCATCACATCGGATTTGAAAATGTTCGAGCATCTGCAATCGCAGACCAATTGCGGACGCGCCAGCATGACCGATCATTTCGATCAGCACGTGCTCGGGTCGAACTATCGTCTGACGGATTTGCAAGCGGCGCTGTTGATCGGTCAGCTCGACATGTGGCCTGCACTCGCCGCTAAGCGTGATGCGGCCGCGGCTCGACTAAGCACCGCTCTCGCGACGATTCCAGGAGTCCGGCCACTTCCGTCGCAGCCCCAAATCACGCAATCGGCGATCTATTGCTACGTGTTCCGGTATCTTCGCAAGGAAGTGAGCCGCGACCTGTTCGCCGCCGCGCTGGAAGCCGAAGGCATCCCCTGCGATGGACGCTTCTACGAGCCCGTCTATCGCAGCGACCTCTTTCATGCCACACCCGAAACCTGTCCCCAGCTAAAGAAGGATTATTCGGATGTGCGATGCCCCGTCTCCGAGCGCGCCGCATACGAAGAAGCATTGTGGCTTCCGCAATTCCTGCTGATCGGCGAACCCGGCGATGTGGACGATATCGTAGCGGGCGTCGAAAAAGTACTGCGGAACTTCGATGATCTGGCGAAGGCAGATCCATCGCTCGCCGGCCTGAAAGCCATGAGCCGCGCCGAACGTCCCAAGCACCAACGCGCCCAAAATTATTAAACAGAGCCGCGGCGCCAGCGACCGGTTCCCGACCATTTTTCTAGCCACTGCAGCGCGTTCTTGCGTTATTCCTCGCGAGGCTCTTCTACAACGACTTCCCCAGCCATCGAATCCGAAACACAAAGTGCCGCCTCTCGCTCCCGTAAAAACGCACCGGCACGCCGGGAATCGTCTGCGCCACCGTAGGATTTTCGTGATTGGTCAAATTGTTCAATCCGCCGCGCAAAGCCCAGCGCCGTCCCAAGGCGTTGAACTTCCAT
This sequence comes from Bryobacteraceae bacterium, assembly GCA_035568415.1. Classification (GTDB taxonomy): domain Bacteria; phylum Acidobacteriota; class Terriglobia; order Bryobacterales; family Bryobacteraceae; genus Palsa-187. The sequence goes on along the minus strand of DATMOC010000048.1, from coordinate 80,321 downwards.
TCCGGGTGCAGGTTGAACGAAAAAAACATCGGGAACCGCTGCGAGTTAATCGCTCCCTCCACCTGCGCCATGTCGTTCACTTGCGAGTAGGGGAATCCCGTGCGCGCATCCAGCGCATAGCCGACAGCCCAGTTCCGCCACCGAGTCGGCAGGTAGCCCCAGCTCAAGAAACGGTTGGGCGCGTCCCAGCTCAACGGTCCGGTGTTGTCGAGGATCTGGAGCGGTTGATCCACCGTAACGTCGAACACCGCGTTCGAACGCGCGCGTGAGCGCGTATAGCTGGCCATCCACTCGTATGCCTCGCCGAAACGCTGATGCGTCGCGAATTCGATTGCATCGTAGGCGTCGCGGCGATGATTGGTCAGGTTGTATTGGCCCACGTTCATCGGCACGTAGGCCAGCCCGTTTTCTCCACGCTTGCGAATACCTGTAACGGTCAGGTCGATCCGATGCGGAAGACGCCGCTCCATGCCGGCGGTCCAGTTCTGATACAGCGGGAATTTCAGATTCGGATTCGCGATCTCGAAGGAAGTCACCAGCGGCGGACCCAACGGAAATGTTTCGATGGCGGACTGATCGCGCGGCCGCGTGAACAATTGCAGCGGCGTTGCATCGCGCACTACGGCGTAGCCCGCCGAGAATTTCGTGTCCTTGGACCCCAGCGGCGCCCATGCGACGGACACTCGTGGAGAAAACGCCGCGCGCCGTAACAGCTCGTCCCAATCCTGGCGGATTCCGTACTCGATCAGGAGATCGGGCCGGATCCTCCAGTCGTCCAGCGCGTACCACGACGTTTCGAATCCGCCTTGCGACGCGCGACCGCTCCCGCCGAATACCGTCTGGCGCACCAGCGCGCCCGAAAGATTGTACACGTCGATTCCCGTGCGCCTCAGGTTCTGCGAATAGTTGAGCCGGTCTACATCGAGCCCGGTTTTCCACTGATGTTTGCCCACGGAGGGAAGGAACAGGTTCGCCAGAAACTGTCCGCGTCGCGACTCCTGCATCGAATTCACGTAATAATTCCCGCCGCGAACGACGGGAGTGAGCTGATAGAACGCGCTGCCCTGCGGCAACAAGCGCAGATAATTGCGATCCTCGGCGAACCCCAATTCGAGCAGCATCCCGCGCCGCAGATAGATCTGATCTTTCAAGCTCCCAAACCAGGTGCGTGAGCGGCGGTCTGAAGTGGTCGAAATCGGGTCGAGCGCATCCAGCCCCGTGCGCGGCGCGAATGTGTAATCGAAAAGAAAATCGGCGAAAAGAATCTGCGACGGTGTCAAGTTCGCCTGCACCCGCGTCAGGTTGCTGCTTTCAAAAATCTGCGTGCGATCCTGGCCCCGTGGCAACCCCGGCGCCACCGGCTGGCTGTACTCGAAATCGAGATGTTCGGTGAACCACACCCGCCCCGGTTTGAGCGGACCCGATACATTGAGTCGCGGTCCCCAGGTTCCCAGGTGCAAGCCGCGGCGCGTGTCGAAGCCGGGCAGGAAATCGGTGGCCGAGTAGCGCCACGGATCGTCGCCCATATCGGTGCGGATCGCGAGCGCGCCGCCCGAGCCTTTACCGAATTCGGGCGAATAGCGGCCGCTGGACCAATCCACTGTGCGCACCGCTTCCACGCTAAGCCGCGTGTTGAGTTTTCCGGTCAGCGGATCGTTGATGTTGAAACCATCCAGCAGATACAGCGTCTGTCCTTCGGCCGCTCCGTCGAAGTGCAGCTCGCCGTTCGCATCGCGCAGCACGCCTGGCATTAGCGTTAGAGCCGCGCGCAGATCGCGGCTACCCGTGTACGGCACATCGATGATCTCGAGTCCCGTCAGCTTGCGCTCAGCCGCGATCTTATCCACGTCGACGCCGCTCGTCGTCGCACTCACCTTCAGCGATTCGACCACCTCGCGCACATGATTCAGAGTGAGGTGAATCTCGCGCGTGTCGTCCTGTATGTCGATTGCGAAATCTTTGAGTGGAAAAAATCCATCACGCTCCACATGTGCGACGTAGTGCCCGCTCTCCGCAAACGAAGCCGAGAATCCACCCGTAGGATCGCTCAGAACAGTGAAGTCACCCGAGTCCCCGTGAATCGTGACACGCGCCTGCGCGACGGCGGCATTGTTCTCGTCCACCACGCGTCCGGTAACCGTGATCTCCGCGCAAGCGAGCGCACTCATCACCACCGCCCCCGCCGCGATTGTGATCCACCGTGACACTGGCTCCCATTATAGGGTCGATGTTTGAGGGCGATACAATCAAATATCGAGGTGCTATGCGAATTCTTTTCCTTCTGGCCGGCTCGATTCTCACCGCCGCCGCGCAGAGTCCCTCGGTGCGAATTGCGAACCTGACCCGTCCCGCCAGTTCCGACTTTCGAATCGGTGATCGATTCGAAATCGCGATCGCCGCCGCCGCTAACCAACTTGTAACCGTTAGAACCACCATGCATGGACGAACCGACTGGGGTCCCGGGATCGGTTGGACCGATCTCAGCGGCCGATGGTCCACCACCGGAGCCTTCGAGAAAAGCGACTACGGCGACTGGCGGGAAGTCTGGACCGTCGGAGGAAAGCTGGCCGATCCTGTGGTTCATTTTTCCGTCACCGCGCCATGTCTGCCCGGCGGATTCGGGATGATATCAACCATGAGCCGGGCGGTCAGCGAGGCTTGCGATACTCCGAACGGCCTGCAAACCTTCGGAACTCCCTCCGATCCCGACCCATTCCGAACGCCCGATGGCCGCATCGTTCCGGGACGCGGCCGATCGAATCAGACCGCGGAGGAATATCAAGCCGAAATCATGGAATCCCGCATCCTCGGCGACGTAAATATCCGATCGCGTCACACTGGCGACGAAGCCGCCACAGTAATCGCGAAGATTATCGGCGCCAATGCTCTGACCGAAACGGAAACGCGAAACGTCCTCACCATTATTCGCGCGGCATTTGAAGGCTCGGCGCCGGCGATCCACCCCTCCGCAACCTTGCTCCTGCTTCGCAATCTCTCCGACGCCACCAACGATGGCACGTTGAAGCGATCCATCGCCGAAACCGCCGCATCCCTTTCGCGTTGACGTTCATTCGCTCCCATTCGCGGCTAAAATAAAAAGAGAGATCGTGCCTGCCCACGCAACCGACCTCAAATACCGGGCCCTGCTCGAGATTTCCGAAGCGTTCATCGGCTGCCGCGATTACGACTCGCTGTTGCGCACGCTGTGGGAATCGCTGCACGGCCTGATTCCGTTCGACTATCTTGCGCTGGTCCGCTACGATCCGCACAATCAAAGCGCCCGCGTCGAAGCCTTTGCCAGCGATCGTCCGCTCGACGTCCCGCTGCGCACCGACTTGCCGGTCGAGGGCACGCCGCTTCACATTGTGCTCCACACGGAGCCCTCGCTGTATGTTCCGGACCTCAGCCGGGAAACGCGTTTTCGTCCCGATCTGATGGAAAACTTCCGGCGCTTCGGCGTGCGGAGCGGATTTTGGGTTCTTCTCGCCCGCGGCGAGCATCGCTTTGGATCTCTGTCCTTCGCTTCACAATCGCTCGACGCCTATGGACCTGAGGATCGCGAGCTGATGGAGCACATCGCCCGCCACGTGACCATCGCCGTCGAAAACGCGCTTGCCTTCGAAAAAATCACCAAGCTCCGGAAACGCATCGAGGACGAAAAAGTCTATCTCGAAGAAGAGATTCGCAGCGAGTACCGCTTCGATGAAATCGTGGGCAACAGCCCCGCCTTACGGCGCGTGCTCAAGCAGATCGAAACCGCGGCGCCCACCGATTCCACGGTCCTGATCCACGGGGAAACCGGGACTGGCAAAGAGCTGGTCGCCCGCGCCATCCATCAGTTGAGCGGCCGCAATCAGGCGACCTTCGTGAAGTTCAACTGCTCGGCTATTCCTGCCGCGCTGATTGAAAGCGAGCTGCTCGGTCACGAAAAAGGCGCGTTCACCGGAGCCATCGCCCAGCGCATCGGCCGCTTCGAGCTAGCCCATCGCGGCACGCTTTTTCTCGACGAAATCGGAGAGTTGCCCCTGGAAACGCAACCCAAGCTACTGCGCGTTTTGCAGGATGGGCAATTCGAACGGCTCGGCGGCAATCGCACCATCGAATCCGATTTCCGTCTGGTTGCCGCCACACATCGCGATTTGCGGGCCATGGTCAACGAACAAACTTTTCGCCGCGACCTGTACTATCGGGTCAACGTTTTTCCCATCACCGTCCCGCCCTTGCGCGAGCGCCGCGACGATATTCCGACCCTCGCCCGCTACTTCGTCCAGGAATTCGCCACGCGCATGCGCAAAACGATTGAAGCGATTCCCGTCGAAACCATGACCGCGCTGGTCAACTACTCCTGGCCCGGAAACATACGCGAGCTCCGTAACGTCCTGGAACGGTCCGTCATTCTGACCTCCGGCGCCAAACTTCGCGTCCCCCGCGACGCCTTCGAACCCGCCTCAATGCACGACGGTGTCGTCTCCATGGCGGACGCCGAACGCCGTCATATTATGGAAGCGCTCGAAGTCACCCACGGCGTCGTCGGTGGCCCCAATGGCGCCGCCAAGCTCCTGGGCTTGAAGCGCAGCACCTTGCAATCCCGTATGAAAAAGCTCGGCGTTGCGCCAAAATGAAACCTACGGCTCGAGCCGTCGTAAGCCCTGAATGACATCGAAATCCTGATCGAAGCTGCAGATCCCATCCAGACGGTAAACCTCGACCACCGCCGCGTGCAGCGCGTCGCGGGCGCCCACACCAGAGTGTTTCTCCAGCATCCACCGGGCGCAATCGAGAACCTCCCCCGTGATGGGCAGGACATCCTGGAACAATATTCGTGCCGCGTCGTAGACCGCGCCACCCTCGGGCCAGCGCCGGAGCGCTCGGTAACGGTGCAGGATCTCCTGCAACACCTCGGCGTCGATGCCCGCGTCTGTGCTGCCCTCGGCTACGCCTTCAAGAAAAGCGATGGCTGCCTGCTTATGCGGATGTGCACTCCCGGCAGCGTACATGAAGATATTCGAGTCGACCAGGATCACGGCGCGAGTTTCCTCGCGTCCGGTACCGATTCCCGCTTCATCCGTGCAGGGCTGGAGACGGGTAGCTTCAAGCCAGCCAGCTTCTTGACTGCGGCGATTTTTGCGTCCCGCGAACTTGTTCCGTATTCGCGTTCGCATGCGCTACGCACCAGTTCGCCCAGACTCGTGCGGCGCTCAGCGGCGAGCCGAGTCAAGCGCTGGTGCAGCTCGGGCGGGAACAGAACCATCGTCTTTTTCGTCAACGCCATATATACCTATACATATATCATATTCTCCCGAATCGGGTGAGGCCGATATCTCGGCTCGTGCTGATATATCGGCACATAAAATAATCCATGTAATTGAAAACAATCATAGTTCCAGCGGCAATCGCCCTGCATCTAAAAACCTCAGAATGATGAAGGCTCAATTCCGCGAGCGCGATGGCGAGATCGTCCTCCAAGTCTGCGGCCGCCTCGCCGAAGGCTGGGTCGGCGAGCTCGAAAAAAGCTGGTCGGAGGCCCGGACGCAGTTGGTCGACTTGCGCGGCGTTACGTTTGTCGATCCCGCCGGAAAACGTCTGTTACAGCGGATGCACCGCGAAGGAGCGACGTTTCTGGCGTCGGGGCTGCTCATCCAGGAAGTCGTGGATCAAGTGACAGGCGGTTCCCGATGAAAATCCTCGCGCTTGCATTAATCGCCACTCCGCTGTTTGGGCAAGGCCCGGCGCTGCCGGCGTCGCGCGCTACCGTTCCCGCGAACGTACCCAACAGAGGCTTAACCGATTCGCAGCCGGGGCAGTTTCAAGGCAGTGTCCCGGCTGGCCAGCCCGCGGCTTCGATCGCGCTATCGCTTCAGGACGCGATCGAGCGCGGGCTGAAAAACAATCTCGGGCTGTTGGTCCGCAACACTGGAACCGAGTTCGCGCGCGCGGATCGCATTCGCGCGCTGAGTGCGTTGCTGCCCAACGTGACCGGCGGTTTTTCCGAAACCGTGCAGCAGGTCAATCTCGCCAGCTTCGGATTCCACGTCCCCAACGTTCCCGCCGTGATCGGACCGTTCGGCTTTACCGATCTGCGTGCGTCGGCGTCGCAGACGATTTTTGATTGGACCGCGGTGAAGAACCGGCGATCGGCGGAAGAAAACCTGCGCGCGGCGAACTTATCCGTACAGGACGCGCGAGATCTGGTGGTGCAGGCGGTTGCGTCCGCCTATCTCCAAATCATTTCCGATCAGTCGCGTGTGGATGCGTCCCGAGTGGTCGTGGCTACCGCCCAGGCGCTGTACGAGCGCGCGAGGGATCAGCATCAGGCCGGCGTTTCTCCGGCGATCGACGAACTGCGGGCGCAAGTGGAATTGAAGACCGAGCAGCAAACTCTGCTGGCCCAACAAAACCAGCTCGACAAAGACAAGCTGGTGCTGGGGCGCACGATCGGATTGCCCTCTGGCCAAGAGTTCACGCTGTCGGAATCGGCGCCATACGCGGCGCTGGATGGACTGACGCCCGATGAGATGCTGAAGCGCGCGTATGAGACCCGGTCGGATTATAAGAGTGCTCTCTCGCAGGTCCGGGCTGCGGAGATCGCTCGACAGGCCGCACTGGCCGAGCGATATCCCGCATTGACCGTGGACGCCAATTATGGCGACATCGGAACGAACCTGGGCCATTCTCACGGAACCCTCGCGGTCACCGGATCGCTGAAGTTCAACATTTACGACGGCGGGCGGACGCGCGCCGATGTGGTGCAGGCCGATGCCGTCATCAAGCAGCGCAAGGATGAGATGGCCGATCTGCAAGGCCAGATCGATCAGCAGGTGCGCTCGTCCTTGATCGATTTGAAGACCGCCGCGGACCAGGTAGTCGTGGCGCGGGAGAATTTGAACCTCGCCGACCAGACCCTGGTGCAGGCGCGGGATCGATTCGCGGCCGGCGTCGCCGACAACATCGAAGTCGTCCAGGCGCAGCAATCGGTGGCGAACGCGAATCAGGCGCTGATCTCGGCGATTCTGTTGCACAACCTGGGGAAGGTTTCGCTGGCGCGTGCCGTGGGCGCGGCCGAAACGAGTTTGAAGCAGTTTTTGGGAGGCAGGTAGATGGCGCTCGATACGAAAATGGATATTAAAGTGGAGACCAAGATCGACAGGGAAGTTCATTCGGTAGTCCGAACCGGGACCAGCGCGAAGACCATCGTCGTGCGCATCCTCATCGGTCTGGTGCTGATTGGCGCAGCCGTGGCAGGCTATCTGTACTGGAAGAACGCCCAGCAGTTCGAGACCACCGACGACGCTCAGGTGGACGGATCGATCTACGCGATCAGCTCGCGAATCACGGGCCATGTCGCCGAGGTTTTGGTGGGCGATGAACAGGTGGTCAAAGCGGGCGACGTTCTGGTGAAGCTGGATCCGAAAGATTTCGAGGTAGCGATCGCCAAGGCGCGCGCGGACCTGGCGGACGCGATTGCGACGCTGCAAAGCATGCGCACGGATATTCCGGTTACGTCCAACACCACTGCGAGCACGTTGTCGGGCGCGAAATCGGCGCGGCTGGACGCGTCGGCAGCGGTAAGTGGAGCCGAGCAGCAACTGGGAGCGGCGCGCGCGCGGCTGGTCACTGCGCAGGCCAACGTCCGAGTCGCCGACGCGAACCTCAGCAAAGCGTCACAAGATGTCACGCGGTACAAAATGTTGGTCGACAAAGACGAAATTTCGAAACAACAGTACGATCAGGCTGTGTCGGCGGCGGACGCGGCACGGGCTACGCTCGATTCCCAAAGATCGCAAGTGGCGGAGGCGCAGCAGAATATTTCCGTCGCGGAAAAAGCCGTGGAGCAGGCGCGCGCGCGAGTCGAGCAAGCCGATTCGCAAATTCAAGCGGCGATGACCGGTCCGCAGCAGGTGAAAGGGATCGAAGCGCGAGCGCAATCGGCGGCGGCGAAAGTGGAGCAGCAGAAAGCCATGCTCGATCAGGCCGAGCTGAACCTGCAATACACCACAGTGGTCGCGCCGGTGAACGGCGTGGTTGGAAGGAAAGCGGTGGAAGCGGGCAACAACATTTCGGCGGGGCAGCAACTCATGGCGCTCGTGCCGCTGGATGACATCTGGATCACGGCGAATTTCAAGGAAACGCAGCTCAAGCAGATGAAGATCGGACAGCCGGTGAAGATCACGGTAGACGCCTACGACCGGGAGTACAGCGGCAAGATTCTGCGGATTTCAGGAGCGAGCGGAGCGAAGTTCAGCATCCTTCCGCCTGAAAACGCGACCGGGAATTTCGTGAAGGTCGTGCAGCGGATTCCTGTGCGGATCGTGCTCGACCCGGGACAGAATGACGATCATCTGCTGCGGCCGGGGATGTCGGTGCTGCCGTCGGTGCGGGTGAAATGACGGAAAAACCTTTCACGCAGAGGGCGCAGAGGTCTCGCAGAGGACGCAGATGACTCCTGCAACCTGGAAGCCGAAGCATAATCCGTGGATCATCGCGCTGGTGGTGACCATGGCGACGTTTATGGAGGTGCTGGACACCAGCATCGCCAACGTCGCGCTGCCGCACATCGCAGGGAATCTCTCGGCGGGCACCGACGAAAGCACGTGGGTGCTCAGCTCGTACCTGGTGGCGAACGCGATCATCCTGCCGATCAGCGCGTGGCTCGCGACACGGTTCGGTCGAAAACGGTTTTACATGACGTGCGTGGTGCTGTTCGGCATCAGCTCGCTGCTGTGCGGACTGGCGCCGAGCCTCTCATGGCTGGTGTTTTTCCGCATCATTCAGGGCCTGGGAGGTGGCGGGCTTGCGCCCAGCGAACAGGCGATTCTGGCCGATACATTTCCAGCCCACAAACGCGGCATGGCGTTCGCGATATACGGCATGGCGGTGGTGATGGCGCCGGCCATCGGACCGACGCTAGGTGGATACATCACCGATAACTTCGACTGGCGCTGGATTTTCTACATCAACGTTCCGGTGGCCATCCTGTCGCTATTTTTGACCTCGCGCCTGGTGGAGGATCCGCCGCACGTGACGGCGGCTCGCAATAATCCGGGAAAAGTCGATTACATCGGGCTGGGGTTGATCGCGATCGGCGTGGGCGCGGGGCAGGTGGTGCTCGATAAGGGCGAGCGGATGGACTGGTTCTCCTCGGATTTCATTTTGTGGTTCGAAATTATTTCGGTGACGTGTATCGTGACTGCTCTGATTTGGGAGTACTATCACGAAAATCCGGTGCTGGACATACGGCTCTTCAAGAATCGCAATTTCGCGGTGTGCTTTGTATTGATGTTCATGTTGGGCGCAGCTCTGTTCGGGGCCACGGTGCTGTTGCCGCAACTAGTGCAGACGCTGATGGGATACACGGCGCAACAGGCCGGAATGGTGCTTTCGCCCGGCGCCATCATCATCATTGTGATGCTGCCGTTCGTGGGAAGACTGGTGAGCAAAGTGGATCCACGCTGGCTGATCGCCTTCGGATTCCTGGCCGCGGGCATCGGGCTGCTCAACATGACTCACATCAACGATCAAATGAGTTTCAGGACGATTGTGATTCTGCGCATTTATCAGATGGCGGGCGTGGCATTTCTGTTCGTGCCGATTCAGACCATGACTTACGTGGGCGTGCCGATGGAAAAGAACAACAGCATTTCGGGGCTGATCAACTTTGCGCGCAATATTGGTGGAAGCATCGGAATCGCGGGGTTGGAAACGATTCTGGCGCGGCGCACGCAATTTCATCAAAATGTTTTATCGGCGCATACCACACAGTTCGACACGGGCTTCCGGACCGGCCTAGATGCGATGACGAAGACCTTCACGCAAGGCGGCTACGACGCAGTAACAGCGGGACAAATGGCGTACGCGAGGATGTACGGGATGCTGCAGGCGCAGGCCGGGTGGCTCGCGTATATCGACACAATTTGGGTGTACGGAGTGGCGTGTCTGGCAGTGGTGCCACTGGCATTCTTGATGCGAAGGCCGAAGCGCGGGGCAGGGCCCGCGATGGGCGCGCACTAGGGCCAACGCGCTCCATTACTGTCGTGCCTCAAAAGGCACCTCCTTTCGAAATTTAGATTTGCGGCCGCAATCCTCCGTCAATTCGCCGCAACGGAACGGCATCGCCACAATCACGTGCGACTGCTCGCCCAAACTAACGCAGAAGGCGCTCGCTCATCGTCACACTAAAAGCTAGCTGCATGTCACGTTGCGATGGGAGAATCTCAGAGAACTTCGCCGCCGCGCGGTAGGTCTGGAAGCCGATGAGAGCGCCAACCATTCTGAGCCGAGGATAGCGGTGCGTTTGCGATTCAGGGTCACACGGAAGTGGGAAGTTATTGAGAGCGGGGGAGATTGAGTTCTTAGTACTATCGAGACATGCGGCGGTGGCTACTCCTGTTTGCTCTGCCGGCGCTCCTCCTGAAGGCGCAGCCTTCCACCCTCGGCAGCCGGATGCAGGATTTGAATTTTGTCGCCACGCAATTGCCGAAGCTGGACCCGAACTTCTTTTCCCAACTTTCTTCGTCTGCGTTTCAGCAGTCGGTGAACAGCCTGCAAGCCAACCTGGCCGCGCTGACGGACGCGCAGTTCTATGTGAGCCTGGCTCAACTGGTAGCGATGGCGGGCGATTCACACACCTATCTATATCTCTACGCAGCGCCCGGGTTTCAGCAGTTACCGATGCATTTGCGGTGGTTGGACGATGGAGTTTTCGTCACCTCCGCCGGTCCTGAATATACACGCGCGTTGGGGGCGCGTTTGATACGGATCGGGGATTATTCCATCGACGAAGTTATGCAGCGCCTGGCAACCGTCATCCCGCATGAGAACGATCAGTGGCTGCACTACATGGCGCAGATTTACCTGGCGCAGCAGCAGGTTCTTCAAGGCCTGGGATTAGTTCCGGAAGGATCGCCTTCCGCAGTGACGTTCCAGAGCCTCGACGGCAGCGAGTTTACGCTGTTGATGGACGCATCCAACGAGACGCGCGTATCTCTGCTCTCAGCCGCTACCGGCACAATTCCAGATTATCTTCTAGACACAACTCACTACTACTGGTTCGAGTACTCGGCGCCCAATCGCCTGCTTTATTTTAAGTACAACGTTTGCGCGAACGATCCCGCCCACCCTTTTTCCAGCTTCGCCTCGACGATCCTGAACACCCTCGATTCGAATCCCATTGATACTCTCGTGTTCGATTTTAGAGGCAATACCGGAGGGGACGACAGCATCATCAATCCGCTCTTCAACGGCGTGGTTCAACGGCTTCCGCAGCTTCGCGCGAATCCAAGATTTGCGCTGTACGTCGCGATCGACAAGGGGACTTTCTCATCCGGCATGGACGACGCTGAAGTGTTCAAGCAGCCAAGTTTGGGGGGCACTGCGCGTGTTATCGGAGAACCCACAGGAGGGAGGCCGCAGCATTTTGGCAATGTTGCCTCATTTAATCTACCGGGGTCGCAAACGCCGGGCCAATATTCCCGGCAATTCTTTTCCGCGCCGTCTTATCTTCCACCCGGGGACGCCTATCTTGAACCGGATATCGCGATTGCGACTCGCTCCACGGATTATTTCGCGCGGTTCGATCCGGTTATGGCGGCGATCCTTGCGCGCTCTGGCGGGACATTCCCAACGCAGTCCGGGGAAGTGACCACCGTCAACGCCGCGAGTTACCGGGTCGAGCAAGGAATTGCGCCGGGCTCGTTCGCTGCAGCGTTCGGAACGTTTTCGACGACTCCGGATGGGGTGCTAGTGTCCGGCACGGCAGCTCGGGTGCTGGCGGCGACAGCGTCACAGGTTAATTTCATCGTGCCAGAAACGGTGGTCCCCGGCACCGCCGTAATCTCCATACAAGCTGCGGGAAATGAGATCGCTTCCGGGACGGCGACGATCACGGTGTCGAGCCCCGGCATATTCGTTCTGCAGCCTGCGGACCCACAGCAACCCGGCGCTATCGAAAACGAGGATTCCGTCGTAAACGATGCGTCGCATCCGGCGGCTGTGGGCAGTGTGCTGCGAATTTTTGCGACGGGCTACGGTGGAGATGCTGTACCGGTTCAGGTCTTTTTCGGCGACATCCCCGCCGAAGTGGTCTCCAGCGGACTGGCAAGCCCGGGCCTGTGGGAGATCGAAGCGCGCGTTCCGAGCGGACTATCCGGACGGACCCCTGTGTTCCTGGTGGCTGGGGGCTTGGCGAGCAATGCCGCGACGATCACGGTCCAGTGAGGCTAACGAAATTCGAATGCGGAAAATACGGTGGGGAGTTTTGGGAGTCGCGAAAATTGCGGTGACGAAAGTCATCCCGGCGATGCAGCGGTGCGAATGGGCCGAAATTGTCGCGATTGCTTCCAGGGATTTGCAGAAAGCGCGCGCGACCGGCCTCGCCAAGTCGTATGGATCGTATGAAGAATTGATCGACGATCCGGAGATCGATGCCGTCTATATTCCGCTCCCGAATCACCTGCATGTGCCGTGGTCGTTACGGGCGGCGCGGGCGGGGAAACATGTGTTGTGCGAAAAGCCCATCGGGTTGTCGGCGGCGGAGGCTCGGCAACTGCTGGGATTTCCGGTGAAGATCGGGGAGGCATTCATGGCTCGCACGCATCCGCAATGGGTGCGGGTGGCGGAGTTGGTGCGAAGCGGACGCATTGGGGAACTGCGCGTCATCAACGGATTTTTCAGTTATGACAATCGCGATCCTCAGAATGTGCGTAATGTTGCGGAGTGGGGCGGCGGGGCGTTGATGGATATCGGATGTTATCCAGTGACGCTCGCGCGGATGCTGTTTGGAGAAGAGCCGCGGCGCGCGGTGGGATCGATTGAACGGGACCCGCAGTTTAAGACGGACCGCTTGACGTCGGCGATTTTAGAATTTTCGACGGGTCGATGTGTGTTCACTTGCTCGACGCAGTTGACGCCGTATCAGAAGATGCAGATGTTCGGGACGCGCGGGATGATCGAGGTGGAGATTCCGTTCAACGCTCCGCCGGACCGGCCGACGCGGATATTCGTGGACGGCATCGCAGAGGAGTTGCCGGTTTGCGATCAGTACACGCTGCAGGGGGACTTGTTTTCGCGAGCGATTCTGGAGGATAGCGCGGTGCCGGTGCCGATCGAGGATGCGGTGAAAAATATGGAAGCGATCGAGGCGATCTTCGCGGCGTCGAAAAGCTGACGAGACTGCGCAAAGATCAGTATCCAACCGCTCCCTGTGGTCGCGGCTCAGGACGTTTCGAATATTACAGATCACGGACGGACGCCGGCTGACGCCGGCGCTGCAAGCTGAAGCTTGCTCCACCATGGACGGCTACTCGTACCGAAGCGCTTCGACCGGATCGAGGCGAGCGGCTTTGCTGGCGGGCCAGATTCCGAAAAACAGGCCGATTCCGACGGAGACGACAATTCCAAGGCCAGCGGCCCATAGCGGGACCACGGTCGGCAAGGATGGAAACACGAAGTGGCTGGCGCGGGAGACGATCCAGCCGAAGAACATTCCGGCGAGTCCACCGAGCCCTGTCAACACGACCGCTTCAGTAAGAAATTGCGCAACGATGTCGGAGCGGCGCGCGCCGATGGCTTTACGGACGCCGATTTCGCGGGTCCGTTCGGTGACTGAGACCAGCATGATGTTCATGACGCCGATGCCGCCGACCAGCAAGCCGATGGAGCTGAGGACCACCATGACCAGCGTCACCATGGCGGTGACGGAGCGGAAATCTTCGACCATCTGATCGGCGGTGGAGATGAAAAAATTGTCGGGAGCCGCGAGCGCCACATGACGTTCCTGGCGTAGGACGGCGCGCATTTCATCGATGGCGGCGGGAAGCTGGCCGTGCTTGGCGGCCACTACCAGCATGTTCTCGCGCGCCGAAGGAAACAGCTTGTGCATGGTGAAATAAGGCATCAGGATACGGCTATCGTCCTGGCCTGGAAGCGACATGGCCGGACGATTCATCACGCCGATCACTTCCACTTCAGCGCCCGCGACGGTGATTCGTTTACCGATCGCGTTCTCGGCCCCAAATAGCGCTTTGTAGACATCCTCGCCAATCACGGCGACGGGCATGTGGTGCAGATTCTCGGTGTCGGTAAAGAAGCGGCCGAATTTCATTTCGGCCTGGCCGCTGTTCAAATAACCGTCGTCGGTGCCGCCGATGTTGGGCCCGAAATAGTCGTTGCCCCTGTAGCGAACGCGCCCGCCGAAGTTAGGGAACAGGTAGGGGCTGACATGCTCGACCGACGGGCAGCGTTCGGCGATGGAGGCGGCGTTTTCGTACGTCAGCGGCTTGCGATTGCGTTCCTCGGCACTACGGCCGCCGAAGTTGGGACCCATGCGCATTCGGAACACGATGGCGGTATTGGTTCCGAAGCTGCGGATCACGCCCGTGACCGCGCCGTCGAGTCCGGCGAGGATCGATCCGACCGCGATGATGGTGCCGGTGCCGATGATCACACCGAGGACGGTGAGGAAAGAGCGAACTTTGTTTTCGCGAAGTGTGACCAGCGCCAGGCCGATTACCGAGATGAGGAGCTTCATAGGATTTTCGAAGCCTCCGCCACACGGGGTAGGCTCTGGGAAAGGTCAGCGTTGAACCGCTCACTTCGGTCACGGCTCAGTGTCGATGCTGCGGATTTAGCGGCGAAACCGAGCCGCGACCATAGGGAGCGGTTCAACCTTCGGGTTTGAGATAAGAGCGTCAACTTACGACGTCTCCGAGCGAAGGGCTACGATCGGGTCGAGGCGCGCGGCGCGGCGCGCGGGATAGATCCCGAAGAACAGGCCGACGGCAGCCGAAAGCACGACGCCGAGCACCACCGCATTCAGCGGCAGGACCATCGGCACGGGGGTGAGACTTCGCACCAGGATCGCGATGATCCACGCGATGGTTACGCCGATCAACCCTCCACATGCGGCCAGCATGGAAGATTCCACCAGGAACTGATTGAGAATATCGGCGCGGCGCGCGCCCACGGATTTGCGGACTCCGATTTCGCGCGTCCGCTCGCTCACTACGGCGAGCATGATGTTCATGATCACCACGCCGCCCACCACCATGAACACGCTGACCACGCCGACGGCGGCCGCGGCGATCGCGCCGGTCAACTGGTCCCAGGCGGAAACCAGGGAATCCGAAGATTGGATCGCGAAATTATCCAGCTGCTCCGGACGCAGGTGCCGGAAGGATCGGATCAGCGCCGTGATTTCGTCCTGCGCTTCCTCCAGACGCTCGCGCTGAAGCGCCGAAAAGTTGTAGCTGATCCCTTTTATTGAGCCGTACATCTTGAAGAAAGTCTGATCCGGGATGGCGACGAAGTTGTCTTGCGATTGCCCGAAAACGCTGCCCTTGGTCTTGGCCACGCCAATCACTTCGAAGGGCCGTCCATCGATCTGCACGGTCTTGCCCAGCGGATCGGTGGTGGGGAAAAAGCGATCCTTGAAATCCGCGCCCAGGAATACGACGCCCATGTGCTTTTCGTCCTCGGTGTCGGTGTACATGCGGCCCAGTTCGACCTGCGTGTTGGACATCCCCAGCGCGTTGGGACTCGCGCCCATAATGATGACGCCGTCCACCAGGTCGCCATGATAGCTGACCTTGCCGCCGCGCTGGCTTTGAATGGCGGCTTCGCGCACCAGGGTCGCGTGTTCCTTGATGAATGCGTATTCGTCGCGAGTCAGATTCGGATTCTTTTGGATGGCGTCCAGGAATCGCTTGGGGTCGGGACGCCCGACGAAGGCGACGCGGAGCACGCGGAATCCGTCGTTGCCCATGCTGGAGGCGGTATTGGCGATGAACACGTCCATGCCGTGGATCACGCTCATCACGGCGATGAGAGTGGTGGTGGAGAGAATAATGCCGAGCAAAGTGAGGAAACTGCGGAGCTTGCTGGAGCGCAGCGAATCCAGGGCGACGGACGCGGCTTCGATGAAGGAGGCTCGGGGATGCACGGCTTCTTTAAGGATACGAGAGTGGCGCGGAGTTTGTTCCGCACAATTTCAGTGAGAGCCAAGCACCCCGAGCAATAACTGGACGTGTTCTGGCGCGCCGGTGAACATACCGACCGGCGGACGTCGATAAGCCAGCATCTGGCGGTAGAGCGTATCTTCGAGATTGGCGTTGATGCCCCAGCCGGCGAGGTAGCTGAGGCGAAGATCCTCGTCCGTGTTGATCTGTGCGCCGCGGGTCCACGGCTTCAGATCCTCGGCATTTCCGGTGTAGGTGGCCAGCATGTCGAACACGGAACCGATGTCGATGCCGCGCAGAGATTCGTGCACCGGCGCGTAATCGGGACGATCCAGGCGCTGCTGCACCTCATCGATATTGATGCGCAGAGGATCGGCTTGACCCATAAAGACCATGTCGTAGCCCAAGCCGTCTCGCGTGTTGGCCCAAATGGTGCCGTAGGGAAACGCGGCGAAGAAGGTGGCGAGTTCGCTCTTGATGGTCGGCTGGTCGGTTTCATACAGCGGAACGTACAGCGTGAACATCCCTCCCGGCTTCAGGTGGCTCTTCACCGATTCGAAGTACTCTTTCGAATACAGCGCGGCAGTTCCTTTGACGAACACATCCAGTGGGTCGGACGCGATGACGTCAAATTTCTCCGTCGTCGTTAACAAGTAGTGGCGCGCGTCGTCGAACACGATGTGGGTTTTCGGATTGAGCGCGACCTGGTAGTCTTCGCGGCCGAAATATTTGGTGGATGCGGGCGGAATCACGGGCTCGATTTCGCAGATGGTGATTTTTTCGATGCCCGGGTAGCGCGTGAAGGTCCCCGCGGAAACTCCGGCGCCGAATCCGATGCCCAGCACAGATTTCGGATTGGCATGTAGCAGCGCCGGGAGATGCCCCACCATGCGCTGGAGCTTCATATCGAAGATTTCGGTGGTGGCTTCGACGTGGCCGTTGACGTTCACATAAATGGTGCCGTTATTCCATTCCGAAATCGCGACCGACGAGTTGCGGCCTTCGGCTGTATAGAGAATTTTCGATTGACCGGCGTTCACGCCCATGCGGCGGCCGTAGGCGATCAGGTCGCCTGGAAGGGGATCGATGCTAACGACCAGGAAATGCGTGAGCACCACCGACGCGATCATCGCTACGATTCCGCCGGCGGATCGCCGTAGAACGGGGAACAGCGCGATCAATCCGCTCAATCCGGCGGCGTTTAGCAGAACGCGCTCGGTCATCTGCGTGCCGATCCAGGGGATCAACACGAGGCTGACGGCGAGGGCGCCTACGATTCCGCCTAATGTGTTCGCGGCATAAATTCCTCCGGCGACGCGGCCGGATTCCTCGCCGGGCCGGGCTGCGGCGGCGCACGCGAGGGGAAAGCTCGCGCCCCAGAAAAGCGTCGGAGGAAGGATGGCCCACAGGCAGCGCTTCAAGTCGAGCGTGTACATGTGCCATCCGTCTTGCGTGGTAAGCACGTCGTCGCTCCACACTGGAAGCACGTGGACGACGGTGTAGGCGGTCCACGCCATCCCCAGCATCAGCAGGATTTGCGACCATCCGAGTGCGGCTTGCGAGCGGCCTTTTCGCGCGATCCACGATCCGGCCGCGCTGCCGATGGCGAGTCCGCCCAGAAAGACGGCCAGGATGATCGAGAAGACGTAGACCGTCCCCAGCAGGAGCATGCCGAGGGTGCGGGTCCACACGACTTCTGCGCCGAGTGCGGTGGCGCCGGACAGCGCGATGCATAGATACACCGGCCAGCGGTCAAACTTCGGCGCGTCGGTTGCATTTTCTTCGACCAGCACCGGCGCATTCACGAAGCGCGCTGCGAAATAACTGATCGCGGCGACCACGATATTGATGCCAGCCGCGACCCACGTCGTTACGGAGAGATTATAGAGCCGCAACAGATAAAATCCGGCCAGCAGGCATCCGAACACTGCGCCCGCCGTATTGCCACCGTAAAGGTATCCCCACCAGGAGACGCCTTGCGGAGTGCTCCTGATCCAGCGCACGATCGCGGGAAGCGACGCGCCCATCAGGATGGTCGGGGGCAGCATACATAGCGCGGCGAGCATTCCGCGCAACAGCATGCCGGGCATCCCATGTTCGGCGCCGGCGAAATATACGCGGCTTAGGACCGGCAGCAGGATTTTCACCAGGATCCCGAAAACAGCGATGCCGAACTCGAGTGCGGCGTAGATCCGCAGCGGATGCTGATTGGTCCAGCGGCGCGGCAACCACAGGCTTCCGATGCACAGTCCGCCCATGAAGGTGGCGAGCAGAATCCCCATGGAGACGGACGTGGATCCGATGACGAGCTGTAGGAGTTGGTACCAGACCACCTCATAAATCAGGGCGGCGCAGCCCGAAGCCGCGAACAGGAGCAGGAGTAGTGAGAAGTAAGCGGGAGTCACAGAACTGTGCAGCGTAGCACAGTTTTTGTGGAGCGGGCTTTAAGAGGTTGCGGGCAAGGTCGGGACCCGGTCGCTACGCTCGCGGCTCGGTTAAGCACAGAGCCGCGAGCGACGGCGACCGGGTTCTGACGGCTAGTTCAGCGCCGACGCCACATCCGCGTGACACAACAGGCACGCGGCTTGGAAATCCGCGGACGCGACCGTATACAACTGCCCGCGCCAGATCCAGGATGTTTCACCAACGAACTGGTGGCCATCCGTGAAGGCGCCGGCTTTGGAGACTAGCAGAGTGGCTTCGCGATCGTGCAGTCGGTAGCGGATTTCAGCCGTTCCGGCTCCAGTCTGCCGCGCGCCCAGCAGACGAACCTGTACGGCGGGTGTCAAAGGAACGTCCAGGCCGCAGCGGGTTTTCATCCATTGCTGAATCTCGCTCGCGCGGTCAGATTGGATGGAAGCCGCGCGCGGATGCAGAGCCCACGCACTCGCAATTACCGCCATCAGGGCAAACGCCAGCTTCCATTCGAGGACCGGCCGGGGCCGCGCCTTGGAAGTGCGGACGCGATCCCACAATTCATCCGGCGCGGCGACCTCTCCAAGATGACGATCCAGCACCGGTTCGATCCAGCTTCTATGCATGGCCTTCTCTCCGCAAATTCGCCAGTCGTTTTTCCAGAATTTTATGCGCCCGATTCAGCCGCGAGGCTACGGTTCCCTGCGAACACCCCAGAATGGCGGCGATCTCCTCATAGGACAGGCCTTCGGTGTAGCGCAGGACGACTACCATGCGCTGTTCGGGAGCCAGTTTGGCGATTCCGCGCTGCACCTGCGCCTCGATTTCAGTGCGTAATAAATTGTGGAGCGCGGTTTCCCGGGAGGAGGTGAACAGATGCAGGACATCCTCCATCAGCAGCCGGATCCGGCGGGTGCGGCGATGGTGGTCCAGGCAACGATTGACCACCAGACGATAAAGCCAGGATTCAAATCCAGCGTCGCCGCGGAAATCCTTGAGGCTTGAGAGCAGCTTTACGAAGACGTCCTGCGCGATGTCAAGCGCGACAGTGCGCTCGCCGGAGTAGCGCAAGGCGATCGAGTAGACTTTGTCCTGATAGGTTTCAAAAAGGGCCCGGAATGCATCCGGATCGCCGCGGCGGCAAGCCTCGATCACCTCGAAATCGTTCCCGTCGAGCACCATGGGCGTATCTTTCAGCTTAGACGTTTGTGCAGGCGAGAACCTTCCCGCAAACGGAATTTGGCCCTTGATAAACATGCGCGGCCAACGGTTAGCGTCCGGCATCGCGTGTCCCAATCGTTATTGCGTTGTAACGCAGTTCTGATAAACTGAGGGGCATTCGGGTTTGGCAGAGGGCAGTTCTGACGAAATAATTCACTTCAGGGGAGCAGTATGACTCGATTCACACGCGCAGCACTTCTTGGTTTCCTGATTTCCGCATCCGCCTGGTGCCAGGCGACCGCCGGACTTGGGACGATCTCCGGTACGGTTCGCGATGCGTCGGGATCGGCTGTTCCCGCGGCCAAAGTCGTTGTATCGAACACGGCCCTCGGTGTGACCCGTGAGATCGTGACTACGGACGCTGGAATCTTTGTTGCCCCGGCCCTGGTTCCGGCCACCGGCTATAAGGTGAAGATCGAAAAAGCGGGCTTCGCCGCATATGAAGCCGTCGACATTTCGCTGCAAGTTGGCGAAACCGTGAATTTGAGTGTGGCGCTCACCGTGGGTGCCGTCACGCAGTCAGTAGACGTGACCGCCGTAGGGACGCTGGTCGACGACACCAAGACGGAACTTTCCGCGATCGTCGACAACCGTATGATCGCCGAGCTGCCCATCAACGGCCGCCGGGTGGATCAATTCGTGACTCTCGCACCCGGCGTCACTAAAGACGCCGACTTCGGGCTGGTCACGTTCCGCGGCATCGCCGGCGGAAACAGCTTTCTGATCGACGGCAACGACACCACCAATCAGTACTACAACGAGAATGCCGGCCGGACCCGTCTCGGCGCGCAGATTTCGCAGGACGCGGTGCAGGAGTTCCAGGTGCTCACGGCGTCTTACTCGGCGGAGTTCGGCAGGGCCAGCGGCGGAGTGGTCAACACCATCACCAAAAGCGGGACCAACGATTTCCACGGCACCTTCTTTTGGTTCTTCCGGAACCGCACGCTGGATGCGATCGACCGCTACTCCATCGTGAACAACACGTATTTCAATCCTCCGGAAGTCCGGCATCAGACCGGCGGCACCATCGGCGGGCCGATCGTGAAAGACAAGCTGTTCGCCTTCTTCGACACGGAAATCCAGCGGCGGACTTTTCCGATGGTCGATACCATCATCAACCCGAACGTGAGTCAAAGCACTCAAGCCTGGATCGGTTGTACGACGCCGGCCACCCCGGCGCAGTGCGCGGCCATCAACAGCGTCCTGCCGCGACTGTTCGGCCTGACGCCCCGCAATGGCAACCAGTCGCTGTACTTTCTGAAACTGGATTATCGCCCCAACGAGCATCATTCGTTCAGCGCCAGCATGAACTATCTGAAGTGGCTTTCCATGAACGGAATTCAGACCGGAATCGTGTCGACCAGCGGCGCCGCGGTGGGAACCAACGGCGACGATTCGGTTCGCGACCGCATCGGAAAGCTACAGTGGACCTGGGTTCCGAGTGGACGCGTCGTCAATGAGGCGCGCTTCGGCTGGTTCAAGGATCGGCAAGCGGACGATTTCGATCCGGCGTTACAGGCGGGCTACCCGATCGGCAACGTCAGCCTTTCCGTGGCAGGCGTCGGTACGTTGGGCGGCTACAACATCCTGCCGCGCATTCTCCCCAGCGAGAATCGTTATCAATGGGTGGACAATCTGTCCTGGGTAAAGGGCAGCCACACTTTCAAATTCGGATTCGATATCGCCCGCACCGAAGACTTCTCCAACAGTCTCAGCAACCGCGCAGGCACGTTCACCTATTCCAACGTCACCACCTTCGCCCAGGACTTCACCAATCCCGCGCCGGGGCCCAGTCACTGGTCCACTTACTCTCAGGTCTTTGGAAATCCGATCGTCGACACCACCATTACGGATCTGGGTTTCTACGCCCAAGACACCTGGAAAATCACTCCTAAGCTGACCGCTAACTACGGCTTGCGCTACGAATACTCGGTTCTGCCGCAGCCTCCGATCACCAATCCCAACTATCCGCAGACCGGTCATATTCCGTCCGCGGGCAAGAATTTCGCGCCGCGCATTGGGCTCGCGTACTCGATCAATAGCAAGACCGTAGTGCGCGCCGGCTATGGGCTGTATTACGCGCGGTACATATCCGCGATGATCAGCAACTTTTTCACTCTGAACGATCTATATACCCAAAGTTTGACCATCCAGAGTCCCACTACCGCGGGTGCGCCGATCTATCCCATCCCGCTGACCAGCCCGGCGGGAGCATTGGCATCGAACCGAGCCATCACGTTCGCGGCGCCGAATATGCGGAATCCCTACACGGAGCAGTTGGATGTCGCCATCGAACGAGCGCTTCCCCAGGGCATGACGCTGACCGTGGGGTACATCATGAATCGCGGAAAGCGCCTCTTCACGGTTCGCGATCTCAACATCGGGCCGCTCAGCTCGCAAGTTTACAACTTCAATATTCTGGATTCCAACTTCAACCCGACCGGCCAAGTCTACAGCACGCCGCTGTATCTTCTCGCCAACCGCGTCGATACTAGGTACGGTCACATCAATCAGGTGGAGAACGGCGGAAAACAATGGTATGATGCCATGACGGTCCAGTTGAACAAGCGTTTCAACGGCACGTTCCAGGGCGGGATCACTTACACCTGGTCGCACGAGCTGGACGAGAATCAGGAATCGGGCAGCAACGCGATCTTCTTCAGCAGCGGCCCAATGGGGCTCTACAACGGCTCGTATAGCCTCGACAAAGGGAATGGCAATCTGGACCAGCGCCACCGTTTTAACGCGACCCTCATCGCGCGCCCGAAATTCATGAAAAGCAATAACGCGTTCGCGAAATACGTAGTGAACGGCTGGGAATTGGCTGGGATTGGGACGCTGGCCAGCCGGCGCCCGATCTTCGAATCGGTTCCTTT
Organism: Bryobacteraceae bacterium; assembly: GCA_035568415.1. Lineage (GTDB taxonomy): Bacteria > Acidobacteriota > Terriglobia > Bryobacterales > Bryobacteraceae > Palsa-187. The sequence goes on along the minus strand of DATMOC010000048.1, from coordinate 57,859 downwards.
CTCATCGACCATCAATCTTCCACAAGCGTTCACCGGCACTCTTGATGGCTTGGGCGGCGACAGCCGCGTTCCGTTCCTGCCGAATAACCCTTTACATAGCGATCCGATCACGCGTGGCGATGCTCGCCTCTCGAAAACCTTTCCTATTCGAGAGAACATGCCCCTCACGTTGCTGTTCGAGGTCTTTAATCTGACGAACACCATGAGCAACACGGGCGTGATTACAACGGGCTATACTGCGGCAAACAAGGGAACGGCCGCGGTACCGAACTTCGTGATCGCTCCCTGCGGCTCCGCTACAGCGACAACCTGCGCGCCGACGACTCCGGGGTTGGGCAGTGCTTCCGCCGGATTCCCTGACGGGACCAACGCACGGCGGGCCCAGGTCGGCGTCCGCTTTACGTTCTAGAATGAGAATTCCTGGAATCTGCCGATATGGTACAGGTAGGAATACGGCTTGACGCCGCCACGTTCCTTGCTGCACAATGTGTAAGTCCGTCTTAAAGTCTGAAACTTAAAGTAGAGGGAGAAGCTTTGCCTTCTAAAACCCGGCAATCTTTGCTTGTTCGTCCGGTCCTGTTCCTGTTTGCGCTCGCCTGGGGCTCCCACCTGCTGGCGGTCGCTCCTGCCAAAAAGAGGAAATCGGTAAAAGCGAAACCACTCGCGATGAGCTTGGTTTCCACCCGCGCCACGCACACGCGAGCGAAGAAAATCGTGAGCGGACCCTGGCGCGTCCCCAATTTCGCCGATTCGACCGAAGGCGACGTCATTGACGGGGAAGACCTGACGGTGCGCCGCGCGGCGGTGGACGCGCTGGGACCCATGAACGGCACTGTGGTGGTGACCGATCCGGCGACCGGCCGGATTCTGACCATCGTGAATCAGAAGCTTGCGTTTCAAAACGGATTTCAGCCCTGCTCCACGGTCAAGGTTCCCGTGGCGCTGGCGGCGTTGAGCGAAAGCGTCATCGATCGGCAGACGCTGATTCGCGTGTACGGCCGCACCACCTTCGACATGACCACGGCGCTGGCGAAATCGAACAACCAGTATTTCGCGAACCTGGGACAGCGGCTGGGGTTCGATCGGGTGAGCTACTACGCCAAACTGTTCGGGCTGGGCGAGAAAGCCGGCCTCGATATCGAGCGGGAACGCCCAGGTCTTCTGACGCCGACGGTTCCCAAGAGCGGTGTCGGGATGATGACCAGCTTCGGCGATGGAATTTCGATGACGCCCCTGGAACTCGCCGCCATCATGGGCGCGATCGCCAACGGCGGGACGCTCTATTACCTTCAATTTCCCAAGAGCCAGTTGGACGCGGAGGCGATGATTCCGCGCGTAAAACGGCGGCTGGATATCGCCGAATCGATTCCGGAGATCAAGCCGGGCATGATGGGCGCGGTCGAATATGGAACCGCCCGGCGCATCGGCTTCGATCCCAACGAGCCGATTTACGGAAAGACCGGCACGTGCACGGATTCACGCTCGCCCACGCATCTGGGATGGTTCGGTTCGTTCACTGAAGTCGGAAAGAGCAAACTAGTGGTGGTAGTGCTGCTCACCGGTGGACGATTGGTGAGCGGTCCGACGGCGTCGGGAGTGGCGGGCCAGGTTTACAAGAATCTCGGAGTGACCAGCTATCTGACCGCGGGCCGCCAGACGTCACCGGCGACGTTGGCTACGAACTAAATCCTTCTGGCCGTTCATTCACGTTAATTAACGGCCTCCAAGCCGGCCGATAGTTCTTCCCATTCCGCCACGCGCGATTCCAGTTCGCTGCGTTTCACGGACACGAGCTCGGTGAGTCGCATGGTCTCCTCGACGCTCTTGAAGTCGGACATCGCGGCTTCATGCTGTGCGATCTCGGATTCGAGCGAGGCGACCTGCTGCTCCACTTCCCGCAAACGATCTTGAAGCTTTTGCCGCTTCATCGGATTGACGCGCTTTTTCGGCTCGGCCGCTGCGACTGCGACCGGTTCGGGCTCCGGCTCCACTTCGGTAACCACCGGCGACGAGCCGCCGGCTTTGCGCCACAGATAGTCTTCGTAATTTCCGGCGTAGTCGTGAACGTGCCCGCCTTCGATTTCGAAAATCCGCGTGGCGAGCTTGTCGATGAAGTAGCGGTCGTGCGACACGAACACCACCGTGCCGGTGTACTTGCTGAGCGATTCGAGCAGTACGTCTTTCGCGCGCATATCCAGGTGATTGGTGGGCTCATCCAGCAGCAGGAAATTCGACGGCGCCAGTAGCATGCGGGCCAGCGCATAGCGATTGCGCTCGCCTCCGGACAGCACGCCGATTTTCTTGAACACATCGTCGTCGCTGAATAGAAAACAGCCTAGCAGCGTGCGCAACTGGGTTTGCGTGGAGCGCGGTGCGGCGTCGCCGAGGTCGTCGATCATGCGGCGGTTCGGGTCCAGCTCTTTGTATTGATCTTGAGCGAAATAATCCGGCATCGCGTTGTGGCCCAGCGTGTACGATCCGGACGTGAGCGGCTCGGTCCCGGCCAGCAGCTTGATCATGGTCGATTTGCCGGCGCCGTTAACGCCCACCAGCGCGATCCGGTCATTGCGCTCGATGATGAACGTCGCGCCGCTGAACACGTGTTTCGGCCCATAGCTTTTCGAGACGTCTTTGAATTCCGCGACGATGCGTCCGCTCAACTTGGGCTGCGGGAATGAAAAGTGGATGGTCTGCTCGTCCGGCGGAACCTCGATTCGCTCAATCTTGTCCAGCTCTTTAATACGCGACTGCACCTGCTTAGCTTTGGTAGCCGTCGCACGGAAGCGGTTGATGAACGCTTCCAGTTGCTCGATGCGCTCGCGCTGGTTGCGATACGCGGCTTCGAGCTGTGCACGGCGTTCTTCCTTCTGGCGCAAATAGGAATCGTAGTTGCCGCTGTAAAAATGGACCTGCTTGTTCCAGATCTCGACGGTTTTATTCACCGTGATGTCCAGAAAGTAGCGATCGTGCGAGATCAGCACGTAAGCATACGGATAGCCGTCCAGATACTGTTCCAGCCAGTTGCGGGCTTCCAGATCCAGGTGATTGGTCGGCTCGTCCAGCAACAGCATGTTGGGCTTTTCGAGCAATAATTTTGCGAGCGCGATACGCATCTGCCAGCCACCCGAAAATTCCTCGGTGCGCCGCGTCCAATCTTCCTTGCGAAAACCAAGCCCGTCGAGTACGATGCCGACCTGCGCTTCAATCGCGTAGCCATCGCGATTCCGGAATTCACTATCAATGTGATGCAGGCGGTCGGCCGCGGCGGAGTATTCGGCGCTGGCCGGATCCAGCTCACCCAGGCTATGATGCAGCGTCTCCAGCTCCTGCTCCATCTCGCGCAGATCGGCGAACACGCTCATGCATTCGGCGAAGATGGTTTTGCCGGAAAGCGTCAGGCCGTCTTGCGGAAGATAGCCCTGCGTAATCCCCTTCATGGTGCTCATGGAGCCGTAGTCGAGCGACTCCATTCCACCCAAAATCTTGAGCAGCGTTGATTTCCCGGTGCCGTTCGCGCCCACCAGTCCGGTACGCTCTTTGGGCGTGATCAGCCAGTCGAGGTTTTCGAAGAGAAGTTTGTGGCCGAATCGTTTTCCGGCGCCTTGGAGTTGAATCATCTACAGGAGGACGTCTTCTCCTATTTTAGCCGGATACGGCGCGTCTACAGGCCTGGCCGTATCGCACCGATATATACGTAGGCCCGCCGTGATCGAAACCCGCGCCATTTCGGACTTTGTCGAAGCTCCTGCGCTCCGCGTGCGCGCGTCGTTCTGGAAACCATCGCTGGCCGATTGCCTCTTCGCGGCGCTAATGATTTGGCTGGTTCTGTTCAGCCTTTCCGGAACCGGTATCGGACTCCTGGAAGATTCCGGGACGGGTTACCACATCCGCACCGGCGATTACATCCTGGACCATCACAGCGTCCCGCATTCGGATATTTTCTCGTTCACCAATCCGGGCGAGCCGTGGTTTGCCTGGGAATGGTTGGCCAGCGTCATGTACAGCGCGCTGTTCCGCTGGAGCTCGATGAAAGGCGTGGTGCTGATTTCCGCGGCGATCATCGCGCTGTCCATCGTGATCGTGATGTTCCACATGATCCACCGCGGCTCCAATGCTCTGGTCGCGCTGTTTCTGATTCACCTGGCCGTGGGTGCGTCGTCGATTCATTTTCTGGCGCGTCCGCACCTGTTCACGATTCTGTTTGCCGCCGTCACCATGCGGCTGCTGGATGAGGATCGCCTGTGGTGGCTGATTCCGCTGACCGCGTTATGGGCGAACCTCCACGGTGGGTTCGTGGCCGGGCTGATGTGCATCGCGGCGTTTGGGATTGGGCGAGCGATCGAAAAATCGTCGTTCCAGCCGCTGCTCCGTTACGGCGGAATCGGCCTCGCCTGCCTGGCGGCGTCCGTCTTGAACCCGTACGGCATTCGCGAGCATCTCCACATCCTCGAATTCCTGCGTGAGAAATGGATCGTCGATCTGGTGGAAGAATATCAGTCGCCCCGTTTCCATTCGACCGGTGCACTGTATTTCGAAATTCTATTGGTGATGGCGCTCCTGGTTTCGGGCTGGCTGCTGTCCCGTAAACGTTTCGCGCACGCGCTGGTTATGCTGTTGTGGGCGCATTACGCATTGGTATCGGTCCGCCACATTCCGATTTTCGTGGTGGTCGCACTGCCGCCTCTCGCCGAAGCGCTGACGGAGTTGTGGAACAAATTCACGGCTCGAAGTCACGCGCGCTCCGCGTTAGGCGTGCTCGCCAAGCTGGCCGACGATCATCGGCCTGGACTCGCGCGGATCAGCGTGTGGTCCGCTGTCGTCATGGCCGTGTTGCTGTTCGCGCCGCTCGGGATCGCCTGGCCAACAGATTTCCCGGACACGAGCTATCCGACGGCGTTCGTCACTCGTCACGCGGACTTGATCTCCCAATCGCGAATTTTCGCCACCGATCGATGGTCCGATTACCTTACGTTCCGCTTCTACCCCCGCCAACGCATCTTCATCGACGGCCGCGGCGACTTTTTCGGCGAGCGGCTTTCGAAAGACTATTTCAGCGCGCTGAATGGCGGCAAGGATTGGAAGCAGACACTGGATCGCTACGATGTGGGCGTCGTGATGGTTCCTACACCTAGCGGCCTCGCCTCGATTCTGCGTGAGCGAAACGACTGGCGTCTGATCGACGACGACGGCACCGCCGCGCTCTTCGAGCGTCGTCAATAAGACCGCAGGTAGTGCCCGAAGGGTGCGTTGGGCGTAACTATGCTGCCCAGGTGCGCGCAGCCCAGCCAGATAACGCACCAAAGATCAAGCCGGTGACGATGATCGGCACGTATGTCTTGGTGACAATCGCGTCAGGGATGCTGATTAGCAGGCCAACAAGCGCTCCAGTCAGAGCCGGATGCATCGGTAGAGTCACATTGGCCGCTATAAAACCAATGGCGAAGCGACTAGAAAATGCGGCAGCGAGCGCCGTTGGCTTGTCGGGAAACGTCATCGGCAGCATCAGCAGTACATCAACAACGCCGCAGCCGAGTCCAAGCAGGATTCCGAGTAGGATGCGATTCATCGCGGAATCATATCAAAACGAGGGCTGCCCTACTGATTGGCAGTGGGGGCTTAGCGGGGAAGAGATCAACGCACCTTTCGGGCACTACCAGACTGCACAGCCGCCCTGCCCCGTTTATACTAAGACGCATGGTTCAAAGAAGCGCCGGCGCAATGGCGCTGTTGATTTTCACGATCCGGTTGTCCGCGCAAAATGCCGATACGGGGCAGCAGCTCTATCGCACCCACTGCTTCGTCTGCCACGGACAGGAAGGCGAATCGATTCCCGGCGTCAGTTTCCGATCGGGCCAGTTCCGCCGAGCCTCCAACGACGACGAGCTTTCGCGAATTGTCCTGAACGGAATTCCCGGCACCGGAATGCCTCCCACGAATCTCAACGCGGAGGAGCGGCGGTCGCTGGTGGTCTACCTTCGTTCCATGCACGACACCGCGGCGGGTGCGAAAGGCGTGGGCGACGCGGGTCGTGGGATGGCGATTTTTTCCGGCAAAGGCAGTTGTCTGAATTGTCATCGTACCGGAAGCAAGGGATCGCGCCTTGGCCCGGACCTGAGCGATATCGGATCGCTGCGCAATGCCGCGTATCTGGAAAAGTCGCTGGTCGATCCCAACGACACCATCGCGCCGCAGAACCGCTTCGTCCACGCAGTCACCAAGGATGGCGCGGTGATCAACGGACGCCGTCTCAACGAGGATACGCACAGCATTCAATTGATCGACGAAAAGGAGCGCCTTGTTTCTCTCAACAAGGCCGACCTTCGCGAGTTCACGCTGGTCAAAACCTCGCCCATGCCGTCATACAAAGACAAATTAAGTTCGCAGGAAATTACCGATCTGGTCAGCTACCTGCTTTCCCTGAAAGGTTCGCAATGAAGAAAAGTCTATTGATTCTGTTGCCCGCGGTCGCCTCGATGCTCGCCGCGCAGGTGTCTTTCGATCGGCTGCTGCACACCGACGCCGAGCCGCAGAATTGGCTGACCTACTCGGGCAGCCTTTCTGGCCAGCGCTACAGTCTGCTCGATAAAATCACGCCGCAGAACGTCAAGAATCTGGAGCTCAAGTGGGTGTTCCAGGCGCGTTCGCTTGAAAAATTTGAAGCCACGCCGCTAGTGGTCGACGGAGTGATGTATCTGACCGAAGCGCCCGATCACGTGTTCGCGCTGGACGCCAAAACCGGCCGGATTTTCTGGGATTACGATTATCGTCCTTCCAAAGACGCGCGTGTGTGCTGCGGATCGGTCAATCGTGGCCTGGCGATTCTGGGCGACACCTTGTTCCTGGGCACCATCGACGCACGGCTGATCGCGATCGATTCCAAGAGCGGGCGGCCGATCTGGAATATCGAAGTAGGCGATCCGAAGTTGGGCTACTCCGTGACGCACGCTCCGCTCGTCGTCAAAGATAAAGTGATCGTCGGCGTCGCGGGCGGCGAATATGGGATTCGTGGATTCATCGCCGCCTACGAGGCGCGGACCGGGAAAGAGGCGTGGAGATTCTACACCGTCGCGGGTCCCGGCGATCCCGGACAAAAATCGTGGGACAAAGATTCGTGGGAGCATGGCGGAGCCCCCGCGTGGCTCACCGGATCATACGATCCGAGCTTGAACCTCATCTATTGGGGCACCGGAAATCCTGGACCCGATTGGAATGGCGACGATCGCAGTGGCGACAATCTGTACAGCGATTCCGCGGTCGCGCTGGATGCCGACACGGGCAAGTTGAAATGGTATTTTCAGTTCACTCCACACGACGAGTTCGATTACGACGCGGTCCAGATCCCGGTGCTGGTCGACGCGGATTGGAACGGCAGCCCGCGAAAGCTATTGATGTGGGCCAACCGCAATGGATTTTTTTACGTCCTCGATCGTGCGACCGGGAAATTTCTGGCGGGCAGTCCGTACGCGAAAATGAACTGGGCCACCGGGCTCGATGAAGCCGGCCGGCCGATGCGCGCGCCCAACATGAGTCCCTCGCCGCAGGGAACTTTGATCTATCCCAATCTGTTCGGCGCCACCAACTGGTATTCGCCGTCGTACAGCCCGCGCACCAAGCTTTTCTACATCCCCAGCTGGCAGGATTCCAACATGACCATGGCCAAGACCAACCAGCAATACGTGGCAGGCCAGCGCTTCACCGGAGGATTGCCGCGAGCCGCCAACGCCGGCCGCCGTGGCACGCGCAACACGCCTGTCGAGGATTCGTCGTATGGCTCGGTGCTGGCGATCGATCCTAAATCCGGTCAGAAGAAGTGGGAATTCAAGATGAGCGACGTGACCGACAGCGGTGTTCTGACCACGGCGTCCGATCTTCTTTTCGTGGGTGGCCGTGAAGGCTATTTTTACGGTCTCGACGCCCGCACCGGCTCGGAATTGTGGCGCGCCAGCCTGGGAGGCCAGATGGAAGCGGGCCCCATGACGTATTCGATCGACGGCAAGCAATACGTCGCGATCGCAGCGGGCCAGTCGCTGTTTACTTTCGCTCTGCGGGAGTAGCCAGGAACGTCCCGATCGCGCGGTAGACCAGTTCCGGAGCTTCAATCCAGGGCGCGTGCGCCGCGTTTTCGACGGGCACCAGGCGGGCATCGGCAAACATTTTCAGCCAGTCCAACGCGCCTCCGTATGGCGAACTCCGGTCGCGCCTGCCGTGTATGATCAACACCGGCGCCTTCACCTTGGCGCCGTCCTCATCCGTCAACTCCAGTTTTTGAATCGACGGAAGAATATCCTCGGCGAAATATCGCATGAAGTTCCGTTCGTTCGCGAGCTCGCAGCGTCCCCAATCGATTTTTTCCGCGTTGGCTGGATCTACGACATAGATCGCCCGCAGCACGGACCAGAACGCCTCACAACGTTTTTGCGGATCCGACGCCGGCTCTTTTCGCGGCTCCGCGAGCTTCGAGAGCACGGCATTGAAGGTGGCATCCTCGTTCTTCAGGTGCGCCGGATACTGCTTCGCCGCGTTCGGAGGAATCGGCCCGATCTGAATCACCCGCTCTGCATGCTGCGCATACTTCATCGCGTACAATGCCACGGTCATGCCGACGTAAGAATGTCCCAGCACGCTGATTTGGCGTGCTCCGAAATGCTGGCGAACCGTATCCAGATCGTCGACGTCCTGATGGATTCCACGGGTGTTTTTTGAGTTCTCCGACAACCCGCGATTTCGGAGGTCGTAGAAGATGAGCGTGCGCTGACCCGCGAAGCGCTGTAGCTCATCAATGAGATACATCCCGTTAGGGATGAGCAGCGTCCCCGGGCCGCTGCCCATGGTTCGGTAGAACAAACGGACTCCGTCGCCGGCGGCGAGGTAGGGCATTTTGAGATCTCCTGGAAATGGAAAAGCCGCGGCGATCCGCGGCAACTACGATTGTTCACACGGCGAGGGGTCGTGTCAAATTGTCCAGGATGATTCTTTGCGATCTTTGCGCCTTGGCGTCTTTGCGTGAATCCGGAAGACGCGCTACTTCTTGAGAAACGTCCCGCGCTCCAGTTCCTCGAACGCCTCGCGAAGCTGTTCCTGCGTGTTCATGACGATCGGACCGTACCACGCCACCGGTTCTTCCAGCGGTTTTCCGGAGACCAGCAGGAAGCGGATGCCGTCTTCCCCGGCTTGCACCGTGACTTCGTCTCCACGATCGAACAGAATTAGCGACCGGTTCTCCGCTTGCGATGGAAGCGACGTGTCCGCCCATCCCACACCTTCGGTCGGCACCTCGAGCGGACCCGATGCATTGCAGAATTTTCCGGCTCCCGCAAACACGTACGCGAACGCGTGACGAGTCGTCTCCACCGGCAGGCTCTTTCTGCGTCCTGCAGGCACGGTGACGTCCAAATAGATCGGATCCGCGGCGATGCCGTCCACCGGGCCCTTGGTCCCCCAGAAATTTCCGCAGACGATGCGTACCTGGGTGCCGTCATCGTCGGTGATCACCGGGATATCTGGCGACTTCACTTCCTGATATCGCGGCGTGGTCATTTTCAATGCCGATGGAAGATTCGCCCACAACTGAAACCCGTGCATCTGGCCGTTAGGATCGCCCTTGGGCATCTCCTGGTGGATGATCCCCCTGCCAGCGGTCATCCACTGCACATCGCCCGCCGTGATGGACCCGTGATTTCCCATGCTGTCGCCGTGCTCCACCGATCCCGCCAGAACATACGTGATAGTTTCGATCCCACGATGAGGATGCCAGGGGAATCCCGCCAGATAGTCCGCGGGAACATCATTGCGGAAGTCATCGAGCAGCAGGAATGGATCGTAATCGGAGGTGTTTCCGAACCCGAATGCCCGCCTCAGGTGTACCCCGGCGCCTTCCAGAGTCGGCTTGGATTTGATGAGTCGCTTGACAGGTCGGATGGACATGGCTGATTCCAGTTTAGTATCGCGGTCAAGGCGGTGGAGCCACTCGATATAACTCTTTTCGATACATCACGTTGCAGGGCGCGTAGGACCCTCGCGCCGCTTTCCAGCCAGAAACACCTTAAAGGTCCCATAGGGCAAGGATCAGGCATTTTGGGCATCGATATTCCCTTGGTTTGCTCGATAAGGTTACCGGTTGATGGAAAGCAATGATTGAGCAGATCGCCACGATCGTAATCACGTTGGGCTCGGCCGCGATGTTCGCGTACTGGTTTCGCTACAGTTGCGCGTTGATCCTGAATGCGCGAACCACTCGTGATTTTGCGGCAAGCGTGGTCGCCGCCAAGCAGCTCGCATTCCAGACCGTGCAGGCTCGTTTGCGCGAAGCCGTTCCCGCCGACCTGGGCGGTCTGCATGCGATGCTCGATCGCGATTATGCGGTTCTCAATACGATGATGGAAGGCGCGATGGGAATCGAAGACCGGTTGCTGAAGGCCAACTATCGCCTGCTGAGCGTGTGGAGCCGCGTAAGCCAGCCGTTCTCTACAGCGGCAGCCAAGAAGGCTCTCGACGAGATGTCTCAAGTGGTCGCACACTTCGCCAACTCAGTGGGCGAGCGCGCCGCCTGCGCAGCATAATTACCAAATCGCAAGGGGGGCGGATTTCAAATCCGCGGGGAGCTTTAGCTCCGCTTGGGGCGATGCGAGGCTGAAGCCTCCCGCGGGCTAAAGGCCCGCCCTCCGCACTTTTCTAGCTCTGTTGCGCGGCCTTGGATTGCTGCGCGAGCTGGGCGCGAATCCCTTTCATCTGCTCGCGGCTTGCGGCCACCCGCTTCCGCCCGTCTGGGGCGGCGTCGATCAGCTTTTCCAGGTTCGCGGCGTATTGCGGTCCATAGGCGGCTCGAATTTCGCCCAGCAACAACTCGATTTTCGCGAAGACGCCGATGTGCTCTCCGTTGGTGTCGCTGAACAGCTCCATGCTGATCGCTCCGTGGTTGACCAGCGCCGCCGCCATGTCCCAATAGGTGGTCACCATGCGCAAATGACCGCTATGCTCGCCGAAGATCGCGGCATTGAACTCGGCCAGCGTTTGCGGATGAAACTCGCGAAAATACCAGTCACGCGCCTTGCGCATGGTCTCTTCACGACGCAGTTCGTACAGCCTTAAAATAAGACCGGCCTCTTCTTGTTTCGACATAAGATCCTCCTTCTTAGTGCGGGCGGACCCCGCGACGGATAGTGTAACAGACGGGCATGTCAATCGCGTATCGCCAGGGAATTACCTTGGATGCGGATACGTTCGGTGATAGACTGATCGATGTGCGCCGAAGTTTTAGTAAGTAGCTGATTGTGCGCCCGTAGCTCAGTCTGGATAGAGCGCTTGCCTCCGGAGCAAGAGGTCGTAAGTTCGAATCTTACCGGGCGTACCATTCCTTCCCGCTGACGGGTTGGTTCATCCTCTCGAGCAATGGGTCCACAGGTCCATCGGCGTTGTAAAGCGGTGCGAGATAGATGCCATGCCGGGCGGCGATTGTCTCCATCTCCTCCACCCGCTCCTGAGTGATGAATCCTCTTCCGTGGGAGAAGGGCTCGAACCTGCGCTCGAGAGCAAGAGCCATGCCTTCGAGTAGACATCCATGGACCACGTCGGGGAATGGATGCCGATTCAAAATCCCATGAAAATCAGGCGCGAATCTCAATCCGCCGGTGATCTGTCCCAGACCTCCGAAGAAGATTTTGGCGCCGGGCATTTGCGCGCTGGGAGAGAGGTTCTTCGGGTAGCCCGCATCGCAAATGATCGCGCTGGGCGCAATACGGCCCAACAAGAGCGAGGGGGACGCCAGACTTGCCGCGCAGATCACCATGTCGGCTTCGGTGGAGAATTGCTGGAGATCCGTCGCGATCTCCACTTGAACTCCATCGGCTTGCAACTCCGCTGCGAGCCTGCGTAGCCGCTCCACGTTGCGTGCGCTGAGCAGCACGCGCTTTACGCCAGGCGCCAAACAACGGGCACAGCCGGAGCCCACATCTCCGGTTGCTCCCACGATGAGCAGCGTGGAATTTCGGAGGTTCCGGCCCTCCAGCGCGCACATCTTCCTGATGCCTTGAACGATGAAACCAACCGTCAAGGTATTGCCGGTCGTGAAGACGGTGTCGTGTCTTTCCGGAAGCTGATCGAAATTACCTTCCATCAGAATGGAACTGAATCCGCCGAGGCTCACGATCTTCGCTCCCGCCTTGATCGCGTAAGCCGCCGCCCCTCGAACGCGCGCGACGTTGTCGAGCGTGTTGGCGGCTTCCAGACGGTCGGGAGGGATGAAGGAGTCGATGTAGAGGCCGCGCGCTTTCGCGCCGTTGGTCGATCCGACCTCGACATGGCAGACTGCTCTGGGAGGAATCCATGGGAGGATATCCTTGATCTCGTCGTCCGGCAGAGGCGTGTGCTCCGGTCCGCGCAGCACAGCGAGCACGTCCGCAGCCGCTCTCCAACTCTCCTGATGCCCTACCAGGGCGAAATCGACGTCGCGAGTCCACTCTCGCCTGCCTAGACTGGCAATGGTCGCATTGGCGATGAATGCACCGGCAACGGTCACACTGGCAACTGAGCCACCCACGTGAGTGTGACCTCCCCAGGCAGCCCCAGCGCGTCCAGCGTCTTCAGGTACTGTTGCAGCGACGCTCCGCGAAGCTCGGCGGCGCTCAAGCTGACCTCTGACAGCGATGGCTTCACACAACTGCCGTGGCACACTTCGCAATGTCCATCCTTGCATTCCTTGGCCAGCATCTTCGCGAGCGTGGTCATCACATCCAGATGCAGCCGGTGCACCTTGTCGTCGAAGCGCTGCACGTCCAAGGCTCGCTCTGCCCGGAGAATCGACATTGCGTGATCGACGTGTTCTTCTTCCTCCGCTGAGATGGAAGCGAAGGTCTTGCCAAGACTTCCGGGCGCCACCTTCCCGACTCGTGAATAGCTGGCGACGGCAAACGATTCCAGCATGATCTCTTGAACGATCAGGCAGGCAATAAAGTCCCGCTCTGCGATGCAGCGCAGGAACGCATCGCGGAGCCGGTTCCAATGCATTGCGTCGACGTTATTGGCGACGTCCACTCCAATCTTGCGGCCCTCGGCAGCGAACCGGGCCGCATGCACCCGTTCACCCGCGGAATGCTCCAATGCTTCGGCTACTTCTTCTGGATCGTCGCATATCTCCGATAGCGAGGCGTAGTTCATCGCCGCGATGAGTTCGCCGGTCATCGCCTGTGCCAGGACGTCTCGCCAAATCGGAGCGTTAGGCGAGAGAGAAGTACATTCGGTCGCTGGTGAGTGGTCGAGAGCTATAACGGGTTCCATGTGTCCTCTGTGCAACGGTACGCAGATCACACGGATCGGTTCCATTTTTATTCGAGATCCCGGCTTTGCGGTGGTGGACTGCAGGAATCCAAGAACAGGATTACTCTGTGATGTTGCCTCGGCGCAACCAAACAACTACACGATCCCCTTGCTCATCGCTACGGTCGCTTACTCGCGAAATGTTTTAGATCGCGTGAGGCAACCCAGCGATCCTGCGGCGAACGATTTGTGTATCGAGCATGGCCGCACGGCGCCGGCATTCCGCGGCATCCTCCTGGGCTTTCTTTCGATTGGCCTGATAATCGGCCAAACTGATTTCGTTGGCCAATCGGCTGTTTACCAGGGCGCTGGATTTGCGGCGCAGTTCTTTGCTCCACATGCGGTTCTCGACCTGCCACCCCAGCATCTCTTCGAGGGTGGAGGTTATGAATTCTTCAGGTGAGGTTGGCATCACCTATAGGATCGTCTGAAAGTGCACGGGAGAATAGACAATTATTCCTTAGGCATCTTAGTCTTTCCGTGGTACCGTTAAGACGGTTAGCAATTTTGGCATCTTCGCATTAGTCCGGTCCATCCGCCCTCGTCCGATCCTGCCCCGAATCAACAACTTGTAATATCAATAAGGAAAGAAATGAAGAATATTTTTGTAGGAAACCTCAACTTTGGGGCGACCGAAGAGGCTGTCCGGTCCCTATTCGAGGCCTATGGACCCGTGGATCGGGTCAGCATCGTGACAGACCGGGATACGGGCCGGGCGAAAGGCTTTGGATTCGTCGAGATGAGCGCCAACGCGGATGCGGATCGTGCCATCACGGAACTGAATGGCCGGGATCTCGATGGCAGAGCCATGACCGTCAATGAAGCGCGTCCGAAGGCGGAACGCTCCTCCGGTGGTGGTGGCCAGGGTCGCAGCAACCGCTGGTAACTGGTTTAGGAGAGGGGCGGCCACGCAAGTGTCCGCCCTTTTTTTATAGGAGACGAGTGGCCAAAGTTCACGAATACATACTGGTCCTGCCCGGCGGCCAGCACGAGATCACCAAGTCCAACGGACCCATCTGTTTCCAGCAATCGCGCCAGGAAGTCGGCGGACATTTCGAGTCCTTCGATCCGCAGCTCGGCGATGGAATCACGGCTCAAATCAACGAGAATGGTCTCGGTCTGAAGCTTGCGCCCAACGTCGTATTCGAAGGCGTCGCGGGCAATGTGCTGATCGGCCGGGCGCATGGTGAACAGATGTGGGGTCTGAGCGCAGCGCAGCGCGATGCAACTCTGCTGCGGTTAAAACTCACTCGCTAGGAACTAGTGGATTTCCGAGATGGCGCTGCCCGGGAGACTCATTCGAGGCCGGTGATGCGAAAGGGAGTAACCGCGGCACTGCCTAAGTCGAGCAGGAAGATTGCGGAGGCTCCGGGTTGCCCGTCGCGCCACTCTTGCCGGACAAAAGCCGCGGCCTTGCCATTCGGGGAGACTTGAAGACCGTAGGCATAGCCGTTTCGATTAGTCAGCTTAACAATTTCTTGCGTTTGCAAATTCATTTGAAAGACATCGTAGTCGAAAGGCTCTCCACTGACGGCTAGAAACAAGATGTTTTCCCCATCCGGCAGGAAAACGGGGTCGCCAAAGATGGGGCCGTTTCTCGGCTCGCCTTTGACGTGAGGCTTGAAGACGCGGCGGGGTTTAGGTGGCTGCTCCAAGGAATAGATTGTTATCGCGTCCGCGTTTAGCTCGGAAGCATGAGCCGCGAAATCTGTTGGGGCATTTTTATAGCGGAGCTCGATTTCGTGGCGTTGGGACGAGTCCAGTTCGGGGCCGATGAAGACCAAGTCTTTCCCATCCGGCGACAACGAGGGACGAGATACGCTGTAAATATTCTCGTTCGTAAGTTGACGAACATTTGTGCCATCGAGATCGCTCGCATAAAAGTCCCACTCGTGCGCGCGCGGCTGGGCGAATCCATCGTAGTTCCCGAAGTAGCCGTATCGCGCAAAGATGAGGGCCTTGCGATCCAGCGAGAGCAGCGGCCACGCGCCATGGTCCAGGGACATCACCTGATGCGGGTCTGAACCGTCACGATTCGCGACGACGATTCTGGAATGGGCGCCCTTCTCCACCGGGGATTCAGTGTATACGACACGGCTTCCATCCGTAGAAAAAGCTGGGCAACCTTCGAAAGCCTTCGTCGCGCTTGTAAATCGCACCGCTCTTCCGGTATCAAGCGGGATCTTATAAATGAACGCCGAGCCTGCCCGGGAATGCACAGCAAGAATCTCTTTACCGTCCGGCGAAAAGGTCAGGCCTTCGTAGCGCGCACGATCAACCCGTCCGCCGCACCCGGCGAAAATGAAGGCCGCTCCGGCACACAGCTTGATCCTAATCGCCCCGCAGTACATAGTCTGCTCTTTCTGAAGAGAAGCTCCCGAAACATCGTCGCAGACCACCAGATCGGTTCCCAGTAGTTATCAGAACCGTCGCAGTGGTTCCACGCTTGTTACTATCGGCGCGAGACGGCGACTACGATATCCCGCGACAATTCATGTGTCGGGTTGCCGTGATTCGGACCACAAAAGATTATCGGAATTGCGCGTGCTTCGTAGCCCCAGAATGCGACCGTGATCGCGGGATTAAGCCTGTAAAGCGATACGCAGCGTCAGATCGCCGGGATGTTCGCGCTCAAAAGCAATGAGAGCGACTCGAAGGGGAGAAGTCCGAATCGGACTGCCCAGCCATTGTTCCGTAACCGGCAAATCGTTCTGATCGATTTCTTGCCACGGAGCACCATCCAGCTTGCGCTGGTCGACCCGAGCAATCTTTTCTGCGATGCGCACTCGCAGATCCTGCGTTTCAAACATCACGTGGTTCATACTCCATTGTCCCACGCGCGGCCGCCTTTTTAGAGCACTTTCTGTCGAATTGTGGAGGTTGCGGAGACACTCAGCATCGACCGCTTCCTCTGGTCGCGGCTCAGGGTGGGCCCTTGTCATCCGTACCCAATGAGCCGCGACCAAAGGAAGCGGTCGATATCGACAAACAGTCTAGAACCGCTTTCTGTGCGACGTCCCGCCCCCGAACCGCCTGGCAGCAGGATGAAATTGAGTATTGCCCGAGCGCGCCGGCTCCTGTTCCAACCCTGACGGCACCGGACGGCGCGTCAATTGCAGATCCAGCATCTGCTCGATCTTGCGAATCTCGCTCCGCTCGCTTCGTGTGCTGAAAGTGGACGCGACACCGCGAAGTCCCGCGCGGCCGGTTCGACCCACACGATGAATGAAATCCTCAGGAATCTGCGGGAGATCGTAGTTGACCACGTGCGCGATGCCTTCGACGTGCACGCCGCGCGCGGCCACATCAGTCGCGACCAGGACCCGATAGCTGCCTTCCTGGAATCCGCGCAGAGCCAGGTTGCGCTGCGACTGCGAGCGGTTTCCGTGAATGCTGGTAGCCTTGGATCCGCGGGTCACCAGTTTCTTAGCCAGACGATCCGCCCCGTGCTTGGTGCGGGCGAACACCAGAAACGAACCTCGCTCGTCCTGCAGCATCTTCGCCAGCAAGCCTAGCTTGTGTTCATGCTCGACCTCATACAGATGCAAGTCGACATGCTCGGACGGCTTGGTGGTGGACCCGATCGCGACCCGGATTGGGTTCTTGAGGTGTTCCTTAATGAGATGCGCCACCGACGATTCGATGGTCGCGGAACAGAACACCGTCTGCCGCTCGGCGGGCAATGCCGCCAGAATTCTTTTGATGGTGGGAAGGAAGCCCATGTCGAGCATCCGGTCGGCTTCATCCAGAACCAGTGTACGAGCCGAGCCCAGCTTCACCAGTTTGCGCTCCAGGAAATCGGAAAGCCGCCCCGGCGTGGCGATCAGCACTTGCGCGCCCTTGCGGATGGTTTGCAATTGCCGTTGTTCATTCAACCCGCCCACCGCGACTGCGGCATGGATACCGGTTCCGGCGGCGAGCTTAGCGAAGGCTTCGCTGATCTGAATCGCCAGCTCCCGAGTCGGCGTCAGGATCAAAGCGCTCACACCGGGAGTCTGGTTCGGTTGCATCAGCTTTTCAAGCAGCGGAAGAAGAAAGGCCAGGGTTTTCCCGGTGCCCGTTTGCGCCGTGATCACAAGGTCGTGGCCGGCGAGTTGTTTTGGGATGGCTAGGGCTTGTACAGGCGTTGGCTGGATGAATCCATGACGAGCCAGGTTGCTCTGCAAGACAGTCGAAAGGGAGAGATCGGAAAAGACGTTCATTCGGTAGTTTTAGAAACGGGAATCAGCGAGCCAGTGAGGGACGTAAAACAAGGTGGGCGCGATATGACTTCCGATACATTTCCAGTATAGCGCGTTTTGGGATAGAGCGTGACGTTGCGTCGCAGAACCGCTGGCGGCCTGCCGTGCCTTGGACTGTCGGAGGCTGCGTTATGATTTTGTTGACGCGCCGGAACAATGGAACGAGATTTTGCGTCGCTTGCGTTCAAGAGGAGCCAGTCCCGAGACAGACGTTGGCTGGCTTTCCAAAGGCGTTGAGGATATGGTTCTCGGCTCGCCACAAATCGCAAAGAGAGAAAAACTCATACTGGTTGGTCTCTATCTCTCGAAATATGATTTGCTCGGTTTGAAAAAGCTCGGCTTTGACAGCTTTGTGGAGGCGTTCAACGTGATTGGGTACGCGTTGGGTTCAAAGCCTGCCTCCATAAAGAACTACCGCGACGAGTTCGACCCCCTGTTTCCGAACCGCAGAAAAGGCTGGCATAAGCGTGAGATTCGCGCGTACTGCCTACGGGTATTTGAGGAATACAAAGGCCTAGACCTCGAATCGTTCGTCGGTCTGATCAGGTCTTTTGTGGGATATGACGACAACCTCTGGAGCGAATTTCAAACGACAGGTGAACAGGACGAGAGTGAGTCCCACTTCGCGAAGAGGATGATCACTGGGTTGGCTGCAGAGCAATACTTTGAGGCGGTTCAGCCCAATCTTCCCGAATTCAAGGACTATGTTTTGGAGAATACGACGCGTCTTGGGTGTGGCTACGACTTTCGTCTGCGGAGCGGGACACGAGAGGATTTTCTCGCGGTGGAGGTCAAAGGCTTGAAGGAACGAACGGGAAGCTTATCCATGACCCCTAAGGAACACGAGACTGCTATAGCTTTGAGAGATCGCTTCTTTCTTTTCGTGGTCAAGAACTTCCAGGAAACACCATTTCACGAAATCTTCCAGAACCCTCTATCGGGCAGGCTGCAGTTCAGAAAGGCAGAGAAGGTCACTGTCCAGGTGTCGTGGCTGACCAATGTGTAAAGGCCGCGAGCGCTTTCCAGCACAAGCGTATACTTGTTCGAGCGATTTCATAATGCTACATGTGGCGTTGCGCACGCCCCAGAGCTAATCAATGTGAAGAGCGGCCCTCGCTCTCGCTGTGACCGCGATTGAACATTTTGGGAGCCAAGAAGGAGACACAATGCCCACCAAGAACCAACTGAAAAACCGTCGTTCTATAGCCCTCATCCTCGAAGCTCGCGCTGGATTGATCCCAGCATCGGACCACATAGAAAATGAACTAAACGCGCGTACTGCGTGCATCGGCCGTACCGTGATGGCTTACGCGAGGATGGCGCATGACCCTGACGATATAGCCATCACAGACATTCTGCAAGACCTGCGCCACTACTGCGACAGCAAGGGACTGGCGTTTGACAAACTCGACGCGGCAGCGCATGACTGTTACCTGGAGTACGTAGCCGAGAGCCCATGGGTCTCAAGGCCGCGGCCGTCCAACACCGTGTGACCGAAGACCGCGCACCGCCTAACATTTGGAAACGTCTGCTATCCTAAGGCACATGCAAAAACACACTCCAACGCTCTCTTCCTACCGCTTCAAACGTGCCAAAGCGGACGGCTTGATCGAGGTCCTCAATGAGGGCTCCTACGTCATGGCCGAATACAGTGAGCGGACCGGAGTCGTGAAATGGCAGAGGGTCGTGGTTGCCGCGCAAAAAGAAAAAATCGAAAAGTGGCTCGGCGAGCATTACCCGGTCCAAGCCCAGGCTTAGCTTTCAGGATTTCACCGGATCCTGTGGCACCAGCCATTGGGCGAGCACTTTGATCAGTTCCTCGACCACCACCGGTTTGGAAACGAAGTCGTCCATGCCCGAGTCCAGGCACTGAGTGCGGCTCTCGACGGTGGCTTGCGCGGTCATGGCGACGATGGTCACGCGCCGGTCTCCGCGTTCTCTGCGGCGGATTTCGAGCGTCGCGTCATAGCCGTTCATTTCGGGCATCTGACAATCCATGAACACCAGGTCGTAGGGCAGCAACTCCACCATTTCTACGGCTTCGCGCCCGTTGGCTGCGACATCGGAGCGGATCCCCAGCTTGTCGAGCATTCGTGAAATCACTTTCTGGTTGATCACGTTGTCTTCTGCGACTAACACGCGGAGTGGAAGATTCGCGAATTGCCCATTCAGGGCGGAGGGGGGATTGCGATTCCGTGCAGCAGGCTCTGGAGCGGCCGCAGCTTTTTCGAGCCGGTTGGACCAGACCGTGACCAGCGTGTTGGCCAGTTGCGATTGCCGCACCGGTTTGACCAGGCATGCATCCACGCACGCGCCTTCCAGACGCCGCAGCTCGCGCCAGTAACCGACCGAAGTGAGCATCACGACGATGGTGCCGCTGGTCTCGGGGTCGGACTTGATCTGGGCAGCCATGGTTGCGCCATCGATACCCGGCATGTTGTAATCCGCGATCACGATCCGGTACGGATCGCCCGCGCGTTGCGCTTCGCGAATGGCCTCGAGGGCGTCCTGGCCGGACGCATAACTTCCGTTGCGCATCCCCAGGCTGGAGATCTGCTCGTGAACCACGCGGCGATTCACTTCGCTATCGTCCACGATCAGCACGCGCACACCTTTCAGGTCCGCGATCGGTACCGGGGCCAGGCACGGCTCGCCGTCGAAGACCAGCGGTAGACGGACGCAGAAGGTGGATCCGCGGCCGGGCGCGCTTTTGACTTCGATGGCTCCACCCATCAGCTCGATCAGCTCTTTTGAAATCGCCAGGCCCAGGCCGGTGCCGCCGTACTTGCGCGTGGTGGACGTATCCGCCTGGGTGAACTTCTGGAACAGGCCGTCGACCTTCGCCTGCGGAATGCCGATGCCGGTGTCGCTGACGGTGATCTTCATCCGCGCTTGTCCTTGGTCCAGCCACTCGTAATCCACGGCGATCAGGACTTGGCCGTGCTCGGTGAATTTCACGGCGTTGCCCACCAGATTGGTCACCACTTGCCGGATGCGTCCGGCGTCGCCCGTGAAACGGCACGGCACGGCCGGCGCATATTGCACCACCAGGTCCAGTCTTTTTTCCTCGGCTCGGGGAGCCAGCATTTCGGCCACTTCCTCGATCACCAGGCGCAGGTCGAAAGGGAACGACTCGATGGCGAGCTTGCCGGCTTCGATCTTGGAGAAGTCCAGGATATCGTTGATCACGGTGAGCAGAGCTTCGCCGGAGGTTCGAATGGTGCCGGCGTATTCGCGCTGTTCCGCCGACAGATCGGTGTCGAGCAGCAAGCCGGTCATGCCGATGACTCCGTTCATGGGCGTCCGGATCTCATGGGACATGTTCGCCAAAAAATCGCCTTTGGCCTGGCTGGCTGCCTCGGCCAGCTTTTGCGCGGCGCGCAGCCGGCGCATCAGCCAATACGTGGCGATCAGCGCAGCCATGAGGACCGCGAAGGCCGCCAGCAGAAGGAACGAATAGAAACGGACACGCCGGTATTGGAAGATGGTGCTGGCTTCGGTGCCGATACTGGTGTGCCAGCGAAAATCGATGCCGGCCAGACTGCCGTCGTTGGCCATTGCGCCGATCTCGTCGCGGATGCGATCCGCGGCGGTGCGGGCCAGCGCCAGATTCTTGTTCGCGCCGATGCCGAACCAGAACGTAGCTCCCTGCACTGGTAGGGCTCTCAAGGGCCGCTGTGGGCAGCCGGATGAGCGGGTATCGAGCAGTGAACTTTGGGCGACCAGGCCCACCTGCACCTCGCCCGAACATACCGCGGCGATGACTTCGGCAGTGGTCGCCTTGGCGACCAGAGTCGCGTGGGCGAGTTGGCCGTGCGCGATGCGTTTATCCAGGCTGATGTTGGAGACGGCGAGCGTCTTGCCGGTTAGTTCGCCGGCACTCTTCAGTTGGATTGGATCGGCGAACAGCAGCAGGTAGGTCATCTTGACCCACGGAGCGGTCACGTACAGGAACTTACGGCGCTCCGGCAGATCGCCGATGATGGTCCAAAGGTCCACAGCGCCCGAAGTGAGCGCCTTTTCGGGACCCTCTGGCGAATATCTCCATTCGATCTGGATGTTGCGGCGGCGGGCGGCTTCCTTCACTACGTCGACGGTCGGGCCGGTCGGGTTTCCACTGGCATCCGGGAAGTGATATGGTGGCGAGTTCTGAAAGCCGACCCGCAACGGACGGTTCACTTCGCCCCGGGTCCACAGAGCGGCGCAGAGGACGCACAATCCTGCCGCGAGCGCCAACACAATCGCCGGCATCCAAAACGTGGCCTTACGCACGGGTGGCGTTCGTAACATGAGGTACGTTTAGACCATCGGCGTTTTGTACCGTATTAACTAGGCTGTTAGCGAGAGCAGGGGTCGTGCAAGCCCCTTAGTTCCTTGTGGTGGCACACCTATTTTGGTACACCCTCTTTTTGAGGGTGGATACAGTACCAGCACCAGGAAGTCTCTTAGTTTGTAGACATCATCAGCGGCCTGAGACGCCGTGCGGTCTCGGGTCCGCGCAGGTGGCGGATGGCTTTGGCCTCGATCTGACGAATCCGCTCGCGGCTCAGGTCGAATCGCTGGGCGATCTCTTCCAGAGTATGTTCGCGATCGCAACCGATTCCGAAGCGCAGGCGGATGACCCGCTCCTCGCTTGGCGAAAGACTCTTCAGGACACCGGCGGTTTCCTCGCGGACGTCACCGTCGAGCATGGATTCGGTCACTGAGCCGATCCAGCGGTCTTCGAGCAAGTCGCCTAGCGTGGATTCGCCGTCGCGGCCGACGGGAGTGTCGAGCGACACCGGATCGCGCGAAACGGCCTTCAATTCCTGCACCTTCGTGGCGGGAACTTCCATCCGGCGACCGATCTCTTCGTTAGTAGGCGTATGGCCCAGTTCCTTCTCCAAATCGCGCGATGCCCGGTAAAACTTGTTGAGCATCTCGTTCATGTGGACCGGGACGCGGATGGTGCGCGACTGATCGGAAATGGCGCGGGTGATTCCTTGCCGGATCCACCAGGTCGCGTAAGTGGAGAACTTATAGCCCAGCCGGTAATCGAATTTATCGGCGGCGCGCATCAGGCCGATGTTGCCTTCCTGAATCAGGTCCAGCAAGTGCAGCCCATGGTTGACGTATTTCTTGGCGATGGAGACCACCAGACGCAGATTGGCCTCGACCAGCGCCTGCTTGGCCGTCTCCGCCTCGGCGTCGCCTTGACGCATTCTTTCGAGAGTGCGCCGGAGTAGCTTGCTTCCGCCGCGGCTGGACTTGGCCAGTTCGCTTTCGAGCGCGCCGGCGAATGCCTTCCACTGCTTGGGGCGGAACGGAATCTGACGAATGGCCTGCGCCAGTGTCACCCGCATCCGGACCAGTTGGCTGGCGAGGCTTGCCTTGACGCGCACTTGCCGCTGAGGCGTGGCATCGAGTTTCTTTTCCAGCGCAACCACGTCGTCATGCAGCTCGACTACTTTATTGAAAGCCCGCAGCGCCCTGTTGCGGGCGCGTTTCTTGGCTGCCGCATCCGGTCCACCGGCTTCCACCACATCGTCGAGGGGAGCGTCGTACAGCGCTCGCACCATGTTTTGAACCAAGGGAGAGCGCGACAGCGCTTTGCGGGCGCGCAGCGTCCCGCGCTCCATGCGCACGGCCAGTTCGATTTCGCGCTGCCGGTTGAGCAGCGAGACCGATCCCATTTCCCGCAGGTACACCCGTACCGGGTCGTCCGTGTAGACGGACTCCTGCACGTTCGCGGCAGTGTCCTCGGCGCCGTGAAAACCGTCCTCGGCGAACTCCGGCGACTCGTCCATTACGGCGAGCGGGGCGCTCGACAAATCTGTCAAAAAGTGTTCGTTAAACCGTTCCATTTGAGTTCGTTAGGGCCAACATAGCCAAACCACGCTCACGGCTCCGCGCTTGCGATCGTCTTTGTTTTCTTAAGGATTTGGACGGAGGCCGTCGGGTCTGGTCCTACCCATTGGACGCCGGAGATCCCAATTCGGTTGCAGCCAGAAGGGCTCGACCCTACATCACTTCTTCGGCCCAGTCCTGGAGTACTTGTTTTACTTTACCAGTAAATTGATCGGCAAGGGCGCCATCGATCAAACGATGATCGAAGGTCAAGGCGAGATAGCACATGGAGCGGATGGCTATGGCGTCTTCGACCACCACGGGCTCCTTTTCGACGGAGCCGACGCCCAGAATCGCGACCTGCGGCTGATTGATCACCGGCGTCGCAAAGACGCTGCCGAAGCTGCCGAAGTTGGTGACGGAGAAAGTCCCGCCCTGCACTTCGTCGGGCCGGAGCTGGCGCGAACGGGCCCGAGCGGCGAGATCGGCAATCGCGCGCTGCAAGCCGACGATGTTCTTCTCGTCCGCGTTGCGGATTACGGGAACAATCAGCCCGTTTTCGAGCGCGACCGCGATTCCCATATTGATGTCGCGGTGATAGATGATGTTGGTGCCTTCAATCGACGCGTTCAGGATGGGGAACTGGCGGATGGCGGCGGTAGCGGCACGCAGAATGAAGGGCAGGAAGGTCAGGCCGAATCCATATTGCGCCTGGAAATTTCCTTTGACTTTATCGCGCATTTTGGCGACGCGGGTCATGTCGACTTTGTGCACCGTGGTGACGTGCGCCGAGGTGCGCTGGCTGAACACCATGTGCTCGGCAATCTTCTGCCGCATGATGCTCATCGGCTCGACTTTGGTTGCCGCGGAATAAGTGATCTGCTGGGCTTGCGGTTGGGGTGCTGACGGAGGCGGCGGAGGCGGAACGTTCACCACCGGCTGGACGGCGGTCTGTGGTGGCGGAGGAGGAGCCTGCGGCTGAGGGGCGGCTTGTGACTGAGGAGCGGGCGGCTGCGAGGAGGACGCCAGATACGTGTCCAGGTCCTGTTTGGTGATCCGGCCGCCGGCGCCGGTTCCGCGGACACGGCTCAGATCGATATTGTTTTCACGCGCCATTTTGCGGACCAGCGGGGAAAGCGGTCCAGCGGTTTCTTCGACCACGGTGGCGACAGGTTCGGCAACGGGTTGTGGCTGGGCCGGTGGCGTGGGAGCAGCAGCGGCAGGCGCTGGAGCAGGAGTGGTGGGGGGCGCGGCGGGTTGGGCAACGGGTTGTGCGGCAGGCGCTGCAGCGCCGTTCGCGCCATCGCTGATCCGTCCGACCACGGTATTGATCCCGACCGTCTTGCCTTCCTCGACCATGATCTCGGACAGCGTTCCCGCTACGGGCGAGGGGATTTCGGTGTCCACTTTGTCGGTCGAGATTTCGAACAGCGGCTCGTCGCGCTCCACGCGATCGCCCGCTTTTTTCAACCATTTGGTCAGCGTTCCTTCGACAATACTCTCCCCCATCTGGGGCATGACGACGTCAATCATGATCTCTCCATGGTTCTATTGAATACGCGTCCGAAACTGCGTTCGAGCGCTGTTATGACTTCATTCCGCGACGCGGCGCAGCCGAGCGCCCGCAGCGAGGTCACCGGCTTGGTCAATCCGCACGGGACGATGTATTGGAAATAGTTCAAATCCGTATCGACGTTCAACGCGAATCCATGCGAGGTGACCCAGCGGCTGATGTGGACGCCGATGGCGGCGACCTTTCCGGCGTCGGTCCATACTCCGGTGGCTCCCGGATCGCGATATGCAAAAATACCAAACGAACCCAAGGCGTCGATGAGCACCTGTTCGATGCCACGCACGTAGGCCACGACATCCCGTTTCCATTCACGCAGATCGAAGATCGGGTAACCGACGATCTGGCCGGGTCCATGGTACGTCACATCGCCGCCGCGGTCGGTGCGGTGAAACTCGATCCCTGCTCGTTCCAGCAGTTCGGGCGACGCAAGAAGGTTCGCATCGTGGCCGTTGCGGCCCATGGTGACGACGTGCGGATGTTCGACGAAAAGTAGCTGGTCGGCGATCTCGCCGCGCTTGCGCTTTTCGACTAAAGACTGTTGCAGCTCGAACGCGTCGGCATAGCGCATGTTCCCGAGATTGGTGACGACGCAGGATTCCGCAGCTGCTGTACTAAGCATTAATCGCCATTCCGTACACTGCGTTGAAAGCCTCACCCACCGCTTCATACAGCGTCGGATGCGCGTGGATGGTGTTCATCATGGTTTCGACCGTCGCTTCGGCGTTCATGGCCGCGACGGCTTCGGTGATCAGCTCGAACCCTTCCGGTCCGATGATGTGGACGCCCAGGATTTCGCCGTATTCCTCATCGGCGACCACTTTGACGAATCCGTCGTGACGGCCCAGGATGCTGGCTTTGCTGTCCGCCATGAACGGGAATTTTCCGATTTTAACTTTGCGGCCGGCGGCGCGCGCCTGCGCTTCGGTCAGGCCGACGCTGCCGATGCCTGGTTCGGTATAGGTCGCGTTGGGGATCCGATTTTTATTGATCGGCGTCACCGGCTTGCCCGCAATGTGCGCCATGGCGACCATGCCTTCGGCGGTCGCAACATGCGCCAGCAGCGGGGTGCCGAGCACGACGTCGCCGATAGCGTAAACGCCGGGCTCGCCGGTGCGCTGGTATTCGTCGACTTTGATGAAGCCGCGCTCGATTTGGACCTTGGTACCTTCCAGGCCGATATTGTCGATCAGGGCTTTGCGTCCTACGGCGACCAGCAAGGTCTCGACATCGAAGTTTTCCTGTTTGCCGTTAGAGAACGTCGCGGAGAATCGAACGCCGTC
This sequence comes from Bryobacteraceae bacterium, assembly GCA_035568415.1. Lineage (GTDB taxonomy): Bacteria > Acidobacteriota > Terriglobia > Bryobacterales > Bryobacteraceae > Palsa-187. Next base: position 31,628 of record DATMOC010000048.1, on the reverse strand, counting down.
ATCGTACTTCTGGACGTTTTCGACGCGGGCGCCGGTTTCGATACGCATACCGCTTTTCTTGAACAGGCGCTCGAGTTCTTTCGAGATTTCTTCGTCTTCGAGCGGCACGACGCGGGGGAGCATCTCGAACACGGTGACCTTGGTCCCGAAGCGATGAAAGGCTGACGCGAATTCGACGCCGACCGCGCCCCCGCCTATGATCCCCATGGATTTGGGGACTTCTCTCAAGTTGAGGATTTCGATATTGGTGAGAATACGCTGCGGATCGGGCTGCAGACCGGGAAGCATACGGGCTTCGGAACCGGTGGCGATGACGATGTTCTGCGTCTCGAGGATCTGGGTGCCCTGCTCGCCGGTGACTTCGACGCGGCCGGTGCCGGCCAGGCGTGCGCGGCCCTTGATCCAGTCGACCTTATTCTTCTTCATCAGGAACTCGACGCCCTTGGCGTGCTTGGCGACGATCTTGTTTTTGCGATCGCTGACCAGCGGGAAATCGAGCCGCGGATTGTCGCAATGGATGCCGTCTTCTTCGGGGTGCTGGAAGCGTTCCCAGACCTCGGCGGCGTGGAGGAAGGCCTTGGCAGGAATGCATCCGACATGGAGGCAGGTGCCGCCCAATTTGGGGTCTTTTTCAACAATCGCTGTCTTGAGACCGTACTGACCCGCTCGAACGGCCGCCGAGTAGCCACCAGGACCGCTCCCGATGACGATCACGTCATATGTCATTTATTTTTTAGTGTAGCATCGGGGGCAAAAGCGGCTGGACTCTCGGATTCACGCAAAGACGCCAAGCCGCCAAGGACGCCAAGTTAGAACACGAGTGGGCTGTCTGCGAAATGTCAAGAGGTGTCGACATGAGTGTCGACACGGCACGCACGAGTGCGTGCGCCACGGGAGGGCAGTACGTCCCATGACGGTTTTAGTTATTGGGCAGGCGGCTTCACGTGCACATTGCCGTACGGTTCAAGCTCGCCGGTATCCCAGTGATAGTCCACCTCATCGGCGCGGAGTTCCATGCCGTTGATGGTGATCGCAACGCCTCCCTTAAGTCGAACCACGTGCGAGGGGTTGAGAGCCTCTATGCTGGTCGCGATCGCGTCGACGGTTCGTCCTCCGTCCGCGCTCACTCGAAATCCGTCACGTATGCGAAATACCGTGAAGCCTTGGGGAATCGCGGCCGGACGATCCTGAGGGAAGAGTGGAAGACATGCGATCAGCGTTAGGCCCAAGATGACATGTTTCATGGAACCGGCTTTCTCTGCCGGCGATTATAACGTAACCGGGTTGCTGCAAAAACTCGCGCGGCAGGTCGGGGACCTGCCCCACTTGCTGAGTCCTATCACGATGACGATCACGTCATATGTAATACCCGCTCACTGCGTTCGCGGTTCGGTGCAGAGTTGGAGCAACGCGCTCCATAACTGTCGCGCCTCAAGCATGTGAAGATTTCTGACGGTTTGAGTGCGTGCTAGGCGACGATGGCGCGTAGTTGCTGTTCGGCTATTTCGGCCTCGACCGGGCGGGAGAAATAGAAGCCTTGGCCGACTTCGCAGCCGAGGCGAAGGAGCTCGCCGATCTGCGGCTCTTGTTCGATCCCTTCGGCGATCACGGTCATCTCCAGGGCTTGCGCGAGTTTGAGGATGGTCTCGACGATGATGTGCGATTCGGGGTCCGACATCATCTTGGCGACAAACGAGCGGTCGATCTTGATCGAATCGAAGTGCAGCGCCCGCAGGTAGGTGAGCGACGAATAGCCGGTGCCGAAGTCGTCCAGTTTGAGGCCGATGTGCATGGCCTGCAATTGGGCGAGAACAACTTCAGCGCAATCGAGCTCGCGCACGAACGCGGTTTCGGTCAATTCCAGGTTGAGGGTTTCCGGCGCAATGCCAGTCTCAGCCAGGATGTTGCGGACGTGTTCAATGAGCCGCGGGTCGCCCAGTTGCGTAGCAGAAAGATTCACGTTCATGGTGAGGGGCGGAGTCATGGGAAACTCGTGCTGCCACGTTTTGAGCTGGCGGCACGCTTGACGCAAGATCCACTCGCCGATGGGGACGATCAGGCCAGTTTCCTCGGCCAGGGGGATGAAGTCAGCCGGCGCCAGCAATCCGCGCTGGGGGTGACGCCAGCGCAGCAGGGCTTCGAATCCGACGATCCGGCGGGTTCTCAAGGCGACTTTGGGCTGGTAGACGGCCACCAGTTGTCCGGATTCGGCGGCATGCCGCAGATCGCGGATCAGCAACGCACGGGTTTCTGAGCGGTCGCGCATTTCCGGCTCGAAGAGGGCCCATCGATTCTTTCCGAGTTCTTTGGCGCGATCCATGGCCAGATCCGCGTTACGCAGCAGATCTTCGGCGGCGCCGAGTGTTTCCGCCACGATTCCGATGCTGCCGCCGATGGTGATTTTTCGCCCATCCATTAGCACTGGAATGGCTAGGGCGGCAAGAATCCTTTCAGCCAGTTCCTCGGGGGAACTGCCGGAGACGGGCTCGGCCAGCAGTACCGTGAAATCGTCCCCACCGATTCGCGAAACGGTGGCAGTGTCCGGGACGACGCTGAGGAGGCGCGAGGCGACCTCCACCAGAAGCCGATCGCCGGCGTCGCGACCATAGCTGTCGTTGGCCGTTTTCAAGCCATCCAGGTCGAGCAGCAGAAGGGCCGGAGGCTGGCTTCGGGCAGCGATGTATTGGGATATTCGCTCCAGCAGGAGCAGGCGGTTGCCCAAGCCGGTGACCGGATCGCGACGCAGTTCACATTCGCGGGTGCGGCGGTCGGATTTGACTCGCAGAAGCTGCGCCTGGATCCGGCTCACTACCGCATGCATGTCGACAGGCTTGGCCACATAGTCGTTCGCACCGCCATTGAGAGCGTCCGCCACGGGCTGGCTATGGTCCACTGCGGTGACCATGATGACGGGCAAATCGCTGGGGGAGTAGGTGGCGCGGAGCAAGTGGAGCAAGTCGAGTCCGCTCATTCCCGGCATGATCTGTTCGAGCAGGACCAGGTCGTATTGGGCCTTCTGAATCTTTTGAAGGGCATCCGCGCTATCACCAGCCACGTCCACGGTGTAGCCCTGTCCTTCGAGGCGGTCTAAGAGAAGTGCGCGGGTGTGTGGGTCGTCGTCGACGACCAACAACCTTGCCTGCCCGGAATTCAAATGCCGTTCGCGCAACGATGCGGTTCCTCTCTACTGGCTCTTCGGCACAATGAGGAGATTGTTGAATGGGGAGATGCGGTTATCTTTTTGAAAAAACGCTTTGCTAGACGATTTCTGAATTAAAGCCGCGAGTCTTGGAGCACGTTTTTGAGGCTGCGAGGAACTCAGTATCGACCGCTCCCTGTGGTCGCGGCTCAGGGCGCAGCTAACGCCTACTATTAGTCGCGACCGAAGCGAGCGAGTGGATGTGTCACGTGTCACAAATCGATGGAGAGCGTGCGGAAAACGGCGGGACCCGGTCGCTGTCGCTCGCGGCTCGGTTCGAACACTCTGATTGTCGATGGCGGCACAGAACCGCGAGCGACAGCGACCGGATCCTGAAGGACGGCTAAAGCCGGCGCTGCTGAAGCTTCTAGTTGCGGCCGCACAGGTCTGGGGTTCGGCACATCCCGCCCGGACAGGAGGGCATGGTCGATTGTGCCGACTTTGCGGCGAAGGTCGAGAACTGAGGAGTCAGGTGGCTCTCGCCACACTGGGGGCACAGGACCTTGTCGTCGCGGCGGACTAGTTTTTCGAACTTGGTTCCGCAGTCGTCACAGAGATATTCGAAGATGGGCATGTTCTACTCCAGAAGGGCTGTAGCTATCTTATCAATCCAGGCGCGGACTTCGGCTTGCGGCGCGGAAAAATCGTTGACGATGATGGAAAACGCCAGACGTCCATGAGTCTTGCCGTCGGCGTATCCGGAGAGCGCCAGGGCGCGGCTGAGCGATCCGGTTTTGGCGCGGATCCCTTTGCCATCGGCCATGCAACACAAGCGATGTTTGAGCGTCCCGTCTTCGCCGCCGATGGGGAGCAGGGATAGCCAGTCTTCACGGAACTTGGATGCGTGCATGAACACCAGCAGGCGGGTCATGAGGCGCGGGGTAATCATGGCGTTGCGGGAGAGTCCCGAGCCGTCTTCGAGGCGCGCTTCGTCCTTGGGAGCGCCCAGTTCGGCGAGCAAGGCGTCCAGTTCTTCGAGGCCGGCTTCGCGGGTCCCCTGATGGCGCGAGACGCGGCCAACCTCGCGCAGGATCAGCTCGGCGAAAAGATTCTGGCTGACTTTATCCATGGTTTGCAACAGACTCACCAGGGGCGGGGAAGTGCGCGAGGCGAGGACGGTTCCTTGTGGGGGTTCGTAGTCATCGGTGGCAAGGCGATGGCGCACGACGGGATTTCCAGAGATGGCAATTCCACGCCGGGTGAGCGCGTCATAAAGAGCACACGCAGCGTACAGCGCCGGGTCGTCAATGGCCAAAGATTCTACGATGGGCGCGTGTCCGGCAGGAATACTGCCCCAGATCAGCAACTGGCGCGAGCCGGGCTGGCGTGCAATGCGGATTTTCGCTTCACTGCCTCGGGCCACGGTGGCGATGCGGTTATCGATGGCGTAGTATTCGAGCGCAGGATCGAGCGACAACTCGGCGGGATCGCCAGGGCGCGCCGCGGGACGGACGAACAGTGCAATGGCGTTATCGTTCACCGAGAGCGCGCTGACCGGTGCGCCGAACTCGCGCAGGGCGTCGTCCTGGGTCCAACTTGGCGCGTAGGGAGCCCAGGGGTACAGACGATCGTCGCCGGCGATATCGCCTTCGATTTGGCGGACGCCGCTCGCCACGACCTGGTCGGCCAGATCTTCGATGGTTTTAAGGGACGGCCCCATGGGGGCGTCCTTTCGATACGGGAAAACGCGGCCGGAAAGCGACGGATCGCCTCCACCGGTCAGAACCAGATCGTTGCCGTCGCGGACAATCTGGGTGGTGAAGCGATGTTCCGGACTGAGGCGCAACAGAGCAAGAGCCGTCGTGAAAAGCTTGGCGTTCGAAGCGGGCAGGAACAGGCGGTCTTCATTGCGGCGGTAGATGGTTTTGCCGGTGGCGAGGTCGACTACATGGATGCCGGCGAAGCCGCGGCCGACGGGTCCACTTGATTCGGCCAGCACATCAATGCGATGCTCCAGATCTGTAGCGGTGAGGTTTGCTACGACCAGCAATATCGACGCGAGCCGCATCTTATGTTTCGAGGATCTCACAAAGTTGCGCTGCTGTTGTTCCTGGGCGTGTACTTTTTCTCCGGTCTGAGCTCGATCGGCACCTCGTTCGATTCGCGCTGGACGGTGTACATCGCCATGAGCCTGTGGCATCACGGCGTCACCAATCTGGACGAGTACAAGGGACCGCTGCGCGAAAGCGGCTTTTACGGCATGGAGTGCGTGGACGCACAAGGACACGCCGTGGCGCTGCGTACGGACACGTGCCAAGGGCATTGGTACAACGGCTATCCGATCGGGGGGCCGGTGCTGACGAGCCCGCTTATCGTTGTCGCCGTGGGGGTGATGCATCTACTCCATCCGGTGATCGGCGGTTTTCATAGTTCTCAGCCGGTCATTCAGGGATTCCTGGCGGATGATTTCGATCAGGCTCATCCGGTTATAGAGATGGAGGTCGCCTCGGCGCTGCTGGCGGCGGCGGCGGTGGTGATGTTTTTGATCGGACGGATGTTTCTGCCGGTGAATCGCGCGGTGTGGCTCGCGCTGCTGTTCGCGCTGGGGACTTCGGCTTACAGTACGGCGGGGCGGGCGATATGGCAGCACACGCCGTCCATGCTGCTGCTGACCATCGTCATTTATCTGCTGTTGCGCGCCGAACAAAAGCCGGAGTTGGCCGGCTGGGCGGGCCTTCCGGTCGCGTTATCGTATACGGTGCGTCCCACCGACGCGTTGTTCGTGATCGTGTTTACGGCCTACGTCGCGTGGCGGCACCGCCGTTATCTCTGGAAATATCTGCTGGCTGCGGCGCCGGTGGCGGCGCTATTTCTCGGCTACAATTTTTCCGTCTATCACGCGATGTTGTCACCGTACTATCATTCCGATCTCTCCGGATTCCTGCCGCAATACTGGTCGCGGTGGGGCGTAGGACTGGCGGGGGATCTGATCAGTCCGGGACGTGGGCTGCTGGCGTTCACGCCCGTATTTCTGTTCGCGTTGTGGAGCATGCTCCGACAGAAATGGAACACGCCGCTCGCGCCGTGGCTGACGGCTTTGTCGGTGGCGCATTGGCTGGCAGTGGCGGCCTACATTTCGAACTGGTGGGCGGGACATTGTTACGGTCCACGCTTTTTCACCGACATCACGCCGATTTTCGTGCTGTTTCTAATTCCATATTTAGAACAGTGGGGCAGTTTGCGATCGGCGGCTCGTGTGGCTTTTGTGGCGCTGGCGCTGGTGAGCGTCGGGATACATTTGCGGGGAGGATGGTCGCTGGCGGTGTATCGCTGGAACGTCGACCCGGCCAACATCGACCAACATCCGGAACGGAATTGGGACTGGAGCGATCCACAGTTCCTGCGGTTTCGAATTTCGGCCGCGAATGGACGCGAATGAACGCGAATTTTATTTTGCGGGAGTGCTTAGTCGGGCTTCGAGGGAAATGAGCATGAGCAGCACGAAGACGACGGCTGATCCGGCCAAGGGCAATCCCATCACCACGCGTACGCCCCAGTACGATGCGAAATATCCCAGCGTGCAGGGCGCGAGCATTCCCGCGGCCATGGCGAAGGAAAAGATTCCGTTATAGAAGCCTGGGTGGTAGTACGGGAAGCGGTGGCCGATTTTCTCGACGACCAGCGGGTAGATGGGCGCGAAAGCGCCGCCCAGCAGCAGGATTCCGCTCACCGCGCCGAAGCGATTATCGGTGGAGAGCAAAACCAGGCATCCGAACATAGCGGCGAGTACGCTCAACAGCAACAATCGCGTATGGCTGACCCGCGGCATCACCGCTTGGGCGGCTACGCGGCCCACCAGCAAGGCGGCCCAGTACAGGGCGAGCATCATCAGCGACGTCGCCGGACTGATGCCCAGACGCTGGCTGAGGAACAACGGCAACCATCCGGCGATGGCCCACTCGTTTCCAAATTGAAAGAAGAGCAGGAGGCTGAACAGCACGGCTCCGGGGCTTCGCAATTCGGCCAGGAACTGCCGGGGGGACGGGTGATGCGGCACGGGCTGCGCGGCGAATCGCGACCGCACATAGAACCATCCGAATAGTGCCGGGATCGCTGCGATCCAGGTTTGGATAGCGGGGGCGGTGTATATGTAATAGGCGCCTGAAACCAGAAGGGCGACGGTCAGGCAGCCGAGTCCGAACAGAATTCCGGCAAGATTGATGGTCGCCGCCGGATCGTGCCGGTACATGGGCGAGATGGCGTGAAAGATGGCGGTGTGCAGCACACCGGCGGAGAGTCCGATCAAGGCGAGCCCGGCTACGCGCCACCACGGCGAATGCGGCGGCGACACGAACGCCAGATACAGGAGGGCGGCTGACGCGGTCGCGCAGGAGAACGCCAGAGTCCATCCGACGCCCTTCTTCTCCAGCAGCGGCGGCGAGATCCAGACGGATGCCAGAATCCCGGCGATCATGCCGACGAAGTACCACGCGATGGTCGAATAGTCGGAAGAAAGATGATGTCCCCAGGAGGGGAGAATCGCCCCTAGGAAAGCCAGAAGCAGGCCGGATACGAAGAATCCGGTGAGCGCTTTGCGCGCTCCGGTGGAGGCGAGGGTTCCCTGGTCGGGTGTTGCGGTCAAGGTTGCACTCACGACAGGATAGTTTCGCGGGTCACGAACGCGCTCCATGACTGTCGCGCCTCAAGTGCGCGATTTATGTTTAGAGGGCTCATCACATGGGATCGTCGGGCGCTTCGCCGAGTTTGACCTTGAGGTTCATGGAACGGCCTGCGCGATAGATGGTCAGCTCGAGAATATCGCCAGGACGTTTGCGAGACAAGGCACGGGTGACTGCGTCGTTCTCGGCGACGGGCTTTCCATCGACCGCGGTGATCAGATCGCCGCCAACGCCGAGACGGGCGTTTCCGACACGAACTTCATCGCGCTGGCCGCGCAATCCAGCATCTTCCGCGGCCGATCCGCGAGCCACTGTCTGGATCAGGAGGCCACCGCCCGCCGGAAGCTTCAGCGCTTCAGCCAGATCGCCGGCGATGAATACGGTCTGCACGCCTAGGCGCGCACGGCCGAAGCTCTTGCCGGCGTGGAACCCATCGAGCATCAGCTTGGCGCGATTGATGGGCGTGACGAACCCGATGCCGACGTTGCCGCCGGATGGTCCGTAAATCGCGGTATTAATTCCGATCACGTTACCCTGCGAATCGAGCAGCGGCCCTCCGCTGTTTCCGGAATTGATGGCCGCGTCGGTCTGGATCATGTCTTCGAGCGGCACGTTGTTGTCGCCTTGAATCGGTCCGACGCCCATGGCGCTGACCACGCCGACCGTCAAGGTCCCTTTGAGGCCGAAGGGCTGCCCGATCGCGAGCACCTTTTGGCCGACTTGTAAATGATCCGAATCACCCAGGTTCAGATGCGGCAACTTTTTTCGCGGATCGATTTTGATGAGGGCGAGATCGTCCTGCCGGTCTTTCACCAGGACCTTCGCTTTGTAGGTGCTTTGATCGGGCAGTGTGACTTCGACGTCGGAGCTGCCGCTGATGACGTGATGATTGGTGAGGATCTGGCCTTCGGCGTTGATGATGAATCCCGATCCCAGCGCCTGGCCCTGCTGAACGAAAAAGAACGTCCGCTGATAGACCGTGCTGGTGATATAGACGCAACTGTCCTTCGCGTTCTTGTAGATCTCGATATTGTTGAGCTCATCCGAGCCCAGGCCGGCGGAATGCGCGACCTGCGGGCCGCTCCATAAAGGTTCTGACGAAGTGAGGCCGCGGCGCAGAAAGGAGCCGGGCTTGGCGGTGATGTAAACGAATCCGCCGACGAGCGCGGCGGCGATGATCAGTGTCCTGAATCGCATGGGTTTAAGCTCCGTAAAGACGCATAAACGTTGCGCGTCTGCTCGATGGTACGTGGTTTGGTTCCAGAAGTATCGATGACGTAGTCAGCGTATTTCACCTTATCGGCGAGCGGCATTTGCCGGCTTAACCGGTCGAGCACAGCCTCGCGCGACAACCGATCGCGCGCCATAGCCCGCTCGATTTGCTGCTCCTCACTGCATACAGCCACAATGAGACGGTCGTAACCGCGCCAACTGCCAGTCTCTATCAGTATCGCAGCTTCAATCACGGCGATGCCATGGGGCTCGTGTTGGGCGAACTCGTCGATCAGTTGCCTGGTGCGCGCGCGAACCGGAGGATGCACCAGGGAGTTGAGCTTTTCCAGACGATCCGGCTGATGGAACACGATGGAGGCAAGCTTACGGCGGTCAATGACGCTGCCGGGGCCAAGAATTTCGCGGCCGAATTCTGCGACGACTGGTGCATAGGCTTCGCCATCTGGTTCGAGCACCTTGTGTCCAAGCTCGTCGGCTTCAATCAGCAGACACCCCAGGGCGGCAAACTGGTGGCCGACGAAGCTTTTCCCGCTGGCGAGTCCGCCAGTGAGTCCTACGCGAAGCATAGGGTTGGAATTGGCCGCGAATGAACGCGAATGAACGCGAATTTCTGATTAGCGTTCATTCGCGTGTATTCGCGGCCGATTGATGTTTCTCCGCGAGTTCCACGGTGTTCGCCATCAGCATGGCGATGGTCAGGGGGCCGACGCCGCGAGGGACGGGGGTATACGCCGAGGCGCAGTCTATTGCGTCGATCGGGTTTACGTCGCCGACCAGGGCCGATCCTTTACGCGCGAATTCGTCTCCTTTTCCGAGCGTTTCCGCCAACGCCCGATCGTCGATGCGGTTCTGTCCGACGTCGATCACCACGGCGCCGGGAGCGATGAAGTCGCGCGTGACAAAGCCGGGACGGCCGACTGCGGCGACGAGAATCTCGGCGCGGCGGCACTCCCCGGCGAGATTCAACGTGCGGGAATGGCAGATGGTCACGGTGGCGCTTTCGTGCAGCAGCATGAGCGCCATCGGCTTGCCGACGATATCGCTGCGGCCGACGATCACGGCGCGGCGTCCGTCGATGGGGCAGCCGTAAAATTTCAGCATCTGTATGATTCCGGCCGGGGTGCACGCGCGCGGCGCGGGCCGTCCCGCGACCAGGTGGCCGACGTTGACCGGATGAAATCCGTCGGCATCCTTATCGGGCGCAACCGATTCAAGAACGCGCCGCGAATCCACTTGTTTCGGCAGCGGCATCTGCACCAGAATGCCGTCGATCTCCGGCCGCTGGTTCAAATCGTCGATAACGGCGAGAAGTTCTTCGGTGGAAATCGATTCCGGGGGTGTGAGTTTTTCGCTGTAAATGCCCAGCTCGCCGCAAGCCTTGATTTTTCCGCGAACGTAGATTTCGGAAGCGGGGTCGTGGCCCACCAGGACGACTGCGAGTCCAGGCGGACGCTTCAGCCTGGCGATGCGGGGTTTAAGTCTGGAAAGAATTTCGGCACGCACCAGGGTGCCGTCGAGGATCTGCACACCACGAGTCTAGCAGTCCCGACTTTAGAAGCGAAGTGCTTCGGCCAGCGCTTAAACGGCGCGTCGGCGGACCAGCGCCAGAGCTCCCAACCCTACCGCGGCTAACAAGTAGCCGGCCGGTTCCGGCACCGTTGATGTACCCGTGTAGTCGATGATGGACAACTGTCCAGTTCCGACCACTACGGTCGAGTAGTTGAGGAATAAGTCGTTGCCGATGAGCGAAATCCCGATAGGATTGAACGCGCTGGAAGCATCGATAACGGCGCTCGAGATATGCCCGGTGAGGGTGGTGATATCAAGTCCGTTGAATGCCGCAGTCTGGAAAAATGTCGCCGTGCCATTGAACGACAGAATGATTTGGCTGGCCGTAATCTGGACACTGAGACTCGAGTTGTAGCCAGGAAACGATCCTGCGGCCCATTCTACGGATCCATCAACTAAATGGGTTCCACCGTCGACGAATACGGTGCCCATGGTCGGGAAGTCCGCCTTCACATCGACGGTTGAACCAAGCAGGCTCGCGTAAACCGGCGCAGTCGTTGCCGCAACGACTAAAAACATAACCAATGCTAACTTTTTCATAGTTCCTCCGAACTTGTGGGTTTACATCAGAACCGAATAACTATACTTTAGTTTTTCGACGATTGCAACGGGTCCAGCAGGATCCTCTCCTCGATGGCGGCTTCGACGGCTTTGCGGGAAAACGGCATGGGATGGTAGCGGCCGGCGATCCAGTCATCCACCAGGTCGCGGTAGTGTTTGCTTTCGGGATCGCCGGATTCGCCGGGAGCGTTGGTCATCATGGACCGGTCCCAATCGGAGAGGTCGAAAATCTCGCGATACGTGGCCCCGTTCGCGCCGGATGCGCCTCCGGAGGCGAGCACGGTGTTGCTGTCGCCGGGCCGCGGGGTCGGCGAAAGGGCCAGCGTCTTCGTGCCGAGGGGATGCCGCCACTGCATGGTGTGCGCCGCGCTCCATTTCCAGGTTTCACGATGCGGAAGGTTGCGTTCGATCTCCGCCACGGCCCGATCCAGGGACTCTATCAGCGCGCGCGGATTGGGTTTTTCCTCGAGCATATGAAGGATGAGATCCAGATTCGTCCGGCCGCGCCATTGCGGAGGATAAACCGATGTGGGCAACGTGGCGATCCACATTTCGAACAGCAGTGCGGGACGCGAATCGGGTGTGATGCGAGCGTCCCATTTGAGAAATTCGTCGACCAGATCGCGATGACGCTCGGGATGCGATTTCCGCACGATGGCCTGTAGTCGTTTAGCCGGAAGGGAGACGACGTCGTATTGCATGTGCTCGAAATCCTCGACTGTGAATTTCCGAGGCTCGGCGAGCATTTGTTCGATTCGCTGCACGCGATAGGGCAGCGCCCAATCGTAGGCAAGCTGTTTCGGATACCCGGACGGCAAGATCCGGTTGTTCGCGGTGGCAAAAAAGTGCCGCGGCGGGTTATAGGATTGCGGCAGTTCTGAAGTAGGCAGAAATCCCGACCACTCGTACTCGCCGGTATCGCCGGGAACAGGCAGCAGTCCAGTCCAGTTCTTGCGAATCGGGCTGAAACCGGCGGCGATCCAGCCGATGTTGCCTTGGGTATCCGCATAGACCATGTTTTCCGAGGGCACTTTGAAGCGCTGCATGGAGGCGAGAAATTCGTTCCAGTTTTTCGCGCGCGCCGACGAAAGTCCGGCGAGGTATCCCGCGCCGCCTGGTTCCGAACCGACCCACTTCAGCACATAGGCGAGATGCCGGCTGGAATCTTCAAAGAGAATCGGCCCATGCTGCGTGTAGCGCAGGTCGGTCGTGAGTGGCGCGGAGCCCTTGACGGCGATCTGCTGCCGCTCGACCTCCACGGGCTTCCAGGCACCTTTATATAGGTACTGATTGGGATTTGCGGGATTAATTTTTTCGACGTACAAGTCTTCCTGGTCGATACCGACGATGGTGAATCCGAACGCGATCGATTCGTTATGGCCTACTGCGATTCCAGGCAGCGCAGGCTCACCCGCGCCGATCGCGTTCCATCCTGGGGCGACCAGGTGCACAGTTTTCCGGAGGCTGGGGAGAGTGATGGGCCGGTGCGGATCGTTGGCCAGCAGCGGCTTCCCGCTGGCGGACATGGATCCGTCGATCACCCAGTTATTCGAGCCCTGCTCGCCGGGGAATCGCGCAGAGGCGGTGGCGGCCTGATAATCGCGCACAATTTCCGCGGTGATCGCCTGGATGTCGATCCCGGGCGGAACTGTCACATGCACGAACGGATCGGGCGGCGCGAAGCGTTCGACGTTGGCGACGCCGAAGTTGGCGATCTCCAGCGCGCGATTCACTTCCTGCGTTAAATTGCTGGTCATGCTGAGCCCGGCGATGCGTGAGGCGACGTCTTCAGGCGTCCACAGGCCGGGGTCGTATCCACCCAGCCGAAATTCGAGCGGCCGTTTGCCGTGCAGCGATTTGATATACGCATTGATCCCGTTGACGAAGGCCGTCACAATACGGCGTGCATCAGGCGCGTAGCTGTCCCATTCCTTATTCCAATCGCCGCGGAAGCGGACTAGTCGAGCGAGGCGGTCGCGTCCCACGGAGTCGGGTCCCAGCACTTCGGCGAGCTTACCGGTTCCGGCGCGCCGCCACAGGTCGATCTGGAACAGGCGATCCTTCGCGGCGATCCAGCCTTGAGCGAAGAACAGGTCGTCGGTGTTCTTGGCGTAGATGTGCGGGACTCCCCATCTATCGCGCAGAATTTCGACCGGTTCCCGCAGCCCCGGGACCTTTTCCGCAAACATCGGAAGCGCCAGGCAGAGAACCAAACCGGGGCGGATGGCGGCTTGGAACATCGCACCTCACTATATCGCAAGATTTCATCAGCGTGTCATTTTTGAGTTGTAAGAATGCAACATGCGTTTCGCGAATTTGATGCTTTTCGTGTCTCTTGGAGGCGCATGGGCGGCTGCGGCGCCGCGTCTGGATGCGGTAGTCAACTCGGCCAGCTACGCAGCAGGCGCGTCTCCGGGCAGTCTGGCGACCATTTTCGGAAGCGGGCTGGCGGCTACCACGGGCGCGCCGGTTGGGTTTCCGCTGCGGACGAATTTCGGCGACGCGAATGTATACGTAAACGGCGTATCGTCGCCGCTCTTATATGTCTCCGACGGACAGATCAACTTCCAGGTGCCCTGGGAAACGCCGCTGGGAACTGCGACGGTGGTAATGATCTCCGGCGGCGCGGTGAGCAACCAGCTGACGATTCAGGTCAGTGCCACGACGCCCGCAATTTTCGCGGGAGGGATTCTACACTCGGCGTCCGCGCGCGGCGCCAACGCACAAGGACGCCCGGTGCACACGGGCGAATACATCACGATTTTCGCTACCGGGCTGGGCGCCGTCGACAATCAGCCGGCCAGCGGCGCGACCGCTTCCGAAACGACGCTTTCGCCGGTGCATTCCGGAGCGAAGGTGAGCATCGGAGGAGTGACGGCAAGCGTGGCCTTCGCGGGTCTGGCGCCGCCCGGGCCGAATCCGCAATTCGCCGGGGTCTACCAGGTCAATGCCTTGGTTCCCGCGGGGTTGCCTTCGGGCGATTCAATTCCGGTTGTGGTTTCCGCGGGTGGAGTGCAATCGAATCCGGTCAATATCTCGATCGCCACCGGCTCGGCGCAAAGCATCGCCCGATTCAATGAACTGGGGCCGGACGGCGTGGTACTCGCGCGCGCCATCACCAGCCAGAATACGTGCCCGTCCATCTCGATCGACGGCGCGGTGCAAAGCATGCAGCCGCGAGCCCCGGCGACCCTGCCGTTTTACCCGGTTCTGGCGTGCGAGTTCACCATTCCATCCTCCGCAAAATCGGTCGCGATCGAAGGCCAGATACTGCTGATGCCGGTGACGGACCCCACGCGGATCACAGTGGTCGGCGACACCGGCTGCCGCATGGACGCGACCACCTCGCAGGCATGCTTCGATCCGAAAGCATGGCCGGTGCTGGCGCTGGCGCAAAATGCCGCCGCGACCAATCCGCAGCTGCTCATCCACGACGGCGATTATCACTATCGCGAAGTTCAGTGCATGACGGCCACGGGATGCGTGGGGAGTCCGTGGGGATACAACTGGGATGTGTGGCGGGAGGATATGTTCGAGCCGTTCGCCACGCTTTTGCCACTGGCTCCGTGGGTTTTCACGCGCGGAAATCACGAAACCTGCGATCGCGCGGGAGAAGGCTGGTTCCGTTTTCTCGATCCGCGCCCGATGCCGGCTTCGTGCCAGACCTATACCGACCCGTATGCGATCAGCATCGGGCAAGTCCAATTGATCGAGCTGGACTCAGGGGCGGCGGACGACACCATTATTCCAGCCGATCCGGGGATTGTCGCGGCCTACGTGCCGCAGTTCACGAAGCTCGCCCAATTGGCGGGATCCAATGCGTGGCTCCTCACGCACCGGCCGATGTGGGCGATTCGTTCCAACGCCAACTCGAATATCGTGCTGCAGGCCGCCTCGCAGAACGTGCTGCCGGCAGGGGTTCAAGTGGTGCTCTCGGGCCACACGCACACATTCCAGACGTTCACGTTCTCGCCGACGCGCGCGCCGCAACTGGTCATTGGGAACAGCGGCGACAGTCTGGCGGCGAATCCCACGGTGCCGATCGTCGGCTTCGTGCTGGGGAATGCCACGGTCACACAGGGAACGTCGCTCGCCGGATTCGGGTTCTCGACCATGAATCCGGCCGGTGGGGGGGCATGGAACATCACGGCATTCGATGCCAACGGAACCGTTGTGGACACGTGTACTCTGAAATCGCCGGTGATTACCTGCGCGAAGTAGCGTTATAGGAGGTGGAAATTTACCTCGATGGTTGCCAAGACGCGAACGGCCTTGCCGTCCTTCATTGCCGGCGCGAACCGCCACTGAGTTACCGCTGTGACGGCGTTGGTGTCGAGGCCGGGATCGAGCGATCGGACCACCTCGATGTTCTCCGCGATTCCGGCTTCGTCGATCACGCAGCGCAGCGCCACGGTGCCCTCAATCCTGGCATCGCGCGCTTCTTCGGTATAGTGCGGTTCCGCTTTAGAAATCACCCGTGGAGGTGTCAACCCCTTCTCGCCGATTTTGTGGACTTCCTGAGCTTGCAGCATCATCAACGGAAAAATCACGCCGCCGGTGATCAGCACGATCGCCGTGCGAGCCATCCAGCTGGCGCGAAGACGCGGGCGCGTTTTGTCGAGAATCGCGCGTACGCGGTTTTCGAGGGCGGGCGTGCGAACCATCGCCACGGATTCGGCGGGAACGGTGCCGACCAGTTGTTTCGCGACAGACACCAGGTGCGCGGCGTAATCGGCCGGATCGGCGCCGTTCGACAACACGCGATCGTCCACAGCCAGTTCCGATTCGCGGCGCAGTTCGGCCGTCGCGAGCCACATGAACGGGTGGAACCAGAACACCGCCGTAACGATTCGCGAAAGCGTCTGCCACAGCCAGTCATGCCTCTCGATGTGGGCGCGTTCGTGGCGCATGACGATTTCGCGCTGCTCTTCGGTCCACGTCGCGGCGCTGGCAGGCAAGACGATGACCGGCTTGAAAAATCCCCAGGTCAGAGGAGTTGAAACCTGCTCCGTATAATGCACGCCGTCTCGAGATACGGCGTTTCGGGTGATCAGAGCAATTCGTCCCATTCCGGCGGCAAACTTTGCGAGGACGAGCATCGCGCCGGCGGCCCACATCGTGAACAACCAGGGAAACGCGTGAACTATGCGGCTGGCGCGCGCCGGGCCCGACGCAATTTGCGATGCGGTCACGATCCGCACCTGCGGCGGCAACGCCTGCGGGACGATTGACATCAGCAGGGGCATGGCCGCCACCGCGAGAATCGCCGCGAGCCAGATCCGATGGCGGACATCCGCCGAACCGCGGTGCAGCGCGAGTACGGCAAGCCAGGCCGCAAGAAGGATGATCGTGGATTTGAGGGCGGAGTCGAGGAGCAGCGTCATGATTCGCGTTCCTTTCTGGTGCGCTCGATCAACTCTTCGATGCGATCGAGCTCTTGAGGCGAAACTTTGCGGGTGTCGAGCAGGGTAGCTACGGCGTCCGTAGCCGAATTATCGAAAAACGTTTGGAGCAGGTGCTTCAACGCCGAGCGGCGCGCCTTGTCGCGCGGGACCTTCGGCATGAAGACGTAACGCGGCCCGTCCGATTCATGCCGTGCGTGTCCCTTGTCTTCGAGCACGCGGATTAACGCTCGAATCGCCGAATAGCTGGGCGGATCGGGCAGGGCGGCCTGAATTTCGGCGGCAGTGGCACGCCCACGCTCGTACAGAATATCCAGGATCTGGCGTTCGCGGCGGCTCAGCTTTTCCATGTATGCTAAAAAACTAGCATACGCTTGGCGAGCCGTCAAGGGTTATTTCAACCCCATGCGTCGCATGGGGCTGTCGGTCGCCAGAACCCAAAACGAGTCACGAGCGTCAGTCAGTGGTTTAAGAGGTTATAGAATGGCTTACATGCGTAAATTTACTACCGGATTGCTATTGGCGTTCGCCGTAACTGCTTCCGCACAGCGCGGCGCGCCGGACCCGGCGCTGGTTGCGACCCGGAATTCGAGAGAGAAGGAACTGGAATCGATCGCCATCGTCGAGCGGAAAGTCATGGTGCCGATGCGCGACGGCAAGCGCATGGCGGCGGACATCTATCGTCCCAAGGACACCTCGAAGAAGTATCCGGTCATCTTTTCGCGCACTCCCTACAACTTCAATTTCTGGGACGTAAGAAACGGAGCGCCGTCCGACATGGCCACCGAGATCGACGCGATCAAACACGGCTACGCCTATGTCGTCATGAATGAGCGCGGACATTTTTTCTCGGAAGGCAACTACGACATTCTGGGCCCGCCGCTCACCGACGGATCGGACGCGATTACGTGGATGACATCGCAAAGTTGGTCGAACGGCAAAGTGGGGACCATCGGGTGTTCCTCGACGGCGGAGTGGCAGATGGGCGTTGCGGCGCAAGGCACGCCCGGGTTCACCACCATGATCCCGCAAGGATTCGGCGCGGGCGTGGGGAAAGTCGGGCCGTACATCGAACAGGGCAACTGGTATCGCGGCGGCGCGGTGCAGATGCTGTTTATCGCGTGGCTGTATGGCGAGCAGAACCAGGTGCGTCCGCAGTTCCCGCCCAACACTTCGCAGGAGGATCTGATCCGAGCGTCGAAAGAGTTCGATCTGGCGCAGCAGCTTCCGCCAGTGGATTGGTCGAAGGCGCTGACGCATCTCCCTGAAAAAGACATCATCGAGTCCGTGGGGGGACCACACGGAATTTTCGCCGACCGCATGGAAGTAGCCACCGGCGGGGCGATGATCAAACGCACGCCCAACGATCCGGCGTGGTATCGCGGCGGCCTGTGGCATGAAGACAAGCCCATCAATATTCCTGGATTCTGGTTCATGTCGTGGTACGACGTGTCCATCGGCCCGAACCTCGCGGCGTACAATTCGACGCGTAAGAATGCCCGGCCTGAAATCGCCAATCAGCAATACGCGGTGATCGCGCCGACGCTGCACTGTTCCTATAAGCGCGCAACCGAACGTACGGTCGTCGGCGAGCGCGATATGGGCGACGCGCGCCTGGACTACGACGCACTGACCTACGGCTGGTTCGATCATTTTCTGAAAGGCGAAGACAACGGAGTTCTGCAGAAGATGCCGAAGGTCCGCTACTTCACGATGGGTTCGAACAAGTGGCAATCCTCGGACACGTGGCCGCCGCAAGGCGCGCAGCCGATGACGTTCTATCTCTCGAGCGGCGGCAAGGCCAATAGCCTTACTGGCGACGGTGCACTGGGAGCGTCCGCTCCCGCGGCGGATCGTCCGGACGGCTTCGTCTACGATCCGATGAATCCGGTACCGTCCTATGGTGGTAACGTTTGCTGCACCGGCAACGCGGTCACCGGGGGCGCGTTCGATCAGCGCAAGATGGAAGCGCGCAACGACATTCTGGTGTACACCACCGATGCATTCAAGGAAGGGATCGAGTTGAGCGGCCCGATCGAGGCGACGTTATATGTTTCTTCCGACGCGAAGGACACCGACTTCACCGTGAAACTCATCGATGTGGATGCGGATGGGACCGCCTATAACCTGGATGAGACCATCCAGCGCGTGCGGTATCGCGAGGGCTACGATAAGGCGCCGGTGTGGATGGAATCGGGCAAAGTGTACAAGGTCACGCTTTCGCCGATGACGACCAGCAACTATTTCGCGGCGGGACACCGGCTGCGGATCGAAGTATCCAGCAGTAATTTCCCGCGTTTCGATCGCAACCTGAACACCGGCGGCAACAACTATGACGAGACCAAGAGTGTAATCGCTCACAATGCGGTGCACCACTCGGCGCAGTATCCGTCGCAGGTGACCATTACGGTTGTGAAGAAATAGAACTGACCGATAGAGTCGTTTTTCCTCGTTCGCTCTGCATAGAAGGTGCGGAGGATCATCTGGCGGGCGAGGATGACTAGATGGGCCAGCCGGCGGTGTGTGAGGCGAGCGAGAGCGCGTGCAACTCGCGCATGCCGGCGACTTCCTCATTCAATTCCGTAACAGCGGGGAACCCGTAAGGGCACGGGATTGCTATCCATAGCGCGAACCAACGGAGCATGGCGTGTGCCGCGCGGCGGAGTGACCGTCCGCTCGTCGATGAACATGCGGAACGCGTCGCTCAAGAGGCCGAGAGGGGATAAGCCAAGGCATTGATGCGGCGCGGGTTGCCGCAAACTGAACTTTTCAGGGCTGCAATTCGTTTTAGACGGCAGGAGATCCACGAAATGAAGACGCTTGCAATGGCGGCGCTGGTCCTGGGTATCGCCGCGCTAACCGCTCATGCCGCCACTATTGATGGTAAATGGATTAGCGAAAAGCAGGTGGGCGATGCGGATGGAAAAAAGTATGATCACGAGAGCATTTTCACTCTTAAGAACACTGACGGTGTGTTGACAGGTACAGCAGTCCAGACCTCCAAAGCGCCGTGGATGAAGGAACTGACTGGCCGGACCGTCGAGGTTAGCGATGGGAAGTTTGAGGGCGAGAGATTCTCGTTCAAATTGAAGATCGAAAACAAGAACGGGGTAAGGATTTCCGTCTACGAAGGAACTGTCGAAGGCGATCAGTTGAAGGGGACGCTGAAGTTCAAGGGTATTGGAATCACCGAACCCTTCAGTGCGAAACGAGTGAACTGAGCGGGGCAGCGTTCGGTATGGGCTGACCTGCACCGGATCGCACAAATAGACGATCGTTTGTTCTTGCGGAGCCATGTGTCCAGCGAAGCAGCACTTGAGCCATTGCATCGACCTGATGGTCGTGGGCGCCCTTGGGAGCGCGGCGCACTCTTCGATTCGAATCAATTACCGGCATCTGCTGCTAGGTCTCCCCGGCTAGGTGTTCGATGCCACCGATGCTGTAATGGCGGGCCACCAGTGGGTCGGTGGGCGCGATGAGACGCCAAGCCGCCTTTTTCGTGCGCTCGTCCGGGCAATGAACCGCCAGCACCGCCGCTCCTCGCTGTGCATAGATTAGATCATGGTCGGTATATGCGGCTTCGGTATGGAGGAAGCGCGATACGTTCTTTATCAAATAACCGAGGACTCCGCCTCGCGCCGATTCCTCGTGAACCAGGTCAATGAGGTCCGCGCCGGACGCGACCAGCGCTTCATCGTCCGAAAACCCAGCGCCGCAAAGCTTGCCTTTAGCGTTCTGCGCTCGCTTGACGTCAGGAAAAATAGCGATGAGAGCATGATCGGGATAAAAGACGCCGAGGCGTGTATCAGCCCCCTTGAAAAATGCGGCGAGGCGGCTCATTCCGATACCTGCCCCCGATAGTGGGCGCGAGTGGAGGTCAGCCTTGCGGCGAGAGTTGGTTGAGTTCTGCACAACATACGCGAAATCCTTTGGTTTTGCCTTTCACTAGTGAGGACTTCCGTGGTCGGGAAACTATTCCGAAGGCTTTGCTGCACACCGGAAGGTGAAGTGAGAATGAAATCTCAGTCGCGGCGGCGCCTAGGGGATGATGGTGGAGATAGCCGGCTTCGAGAGTGAGGAGGGTTCTGTAGACGGCTGATCAGGGCGAAGATCGTATACTGAGATCCCACGATCGCGGAGATCAGCGAGCAAGCGGCTGACGGCGGGTGACATTTCGCCCTCACCTGGCACAATCAGTGCCCACGTAAGATTCTCGCGAAATTCGCGAGTTTTGATGGTCCAGTTCTTTAAAGCGGCCGGCGTCTCCCCGCCAATCTCGATGAACGACCAATGATGCGCAAGGGCCCGGGCCGTTTCGGAATCCGGTTGGGGTCCGTCCACGATGAAATGGTTGTCGCCGCAAACCAGGATTCCTACCGTGCCATTCATCGGCTATTTCTTGGCAGGCGTGATATCAGTCACCGGAAGATCCCAGTGGGCGAGCAGAATCTCGAACCGGCGCTGCTCCTCGCGCTGGTATGTCGCCTGGTTAGGCCAGAGCTGCTTGATCAGGCGCCCCTCGTCAGGATTGGCTGTCGTCGCCATTGTCGAGTTCTTGAATCGGATCGTGACGCGATAATCCCACCGCCCATCCTCAGTCGCGTGATTGGCAGGCTGCTCAATTTTCACAGAGAGCATGCGGCCACCTTCCACGTTCTTCTGAAGCAAAGGGTAGTGGTTCTTTAAGAAGAGTTGCAGAAACTCCTGCTGACGTCCCCATTGGACCTTGTAGTAATACTCCATCGTGTACGGCTGATCCGGCGCACCTTGGGGCGGCGAACCCTGGCCAAAGAGCGGTCGCGCCAGAATTGAAAGCAACAGGATTGAGATTGTGTTTCTCATCGATCCTCCAAGCTACAGTGATTTGGATTCTAGCAGGGGTGCGGACTGCAAGTGCGGGTAGCCCCCGTAGACTATCTGTAGGTATGCCGCTGTAGGTATCCCGGCCGCCGCCCGAGCAGTGCGGGAAGGGTCCTGACTTGAACATGACAAAATCCGCAGTGTGGCTGATTTCGTTGACGCTGTTGGCGCAGACTCCAGACGATGCGGCCAAGGCGCAGGCCACCGCGCACCTGCGCGCACTTCTGGACGCCGCCCCGCAGGGGATCCTGCATCGCACCGAGTTGACGGTCCAGCCGCCATCGGAAGGATGGGAATTGGGAATGATTTCCTGGGTGGACATCGATCGAAAAGGAAACATCTATGTTTTGCAACGCGGCGAGAAGGCTGATCCGGTGATCGTGATCGATCGCCAAGGGCACGTCCTGCGGAGTTGGGGTAAGGGGCTGTACAAAATCCCGCACAGCATCCGTATCGACCCCGCCGGCAACGTCTGGACCATCGACGCCGAAAGCTCCACAGTTTTGAAATTCACGCCCGCCGGAAAAAAGTTGATGCAGATTGAAGTAGGCGAGCAACCAAGCGGGCGGAGAAGCCAATTCGTCGGGACGACCGACATTGCTTTCGGACCGCACGGCCGTCTATTCATCACCGACGGTTACGGGAACGCGCGCGTGCTTGAATACACTCCCGACGGCAAGCGCGTGCGCCAATGGGGAACGGCGGGCAGCGGTCAAGGTCAGTTCCGGCTGCCCCATGGGATCACCATTGATCGGGACAAGATCATCTATGTCGCGGATCGGGAGAACGGCCGCGTGCAGGAGTTCGATCTCGACGGGAAATATCTGGGCGAGTGGCAGTTGGGCCGAACCTATTCCGTGCGCGCGAGCGGCGGGGCGATCTGGGCGACGATGCAGCCAATCGATACGCCGGTTCCATCGCTGGGCTGGATCGTGAAGTTGGACCGGAAGACTGGCAAAGTGATGGGATCGGTGGAATCGAATGGTCTGCACTCGGTGACGGTCACGAATCACGCGGAGATTCTGACGGGCGTCACTGGCCAGAACAAAGTGCTGTGGTTCAGGTAGCGTGGGGTGCTGCAAGAAACACAAGTTATAGAAAAAAAGGAAGAATATGGCGGGGACGACGGGGCTCGAACCCGCGACCTCCGACGTGACAGGCCGGCGTTCTAACCAACTGAACTACGTCCCCGCAGGGTCACTTCGGTCCCCTTAGAATAACACGTTCTCCTGCCTTGTATGGACTTTCGAGTGACGTCAAATTTTTCACCGGATAGCAACCAAAAATAGACGAAATGCGCCCTGGAAGGAAAGCGCCTTTTCTGCTATCCTTAAAACAGATGTGGTTGCAGCCTCCGCGCCAGCGGATTTCCGGCTTACCCTCTCTAACACTGTCTGGTTCCACACGTGTCTCACCCTGAATGAAGTCCACTGTACAGATCAGCCGCGGAATTGAATCCCTGTTCGGGACTCGCGACGAGAATATCCGGCTTATCGAAGGCGGTCTCAATGTGCGGACGCGGCTGCTCAACGATTCGCTCGAAATCGAGGGCGACGAAGCTGGTGTTGCGCGCGCGGAAAATATTCTGACCGACTATGTTTTGCTGGTCCGCGAAGGCCACGTGTTCAACAACGGCGATCTGAACAGCTTTCTTCGCGTGGTGACGGTTGACTCCGAAACCAGTTTGCGCAGCTTGGTCGAAAGCGGAAAGCAGCGCAGCTTCGGCAAGAAAGTAGTGGCGCCGAAGACCATCACACAGCGGCGTTACGTGGATGCGATCGAACGCAATGACCTGGTGTTCGGCGTGGGACCCGCGGGAACGGGAAAAACTTATCTGGCCGTCGCCATGGCGGTTTCGGCGCTGATGTCGAAACGCGTCAGCCGCATCATCCTGACGCGGCCCGCGGTCGAGGCTGGAGAACGGTTGGGATTCCTGCCGGGGACGCTGCAGGAAAAAATCGATCCGTATCTACGCCCGTTGTATGACGCGCTGTACGATATGCTCGAAGCGGAAAAAATCGAGAAACTACTGGAGCGCAACACAATTGAAGTCGCGCCCATCGCGTTCATGCGCGGACGCACACTGAACGACAGCTTCATTATCATGGACGAAGCCCAGAACAGCACGCCGGAGCAGATGAAAATGATCCTCACGCGGCAGGGGTTCAATTCGAAAATGGTGGTGACCGGCGACCCGACGCAGATCGATTTGCCTAACGGCCTGCGCAGCGGCTTGGCCGAAGTCGTCGACATCCTGCGCGGCATCGAGGGCATCAGTTTCGTGCAGTTCGACGACCGCGATGTGGTGCGTCACAACCTGGTTCAGAAAATCGTCAGGGCGTACGAGCAGTACAACGAGAAGATCGGCGCGAATCGCCAGTTGTCGTTGAAGCTCCCCGATCAGATTGTAGAGGCCGCGCCTGCGACCCAGCCTTCCCCCGAGAGCCGTTCGGCAAATCCGGCTGCCTGAGCGTCCGCCCATGTCTCCAGACGACATTCCGCTGCTGATCCGTCATTCGGCGCGAGGCCTACGCAAGAAAGAGTTGTCGGATTTTCTTCGCCGGATTTCACTCGGGCGGGAAGTCATCTGTCTGCTTACCGACGATCGCGAGCTGCGGCGCTTGAATCGCCGGTTCCGCGGATCAGATTACGCCACGGACGTCTTGTCTTTTCCCAACCAAAACGGCGGAGAGATTGCGATTTCCCTGGAGCGTGCGGCCGCGCAGGCCGCCGGGCATGGACACACGGTGTTCGATGAGATTCGCATTCTGATGCTGCATGGCGTCCTGCATCTTTCCGGCCTGGATCATGAGTCGGATTCGGGTGAGATGGCGCGCGCGGAGCGGCGCTGGCGCAGAAAGTTCGGGCTTCCCAACGGCCTGATTGAGAGAACTGGGAAATGACGCCGGCCTTCACCATAGCCGCGATCGTCGTGGGCGTGATCGTCACGCTGGTCACCTGCGTCCAGGTGTTGTATCTGGAAGCGCTGCGAATCCGCACCCGGGAACGCGCGTCTCTGGTGTTTTTCAAGGAAACGCTGGAATCGAAGCTGGGCCTTGAAACCGAGCGCGGTTCGCTTACCTTTTCACTGATCAAACACATCGGGTTGGCGCTGGTCGGATGCCTGACGCTGGCGGCGACTATGGCAAATTCCCCGCCGTGGGAGGCCGTCGCCGTGGCCTGTCTGATCGCAGGGCTGTATACCGTGATGGGGACCTACATCATTCCGCAGATCGTGTATCGCAGCAGCACCGGGAAAGCCCTGCTCAACCTGGTCCCGATGCTGCGCGCACTGGCGTGGATGGTTCTTCCGCTGGTGTGGGCTCTGGAGTTTCTGCAATCCCTGTTTGAACTCTCTGAGCCCGCCAAGAGCAGCGAACCTGCGCGGCCAGAGGAGCATATCGAAGCGCTGATTCTCGCCGGTGAAGAAGAAGGAATCATCGAAAAAGGCGATCGCGAGTTGATTCAATCCGTGGTTGCTTTCGGCGATAAAACCGTGCGCGAGGTGATGACGCCACGCCCGCGCATCGTGGCGATCCGCCACAATGCGACGCTCGAAGAGCTTCGTGAGCTGGCCATTAACGAACAGTTCTCGCGCATTCCCGTGTACGAGGACACTATCGATCACATTACCGGCTTCGTTCACGTTCGGGATATGTTCGAGCTGGACGAGGACCAGCGCGCCCGTAAAAAGGTAAGCGACATCGTGCGCCCCATCCGCGCCGTTCCCGAAACCAAACCGGTGAACGATCTGCTGCGCGAGATGCAGGAAGAAGGCGCGCACATGGCGGCAGTGATCGACGAGTACGGCTCGACCGCCGGCATCGTTACGATGGAAGACATGGTGGAAGAGATCGTCGGCGAGATTCACGACGAGCATGAGCCGGACCGCGATTTCCGCAAAGATCCCGACGGCAGCTACGTGGTGTCTGGAAGTTTCGACCTGGGGCGTCTCGAAGACCTGCTCGATTTTCATCCGGAGCACGGCACCGAATCGACCACGGTGGGCGGGCTGGTGACGGAATGGATGGGGCACGTGCCCGAAGTGGGCGAACAAACCGAGCGCGATGGGATCTCCATCAAAGTTCTGGCCGCGAATCATCTTCGCGTGGATCAGGTAAGAGTGGCGAAGACGGCAAATGGCCACGCGTAAAAAGCATCGCGCGGGTTCCGTCGCGATTTTGGGCAGGCCAAATGCCGGCAAATCGACGCTGCTAAACGCCCTGTTGGGAACCAAGCTCGCCATCGTTGCGTCGAAGCCGCAGACCACCCGCACTTCGATCCAGGGCGTTTTGACGGAGCCGGACGCGCAGATCGTGTTTGTCGACACGCCCGGGATTCACAAATCCAATACGCTTTTGAACAAGCGCATGATGGATGCGGTCCGGAACGCTGCCGATGCTCCCGACGTGGTTGTGTTCGTGGTGGACGCTCTGGCGCGATTTTCCGAACAAGACGCGCGGGCAGTCGATCTGGTCAAGAAAGCCAACGTCCCGGCCATCGCCGTCTTCAATAAAGTGGACTGGCTGGAAGAGAAGCCCAGGCTACTCGCGCTGATCGAGCGTTATCGCGCGCTTTACGATTTCGCCGACTATGTCCCCATTTCAGCGCTAAAGGGCCAGGGTCTCGACGTGCTGCGCCGCGAGATCGTAGCGCGGCTGCCCGAAGGTCCAGCGCTTTATCCCGACGACTATCTCACCGATCAGCCCGAGCGGTTCCTTGCCGCCGAGCTGCTGCGCGAAAAAATCCTGCATTTCACCCATCAAGAGGTCCCGCATTCGGTAGCGGTTGTGATCGAGTCGTGGGAGGAGACGGACCGCCTGGTACGGATCGCCGCGACGATTTTCGTGGAGCGCACCGGCCAGAAAGCGATTTTGATCGGCGCCGGAGGAGCGGCCCTGCGGAAGGTCGGCACCCAGACCAGGCAGGAGCTGGAGCGTCGCCTGGAAAAGAAAGTTTTCCTGCAGACGTTCGTGAAGGTTCGGGCCAACTGGCGGGAAGATCCGGAATTCCTGCAAGCGGTGGACTGGCGCGTGGGTCGCAATTTGTAGCTTAATAGGGATATGGTTTTGCGCTGGATGTCCATGTTGCTGGTTTTCGCTTTGGTAGTTCCGCTGCTTGCGCAGGGAACGCCAAGCGACGATAAGATTTACGATCAGGTCCGACAGAAGCTCGCTAACGATCCGGACGTGAAGGGTGCCGGTTTCAAGGTGACCGTCAAGAGCGGCGCGGTCACGCTTGAAGGCAACGTCCACGACGAGCATGCGAAAGACAAGGCGGAGAAGATCGCCAAGAAGGTGAAGGGCGTGACCAGCGTCACCAATCAATTGAAGCTGTTCGGGACCTAAAAGACTTCTGCGCCGATCCAAAGGCTAGCGCGCTCCGTGCTACTAATGGATCATTCGTGCTATTCAAGATGACCAGACCGCGGTGTGTGCTTTTTCTAACGCTGCTTAGGATTGCAACCGCGTCGGCCGCGGTGAACGGCAGCATCTCGGGTACGATCAAGGACCCGACTGGTTCGGTGGTGGCCGGGGCCAAGCTGACCGTAACCAACATTACCCAGGGCATTAAGAACAAGACCGTCACCGACTCCAACGGAGCCTATGCATTTCCCAGCCTGCCGGTCGGACGCTACGATCTGCAGGTGGAGGCTCCGGGTTTCAAGCCTCAGAACCGGACCAGCCTGGCGATCGACCTCGACGCGGCGCTGCACGTCGACCTCACCCTGGAACTGGCGGCGAAGATCGAATCTCTCACGGTCACCGAGAATGAAGTGCATATCGAGGCGGCCAGCACGCAACTGGGCGAAGTGATCACGGCGAAATCCATGACCGCGGTTGCCCTCAACGGCCGGAGTTTCACGGATCTTCTGGCGCTTCAGCCCGGAATTGTTCCGGCGACGACGCAGCAGCCCGATTCGATCGTGATGGCCGGAGTCACCGTCGCGATCGCGCCTTCGGGTGGGCTGAATCCTGGTAATCAATCCATCAGCGGCCAGCGCGAGGACGCCAACGGCTTCATGGTGAACGGCGGCGACGTGAAGGAACTAATGAACGGCGGCACGTCGATTGTCCCGAATCTCGATTCCATCGCCGAGTTCCGGATTCTGACCAACAACTTCGATGCGGAGTACGGGAACTACAGCGGCGGCATCGTGAATGTGGTTACCAAGACCGGCTCGAACCGGCTTCATGGTGCGGGGTTTGAATTCCTGCGGAACACAGCCCTGGACGCGCGCAATTTCTTTTCGCCCGAGCGTAGTTTTTACCGCCAGAACCAGTTTGGCGGCATCCTCGGCGGTCCCATTAAGAAGAACCAAGTATTTTTTTTCGGCGACTATCAGGGTACCCGGCAGAGCCAGGGGATCGACACGGGGCTGATCCCCGTCCCGTCGCTCGCCAATCGAGCGGGAAATCTCAGCGGTCTCTCCGATTCTTTGACGGGTACCGTGGGCGGCCCGTATCTGGCGAATCTGCTCTCGCAAAAACTTGGCTACGCCGTTTCCGCGAACGAGCCGTACTACACTGCGGGCTGCGCTGCATCGAATCAGTGCGTGTTTCCCAACGCGGTGATCCCTCAGCGCGCATGGTCGGAACCAGCCAGCCATCTGCTGCAATATGTTCCCGTTCCGAACCTTGGGACCGGCACGTTTTCGACGGCCTCCGTTGGAAGGGCTCTGCGCGACGACAAGGGGAGCTTCCGCTTGGATGGAACCTCGGAACGCTGGGGCGCGCTTTCGGCCTACTACTATTTCGACGACTACCACCTGAACAATCCGTATCCGACGGGGCAGGGAGGCGCGACCGTTCCCGGATTCTCGGCGCTGGATTTGGGCCGCTCGCAGTTGATCAGCATAGGTCACACCAAGACCTTCGGCGCGTCCAGCGTGAACGAACTGCGCCTGAGTTACATGCGGAACGCGAACAATGTGGGCCAGCCCTCTGGCGGCGTGGGGCCAAGCCTCGCGTCACAGGGTTTTGTGACGGGCCCCGGAACGTCCGGGATCACGGTGCTGGCGCCGCAGATTGAAGGCGTCGAAAACGTGCGCTTCAATTCCTTCGTCATCGGCACGCCCATCACGAATTTGACGCAGGCCAACAACACGTTTTCAGTCATCGATAATTTTTCGAAAGTATGGGGCGCGCACAGCATCAAGACCGGCGTGCAGCTCAGTTTCGAGCAGGTCAATGTGCATCCCAATGCAACGTTCAACGGGTCGTTTCTTTTTTCGGGATCCGAAACCGGATCGGATTTCGCGGACTTTCTCATCGGCGTCGCCAGCAACTACAACCAGGCGGATTCGGGCCCCTACTATGGCCGCCACAAGTATGCGGGGGGATTCGTTCAGGATAGCTGGCGGATACGCCCGAACCTGACGCTGAACTTCGGCGTCCGCTGGGATTTGATGCAGTATTGGTCGGAAAAATACAACCAGATCCCGACATTCAATCCAGGCGAGCAATCCAAGGTGTATCCAACGGCGCCGGTCAGCCTGGTCTATCCGACTGATCCGGGAATCCCGAATACGCTGGTGCCGCAGAGCAATCGCTTTTCTCCACGACTCGGGTTGGCGTACTCGCCATCGGACAAAATCAGTATTCGCGCGGGTTACGGGATCTTTTATTCGGTGATCCAGGGCAACACCATCGGCATCGATGAACCGCAGCCTCCCTACGGGCTGAGCTACACCAGTTCCGGGCAACCACTCTTCGCCACGCCGTTCGTCAATTCGTCGGATGGCACGGTGCATGTGAATCCATTTCCGCTAACGTTTCCTCCGCTGAACGCGTCGGCCAGCCATCCCAACCCGGCCATCGATTATTCGCCGTTCCTGCCGCAAGCCGGGATGACCGCGCCACCGCCGTGGAACACCTATCCATATAACGAAAACTACTTCCTTTCGATCGAGCGTCAATGGGGGACCGGCACGTTGGTGAGCTTGAGCTACGTCGGATCGCAAGCGCATCACCTGCTGGTGGTCTATTCGGCGAACCCCGGGAATCCGGCGCTGTGTCTTGCCCTCAGCCAGCCGTCTGCCGTGGCTCCCGGGACGCCGACCTGTGGCCCGTTCGGCGAGGATACGACATACCTCACCGCGGCGGGCAAAACTCTGCATGGAACGCGCGGGCCATTAGGACCGGCTTTCGCCAATGACGATTACGACGCCAGCATCGGCAATGCGAACTACAATTCGTTTCAGACCACGTTGAGACATTCCGGGAAGCGGCTGGATGCGATGGTCGCCTACACCTACAGCAAGTCGATCGACCAGGCGTCCAGTCTTTCCGATCCGATCAATCCGTTCAACTTCGGCCTGACGCGCGCGCGATCGGCCTGGGATCTTCGGCACAACCTGGTGGCTACCTACGAATATCAGCTTCCCGTCCACGGTCTGCGGGCATGGTCGATTTCCGGGATTACGCGCGCCAGTTCCGGATTTCCGGTGACCATCTCGGCCGACGGCGACCGATCGCTGATGGGAAGCCTGCCGAATGGCGTGAACAACCGGAGTCTCGATCTGCCGGACTTTACGCCCGGCCGGCTCAACTTGAACGGCGATCCGCGCAACGGATTGTCCTACTTCAACACGTCGTTATTCAGTCCGAACGCGTTAGGCACGCCTGGATCGGCGTCACGCAGGTCGTTTTCGGGGCCCGGGATGCTGAACTTCGATGTGGCTCTAAAGAGATCCTTCAAATTTACCGAAGCGAAAGCGCTCGAGTTTCGCCTGGAAACCTTCAACACCTTCAACCACGCGCAGTTTTTCGGACCGGTCGCTGTGAACGGAGATATCAATAGCAATCTGTTCGGTCAGGTGGTGAAAGCCGCCCCGCCGCGGCTCACGCAAGTCGCGCTGAAATTTTCGTTTTAGGCGCGTACTTACAACTATGCGATAAGCCCTAGTTGGATGGCAGCGCGTCCTTCACGAACTGTGCTATGTCGCCCTTCAGTTTCCGGTGCGACGGCACATCGATATAGAACATGTGACCGGCCGTGTAATACTGCATCGTGATGTTCTTCCGCACCGCGGGATGCAGACCCATATGGCTGAAGGTGTACTCGGCCGCGAAGTACGGCGTCGCCATGTCGTAGTAACCGCAGCCCACGAACACCTTCATGTGCGGATTCTTGGCGAAAGCGCTGCGCAGCGACTCGCTCACGTCGACGTACCGGTTCTGATTCTGAACGCCGTAATCCCACGGAAGAATCCCGCCGCCGAGAACGTAATACGTTAGGTCCGATTTGAATCCGAGCTGCTCCCGCACGTATTGATTGAACATCGCCGTGTACGGCGGACGAATGTCGGTCATACTCGGATCGAAGTCGCCGGTTTCGCCCGCGTCGAGCGGTGCCGGGCCGGTCAAACGGCTGTCGAGCCTTCCCGCCATCATTTTCTGATCGCGCATCAGCTCGCGAAGAAAATGCATCAACTCGACACGCAGCTCGGAGTTTTCGACATATTGCTGGCTCAATCCTGTCAGACGCGCGTACTTGGCTGCGCCGGCTGTGAATTCCGCGCTGGTCAACTGATCGCCCTTTGCCAGCGCTTCGTTGTATCCGGCGACGGCCCATTTTTCCGATTCCTTGAGCGTCGATTCGAGATTCTTCTGCAACTCCGGCGCGAGTTTCTTGTGATAGAACGCCGTCGCTGTATAGCTGGGAAGATACAACATGTTGGGCAGATCGTTGCCGCCATGGAACAGTATGGTCTCGAAATTGAGCACGGTGGACAGCAGGATGATGCCGTTGAACGCCACACCGCGATCGATCAGATAGCCGGAAAGACTGGCCGCGCGCGTAGTTCCATAGCTTTCGCCGGCCAGAAACAGAGGAGACGTCCAGCGCTCGTTCCGTGAAAGATAAAGCTGAACGAATTCGCCCACCGATTCGATATCGCCCTGCAGACCGTTGAATCGTCGCCTCAGTGTTTCGTTGGCCGCGCGACTGTAACCGGTGCCTACCGGGTCGACGAACACCAGATCGGCCTGGTCGAGCCAGGTCTGATCGTTGTCGACCAGATGGTAAGGCGCGGCGGGCAGGTCGCCGTCATCTTTCATCCTGACGCGCTTCGGCCCGATGCATCCCATGTGCAACCACACCGACGCGGATCCGGGTCCGCCGTTGAAGGCGAACAGCAGTGGACGCTTGGCCGTATCCTGCACGCCGTCGAGCGTGTAGGCG